>UCJA01000042.1 GCA_900472675.1 Hyphomicrobiales bacterium
GAACTGGTCTTTACCCTGCTACTGGCGATCCTCGCCCTGCACTGGTTTGCCGAGCGCGCCAAGCTCCCGCCATCGGTCGCCCTTCTCGTCGGCGGCGGGGCTCTCGCCTTCCTTCCCGGATTGCCGGTGATCGAGCTCGATCCCGAGCTCGTCCTCGTACTCTTCCTGCCGCCTCTTCTGATGGACGGTGCGTTTTATACCGCTCTTGCCGCATTCCGGCGGCACAGCGCCGGCATTCTGTCGCTCGCAATCGGCGCCGTCGTCTTTACCACCCTTGTGGTGGGAATCGTTGTCCATTGGCTGGTGCCGGCGCTGCCCTGGGCCGCCTGTTTTGCGCTTGGCGCCATCGTCTCACCGCCGGATGCCGTGTCTGCGCGTGCGGTTCTCCAGCGGGTCAAGCTTCCGCGACGGCTGACCACGCTGCTTGAGGGCGAAAGCCTTCTGAATGACGCGAGCGGTCTGGTGCTCTTCCGTTTCGCTGTCGCCGCCGCCCTGACGGGAAGTTTTGATGCCGTCGATGCGAGCCTCGAAGTCGGGTTCCTGGCGATCGGCGGTGTCGTGGTCGGCGCGGTCGTGGGTGGGATCTGGACGCTTCTGCTGCGCCGGCTCGGCGACGAGACCCTGATGATCCTTGCGTCCCTCATTCTTGGCTGGGCCGCCTATCTGGCGGGCGAAGCGGTCCACGTCTCCGGCGTCATCTCCACCGTCACCGCCGGGCTGGTCTTCGGCTGGTACCAGCATGTGGTCTTTACCGCGAGCGTTCGCATCCGCGCCGGTGCCTTCTGGCACGTCATGGTGTTCCTGATGGAGGCGATGATCTTCATCCTGATCGGGCTTTCGCTGCGCGGCGTGCTGGAGCGCGTCGGGGGGTTCGAGACTGTCCTTTCCACTATGGCGGTGCCGATCCTGGGGGTCATCGTCGCGATGACGCTGGCGCGCTTCGTCTGGATCTTCGGCTGCGACGCCATTCTGGCGCTGCTAAAACGCATGGGAATGTCCATCGACGAGCCGCTTGGCCCAAGAGCAGCAACTGTGATGAGCTGGGCGGGCATGCGCGGCGTGGTGACCCTTGCCGTCGCGCTGACGGTACCGGAAGCAATGCCCGGCCGCGACCTGATGCTGGTCGCTGCCTTCGCCGCTATTCTGGTCACCGTTCTCCTGCAGGGGACGACGCTCGGACTGGTGATCCGCGCCGCTAAGCTCTCGGATCGTGATCTGCGCCCGGCCTTGAGCCTTGCCCAGGCGGAAGCGGCGGTCGCGGCAGCGCAACTCGTCGCCGTCCGCTCGCAGGCCTATGCCGAGGATGGAACGCT
>UCJA01000038.1 GCA_900472675.1 Hyphomicrobiales bacterium
GAAGATGGGTCTCAGGTCACGAGATCAAGGCGGACCTCGGGATAGGCAAGACGGAACTGGCGCAGTCTTGGCAGAACTGCAATCTGCGCGGCAATGCTCGGCAGATTCACACGAACCACGCCCTTCGGCTCACTTTGATAGGCTCCGACGACCGACACGGCCTCGTCCATCCCCATCATCATCGGCTTGATGCGATCGTAGAGGACGCTTCCAGCTTCCGTCAGTCCGACGCTGCGCGTTGTTCGATTAAGGAGGCGTATCCCGAGGCGGCTCTCCAGCGAGCGGACGGAGCGGCTCAGAGCCGAAGGCGATATCCCCAGCCGTTTTGCCGCGCGTCCGAATGCCCGTTCATCGCAGACTGCGACGAAAGCCTTGAGTTGAGAAAATTCCGCACCGTCCATTATGATCCTCAGGCGCAATACGTCATGCCGAATTGATACCATATCCAACCACAATCGCCATGCTGCATAACTCTGCCAGAAGACGGATGGAGAGACCGATACAATATCGGAATCGCATCGCCTTCCGGAACGAGCGGAGATGCGACGATGAAACGCTGGGAAATAGACGCAGTTGGCAGGCAGCACCTGAAACTGAACGATGTCGAGGTGCCGAGACCTGGTCTGAAAGAGGTTTTGATCAAAGTGAATGCGGTCGCGCTGAATTACCGCGACAAGATGGTCGTCGAGACAGGACGAGGACTTCCTCTCAACTTCCCATTCACGCCGGGCTCCGACCTTGCCGGAGAAGTCGTCGGTCTCGGAGAGGGCACTGCCCGGTTCAGGTTGGGCTCGAAGGTCATCTCGACGGCAACGCCAGACTGGATCGACGGTCTGCGCGCCGGCACTGCCCGAACGCCTGCCTATCAGACTTTGGGTGGCCTTTATCCGGGTGTGCTCGCCGAATACGTCGCGATGCCGGAGGACTGGTTTGTCTTAGCACCTGAGACTTTGATAGCCCGGCAGGCTTGCACACTCCCGGTCGCTGGTCTTACAGCCTGGTTTGCGCTGGTCGAGCGAGCTGGAGTTCGAGCTGGCGATACGGTGCTCATCCCGAGCACCGGCGGCGTGGCTCTGTTCGGACTGCAGATCGCAAAAGCCCACGGTGCAAGGGTGATCGTTTGTGGTCGACCAGAATACGAAGACCACGCGAAGGCTTTAGGCGCAGACCACTTCATCGATGCTAACACCGACTGGATGGAAACGGTCTACCAGTTGACGTCGGACCGAGGCGTAGACGTCGCCCTGGAAGTTATTGGCGGCAAGCATCTCGGGCAATCCATCCAGGTCACAACGGTTGGGGGCCATGTCTGCCAGATCGGCGCGCTGGACGGCTGGGACATCAGTGCACCAGCTATGCCGCTGATGCTTAAGGACATAACAGTTCACGGCATTGGAACCGGGAGCAGGACAGCGCTGGAAGGCTTCGTCAGAGCGATCGATCAGACGGGAATCACCCCTGTTGTGGATTCCTGCTATTCACTGGCCGATCTTCCGTCAGCCTTCGACCACCTCGATCGAGGCGCATTTGGGAAGATCGTCATCGACGTAGCGCAATAGCAGACGCCGCAGTCTGCGGTTGGATCAGTTGTACCGATCCCACCGTAGCGGCACCGCTACGGTGGCCGGTGAACGCTTCTGGCGGGATGCAGAAATAATTTCCGCAACGCGCCTTCATATCCGACGTAGAGGTCGTCATTGTCATCGCCTGACAGCGGACATCAGTGCGGACCGGCGTCTCTTAGTCGCTCGAGGAGGTAATATTGCGATGATCGGATGCCCCGCTATGGTCAGCAGTCGATTTGCAGATTACATAGGGTCATGATTGGGATTGTGCCAAAAAATGGATGACAGAGGCCTGTCCTTGGATCGCATGCGGACCTTTGTCCGCGTTGCACAGCGCGGCAGTCTTTCAGCGACCGCCCGCGAGCTTGGTATCGGCCAGTCCACCGTTACCCGCCACATCAACGAGCAAGAAGAGGCAGTGGGCGTGCCTCTTCTTGGTCGAACTACGCGACGCGTCACGCTGACAGAAGAAGGCAGCCGGTACTACACGAACTGCCTGCAGATCCTGCGACTTGTGGAACATGCCACGGAAGAGGCAAGGGACGCCCGGCGCGTGCCTGTCGGCGAAGTCCGTGTATCCTGCACCGCGGCCCTCGGTGTGATGCATGTCGCCCGCATGATCTTTGCTTTTCAGGACATGCATCCGGATGTCCGGATAGACCTCCATCTCACCGACGAACGCATTGATCTCGCCCGCGAGGGCGTGGATGTCGCGTTGCGTCTGGGGCCGGTCCTCGATGAGGCAATGAAGCTTGTCGCGATCGGGGCAAGCCGCAAAAACCTGGTGGCATCGCCTGCTTATTTGTCGAGCCACGGGAAGCCATCGCGCCCGGCAGACTTGGCGCACCACAACGGCATCGTGATGTCCAACATGGCTGGAAGCGACCATCTTTTTTTGTCTGCTTCGGACGGGACACGCCTGATAATTCCGGTAGGCGGCACGTTGCGTGTCAACAATGGGCTGGCCGCCCGTGCCGCTCTTGCCGCCGGGCGCGGCATCGCACCTGCGCATCTCTGGCTCGTTCAGGATTTGTTGGCTGAAGGCAAGCTCGAAACTGTGCTCGATGAGTACGAACTCGATGCTGCTCCAATCACTCTGCTTATCGTTCCCGAACGCGCAGGCATCGCCCGCGTTCGGTTGCTTGTCGATTTTCTGGTCGAGGAGATCAGAAAGCTGCCGGGGATCACACCCCACCCATCAAGTAGCGTCCGACTTTAAATGCCGAAGGACTTTTGGTTGCCTCGCCATCCTGTCGTTCGCAGGAATTGCTCCCAGTTCAACGTTCCAGGTGTAAGCCTACGGCTCCATTCCAGGTCATGCTCCTTGCCGAAATAGCCGTATTCGACAGCATATTCGACCATTCCAAGAAGTTCCCGCACCAGCAGTTCGTTGTCGGCAAAGGCAGGGAAATTCTCCAGCATTCCCTCACGCGTGAATGCATTGCGATATTCGGCCTTGATGCCGGTCACCTGCTGGAAAGTATCGACAATTTCACGCGGGGAGATCGTGTCGCCAACGATCGGCAGCGTTCTTCCGGCATAGAGCCCAGGATTGGAAAAGATCTCGAGCACGACCGGTCCCGTAGCCGTCAGCGGATCGACGAAGGGGGCACGGAAATCGTCCGGAAGGTAGATCGGCAAGAGTAGCGTATCGCCATCGTAGCGCGGGACGTAATACTCCAGCAGGTTGGTGTAGAAGAAGGCCAGCATGATGAAGGAGTGGGAGATTGGAAGCCCACGGATATAGTCGGCAACCTCGGCTTTGTCGGTGAAGTGTGGCGCATATTTTGCCCCGCCCGAAATTCGATCCACATTCTCAAGCGTGCTGAACACGACATGCTGCACGCCGGCTGCAACGGCGGCGTCTGCAAGCTGCCGACCGAGAGGCGCCTCACTGGTATCGGGCGGTGCAACCGGGGGCGCATCAGAAAGACGCCCGTAGCTCCCTCAAAGGCGCGTTCGAACTCCTCTGAGTGGCCCAGTTCAAGAGGAACGCTCACAAGCTCGGCGCCCAGATCCTTCAGGGCACGAGCGGCTGGAGAGTTGCAGTTGCGGGTCAGCGCACGAACGCGAAAGCGCTGACTGCCGAGAAGCGTCGTGACGACACTCCGGCCCTGTTTGCTGGTCGCTCCGACGACTGCGACGAGTGGTTTCTGATGTTGCATCACGGCTATCTCCGATCCTTAAGTCCTGCGCCTGCGCTCAATAGCGACCAGATCGCCATTGATCCGCTCCGCTCGATACAGGACGGGGTAGCCGATGGGACGATGCGGCACTATTCGCTGTCGTCGGATATCATTGTGCCGCTTTACGGATAGATCGCTGAGGCGCTCCAGAAGCCTTGCCATGGTCAGTGAATAAGCATCGGCAATGGGCCGGACTTAGACGCTGCAGCGATCCATCAGCAGGGTCTACCCGACTTCGACAGCACCCGGCTGGTGTTTCCAGCAAGGCTGCCGGTTGCGCGGCTCGATTTCACATCGGCAAGCCGACGGCGCGGGCTCCATGAAGAGCGAACGGGAACTTGGTCTTCACCCTTGGTCTGGGCGCTTTCCGCAGGATCGCCTCGGCAACGCATGAACACCAATATTTAGACGGTGCTAAATTTTTACGTTATGATGCAAGAGTAACTGATAGGTTGCAGTGCTAAGGGTTACACCCCGTAACAGAACTGTTTATTTTATGATCCTGAAGTTACAGAACCTTATCCTCGAAATGATTGCCAGAGGAGAGCCGTTGCGCCCGACGCTCGACCGGCTGTGCCTTGAGGTCGAGTCGATGGTTCCGGGGGCAGTGTGTTCTGTTCTGAGGGCGGAGGCAGGACGTCTCCATCCTCTTAGCGGCCCATCGCTTCCAGATCATTACTCTGCAGCTCTCGACAGCCTGTTGATCGGTCCGGCGGCCGGTTCGTGCGGTACTGCTGCCTACAAAGGCAAATCGGTGAGCATTGAAGATATCGAGCATGATCCGCGTTGGGCTGAGTTCAAGGATCTCGTCCTGCCGCTCGGCTTGAAGGCGTGCTGGTCGACACCAATCTTCAGCGCCGATCGCGTTGTCGGTACCTTCGCATTCTACTATCGGGAGCACCGCGGGCCGGGCGAGCTGGAACAACAGATCGTCGACACCTGCGTCCATCTCTGCGCAATCGCAATCGAGCGCGACGAGCGCGTGCGCGAGCGGCAGCGTCTGACCTATGCCGACGCACTAACCGGCTTGCCAAATCGCGCCAAGTTTAACCAGGTCCTTTCAGAGCAAGGTCTGACCAGCGGCGCGGTCTGGGGCATCCTGCTGGTTGACCTGGACAATCTGAAGCTTGTTAACGACACGTTCGGCCATGCGAGCGGGGATGAACT
>UCJA01000033.1 GCA_900472675.1 Hyphomicrobiales bacterium
TGACCTGAGACCCATCTTCCCTCCAATTTTCAGGAGAGTCTTGGGTTTTCAATCTGGCCTTATGCGGCCCGTTTTTCCAGAGCGATTTGCGATGCAAATTCACTGGGTGTGATGTTGCCTAGCGATGAATGTGGTCGGTTTCGATTGTAGTCCTCCTTCCATGCGATGATTTCCGTCCTGGCCTGCGTCAACGACGAGAACAGGGTTTCGTTGAGGCATTCGTCGCGGAAGCTGCCATTGAAGCTTTCCACAAAGCCGTTCTGCATTGGCTTGCCCGGCGCGATGTAATGCCAGTCGATGTGCGTGTTTTGGCACCATTCCAGAATAGCCATGCTTGTCATCTCCGTGCCATTGTCGGAAACGATCGTTCGTGGCTTTCCTCGCTGGGCGATGACAGCATCGAGTTCCCGTGCAAGCCGACGACCTGAGAGCGACGTGTCGGCGACCAGCGCCAGGCATTCGCGGGTAAAATCGTCGACAACAGCCAAGACCCGAAAGCGACGACCATCCGTGAAGGCGTCGCTGACGAAGTCCAGGCTCCAGCGCTCGTTGGCACGCGAAGGCAGTGCCAGAGGCCGTCTCGTTCCCAAAGCCCGTTTGCGCCCGCCCCGTTTGCGCACGGTCAGCTTTTCCTCGTGATAAAGACGCCGAAGCTTCTTCAGGTTCATGACAATCCCCTGCCGATCCAGCATGACGTGAATGCGCCGATACCCGAAACGACGGCGCTCGGATGCGACCGCCTTCATAGCCTCACGGATATCAGCGTCATCAGGCCGGACGCTGCGGTATCGCACGCTCGACCGGTCGATGGACAAAACCTCGCACGCCCGACGCTGGCTCACCCCATGCTGCTTGCAGACATGAGCCACAGCGTCCCGCTTCACATCGGGCGTCACCATTTTTTTGAAGCGACATCCTTCAAAATGGCATTGTCCAGCATGGTCTCGGCCAGCAGCTTCTTCAGCTTGGCGTTCTCGTCTTCCAAAGCCTTCAGCTTGCGGGCATCGGAAATCTCCATGCCGCCGAACTTCGCCTTGTATTTGTAGAAGGTCGCTTCGGATATTCCGTGCTTGCGGCAGACATCGGCCGTCCTCAGCCCGTTCTCCTGCTCTTTCAATATCCCGATGATCTGCTCATCCGTGAACCGTGAATGCTTCATCCTGTCCGTCTCCTCAGAGGAACGGACTCTACCAAAATTTGGAGGAAGTTTTGGGTCTCAGGTCA
>UCJA01000041.1 GCA_900472675.1 Hyphomicrobiales bacterium
AAAGCCCGGACACTGTCCGGGCTTTCCAAAAGAAACGATCGATCGATTAGAACGAGCGCTGCAGGCGAACGAAGCCGCTCCATACGGAGTCGTCGTTGTCGTCGGAGTCGGTGTACTGGACCGATACCTTGGACGTCAGACCTTCAGTGATCTTGTAGTCCATGGTTACGCCAGCGCGCCAAGCATCGCCACCGCCGAAGTCGCCAGAAGCGTCATAGTTGATCGAATCCCAGTACTGGAAGGCCGGGGTGATCGAGAACTTGTCGTTCAGCTTTGCAGCGTACTGAACAGCAACGGTCCACTCTGCCAGATCGTAGTAGGCGTTCGCACCGGAAGACCAGACGCCAGCGCCGCTCAGCGTGCCAGGACCGATGTCAGCCGACAGGATCAGACGGATCGAGCCGTCGTTGACGTGGAAGTCGTAACCACCGAGCAGGGCAGCCGAAACCGGGCCGAAAGCGCCGGAAACCTGGGCTTCAACACCAACGCCGTCGTTGCCGTAGCGGTTGACGTTGCCGACCGGATCTTCGCTGTAACGCTTGCTGAGTTCGTCAACGAACACACCAGCCGAAACAGTCGAACCGACGTAGTTGTAACCAACTGCGTTCAGACGGTTGGAACCGATATCATCGGTTTCGCCCGACAGATCGGCGTCCCAGTAGTTGTACATGTAGCCGACCTTGAAGCCGCCGAGCGTGATGTACGCTTCGTCGAGTTCAACGGAACCGCCGTTGTAATCTTCTTCAGCCCAGGTGCGCATAGCGATGTAGGAACCCAGAGCACCGTATTCGGTGTCGCTCTTGGTTTCGAAGTTTACCAGACCGCGTGTACGGGCGTTCCAGTTGTTGTCGCCGTCCTGGTCGTTCCACTGAACTTCAAAACGGACGTAACCGCCGATCTTGAGGCAGGTTTCCGTGCCGGGGATGTAGAAATAACCGGTGCCGAATGCGTCGCAAACGCGAACGTATTCCATGGGCTCCGGCTCAGCAGCTACGATTGCGTCGGCTGCATTTGCGCCGGACACTGCTGCGAGGGCCGCAGCGGAGCCAAGGAGAAGGCTCTTCAGGTTCATGTTTGACCTCCAAGTCA
>UCJA01000032.1 GCA_900472675.1 Hyphomicrobiales bacterium
AGGGGGAGGGCTTAACCCGGTCGCAAACGTCCAATGCAAGGCGAGACGTCACCGCGAATCCTCTTCCCCCTTGTGGGGGAGAACACCCGCGGCTACCGACCATCCCAAGCAATTTAAGGAGGAGTGGCTGGGTTAAGCCCCTCCCCCTTGTGGGGAGGGGTTGGGGCGGGGAAAACTCTTGCACCATCATTCATGGAAGGCATTCGACCATGCCGCATTCCAACATCGATCCCATAACCAGATCCCATGCCCATCGGCTCCGCCGTGAGCTGACCAAAGCAGAAGCCGCAATGTGTGATACGCTGCGCGACTTCCGCCCTTTCGGCGCGCGCTTCCGCCGCGAAAAACCGGAATTCCTGGCGATCGCTCACCTCGTCCGGAGGGTCTGCGCGCGGGGCACACCTATGAGCAAGGAAGCGGCGATCGGCTATACCCCCCTCTGTCCTGCCGGACATCTCCCCCTCAAGGGGGGAGATCGGCAAGCGGCGCCGACCCCACTTCACGAGCTGCCGTCGAGATGGGCAAAGCCTCGCCACGGTCTGATCTCCCCCCTTGAGGGGGAGATGTCCGGCAGGACAGAGGGGGGTGCCAAACAGAACTCCGGGGCCTACCGGAGTGACACCCCATGAACCCCACCTTCCTCCTCTGGCTGGCAGGTGCCATGGTGGCCTTTCTGGCAGCGGCGACCGCCTCGCGTGCCTATATCGGCAACAGCAACATCCTCCTCCTGCTCCTCTCCCTGGCGCTCTATTGCGTCGGCAACCTGATGATGGTGAAGCTGATGCGGGAGGGCGGCCTGGGCCTCGCCATCTCGGCCTCGGCAGTCGCGCAGCTCGTGCTGATCAACGTCATCGCCTTTACCCTGTTCGGCGAACGCCCCAGCCTGCCGCAACTGGCCGGCATTGGGCTTGGCGTCGTCGCCATGGTCCTGATGCTGTTTCCGCTGGAGGCCAAAAGCTGATGGAAAAGGAGAGGCTTGTCCGCGACCGCATCCTGCCCGTGGCGGCGATCGTCCTGATCATTATCCTCGTCTGGTATGCCGGCGCCTTCTTCATGAATGCGCCCTTCCAGCGCGATCTCGACCGGCGCGCCAATGTGACCTCGACGACATCAGAATTCATCGCAAAGACCATGGCGCAGCCCAAGCCCGTGCTGCCGGCACCGCATCAGGTTATGCAGAACCTGTTCGAGAATACTTTCCTGCGCAGCCTCAGCAGCAATCGCAGCCTCGTCTACCACAGCTGGGTGACCCTCTCCTCGACCGCCGTCGGTTTTGCGGCCGGCACTCTGCTGGGCATGCTGATCGCGATCGGTATCGTCCATATAAAGACTCTCGACCGCAGCCTCATGCCCTGGATCATCGCCTCGCAGATGGTGCCGGTGCTTGCCGTGGCGCCGATGGTGATCGTGGTGCTTGGCGCCATCAACATCACCGGGCTGATCCCCAAGGCCTTCATCTCCACCTACCTGTCCTTCTTCCCGGTCGCCGTCGGCATGGTGAAAGGCCTGCGCTCACCGGAACTTCTCCAGCTCGACCTGATGCGCACCTATAATGCCACGGCCGCGCAGACCTTTTGGAAACTGCGCCTGCCAGCCTCCATCCCCTTCCTCTTTGCTTCGATGAAGGTGGCGATCGCCGCAAGCCTTGTGGGCGCCATCGTCGGGGAACTGCCGACCGGGGCCGTCGCCGGTCTCGGCTCAAAACTGCTCGCCGGCTCCTATTACAGCCAGACGATCGACATGTGGGCAGCCCTGATTGCAGGCTCCATCCTCGCAGCGCTTCTCGTCACCGTGGTGGATCTGATCGGCAGGACGGTCAACCGGTCCATGGGCGGGAGGTCCGCATGACGCTTATCCATCGCTCCTGGCAGGGTGTGCTGGCGCTGCTGCTCTGCATAGCGGCCCTGCCCTTCCTGCCGCTGCTGCTTGCGGAGGCCGCCTCCCCCTTCTCGACCGGAAGCACCGCTCTTATCCTGCTTCTCCTCATCGGCTCGGCTCTCCTCTCGTTTCTTGCCCTGCCCGCACGTCTACTGGCGGGCATCCTCTTCCTCGGCGCCCACCTCTCCGGCTGGCTGCTCCTGTCCGGTCTTTCGGGCAACGAGGGCATGGCCTCGGCCAGCTTCTTCCTTCTGCTCGGGGCAGGCTGGTTGCTCGCCTGGCGCTGCGCCTCCGGCCTGTCGGCCATCCATCCCCGGTCGCGGATCGAAGGCAGCATTCTGCGCCTGCTGATCCCCGGCATTTTCGGCCTGTGGATCCTGATCCTCTGGGAGGCTGCCACCCGCGGCTTCGGCATTCCCTTCATACTCCTGCCGCCGCCATCGGCGATCGGCCTGCGCATTGCCGGCTCGCTGTCCATCCTCTGGGCCGATGTGCAGCAGACTATCTTCAAGGCGGTGGTGTTCGGCTACGTCGTCGGATGCGCCGCGGGCTTCGTCACCGCCATCCTCGCCGACCGGATCGCTTTCCTGCGCCGCGGCCTGATGCCGATCGGCAATCTCATGTCGGCGCTGCCGATCGTCGGCGTCGCCCCGATCATGGTCATGTGGTTTGGCTTCGACTGGCAGTCCAAGGCGGCCGTCGTCATCATCATGACCTTCTTCCCCATGCTGGTGAACACCGTGGCAGGCCTTTCGGCTGCCGGCACCATGGAGCGCGACCTGATGCGCTCCTATGCCTCCGGCTATGGCCAGACGCTTCTCAAGCTGCGCCTGCCCGCCGCCATGCCCTTCATCTTCAACGCCCTGAAGATCAACTCGACACTCGCGCTGATCGGCGCCATCGTTGCGGAATTCTTCGGCACCCCGATCGTCGGCATGGGCTTTCGCATCTCCACCGAGATCGGCCGCATGAACGTCGACATGGTCTGGGCCGAAATCGCCGTTGCAGCGCTCGCCGGATCGGTCTTCTATGGCATCGTGGCGCTGGCGGAGCGCCTCACGACATTCTGGCACCCCTCCAACCGGTGAGGCTGCAGGAAGGATCCGGCCCGGCTTAGGGACGGCAATGACAGAGCTCGAAAACAGAGGGAAACAGCAATGAAGAAGATCGTGATGGGACTGCTTGCAGGCGCCATGTCCCTGGCGGCTGTCCAGGCAATGGCGGCAGACAAGATCGCGCTGCAGCTGAAGTGGGTCGCGCAGGGCCAGTTCGCCGGCTACTACGTGGCCAAGGACAAGGGCTTCTATGAAGCCGAGGGTCTCGACGTGACGATCAAGCCGGGCGGCCCCGATATCGCTCCGGAACAGGTGATCGCCGGCGGTGGCGCCGATGTCATCGTCGACTGGATGGGCGGCGCGCTGGTCGCCCGTGAAAAGGGCGTTCCGCTCGTCAACATCGCCCAGCCCTACCAGAAGTCGGGCCTGGAAATGATCTGCCCGAAGGACGGCCCGATCAAGAGCGAGGCCGACTTCAAGGGCCACACGCTCGGCGTATGGTTCTTCGGCAACGAATACCCGTTCTTCGCCTGGATGAACAAGCTTGGCCTCAAGACCGAAGGCAAGGACGGCGTCACCGTTCTCAAGCAGAGCTTCGACGTTCAGCCGCTCGTCCAGAAGCAGGCCGACTGCATCTCGGTCATGACTTACAATGAATACTGGCAGGCGATCGACGCCGGCTTCAAGCCGGAAGACCTGCTCGTCTTCAACTATACCCAGCTCGGCAACGACCTGCTGGAGGACGGTCTCTATGCACTCGACAGCAAGCTGAAGGACCCGAAGTTCAAGGCTGACATGGTCAAGTTCGTCCGCGCCTCCATGAAGGGCTGGAAATACGCCATGGCCAACCCGGACGAAGCAGCCGAAATCGTCATGGACAATGGTGCCCAGGACGAGAACCACCAGAAGCGGATGGTCGGCGAAGTGGCAAAGCTGATCGGCGATGCCTCCGGCAAGCTCGACATGGCCACCTATGACCGCACGGTCAAGGCACTGCTCGACCAGAAGATCATCGCCAAGAAGCCGGACGGTGCCTATACCACGGACATCACCGACGCAGCCATGAAGTAGCAAGCAACGCGCCGGGCAGCGTCAATCGAAGCTGCCCGGCTTCGCCCTCGTTCATCGCCGATACTCATCCCCCACTGGACCACCGAGGATTGATTTATCCCGGGCCGGCAGGTAAAACTGCGGCCTGGAGAATTCTTATCTGGCTGGTCTTGCAACTGGTTTTTGCGGTTGCCACCTATCTTTGGGTTTCGTCGTGGAGGGGCGTGGCGGAACCGACCGATCCAAAGCGAGCAAAAGCCCTCTTCTCACCTGGAAGTTGTTGCATGTATCGCATTGTGCCCACCCTGATCCGATCGACGGCGCTGTTGGCTGGCGTCCTCACCTCCGCCTCGCTGTTCGCGCAGGATGCGACCCCCAAGCCTGCACCGGATGCGGCCCAGACCACCTCAACCCACAAGCTTCCCTCCATCATTGTCACCGAGGCAGTACAGAAGCACCTGACCGACCGCGTCATCGGCACCGGCTCGATCCGGCCGGTCGACGAGATCTACGTTCAGCCGCTCGTGGACGGCCTGTCGATCAGAACCATCAACGTCGACGTCGGCAGCATCGTCACGGCCGACAGCGTTCTGGCATCCCTGAACGATGACGACCTGATCCTGCAAAAGAGCCAGCTGCAGGCAAACCGGGCCAAGGCCGAGGCAGGCCTCGCGCAGTATAGGGCGCAGGTTGTGGAAGCTCAGGCCAATGTGGATGATGCCCGCCGCCAGCGCGACCGCACGCAGCGTCTGAGCCAAAGCGGCACGACCACCGTCTCCCAGCTGGAGCAGGCCAACGCCCAGGTCGAGGTCGCCGATGCCCGGCTGAATGCCGCCAACCAGGCCGTGGCCGTCGGACAGTCGGATGTGGCCGTGGTCGATGCCCAGATCAAGGACGTGGACCTGAAGCTTGCCCGCACCGGCGTGAAGACGCCGGTCAATGGCGTAGTATCCGCCAAGAACGCCAAGATCGGCGCGATCGCCAGCGGCGCCGGCGAGCCGCTCTTCACTGTCATCAAGGATGGCGCAATAGAACTCGTGGCCGACCTTTCCGAAACTGATATTCCCAAAGTCAAGAACGGCCAGCGCGCCAACGTGCTGATCGCCGGAAGTCGCAAGCCGATCCCGGGCAAGGTCCGACTCGTCTCCCCGACCATTGACGCAACCACGCGCCTTGGCACGGTGCACATCGTCATCGATGACCACACCACGGCTCGTGCCGGCATGTATGCCAGCGCCGAGATCATCATTGCAGAAACGGACGCGCTTGCCTTGCCGCTTTCCGCCGTCACCACGAGCCGCAGCGGCTCCACCGCGCGCCGGGTCGATGGCGATGTGGTCAAGCAGGTCCAGGTCGTGATCGGCATCCAGGACGGCGGCTTCGTGCAGATCGTCAGCGGATTGCAGCCCGGCGACAAGGTCGTCGCCAAGGCCGGCGCCTTCGTGCGCGACGGTGACCGGATCACGCCGGTTGCGGCTCAGCCCGCTGCGATCGTGAACGGAGGCTGAGCACGATGAATTTCTCCGCCTGGTCGATCCGCAACCCCATCGCACCGCTTCTCGGCTTCGCCCTGCTGCTCTTCGTCGGCATCCAGGCCTTCTACGCCCTGCCGATCACCCGTTTCCCGAACATCGACGTGCCGGTTGTCGCGATCACCGTGACCCAGAGCGGCGCTTCGCCTGCCGAACTCGAGATGCAGGTGACCAAGGAGGTCGAGGACGCCGTCGCCTCCATCAGCGGCGTCGACGAGGTGCAGTCCACCGTCACCGACGGGCAATCGCAGACGGTCGTCGTCTTCCGCATCGAAAAGCCTACGGAAGAAGCTGTCCAGGACGCCAAGGACGCGATCGACAAGATCCGCGGTGACCTGCCGGCCGGCATCGAGGAACCGATCGTCAGCAAGGTGGACGTGGAAGGCCAGGCTATCCAGACCTTTGCCGTCTCTTCGCCCAACATGACCCTCGAGGAAGTGTCCTGGTTCGTCGACGATACGATCAAGCGGGCCCTTCAGGGACAGGTCGGCATCGGCCGCATCGACCGTTACGGCGGCGCCGACCGCGAAGTGCGCGTATCGCTCAATTCCGACCGCCTGGACGCCTACGGCATCACCGCCTCGGACGTCAACGACCAGCTGCGCGGCACCAACGTCGATCTCGGCTCTGGCCGCGGTCAGGTGGCTGGCAACGAGCAGACGATCCGCACGCTCGGCGATGCCCGCAGCGTTGCGCAGCTGTCCGATACCACGATTACCCTCCCCAACGGCCGCTTCGTGAAACTGTCCGAGCTGGGCCGGATCACCGATACCTACGAAGAGCCAAAGTCGTTCGCGCGCTTCAACGGCACGCCTGCGGTCACATTCGCCGTCTTCCGCGCCAAGGGTGCCAGCGAAGTCTCCGTCGCCGAAACGGTCGCGACAAGTCTCGACGGGGTGCGCAAGGCGCATCCGGACGTCGAGATCGCCATGGTCGACGATTCCGTCTATTTCACCTACGGCAACTACGAGGCAGCACTCCACACGCTGATGGAAGGCTCGATCCTTGCCGTCATCGTGGTCTTCCTGTTCCTGCGTAACTGGCGCGCCACACTGATTGCAGCCGTTGCCCTGCCGCTGTCGGCCATTCCCACGTTCTGGATCATGAACATGATGGGGTTCTCTCTGAACCTCGTCAGCTTCCTTGCCCTGACGCTGGCCACCGGCATTCTTGTCGACGACGCCATCGTCGAGATCGAAAATATCGCCCGTCACATCAAGATGGGCAAGACTCCCTATCGCGCCTCGCTGGAGGCCGCCGACGAGATCGGCCTCGCCGTCATTGCGACGAGCTTCACGATTATCGCAGTCTTCGTGCCCGTCTCCTTCATGCCGGGCATCCCCGGCCAGTACTTCATCCAGTTCGGCCTGACCGTCGCCTTCTCGGTGTTCTTCTCGCTGATGGTCGCCCGCCTCATCACGCCGCTGATGGCCGCCTATCTGATGCGCGCCGAAGACGCGATGGATGACCATGAAGACAATGACGGCTGGATCATGAAGGCCTACACGCGCCTTGTCAGCGGCACGACACGCCGCTGGTACTGGCGCTATGCCACGCTTCTGGGTGCCATCGCCTTCCTGGTCGGCTCCATCGCGCTCCTCAGCCGCGTGCCCGGCAGCTTCCTGCCGCCCGACGACAATTCCCGCGTCGTACTGTCGGTGGAACTGCCCCCCAATGCGACTTTGGAAGAAACCAGCGAAACAGCGGAGAAGGTCGACCAGGCCGTTCGTCACATCGAGGGCGTCCAGAGCGTCTTCGTGCTGGGCGGCGCCTCGCCCAAGGGCGACCTCGAACTGCGTCGAGCCACCGTCCGCGTCATCCTCGGCAACATCGATCATTCGCTGGTGAAAGCGATCGTCAACAAGGGCTTCGGCCGCTTGCCCCTGATCGGCCAGTATATCCCGCGCGTGGAAGACCACGGTCGCACCCGGCCGCAGTGGGACGTGGAAAAGGACATCTTTGATGCCGTGGGATCCATCCCGGATGTGCGCATCTCCAAGGTCAACGATCGCGCCGAACGGGATCTGACCTTCAACTTCCTGTCCACCAACGAAGACGACCTCAACGACGCCGTCAGCCTGTTGGAACAGAAGCTCAGGGCCTCGCCGGTGCTGGCCAACGTCTCGTCTGAAGGCGCCCTGCCCCGTCCGGAACTACAGATCAGGCCGCGCACGGCCGAGGCCGCCCGGCTCGGCATCAGCCCGCAGCAGATCTCCCAAACGGTCCGCATCGCGACCATCGGCGATATCGACGCAAACCTTGCGAAGATGTCGCTGGACAGCCGTCAGATCCCGATCCGCGTCCAGACCTCGCTCGACGTCCGTCGCAATCTGGCGAGCATCCGCGCCCTGAAGATCAAGACCGCGTCCGGCACCACGGTGCCGCTCTACAGCGTTGCCGACATCGACTATTCCGAAGGACCAAGCTCAATCAAGCGCAACAACCGGAACCGCGTTGTCGCTATCGGCTCGGACGTACCCTTCGGCACGGCACTGGATACGGCAAGTGCGGAGTTCAAGCGCATCGTCCAGGAAGCGGATATCCCGAAAACCGTCCAGCTGGCCGAAAGCGGCGACGCCAAGGTGCAAGGCGAGATGGTGCGCGGCTTCGGCAACGCCATGCTGATGGGCCTGCTTCTGGTGCTGGTGGTGCTGATCCTCCTCTTCAAGGATATCATCCAGCCCTTCACCATCCTCTTCTCGCTTCCGCTCGCCATCGGCGGCGTGGCGGTGGCGCTGATCGTGACGCAGAACTCGCTGTCCATGCCCGTTCTGATCGGCATCCTCATGCTGATGGGCATCGTCACCAAGAACGCCATCCTGCTCGTCGATTTCGCCATCGAGATGCGACGCCACGGCCTGGAGCGGGTTCACGCCATGGTCGAGGCTGGCCGCAAGCGCGCCCGGCCCATCATCATGACCTCCATCGCCATGTCGGCCGGCATGCTGCCCTCCGCCATGGGTGTCGGCGAAGGCGGCTCGTTCCGCGCCCCCATGGCGATTGCCGTCATCGGCGGCATCATCGTCTCGACGGTGCTGTCGCTCGTTGTTGTTCCCTCCTTCTTCCTGATCATGGACGACCTGTCGCAGCTTCTGAGCCGCATCTTCGGTCGCTTCGTTGGCGCGAAGGACAAGGAGGATGCGGAGCTGACAACCGAGGAGCTGGATCGCCGCCAGCGGCAGACCAGCCAGTCTGTCTCGGCCATCGAGGAGCGCCTGATGCGGATGGAGCGGCAGTCAAGCGCCAAGACAAACGGTCACAAGGCTGGCTCGGACGCAGAGGCAGACGGCAAGGTGCTGCGGCTTCCGCCCATGGCAGCAGAGTAGAAGCTGGTCGACAGTCGGTTAAAACCTCTGGCTGTCGACGCCTACTTGTGCACTTGCCGGAAAAATCGGCAAAATTTGATCGACGTCAAACGCTCCTCGCCCCGAAGTGGTATCTTCATCCACGTTAAACCCACAAAGCTTCGGGCAATGGAACATTCGGCAAAGACCATGAACAGCAACCTCAAGCTCAGCAATCGCGATCGCTCAGTCCTGATGAAGACACCCTTCCTCACGGGCCTCAGCACAAATTCCACACTCCGGATGCTATCGGCTATGTCGGTGGTCAACCTGGCGACCCGCCACTCGATCTTTCGCGAGGGCGAACGCGCCGAGTTGTTCTACTGCGTGCTGAGCGGCTATGTCCGTCTCTACCGGCTAAGCCAGGAAGGACGCGAAGCCGACATCCGCATCTGCGGCCCCGGCGATACCTTCGCCGAATGTCTGCTCTACGGGGAAGACACCTATCCCTATCATGCCCAGGCCGCCGAGAATGCGACGCTAGCTACGTTCGATATCCAGATGGTGCGCGAGATCGCCAGCGAGGAAAAGGACGTCGCCCAGGCCGTGATGATGGTCCTCTCCCGGCATCTGCTGACGACGATGAATTGCGTCGCCAACGACCGGCTGTTCACCGCGCCGCAGCGGGTGGCCAACTATATCCTCGAGCGCTGTCCCGTGGATGGCGGCCCCGCGTCGATCCGGCTGCCCTTCCAGAAGAGCCTGCTCGCAGGCATGCTTGGCCTTGCCCCGGAAGCACTTTCGCGCGCCTTTTCCACCTTGCGAAAATCCGGCGTGACCGTGCGCGGCCGCGCCATCCAGGTCATGGACGTCTCGAACCTTCGCAACCTCTAGACCATCAGGCCATCAGAGCCCGCCCTGTTCCTTGAGGAAACGGACCACGTGGTCGACGCCCTCGCCCCGCTTCAGGTCGGTAAACACGAAGGGCTTGGCTTCGCGCATCCGGTCGGCATCGCGCGCCATGACATCGAGATCCGCCCCGACGTAGGGAGCGAGGTCCTTCTTGTTGATGATCAAAAGGTCCGAGCGGGTGATGCCCGGGCCGCCCTTACGGGGGATTTCCTCGCCCTGGCAGGTCGAGATCACATAGAGCGTGATATCGGCGAGATCCGGTGAAAACGTCGCAGCCAGATTGTCGCCGCCCGATTCGATGAACACCAGGTCTAGATCGGGGAAGCGCTCATTGAGCCCGGCGATCGCCTGCAGGTTGATGGTGGCATCCTCGCGGATAGCCGTGTGCGGGCAGCCGCCGGTTTCCACCCCGACGATACGGTCGGACGACAAAGCCTGCGCCCGCACCAGCGCCTCGGCATCTTCCTTCGTATAAATGTCGTTGGTCACGACCGCGATCGAGTAATCCTCGCGCATGGCCTTGCACAGTTTTTCGGTCAGCGCCGTCTTGCCGGACCCGACGGGACCGCCGATGCCGATGCGCAGGGGACCGTTTGCGGATTTCATCCTGTCATTCTCCTCATTGTCGCGCCCGCCCGTATCAGGAGCGGAAGAGCCGCGAATGCTGTGTTTCATGGCGAAGCGAGGCAATATCCGCCTGCACCGTGGCGCTGCCGAGATCGTCGAGTGTCAGGTCCGGCGCCCGCGCCGCAAGAGCCTCGATCAGCGGTTCGGCCCCGGCCAGCACCGCAAGCCCCTGGGCCTGGCCGCAGACATTGAGCCTTATGCCCGCCGATACTGCCTGCGACACCGCACCGTGCAGGAAAGCGGCAAGCGTCGGCTGAACTCCTACCCCATGCGCGGCAGCAATCGCACCCACCGCCACCGGAAACGGCACGTCCCGGGGCATGATGTCGAACACATCAGACGGCCAGGCCTTGGCCGCACCGGCAAACCCGCGCCCGAGTTGCAGCGTTTCCGCATGCCGTTCCGCTGAACCCGCAAGCGCCAGGCCAAGGGCTGCGACCTCGCCAAGCGCTGCTGCATCGCGGTGGCATCGCCAGGCCTCGACCAAAAGAACACCGTCGCTGCGCAGGCTGCCGTGCTGCAGAAGCGCTGCAAGCCATGTTGCAAGGCCAGCCGCATCGCAGACATGCCGGTCATGAACCGCGCGCTCCAGCCCGCCCGAATAGGCGAAACCGCCGATCGGAAAGGCCGGCGAGAGCCACGCCATCAGCCGCAGCAGCGCCTTGGTATCGGTGGTTTCGCTCACCCGCGCCTAATGTCCATGATGGTCGTGGCCGCCGTGCGCATGATAGGCGCCGCGGGCCGGCTGAAAACCTTCCTCAACCTCAAGCACGGAAGCGCCGAGCCCCTCCAGCATGGTGCGGATCACGTGGTCGCGCAGGATCAGGATGCGCCCCTCCTCGATCTGCGCTGGCAGGTGCCGGTTGCCCAGGTGCCAGGCAAGCTCGACCAGATGCAGCGTATCGCGCGCCGTAATCGCAAACAGCTTCTCCGGTGCTGCGCGCACCTCGACCGTGTCACCATTCTCAAGCACCAGCCGGTCGCCGTCATGGAAAAGCACCGCCTCCTTGAGGTCGAGCATCACCATGTCGCCATTGGTGAGGTGCAGCAGCTTGCGGCGCAGATGGCGCAGGTCGTGCGGCAGCGTCACCACGTCGATCGGCGGATCGGTGACTTCGCCGGCGGGGCGATAGGAATGAATATGTTGCATGACGTGATCCCTGTACGTTGCGCGCATCATTGCCAAGCCCCGCGGTCCTGACAAGCATCGATTTTGCAGCGCACACGGAAATCGGCCGACAAGGTCTTGGGCCCTCAGCCGTGCAGGTCGAGCGACCAGGTAAGAAGCGGCGGAAGCGGCGTCCACCAGCCGGTCCGCACGCCCCCGGCGCGCAGCATGGCGGCCGTCCAGGTATTGCAGCCGAGAAGCGCATTGAACCGACCATTCGCCTCGAAGAACATGTCGTTGGGCCCGTAGGCGGCATCGGCAACCGGTTCCAGCCCGCCCGCCGCATCTTTGGCAAAGCTGCCGAGCATGGCCGCGACCATCTGACGGTAACCCGCCTCCGACAGCAAAATGCGTCGCACGGCCGGGTTATCGGTGATGATCTCGCCGGCCAGATCCACATGCATCACCGAGCGATCGACCGTCAAAGCCTTGAACGCTGGCCCGGGTTTCAGGTCGCCCCAGGTGGGCGTCTCGATGTAGAAGGCCCGCCCGCCCCAGCCGAGCACGAGATAAACCGCATCCGGATGATCGATGGCAAAGCCGGAAAGACCGAGCGCCGCAAACGTGGAGCGCAACTCGTCGTCCAGCCGCAGCGCGATATCGGTGTGGATAGGATTGGAGAGCAGCAGAACTTCCCGAACCGGCACGTCCCCTTCGCCAGGCTTTGATGCGATCAGCGGACGCGGCACCAGCGTGCCGAGGATCAGCAGGACAACGGGGATGAGGAGGACAAGAAGAAGGCGGCGGGTAGTTTTGTGCATGCGAATTTCTTTGACCGGCCAGCTTCATTCTCAACGAAAAGACCGACTGGAACCCGTCAATCCGCAATTTCGAGCCGGCGCTCGATCCGCTGCACTTTATCGGGGAGCCGGTCCAGCCGAAGCCCCATTGTCCCGTCGCAGGCTAGCCAACCCCAGCTCGATTCGCGTTAGGCGATGGCCCTGCTCGTGCAGAACCTCGCGCATGTCCCGCAGATCCGTGCGGACGGCGCGCAAATGTTCGAGAACGAGGTTTATTGCGTCTTCACCCATAACGCAGACCTCAAGTGTAAGAACCTGAAGTCTACACCATACACGAACGTCCGCAATCCGTGCCCTAGAACAGGAAATACCGCTGCGCCATCGGCAACACGGTCGCGGGCTGGCAGGTCAACAACTCCCCGTCGGCGCGCACCTCGTAGGTCTCCGGATCGACCTCTACATGGGGCGTCAGCGAATTGTGGATCATCGATGCCTTGGAGATGCCGCCGCGGGTGTTACGCACGGCGAGCAGCTTCTTGGCCACACCGAGCCTGCCGACGATCCCCGCATCGAGCGAGGCCTGGCTGACGAAGGTGACGGAGGAATTGGTCCTAAGCTTGCCGTAGGCGGCAAACATCGGCCGGTAGTGCATCGGCTGCGGCGTTGGAATCGACGCGTTCGGATCGCCCATGGGTGCGGCCGCAATCGAGCCGCCGAGCAGCACCATCTCCGGCTTCACGCCGAAGAAAGCCGGGCTCCAGAGCACCAGGTCGGCCCGCTTGCCCACTTCCACCGAGCCGATCTCGTGGGAAATGCCGTGCGCGATCGCCGGATTGATCGTGTACTTTGCGATGTAGCGCCTGACGCGGAAGTTGTCGTTGTTGCCGGTCTCGTCCTTCAACTGGCCGCGCTGGCGCTTCATCTTGTCGGCCGTCTGCCAGGTGCGGATTGCCACTTCGCCCACCCGGCCCATGGCCTGGCTGTCCGACGAGATGATCGAGAATGCGCCGATGTCATGCAGGATGTCTTCGGCCGCAATCGTCTCCTTGCGGATCCGGCTTTCGGCAAAGGCGATGTCTTCCGGGATCGACGACGACAGGTGGTGGCAGACCATCAGCATGTCGAGATGCTCGGCCAGCGTATTCACCGTGTAGGGCCGCGTCGGATTGGTCGACGACGGAATGACGTTCGGGCTGCCGCAGATCTTGATGATATCAGGCGCATGACCACCGCCCGCCCCTTCCGTGTGGAAGGCGTGGATGGTGCGGCCCTTGATGGCGGCAATCGTGTTCTCCACGAAGCCCGATTCATTCAGCGTGTCGGTGTGGATCATCACCTGCACGTCATATTCGTCGGCAACCGACAGGCAGTTGTCGATAGCGGCAGGCGTCGTGCCCCAGTCCTCGTGCAGCTTTAGCGACGAGGCGCCGGCCAGAATCATTTCCTCCAGCGGCGCGGGAAGCGAGGCATTGCCCTTTCCGGCGAGTGCGAGGTTCATCGGGAAGGCGTCGAAGCTTTCGATCATCCGCTCGATGTGCCAAGCGCCCGTGCAGGTCGTCGCAAGCGTGCCATGCGCCGGGCCGGAGCCGCCGCCAAGCATGGTGGTGATGCCCGACATCAGCGCTTCCTCGATCTGCTGCGGGCAGATGAAGTGAATGTGCGCGTCCATGCCGCCAGCCGTCAGGATCTTGCCTTCACCGGCGATCGCCTCGGTCGAAGGCCCGACGATGATGGTCACGCCCGGCTGCGTATCCGGATTGCCGGCCTTGCCGATCGCATGGATGCGCCCGTCCTTCAGCCCGACGTCCGCCTTGTAGATGCCTGTATGGTCGACGATCAGCGCATTGGTGATGACCGTGTCGACGGCACCCTCGGCGCGGGTCGCCTGGCTCTGGCCCATGCCGTCGCGGATCACCTTGCCGCCGCCGAACTTCACCTCTTCGCCGTAGATGGTGAAATCCTTCTCCACCTCGATGAAAAGCTCCGTGTCGGCCAGCCGCACCTTGTCGCCCGTGGTCGGGCCGAACATGGAGGCATAGGCGGCGCGGGACATTGTGTAGGACATGGTCTACCTCCGGAATGGGGCAAGAAGGGCAATGGTCGTCGGTCGGCCGCAGGGCATCACGTGCCCAGTGCCTCGGCAAGGTCCTTGAGTTCCTCGGTGCGCTTGGTCGTCAGATCCGCCTGGCAGCCGTAGATCAGCATGGGTTCCATCGATCCGCCGTGCGCCTGATAACCGACGGAAGCGCACTGCGCATCGCGATAGGCAACCCAGGCGCGCTGCGCGGCAACCAGAGCTGCATCGGCACCCTTTTCGGCACCCGCATTCGCATCCCATGTCCGGCTGGCCTTGCGGGTCAGCTGATACTGGGTGTTCAGCGCCTTGTCGGCTGCGATGAACTCCTGCTCGGCGCAATAGGTCAGCTCCATCTGGACCTCAGCCTTCTTGCAGTCCACCTTCGGCGTCTTCGGCTCCTGCGCATCCACCGGCGCGTCCGTCAGCAGCACGCAGCCGCAGAGAAGCGGCAGGAGCAAGCTCTTCAACATGCTTTATCCCCCTTCAAAGCGCGCCCATGATCTTTTGCTGGAAACCATAGACGTGCCGCCTGCCCGAAAGCGGGATCAGCGTCACCGAGCGCATCTGGCCCGGCTCGAACCGCACTGCGGTTCCGGCCGGGATATCCAGCCGCATACCGCGTGCCGTCTCCCGTTCAAACAGCAGCCCGGCGTTGGTCTCGTAGAAATGGTAGTGGCTGCCCACCTGGATCGGCCGATCGCCCGAATTCGAAACCTCGAGCGTTACAGTCGGCGCACCCGCATTGAGCTCGATTTCGCCGCTTGCTGGAATGACTTCACCGGGAATCATGGTTCTCTCCTCATGCCGCCTTGGGCGCACAGCCCTCGGCCTTCAGAACACGTTTGGTCGATGCCGGATGGCGCGCAAGCGCTGCTGCAGGCCGCACCGGGCGACGCACGAACTCACCGCCGCAATTCGGGCAGGCACCAGCCAGTACGCCGTTCACGCAATCGGCGCAAAACGTGCATTCGAAGGTGCAGATCATCGCGTCAAGGCTCTCCGGCGGCAGGTCGCGGTCGCAGCATTCGCAGTTGGGGCGCAGTTCCAACATATGTGACCCTCCTCAGCGGATCGGTTCGTGGACGGTGACGAGCTTGGTCCCGTCCGGGAAGGTCGCTTCCACCTGCACGTCGTGGATCATCTCCGAAATCCCCTCCATCACCTGCTCACGGGTGACGACATGGGCGCCGGCCTCCATCAGCTCCGCCACGGAGCGCCCGTCGCGGGCGCCTTCAACGACGTAGTCGGTGATCAGCGCGATGGCTTCCGGATAGTTGAGCTTGACCCCCCGCTCCAGACGTCGGCGTGCGACGATCGCCGCCATGGAAATCAGCAGCTTGTCTTTTTCTCGCGGTGTGAGGTTCATGGGAATCCCGTCATGACTTCAGATGTTCCAGACTTTCGGCACTGGCGCGCCTTTGCGCAATACGGAAATTGCCGGTACCAGGAGTTTTCTCAAATCAAACCCCGTCGGCGCGACCAGCCGCGCCAGAAGCTTGCCGTTCCAATGGCTGACGCCGCCGGAGGTCTGCTCGAGACAGGCCCGAAGAGGCGGCAGCAGCGCCTCTGCCAGTGGGCCGGTGTAGAACAGCGTCGCAAACGCGACCTGCCCGGAGAGCACCGCGGCGGTCTCGCACATCCTGGCAATCTCGCCCTCGAATCGCATCTCTTCCGCATGGATCAGCCGTCCCTCGCGGCGGATGCGCCAGCGATCCCGGAAGAAGCCGTTGTGCACGCTTTCGCCCATCGCCTTGCGGCCGAGAAGCACGGCCTCCACGGCCAGAAACTCCGAATCGGCGGCCAGATCCACGTCCATCCGCCGCGTCAGGGATGACTGGTCGAACAGAATGGTTTCCTGGGGAAGCCAGTGGACGGATGCCCCCTGGCCGACAGTGATGCGCGTCGAAAGGGAGGCCGTGTCCGCCGCCGCCTTGTAGATCTTCTCGTTGGCCTGGGTGGTGACGCACAGACGGGTGGAATCGGCTGCGGCGACGGACCATTCGATCACGTCGCCGCCCGTCAGTCCCCCTGACGTGTTGATGAGAATCGCCTCCATTTCAGGCGAATAGGTTTCCGGAAGGCGTATTTTTGCGCAACCTTCCTGGAAGAACTCGTCGAGCCGCGTGCGCCCGCCGAAGGCCTTGGTTACAAGGCGCCCTGAACCCCTTGCCCGCTGCGGCGCATGTTGATGGGCTGACTGCTGATGCACGAGGTCCCCTGGGTTTCCGCTTCCGTCGCGCAGTCCAATGCAACGCCTGTGCCAGGCTTGGCTGCACTCGCCTTGGCGGGTGCCGCAGTTGCAATCACATCCGTGCTGTCGGTCTTGCCGAAGAATTCCCACATCCGCGTTGCCGGGTCGACATTCATGTCGACAGCCGGCTTGGCTGCCGAGGCCGAATTGCTTGCCGATACCGAAACCACCTGGGCCATGTCGGATCCGCTTGCCTTGGCAGCAGCCATCACTGCCTGGCTGGATTTGCCCGGCCGCGGCCAGTCATGCGTGCCATTGGCGAAGACATAGGCAGCCACGCGGGCGCCATTCTTGCAGGTGCCGTACAGGCTGTAGGTCACGCCATCGGCAGCCCTTGTGTCGCCCTTGCCGTTGCAGCCATCGAGCTGCGTCCAGCGCTGGACGGCCGTCTTGAAGCCGTACTGCCAATAGGCATTTCCGCCGCCGGCATAGGGGTTCTGGTTGTCCTTCTCGCCCGCAAAGGCCACGATCGAGATCGGGCGGCTCGGCGTGCAGTTGGCAGCATCCGGCATCCACTTGCCATCCACTTCCACAGGCCGGCCGGCGCGCAACGAATGCACGAAGCCGGCACCGGCAAACTCGTCGCGCCCGGAGCAGATATAGGCCGACAGCATACGGCCGCCGCCGGAATAGCCCGAAGCGTAGACCCGCGCCGGATCGACGCAGAGGTCCTGCTTCACGGTCTTCACCGCCTGCTGGATGAAGGAGATCTCGTCCAGGCCACCCTGGGCACCGGTCGGGATAATGGTCTGGCTTACCGGCACGAAGGGCACGTTCCAGGCAAAGGTGCCGGGGTTCTTGCCCGACAGGCTGCCCTGCAGCGCCACAACCACGAAGCCCTTCTTTTCGGCCACCTTGTCCCAGGAGCTGCGGTTCAGCTGGCCGTCCGGATTGCTGTTGCTGCCGTGGAAATCAAACACCACCGGCAGCTTCTTGGTGCCGTCATAGGCCGAAGGAATGAAGGTAACGCCCGAGCGCGATACGCCGTCGATATCAAAGCTGATCGAGTGACGCCCCTGAGGCATTGCCTGGCCGCAGCCGGCAGCCAAAGCCGCATCGAAGGAGGCCGTGAGGCCCAGGAAAACCACGCCTGCCGCGATGGTGCGGGAAACCGGGTTACGAGAAAAATGACCAGCTACGCGAGCAAAATCCATTAGCGCCTCATCATGGGTGCGAACAGCCGTCAACAATATGCGGGTGTTGATCTAATGAAAGGTTTCTAACATAGCTGGCCTGGGTTTTAAATCCTTGATCCGCCGAAGGACATGCAAACATTCGCCTATGATATTCTTGGGTTCACACAGTCAGATGCCGCCTTGCTTCTGCCGTATCCAGCGTTTCAGCCGGTCCCTCGTGCACAATCTCGCCACGATCCATGATGTAGACTTGATCGGCCAGTTCCCGGCAGAAATCTAGATACTGCTCGACGAGCAGGATGGCCATCCCGGTCGTGTCGCGCAGGTAGCGGATGGCGCGGCCGATGTCCTTGATGATCGACGGCTGGATGCCTTCGGTCGGTTCGTCCAGCACCAGGATCCTGGGGCGCGTCACCAGCGCGCGGCCGATCGCCAGTTGCTGCTGCTGTCCGCCGGACAGGTCGCCGCCGCGCCGGCCGAGCATGGATTTCAGCACCGGAAATAGCGTGAAGATGTCATCGGGAATGAACTTGTCCTTGCGGGCAAGCGGCGCGTAACCGCTTTGCAGGTTCTCCTGCACCGTCAGCAGCGGAAAGATCTCGCGGCCCTGCGGCACATAGCCGATGCCCTGCCGCGCGCGGGCATAGGGCGCCATGCCGTTTAGCACCTCGTTCTGGAAGCTGACCGTGCCGCCCGACACGGGATGCTGGCCCGTGACGGCCCGCAGCAGCGAGCTCTTGCCGACGCCGTTACGCCCGAGCACGCAGGTGATCTTGCCCATCTCGGCGGTGATCGACACGCCCCGCAGAGCCTGCGCAGCACCGTAGTGGAGATTGACGTTGTTGACGCTCAGCATGGTCGGTCTCTTTTCTCTTTGTGTCGGCCGTTGGAGGATCGATAAGCTTGCGGCACCCTTCCACCTCCCCCTTGAGGGGGGAGGTCGCAGCAAAGCTGCGGGTGGGGGTGACCGCCGAAATATATCGAGCAACACCCCACCCCGGCCTTTCAGGCCGACCCTCCCCCTCAAGGGGAGGGTATTCCTCACCGCCCCAGATAATTCTCGATCACCTTCGGATCGCTCGACACGAAGTCGATCGATCCTTCGGCCAGCACCGACCCTTCCGCCAGGCACGTTACCTTGACGCCAAGGTCGCGGATGAAACCCATGTCGTGCTCGACGACGACGACCGAGCGGGTCCTGGCGATCTCGCGCAGCAGGATTGCCGTTTCCACCGTCTCCGCGTCGGTCATCCCGGCGACTGGCTCATCGACCAGCAAAAGCTTCGGCTCCTGCGCCAAGAGCATGCCGATCTCCAGCCACTGCTTCTGCCCATGGCTGAGGTTTGCCGCATACTCCCGGGCGCGGTGGGTCAGCCGCACCGTGTTGAGGATCTCCTCGATGCGCGCCTTGTCCTCCGGCGTCAGCCGGTAGAACAGCGTGCCGAACACGCCGCGGTCGCGGTTCAGCGCCAGCTCCAGATTGTCCCAGACCGTATGGCTCTCGAACACTGTTGGCTTCTGGAACTTTCGGCCGATGCCGAGCTGGGCGATATCCGCCTCATCCTTTTTCGTCAGATCGATCGTATCCTCAAACAGCACCTTGCCCGTATCGGGGCGCGTCTTGCCGGTGATGATGTCCATCATCGTCGTCTTGCCGGCGCCGTTCGGGCCGATGATGGCCCGCAGTTCCCCGGGCTCCACCACGAAGGACAGGGCGTTCAGCGCCTTGAAGCCGTCGAAGGAGACAGAGACGTCTTCCAGGTAGAGAAGGCTCTTGGCGCGTGTTTCGGCAATCGTGTTCATGATCTCTACTCCGCCGCCTGGACTGTTTGCGCCACCGTTCCGATGTCACCCCTGCCCTTTTCGGCATCGGCGGCAGCCCGCATCGCATCGCGTGCCTTGAACCCGTGCTGCACTGTTCCGACGATGCCGCGCGGCAGGAACCGCGTCACGAAGATGAACAGGCTGCCGAGCGCATAGAGCCAGAATTCTGGAAACGCGCCTGTGAAGAAGCTCTTGCCGGCATTGACCAGCACCGCTCCGATGATCGGTCCGATCAGCGTGCCGCGCCCGCCGACCGCCGTCCACACGACGATCTCGATCGAGTTGGCCGGGGCAAATTCACCCGGGTTGATGATGCCGACCTGCGGCACGAACAGGGCACCGGCGATGCCTGCCATCATCGCCGAAACGACGAAGGTGAAGAGCTTGATGTTCTCGACCCGGAACCCCAGAAATCGCACCCGGCTTTCCGCATCGCGCACGCCGACCAGCACCTTGCCGAATTTCGACCGGACGATCGCCGAGGAGATCAGCAGGCAGAGCGCCAGCACCACGGCTGAGAGCGCAAACAGCACGGCGCGGGTGCCATCGGCCTGCACCTGGAAGCCGAGGATGTCCTTGAAATCGGTCAGACCGTTATTGCCGCCAAATCCCATGTCGTTGCGGAAGAAGGCGAGCATCAGCGCATAAGTCATCGCCTGGGTGATGATCGACAGGTAAACGCCGTTGACGCGAGAGCGGAAGGCGAACCAGCCGAACACGAAGGCGAGCAAACCTGGCACCAAAAGCACCATGGCCATCGCGACGACGAACCAGTCCATCCCGTACCAGAACCAAGGCAGTTCCTTGTAGTTGAGGAACACCATGAAGTCCGGCAGGACCGGATTGCCGTAGACCCCGCGTGGGCCGATCTGGCGCATCAGGTACATGCCCATCGCATAGCCGCCGAGCGCGAAGAAGGCGCCGTGCCCGAGCGAGAGAATGCCGCAGTAGCCCCAGACGAGATCGAGCGCCAAAGCCAGCAGCGCGTAGCAGAGATACTTGCCAAACAGCGACATCACATAGGTCGGGATATGCAGCGCGCTGTCGGGAGCGGTCATCAGATTGAGCGCCGGCACCAGCACCGCGATGCCCAAAAGCACGGCAATCGCGACGATGATCTTTCCCTCGAGGGCGCGGAATATAAAGCCGGAGATCATGCTTCCACCGCCCTTCCCTTGAGCGCGAACAGGCCGCGCGGACGTTTCTGGATGAACAGGATGATGAGGACGAGCACAAGGATCTTGCCGAGCACGGCGCCAACCGAAGGTTCGAGGAACTTGTTGAGGACGCCGAGCGACAGCGCGCCCACCAGCGTGCCCCAGAGGTTTCCAACACCGCCGAACACCACGACCATGAAGCTGTCGATGATGTAGCTCTGGCCGAGGTTGGGCGAGACGTTGTCGATCTGGGAGAGCGCGACACCGGCGATCCCGGCAATGCCCGACCCCAGCGCGAAGGTCAGCGCATCGACCCAGGGCGTCCTTATCCCCATCGAGGAAGCCATGCGGCGGTTTTGCGTCACTGCCCGCATGCTGAGGCCATAGGCGGACTTCTTCATCACCACCAACAGCGTAAAGAAGATGGTGAGCGAGAAGACGATGATCCACATGCGGTTCCAGGTGATCGTCATGCCGCCGACCGGGAAGGAACCGGACATCCAGGACGGATTGCCGACCTCCTGGTTGGTGGGGCCGAAGATGGAGCGGATGGTCTGCTGCAGGATCAGCGACACGCCCCAGGTGGCGAGCAGCGTTTCCAGCGGCCGGCCGTAGAGGAAGCGGATCACCGCGCGTTCGATGACAAGTCCGACGGCACCGGTGACCAGGAAGGCGACCGGCAGCGCGATCGTCAGCGACCAGTCGAACAGGCCGGGCGCATGATCGCGGATCAGGTCCTGCACCATGAAGGTCGAATAGGCGCCGAGCATGACCATTTCGCCATGCGCCATGTTGATGATGCCCATCACGCCGAAGGTGATGGCAAGGCCGATCGCCGCAAGCAGCAGCACCGAGCCGAGCGACAGGCCGTACCAGACGTTCTGGGCCATGTCCCAGAGCTTCTGCTTGCTCTGCAGAGCGGCCAGGGCCGCATCTAGATCGCCCTTGAGACTGGCATCGATCGAGCCGGAGACGGCACTCAGGATGCTGAGCGCATCATTGCCGCCGATCGTCTTGATTGTCCTGATCGCATCGCGTTTGTCGTCCACCGAACGATCCGAGGAGAGAACCGAGACGGCCCGCGCCTCCGTCATGCGGGCCTTGACCTCCGGATCGGTTTCCTTGGCAAGCGCTGTCTCGACCAGGTCAAGGTTTTCGGCGCTCGGCGAGGACAAGACGGCATTGGCCGCGGAAAGCCGGACGCTCCGGTCGGGGCTGAGCAACGTCAGGCCGCCGGCAGCCGAACTGATGACGCGGCGCAGATTGTTGTTGATCTTGATCTTGGTAAGAGCGCTTTTCGGCGCCGGGCCGGCAGAGACGCCGGTGATCGGCTCGATCAGCTCCAGGCCATCGTCGCCGGCCTTGCCGATGAACACGAGCCCGTCCGCCTTGCGGACATAGAGATCGCCTTCGGAAAAGGCTTCGAGCGCCGGCACCGCCCGCACGTCGCCGGTTAGGGCAATCTCGCCGATCAACCGTTCGGCTTCGGAAAAATCCGCCTTGGCGAGCGCATCGATCAGCGGCTTCGGGTCAGCCCCGGATTGCGCAAAACAGGGCGCGGAGACGGAAAAGGAGAGGATCAGAATGAGCCAGAAGGCCCGAAGTAACTTGTTGTCTTGCATGACAATCGCCCTTTCGCCGGCCGTTGCTTGCTGGGACCCAGCGGTTCGGCAAGGATCCACCCTCCCCTTGAGGGGGAGGGTCGAACCGAAGGTTCGGGGTGGGGTGACTGTCGATGTCACCCCACCCACCGCTTCGCGGTGACCTCCCCCTCAAGGGGAGGTGAAACCGACCAGATTACATGCCCTTGCCGCCGCACTTGCCGCTGGCAACGTTGAAGTTGCCGCAGGCCATTGGCTTGCGCCAGTCGGAGATCAGGTTCTTGGAGTCGGGCAGATAGTCGGACCATTCGTCGCCGACGACCTGCGCCGTCTGCTGCACGATGTCGAACTGGCCATCTGCCTGGATTTCACCGATCAGCACCGGCTTGGTGATGTGGTGGTTCGGCATGACGGTGGAGTAGCCGCCCGACAGGTTCGGCACCGAGACGCCGATGATCGAGTCGAGCACCTTGTCCGTGTCGGTCGTACCGGCAGCCTCGACGGCCTTCACCCAGGCGTTGAAGCCGATATAGGCAGCTTCCATCGGGTCGTTGGTGACGCGCTTCGGGTTCTTGGTATAGGCCTTCCATTCCTTGATGAACTCGGCGTTGACCGGTGCATCGACGGACTGGAAGTAGTTCCAGGCGGCCAGGTGGCCGACGAGCGGCTTGGTGTCCAGGCCGGCCAGTTCTTCTTCGCCGACCGAGAAGGCGACGACCGGGATGTCCTTCGCCTTGATGCCCTGGTTGCCCAGTTCCTTGTAGAACGGAACGTTAGCGTCGCCGTTGATGGTCGAGACGACTGCGGTCTTCTTGCCGGCCGAGCCGAAGGACTTGATCTTCGAAACTTCCGTCTGCCAGTCGGAGAAGCCGAACGGCGTGTAGTTGATCAGGATGTCGCTTTCGGCGACGCCCTTCGACATCAGATAGGCCTTGAGGATCTTGTTGGTCGTCTGCGGATAGACGTAGTCGGTGCCTTCGAGCACCCAGCGCTTCACGCCTTCGGTCTCGGCCAGGTAATCGACGGCCGGGATGGCCTGCTGATTCGGAGCAGCACCCGTGTAGAAGATGTTGCGCGAGGATTCTTCACCTTCGTACTGGACCGGGTAGAACAGGATCGAGTTCAGTTCTTCAAAGACCGGCAGAACAGACTTGCGCGACGAGGAGGTCCAGCAGCCGAACACGGCAGCGACCTTGTCCTTGGAAATCAGCTGGCGGGCCTTTTCGGCAAACAGCGGCCAGTCGGAGGCCGGGTCGACGACGACGGCTTCGAGTTTCTTGCCGAGAAGACCGCCCTTCTTGTTCTGCTCCTCGATGAGCATCAGCATGACGTCCTTGAGGGTGGTCTCAGAGATCGCCATGGTACCTGAAAGCGAATGCAGGACGCCGACCTTGATCGTGTCGGCTGCGTAGGCGCTGGAAAGCGCCGATGTGGACATGACGGCCGCAAGCAGCGCCCCGCCGAGTTTTGCCGTGAAAGCCATTGGTGAACCCCTCTTCTTGTTCGCTGCAACTGGTCGTTAATCGTTGCTTAAGCGACTATCGGGCGGCGCCGCTGCAAACCACATACGCAGAATGACGTAACCGAGGGGGAGAAGATGGAAGACCTTGAGCGTTTCAGGGCTAAAACAGCAATGCCCGGTGCGACGCCCGCTTGGGGCACCGTTCCGGGCATTTTGACGTATCAGCTGTGCCTGATCTTTTAGAGAGCCATATCCGGTGTGCGTTTGAGGTCGCCGGCAGGCGCCGAGGACCCGGGAACGGATGTCGCCGTGATCGGCGCGGCGATGGCCAGCTGCAGCCGTTCGCCGGTCGCTGCCCACTCCTTGACCAGCATGTCGGGCGCCTCGTTCAGTTTCAGCCCGTAGCTCGGCACCATGGTCCGGACCTTGTCCTGCCATTCGGGAGTCGCGAGCTTTTCGGCAAACACCTTTTTCAAGACGTCGAGCATGATCGGAGCGGCGGTCGATGCGCCGGGCGAAGCCCCGAGCAGCGCCGCAATGCTGCCGTCTGCCGCCGCGACGACTTCCGTGCCGAGCTTCAGCACGCCACCCTTTTCGGCATCGCGCTTGATGATCTGGACGCGCTGTCCGGCCTGCCAGAGGCGCCAGTCCTCTGCCTTGGCGTTCGGGAAATAGGCCTGCAGCGACTCGGTCCGGTCCTCGTCCGACATCATCAGCTGGCCAGCGAGATACTGGACCAGATCGAACTCGTCGGTAGCCACTTTCAGCATCGGCCAGATGTTGTCGAGCGTCACTGTCGAGGGAAGGTCGAACAGCGAGCCTTCCTTCAGGAACTTCGTGGAGAAGGTCGCGAATGGTCCAAACAGGATGGCGCGTTTGCCATCCAGCACGCGGGTATCCAGATGCGGGACCGACATGGGCGGCGAACCGGTCTCTGCCTGGCCATAGGCCTTGGCCAGATGCTGCTCGACGATCTCCGGCTTCTCGCAGATCAGGAACGAACCGCCGACCGGGAAGCCGGCATAGGCGTCGCCTTCGGGAATGCCTGACATCTGCAGAAGAGGCAAAGCGCCACCGCCGCCGCCGACGAAGACGAACTTCGCCTTCACGGTCGTTGCATCGCCGCTTGTCCGGTTGGAATAGCGAACGCTCCAGGTTCCGTCGTCGTTCTTCTGGATGTCGTCAACCTCGCTGGAGGTGCGCAGCGTGAAGGTCGGCTGGCTCTTCAGATAGGTCACATATTGACGGGTCACTTCACCCCACTCGACGTCGGTGCCGAGCGGGCTCCAGGTGGCTGCAAGCTTCTGGTTCGGGTCGCGACCCTCCATCATCAGCGGCACCCACTTGGCGATCTCCGCGTGATCGGTGGTGAACTGCATGCCGGAAAACAGCGGGCTTGCCTTCAAGGCCTCGTAGCGCTTGGCGAGGAATTCGGTGTTCTGGTCGCCCCAGACGAAGCTCATATGCGGCGTCGAATTGATGAAGCTGCGCGGGTTCTTCAGCACGCCCATGTCCACCTGATGGGCAAGGAACTGGCGCGTGACCTGGAAGGCCTCGTTGATCTCGATCGCCTTATCGATGTGGATGTTGCCGTTGGAATCCATCGGCGAATAGTTCAGCTCGGCAAGCGCCGAATGGCCCGTGCCGGCGTTGTTCCAGCCGTTGGAGCTCTCCATCGCCACGTTGTCGAGGCGCTCGATCATCTCGATCTTCCAGCTCGGTTCAAGCTGGTTGAGGATGACGCCAAGCGTCGCGCTCATGATGCCACCACCGATCAGCAGAACATCGACGGTTTCTTGAGAAGTTTGAGCCCAGGCAGGCAGAGCATTGGCGCCGAGGACGACCGCGCCTGTGGCGGCGGAGCCGAGGAGTTGCCGCCGGGTGATATCGAAATCATGGGAGCGGACGTCGGGCACGTTTTCGTTGGAAGGCACAGCCACCTCTTGTGTTGCATGTCTCACCTCCCTGCCGGCCTTCTAATAGACAGAGGTTTTTGTGACAACCCCACACCGTGACAGCCCTTGTATCTGTGAATGTCATAGCTCGAGCGAGAGGCTTTCAGGTGGCAGGCAAATGTCCTGGCACGCTGGTAGGACCGCGAAGTGCCGCGCTTTGCCTCAGCGACCCTACCGGACGCTCGCGGTGTGGAAGCTGTCCACAGCCGATGGTCCGAGCGCCGCATAGATCGCCAGTGTCCCTTGAATGATCACAACCCACATCCCGCAGGAGACGGCGAGGGCAAGGCAAAGATTGCGAAGGCGGCGAGGCATGGGACACTCCAATCGGGTTGCTTGCCTTGTGCCACAAAGGTGTTTGAGAGCGGTTGACAGGATGTCTGCAATTTTACCGAACTGACGGCATCTGGGACAAATTCCAAATCTAGACGCCCGATCCGGCCGTTGCAGCGTGCCGCCAAGACCATCCGTTCGTCCGCCGGGAACAATTTGCGCGCTGCACAATTGCCCCAGACAGCCACTGCCGAAGGAGCCAAGCCCGTGATCACTGACCTCTGGTACAAGAACGCCATCGTCTACTGCCTGTCCGTCGAAACCTTCATGGATTCCGATGGCGACGGGACCGGCGATTTCCAGGGGTTGCAGCGGCGCCTTGATTACCTAGCAGGCCTTGGCGTCACCGCCATCTGGCTCATGCCCTTTCAGACCTCCCCGGATCTCGATGACGGCTACGACGTCGCCGACTATTACAACGTCAACCCGCGTTTCGGCACGCTGGGTGATTTCGTGGAATTCACCCACGGCGCCAAGCAGCGCGGCATTCGCGTGCTGATCGACCTCGTGGTCAACCACACCTCGGACCAGCACCCATGGTTCCAGGATGCCCGCAGCAACCCGGAGTCCCGCTACCGCGACTGGTATGTCTGGTCGAAGACGAAGCCGGCCAATGCCGACGAAGGCATGGTTTTTCCGGGCGTGCAGAAGAGCACCTGGACCTATGACGAAAAGGCCCGTGAATACTATTTCCACCGCTTCTACAAATTCCAGCCGGACCTCAACACCGCCAATCCGCTCGTGCAGGCTGAAATCCTGAAGATCATGGGATTTTGGATCCAGCTCGGTGTCTCCGGCTTCCGCATGGACGCCGTACCCTTCGTCATTGCCGAAAAGGGCGCCGAGGTGACGAAGCCCAAGGAACAGTACGACATGCTGCGCGCCTTCCGCGAGTTCCTCCAGTGGCGGCTGGGCGACAGCATCATCCTGGCCGAGGCCAACGTCGTGCCGAAGGAAAACCTCAAATATTTCGGCGAGGACGGCGAACGCATGCAGATGATGTTCAACTTCCACGTCAACCAGGCGCTGTTTTATGCCCTGGCAAGCAGCGATGGCCGCCCGCTCGCAAAAGCCATCACCGACACGACGGAGAGGCCGCAGACAGCGCAATGGGGCATGTTCCTGCGCAATCATGACGAGCTTGATCTCGGCCGGCTGTCCGAGAAACAACGCCAGGCGGTGTTTTCCGACATGGGGCCCGACAAATCCATGCAGCTCTACGACCGCGGCATCCGCCGCCGTCTGGCCCCGATGCTAAAGGGAGACCGCCGACGCCTGGAGCTTGCCTATAGCCTGATGTTCTCGCTGCCCGGCACGCCCGTGATCCGCTACGGCGACGAGATCGCCATGGGCGACGACCTTTCGCTGAAAGAGCGCAACTGCGCCCGCACGCCGATGCAGTGGTCGACCGAGCCGCACGGCGGCTTTACCAAGAGCGACAATCCCGTTCTCCCGGTCATCAGCGGCGGTGCCTTCGGCTTCGAGCACACCAATGTGGCCCAGCAGCGCCGCGATCCCCAATCCATGCTCAACTGGATGGAGCGGCTGATCCGCATGCGCAAGGAAGTGCCGGAAATCGGCTGGGGCGATTGCGTGGCGATCGACACCGGCGATCATGGCGTTCTGGCGCTGCGCTATGACTGGCGCAACAACTCCGTACTTGTCGTGCACAATTTGAACGCTACGCCGGTGGAGATCGAGTTCGATGTGGGTATCGACGATGGCGGCGGCTCGCTGATCGACATCAGCGACCACGGCAGCAGCGAGGCCAAGGAAAACGGCAAGCACACGCTCCTGCTCGACGCCTATGCCTATCGCTGGTTCCGCGTCGGCGGCCTCGATTATATCCTGAAGCGCGGAGAGATCTGAGGTCCTCAAGGCCTCGTCGGACACCGGCAGTGCGCAGTCTCGCGGCGCTGCCGGTTTCGGCTCAGTTCGGGCGGTTGCGCAGCGCTTCGGCTTCCGCGTAGAACTTCTTTTCCCATTCCTTGTGGTTGTCGAGCTCTTCACGGATGAACGGCGTGAAGATCGCCATGTGCATCAGGATGGGTCCGGCGTTTCACGACTCTCGCGGGCCTGATCAGCCGAGCGCCCGCACGTCCCGAACTCCGCGGCCCAGCCTGCGGCGCAACAGGTTGCGCAGCGTCGCGCCATCGGCATACCCAACCATGCCAGCGATCTCATCAGGGCTTTTGTTGCTGGTTTTCAGCAGATGCACAGCGCGCTCGACGCGCAGATCCTGAAAATAGGAAAGCGGTGTCTTGCCAAGTACCTGCTGCAGACGGCGTGCCAGCGTGCGTTTGCTGGCGCCAACGGCATCGACCGCCTCGTCGAGCGAGAAGCCTTCAGACAGCCGACCCCTCGCCCAGCGCTCAAACTTCTCGACTATAGGATCGGCATGGGCGAGATGATCTGCAATAACATAGGCCGACTGCGCCGGCCGGTTATCGACGATGAGGTACCGTGCCACGAGGTTTGCCAGTTCCGGGCTTGCCTGGCGCACCAGCCAGAGCGCCATGTCCACATGGCCAAGGGCAGCGCCGGCCGTGACCAGCGCACCGGACTTCACCACCATCCGCCCATCCTCCAGCCGAACCGACGGATAACGCTGGCGAAAAAGAGGCGCAAGCCACCACGTGGTCGTTGCCCTTTCCCGATCGAGCAGACCGGATTCGGCAAGCACGAAAGTTCCGATACAGGCGGCAGCAAGATTTAAGCCACCGGCCCTTGCCTCCCGCAGTGCGGCTGCCGCATCCTGGACATCCGGTCGCGCCAACGCCGGAACGAGCAGGTCCGGCATCTTGTAGCCGATCGCCGGAACCACAAGCCAGCTCCCTCCCGCTGGAGCCGGCATGGCCGAGATCGGAACGCCGAGGCCTTGCGCCGTTCGAACCTCGCGTCGCATGCCTACGATGGAGACCTCGAAAGGCGGCACGTCGAGCGCGAGCATCAGGGCGAGTTCATTGGCGGTGTTGAGCACATCGAGGATTGACGAGAGTCCTGTATCGAAGACGCCATCAAGGGCCAGCACCTGCACCTTCATGGCAATATCCCTATCAAGAATGTCAATATTGACAATAGCAGAGCCTAGCAACCTTCGCCATGATCAGGACCTGACACCAGGAGTGCGCATGGCGATGAGGTAAAGTCTATTGGCGAACAACCATTGCGAAGGTGTGGCTTTTCCATTCGAGGACCAATCGACAGCACACTGTAGCAGCGCCCGTTGAGGTCATCACAGGAAAGCCACCGTGAAGACGATTAGCCGATACAGCCTATCTCATCCATCCGCAAACAACGTCGCATCGGCTGCCATTGCCCGCCCGTCTCGCGCCACGCGCATTCCTTGGATGTGAATTGGTTCTGCTTCGCGCTCTTGTTTCCTGTTGCGACCCAATCTTGAACGCCGCCGGGAGAAAGTCTCCCCGCAGGGGAGTGCTATGTCATGCCATACGAGACTGTTTTTGCCGTAGCGCTTTTTGCCTTCGTTGGCTCGGTGTCGCCCGGACCAAGCAATTTCATGCTCCTTGCCTCGGGCACCACTTTCGGCCTCTGGCGCACGGTGCCGCAGATCCTCGGCATTACCACCGGTTTTTCCACGGTGCTTGTGGCTGTCGGTTTCGGGCTCGGCGCCCTGATAACCGCCTGGCCGCCGATCGGTCTGGCGCTGAAGATTGCAGGCGGCGCCTATCTCCTCTATCTCGCCTGGCGGATCGGCACGTCCCGGACGATCTCGGACGGCCATACAGACGCTGGGCGACCGCTGACTTTATTGGAATCAGCTGCATTCCAATGGGTTAATCCGAAGGCTTGGATTGCGGCGATGACTGCCATGGCGGCCTATGCAAAGGCGGACAATCCCTTTACGTCCACCTTGCTGATCACAGTCGTGATCGCCATTGTCAACCTGCCGAGCGTCGCGGTCTGGGCAGGCTTCGGGGTGGTCCTTCGCCAGTTCCTCACACAGCCGTCACGATTGAAATGGTTCAATATCGCCATGGCGTTGCTGCTCATTGCGACCCTCTGGCCACTTCTGCGATAACATTAGATCCAGATCGCACTCTCGCCCTCTCGGGAGCGATGGCGTAGGACCATAACCGGCACCGCGCCGAGATCAAAAGCAACGGTGGTCATTCTGCTGACAACCGTTGCTCCTAACTGCCAGGATCGCTACGCTTTTTCAATCCGCCTGTCTGCCGCGTATTGACCGCAAATAAATCGCTCCGGTTCGTCAGTTCGGGCGGTTGCGCAGCGCTTCGGCTTCCGCGTAGAACTTCTTTTCCCATTCCTTGTGGTTGTCGAGACCTTCGCGGATGAACGGCGTGAAGATTGCCATGTGCATCAGCATCCAGTTGAGCAGCTGGGCCGGGAAGTTCAGCGGCTTGACGAAATCAACGAACAACACGACGCGGGTCTTGTCCGTGTGGTTCCAGGCCTCGTGTTCATAGGCGTCGTCGAAGATCAGGACCTTGCCCTCTTCCCAGTGGCAGACCTGGTCCTTGACGCGGATGGCGAGGTTGTCGCCGACGTTTTCCGGCACGATCAGCCCGAGATGCAGCCGCAGCACGCCGTTATAGGGCCCACGGTGGGCCGGCAGGTGCTTGCCGGGCTCGAAGATCGAAAACATCACGGTGGTAAGACCGGGGATCTTCTGCATCGCCTTCCAGGTATCCGGGCAGGCCTTGATGTTCTGCTCCGACTTCACCCCGAAGCCCAGCAGGAAGAAGGTCTTCCAGCCATTGTCGGTGGAGATCGTCTTCACGTCGGTCGAGATATCCTGAAATGTCGGCAACTCGTCTTTGCGCACGAGAATGCGGTCGAGCTCCGCGCGAATGGCCGGTGCTGCCTTCTCCACCTCTGCCGCCCAGGGGAAGGTGGCATTGTTGTAGACCGGCGGGTTGCCGAGCTTGGCATGCTTGTAGTTGAGCCGTTCGGCCAGGGCGACGATGCCCATGAAAAAGCGGGTAACGCGGCTCGCGCGTTCCATCGGCGCTATGCCGGTCGTGCCGAAAGTCTGTTCAGTCTGCTGTACGGGAGAAGGTGACGGTTCCAAGACAATGCCTGACAAGATTGGTTGATCTGTTGCGGACGAGGGCGTCGCTAGACGCGACCTGGCCGGCTTGCTCTTTCATCGCGCACCGACCTTGAGCATGCAAGCGACTTTGTCATGGAGCGCGCACGATGCGACAAATATGTGACTGGGCGGCTCCAGTTCACCCGGATGGGCGGCAAGCGGTGCTTTGGCGCGGAATTTTGGGGGTCTGAGTGTGTGTGGACTGGCTGTGCGCTTGCAAAACCAAACGCAGCAGCTGAAACTGCACAAACTCAAGTCTTTCCCAAATAGGTGCTAGTTTTTAGGCATGGCCGCACGGCAACGCATCATTCCCATCCGCCGGGAGTACAACCGCTGGGTCGCGAACCAGACCCTGGAGGACTATGCGCTTCGCTTCACGGCCAAGAGCGCCCGCCGGTTTTCCTCCAGCCGTATCTCGCAGACGGCGATCGGCGCCATCTCCTTCCTGGCGCTGGAAGCGATCGGCGGAGCCATCACCCTCTCCTATGGCACCACAAACGCGGTCTTTGCCATCATCGCGGCGGCCATCGCCATGCTCGTCATCGGCCTGCCCATCAGCCGCTACGCCATCCGCCACGGCGTCGACATCGACCTTCTGACGCGTGGCGCGAGCTTCGGCTACATCGGCTCCACCGTCACCTCGCTCATCTATGCGAGCTTCACCTTCATGCTCTTTGCCATCGAGGCCTCGATCATGACCGGCGCGCTGGAACTCGCCTTCGGCGTGCCGCCGGCCGTCGGCTATGTCATCAGCGCCGCGGTCGTCATTCCGCTGGTGATTTATGGCGTGCAGCTGATCTCGCGCTTCCAGCTTATCACCCAGCCGTTCTGGATCGTGCTCAACGTCCTGCCGTTCATCTTCATCGCCTTTTCCGACTGGGAAAAATTCGACCTCTGGCGAGCCTTTGCCGGCGTCAACCACTCCAATGCGCAGGTCGGCGGCGTCGCCCCCTTCAACCTTTTGGAATTCGGTGCCGCCTCTGCCGTCATCCTGGCACTGATGCCGCAGATCGGCGAGCAGGTGGACTTCCTCCGCTTCCTGCCGGCAGAAGGCGTGCGCCACTGGCGGCATCGGCTGATGGTCTTTCTCGCCGGCCCCGGCTGGGTCATCGTCGGCGTCCCCAAGCTCCTGGCCGGTTCTTTCCTCGCCGTGCTGACGCTTTCGACCGCCGTGCCGGTGCGGGAAGCCGCCGACCCCGCCCATATGTATCTGACCGCCTTCGGCTACATGATCCCCAACGACCGGGCCGCCCTGCTGCTGATGGTCGCCTTCGTCGTCGTCTCGCAGCTCAAGATCAACGTCATGAATGCCTATGCCGGGTCGCTCGCCTGGTCGAACTTCTTCTCGCGGCTCACCCACAGCCATCCGGGCCGCGTCGTCTGGCTGGTCTTCAACGTGGTCATCGCGCTTCTCCTGATGGAGCTTGGCATCTACCGCCTGCTGGAAGCGACGCTCGGCATCTTCTCCATCATCGCCATGGCCTGGCTCTGCACAATCTCGGCCGATCTCTTCATCAACAAGCCGCTCGGCCTCTCGCCGGAGGGCATCGAGTTCAAGCGCGCCCACCTCTACGACATCAACCCGGTCGGCCTCGGCGCCCTGTTCGGCTCGGCTGGCCTGGCGCTCATTGCCCATTTCGGCCTGTTTGGGCCGGTCATGGGCTCGCTCGCCACCTATGTCACGCTGACGGCCTTCCTGATTTCGCCGGCGATCGCCGCCGCAACGCGCGGCAAGTTCTATCTCGCCCGCAAGCCGCGCCACAGCTGGAAGAGCCTCGGCTCGATCAACTGCTCCATCTGCGAGCACCCGTTCGAACATGAAGACATGGCATGGTGCCCCGCCTATGCGGCACCGATCTGCTCGCTCTGCTGCTCGCTCGACAGTCGCTGCCACGACATGTGCAAGCCGCACGCGCGGCTGAACAGCCAGATCGGCTATGTTGCGGCAGCCATCCTGCCGCAAAGCGTGCTGGAGCGCCTGACCAGCCGACTTGGCCGTTACGGCACGACCGCCGTGCTTGCCATCTCCGCTATCGGCGCCATCCTGGCCATGATCGCCTACCAGGTGGGCCAGGCAGCTCCCGCCAACGCGGAGGTCATCTACCGGACCGTGCTGATCGTCTTCTTCGCCTTTGCGATCCTGGCCGGCATCGTCTCCTGGTTCTACGTGCTGGCGCATGACAGCCGCATGGTCGCCGAAGAGGAATCCTCCCGGCAGAACACCCTGCTGCTGAAGGAGATTTCGGCCCACAAGAAGACGGACACCGCCCTGCAGCAAGCCAAAGAAACCGCCGAGGCTGCAAACCGCGCCAAGAGCCGTTATGTGGTGGGCCTCAGCCACGAATTGCGCACGCCGCTCAACGCCGTACTGGGCTATGCCCAGATCCTCGAGCGCGACGAGACCATCCCCGCCCCCCGCCAGTCGGCGATCAAGGTCATCCGCCGCTCCGCCGATCACCTCTCCGGCCTGATCGACGGGCTGCTGGATATCTCCAAGATCGAGGCCGGCCGGCTGCAGGTCTATTCCAACGAGATCAACATCCAGGATTTCCTCGATCAGATCGTCGAGATTTTCAGCCTCCAGGCGCAGGCCAAGGGGCTGGTCTTCGAGCACGGCCGCGCACCCGTCCTGCCCCAATATGTCCGGACCGACGAAAAGCGGCTGCGGCAGATCCTCGTCAACCTCCTCTCCAATGCCACCAAGTTCACTGACGAGGGAACGGTCCGTTTCGATGTCAGCTACCGCAGCCAGGTGGCCACCTTCACCGTGGCCGACACCGGCTGCGGCATCGCGGAAAAGGATCTCGGGCGCATCTACGAGCCTTTCCAGCGCGGCGAGGCCGACAGTATCCAGCCGAAGCCCGGCCTCGGGCTCGGCCTGACGATCACCCAGCTGCTCACCAATACGCTGGGCGGCGAAATCAGCGTGACCAGCACCAAGGGCGAAGGCTCGATCTTCAAGGTGCGGCTCATGCTGTCGGCGGTTGAGCGGCCCAACACAGCACCTGCAGCCGAGCGCAAGATCGTATCGTACACGGGCGCCCGGCGCACCATCGTCGTGGTAGACGACAATGTCGACCACCGCGACCTGATGCGCGAAATCCTCTCACCGATGGATTTCGTGGTGCTGACCGCAAGCAGCGGCCCCGACTGCATCACGCTGATTGAAGGGGTAAAGCCGGATCTCTTCCTCGTCGACATCTCCATGCCTGGCATGAACGGCTGGCAACTGGTGACGCGCCTGCGCGAGCTCGGCCAGATGGCCCCCATCATCATGCTCTCGGCCAATATCGGCGATGGCGGCGCGGCGAGCTTTGGAGACGAGGGTCACAATGACACCATCCCGAAGCCGGTCGAATTCCGCCGGCTGGCCGATAAGCTGGCAGCGCACCTCGGTCTGGTCTGGGTTTACGAGGGTGAAGCTCCCCTTCCCCCAACGCCGCCC
>UCJA01000031.1 GCA_900472675.1 Hyphomicrobiales bacterium
CATGTTTGACCTCCAAGTCACATATTAAGGCAGAGGCGACTTGCTCGCCAACACTTGCCTGTCAGGTGCGTACCGCTTTGCCGCCCTGTCACCTGCACAGATCTACATATGTCTCAGATTGTCTCAACATTTAATCGTCCTAAAATGCCGATGTTAGCGTTCTTCGACTGCAGATTGTTGCCGAGTTGCACCACTTTGCCAAACGGACCGCTTCATAGGGAGCCAGTCGAATCAGAGGCTTAATGATCTGTTAACCTTGCTGAAGCTCGCCGGCGGCACAAAAGGTTGCGTTGACCGCGGCCCGAATCTCGATATGACGTTCAAGCGAACGGGGAGAGGCGGGCCGTGAGCCAGAGGAAGTATCCGATCAATCAGTGGACCGTGCGCATGCTGTACGCACTCGCTCTGCTGTTGGTCGGGTTTGCCCATCGGCCGCCGGTTCTGAGCGACCAGGCCGGAGACTACGCAGCCTATCGTCTGCCCGATGGCAGCCTCCCATCACTCTGTATCACGGTCACCGACGAAGACGGCAACGGCGCCGACCACCACAAGCTCCAGGGTCAGGGCTGCGAGGCCTGTCGGATCGGCGCATCCGTGCTTCTTCCGCAGCCAAGCGACTTAACCGGTATGCGCTTGGCGTATCAGCGCCCCGTTCCACCGCCGCATCGCCCGGAGACATTTCGCCGGCAGCTTTATCCGCCCAACACCGGGCCGCGCGCTCCCCCGTCCATTCCGATCATGACCTGAGCCTGCGCCGCTGAACGCTGCGGCGCGCATTGTCATAAGCCGGGCGGATCGCTCCGGCCAAGATCGGACCACACCCATGTCCTCCATCACTGCCGCCGAGCCGGCTGAACTTGCCCTCGCAGGCGTCTCGCTTTATCGTGCCATCTGGCGATGGCACTTCTTCGCAGGGCTGCTCGTCATCCCCTTCATGCTGAACCTGGCCGTCACCGGTTCGCTCTACCTGTTCAAGGACGAGATCAACGATACGATCTTCGGCTATCGCTATCTGGTTCAGCCGCAAGGCCAGCCGCTTCTCCCGCAGGCGCTCGTTGATAAGGCCGTCGCCGCCATTCCAGGATCGACCGCCACCTCCTACAGGGACCCAGCCACACCGGACCGCTCGGCCATCGTCACGGTGTCGGCCGACAAGACCTCCACGCTCGTGTTCGTGAACCCCTATGACGGCAAGGTGCTGGATACGGTCCGCTCCGACGACGAGTTCAACACGGTGATGAAGCATATCCATAGCCTCGCTTTCTTCGGCAACTGGACCAACAGGCTGATCGAGATCACCGGCGGCTTTGCGATGGTTCTGGTCGTGACCGGCATCTATCTGTGGTGGCCGCGCCGCCAGACCGGCGGCGTGGTGTCCGTCCGCGGCACGCCTTCCCGCCGCGTATTCTGGCGCGACCTGCATGCGGTGACCGGGGCCTTTGCCGGTATTCTCATTTTCTTTCTGGCGCTGACGGGCATGCCCTGGTCCGGCTATTGGGGCTCAAACGCCAACAGCTGGGTCAACAGCCAGGGGCTGGGCTATCCGGCACAGCTCTGGGACGACGTTCCGAAGTCGGAGAAAGTGTCGCAGGATATTTTGCCAAAGGTCGGCTGGACGGTCGAAAAGGCGCCGGTGCCGCTCTCCGACATCGCCGCTGCGCAGTCGAGGCAGCCGGTCGGGCTCGATGCAGCAGTGCAGACCGCAAAGGACGCGGGCATCACCCCCGGCTTCGATGTCGCCTTGCCTTCGGATGCGACAGGCGTCTATTCGGCCGCGATCTACCCGGACAGCATTGCCGGCGAACGGATGATCCACATTGATCAGTATTCCGGTAAGCAGATCGTCGATCTTTCCTATGAGCAGTATCCGATCTTCGGTAAGGCCATCGAATGGGGCATCAGCGTGCACCAGGGACAGGAATATGGACGCATCAACCAGTTCCTGATGCTCGCAACCTGCCTTGCCATCATTCTGTCCTGCGTCACCGGCGTGGTGATGTGGTGGAAGCGGCGTCCGACTGGGCGCCTCGGCGTGCCGCCCATGCCGCCAAAACGGTCGGTCTATATCGGTCTGTGGGTCATTGCCGTGATCTTCGGCGTGGCATTCCCGCTGACGGGCCTAGCCATCCTCGTCATGGTCGCGTTCGACCAGCTGGTGATCCGCTTCGTGCCGCCACTCAAGCGCGCCTTTGCATGAGGGGGATAGATATGAAGACCTCGATCCTGTTCTTCGCCGCCGCACTGCTCGCCCCTTCGCTGTCTGCAGCGTCAGAGGGCATTCGCATCGAGAAGGCGGCCTCCCATTCGATGGTTCCCGGCGCAACGGTCGGCGACGGTTATGTCACCATCGTCAACGACAGCGCCGAACCCGACCGGCTCGTGTCCGCGCGTTCTGCCCGCGCGAACACCGTCCAGCTTCACAAAATGACTGTCGCAAACGGCGTGATGAGAATGCGCGACGTCAACGACGGGCTGCCGATACCGCCAAACGCGACCGTCACGCTGGAGCCCGATTATCACCTCATGTTCAACGGCGTGACCAAGCCCTTCCGGCAGGGCGAGCACGTTCAGGCGACGTTGACGTTCGAAAAAGCCGGCGATGTCGAAGTGCGCTTCGCCGTCGGGCGGATCGCCGGACCTCTGAATACCGTCGAGCAGCAACCCGGCACGATGGATATGCCAGGCATGAACAAGAAAGCCATGTCCCATCAGCACCAGGACGGGGAAGATCCGGCTGCAGCCATTCAAAGCGTGCTGACGATCATGTTCGAGACACAAGACAAGCCGCTCGATGTCGGCCCGGTCGTGTCAGGCAATGGTTGGGCAGTCGCCGGTTGGCGCCAGGATGGGCGCGGCGGCCGCGTCCTGCTGAAACACACCGGGGCTGGCTGGCAGGTCCACGCGCTGGGAGGAGATTCGCTCAAATCCGCGCCTGCACTGGAAGCGGCAGGCGTTCCCGTCAATGCCGCTGGGAATCTCGAACAGAGCCTGGCGCTTGCTGAGGCGGCACTCGAACCGGATGCAGCCAGGCTCCTTGGCACGTTCGACGGCACCGTCATGCTGTCGGAGAGCCCCGAGGGGGCCGGCCATCCGGATCACGGAGGCCACTAGGTCATGAAGCATGGTCCCCTATGGGGCCGACAGGGACCAGGCCCTCGCAAAGATCCGTGACGTCCTGCTACTCGTCACGCGCGGCTGATGTGCCTCTGCGCAAATGCCGCCCGAGCAATCACACCGTGTGATGCCGTTGAATTCCCGCCGCTCTGCGTCACATTCCAGGAGTGTCGCAGCAACAAATGGCAAGTGAAATGACGGCGGTGTTCGCGCCGTCAGCCTCGCACACCAGAATATGGGAATGGCAAACATGAGGCCCAGACGTCTCGTCGTCATCAGTGATTTTCAGGATGGCGATCATTCGAGCGGTGTAATTCCTTCGGTTGCGGAATTCTACGAGCAATGGATTGCGGGCAAGCGCGGGGAGGGGCCACGAACTCCCTCCCGCCCGCAGGACGTCGAGGTAGTCGGTGGCTATATCGAGCGGCTGCCGCTCGCAGCGCTGAAAGCCGACCTTGTGGATTGCGCTGAGGTCTGGACCCATTGGCGCGGAGAAACGCCGCCCCTCGACTGGACGGATGCAGCCACCCCCTGGCTTACCCGCCGGGCCTTCCGGATGAATGGTCCGGATGCGCCATTCGCGTCAAACGACATGCTAGCGCACATCAAGGCGTTCGGACCACCGGACATCCTGTGCGTTTGGGGGCTTGGGGTCAGCGAGGATATCCTTCTCGCCTGTTCGGACAGTTTCAAGATCTACAATTCGATCGACGCACCCGCGCTGCGCATTCCCCCTGAGGTGAGCCGTCATTTCGATTTGGTCCTTACGGGCGCGCAATGGCAATCGGACGAAGTGCATGCCCGCCACCCGGACATGGCGACGTCGATCATGCCGATCGGGCCCGAATTCGCATCCGAGATGACCTTCCATCCGCTCGACCTGCCGAAGCTCTACGACGTGATCTATGTCGCTGCAGCACAACCCTATAAGCGGCACGACATCCTGTTTTCCGCCCTCGCCAGGTCGGAGCGTCCGCTGCGGGCCCTTTGCGTCAGCGGCTATGGCGAGATGATCGGCGAATTGCAGCAACAGGTCGCCGATTTGGGCATAGACGTGGACTTCGTCGGTCCGCCCGGTGTCCCTTTCCCTGAGGTCAATCGGCTTATGAACCAGGCGCGCCTGGGCGTTGTGTGCGGTGTCGACGACGGCGCGCCGGCAATTCTCACGGAATACATGCTGGCGGGCATTCCTGTCCTTGCAAACAGCCGTCTGAGCTGCGGACGTCAGTTTATCACGCCGCAGACCGGCCGCACGGCGCCCGAGGAGGAATTCCACACGGCGATCGAGGACATGCTGGACGCGCTCGACACATTCAGTCCCCGCGATGTTGTGCTGTCCCGCTGGACATGGCCTCAAACGATCGGACGGTTGCGCGGGATCATCGCAGGAAAGGGGCCGCAAAAGATCTTTTGAACGGCTCGGAACATTGGTCGGCATTGCTTGTTCGTTGAGCGAATGTTGCGAGGTGTTTGATGAACCTGTTGAGTGCGTTCCCGCAGTCGTCCAGTGCGACCCTGTCTGGAAGTGCCCCCCTGATATGCTTTTCCCATCTGCGATGGGATTTCGTGCGGCAGCGACCGCAGCATCTGATGGAGCGCTTTTCGCGCGAGCGGCAGGTGTTCTTCTTCGAGGAATTCATTCCGACCGACCACCATCTCGCCTATCTGGAAATCCACCCCTTCGCCGGGACGCAGGTGAAATCCATCCGCCCGCGCATTCCCCACTGGTGGAGCGAGAGCGAGAGGGAAGCGGGCCTCGGCCATCTTCTTGACGAGCTGATCCAGCTGCATGGCGGCGAACGCCCCATCCTGTGGTTCTACACGCCGATGATGTTCAACTTTGCGAAGCATATTGATGCAGCCGCTATCGTTTACGATTGCATGGACGAACTGGCCAATTTCAAGCTCGCTCCTCCGCAGCTCCGGGAAACGGAAGATGTGCTGATGCGCCGGGCGAACGCCGTCTTCACGGGCGGCGTCAGCCTTTATGAGGCAAGACGGGACCGGCACGACAATATCCATGCCTTTCCCTCGAGCGTCGACAGCCAGCATTTTCGCGCCGCCCGTGAGAGCCTGGCGCAACCGGCGGACCAGGCGTCCATCCCGCATCCGCGCATTGGTTACTACGGCGTCATCGACGAAAGGCTTGACCTGGAGCTCATCCGGTCGGCAGCCGCCGCACGTCCGGACCTGTCCTTCGTCTTCATCGGGCCGGTGGTGAAGATCTCGCCCGACGATCTGCCACGGGCCGCCAACATTCATTATCTCGGCCAGAAGGCTTATTCCGATCTGCCCGCCTACCTGTCCGGCTGGGACGTGACGATGATGCCGTTTGCGCTGAACGACGCGACCCGCTTTATCAGCCCGACCAAGACCCCGGAATATCTGGCCTCAGGCCGGCCGGTCGTCAGCACCCGCATCCGCGACGTAGTGCGCGGCTATGGTGCCGTGCCGGGCGTGTTTCTCGCCCATGATACAGCGGAATTCGTTCAGGCCTGTTCCGATGCTTTGGCCATGAAGGCCGATCCGGACTGGCTCGTTACGATCGACGAAATGCTGTCGAAATCGTCGTGGGATGCGACATTCAACAGCATGTCCCTGCTGGTCGAACAGGCGGTTCAACAGAATAGCATCCGTGTCTCCGCTCCAGAAAAGTTTGTCCCGCAGAAGCGGCACGGCTTTGATGGGGCCAAAGCCGATGCCAAACGTGACTGACAAACGGCGCATCGTCCTGGCGACGGATAGTCTGAACCCATCCGGCATGGGCGAGCATATGCTTGCGCTGGGCCGCGGCCTGTCCGATGGCTGGGATGTCACGCTGGCCGTGACGCCGGAGGATCGAACCAGCCTCCTGCCGCGCGCTGCCCGCCATGGGCTCGGAATCAGGCTCGTCAACCATCCCGACGATCTTGGTCACTGGCTTTCCCGAGCCTCCGTCGATCTTCTGCACATCCATGCCGGCATCGGCTGGGAGGGGCACGAGATCGCGGCGGCTGGCGCCGCAAGCGGCATCCCGGTCATCCGGACCGAGCATCTCCCCTATCTCCTGACCGACCCCGATCAGCAGGCGCAGTACCGACGGGAAACGCAGGCGCTTTCCCACCACATCGTCGTGTCGGAGGCCTCCCGCAAGACCTACGAGCCGCACATCGCACCGGAACGGCTGACGGTTATCCGCAATGGAATATTCCCATTGGCACCCACCGGTACCAGCCTGAAGCAGGTGCTTGGGCTAGAGGGCAAGGTCGTGCTTTTGACGGTTGCCCGCTTTACGGCGCAGAAGGACCACGCGACTCTCCTTCGAGCGCTTCCGAGCATAATCAAGGCCCAGCCCGATGTGGTTCTGCTGCTGGTCGGATCCGGTGAAGAGCAGTTCCGCATCGAGGCGCTCGTCGATGAAATCGGTCTTGCTGATTACGTCCATCTTCTTGGGCATCGGGCGGATATCGCTGACCTCATGGCCGTAGCGGATCTCTTCGTGCTTCCCTCACTTTTCGAAGGTCTCCCGCTGGCGGTGCTGGAAGCGATGTCGCTCGGAGTGCCGGTGGTCGCGACAAGGATCGGCGGCACCATCGAGGCCGTCGGAGACCAACACGCCTTTTTCGCCGAACCCGGCTCGCCTGCATCACTCTCGGCAGTGATCGGTGAGGCGCTTTCTGAACCAACCCGCAGGCAGGCCGCAAGCCAGGCCGGCCGCGAACGCTTCGAGCAGGAGTTTTCCGCCGAGCGAATGGCAGCCCAAACCGGGGAACTTTACGACAAGGTCCTGAAGGGACCTGCACAGCGCATGCAAAAGGACGACGACATGCAAAAGACACGCCTTGCCTTCATCGGAGCAGGGGGCATCGCCCAACGCCATCTCGACATCCTGGCTGGCTTCGACAACGTCCAACTGGTCGGCTTTGCCGATCCGGACCTTGGCCGTGCCGACCAGGCTGCGACCCGGTTTGGGGCGCGATCCTTCCAGAACCACCGCGACATGCTCGATACGGTGAAGCCTGACGCCGTCTATGTCTGCATTCCGCCGTTTGCCCACGGCGAACCGGAGCGCGACCTGATTGCCCGCAACATTCCCTTCTTCGTCGAAAAGCCGGTGTCGCTGGATCTGGCGACGGCAGAAGAAATCTCCGCCGCCGTCGAAGCCAAGGGGCTGATTACCGGAGTCGGCTATCACTGGCGCTATCTCGATATCGTCGACGAGGCGCGCGGCCTTCTGGCCGACAATCCGGCCCAGCTCCTCTCGGGCTACTGGCTGGACTCCACGCCGCCGCCGCAGTGGTGGTGGAAGGAGGGCCAGTCCGGCGGCCAGATGGTCGAGCAGACCACCCATCTCGTCGATCTTGCACGCTTCCTCGTGGGCGAGGTGACGGACGTGTATGGACGCGTCGGGCATAAGGATCGTCCGGAATTTCCGGGTCTCGACGTGCCGACCGTGACGACCGCCAGCCTTACCTTCGAGACAGGCATGGTGGCCAACTTCGCTTCCACCTGCCTGCTTGGTTGGAACCACCGCGTCGGTCTGCATATTTTCGCCGACCGGCTGGCGATCGAACTCACCGACCGCGACATCATGGTGGATGTCGGGCGCGGACGCCCGGTCCGTGGGGCCGATGGCGACCCGGTCTGGCGCGAGGACCGCGACTTCATCGATGCGGTGCGCGGCGGTGAGAACCGGATCCGCTGCCCCTATAGCGAGGCTCTTGTCACCCAGCGGCTCGTGATCGCGATCATGTCGTCGGCACATTCCGGACAGGCGGTCCACCTCGATGTGCCGATGACGCAGCGGAAGGAACTCGCACCCCTGCAGTTCCAGCCGCGGCCCGAGATGCCGCAGGGCATGCCGCCCGGCCATCGCAAGATCCGCTCGCTCGGCGTCGAGGCGCCCGGCCGCGCCTACTTCTTCGAATACGAGGAAGGCCCGCCCGCCGATGGGCATGTGCGTCTTGATACGCTCTACACCGGCCTCTCCGCCGGCACGGAGCTGACATTCCTGAAGAATACCAATCCCTACTTCCGCTCCCGCTTCGATGGTGGCCGCGGCGTCTTCATCGAGAACGAGCCAGACCTGCACTATCCGGTTCCCTTCCTGGGCTACATGGAAGTGGCCCGGGTCTCGGACTCGCGGGCGGCCGGTTTCCACAACGGCACGGCCGTCGCGTCGGCTTACGGCCACAAATCCGGGCACACCGCCGACCCATACCATGACGTGCTGATCCCGATGCCTCAGGACATCGATCCGATGCTCGGCATCTTCGTCGGCCAGATGGGCCCGATTGCAGCCAACGGCATTCTGCATGCGGACGCGGAAGCGTTTGGCGCGCATGTGCCGGCAATTGGCGCCGGTGTGAACGGCCGGCCGATCCTCGTGATCGGTGCTGGAACCGTTGGCCTGATGACGGCCCTGTTTGCTCGCGCCTACGGGGCCTCGGAAGTCATCATCACCGATCCGTCGGAGTTTCGCCGCAAGAAGGCCGAGGCTCTGGGCCTCACCGCCATGCCGGAGGAACACGCCTGGCAGCATGCCAAGGCCCGCTGGCACGACGGCGCCATGGGGCGCGGTGCGGACCTGGTGTTCCAGACCCGTGCGCATGCGGGCAGCCTGCATACTGCGCTGAAGGCTCTGCGGCCTCAGGGCACGGTGATCGACCTTGCCTTCTACCAGGGCGGTGCCGACCATCTGAGGCTCGGCGAGGAGTTCCACCACAACGGCCTCAACATCCGCTGTGCGCAGATCAACCGTGTACCGCGCGGTCTGGCCCCGCTCTGGGATCGGCGCCGGCTTGCGCAGGCCACGGTCGATCTTCTTGCCCGCGATGGCAAGGCGATCAGCGATCACATGATCACACACGTAGTGCCGATGCACGAAGCACCCGCCTTCCTGACCGACCTCATCGAGAACCGGCCTGAATTCCTCCAGGTCGTCTTCCAGGTGGGCGAGTGACGATGGAGACGACGCCTGTCCGCATCCTGTTCGTCTTCGCCTGGCTGGTTGTCGGTGGAGAGGAAACCGAAGTCCGGCTGCTGGCCCAGAACCTCGACCGCAAGCGCTATCGCATCGATGTGGTCGCCTGCTTCCGCAAGCCCGGCATGCCCGAGCAGACGCATGAACAGCTGCGGGCACTGGCGGTCGACGTCGATACGACGCCCTATGAACTGTCGTTCGAGGATACGGTCAGCTACTTGGCCGGCAAGATCCCCGGTTATGACGTCGTCGTATCGTGCCAGAACGTCGCGGACGTCTACCCGGCGCTGGAACGTCTCCATCTTCGCCCGCCGCTGATCGAACACGGGGGGCTTGTGTCCGAGGCCCTTGCCGGACCGAAGCACCATACGAACCGCTATGTCGGCGTTTGCCAGTCGATCCGCGATGCGGCAGCCTCTGTCATGCCGGGGCGGGAGCATCTGGCGATCGAAATCCCCTCGATGGTGGACCTTTCCGCCTTCGACCCGCTGCATCGCTATTCGGCGCGGGCAGCACTCAGGATCACCGACGATCAGGTCCTGATCGGTTGGGTTGGAAGGCTCGACCCCAAGAAGAACGTCGAGGACTTCATCGAGGCAGCGGCGCTCGTGCACGCCACGCATCAGAATGCCCGGTTTGTCGTCGTCGGCGGGCCGGATGCCTTCATGCCGGACTATGCGCTGCGGTTGAAGGAACTCTCCGTCCAGCGCGGTCTGAAGGACGTTCTGCAATTCCTTGGCGACTGCAAGGATGTGGAGGCGCTTCTGTCGGCCTTCGATATCTTTGCCTGGCTGTCGCGCGGCGAAGGCATGCCGCATGTCATCGCCGAAGCGGGGGCCGCCTCACTCCCGGTCATCGCGACGCGGGACAATGGCGCCCTGCAGCAAATCGAGGACGGGGTGTCCGGGCTCTTCGTGCCCTTCAACGATCCCGCATCCGTTGCAGACCAGATGCGCGGGCTGATCGCCTCGCCGGAGCGTCGGCGTGCGCTTGGGTCCGCGCTGCGGCAAAAGGTCGAGACCGAGTATTCGGTCGAGGCCGTGATGCCGCAGTGGCAGCGGCTGTTCGACGAGGTCATCCGGGAGCGCAAAGCGGCAGGGCCGACCGGCCTGTTCAAGTCTTTCGTCCAGGGCGGCTTCGAGTGCTCGACCCATCGGCTTCGTCCGAGGGAAGGGGAGACGCTCGGCCGTCGCCTCGACATGATCGATGCCATCGGCCACGATACGCATGCCGCCCAGGATTATCGCCAGCTCGCCGGCCTCGGCATCCGCACGGTTCGGGACGGCTTTCGCTGGCACCTGATCGACCAGCCGGGCGGCTATGACTGGTCGAGCATCCGTCCCATGCTGCGGGCCGCTTCCGATACGGGAACGCAGGTGATCTGGGACCTGCTGCATTACGGTTGGCCGGACGGTCTCGACATCTGGTCGCCCGGGTTCGTTGAGCGCTTCGCCAACTACGCCGCAGCCTGCGCAAGGCTGGTGCGCGAGGAAAGCGACGAGGTGCCGTTCTACTGTCCCGTCAACGAGGTCTCCTTCTTCTCCTGGGGTGGCGGTGATGCCGGCTACCTCAATCCCTTCGCCAATGGCCGCGGGTTCGAGCTGAAGGTGCAACTGGCACGGGCCGCCATCGCCGCCATGGATGCGATCCTCAATGTTGATCCCCGCGCCCGCTTTGTCCACTGCGATCCGGTCATCAACGTCATCACCGAACCCACGCGGCCCTGGGAAGCGGGGTCCGCGGAAGGCCACCGCCAGTCTCAGTTCCAGGGATGGGATCTGATCGCCGGCCGCATGTGGCCGCAGATCGGCGGCGATGCCCGCTATCTCGATATCATCGGGGTGAACTACTACTTCAACAACCAGTGGATCCATGGTGGCCCGCCCATCGATATCGGCCATGCGCTGTACAAGCCGCTGAGCAAGATCCTGACCGAGACCTATGCGCGCTACGGTCGCCCCATGCTGATCGCCGAAACGGGGATCGAGAACGAGCGCCGCGCATCCTGGTTCGAGTATGTCTCGCAACAGGCGAACCTGGCGATTGCGGCCGGCGTTCCGCTCGAAGGCATCTGCCTCTACCCGATCGTCTGCCATCCTGGCTGGGATGACGAGAGAGCCTGCCAGAACGGCTTGCTGTCGGCATCCGTGGGACCCTTGGGCCGGGATGTCTACGAGCCGCTCTCGCAGGTTCTGCAGCGTCAAGCCGGCGACACGCTCCGGGTTTGAGGAGGCGATGGGGAGGAATAGCCCCGCCGCCGCCAGCGGTGTCGCCGAGGTGCTTCACGCAACCGGAACGATGATGCGCCCACGCACCTGTCCGGCCAGGATCCGGCGGGCTGCCTCGGGCAATCCTTGAAGTCCGACTTCCTCGACAAGGTCTCCGTAAGCTCCGATATCGAAGGATTGGGAGATGCGCGACCAGGCGGCCACACGCGCTGCGTAGGGCTGCATCACGCTGTCGATGCCGCTCAACGTCACGCCTCGCAAAATGAAGGGCAGGACATTCGTTTCAAGTTTGATCCCTGCGGCATTGCCGACTGCGGCAACGGCTCCGCCGTATTTCACCTGTCTGAGGGCTTTTCCGAGGATCCGGTCACCGACGGTGTCGATCACCGCCGCCCAGCGGGCAGACTCCAGCGGCTTGTCCGGCTCGGCGAGAAACGCGTCGCGCGGTAGGACCGCCGTACTGCCGAGTGATATGAGCCTTTCTGCATGCTCCGAGCGCCCCGACAGCGCCGTCGCCTTGTACCCCAGACGCGCCAGAAGCGAGATGGCGATGGAGCCAACCCCGCCCGCAGCACCCGTCACCAGCACCTCGCCGGCGTCGGGGTGAAGGCCGAGCTTTTCAAGCCGGTCGATGGCCAGCATGGCCGTCAGACCTGCCGTCCCGATAATCATGGCGGCGCGGGTCGAAAGGCCTTCGGGGAGTGGCACCAGCCAGTCGCCATTGACGCGCGCCCGCTGGCTGTATCCGCCCCAATGCGTTTCGCCCACCCGCCAGCCTGTCAGGACCACCCTGTCGCCGGGCTTGTACCGCGTGTCCTGGCTGTCTCGCACGATACCGGCAAAGTCGATGCCGGCGACGTGCGGGTAGGTGCGCACAAGACCGCCCGCCCCAGTGAGGCACAGACCATCCTTGTAGTTAAGCCCTGCCCACTCGACGTCGACGGTGACAGTGCCTTCGGGAAGCCGGGCATCGTCCAGCATTTCGACTGCCGAGGTCACCTTGCCGTCTTCGCCGCGATGGGTCACGAGCGCCTGATAAGTCATCACACCTCTCCTTCGATCATTGTCGGATGCAGCGCTCCTCACTCCGTTACATGTCTCGCCGGAACGGGCGCTAGACCCTCCAGTTGTCGTCCCAGACCTGCACCATGTGCCCCGGCGATATTTCCCGATACTCCCGCAAAGGCGGTTGATAATCCACCGGGCGAACGGGGCTCTTGATCTCGTCGCTGTTGACCGGTCGCAGCTGTTTGCGGCGCGCCGGATCGGGTATCGGAACGGCTGCCATCAAGCGCCTCGTATAGGGATGCTGCGGGTTGCCGAAAACGGCAGCAACCGGCCCCTTCTCGACGATCTCACCCAGGTACATCACCGCCACCTGATGGCTGATCCTTTCGACGACCGCCATATCGTGGGAGATGAACAGGTAGGAGAGACCGAACTGCTCCTGCAGGTCCATCATCAGATTGACGACCTGCGCCTTGATCGTCACGTCGAGTGCCGAGACGCATTCGTCGGCGACGATAATTTTTGGCTCGAGCGACAGGGCCCTGGCGATGCAGATGCGCTGCCTCTGGCCGCCGGAGAACTGCGAAGGGTAGCGGCTTGCCATCTCGGCGCTCAGCCCCACCCGCTCCAGAAGATCCATGGACTTGTCGCGCGCCTGTGCTCTGGTACCGAGCTTATGGGTCAGGAAAGGTTCGGCGATGGCGTCACCCACCTTGATGCGCGGGTTGAGGCTGGCGTAGGGATCCTGGAAAATCATCTGGATGTGCCGGCGCATGTCGCGCAGGCGGTGCTTGTCCAGTGACCGTATGTCGGCCCCCTCGATGCTGACCTCGCCGCTCTGCGGTTCGATCAGTCGCATGATAGCGCGGCCCGTTGTCGATTTCCCGCAACCGGATTCCCCGACCAGCGACAGGGTCTCGCCGGCCCTGATGTCGAAGCTGACGTTCTCGACGGCATGCACCCGCCCCGATGGTTTTGAGAGGAAGCCATTCGAGATATCGAACCGTTTGACGAGGTCCTTGACCCGCAGCACCGGCTCACCCTCGCGGCGAACCGTGTCAGGCCTTTCCTGGCGGACAACCAGCGTTCCCGTGGCGCGGTCGAGAATGGGGAAATGCTGTGGGCCGTTTTCGCTGCCTTGTCCCAGCTTTGGCACCGCCGCAATCAGGGCTCGGGTATAGGGGCTTTGAGCCCTTTCAAAGATCACCTCCGTATCATCGGACTCCACGGCTCGACCATCCAGCATCACCACCGTGCGGTCGGCGACTTCGGCCACCACGCCCATGTCGTGTGTGATGAAGAGAACGCCCATGCTCTCTTCCTTCTGTAACTGCTTGATCAACTGCAGGATCTGCGCCTGGATGGTGACGTCGAGCGCGGTCGTCGGTTCGTCGGCGATGAGCAGCTTCGGCTTGCACGCCAGCGCAATCGCGATCATCACCCGCTGACGCATGCCGCCCGAAAGAACCAGAGGAAGATCCTTCATGCGCGAGGCCGCCGCAGGAATGCGGACCCGGTCGAGAAGGCGCACCGCCTCCTTCATGGCCGCCTGTCCGTCATACTCGCCATGAATGGTCAGGGCTTCGGCAATTTGCTGCCCGACGGTCTGCAACGGATTGAGGCTCGTCATCGCTTCCTGAAAGATCATCCCGATCTGGCGCCCGCGGACCATGCGCATGTCGGCGGCGCTGAGGTCCAGCAGCTCGCGCCCGGCCAGCTTTACCGAGCCTTCGACCCGGCTCATCTCAGGATCGAGCAGGCGCATGATGGAGAGGGCCGTCACCGATTTGCCGGAGCCCGATTCCCCCACCACTGCCAGCGTTTCCTCGGCCCCGATGCTGAAATCGATGCCCTTGACGATCTGCACCCACCCTCGCGGCGTGAGGAACGAGGTCTTCAGGTCGCGCACCGACAAGACCGGTTCGGGCTCAGGCGCGGAGACGATCGGTTGCGCAAGACTGCTCATGGCTGTCATCCCGTCCTCCTAGCGTGCTGTCGATGGGTCGAGTGCGTCGCGGATTGCGTCGCCGACCAGATTGAAGGAGAGCACCACGAGCGTGATGGCGATGCCGGCGCCGATGATCGGCCAGGGCGAACCGAACACGCTGTTCAGTCCATCCCGGATGATGTTGCCCCAGCTCGGATCGGGTGCGCGGGTGCCGATGCCGAGAAAGCTCAGCGAGGCTTCGATGCGGATGGCGGAGGCGACCCATAGCGTCATCAGCGCAACGATGGGCGCCATGATGTTCGGGATGACGTGTCGGATGATGATGGCGGGCGTCCGCACACCGACGGCAATGGCGGCTTCGACATAGGGTTCCTGCTTCACCGACATCGTCTGTGCCCGCGCCACTCGGGCGAAGCCGGGAATGAAGGCCACTGTGATGACGGCAATGATGTTCCAGAACCCGCCTCCAAGAACGGCGGCAATCAGGATGGCCAGCAGCAGTTCGGGAAAGGCCAGCAACAGGTCGATGAGCCGCGAGATGATCCGATCGGCAATGCCGCCGAAATACCCCGCAATCACCCCCAGCATCGTACCGAAGAAGGCCGCCAGAACTGGAGAGATAAAGCCGAAGAGCAACGAGTTGCGAGAGCCGTAGATCAGCCGGCTCAACACGTCTCGCCCGAACTGGTCGGTGCCGAGCCAGTTGGCCTGGCTGGGTAACTTGTTGATCTTGATGATCGACTGGGCCAGCGGATCATAGGGCGCAAGCCAGGGCGCCAGGATCGCCACCACGACGAAGATCACGATCATGACGCTGGCGAGGGCCGTCTCGGGCCGACCGAAGAGGATCTTCCGCGCCTTTGTGAAGGTGCCGGGCTCTACGGGCGCGCTGTTGTGCATTTCCTGTGTGATGACAGACATCTTAGTTCACCCGTACGCGTGGATCGACGACGACGTAGACGAGGTCCATCATGAGATTGATGATCACCACGAAACCGGCAAACACCAGCACTCCGCCCTGGATCAGGGCGTAGTCACGCTGGGCGATCGCATCGATGAGAAGCCGGCCGATGCCCGGCCGGTTGAACACCAGCTCGACCGCCACAGACCCGGACAGTGTCGACAGGAGGCTGAGACCAAGGCCGGTGGAGATCGGCAGGAGTGCGTTTCGCAAGCCGTGCCGGTAGATGACCCTGCTTTCCTTTGCGCCCTTGGCGCGGGCAGTGCGCACATACTCCTTGCCGAGGACTTCAAGCAGGCTTGTCCGTGTCAGACGGCCGAGAAAGGCAGCTTTGACGAAGGCAAGGGTGAGGGCGGGAAGGAAAAGGTGATGCAGCCGGCTCATCAGGTCGGTTCCGGCACCACTGATGGGAAACCAGCCAAGATTGAGCGAGAAGGTGATGAGCAAAATCGCCCCGAGGAAGAAGTCGGGAATGGCGTAGCCGATCAGCGAAAAGATACGGACGCCGGTGTCCGGCCCCTTGTTGCGGTTGGTGCCGGCAAGGACACCGAGCGGAATGCCTGCGACAATGCCCATCAGCATGGCCGCAACGGTGAGCTCGATCGTGTAAGGAAGGTTTTTTGCGATCAGCGTCAGCACCGGCGTATTGGTCAGCAGCGAGCGCCCGAAATCAAGGGTCAGCACGCCGCCCAGGAATTGCAGATACTGCTGCCAGAGCGGCACATTGAGGCCCATACGTTCGCGAAATTCAGCCAGTTGCTCGGGCAGCGCGGAATCGCCAAGCGCCGCCAGGGCCGGATCGCCTGGCAGGATGCGCATCGCGATGAAGACGAGCGTCAGCACCAACCAAAGTGTCGGTATTGCGTCAGCCACTCGAAGAAGGATGTAGCGGGCCATGCGGATCACCAGGTTGGGGACCTTCGCCACGGCGAAGGTCCCGGTTGCTAGAAAGGGCTAAGCCGTCTTGGTGGCGCGATGGAAACGCCACCGTGCGTAGCCGCTTTGCACCGGGTAGCCGAGGTCGACCCGCGCCGAACGAACCGCCGTGAAGCCGAGAGTGGAAAGACCAATCAAGGGCAGATCACGCAGCACCTGCAGCTCAATTTCCTTGCACAGCTTGAGGTAGGTCTCGTAGTCCGTGGCCTGAAGCGCAGCGCTGAGCTTGTCGTCGATCCCCGGCATGGCAACGCCGTAGTGGCTGTAATTGCCACCGCCCTTGCCGTCCGACTTCGCTTCCGAAGCCTTTGAAAGCTGCTGGAAGTAGATCTGCGTCGGGATCGGCGGATAGCTCGACGAATGCATCGCCAGAGTGTTTTGGTCAGACCGGTTCGCCGCATGATAGGCGGTGTGGTCCATCATCTTGAGGTTCATGTTGAAGCCGGCCAGCCGCAACTGCTCCTGCACGATCAGCATGGTCGAGGAATAGTCCTCGCGTTGGCTGCACAGCGCTTCAAAAGTGAGGCCGCTGGGGAAGCCGGCTTCGGCGAGCAGGGCCTTCGCCTTTTTCGGATCGTAGGGATATTGCAGGTCCGGCGGCAGGTCTTGCGTCTTGTACCCTGCCGGGAAGAAGTCCGGCTGCAGGCCGGCCATCGTGCCGCCCATCGGTGCCAGAGCCTGGGCCACCCCTGGTCGGTCAATGGCATGCATCAGCGCCTGGCGAACCTTCAGATTGTCGAAGGGCGCGCGCGTCAGGTTCACATGCAGCGTGTTGAACGACCCCGGCGAGGTCATGTCGATCTTGAGGGTTGGATCACGCTGGAGCATGGAATCGATCCAGCCCGGTGCGCGAACGGCCTCGATCATGTCGACATTGCCGGAAAGAAGCGCGAGCGTGCGGGCCGTGGTGTCGGCGATGTAGACGCATTCGACATTGGCGATCTTCGCTTTGTTGCTCCAATAGCCCTCGTGCCGCTTGAGCCGCATTCCGAAGCCGGGATCGAACTGCACCAATTCATATGGCCCAGTCCCAACCGCATCGGTGGCGAATGCCTCCGCTCCAATCTTCGCGTGCGCCTTCTTTGATACGATTGACGTGTTGTTGTTGAAGATCGAGGTCCCCAGCAGGTTCACATCGGGCTGCTTGAGCGTGATGGCGACTTCATAGGGACCCTTGGCAGTCACGCTCTCGATGTTGGAGAGGATGGTGCGGTTGGTTCCCTCCTTGATGGCGCGCTCGAAGGAAAACACCACGTCTTCGGACGTCATCTCGCCATAGCCGCGATGGAACTGGACGCCTTGGCGAAGCTTGAATGTCCACGACTTGGCATCGTCGGACTGCGTCCATTCCGTCGCCAGCGTTGGCAGGTATTCTTCTGGTTTCAGTGCGAACCGACCGTCATCCGGTCGTACCAGTTGCTCGTAGATCTGTTCGGTCGCCCAGTTGTCAGACCCCTGCGTTGTCAGGTTGGGGTCCGAATGCCGCGGGCCGCTCGCGGCGATGCCCATCCGCAGGGTGTTGACATCCTGCGCCTGCGCCGCGCCGATATTCACCGCGGATAATGCGGTGGTGGCCGCAGCCAACTCCAGAAAGTTGCGTCTCGTCAGAGCCATGGGGTCTCCTCCTCCCAGCTTCTGTGATGAGGTCGGCCTCCTCGCCGGCACCATCACGGTTACGCCCTAATGGCGCGATGCAGTCTCCATTACGCGTCGCCGCGCTTCACCCGGCAGGCCCGGCCGATGCGCCCGTTGCGCGGATGCAATGTCCGAGAACTCCGGACGGCCGAACGCGATGCCGGTAGCGGCAGCTGCGGTCCAGTAGTGGCAGTTCGAAGTCATGGCGTTCCTCACAAACGAAATTCTGGCTAGTGGACGCGGCGGGCGTCCAGTTCCGTATCGATGATGTCCAGGCCGAGACCCGGCCCGGCGGGGATCTCGAATTTTCCGTCCACCGGCTTTGGCGGGTTGCGGAAGGCCGGATGCATGCGTGTGTCGGGATCGGCAAATTCGGCGGGCTTGGTCAGGTGCATGATCGTGGCGAGCACATGCAGGTTGGCCATGTGGCCGATGGTTGGCTGGGTCTGGTGCGGCACCAGTTCCACCCCGTGTGCATAGGCGATTGCCGCGCACTGCATCAGACCGGTGATGCCGCCCATCTTGACGATGTCCGGCTGAACCATCCGGACGCCGGCGTTGATGATGTCGACCAGCGCCTGAACGGTATAGGTCTGCTCGGCGGCCGAGACGGTGATGTCGAGACGCTGTGCGACCTCACCCATGCCCCGGACGTCGTAATGCTGTACAGGCTCCTCGAACCAGACGTAGCCCAGTTCTTCGAGCGCCCGCCCGACCCGGATGGCTCCTCCGACCGAATATTGGTTGTTGGCATCGAACGCGAGCGGGAAGTCGTCGCCGACGAGCTTGCGCACGGCCTTTGCCTTGGCGATGTCGCCGGGAATGTCATAGTCCTGACGCGTGCGGTCGCCGTCCCAGCGGATCTTGATGGCCACCGGCCGTTCCGTTTGCCAGCGCTGTTCCACGACGCGCACCGTCTCCTCCGCTGTTCGGTTGGCGTTGCCGCCGATCGACGCATAGAACGGCACTTCGGTGCGCCAGGCTCCACCTAAAAGCTTGTAGATCGGCAGGTCGAGCAGCTTGCCCTTCAAGTCCCAGAGCGCGATGTCGAGCGCTGCAAGCGCGCCGGTGACAGCGCCTTCGGGTCCCAGCTTGACGTAGCGGTGCAGCAGCCGATCGTAGATGACGGCATGGTCCAGAATGTCGGCGCCGATCAGCGAGGCCGCGGCATCGCGCAGAACCCACAGGGAATGCTCCCCGCCGAACATGGGTGATGCTTCGCCGTATCCGACCAATCCCTCTTGCGTCGTCACCCTGACAATTGCCGTGCGGCGGCCGGGTGGGTCGTTCGGCTTCCAGGCCACCTGGAAGGCGTCGACAGTTTTTATGATGGACGCTCTGGCCATAAGGCCCTCCCTAGGCCGGATTGATCGCAATGGATTGGAAATGCGCCCAGATGGGTGCGGAAACCGGGACCGGACGGTTGCTGGCCGGATCGACGAGTGTCGCAAAGCTCGAAAGTCGCTCGGCGGGCTTCCGCTTCGTCATGGCAGCCACAACCGTCGCGCAGGCATGCGCAACACGCTTCTGATCATCGGCCTAACCTCCCAGTTCGGGGCGGATATTTCTGACGATACCCGTCTCCATGCCTCAGTCACGATACAGTCTATGCATCCGTATGCAAGCCCAAATCTATGCGCGACGTCCCTGTCGAGCGCCGGAGAAGATCAACGGATCATCCATAGATCTGCGTCCGTCTGAACCGTGCCGCCGGTATCCCATCGGCGAGCAGCACCTCGTCGGTGACGAAGTAGTGCTTGCCCCGGCGCTCATAGGTTTCGGCGATCTCGCCAACGGTGCGGATCGTTTGTCCGGGATAAACGGGTCGGAAATGTTGGGCTTCCGTTTCCACCAGCACGATCGCCGCGGGAAATTTCCAGCCCGAATTCACATGGCCCATAGACGTCCGCATCAGCATGCCGGAATGAACGAAACCGGGATTTGCATAGAGCGGATGCGTTTCGGCAAAGGCCGACAACGAGACGTGGAAATCGTCCGATGTCAGGACCCGCTCATGGCTGTGGAGCGGCGCCCCGGCCGACAATTCGCCAGGCTTCACCGCTGGCGGACTGTCCGGCGGCGGCAGCAATGGCAGTCGGCCGACGTCGGGCGGCTGGACTGGCGCATGCGCCAGTGCGACCCAGCCGGTCGCCACCTCTTCTCCGTCTCCATTGCTGACCGTCACCTGGCTGCGAAGAAACAATCCGTCGTCATTGAGACGCCCGGCGGAAATCGTAAGATCATCGTGATTGTAGACGGGTTTGCGAAAGCGCGCCGACATGGCACCGCGCTCGGCCCAGGCCATACCCCAGCTGTCGACTGCAATCCGGCTGATATGGCCGTAGATGAAGGCGCCGGGAATGAGGGCTGCTCTGTATCCCCGCGCCCGCGCCACCGCATCGTCATGGATGGACCCTTTGTAACGCGGCGCGTCGTCAAGCAGGATGTGCAGGTTGATGCTGCGCGGAAAAGCCTGTGAGTGGATGTCCATGCTCATGCCCCTTCCAGCGGCTCGGTCGCCATCGCCTGGCTGGCCTCGAGGATGGCGACCTGCTCCGGTCGCAGCTTGAGGATTGTCGCCAGCACATGCCGGTTGTGCCAACCGAACGGCGGCGCCGAATGCAGCTGGCCGCCGGGGGTAGCGCTGAGGTGGATCGGCAATCCCGGATGCCTGTGTCTTCCGGCATCGGGATGCTCCAGTTCTGTAAAGAACCCGCGATGGGCGAGGTATAGGTCGTCCGCCACATCCTTTGGATCCTGCACTGGCGCGGCAGCGACACCGGCAGCCTGGAGCTGCACGGCGAGTTCGTGCTTGTCATGCCCGGCTGTCCACGCAGCGATGATCCGCGTCAACGCGTCCGCGTTGTCGCACCGCCGGACGAGCGTGGAGAACCGGGGATCGTCAGCGAGATGCGGCTGTCCCATCATCGTGCACAGCGTCCGCCACTGGCTCTCGTCGAGGGCCGCAATGGCGATCCACTGGTCTTCGCCGCGCGTCGGAAACGCATCATGAGGACAGGCGAAGGCAACGCGGTTGCCATTGGGGGCCGGATCCTCTCCGGTCTCGCCGGCACGGAGAATTTCGGGACCGATCAGATGCATCGCGGCCTCGACCTGCGGCACCTCCACATATTGTCCTTGGCCGGTTTTCTGGCGGTGGATCAGCGCCGTCAGGATCGCTGCCGCGGCGTTGAAGCCGCCAATGGGATCGAGATAGGACGGTCCCGTCACCTCCGGCTGACCGCCGGCATAGCCGATCATCGCCGACATGCCTGCCGCCATTTCCATGGTCGGCCCCAGGGCGGCATAGCTGGACATCGGTCCGTCGGTTCCAAATGCGGGCAGCTCCGCGACGATCAGGTCCGGCTTGATCTCCTTCAGACGGTTGTAGTCGAGACCCAGCTTCTTGAGCGTACCCGGTCGAAAATTGCAGATGAGGACATCCGCAACCGATACCAGCGCCCGCAGCGTTTCCTTTCCCTCATCCGTCTTCAGGTTCAGTATGCAGCTGAGCTTATTGACGTTTTGGGAGTTGAACAGGAAGGACCGGTCGTACCACCGAGCACCCGGCTCCTGTTCCGGGAAGTTGATCGGATTGGGCTTGTCCTTGTTGAGGCGCCAGGAGTTGACCCTGTTGGGCGCTTCAACATGAATGGATTCCGCACCGAAATAGGCCAGCACACGCCCGGCCATCGGCCCTGCCCATGCGGTGGTAAGCTCGATCACCCGCAGGCCGTCCAGAGCCTGCCCTTTGGCCGGGATCGGAGGGGGGAGAGCCTTGGGCGGCGAAGGCCGGGTTCCGTTGGCATTGCCAATCGTCGGCGCCAGACAACGCACCCGGCGCGGTGTCGTCGTCAGGCGGAAGGAAGGCCCCAGGATGGTGCGACCGTCCAGTTTCTCCCAGTAGCCGCGCTCGACGAGATGGTGACTGCCGATCAGCTCGGACGGGCGATAGGCCTTTGCCGCGATGACCTGTGCATTCTGCAGGATCTCCACCAGGTCTTCGGCCCACATCCCTGCAGCCTTGGCCTGGAAGATGGAAAACAGCGTATCCCAGTTGCCACGGCGCTCGGCAGGATCAGCAAAGCGGGGGTCATGCTCCAGTTCGAGCAAGTCTAGCGCCTCAAGCAAGGCGTGCCAGCGAAAGTTGTAGATCCAGATGCAGACCCATCCGTCACGGCACAGCACCTGTCCTGCCTGAACGGCTTGTTCGGTCCGCTGTCTGGTTGTGCCGTTGTAGATGTACTGCATGACGTAGGGAAAGCACATCGCAGCAGCGGTCTCGGCCGCGTCAATGCGGACGATCTGGCCGCGGCCGGTCTGCACGCGCGCGTACAGCGCTACGAGAGCGCCGATATAGGCGCCGATGCCACTGGCGATCGCAGCGCGGTTGCCGGTGCCGTAGAGTGGCTCCCGACCGGCAGATCCATTGTTGTGCATCATGCCCGAAAGCGCCTGAAGAACGATTTCAGGCCCCTGCCAGTCGGCCCGCGGCCCATCTGCACCGAAGCTGCTGGGCTGAACGATGATGGCGTAGGGGTTTTTCCGTCCGATCTCCTCGGCATCTGCCGCTGGCGGAAGCACGATCACATCGGCTGCGGCCAGAAGAAGGTTCAGCTCTTCGCCGCCATCATTGGCGGAAGACAGGACGTACGAGCTTTTTCCGGAGTTGAAGTGGAAGAACGGCAGCGAGTCGCCGTGCCGCGAAAAGGGTGTCGCTTGCCGGATCGGCGAACCTTGCGGTCCTTCCACCAGCGTGACTTCTGCACCGTAGTCGGCAAACAGCCGCGCGCAGAACTGCCCAGCGAGTGTATCCGAATAATCGACCACCTGCAGGTGACTTAAAGCGCCGCTCATGGCTCCTCCCAGGGGCAAGCTATCGAAGACGAATTCTGGCTCCACCCATTCGTTTCTCAGGCAAGGCTAGTAAGCTTTGCATCCGGATGCAAGCGCTGTTTGCATCCGGATGCACGCTTGTGTCATGCAAGCGTGTTCTGTAGATCTGATCGGCATGAGCACTGCTGGGAAACCCGATGACAAAAGCCGAGGATGACGTAGCGTCACTGCGCCACAAGCCGCTCACGGCACGTGAGCTCGCGCGACTGTTGGGGGTCAGCCAGTCGGCGGTATCGCGCGCCTTCACGCCAGGGAGCTCGATCACCCCGGAACTGCGGCAACGCATCCTGAAGGCCGCGGCGGAACTGAACTACCACCCGAATGCCATCGCCTCGATGCTGTCAAAGCGGCGCAGCAATATCGCCGGCATTGTCGTGTCGGAGATGCAGAACCCGTTTTACCCGACGCTCATTGAAAAACTGTCGCGCGGCCTGCAGCGGGTGAGGTTGCAAAGCTTGATGTTCAACATCACCCGCGGTTCCAATGTGGAAGAGCAACTGGTGGCGCTGCGGCAATACAATGTCGACGCGGTGATCATCATCTCTGCCACGGTTCTCTCCGGGGCCTCGGTCCGCTGGGCCACCGAGGGCCGCGCTGCCGTGTTGGTCAATCGGACAATCCCGGATCTGTCCGTCACCTCCGTCAGCTGCGACAACGTCGAGGGTGCTCGCGCGATCGCGGATCATTTCCACGCGCTCGGGCGCCACCGCGTCTCTTATGTGGCGGGCCTCGCCCATACCTCGACGAATCTCGAACGACAAAATGCCTTTGTGACGCGGGTAGCCGAGCTCGGCATGCGGCTCGTCCATTGCATTGCAGGGGGGGAATACAGCTATGATGCTGGCTATCGGGCAGGATTGGACATCGCACGGGGCAAGGATACGGACGCCGTGTTCTTTGCAAACGACATTCTCGCCGCTGGCGGTTTCGACGCGCTGACGGAGATAGCCAAGCTGCGTGTACCGGAAGATATCGCCATCGCCGGTTTCGACGATGTCGCGTTGACGCGATGGCCGCACTACTCCCTGACGACGTTCCGTCAACCCGTTGATGCGATTGTCGATAAGACGGTAGACCTGATCATGCAGCAGCTCTCTGACGCCACTCTTCCATCGAGCCATAACGCCCTGAGCGGTGAGCTCATCATTCGCCACTCCACAGTGGGAAAACAACCCCTGGAGATCATCGGCGAGAACAAGCCTTCGCCTCTGACAAACTCTCTCTGAAGGGCGACCGTCGACGTCGCCCCCCTTCGCTCATTCCATCGCGCGATTGCCGGATGACGGCTACCAGTCCATCACGACCTTGCCGGAGTTCCCCGACCGCATGGCTTCGAAGCCCGATTTGTAGTCGTCGATCCCGATGCGGTGGGTGATGAGGCCCGAGACATCCAGCGGCCCCTGCACCAGGGCGATCATCTTGTACCAGGTCTCGAACATCTCGCGGCCGTAGATGCCCTTGAGATGCAGCATCTTGAAGATGACCTTGTTCCAGTCGATTTCAAAACCGGTGGAAGCAATGCCGAGAATGGCGATCTTGCCGCCGTTGTTCATGGTATCGATCATGTCGCGAAAGGCGGTGGCGGCGCCTGACATCTCGAGCCCGACGTCGAAACCCTCGGTCATCCCAATGGTCGGCATGACGTCGGAGAGTTTTTCCTTGGAGGCATCCACGACGTAACGCACGCCCATATCGCGGGCGAGCTGAAGCCGCACTGGGTTGATGTCGGTGATGACCACCTTGCGGGCACCGGCGCACTGGGCCACCAGCGCGCCCATGATGCCGATCGGTCCGGCGCCGGTGACGAGCACGTCCTCGCCGACCAGATCGAATGAGAGGGCGGTATGCACGGCATTGCCGAGCGGATCGAAGATCGCCGCGATTTCGTCCGGCACGTCGTCGGGGATCGGCACGACATTGCTCTGCGGGATGGCCAGATATTCAGCAAAGGAGCCCGGACGATTGACGCCGACGCCAAGCGTGTTGCGGCACAGATGTCCGCGCCCCGCCCGGCAGTTGCGGCAATGGCCGCAGACGATATGGCCCTCGCCGGACACCCGCTGGCCGACCTTGTACTGGGTGACGCCGCTGCCGAAATCCGCGACCGTGCCGACGAATTCGTGACCCGTGACCATAGGCACCGGCACGGTCTTCTGAGCCCACTGATCCCAGTTGTAGATATGCACATCCGTGCCGCAGATCGCCGATTTCTTGATCTTGATCAGGACGTCGTTGTGGCCGATCTCGGGAACCGGAACTTCTTCCATCCAGATCCCGGGCTCGGATCTCGCCTTGACCAGTGCGCGCATCATGTTCGACATTTTTCTCTCCTCTGCACCCCGCGACACTCCCGCAAGGCGCAATCATTGGATCCATTAGCAGTCGGGCAAGTCCTAGTCGATGACGCCCAGTTCGCGACCGACCTCGGCAAAGGCGTCCACGGCACGCTGGACGTCAGCCGTCGAATGCGACGCCGACATCTGGGTGCGGATACGGGCCTGGCCCTTCGGCACAACCGGAAACGCAAAGCCGACGACATAGACGCCCCGCGCCAGCATGCGCGATGCCATTTCCTGGGCGAGCGTCGCCTCGCCGAGCATGACCGGGATGATCGGATGGCCTTCGCCGGCAAGCGTGAAGCCAAGCTTGGTCATCTCTGTCCGGAACAGCGTCGCATTGGCTTCAAGCCGATCGCGCAGCGCATCGCCGTTGTCGATCAGGTCGAACACCTTCAGCGATGCGGCGGCGATGACCGGAGCCAGCGTGTTGGAGAAAAGGTAGGGCCGCGAGCGCTGGCGCAGCCATTCGACCACTTCCGTCTTGCCGGACGTATAGCCACCGGATGCGCCGCCGAGAGCCTTGCCGAGCGTGCCGGTGATGATGTCGACGCGGCCCTCGACGCCGCAATATTCCGCCGAGCCGCGGCCGTGCTTGCCGACGAAGCCGACGGCATGGCTATCGTCGACCATGACCATGGCGCCGTATTTCTCGGCGAGATCGCAGACCCCCTGTAGATTGGCGATGATGCCATCCATGGAGAACACGCCGTCGGTGGCGATCAGCTTGAAGCGGGAGCCCTCGGCTTTCTTCAGCTCTTCTTCCAGCGCCGCCATGTCGTTGTTGGCGTAGCGAAATCGCTTGGCCTTGCACAGACGCACCCCATCGATGATCGAGGCATGGTTGAGCGCATCGGAAATCACCGCGTCCTCTTCGGTCAGCAGCGTCTCGAACAGTCCGCCATTGGCATCGAAGCACGAGGAATAGAGGATGGTGTCCTGCATGCCGAGGAAGGACGAGATGCGCGCCTCCAACTGCTTGTGTTCCTCCTGGGTGCCGCAGATGAAGCGCACCGAGGCCATGCCGTAACCGTAGCGATCCAGCGCCTGCTTGCCGGCATCGATCAGTTCGGAATTGTCTGCGAGGCCAAGATAGTTGTTGGCGCAAAAATTCAGCACCCGCGCCCCAGAGGCGACATCGATCGTGCCGGCCTGTTTCGAGGTGATGATCCGCTCGGACTTGTAGAGGCCCGAGGATTTCAGGCCGTCCAGTTCCTGGGCGAGATGCGACAGAAATGCTTTGCTCATGGTTTTTAGCCTCGTGTACGTCGAAGACGCGGGCATCGCCGCGGCATTCCAAACGTCCTTAATTGCAAGACAAGGCGCCCGCCAGGGCTCCTTGTCGGTGTTTTATCCGTTTGCCTCGCGGGGGCAAACCGCCCCGGTGCCTTGGCTCGCGATCAGGCCGCCGCTGCCATATAGCCGTCGCGGCAAAGTGTCTTCAGATCGTCCAGCGAGATTGCGTCGAGATCAAGGGCGTTCAAGAGATCGTTCTCGGCGGTAAAGTCGCGGCCGTACATGGCCGAAAAGATCTGCACGCCGGCTTCATGCAGCTCGGCCGGATGGCCGGCAAGGCGGCCGATCTTCGCCGTCATCACCAGGCCGAAAGGCACGTCCTCCGTCACGTAGCGGCTGTCGGCAGTGCCCGGGCCGCTGCCGCCATTGCCGGCATCGTGCATTTCCTGGTTCATCTGCGAGATCGAATTGACCGGCACATGGAAGGACAGGTGGAAGTGCTGGAAGATGTTGCGCACCTCAAGGCCAAGCTTGGTGGCAATCGCAATGCGTTCCTCGTCGAGCTTTTCCAGCAGACGGCCGACATTCGGGGTCACGTTCTGCCCCTGGCTCCACGTCTCGCCGCGTTCCATGCGCGTCATGTTGCCGAGCGCAATGCCCATATGGTTTTGCGGGTTGAGGTTGGAGAGCGCGATCGCCATCAGGCTGCCACGGTCGAGGAAGCGCTCGCCGAACAGCGCGGTGCAGGTGGCGATCCCCGCAGCACTTTGCGACGCCGGTACGGTAGCGACATCGATCTGCTTGCGCACCGTGTTGACGTTGACCAGTGTCGGGCTCAACTGCCGGCCCGAGACCGCCGTCGTTCCCCAGGCGACGATCGGTGCGGCAATGCCGCGGGCCGCAAGCAGCCGCGACAGGTAAAGCGCTCCGAAAGAGGCGTGCGAGCTGAAGATCACGGTCTGACCAGCGGCGATGTGCGGCGCAATCGCGTCGAGCACCGTCTTGTGGCCATAAGCGGGCAGGGCGATCACAAGCGCGTCGGCGCCCGTGGCCAGCGCCTCGGCGGTCGCGGCAACGTCAGGGCGAAAGGTGCTCTTGATCGCACCCTGGGCAACCAGCGCCTCGCCACCGGCCAACGCCTTGGTGCGTTCGCCGGAGGGCGACCACAGCGTCACCTGGTGTCCATTCTGTTCCGCCAGTGCCGCTGTTGCAAACGCGATCGAACCCGCTCCGACAATACCTACCCGCATGACAAATTCCTTTTCTGCTCATTATCTGGTCGCGGCACTGCGCCGCGGTTCATTTCGGACGCAGGGGCGTCCGTTGGCCGTTGGGGATCACATCGCCGGATGCGACCACCAGGAAGGCTGCCGCCCCGATGGCGCCGACGCTGGTCAGCGCATGGGGAACATCTGCGGCATAGCGAGCCGTTTCTCCGGCGCGCACCACCATCGTATTGGCGCCGCTGCGCACGACGATTTCGCCCTTGGTACAGTGCAGGTGCTCAATGGTGCCGGCTCCGTGCGGGTCGCTGATCAGCTCGCCTTCCGCCTCGAAGCTCAGCAGATACCACTCAATCAACGACACCATGTTGGCAGGCGACAGGATCTGCAGCGTGCAGCTTCCGTCGGCACTGCGGATCGTCGGCGTCAGATTGCCCGGCTGCAGATCGATGATCGGCCCGCCGCGCTCCTCGCTGGCGCCGCTGACCAGGCGATTGAGGTCGATCTTCAGTGCTCGGGTCAGATGCCAGAGCGTGCCATAGGTGGGATTGGCATTGCCGCGCTCGATCTCCGACAGCATCGATCGGGACACGCCCGATAGAGCCGCCAGCTCCGTCAGCGTCAGGTTCAGTTCCTTGCGATAGGCCTGCAAACGCGGCCCGATCTCGGGTGGATCGACCGAAAGCATGTATTCTCCCCCTCTTACGAGCCCGTAGGCATCGCGGCCGGTCACTCCCTGACCGGCTCGCCCAAAGTGTGCATCAGCCGATTGGCCCATCCGAACAGGGACGTCGAGAGGATCAGGTCGAGGATTTCCGCCTGGCTCAGCCCGGCCTCCACAAGCGCTGCCAGATCGGCAGGCTCGGCACGCGGCGGGCATTGCGAAAGCTTGGCCGAAAACCTCAGGATTGCCATCAGTCTCGGATCGATCTCGGCTTCGACACCATCCTGGAAGATGGCCGCGATCACCTCGGTATCCTTGGTCAGCTGGTTGTAGCGACTGGCATGAACTGCCGCACAATATACGCACCGGTTGACGATGGAAGCACCGACCGCGCCGATTTCCCGTTCTGCGCGCGACAATCCGCCCCGGTTGTACATCACACCGTTGAACAGCGGCGATCGGTGCTTCAGCGTCTCGACGTCGTGGGCGAGAACCAGGACATAGTCCGAGATCTTGTTGTTGGATGGGGTGACCTGCAGCGCCTCGAGCTGCTCGGGGCTCGCCTCATCAAGATCGAGCGGGGTGACATACGGTTTCCAGACCGGAACGTCGGTGGTGAAGGCGTGGACGGTCTGGCTCATGCGATCCCCCGCAGCAGTTGCAGTCCGAAGGCGACCCTGATCTGGTAGCTGACAAACGCGACGAGTTCGGTCAGCCGCACGATGTCCATGTCGCTGAGGCCTGCCTCCTGCAGCAGCTCGATATCGCGGCGTGTCGCATCCTTTGGCGCATGGGCGACCAGGTCGACATGGCGGATCAATGCCCTCGACCGCGCATCGCTGCCACCGTCGAACCATATATCGGCCAGCCGGACGGCGTTGTCCGGCGCGCCTGCCTGTTCCAGCAGGGCTTCGAAGTGGTTCTCGAACCCCTTGTGGTCATTGATCTTGGCGATCCGCCAGGCGAGGGCGGCCCGCTCGGCATGCGACAGTCCGCCGGGGTCCTTGGGTGTCAGGGCGCCGTCGTGGGTGTTCTGTGTCAGCGCCATGATGTCGGCACGGCCGTTAACGACCTGCGCCAGCGCACTGCCGGGTTCGATGCCGACAACTGCGGCAACCACGTCTGTGTCTTCAGCCATCCTGGTTCTCCTTATGCCTGCAGGCGCGTGTTGGCGGGCGCCGCGTCCGGCAGGTCGGATGCCGTCCATTCGTCACCGCGCAATTCCGGCGTGTCGTAGTCGAGCAGGCGCTGCCAGTAGGTGCCGAAATCCCGCACATAAAGCTTGGCGGCAATTTCGCGGGCAAGCCAGGACGCCCCCTCGCTGATGCCGGGGATATCGCCGCTGACCTTGCCGAGACTGGCGGCGGCGCCGGAGTTGAAGCTGTGGATATTGGAAAGCCAGGGGGCCTGGCCGGGCTCCCGCTCCAGGAACGTGAAGTCGTCGGCGAGATAGGGGAAACGGCCGAGATCTGCATTCTCCTCGCCGGCCGGCGGGGTAAAGCGGTCCTGCCAGAGCAGGATTTTGTCGGCGTAGCCTTGAAGCTCGGTGCGGGCCAGCGGATCGACCCCGAAACCGGTGCCGAGGATCAGGAAGTCAGCGCGGATGGATCTGCCGCCCGATATGTCGATCACGATCTCCGTGCCGTCCAGCCGCGTGTTTTCAACGGCGGCATCGAAGTGGAAAAAAGCGTTCGGATGCCGGCTGACGCGCATGGTCGAACCGCGCGGCGAGGGCGTCTGGGAACGCAGGGCGTAGTTCATGATCTGCCAGCGCTGCGCATCGCTCAATTGAGGGAAGGCGGCGGTAAACCCATAAGACCCGATGCCCATCAGCTTGTTGATGGTCGGCATCTGCTTGCGCCTTATCAGATGGCGGACTTCGGCAGCCCCTGCCTCAAGCGCTTCGGCGGCATTGTCGACGGCCGATGCGCCAACGCCCACCACCACGACGCGCTTGCCGCTCAGGGCGGGAAAATCGATGGCGTGCGAGGAATGCGCCCAGAAGGCTTGTGGCAGACCCGCGACAAAACTGGGTATGCTGGGCTTTCCCATGCCGTCGCGGCCGGTCGCCATCACCACCTTGCGGCAGAGAACCGAGGTTTCGGGCGCGCCCGTGCCGGCCAGTGTCAGGCGCAATAGATCGCCTTCGGGCAGAATGGCGCTGACCTCGACATTGTTTTCGACCGGCAGGTCCAGCACCTTGCGGTACCAGCACAGATACTCCATCCACATCGGCCGCGGGATCTTGTCGAGGGCAGCCCAAGCGTCATTGCCGAACTGCGCCACGAACCAGGCGCGGAATGTCAGCGACGCCAGGCCATAGGCCGGGCCGGTCAGTTGCTTGGGCGAGCGTAGAGTTTGCATCCGCGCATAGGTGACCCAAGGGCCTTCGAGACCGGCCGGATTGCGGTCGAAGATACGGATATTGCCGATGCCCGCGCCGATCAGGGCGAAGGCGGCGACCATGCCGCACATGCCGGCGCCGATGATGACCACATCATGCACCGTTTCGGACGGCGCGTTCGCGCTCACCGGGCTGGTGCGCGGCGCCACCCAGTTGGCGGGTGGATAGCACAGGCAGGCGAGATCGTCGCGGACGCGCTGCTCAAGATCTGCAAGGGTCGGTGCCGCGCTTCGAAGCGGCATCTGTACGTCATAGGCCATGGTTCACCTCCGCCGCCCGATGGATTGCAATGTGCCAAGGACGGCATCGCCAGGATCAGGCCCGCACGCAGAAGGCGCGGGCCGGGGTCTCATCAGTTGTGGGCCTGCCGATCCGGGATGACCGTCGAGGTTTCGGCCTTCCAGCCGACCCAGATGTCTTCGCCAGACAGCTGCGCGACGTCGCTCGGATGGACCAGGGCATTGAGCAGCGTGCCGTCGCCCACATCGACGGACAGCGAGGTATGGTTGCCCTTGAACACACGCTGGCGGATCTTGCCTTTGATGCGGTTGCCGGTGGCGGGCTCGGTGACCGAGCAATGGATCGATTCCGGCCGCAGCACCACATAGAGATGTTCGCCGGGCTTCGGGGTCAGTCCGCCCTGGTTGGCTGTGATGGTGATGCCGTTCCAGTTGAGTGAGGCGGTATCACCCTCGACGCCAAGCACGGTGCTGCGCAAAAGATTGGTCTCGCCGATGAAGTTGGCGACGAACACGGAGCCGGGGCGCCCGTACAGCGTATCCGGATCGCCCATCTGCTCGATGCGGCCCTTGTTCATCACCACGATCGTGTCGGACATGGTCAAAGCTTCTTCCTGATCGTGGGTCACGAACATGAAGGTCTTGCCGGTCTTTTCCTGGATCGCCTTCAACTCGATCTGCATCTGCTGGCGCAGCTTGGCATCGAGCGCCGACAGCGGCTCGTCGAGCAGCAGCACGTCCGGGTCGGGCGCAAGCGCCCGCATCAGTGCCACACGCTGGCGCTGACCACCGGAAAGCTCGGCCGGCAGGCGGTGGGCGTAGTCCTGAAGCTGCACGAGTTCCAGCAGTTCCGACACCCGGCGGTGGATGCGCTGGTTGTCGAGCCCCTTCAGCTCAAGGCCGAAGGCGATGTTCTTGGCCACGTTCATATGCGGAAACAACGCATAGTCCTGGAACACGATATTGACGTTGCGCTTGTTGGGCGGCACCCGCGTCACGTCCTTGCCGCTGAGCAGGATGCGACCGGAGGTCGGCGTCTCGAAGCCGCCGAGCATGCGCAGCGAGGTCGACTTTCCGCAGCCGGAAGGGCCGAGCAGGGTCACGAACTTGCCCCCCTCGATGCTGAGGTTCAGGTTGTCGACGGCGACATGCTTGCCGTAGCTCTTGTTGATCTGGTCGAATTGGACAACGGGTTCCATCAGCGGGTCCTCGCACGGCGGGTCATGTATTCGGCGTAGAGTCCGACGGCGGCAGTCACCACCAGGACGATCGTCGCCATCGCATTGATTTCGGGGGACATGCCGCCCTGCACCTTGGCAAAGATCAGCATGGGCAGGGTGGGGCGGTATCCACCGAGGAAGAAGGTGCGCACGAAGTCGTCGATCGACAGAAGCACGCAGAAGATCATGCCGCCGAGCAGCGCCGGACCGAGATAGGGCAGGGTGACGCGGAAGAAGGCGACGACATTGTCGGCGCCGAGGTCGCGCGCCGCATCGACCAGGTTTCCGGGCATCGAGCGCAGCCGGGTCAAGGCCATGACCACCACGAAAGGCACCGCATGCACGGTATGGCCGAGAATGATGGCGGCAGTTCCGGTCGGCATGTCGATCGTCGAGATGAAGATGCGTAGCGAGATCGCCGAGATCATGCCCGGCACGACTGCCGGCAGGCAGGCGAGTGCGAAGATGATCATTCGGCCGCGAATGCCTTCCGCGACGATCAGCATGGCGATCCAGGTGCCGAGCGTGGTTGCGGCGACCATCGAGGCGGCAGCGATCATGACGGAATACAGGCACGCATCCAGGAACTGCTTGTCCTGCATCACCTTGCCATACCAGTCGAGCGTCCAGTTGCCGATCGGGAAGGCGACGAAACTGGCGTCCTTGAAGCTCATCGCCATCATCAACGTCAACGGCAAAAGCAGGTAGAGGAGGAAGGCCCAGTAGAACGCTGTCAGCGCCGTGCGTGGTCCGTCGGAGAAGATTCCGCGCATCAGAATGCACTCCTTTTCTTGCCGCCCACGAGGCGCATGAAGATAGCCGCTGTGAACAGCGCGGTAACCAGCATGATCAGGGCAAAGGCGGCGCCCACCGGCCATTTGTTGCTGGCACCGTGGAAAAAGCCGCTGATCGTTTCCGGAAACAGCACGGTGTTCGGTCCGCCGAGCAGCATCGGCGTGGCAAAGACCCCGATGCAGGTCAGGAACACCAGCGAACAGCCGGAGACGATGCCGTCCTTCGACAGCGGCAGGATGATCCGGAGGAAGCGTGTAAATGGTCCGGCGCCAAGGTCGGCAGCCGCATCCATGTACTGCACGGGGATCTTTTCGATCGCTGAATAGAGCGGCAGCAGCATGTAGAGGCAGATTAGGTAGACGAGACCAAAACCCAGCGAGAAGGACGTGTACAGCATGGGGATCGGTCGATCGATCCAACCGATCTCCCGCAGCAGGACGTTGAGCCCGCCGCGGTTGGCCAGCAGCATGATGACGGAGAAGGTGCGGATCAGTTCTCCGGCCCAGAACGGCACCAGAAGCAGCAGCAGAGCCCGGGATCTGCCTTCCGGCCTGACGACCTTGGCGACGTAATAGGCGACGGGATAGACGACGATCAGGGTTGCAGCGGTCGCTGCCGTCGCAAAGACGAAACTCTTGATCAGCGGCGTGAAGTAGATCGATTCCTGGAAGAAAATTGCATAGTTGGCCAGGGTATAGTGCCAGTCGACGCCCTGCTGGACAGGATAGTGGGACATCAGGCTGATCTTGAGCATCTGGTAGATCGGCCCAAGATGCATCATCACCAGCCAGAGAAGCGGCACGCCGGTCAGCAAGAGAACGCGGCCGATCCGGGATTCGACCGCAGCGCCGAGCGTATGCTGGTAGAGCGGGGACCGGACCACGCTGGCGATCCGGGTGGAATACTTGGGCGCCGACGCTGCGTATGCGATGGGTTGCCCGGCTGTCGTCTGTCTACTCACCATCAAACAATCTCGATTGGCTGGGCCCGACGCGTGGCGTACGGCAGCAGATGCCGGCGGCCAGGGTTCGCGGGTGGTTGGCATGGAGAGGCAAGCCGGCCGCGAGCCTGTCCGGAATGCACCAAGCGTGCCGCCGGACAGGGAAGGGCTAGACGGGGCAACTCTCGTTAGGCAGCCTTGACCTCAGCGGTCGCACGATCGATCAGCTCGTTCTTCATGTCGCGGTTGACCGACGAGAAGAAGATGATGCGATCGACCTGTTCCTGCGGCAGCGTCGAGGCCAGCTTTTCGCGGTCGTTGAGCAGGTCGCCGACGCCATTCATGGTCGAGCTGTAGCCCGACTGGCGGGTCATGGCGGCGCCGACTTCCGGATTGGCGAGGATCGCGTCGAGCAGCTTGTAGGCATTCTCGGCGTTCGGCGCATTGTTGACGACGTTCAGGGTGTAGCAGAAGCCGAACGTGCCTTCCTTCGGCACGGAAAGCTGGATCGGGTGGCCTTCCATGATCAGCTTTGCGGCAGGACCCGACCACGAGTGGGCAAGATAGATGTCCTCGTTGATGAACATCTGCTGCACCTCGGAGCCCGCGTCATAGTATTTGCGGACCATGTCCTTGTTCTTGATCAGGAAGTCGCGAGCTTCATTGGTCGCCTTCTGGGCGACATCCCGCTTGTCGGCATAGCTGACGAAATCGCCGTCATGGCCGAGATATTGCATGACGATGGTCATGAAATCGCTGACGATGTAGGACGTCTGGCCCTTGTACTGCGGATCGAACATGATCTCCCAGCTCGGCGCTTCCTTGATGTAGTCGACATTGCGGGCAAGGCCCTCGTAGCCGGCCAGAATAGGCAGACCCCAGAGATTGCCGTCGACCCGCGCCCAAGGTGCGTCCTGATAGGCGGTATTGAGGTTCTTCCAGTTCGAAATCTTGCCCGTGTCGAGCGGCTGAAGCAGCTTGGAGGAGATGAACTGGGAATAGCGGTGCCCGGCAACTGTGACGATGTCGGTCGACGGGTTGGCACCTTCGGCGGTGAGAAGATTGTACTGCTTGCCCTGGTCGTCGGTCAGGCGGATGCGGACTTCAATGCCGGTATCCTTCTGAAATTTCTCGACGAAATCTTGCGGCAGGAATTTGTCGTAGGTGGTCACGTTCAAAACGCCACTTTCGGCCCAGGCGGGCCGCGGACGAATGATGTTGGGCACTGTCAGTGCGGCTGCGCCGATACCGAACAGTTGCAACGCTTTTCTGCGGGTGGTGGTGGACGTGTCACTCATTTGAGTTCCCCTTTTTTTGGAATTCTTCATCCAGCATTCCGAACGTCTAGGCATCGCGGGACACAGGTTCGCATTGGCCGCAAGCGACCTCAGCAAATGCAATCTTGGTGAAGAAAGGCTCCCCGCCTTTTTATCCGGTATATCGTACAGCGTATCCGTTAAATAGGAATTGATCTGTAAGCCGGACGATTGTCAAGAACCTTTAGCAATTTTTGTTTTAGCTCTTCTACATCTCATCATCGGGGATAGTCCGCGGTCGATCGCGACCGGCGCGGGCTTCTGGAAGGTTGCTGCCAAAGCGGTCTCCGAACCGATGGAACAGGGCGCCGACGGTCGGCGCGCTGCAAAAACAGGCCAATAGGAGGTCCCTGTCTTGCAGCATCCCCACCGGGGGGATAGGATAGGTCATGGAACAAGATCCGCACCACCACCACCACGATACCCACCCCGAGATCGTCAAGCGGCTCAAGCGTGCCGAGGGTCATCTCAAAAGTGTGATCGCGATGATCGAGGCTGCAAAGCCGTGCCTTGATATCGCCCAGCAGCTGCATGCCGTCGAGAAGGCGATCACCAATGCCAAGCGCACCCTGATCCAGGACCATCTTGATCATTGCCTGGACGACACGATCGGCATGTCCGGCCGCGACCAGCGCCAGTCGATCCAGGAATTCAAATCGATCACCAAATATCTTTGAGGCGCGGCTGAGCGCAAAGGGACGCGCGAAAGCCTTCAATCCCCCATCGGTGAGCAACAGGACGGACAGATGCTGCAAGTTCTCGGAAACCGGATTTACCGTCACCTGTTCCTGGCGCAGGTCATCGCGCTGCTCGGCACGGGCCTTGCGACTGTGGCGCTCGGCCTGCAGGCTTACGAACTGGAGGCGGGCAGCGCAGGCGCGGTTCTGGGAACGGCGCTGGCCATCAAGATGATTGCCTATGTGGTGGTGGCACCCTTGGCCACCGCTTTGACCGAGCAGCTTCCGCGCCGGGCGATGCTGGTCTGTCTCGATCTGGTGCGGGCGGGTGTTGCCCTCTGTCTGCCGTTCATCACCGGCGTCTGGCAGGCTTATCTGCTGATCTTCATCCTGCAGGCCGCCTCCGCCGCCTTCACGCCGACCTTCCAGGCCACTATCCCGGATGTGCTGGACAATGAGGACGACTATACCAACGCCCTGTCGCTTTCCCGGCTTGCCTACGACCTCGAAAAGGTGGTGAGCCCGCTTCTGGCGGCGCTGCTGCTCACGCTCACCAGCTATCCTAACCTTTATCTGGGAACCGTCGTCGGATTCCTGGCATCCGCCGGGCTGGTTGTTTCCGTGCTGCTTCCCGATCCGAAACCGGCGCAGCAGCGCAGCTTTTACGACCGGACCACCCGCGGCATGCGGTTGTTCCTGACGCTGCCGGAGCTGAGGGGCCTGCTTGCCCTCAATTTCGCAGTCGCCGCGGGCGGATCGATGGTGTTCGTCAACACGGTCGTTCTGGTGCAGGGGATGTTCGGCATGGGCGAGCGCTACACGGCTATGGCGCTGACCGCGTTCGGACTGGGGTCGATGATCGCCGCGCTGTCACTGCCGCGGCTGTTGAAGACTGTCGCCGATCGCCCGGTGATGCTGTCCGGAACGGCGCTGCTGGTGGCGGCGCTGCTTATGGGCCTGTTGGTTCCCTCCTACGGCGCGCTTCTGGCGCTGTGGGCGGTGATCGGTGTCGGCTACTCGCTTGTTCTGACCCCTTCCGGCAGAATTCTGCGGCGGGTTGTCTCCCCCGAAGACCGTCCGGCGATCTTCGCGGCCCAGTTTGCCTTGTCGCACGGCTGCTGGCTGATCACCTATCCGCTGGCCGGATGGATGGGTGCCACGGCCGGCCTGCCGGCGACCTATGCGCTGCTGGCCGTTCTCACGGCGGTCGCGGCGCTGACCGCAGCGAGATTGTGGCCGGCCGCGAGTGATGAAGACAGCCATGGCCATGGCGGCACGGATGCCTCCCGCCCGCAAGGACTGGGCACCGTTCCTGAAGCGCCACAAATTGGTCCACGCACGGAGCCGAAGCGGCAACTGCCATGACAATGGCGCCGCTACACGACCCTGCCTATCGACCAGCAGCTCATGGATGCCGTCGCCCGCATGGGCGGGCACCCATAGACCTGCACGCGAGATCAATTTGACATCAAGACACTGACGCCGCAGGAATGGGAAAGCCGCAAGGCCAAAGAGACCGTGGTGGAAGAATGAGCAGCAATCAGTATTTTTCGAATGTCGGTGGCCTTCCGCCGCAGACCCAGACCCTCTCCAGCAAGGCCGTTTTCACGACAGCCTATGCGGTGATCCCAAGGACGGTGATGAGCGACATCGTCACCAGCGTCTTGCCCCATTGGGAGGAGACCCGGGCGTGGATCATCTCCCGGCCGCTGAGCGGCTTTGCCGAAACCTTCGCCCAGTACATCATGGAGGTGAAGCCCGGCGGCGGCAGCGTCAGGCCGGAGCCGGATGCCCGCGCATCGGCGGCGATCTTCGTCGTCGAAGGTGAAGGCACGATCACCTATGACGGCGAGGACCACGCACTGCGTGCCGGATCGTTCGCCTATCTGCCCGCCTCATCGGAATGGACTTTCCGCAACGCAAGCGCCGCACCGGTAAAGTTCCACTGGGTCCGCAAGGCCTTCAAGGTCGTGGACGGTCTGGAGCCACCGCCGGCGATCTTCACCCATGAAGACGACTGCGAGATGCACGCCATGCCAGATACCGAGGGCCGCTGGGCGACCACTCGTTTCATCGATCCGTCCGACGTGCGCTACGACATGCACCTCAACATCGTCACCTTCGAGCCTGGCGCCATCATCCCCTTCATGGAAACCCACATCATGGAGCACGGGCTCTATGTGCTGGAGGGCAAGGCCGTCTATCGGCTGAACGAAGACTGGGTGGAGGTCGAAGCCGGCGATTACATGTGGCTACGCTCCTTCTGCCCGCAGGCCTGCTATGCCGGCGGTCCGGGACGCTTCCGCTACCTGCTCTACAAGGACGTCAACCGCCACCCGGATCTGTAGGGCAAGCGGTGATAATCGACGACGCGACCGGCAACCTTCGCGTCGTCCGGATCTCCCTGTTCGGCAGGGCGAGACTTGCCGGGGGCCAGCAAGCACCCCCCCCGTCGCCGCTCCATGGTCAGTCGCGAACGACGCGCCTGAAGGCGCCCGAGGAGTCGAACCGGCATTCGAATGTCGTCACTTTCGAACCCTCTGGCGGAAACTGTCCATACACGGTGAACCCTCCGCCGGTGCGCTCCACCGGAAGGGTTAGGATCTCCTGCGGCTTGCGTCCGAAGGTGGCGGAGGCCTCCCCCTGGCAGTATTTGCCCATGCTGCCGACCGAAACGCGTTGCCTTGATTTGGTCTCGACGGAGCGCTCCGGCGGCGGTGAGTATGTGTTGCCCCTGAAGGGAAAATCCGGTCTTTCGCCACGAGAGTTTGGACATTCGTAGCTCATCGAATACCAGGTCACGGGGCCTGGAATGCTGTCGCCCAGAAGCCCGCCCGCGTGGCTTTCGCTGAACAGGACATGGTACTCGCCACCGCAGACGCGCTCGGCTTCCTGGATGCAGGCACCGCTGTTGCCTTTGCACTTCGTCTGGTGAACGTCGTTTGCAGAAGCGGGAAGGGCCGAGAACAGGACCATGCCCATGAGAGATGTCGCGACGAGACGCATTTTACTCCTCCTTATCAATGCTTTTGAGCGCAAAGCCGCGTGCGCTCATTCCGCCGGGTTGATCGGCACATGCCCGAATTCGAGCATGAAAATGAAACCGGTCCAGTCGTTGATGATATGGGCGCCCGCCGAGACCCAGAGATTTCGGGTGACGATGTAGGCGAGCGTCAGGATCACGCGGGCAAAGCCGATCCCGATTAGGGACTGCGCCCAGTGCCAGTCGTAGGTTGGCAGATGCGCGGCACCGAACAGCAGTCCGGAAACGACGAGGGCAGCCGCGATGGCCAACCTCCGCGACAGGTGCAGATGCTGCACGCACAGCCAGAGCACGGCGAGAAAGGGCAGGACCCCCAGGAGCTCTTCCCCGATCAGCTGGATGCCGGTGACCAGAAGTGCGCCACTGATCTGAAGAGCCGTCATCGCTCCAATCTCGTCTGCGATCGGATTGGATTGCAGCTCGAAGAACCGTTGCAGGAGCCAGCCCATGGCCATGGATCCGACGAGCGTCGTCAGGCCGAACAGCACCATCAGTGCCACGGATCGAAAGCCGACCGGACGGAACAGACACGTTAAGTGCGGCCCGGCCACCCCGCGAAGCGCTAGAAGTGGAATGGCGACAAACAAAGCTGCCTGGATGAGATTGTATGGAAAGCTGCGCAGGGGAACGAGGGTGAGCACCAGATAGGCGATCACCACGGAGCCCATCACGCCCAGCCAGCCCCTTCCATCGATCTCGACAGGCTTGCCGTTGGTGAAGGGAAAATCGCGATCCGATGACATCATCTCAGAACCTCGGCATGTCCGGACGACGAAGTCGCGCCCGGTTCCGATCACTACTCGACGTAGAGCGTAAGATCGTAGCTTGCGGTCTCGTTCCGCCTTGCCGCATTGCGCATCAGGTAGACGTCGATGACATATTTTCCGCTGGAGGGGATGGTGATGGACGTGCCGTTGCCGTCCATCGAGCTGTTGTAGAGCGCCGCATCAGCACCCGGCGCGGTCACGTTGAAGTAAAGGCTGGTGTTGCGGGAATCGAGCTGGACGCTCATCTTCTGGCCAGCCGTGACCGACAGCGAGTACTGGACGCTCTGATAGCCCTTCACCGAGGCTTTGATGGTCGAGCTGGACGATCCGGGGGCGAAATGGACAGTTTCCCGCCTCACGTCATCTGCGAAGGCGGGTAGGGCTGTCAGCAGGCCAATGCTGAATATCAGGCTTCTCATCATCGTCATCGACTGGCTCCTCCCCGTTCGATGTAGCAACAACGTTTCTCGCAAGGCATGCCATCTGGACGGCACTGCTCGGCTTTGGTGTGACGACTTTCAAGTCCTTATTCCTCGATGCTACATTAGTCGGCAAGACGGGATATAGGAAGCCTGCACAACCAAATTGATCTATTATAACAGGGAACGGATGGTCGCCAGGACCGGAGGCAATGGCCCGGTGACGTCGGTTACCCACGCTGGTAGGAGTGGCCATTCCTACGCAGGCATCGGACGGGAGGGACTGGCACGTGGACTTCATGAAACTGCTGAAGTCGCTCGAAGAACTCCTCTACGAGCTGGTGTCGTGGCTGGTGTTTTATCCGGTCACGATGTGGCGATCGGTCATCAGGCCGCTCAGCATGATGCGCTACGCGGACATCGAGCTCTTCGACAAGCCGGAAGACCAGTACGAGGATACTCTCAGCCCGCCGTTGTTCCTCCTGATCACCCTGCTTCTTTCCCAGGGGCTCTCGAATGCTCTGCCGTCGGTCTATGATCCGACAGAGGCAGCGCGGGAACTGGGCTCCGGATCCAATCTCCTGATCGCGCGAGGGGTGATCTTCGGGATCTACCCGCTCTGCATGGCCGTGACTCTGCTACGATCGAAGAGCGTCAGGATCACTCGTAACTCGCTCCGCCCGCCCTTCTTCAGCCAGTGTTATGTCGCGGCACCCTTTGCCTTCCTTCTCGTGCTGGGCTTTGATTTGGTCAGCATGCCTCAGGATCAGGGAGTGCTTGCAGGTTTGGTTGCGATAGCGGTCGCCACGCTCTGGTATGCCCAGGCACAGATCCGCTGGTTCATGCACGACCTTGGCATCGGCGCGCCAAGAGCGACCGGCATCTTCCTCGCAGCATTCCTGTTTGCCACCCTCGCAGCGTTTCTCGTGGCTTTGCTGATCACTCTTGATGCCAAGAGCATTGCCACCGGTGCGAGCTAGATAGCCAAAGCTGTCGTCTATCGGACGACGGAGCGCTCGGGGATTGTAATTTCGACGGAGAGACCGCCACCGGTTCTGTTTTTTGCCTTTGCCCCGCCGCCGTGCCACTCCGCGGCGCGGCGGGTGATGGCAAGCCCCAGGCCGAAGCCCGATCGGGTGGAAATGGTCGAACTTTGCGAGAAAGGTTTGAAGATCGCCTCCAGTTCCGCTTCTGGCACGCCCTGGCCATCGTCTTCGACAGTCACGACCAGTTCTCGGTTCGGGACCGTGGAAGCGACGCGGACGGCGGTGCCAGCCCTGGTATGGGTGATGGCGTTGCGGATGACGTTCTCCAGCGCGCGGTAGATGAGTTCGCCGTTGACGGAGGCAACGAAGCTGTCGACGCCCTCATAATGGACAGTGATGCCGCGCTCCTGCCCCTCGAAGCCGGCATCCTCCACAATTTCCCGCAGAAGATCGACGACATCTAGCGTCTGCCGTTCGAAGCGCGGTGTATCGCGATCCGACAACCGGGCCAATGTGAGGATTTCGCCGACCAGTTCATCGAGCCGCTCGACCTCCCGACCCATCCGCTCGATCATCGCCGAAAGCCGCGCCGGGTTCTGCTGCAGCACGCCGATGGCGGCCTGCAGCCGCGACAGAGGTGAGCGGAGTTCGTGCGAGACGTCGTGAAACAGCTGCTGCTGGGCGACCTGAAGTTCCTGGAGCCGGGCGGCGGTAATGTCCAGGTCATGTGCCAGCGCGGTGATCTCGTCGCGCTTGGCGCCAATCGTATGGGCAATCCGCACGTCGAGCTTGCCTTCGGCGAGCGCGCGGAGCCCGTAGCGCAATTGCTCGACCGGGGTAATGAAGTGACGGGCGAGCCAATAGGCGGAAGCCGCCGCCGCAAGCAGGGCCGCCAGCCATGGAACTGCCCGCGGCCAGGTTTTTGCAATCATGCTCGGCGCCGGACCGGCAATCTTGATCCGGTAGCAGTCCCCGTCGCGCACGGCGTTTCGAACAAGCGCATCCTCATCCTGCGCTGTGCAGTCGATTGCCGGTCCGACCGCTGTAATGGTCACGGGGATGTCGCGGCCAGTCCGCCGCACGGCGGCCGCCAACTTCTCTGCCGCTTCCACACCGTCGGCCTGCAGCACCTGCGCTGCCGTCTCTAGGGTCAGGGCCAACTCGCGTGCGGCGACTTCTTCCTCGAAGGGCGACTGGAACAGCGTGCTGATTGCAAACAGGATTGCGATCGAACCGGCCATGGCCAGCCAGACCACCGTGAAGAATTTCCAGAACAGGCGGTTCATGGCTAGCCTTCCAGCAACTGGTAGCCACGGCCGCGCACCGCTTGAATCCAGGGCTGTCCATCCGGTCGCGCCCCGAGCTTCTGCCGGATGCTGCTGATATGGACGTCGATCCGGCGATCGAACGCGGTCAACGGCTTTCCGAAGGCGCGAAGCGAAATGTCCTGCTTGGAAACGAGCTGTCCGGCGGAGCGGGCAAGCACCTCCAGCAGACTGAACTCGGTACCGGTCAGTTCCAACTGTGCGGCACGCCACTCGGCCCTCCGCTTGGAGGGATAAAGCACCAGTTCGCCTGTCCGGATCTCGTCGGCCGCACCGTCGCGTTCGGTTCGGCCGGACCGGCGCAGGATGGCGCGAATGCGCGCGGCGAGTTCGCCGGGGGAGCAGGGCTTGGACACATAATCGTCTGCGCCGAGGTTCAGACCGGCAATTCGGTCGATATCGTCTCCCCGGGCCGTTAGCATCAGCACCGGCACCTCGCTCACCTGGCGGATCTTCCGCAGGACCTCGATGCCGTTCATCCGGGGCATCATGATATCGAGCACGATCAGATCGGTCGAGGACGACATGGCTTCCGCCACGCCGACGCGACCATCTGTCGTCGTTTCGACAACGAAGCCCTCCTCGGACAGATATTCACCAAGCAGGTTGGTGAGCTCGGTATCGTCATCGATCAGAAGTACCTTGGCCATGCCCTGCTTCCGCCCCTTCAATGACTTCAGCTTTACGACCTCCAGACCAGGAAGACAGCGGTTTTACCCAACTTAACACGGTCTTGACCGACATTAACACCGCGATCCCTATAGTGCGGCCTCCAGTTAAAGGCGGCCCTCCATCGATGCGCAGCGTTTTTTCTTCCTTGATTCCGGTACCGGTCGTCGCGGCCATGCTCACCGGCTGCACGAGCCTTCCCACCCTCAATCCGGTCGTGTCGCCCGTTGCGTCGTCCTGGCATGCGACGGTACCGCATGGCGGCCGCTCGACGGATCTCATTGCCTGGTGGGCAAGCTTCAAGGATCCTTCGCTGGAAGCATTGTTGCGCCTGGCCGAGCGCGAAAATCCAACCGTTCAGGAAGCAGTCGCCAATATCGACAAAGCGCGGGCAACGCTGGACAGCACAAAGGCCGGGCTTTTGCCATCGCTCGACGGCTCTGCATCCGCGAGCCGTGAGGGTAATAGGGGTAACGACAATAACAGGCTGACCGCCGGGACGACAAAGAGCGGCGGCCTTGATTCCGCCTGGGAACTAGACCTGTTTGGCAAGACCAAGCAGCAGGTCCGGGCCGCCCAATCTCGGGCCGATAGCGAGATGTGGTCCTGGCACGACGCCCGCATCTCGATTGCTGCCGAAGTGGCCGACGATTACGTCCAGTATCGCGCCTGTCGCGAACTTGAGCGTCTCTATAGGCAAGAGCTTGCGTCGCAGACGGCAACCATCCGTGCCACCGAAAGGTCGGCCCAATCCGGCTTCACGTCGACAGCCGACCTGGCGCTGACACGGGCAAGCGCTGCCGCCTCGTCGTCAAGCCTGACGGCCCAGCGCGGCGAGTGCGAGATCCTGGTCAAATCGATCACACAATTGACGGGCGGCGACGAACCGGCAGTCCGCCGCCTGCTCGACCAGGGCAAACGGGGCATTCCCAAACCATCCGCCGCGCGGATCACGTCGGTGCCCGCTGAGGTCCTGCGTCAGAGACCCGATGTCAATGCGTTGGAGGCCGAGGTCGCCGCGACAATCTCCGACGTCGGGGCAGCCAAGGCCGACCTCTATCCCAGCCTCAGCCTCAGCGGTTCGATCTCGATCAGCCAGTCCACGGTGACCGGCCGCTCGGTGCCATGGTCTTTCGGTCCGGCGCTATCGGTACCGCTGCTGGATGGCGGCTCACGACGGGCAGCGGTCCGCAGCGCCGTTGCGGATTACGATATCGCAGTCGCAAGTTACAAGTCCGGCGTGTTGAGCGCCGTGGCCGAAGTTGAGACGGCTCTCGTCCGTGTCGATACAGCGCTGCGGCGGATTTCCGATGCCAGAACTGCGGCCGACAACTACCAGCGCTATTTCCGCGCCGTCGACCAGAACTGGGCGTCCGGCGGCGTCAGCATTCTCGACCGCGAAGAAGCCCGTCGATCGGCGCAGTCGGCGGCGATCACCCTCATCGAAATCAGGCGCGACGCCGTCCAGTACTGGATCGCCCTCTACAAGGCGCTCGGAGGCGGCTGGTCCGCTCCAGTTGTCAGCCTTGCCTCTGCACAGGGACCAAAATAATGCGCAAAAACAACCGCTTCCTTCCGGCAATGGCGACCGCCTTCGTCGCCTGTCTCGCCTTTGCCCACGTCACCTCGGCTCAGGAAGCCAACCAGGCGACGGCCGGCGCGGCCGCACTCACCGTCAGCCTGACGAAGCCGGAGATGCTGCAGTGGCCAGTGCTGATCCCCGCAAGCGGTCGGCTTGCCGCATGGCAGGAAGCCGTCATCTCGGCCGAGACGGGTGGTATGCGCATCATAGCCGTCAAGGCGGATGTCGGGACGGAAGTGAAGAAGGGTGACTTGCTGGTGCAATTTGCCGCCGAAACCGCGCAGGCCGAGCTGGAGCAACAGCAGGCGAGCGTCGAGCAGGCAAAGGCGGATCTCGATCAGGCGGTTGCAAATGCCGACCGCGCCCGCGGGCTGACCGGCTCCGGCGCGATCTCCAACCAGCAGACGACGGAGTATCTGATCACCGAGCGCAAGTCGAAGGCAGCCCTTGCGTCGTCAAAGGCTGCTTTGGCATCCGCGCAGCTGACGCTTGACCGCACCAAGGTCTACGCAATCGACGACGGTGTTATCTCGGAACGGTCCGCCTCGCTTGGCAAGGTGGTGAATGCCGGCGATGAACTGTTCAAGCTGATCCGCCAGAACCGGGTCGAGTGGCAGGCAGAGCTGCCGGTCAAGCGACTGGCCGATGTCAAGGAAGGCACGAAAGCTATCATCCCGACGCCGCTCGGCGATGTGCGCGGCACGGTGAGGCTGGTGTCGCCGACCACATCGACCGCTAGCGGCCGGGTCACGGTCTATGTGGCGCTGCAGCCCGCGGAAGGAATGCCGCAACCCAAGACCGGCATTCTCGTCAGCGGCAATTTCGAATTCGGCGCGACCGAGGCCCTGACGGTTCCAGCCACAGCTATCACGCTGAGAGACGGGTTTTCCTACGTGTTCATTCTCAACGCAACCGATCAGCCGACGGTGACACGAAAGAGGGTCGAGACCGGGCGGCGGCAGGGAGACCGGGTCGAGGTCATTTCTGGAATTGAAAAGACCGACGAAGTCGTGACCTCCGGCGGTGCGTTCCTCGCGGACGGCTCCGTGGTGCGGGTGGTTGATGCCACTGCTGTGGCCCGGACGGAGGTGAAGAAGTGAACTTTTCCTCCTGGTCCATCCGCAATCCCGTTCCACCAATCCTGCTGTTCGTCCTGATGACGGGCTGCGGCCTTTGGGCATTCAACCGTCTCGACATCCAGAACTTTCCCGACATGGATCTTCCGACGATCCAGATCAGTGCGTCTCTTGACGGGGCGGCCGCTTCGCAGCTTGAAACGGAGGTCGCCCGCAAGATCGAGGACGAACTGACGGGACTGACGCGGCTCGATTCCGTCACCACGACGATCACCGATGGCTCCGTCAGCATCTCGGTTGCCTTTGAAGTCGGAAAAGACACCCAGGAAGCCTTGGACGAGGTGAAAAGCGCTGTTGACCAGGCGCAGGATGACCTTCCGGAAGAGATGAATGCACCGACGGTTTCCAAGCAGTCGCTGAATGCGTCGCCGCTGATCACCTATGTTGTACGCTCCGACCGGCTGGACGATGCGGAACTGTCGTGGTTCATCGACAACGACATGTCCAAGGCGCTGATGGCCGTCGAAGGCGTGGGCGAGATCGGCCGCCTGGGTGGGGTGGACCGCGAGGTCCGCGTCGAACTCAACGCCAATTTGCTCGATGGCCTTGGATTGTCTGCAAACGACGTCAACGGGCAGCTCGATTCGGTGCAGTCCGACCTGTCGGGCGGCAAGGGGCGTATCGGCGGAGAAAGTCAGTCTGTCAGGACCCTCGCGGCGGCTGCCAGCGTCGAGGAACTCAGCGCCATGCCGATACCGCTTCCGGCCGGGAACTGGGTTCGACTGGACGAGCTCGGCACGGTGACCGATTCCCACAGCGACATCAGCTCTCTGGCTTATATCAATGGCAAGCCGGTGATCGCTGCGCAGATCAAGCGATCAAAGGGTTATTCGGACGTCGCCGTCACGGACAGTATCCGCGAAGCGATGAAGACTTTTGCCGCGGCCCATCCGCAAGTCACGATCGAAGAAGCCTACAATACGATCGTCCCGATCGAACAGAACTACGAATCCTCCATGCACATGGTCTACGAGGGTGCGGTGATCGCGATCTTCGTGGTCTGGCTGTTCCTGCGCGACTGGCGTGCAACGCTATTGGCCGCAGTCGCCTTGCCGCTGTCGATCATCCCGACGTTTCTTGTCATGTATATGCTCGACTACTCGTTGAACACGATCACGCTTTTGGCGCTGTCGCTGGTGGTCGGCATCCTGGTCGACGATGCTATCGTCGAGATCGAGAATATCGAGCGGCACCTGAATATGGGAAAGAGCCCGTTCGAAGCCGCAATGGAAGCGGCCGACGAGATCGGTCTCGCAGTGATCGCCACCACATTCACGCTGGTCGCGGTATTCCTGCCGACGGCCTTCATGGGCGGAATTCCCGGCATCATCTTCAAGCAGTTCGGCATCACGGCCTCGGTCGCCGTGCTTGCCTCACTTCTCGTCGCGCGCCTGGTGACGCCGATGATGGCGGCCTACATGATGAAGCCAAGCGGCAAGGCACACCAGGACGACGGTCGCCTGATGCGGTCCTACATGTGGGCGGTCAAGGGCGCGCTGCGGCGCCGCTGGATACCGGTGCTGGCAACGGTCGGGTTCCTGGCCTTTACAGTCCTGCTTCTCAGCCACCTGTCGACCGGGTTCTTCCCGGCATCCGATAGCAGCCAGACCCAGGTCACGATCACGACGCCTCCAAGCTCGACCATTGAAGCGACGGATGCAACGGCACAAAAGGCATCCGCCCTTGTTGCCGGCGTCGACCATGTCACTTCTGTCTTCCAGGCAACGGGCACGGCCTCGACGGGCGGCATGAACAGCACGTCGAGTGCCAGCACCAACAGTGCAACACTCGTCGTCAATCTCACGCCGATCGACGACCGTGATGTCAAGCAGGCGCAGATTGAGGCCGATCTGCGCACGGCGCTGGAAACCCTGCCAGGCGTTCGTGTCGAGATTGGATCCGGCGGCAACGGCACGCAACTGACGTTGACGCTGGCCGGCGACGATTCCGATTTGCTGGAAAAGGCAGCTGCCAGCCTTGAAGCCGACCTTCGCACACTGCCCGGCATCGGCAATGTGACGTCGTCGGCAGCAACCCAATCACCGGAGATCACCATCAGGCCCAATCTCGCAGAGGCAGCATCCTTGGGCGTGACGTCCAAGGCGATTGCCGAGGCCATCCGGGTTGCAACGGCCGGTGCCTATGATGCTGCCCTGTCGAAGCTCAACCTGCCAGAACGCCAGGTCCCCATCCGGGTCATGCTCGATACCAAGAGCCGGCAGTCGCTGGATGCTTTGTCGCTCATCCCCGTGGCAGGCAAGGATGGAAACGTCGCTCTCGGCGCCATCGCAGACATATCCCTGGGCTCCAGTCCTAGCCAGATCGACCGGCTCGACCGGTCGCGCAACGTCTCGCTCACAGTCGAGCTCAACGGCCGGAGCCTCTCAGAGGTGACGAACGAGGCAGCGCAGCTGGCCGGCTACAAGAACCTGCCGCAGGGCGTGAAGTTCGTCGAACAGGGAGAGTTGAAGCGCCAGAGCGAACTGTTCAGCAGTTTCGGGTTGGCGATGGCGATCGGCATCTTCTGCGTCTACGCGGTGCTGGTCCTTCTCTTCCACGATTTCCTGCAGCCGGTGACAATCCTGATGGCCTTGCCGCTGGCGCTCGGCGGCGCGCTCCTGCCACTGGTACTGACGGGGACGAGCTTCTCCATGCCCGCGGTGATCGGCCTGCTGCTGCTGATGGGCATCGTCTCGAAAAACTCGATCCTGCTTGTCGAATACGCCATCGAGGCGCGGCGCGCCGGCATGTCACGCTATGACGCGCTGGTGGATGCCTGCCACAAGCGCGCGCGACCGATCGTGATGACGACGATCGCCATGGCCGGCGGAATGCTGCCGGCTGCTCTCAGCCTGGTGTCGGGCGATTCCAGTTTCCGCCAGCCGATGGGGATCGTCGTGATCGGCGGCCTGATCACCTCGACCTTCCTCAGTCTCCTGGTCATTCCGGTGGTCTTCACATTCCTGGATGACCTGCTGGTCTGGCTGAAAGCGCGATTCCAATCCAGCAAGTCGCATTCAGCGCAGTAGCTGGCGGAGAGTCCGATGCAGAACGCAATCTTGCTGCCCGCCATGCGCAGCCTTGGGGGCGTTTGGCTCTCCCGCCTGACACTGACCGTACTTCTTTGCCTTTTGGTCGGGTGTAGCGTCTCACGCCAGCCTTATTTGGAGGCCGATGCCAGTAAGGCGCAGATAGCAGGGTTTGAAAACGTCCGCTTCCTCTTGGATGGAGAGATAAATCCATCGATCAGCAAGCGGCTCAAAACCACGGGGCGGGGCGCCCCTAGAAAATTCCTGGCGATCTCAGGTGGTGGAGCCGGTGGAGCTTTCTCGGTCGGTGTACTCAAGGCGTGGTCCGAGCGGGGCGATCGCCCGGTTTTCGATCTCGTCAGCGGTGTAAGCACCGGAGCTCTCATCGCACCTTTCGCCTTCCTGGGGACCAAATACGATGCTGCTCTGGAGCATCTCTACACAAGCGGTGTCGCGGCGGGCTTGCTCGACCGCAAATTCATCGTCCGGGGCCTGTTGGGAGAAAGCCTGTATTTTCAAAAGCCCCTGAAGGAGATGGTGGAGCAGTATGTAGACAAGCCGCTCCTCGATGAGATTGCAGGCGAATACCGCAAGGGGCGGAACTTGTTTGTTCTGACGACGAACCTCGACACGCAGCGTGCCGTTCTTTGGGATATGGGCGCGATAGCGAATAGTCCGCAACCGGAAGCGCTCAGCCTTTTCCAGAACGTTTTGATCGCATCGGCCAGCATCCCCGGCGTTTTCCCCGCAGTTCAGATCAAAGCTGTGGTCGACGGCAAGCCGATCACCGAGATGCACTCCGATGGCGGGCCGTCAGCGCAGATCATGACGGTCCCGGAGGCCATATTGTCGGACGTCAATCTGCCTGTTCCTCCCGATGCACACGGTTCCGATATGTATCTTTTGGTGAACAATGCCCTCATGCCCGAGTTTGCCGTGACACCAAACTCGACGTTGGCCATCAGTACGCGGGCCTACTCTATTCTGGTGAAATCGCAGACCCGTCAGTCGCTTTATGCGGTTTACGAATATTGTAACCGGGTTGGTATCAGTTTTCATATGGCAACCATCGACGTGACGGTGCCGTACCAGATCAGCGATCCGTTCAACACGGATTACATGAGAAGTGTCTTCAAGATCGGCTATGAAAAGATGTTGCAAGGCCGGCTATGGCGCGATCGACCGACATTCCCGCGACAACCTATGCCTGGGCCCTCTGACTGACCTTCGATGCCCCTCGTCGGGCAGCAATCTGCAGATCCGGCCTCCGGAGATATTCCAACACGCCGTGAGAAAAGCCTGCTGAATTCGTCGGCCGATCAGTGCTAAACTTGCGGGGAATCCGAACATCCGTGCTATCTTCTCCGCAACCATCGAAGGCATTGGCGGGGGAAGCACATGTCTATGCGTCTCGGGCAGGCATACGGCTCTTTGATCGATGACAACGTCTGCAGATGCTGCAGTCCGCAGATGCAGGCCTTGACCCAAATCATGAATGGCGACCTCTCCCGACGCGGCTTCTTCCTGGGCGCGGCGGCCCTCTTTGCCGGCCTGGGCGGACTGGCGAATCCGACGGAGGTGCGCGCCCAGACGGCCACGCCGAAGGGTGTCCTGTTCGAGAACGTCCGCATCTTTGACGGGACGGGAACAAGCCTGTCTGCGCCATCCAACGTGCTTGTGGTCGGCAACCTTATCCAGCAGATCGCCACGACGCCGATCGTGCCCCCGGCCGAGATGAGCGTCACGCGGATCGCCGGTGGTGGGCGCACGCTGATGCCCGGCCTGATCGATGCCCACATGCACATCATGTTCGCAACCATCCCGCAGCTGGCGATCCTGACCTCGGATATCGGCTTCATCAACGTTGCCGCCGTCAAGGCCGCCAGCGATACGCTGATGCAAGGCTTCACCACCATCCGCGATATGGGTGGTCCATGCTTCGGGCTGAAGCGGGGCATTGATGCGGGGCTTGTTCCGGGGCCGCGCATCTGGCCCTCCGGCGCCTTCATCTCCCAGACCGGCGGGCACGGGGACTTCCGGCTTCCCAACGAACTGCCGGCGCGGCCGGGAGATTTCAGCTTTTCGGAACGCGTCGGCGGCGCGGCGATCGCCGACGATCCGGCCGAAGTGAGAAAACGCGCCCGTGAGCAGCTCGCACTGGGCGCCGCCCAGATAAAACTCATGGCCGGAGGCGGCGTCTCCTCGGTCTACGATCCGCTCGACGTCACCCAGTTCACGCTCGAGGAAATGCAGGCGGCCGTCGGCGCCGCGGAAAACTGGGGAACCTATGCAACCGTCCATGCCTACACGCCGAAAGCGGTCCAGCAGGCCCTTTCGGCCGGGGTCCGCTGCATCGAGCACGGTAACCTCCTGGATGACGCGACCGTATCGATGATGGCGGAAAAGGGCATCTGGTGGTGCCTGCAGCCCTTCCTGGACGACGAGGATGCGACACCATTCCCGGAAGGCTCGGCCAACCGCCGCAAACAGCTGCAGATGTTCTCCGGCACCGATAACGCCTATGCGCTGGCAAAGAAGCACAAGATCAGGACCGCCTGGGGGTCGGATACGCTCTTCGACGCCAAGGTTGCGAGCCGCCAGGGTGCGCAGCTGTCGAAGCTGACGAGGTGGTATGCGCCGGGCGAAGTGCTGAAGATGGCAACCGGGGACAATGGCCAGTTGCTGTCGCTGTCGGGCCTGCGAAGCCCCTACGAAGGCAAGATCGGCGTCGTCCAGGAAGGCGCGCTTGCGGACCTGCTGCTGGTCGATGGCGATCCGGTCGCCGACATCGGCCTGATCGAGGATCCCACCAGGAATTTTGTCGTCATCATGAAGGATGGCGCCTTCGCCAGGAACCGGCTTGGCTGACAGCGCCGGCCACCACCAGCGCCCTTTGGCGAGGTGGTCAGGAGGGTTGGCGAGGCAAGCCTCCTGCCTACAGCCAGACCGTCATGCCCGGTTCCAGGTCAACGGCGTCCGCAACCGGCTCGACGCGCAGAAGGAAACTGTTCAGATCGTGATCGCCGACGGCGCGCGCAGCACGCCAGGTGGCAAACTCTCCAAGCGCCCGCATCTCGGTCACCCGCGCCTCGATCCGGCCGCCCTTCGCATCGACCAGCGACACGGGCGCCCCGACGGCCAGCGTGCCGAGATGATCCTCGCGCAGCGTGAACGAGAACCAGCGCTCCTGGCCGGCCTCCAGCGTCAGCACCGGCTGGCCAGGCGAAATGACCTCGCCGGGCAGGGCGACAACCAGCCGGACATTTCCGTCGACCGGCGCGATCAGCCGGGTCTTTGCGAGCTTTGCCGCAACAAGCGCAGCACTGGCCTCCGCCAGCCCCAGCCGGGCGTCTGCACCGGCCAGTTCCTCCGCCGTGGGACCGGCCGCGCTTCGCTCGTAATTCGCCCGTTGCAGGATAAGGTTTGCCTCAGCCTTGCGCCGTGCGGTGGAGGCCTCGTCCAGCAGCTGTTGGGACTGGACATTGTTGGCCGTGAGGCTGTTTGCGCGAACCAGTTGCTGCTGCGCCAGCGCCAGGCTCGACTCGGCGATCTCGACGTTGCGCAGGGCGATGTCGATCGCCTCCTTGCGCACGCCCGCACGGACATTGGCACGGTCGGCGCGCGCCTTGGCGACGGAGGCCTCCGCCTCCGCAAACGACGCAGCGAGTGTCGGGCTGTCGAGCACCGCGATCACATCGCCTTTCCGGACGATCTGCCCGGGCTTTACCAGCACGGTTTCGAGACGCCCCCCGACCTCGGCAGCGACCCTCACTTCCGTCTGCCGGACCATGCCCGGGATCATCGTTCCAGACGCACCATGGGCGGCATCCTCACGGTAGAGCCCTGTCGCTGCTATGCCGGCAATCGCGAGAAGGCCCAGCGCCCCAATAGCGCGTCGCCGAAATCTAGTGGTCATGACGAGCCCTCCTGGCACCCATTGCAAATGACGTCAGCACGGCCAGCAGCGCATAAACGCCGGTCAGTACCCACAGCCTGCTCCAGTCTTTGGCCACATCCGATAGCGTGGCGCCCATCTGGTTAATCCGCACCAGCCCATCGATCGCCAAGGTGCTGGGAAAAACACGGCTGAAGGCGCGAAGCACCTCGGGAATGGACTCGACCGGCCAGGACACGCCGACCATGAAGAACAGCGGCAGACTGGTTGCGACGAAGACCAGCACCGCCGTCTCGCGGCGCCGGAACCACAAGCCGACAAACTGCCCCATCAGGCTGCTGGCAAGCAGGAAGGGCACGGCCATCAGCATCACGTCCAGCCCGTGGCCAAGGGTGGAAAAGCCGTAGATGCGCGGCAGGATGATCATGAAGAGGGCAAGTCCCGGCAGCGCCACGCAGAGATGGGCGAGGGATTGCCCAATGATCGCCTGGATCGTGCCGCGGCGCCGTCTGGCAGCGACCCCGCCCTCCTGGAACGCCACCCCGCCCAGCATGGCAGCTCCCATCAGCAGCGTTTGCTGGAGGATCAGCACGAAGGCTGCAGGAACCACATAGCTGGCATACCCGCCGGTCGGATTGAACAGCGGCGCCGATACGATCTCGATGGGCGAAGCGCGTGCCATCGCGGCCCTGGCGAGACTGCCGTCTGCCCGCGCTCCGTGTGCCGCAATGTCGGCCGATACCACACCGCTTGCCTCTCGCATCCCCTGCAGGGTGCGGTTGAAGAGAAGGAAATAGGCCGAATCCACATAGGCTGCGATCCGCGCCTGGCTGCCCCTGAGGATCTCGCGCTCCGTCCCCTCAGGAATGGTGAGAATCGCGAACACCTCACCGCGGGCGAGGGCGGCATGCGCCTCCGCTGCCGTTTGCGCCCTGACCGTGACACGGACGGCCTCATCCGCATTCAGCACCTGCACCAACTCGCGGCTGGTCTCTGTCCCATCCTGGTCGACCACGGCAACAGGAATGTCCCGCAGCACTTGGCCGAGATAGGGCTGCGGATAGAGGGCGCCGTAGATGAGCGGCGCCAGCATCATCAGGGCAAGCACCGCCCGGTCGTTCAGGATAAGGCGGATCTCCTCGACCATGGAGGACCCGATCCCCCGGCGCACGATCGGCCTCGGGGCCGAAGCTGATGCGGCCAAAGCGCGAGGAGACCGGCGCGCAGCACTCTTTGCGATCTGTTGCAGCCGAAGTCCGCACAGCGCAAACGCGGCGGTCGGCAGGCCGCGAACCGCCTGGTCGAAGAGGATCTGCATGTACCAGCGCAACGGCAGGAACCAGCCCCAGACCTTGGAAAACCCGTTCATGGCCAGAAGTGGAAACCCGACCCCGGCAAAGCCGAAGGCCGGTGAGCACAAAACCGCAGTCACGCTCAGACCGAAGGCGAGATTGCGGACCAGCAGCTGCAGAAGGGCGCCGATAGCAAGATAAGCCATCAGCAGCAGGCATGCGGCCGCACCCATCTGGATGACATCGCCGCGGAACGGGATGTCGAACAACCCGTGGATGATGGCGGAAACCACCGTCATCATCAGCGCGAAAATGAGAAACAGGGGGGCGAGCTTGCCCAGCAGAGCCGTGAGCGGATTGCCGCCGGCGGCCCTCAGCCAGGTCCTGACGCTGCGCTGGGAGAATTCCGATCCGACCGCATAGCCCGCACTGATGGCGGTCACCACGTGCAGGACCGTGGGCAGCACCGAGCGCAGCAGGAACTGGGCGTAGTTCAGGGCCGGGTTGGTAAGGACGTATTGTTCCACCACCAGTGACCCCGCCGCGTAGCCGGAGCTTCGGGCGGGTGCCGGCAAGGTTGCGCTGGCAGCCGCCAAAGCAGAGGAGATGGCACTGGCAGCATTGTTGCCCGGGGTGAAGAATTGCCGGTTGTAGAAGACGACGATCTGCGGGCGCTTGTTTCCCAAGAGGTCACTCTGGAAATCGGGGGGAATATAGACCGCCGCAATGGCTGCGCCCGAGCGGATCGCATGCATGGCGCCGTTGAGGTCCGTAGACCGCTCCGCGACCGTCACCGAAGGAGACGAGGATACGGCCTGCACATAGGTCGTCGATATCGCCGACCGGTCCGCATCGACGATGCTGACCGGCAGGTCGCGGATAACCGCTTGGCTGAAGGTGAGCGCCAGCAGGCTGAATGCCAGAAGCGGCATGCCGATCGCCAGAAACAGCGCAACGCCGTCACTGCGCATCCAGCGCAGTTCCCGCGTTGCGACCAGCCAGAACCCGGAGGGAGGCGGCGTCTTCATGGAGGTCCTGCCGGCGCTTCCGCATAGACACTCATGCCCGGTCGAAGCTGTGGCAGCGGGTCGACGGGATAGGCACGCACCTCGAATGTGCGCAGGTCGAAGTCTCCGGTGGCTCGCGTTGCCCGCCAGCCGGCATACTCGCCCTTTGAAGCAATCGATCGGACCTCCACCACGATCTGACGATCCCCGAGCGCCGGTATCCGCATCTGGAAGCGATCTCCGACCTTGAGGCCCTTCACCAGATCCTCGCGCAGGTCGAAGCGCAGCCAGACGTCGGAGAGGTCGACGAGCGATAGCAAGGGCATGCCCGGCGACACGAACTCGCCCTGCTCCGTCGCGATCTGGTAGACCTGGGCGGCAACCGGAGAGGTCACCACCAGCTCGTTGACCTGGCTCTGGATGGTATCGAGCGACGCTTGCGCCCTGGCCACATTGGCAAGCGCAACGCCCCGCTCCTCGACCGTGTAGCCCGCCACAGCTTCGTCATAGGCGAGCCTCGCCTGTTCGGAGCTCCTCTGGGTAATCTGCAGCGAGGTTGTCGCCTCGTCGAGGCGTTGTACCGCGGCGATCCCTTTTGCGACCAGCCCGTTCAAGCGGTCGTAGGTGGACTGCGCAATGGCGGCTTCGGCAGCGGCCGCCTGAACCGCCGCATTCTTCTGGGCGATGACCTCGGCACGGGTACCGGCGTCGATCCGCGCCAGCTCCGCTTGCGCAACGGCAAGCGCCGCTTTCGCCTCGTTCTGCCGCGCGACCACCTCCGGATTGTCGATCTTCACCAGGATCTGGCCGGCCGTGACATTCTCCCCACGCACTACCGGGCGGTCGGCAACACGGCCATCCACGCGCGCCGCGATATCGATGCGCGTCGCCCCGGCCTCGCCCTGGATCAGCAGGGGCTGCGGCTGCAGCAGATACCAGAAGGAAAGCCCGAAAATCGCAAGCGAGATCAGCCCAACGATGATCGCCGGAAGCGTCGATCCGCCGGCATCGGCGGGCGGAGCCGGGATCGCTGGTAAAGGCGACGCCGGCTGTTCAGGGTGTTCGGTCTTGGCATTTGCCGTCATTGTCACCTGTTTCCCCATGCATTCCCTATCCCGACGCTGCCGGATCACTGCGATGCTCAAGCGTCCTCAGGCCGCCTTGCTTGCCGCAAATTCGGCCGCGTAGCCCGCTGCAATGCTTCGGATCGCGCGCCCGATATCGTCGTAGACATGATCAGGAAGGTTGGCGAAGGAGACGCGCACCGACCAAGCGGGCGCATCGAAACCGCTTCCGTTGAGAAGGACGATGCCGTGATCCTCGGCAAGCTTGAACACCGGATCGAGCGGATGGACATTCGCCTTGACCCAACGGACGACATCGTCGCCCACATACTTGCGCATCCAGAACTCGAAATCGATCAGCCCGTAATAATAGTCGAAGTGGCTGTCCTTTCCGACGTCGATGCCCAAACCCCTCGATCGCCGCCTCGACACGCTTCTTGACGATGCCGATGCATCCACGCTGATAGTCCTTGCGGGCATCCATCAGTTCGGTGATCGAAAACAGCATCATCATGACCTGCTGCGGCAATGACAGGCCGGCCGTATGGTTCAGCGCCACGTCGCGACTGTCGGCGACGATCCGGTCGATGAAGGTGATCTCCCGCGGGTGGAGGGTCAGCGCCCCGTAGCGCTTGTCGAGCAGTTTCAGCGTCTCCTCGGGCAGGGCCGCAATCAGCCTGTCGAACACGTTATTCTCATGCACGGCAATAGTGCCGAGCCGCCAGCCGGTACATCCGAAGTACTTGCTGTAGGAATAGACGCCGATCGTATTGTGGGGGAAGGCGCCCATCAGGCCGCGAAAGCCGGGAACGAAAGTCCCGTACACATCGTCGGTGAGGAGAATGAGGTCGGGGCGTTTTTCCAGGATCTGGCCGATCTTGGCAATCACCTCGTCAGACAGCGCAATGGCGCTCGGATTGCCGGGATTGACGACGAAGAAGGCCTTGATGGCGGGATTGAGCAGCTTGTCCAGCTCCGCATCGGTGAACTGGAAATGGTTCTCCTGCGGCGCACGGATATCGACCACGTTGAGCGCGAAATCCTCGAGATGCGGCATTTCCAGGTAGGGCGTGAAAATTGGCACGCCAAGCGCGATCGTGTCGCCGGGGTTGAGCAACCGGTTCGACTTCATCGACTTGAAGATGTAGCACATCGCCGCCGTGCCGCCTTCGACGGCATAGATATTGAACTTGCCTTCCGGCTTCGGATCGCCGCACATCGCCCATTGCAGGTATTCGCGAACGATCTGCTCGTTGTGGACCAGCATCCTGTCCGGCACCGGGTAGTTGTCGCCGTTGATCGCATCCACCAGTTCATGGACGAACTTGTCGGGCTCGAAGCCAAAGTGCGCGATCGTCCATTTCAGCATCTCGGCCAGCACCGTGGCACCCGGCAGGTTGGCGTTCGCATGCAGCCAGATGTCGGCTCGCTCGGCAATCCCGGCCGGCCGCGCCATGCCGCCAATGCCCGGCGGCAGGTCCTGCACCCGCTTGCTTTCCGTCAGCGCGAAATAGCCCAGCGCAAAGAAGCTTTCGCGCGGCGCCGTCGCGATCCAGTTGGGATTGCCGCGACCGGCGTTGATATAGGTCAGCGCCGCGGTCGAAGACGTCTTCAGGGCCGCCTTGGCCAGGAAGTCCTTGATCTCGAAAGGGCTGAGAGCTTCGTACTTGGCAAGTCGATGATGTTCCATGACGGTCTCCTGAAGAGGGTGAAGTCGCGGGTTCCTTGTCAGCCGTTCTGGGTCATCAGCACGATGACCATTCCAAAGATTGTCAGCAGCATCTGCCCGACGGCGTAGGGCATTCCGTAGCCAAGGGCTGGAACCTTGCTGCGCGCCGTCTCCTGGATCATGCCCAGCGCTGCCGTGGTGGTGCGCACGCCGGCGCAGACGCCAAACAGGATCGCGGGATGAAACTTGAACACGTAGTGGCCGAGCAGGACCGCGACGATCAGCGGGATCGACGTGGCAACGGCCCCCCACAGGAACAGGCTGATCCCCACCTGCTGCAACCCGGCGACAAAGCCCGGCGCCGCATTGATGCCGACGACCGCAATGAACACGTTGAGGCCGAGCGTGTTGAGCAGCCACAGGGCCGGCCCGGGAATGCTGCCGAAGGTGGGATGCACGGTTCTGATATAGCCGAGCAGCAAGCCCGCAAGCAGCGCACCGCCCGAGGTCGACAGCCCCAGCGGTACGCCGGCCACCCGAAGGCTGAGCGAGCCCAGAAATCCGCCGACGACGATGCCGGCCGCCACGACCATCAGGTCCGTCGCCTCTGCGGGGCGGTCCGCATGACCGACGGCCTTCACCAGCGCAGCGACGTGAAGGTGGCTCCCCTGTACTGTCAGGATATCGCCGCGCAGGACCTCGGTTTCCGGCAGCACCGGGATCTCGACAAGGTTGCGCATGATCTTGCGCAGGTAGATCCCGCGCGTCACCGCATCGTCAGCCAGTTCGCGCAGCGTGCGGCCGGAATAGATCTTGCTGCGCACGAACACGTCCACCTGTTCGACGGGAATGTCGAGCAGGGCCCGGTCATCGACCTCAGCAGCGGACGCCTCGACCTGCTCCACCAGCACGGTACGGGGGCCGGAGATGGCAACGATGTCGCTAGGCGCAAGCACCGTGGCGGCATCGGCCTCGATGATCTGGTCGCCGCGCCGGACGCGTTCCACGAAGATCCGCAATCCGGGGAAGAGTTCCGCCACGGGTTTCCCCGTCAGGGGGCCGGCCTCGATCCGGTAGGCGCGGACGTCGACGTTGCGATAGGCCGAGAAAACACCTGCGTCGCGGCCCTTGATGCCGCCCATCTCGGCCTCGTAATCGGCGCAGGCCTTCACCAGATCGACGCCGATCATCTTGGGACCCAGCTGCGCCAGGATCAGCGCAGATCCGATCGTCCCGAAGATATAGGTGACTGCGTAGCCGATCGGAATGGCATCCGCATAGGCCTTCGTCTGCTCGGCAGACAGGCCCAGCCGGTTGATCTGGTCGGTGGCCACGCCGATCGCAGCCGACGTCGTCTGGGAGCCGGCATACATGCCGGCCGCATAGCCCATGTCGAGCCCGGCAAAACGCGCACAGAGGAAAGGCACCAGCAGGCAGAGCACGAGGACGGTGACCGAAAAGACGATCTGTTTGGGGCCGTCCTTGCTGAGACCGGCGAAGAACTGCGGCCCGACACCATAGCCGACGGCAAACAGGAACAGCATGAAGAAGGTTGACTTGATGGGGCCGGGAACGGCGATCTCCAGCTGACCTATTACAACGGCGGCCAAAAGCGTCGCGGTCACATTGCCGAGGTTGAAACCGCGGATCTTCTTGGGGCCAATCCAGAACCCGATGGCGAGCGCCAGGAAAACGGCAAGCTCGGGATACTGCCGCAGCGTACTCAACAACCAATCGCTCATAACGCGCCCCCCGACACTGAAAGCTCATGACTGAGCATCGAACGAAGGGGCGCATCTGCCAGCATCGTCACGACGCATGCCTGCAATTCACGCGGGCAAGATAGGCACAATGTGGGGAGTTGTATTCCGAAATTTTCTACTGGAAATGGAATTAAAAGCTAGACGTTGTTTATGTTCGCCTATCACGGATACGATTGATAAATGTTAATTTGCAGTATTAAATATAAGATATACTTAAAATAAATCCTTGGGCGACAGTAGATAAAGGCGGCCGGGACGCGCGCCCGCCCATAGAAGAGCTCCCGCAGCTTATCAGATTCTCGACCTCGTGGCGCACAGCCATGACGAATGCCCTGTCTTTTGCCCAGGGTTTCTCCACCGCGCGCAAGCGTGGTGGGCATCAGGTCGCCAGTGCACTGTAACGTATCGGCATGTAGTCAAAGGATGGCAGGGAGGCACGGCATCTTCCGTGCCGAGGAAGGTTGAAGGAGTTCGATCGGATCGTAACGGGCAACGAAACGCTAATCTGGCAAACGCCATTGTCCCGTTTCAGAAGCGCTCACTTCGAGCGCTTCGCTGGCTTGACATCGAGGTCGTGGAAATCTCACATGCGCGCGGTCATGCCTCTTAGGGAGATTATTGAGATGCGTCATAGGCTTATTACGGCGACGAGCGCCATTGTTCTGGCTCTGACCACAGGGGCATCTGCGGCGGATATCAGCCAGGGCGGCGCTAACGCCATCCGTGACAATCTCAATCATCTGCTGCCCAAGGACATCGCCAAGAGTGCGCCTATCACGGTCACGCCGGCCGGATCACGCTACGAGATCGCCTATGACTTCGCCAAAATGCTGGCGAAGATCAAGAAAGAGGATTTCGACATCAAGGGCCTGAAGCCCTTCAAAATGTTCGCGACACCACAGGACAGCGGGCTCTGGGATCTCGAAGGAAACAACAACCTCAATGTCAGCGGCCATTTCACCGGGCCTGACAAGAAGCGCTCGGACTTCACCTATTCCGTTGCCGACATGGTGTTTAACTCGGTCTTCGACCCGGCAATCAGCTACTTCCGCTCCGGAGATTTCAGAGCCAAGGAACTGAAATTCACCTCGTCCACCGATACTGAGGTGATCAATGCCAGCTTTGGCGAGATGATTCACACGTTGAGCTCAGCCGAAAGCGCCTCTGCCGGCCGTCTGGATTTTGCTGCCAACGGCAAGTTCACCACCTTTGCAGAGCAGGTCAGCAGCAAGGAAATGCCGCCGATCCAGATCTCGGCAGACAGCGTGGATTTCGATGCCAAGGTCAATGGCATTGCAGCCAGGGACTTGAAGGACATGGTCCTGTTCGTGCTCGATCACGCCGACCAGGAAAAACTCACCAAGGAGAGTGAGACCAAGCTCAAGGAGATGCTCGGCAATGCCTTTCCGCTGCTGAGTTCGCTTGAGGAAACCATCAGGCTCAACAACTTCGCCGTCACCAGCGCGCTCGGCAGCGGTGGTGCCAAGTCCTTCGGCTATCACTTCACGGTCGATGGGCCAAGCAACGCGACCCGCATCGGCGTGGGCATGGATGCTGCCGACGTGAAGCTCGATAGCATGCTGGTTCCTGCCGGTTACACCGCCTTCCTGCCGCAGGCGCTTGATATCCAGTTCGGTCTCTCGGGCATGGATTTCGCAGCCCTTGGCGACGAGTTCATGAAGACGGATTTTACCAAGTCGACCGGCGACAGCGAGAAGGCGGGACAAAAGGCTGTCGAGAAGCTCTTCCCGGGGGGTATCCTGAAGGTTGATTTTCCGAAGGTCAGCGCCAAATCCGGCGTCTATGACGTTGAGGTCTCCGGGGAGATGGAAGGGCGCGTCGATACGCAGAAGGACTACACGGTAAAAGCATTGATCGTGGCGCGCGACTACGACAAGACGATCGCGGCCGTGCAGGAACTGGCAAAGATCGATCCAGATCTGACCCAGGTGTCCTTCGGCCTGATGATGATCAAGGGCTTTGCCAAGGCCGATCCCGATGGCACGCAGCGCTGGGACGTGGCGGTTGCAAGCGACGGCTCGGTCAATGTCAACGGCCAGCAGATTAAGGGGCCGGATGCACCGGCCACTGAAGAGGCCCCTCCTTCGGACGAGATGGTCCCTTCGGACGAGATGGCGCCTACGGACGAGACCAAGCCCTGATTTTTGTTAGGCAAGACAAAGACGGACCGCCGATGACCGGCGGCACGCTCTGCCGCCGGTCATGCGCAGGCCCGCATACGGGAGATTGGGTTGATGGTTGGCTTTTGGATGGCCGTGGTGATACTCGCGGGAGCAGATCAACTGCCCGTTGAAGTAAGCGCGTTTCTGGAGCGCCGTATCCAGTGTATCCACTGGGCCGACGAGGAAGCTTATGACGATCAGCGTGCCGCCGAGATCGATGAAGCCTTAAGGAAACTGCGTTGCGACAGCGTGGAGGCAGAGGAGGCTGGCTTACGCCGTCGCTTTGCGAGAGCCCAACCCGTTTTGAAAGCCCTGAGTACGGAGCCGCACTAGACGGGTCCCGTTCACGCGATCAAGCTCGCCAGGACGTGCCCGACTACATCGAAATGTTCTATAACCCGAAACGCAAGCACTTCAGAAACGAAGTCCATGAATTATCTATGTTCTCCCATCGCGAGCGACCGTAGATAACACCTTGTGCCCTGGCCTTGGGCGTCAGTCAGCAGAGCGGACGAGCGGCAAGAACTTCCGCTATAGCAGGTCACGGTTGCTGTTGGGCGGCCGCAAAGCGTCCGGCGCTTGAGTTGCTCCTGGGGGCGTCCCCATCAAAGGCTATCGGCAATCTTGACGAGATGAGCGACGGATGTCGCCTTCATCTTCTGCATCATATGGCCTCTGTGAAGCTTCACTGTCGGCTCGGCAAGTTGCAGTTCGGCTGCGATCTGCTTGTTCAGTTTGCCGGCGATCACCAGAGTCATGACCTGTCGCTCACGCGGCGTCAGTGTCAGGTATCTCGACGTGGTGGCAGCTCTCGCTGTGCTTTCCTCCCGACGAGCGGCGTCTTCCGCGATCGCGCGATTGACCGCTTCCAGTAGGTCCTGCTCACGAACCGGCTTGCTGAGAACATCGATGGCACCCGCCTTCATCGCTCGGACCGCCATAGGCACGTCCACATGGGCGCTGATCAGGACGATGGACCGGGGAATATTGCTCTTTGCCAGTGCCTCCTGAAACTCAAGCCCGCTCTGGCCGGGAAGGCGAATGTCGAGGACGATACAGCCCGCCTTTTCGGGATCGTCAGCAGCGATGAATTCTTTCACTGAGCCGTGGGTTTCAGCGCTGAGGCCCACAGACTCAAACAGTCCCTTGAGAGCGTCGCGGACGCTTTGATCGTCATCTATGACGATGACCGTGGGTCGCTTGTTCTTTCTGTCATCAATCAACGGTCGTGTCCTCATACCTGGAAAGCGTGAAGGTGAACGAGGCTCCTCCATGAAAGTTGGCCGTAGCCCAGATGCGGCCACCGTGGGCCTCCACGATTGAGCGGCAGATGGAAAGCCCCATGCCTATTCCGTCCGACTTCGTGGTGTAGAACGCCTCAAATACTCGATCGAGCTGCTCAACCGGTATTCCCACCCCGGTATCCGAAACGCTCACCTCGACCTCGCCTTCGCGCAGCGTGCAGCCAATGCGGATCAATGCTTCTGCAGCATCAGGCGTCGCCTCGGCGCTGTTCATGATCAGGTTAAGAAGAACCTGTTGTAGCTGGGTCCGATCTCCGAAGACTTCGATAGGTTCTGGCGGGAGATCCGCGACCACCTGCAGGCCCCGCGACTGCAGCTCTTCCCGCAGAAGGAAAAGCACATCACGCAGGGTCCTTTTGAAGTCGGTTCTCTCCATCCGCACGGGAGACCTCTGGGCCATGGCACGTATGCTGGCAACGATCTCGCCGGCACGATGCCCGTCATGCACGACACGCTCGGCGGCCAGTCGAGCCTGCTTGAGATCCACGAGCCCGTCCTGAAGCCATCGCAGGCAGGTCCCGGCATTGGTAACGATCGCAAAGAGCGGCTGGTTGATCTCGTGCGCTATCGATACGGCCAGTTCGCCGATGGTGGTCATCCGAGTAACCTGTGCAAGGTTGCTTTGGCTTTGGCGCAGGGACTCTTCCGCCCGCTTGCGATCCTCAATGTCGACAACGACGCCATACCACCGCACGACGTTTCCATCCGCGTCAAGCAGTGGGTTCTGTTGTAGGTTGAACCACCTGTACTCGCCATCGGCGCGTCTGATGCGGGCGTCCACCGGACGCCCTTGCTTTGTTGCGATGATGTCCTCCCAGGCAATGCGCATGCGGTCGACATCGTCGGGATGGAACATACGGTAGAAGCCGTACCCGACGATCTCCTCGAAAGGCAGACCGACGAAATCGATCAGGTTCTGGTTCCAGTACTCAAGCTGCCCGTCCGGCGTGCAGGACCAAGCCATGGCGGGGATCGTGTTGATGATGAGGTTGAGTTTGCGTTCGCTTTCCCTCAGCGCGGCCTCGCTCTCTCGAAGAGCACTCTCCGCGTACTGCAGGTTCTCGATGTCGATGTTGACACCAAACCAGCGTACAACGCCATTCGCATCCGTAAGCTTGCGCCCGGAAAAATAGAACCAGCGGTACCGTCCGTCTGCACCGCGGATGCGGCCTTTCAACTGTGTAAAGTCGGAATGCTCGAGGTCCCGTTTCCAGATCTCCACCATCTCCGGAATGTCATCGGGATGATAGAGGTTCAGAAACCCCCATTCGAGGATTTGATCGGCCGGCAGACCGGCATAGTCCAGCCAACTCTGATTGACGAAGTCGGCACTTCCGTCCGGCCGCGCCGACCAGACGAGGACAGGAAGCGAGTCGATGATGAGCCTAAGGTTCTCTTCGCTGGCCGCGAGTGCCGACTTTGTCTGCTCGAGCTCATCCTCGGCCTTTTTGCGATCCTCTATATCGAGAACGACGCCGTACCATTTGACGACGTTGCCTTCGATATCGAGATGTGGCTTCTGCCGAAGGCTGCATCTGCGAAACTGCCCGTCGGCCCGCCAGATCCTTCCATCAACTTCACGCACGTTCTTCGTCGCCATGATGTCACGCCATTCGGATGCGAGGCGCGACACGTCGTCGGGGTGGAATAGGCGATAGAAGTTCTCCCCTGCAATCGCTGCCAGTGGCAGCCCGATAAACTCCAGGAAGTGCTGATTTGCGAAATCAAGCATTCCTTCGGAGGTTGCCGACCATGCCATTGCCGGGATCAGGTCGATAATCGCATCGGCGTTCCCCTGTTTTTGCAAGTCCATCTCTCGGCTCGTGCGCTTCGTCGGAGACTGGAAAGCTAAGCCTTTTTGTGGAGGAGCGTTAGGCCAGATTGATAGACGACGGTCTAGGTACGCAGTGCTTTCGTCTAGTTTTGCCTGACCAAGATCCGAATTGAGGGCGGGCCGGATCCAACCTACTCATGGCGTTAAACCGGGACGACGAAGCCAAAGCTCGGACAGCCAGATGATGCGAACCATCATCAAAGGCCTTGGGATCTGCATGCGAAGAAATTCACCCTGCCCGACGTCGCCGAACGCGGCGACCGTCTTCGGCCAATCTGGAGGAATGCCATGCCTCAACTCTCACGTCGTGCCTTTGCCAGCGCCCTGCCTATCGGCCTCATCGGGGGAAGTCTCCTAGGTGGGACCGTGCTGCCAAACTCCCCCGCCCGCGCGGCGACGCAGGCCGCCGCCAGGACGCCTGCGTCCGTCACCCCGTTCGCCCAGATCCGCATAGGTCGATTTACCGTGACTGCGCTGACAGACGGGTATGCCGATATGCCGTATGACTACTTTCCAGGACGCCCGGCGCCCGAGGTGGAGAAGATGGCCAGCGCACAGTTCATTGCGCGGCCGAGCGGGGTCCGCTTCCTCTTCAACCAGTATCTCGTGGAGGATGGCGAACGCCGCATCCTGATAGACGCCGGTGCGGCAGGTTCGATCGGGCAGACCGGTCGTCTCCCACAGGCCCTTGCCTCGCTCGGCCTGCAGCCCAGCCAGATCGATGCCGTCATCGTGACGCATATGCATCAGGATCACATGGGCGGGCTGGTTTTGGGAGGCAAGAACAACTACCCCGAGGCAGAGCTCTACATCGACCGTCGCGACGTCTCCCATTGGACCGACGCTGCCAAGCGCTCCGGCGCGCCTGACTACCTGAAGACCAGCTTCAAGATGGCGGAGGAGGTCGTGCGGCTCTATCCGAGGCTCCAGGCAATCGACGGCGAGCGGGAGATCATGCGCGGCATTACGATCGTTGACCTGACGGGCCATACACCCGGTCATATCGGTGTGCGGGTTGAAGATGGCGGCGAGAGCCTGATCATGGTTTCCGACATGGTTTTCCCGGTCGTGCACCCGGCCGCGACCAATGTCTTCTTCCTGTTCGAACAGGATCAGGCCGCAGCCAAAGCAATGCGCGATCGCTTCTTTCCTCGTGCCGCGTCGGAGGGGGCGCTGATCGCGGCGACACACATGCCTTTCCCTGGGCTCGGCCGTATCATCACCGATCACGGGGCGTTGCGTTGGCAGGTCGCAGACTGGGCGTTTCAGGATTAGATCTCTTCACCCGGAAACACCGGCACCGACTATCATGTATTCCGGTTGGAGAACCTGTCCGATGATCGAAGCTGAACGACCACCCCTTCCGCCTTTCACGCCAGAGAGCGCCGTCGAGAAGGTCAGGCTTGCCGAAGACGGGTGGAACAGCCGCGACCCCACGAGGGTCGCGCTCGCCTATACTGCAGACAGCCAGTGGCGTAACCGTGCCGAGTTCGTCACCGGACGAGAAGCGATCCTAGCGTTTCTCTCGGCAAAATGGCGGCGGGAGCTGGATTACCGGTTGATCAAGGAATTATGGGCGCTTGGCGGCAATCGCATCGCCGTTCGGTTTGCGTATGAATGGCATGACGACAGTGGGAACTGGTTCAGATCATTCGGGAACGAGAACTGGGAGTTTGACGACAGTGGCCTGATGCAAAAGCGCTATGCTTCCATCAACGACCTGCCCATCCGCGCCGATGACCGCCTCTTCCGGTGGCCGCTTGGTCGCAGGCCAGACGATCATCCCGGTCTCACCGAACTCGGCCTTTAGAAGAGGCCACCCATTCTCTCTGGTCTTGAACGGGCCGCCAGGAGCCTGCCTTGGATTTTCCATCATCAGAGCCCGCGCTCCTAGCGAAGGAAGACGCCATTGAAGCCATGGCCTTCCTCGATCTGCATAGGGTGTCGCCACGTCGTTTTCGTGAAGAGGAGCATTTCGAGTGCCTTTCCCTCAACGGTGGCTGCGTGATCTCGCTGCCAGGTGCACCTGCGATCGGCCTTAATCGTATCCTGGGGTTGGGCTTGGTCGAGGATCTGGAAAAGGCGTACGATTGGATGCGCCCGAAGGCAGGAAACCGGTTCCTGCAAATGAACGTGGACACTGCGTCTGACGAGGTGAGAGACTGGCTCCGATCGAAGCATCTTCCTGAACATGGTCCCGGATGGACAAAGCTCACCTGCAGCGCGAACCTGGGCAACATCCATTCGGCCAGCCGGGTCGAAACACGAAGGGTAGAGGTCGATGAGGCCCCGCTGTTCGGATCGATGATGTGCGAAGGCTTTGGTTTCCTGCCCACTTTGGCAGCACTCTGGTCTGCCATCGTCGGTAAGGATGGTTGGTCGTGCTTCTTCGCGTTGGATGATCGAACACCGGTAGGAACTGGGGCCATGTACGCGTCCGGCAGCTACGCCTGGCTTGGTGGAGGCACCACTCTTCCGGAATTTCGAAATCGCGGCGTGCAAAAGGCGCTCATCCAGACCCGCGCGGAATACGGCACCGCTCAGGGCATCAAGACCTTTGTCGTTGAAACGGAAACACCCTCAACCGGTAAACCCAACATCTCCTATGAGAACCTGAGAAAGATGGGTTTCCAGCACGCTTATGACCGCAAGAACTTCAAGCTGTGAAAAGCGAATTTCGTTCTACTGTTGAACTTTAGCCAAGTCCAATCTCTACATCCGTCGCCCGGCAGGTGAGGCGGCTTCGCGCCTTCGTTTCGGTCGCTGCAGCAATTTGAGCGTGTCACTAAAAGCAGACGTCCGACACGGCGAGCTCGTTTCTCGCAAATCATGTTCGTCGGATGGAGCGCATCCAAGCAGCCGCATGGTCCTCACGAACGCTCTCCTGTCGCCTCCATTTACAGCGGGCTTGAATAGGGATACCGTGTGTCCTTAATAGCGACCTAGCTGCGCACTGCGGAACGAATTGATGATCTTAAAAAGCCAGGTTGAGTGGGCGCTGCACTGTTGTGCCATTCTCGCGGCTCTGCCCGAAGGGCGCTATCTGTCGACCAAGGCGCTCGCCGAATTCCATGGCCTGCCGAAGGAGTATCTCTCCAAAGCATTACAGAGCCTGTCCCAGGCGGGCCTCGTCCATACGACGCTTGGCCCTTCCGGCGGGTACCGGCTGGCGCGGTCGCCCGATGATTTGACGTTTCTCGACATCGTCGAAGCCGTCGAGGGAAAGTCACGCACTTTCGTCTGCAACAATATCCGGGCCAACAACCCCTGCCGACCTGCGGGCTTCTGCGACACCAGCCCCTGCGCCGTCGCGCGCATCATGTGGGAAGCCGACGAGGCGTGGCGCAGCAAGTTGCGCAGCGTGCGGCTGTCCAGTCTGGTCGAAACCCTGTCACGGGAGGTCCGCGCCGATATCTGGGGCAAGACCTTTGAGTGGGTGATGGATCGCGCCGGCTGAGCGCGCCTGCGGCAGCCCGCCGGTATCGGCACTCTCCGGCAGGGATGGAAGCGGGCAAAAATAGCTTTGCGGCGGCATGGCCAGTTGGAGACCATTCTCCCTGCAGTGCTGGTGAACGAGATTGATCACGTCGTTTCTGGCCGCTGTCCGGTGCAGGGGGTCGGCGACGCGGAACTGCAGTTCCACTTCGATGGCCGCCGCGTCGATCGATTTCAGTGCAACGACGGCCGGGGCCTGCCTGACGATGCTTCCGCAGGACCCAAGAACCGTTTTCATGACCTCCTCCACAAAGCTCGGCTTGTGGATCGACGCGATCCGCACGGTCAAGGCGATGAGATGCGTCTCGTCCGGCCGGGTCAGATTGGTGAGCCCGACCTTGGCAAGGATGCTGTTCGGCAAGACGACGACATTATGGGCGCTGGTCAGCAATTGCGTCGATCGCCAGTTGTTCTCGATGACGCGTCCTTCCGTGCCGTCGGCAAGCTGGATCCAGTCACCGATGCCAAAGGGTCGCCCGAGCGTCAGGGCAACGCCCGAGAACACGTCGCCCAATGTGTTCTGCAGGGCAAGGCCGAGGATGACGGCCACGGCGCCGGAGGTTGCAACGAGTGTGCCGACCGGTGCGCCGAAGACGAAACCGAGGATCGAGAGCGACACCCCGACATAGACCACGGCAACCATCAGGTCCTGCAGCAGCCGTGCCTCGCTTGGCCGGCGGTCGAGGACGGTAATCCGCACAGCGCCGATCATCGACCATGCAAGATGGGTCCACCAGAGCACCCGCGCGGAGATCGCCAGAAACGCCGGCATATCCGGAGCTTGGGGCGTTCCGACCCGGTAAGGCAGGATGCCGCCGAGCCCCAGCACGCCGGTCATTGCGGCAAAGAACCCGATCTGAATGATCAACCTCGCCTCGGGGTGAGTGCGACCCTGCAGGTGCCAGACGATGATACCGCAGAGGCCGAGCAGGTTCACGGAAAGAAGTGGGATGAAAGAGGGATCTTCGAGCATGGCCGGTCTCCGCTGTCGCAGGACGACGAGGCCGGGAACCGCTGGCGGCACCCGGCCCTGAAGACCTTACTTGTTGATGGGGAAGGTCAGGTCCTTCTGGTCGGTATCGACCACGAACACCGCCAGCAGCTTTGCTTTCTTTGACTTGCTGCCGTTTTCGCTGACGCCGTGACGGTCGCCCGGCATCTCGGAAAAGCTTTCGCCCGCGCGATAGGTCTTGACCGGGCCGCCATTGACCTGGCTGCGGATCGCGCCTTCCAGGACCGTGGCGTAGATGAAGGCCGATTGCGGATGGGTATGGGCCTCGGAAAACCCGCCAGGGCCATATTCCACAAGAACGCCCTTGATGCTCTTGCCCGGAACATTCGGCAGCGCATGTTCGTAGACAAGCGTCACCTTTGAGGCATCGCCACTGGCGCTGTCATGAGCCGAGACCGTGCCGATCGTCATGGTGGTAAGCGCGAGGGCTGAGAAAACTAACTTGATCATGGGAAACTCCGTTGATGGTTTGCGCCCGCACGACCACCGCGCAGGCCAGGATTGCTCACTTGCGGGCGGATGTGGGGAACCACTGTTCAAAGGTGATCTTGCCGAGACGCGGACCGTTGTCCGATACCAGCGAGCCATCCTCCAGCCGGGCGCCAAAATAGCGGGCCTCCGTATCAGGCACGACCGTGCGGGCATCTCCGGTGGCTTTCAGATAGCGGGCGACGAGATCGGACAACCTTGACCGCTCCGGTCCTGCGATTTCGATGGTGCCGTTGACGGGTGCGGCAAGCGCCACGTCGGTCATGGCGTCCGCGACGTCGTCGGAGGCAATCGGCTGCACAAAGGCAGGCGACAGGTGGACGCTGTCGCCCACCGTTCCCGACTGGGCAATGCCGCTGAGGAATTCCATGAACTGCGTCGAATGGACGATGGTGTATGGCATGCCCGAGGCCTTGATGAGTGTCTCCTGGGCAAGCTTGGCGCGGAAATAGCCGCTTTCCTGGAGCCGCTCGGTGCCGACGACGGAGAGAGCGATGTGATGCTTGACGCCGGCGATCTTCTCGGCGGCCAAAAGGGTGCGCCCCGAAGTTTCGAAGAAGTCCATGACGGCCTTGTCTTCGAAGGACGGCGAATTGGCGAGGTCGATGACGACGTCCGTGCCTTCGAGCGCCTCGGTAAGCCCTTCTCCGGTGATCGTGTTGACGCCGGTATTGGGGGATGCGGCAATCACTTCATGGCCGAGGCGGCGGAGGCGCTCGACAGTCTTTGAACCGATCAGGCCGGTTCCGCCGATGATGACGATCTTCATAGGTCTTCTCCGTTCGCGGACACGATGTGCCGCGTTGATGATTGAGGTTGGCTGCAGGGGATGGGTTAGTTCAGGCCGGCCTTGTCGAGGCCGTAGGCTTTGTCGGCCGATCCGGGCACGACCTTGAAGGCGATGCTGGCGCGGTTCCAGGCGTTGATGGTCATGATCGAGAAGGTCAGTTCGCTGATTTCCTTCTCCGAAAGCTGGCCGCGGACGCGCTCGTAGAGGTCGTCGGAAATGCCGCCTTCCGGCAGCTTAGTGACGGCTTCGGTCCAGGCAAGTGCTGCACGCTCGCGGGGAATAAACAGGTTGGACTCCCGCCAGATGGCGACGTGGTAAAGGCGCAGCTCGCTTTCGCCGTGGATCTTGGCTTCCTTGACATGCATGTCGAGGCAGAAAGCGCAGCCGTTCATCTGCGAGGCCCGGATGTGCACGAGGTCATGGATTTGCTGTTCGATGACGCCCCCATTCATGGCGGCGGTCAGGTCCATGAGCTTCTTGAAAAGCTCCGGCGATTGCTGTGCGTAGTTCAGGCGCTGGGTCATGTCTCGCTCTCCTATTAAGGATATTTGATGTCCTTATGGACTCAAGGTATCCTTAATAACTGGACGTGCAAGCACTTCCCGCATAAGCTGCGGACATAAGCCTTATGTCTGGAAGTATGGGGGACCGGATGGACATCGTATTGGCGCTGAAAACGTTTCTGCGCGTGGTCGAAACCAACTCCTTCTCAGCGGCGGCATTCGACCTCGGCTTGACCCAGCCGGCCGTATCCAGACAGGTTTCGGCACTGGAAGCGCATCTGAACACACGCCTTCTTCACCGCACCACAAACGCGATCGCGCTGACCGTCGAGGGCGAGAAGATGGTGCCGATGGCGCTGGGCGTAATCGCGGCAGTGGAAGCGCTGGGCGATACCGATTGTGCAAAGGGTGGGCCTGTCTCCGGAAAGGTCAGGCTGAGCCTACCAGCGCCGCTCGGTCTCTATATCAGCGACCGTCTCCCAGCGCTTCTGGGCGCCCATCCGAACCTGGTTGTCGAGCTGGTCTTTCGCGAAAGCCCTTCCGATCTGGTGGGTGAGGCGATCGATCTCGAGGTGCGCCTTGGGGTGGTCGGCGACAGCAGTCTGATCTGCCGGCGCATCGGCTGGACGACAGCCTGTCTGGTAGCGGCCCCTTCCTACCTCGAGAGACGTCAGCCTCCCCGCACGCCGGACGAGATTATCGGCCACGACTGCATCTGCTACAGCCGTGCCGGAGACGGGCGGTCCTGGTCGTTTTCCAACGGCGCAGACGAACTCGAGGTGCGCGTAACGCCGCGTCTGATCGCCAACAGTTCCATGGGTGTTCATCGGGCAGCCCTGGCAGGAGGCGGACTGGCGGTGCTTTCCCATATTCTCGCCGACCAGGATGTGGCCTCCGGCCGGTTGATCCGACTGATCCCGGACTTCCCACCGACGCGACTGCCCATCCACGTGGTCTATCCGTCCCGCAGAAACATCCCACTCCGCGTCAGGACAGTCCTCGAATTCCTCGTCGATGCGGTTAGCTCTGATGATTTGATGGCTTGATACAGTGCGCAACAAGGAGTGTGGCCACCACTAGGCCATCCGAAGATCATCGCGACATCAGCGAGGGGACCGTCAGGTCTCGATCGACTGCACCCTCATAAAGTACCAGTTCTGCTGCCGGCTACACCAGAAAGAACAGGCGGAACTGATTTCTGCGTCGCGCTCCAATGTCGGTCATAGAAAGTGTCGCCACGCCTGACCGAAAGCAGACATCCCTCGGCAATGTCAGGTCGCCTGTGTGCCAGGAGCGATCATGTCAACGCGCTGTGTGCATCGTCCATCCTGTTGAACGTAGCTTCCGGGATCGGCCTGCTGTTCGCACCATCCGGTAGTCGCTACTTCCCTGACACAGGAGTGAAGCGTCGTCTGGAGCGCTCAACCAGGGACAATTTCACGCAAGTGGCAATGACGAGGAGACGTTTCATGGCTGAAAGTGGCAAAGCAACGGGCGCCGTCCTGATCGGCATGGCGCACGCCCATGCCGAAGCGCCATCGGTTGACGTCATCATCGTTGGAGGCGGATCCGCCGGAGCGGTGCTTGCGACGCGCCTCAGCGCCGATCCTCATCGCACCGTGCTGTTGCTGGAAGCAGGGCCCAATTTTGCACCAACCGCATATCCGCAAAGCCTGACCGACGCCGGCAGCGTGGGGACTCCGGATTTCGATTGGCACTATCACAGCGACGACACAGCAAAGCTCGGCCATGACATTCCTCTGCCGCGCGGCCGGGTTGTCGGTGGCAGTTCCGCCGTCAACGGAACGGTCGCCATGCGGGCACGACCGTCGGACTTCGCGCGCTGGGCGGCACGCGGGATCGAATTCTGGTCCTGGAACGAGGTGTCGGCCGCTTACAAGGCGTTGGAGAACACTCCGACCGGCGACGATACCCTGCATGGCCGATCCGGCCCCTTTCCGGTACGGCAGCGCACCCTTGAGGAACTGACCGCGTCGTCGCGCGGCTTCGTTCATGCGGCCCGGGCTTTGGGTCTGGCTGACGTTTCGGATTTCAACAGCGCGGCTGCGAACGGGGCAGGGGCCTATCCGCTCAACGTCGTTGACGAGACCAGGATGAATACCGGCATCGTCTATCTCACCGAAGAGGTCCGGGCCCGCCCGAACCTGACCATCCGCGGCGAGACAGAAGTGGATCACGTTGTCTTCAGCGGCAACAGGGCCACCGGCGTCCGGCTTGTATCGGGAGAGGTTTTGACCGGCGGCGAGATCATCCTGTCGGGCGGGGCCTTCGGCAGCCCGGCCATGCTGCTGCGCTCCGGCGTCGGCCCTGCCGGCGATCTCCGCGCGCTGGAGATCCCTGTTCTGGCGGATCTGCCGGTCGGATCCCGTCTCCAGGACCATCCGTTTTTCTACAACGTCTACGCCCTGAAGGCCTCCGTCAGGGCTATGAGCCCCGCAGCCGGCGCGCTGGTCTGGACGGGCTCAGCGTCAGCAACCGGCGGCGATCTCGACCTCCAGGTCTCCGCGACCCACTTCATCGACCCGAAGATGAGCCCGACGGGCGGCGCAATCGTTCTCGCGGCCGCCGTGACGCTGCCAAAGTCGGTCGGCAGCTTCCGCCTGGCCTCGCGCGATCCGCGCGTTGCGCCGCGCATCCACTATAACTTCTTCGACGAGCCGAGCGATCTCGACAGAATGGTGGAGGCGGTCAAACTGTCCCGCGAGATCGGCAGAACCGCTCCTTTCGCGGCCATGGTCGATCACGAGATGGCCCCGGGGGACGGCGTGCAAAGCGACGCGGACCTGCGCGCCAACATCATCGCCAACATCGCGGCCTACCAGCATCCAACCTCGACCGTGCCCATGGGGGCCGACACCGACGAGACCGCCGTCGTCGATGCCTTTGGGCGCGTTCGCGGCATCGAGAACCTTCGCGTCGTTGACGCCTCCATCCTGCCGGACATCCCGTCGGTCCCGACCAACGTCACCACCATCATGGTCGCCGAGCGGATCGCCGCGCGCATCATCGCCTAGCCAGTCGGATCGAAAGAGCCAGGCTAGCGATCTCGCCGATCATCGTCCACGTACGAAGGAGCATTGTCATGACATCTCTCAAAGGCAAGGTGGCGCTGATCACCGGTGCATCGCGCGGCATCGGCCGGGCGATAGGCGAGCGGCTCGGCCGCGAGGGGGCAACGGTCGCGATCAACTATCGCAGCCGTCCGGAGGAAGCGGCGGAAGCAGTGCGCGCCGTCGAGGAGGCCGGCGGCGTGGCGCGTCCCTTCCAGGCCGATGTGGCCGATATGGCGGAGATCCGGCGGCTGTTCACCGAGGTCGATACGACCTTCGGTGGCCTCGACATCGTCGTCGCCAATGCCGGGCTGCCGTTCATCGGCGTGCCGGTCGTCGACGTGAAGGAAGAGGATTTCGACCGGATCTTCGGCCTCAACGCCAAGGGCTCGTTCTTCGTGCTTCAGGAGGCGGCAAAGTGGGTGCGCGACGGCGGACGGATCATCGATATCTCGACCTCCACAACCGCCTTTACGGCAAAGGGCATGGGGCTGCACGCAGCCTCCAAGGCCGGGTCGAAGCTGATCGTCGAGGTTCTGGCGATCGAACTCGGCCATCGCGGCATCACCGTCAACTCGGTCATGCCGGGCGCCACCAACACCGAATTCATCAAGGATGCGCCGCAGGAAGAGCGCGACCGGATTGCTGCCGGCTCGCCACTCGGACGCCTTGGCGAACCCGACGAGATCGCCGATGTCGTCGCCTTCCTCGCATCCGACCAAGCGCGCTGGCTGACGGGCCAGCATATTCTGGCCAACGGTGGAGCACGGGTATGACGAAGACCTATGTCGCCGTCTATACCGCGACCCTTGCCGCAAGCCCGGAGCGGATCTGGTCGGTGGTTCGCGATTTCGGTTCCGTCGCGTCGTGGAACCCGATTGCCCGTGAAAGCCGTCTGGTGGCCGATGGGGAACGGGAGCTGGTCACTCCTGACGGGACGACCGTCCGCGAGCGGCAGATATCCAGTGATGACGGGGCGCGTCATCTCACCTACCAGATGGTGACCTTTCCGATCCCGGTCAGCGCCCAGACGAACCAGATCCTCGTTCGTCCGGGCGAAAGCGACGGCGAAGCCAGCATCCGCTTCGAGGCGTCCTTCGTCCCGATTGATGGGGTCGATCCGGATGTGGTGATGGGGATCAACCTGTCGGCCTTTGCCGCGGCGTCCAGGGGGCTCGCCGAACACCTTGGGGTTGCGCTTATCAGGGCGTCTCTCTAATGCTGGTCGCGGTCTCCTAGGAATTGGCCCATCGAAACCGGCCTTTGGCGGTCTGTGCGCCGATCTTGCGAAGGGACTGAACGCTTGCTCGACCTCAATGATTTCCGGACCTTCGTTCAGGTGGTCGATAGCGGCGGGCTGACGGCTGCAAGCCGCAGCACGGGTGTGTCAAAGTCGACCCTCAGCCATCGGCTGCAGCAGCTTGAGGCAGCCCTTGGTGTGCGGCTGATCAATCGAACGTCACGGGTGCAGACCCTGACCGAAGCGGGCTCTCTCTTTTATCGCCACGCGCTTGTCATGCTTGAAAATGCAGATATCGCGGAACACGCGGTCCGCCAGAGGCTGGAGGAGCCGACGGGGGTCATCAAGTTCACGACGGCGATCGCGACCTCGGTCTATATCCTTCGCCAGATCATACCGCAGTTCGCGATCGACCACCCGAAAATCCAGCTCGTTCAGCACACGGGCGACGAGCAGACGGACATCATCGGCGGCGCCTTCGATCTAGCGATCCGCGCTCATGAGGGGCAGATGACCGACTCGGCCCTGGTGCAGCGGACCCTGTCTCCGGCGCCCTGGTTCATCTTCGCAGCGCCGAGCTATATCGAGCGTCGTGGCGAACCGAAGACACCGGACGAGCTTTCAGAACATGACCTTCTGGCGATGCACCGTCCCGGGCAGGCAACGGTGTGGAAGCTCAGCCATCCCGTGATCGGCGACCGGGTGCTTTCCGTCCAGCCACGCATGGCGGGCAACGATCTGATCATGCTGAAACAGGCTGCGGCAGACGGCATCGGGATCGCGGCGCTTCCCGATTACATCTGCCGGGAAGACGTGGCTGAGGGCAGATTGCAAAGGGTCATGCCGGAATGGCTGGCCGGCAAGGCGGAGATCACTGCAGTCCTGCCGTTCCGGGATTACGTGCTGCCATCGGTGCGCGCTTTTCTCGACTATCTCATCATTGAGCTGCCGAAAGTGGTCAATCCGGATTCCGATCCCGTCTAACGCGGCTTTTCGTCAGCACTCTCATTCGGCCGGGCAGAGACGGCCTTCAGCTCAGGTCGAGAGGCGTGGTTTCACCTCGCGGCCGAGCATTTCGATCGACCGCAGCATCGCCGGCTGGTCGCTTGCCGCAGAGCTCATCTGGAACGTCAGCCGGTCGATGCCGCCGAGGTCTTCGGATGTCTGCTGGATCTTTGCCGCCACCGTATCGGGATCGCCGACGAGGAAGGCCCCGCCGGGACGCACCAGGTTGTCGAACTGCGCGCGCGTCGAGGGTGGCCAGCCGCGTTCGAGGCCAATCTTGGTGAACATCGCCTGCCAGCCGGGGAAGAAGCGATCTTCCGCCTCGCGGTCCGTTTCGGCGACGAAGCCGAGCGCATGAATGCCGACGCGCAATGTTTCGGGCGCGTGCCCGGCGCGTGCTGCGGCTTCCCGGTAGAGATTGACCAGCGGTCGGAACCGCCGAAATTCCCCACCGATGATCGCCACCATCAGCGGCAGACCGAGAATGCCGGCGCGGGCGAAGGATTGCGGCGTGCCGCCAACTCCGAGCCATATGGGCATCTTCGGCTGGGCTGGGCGTGGGTAGACACCCTGGCCTTCAAGAGGCGCACGGAACCGGCCGGACCACGTCACATTGGTCTGGTCGCGAAGGTCGAGCAGCAGTTCCAGCTTTTCTTCGGAGAGCGCATCGTAATCATTGAGGTCGAGACCGAACAGCGGATAGGCTTCGATCGAGGACCCCCGACCGACGACGATTTCAGCCCGTCCCCGCGAGATAAGGTCCAGCGTCGCGAACTCCTGAAAGACGCGGACGGGGTCTGCGGCGCCAAGCACCGTCACTGCGCTGGTCAGGCGGATCGACTTTGTCCGGGCAGCGGCAGCCGCAAGGATCACGGCCGGTGCGCTGTCGAGATAGTCGCTGCGGTGGTGCTCACTGATGCCGAACACGTCGAGGCCCGCGGTATCGGCCATTTCGATCTCATCGAGCAGGAAACCCATCCGGTCCATGGCGCTGACGCCCGGGACGGTCGCCGCAAAACTGTCAATTCCGATTTCCAAGATTGAGTCCCTTCATTTTCAGTGGATCGCATCCGTAAAGCGCTATTTAGGCGGTGGGCTCCGGCACCAGAAGAGCGACGAGTTGAACGCTAAGTCCAGCGCTTTGGACAGATGCGATCGATTCAAGCACCATGTCAGACCGCTTTCGCGGCCGTGGCCGACAGCTCTTCCAGATCAAGATCCCGTTCCAGGTCATGCAGCGTCTCGTCGCTGATCTGGTGGGCGCGGTGAAGACGCACAAGTTCGGCCCGACCGGCCCTGACCGCCTCTAGGACGAGATCGTAATGGGCCATGATCTCGCCGACGAAGGTCTCTCCGTCGTCGGCGTTCTGGGATGCCTGCTCGGCGCGGCGCTGGAAACCCTCGAGCAGTCGGGGATGGGCAAGCGTTCCATCCTCGGCATA
>UCJA01000040.1 GCA_900472675.1 Hyphomicrobiales bacterium
CATGCGAGCGGGGATGAACTCCTCCAGGTCGTGGCACAGAGGATGGCTTCGGTGACGAAGCAGGACAGTGCCTTCCGGATTGGCGGCGACGAATTCGCGGTCATCGTGGAAAGCAATGCTCATCTTGATCTGGCCAATGACGCGGAAAAGATCCTCGCTGCCTTAAAGCCATCGGCTCGCTGCAACGACCACGTCGTCTTTCCTGGGGCGACGATCGGTGGATCTGTGGCAAACGGAGGTGATGGTCCCGACCAGGTGCGCCAATGCGCCGATATCGCGCTTTATCACGCCAAGGAAAGAAGTCGCGGTCGGTATATCGAGTATGCGCCGGCTCTCGGCACCTCCATTACGCGGCGGTTTCGCGCTATCCGCGATGTCAGCCTGGCCTTGGCAGAGGATCGGATTGACCCCTATTACCAGCCAATCATGCGACTGGATACCGGCGAAGTCGTCGGTTTCGAGGCCTTGTGTCGCATGCAAACGGCGTCCGGGGAAATCATCGCCGCTGCGAACTTTCATGAAGCGACCAAGGACGCGCACGTCGCGGCGGATCTGACGCAGAGGATGCTTCTGCGAGTAGCCGCCGATATGCGCCGATGGATTGATATGGGCCTGCCGTTCCAGCATGTCGGAATCAACCTCGCGGCCGCCGACTTTCATTCCGGCAACCTGCAGGAGCGGCTCTGCTCCATATTCGCAGATGCAAATGTTCCGCTGCGGCACGTCATTTTGGAGGTTACGGAGTCCGTCTATCTCGGTGAAAGGGACCGTGTCGTCGCCGACGAGATCAAGGCTTTACGCGCGCGCGGGATGCGCGTGGCGCTGGACGACTTTGGCACCGGGTTTGCCTCGCTGACCCATTTGCTCACAGTCCCCGTTGATATCATCAAGATCGACAGATCGTTCGTGGAGCGCTTGGTACCGGGAGACGCCGGCGCGATCATCGTCGAAGGAGTGATGGGTATCGCAGACAAGCTCGGGATCCGCGTCGTTGCGGAGGGAATCGAGACGGACGGCCAACTTGCGCAACTTCTCGATTTCGGCTGCACGCTCGGGCAGGGCTTTCT
>UCJA01000029.1 GCA_900472675.1 Hyphomicrobiales bacterium
CACCCAGTTCAAGTCAACAGCCCATTTTTCGAAAATCGAAGAAAACACGCAAGTCGTTGATTTTGAACGATACTTTGCCGGGCCTTGTGCAGAAACCGATTTGGCAGCCTAATTATTGGGCTCCCGACCCCATGCGACTCGGCCCCGGCGCTGCGGTTTCGGCCCGCCTTAAGAGAGTAAGCCGGCGAGCCTCCGCCATGCCCTTCAAGCCTCCTCTATATAGAAGACCTGTGCGGCATGGCTGCCCCGCCCGTGCACGCAGCGGGCGCATAACCTTGTGTCGCGGTCGCGAACCATGCGATAGCGGGCGATCGTCATCATCAAAGAGTTTGTGCCCGTGCCGAGCCTCAGCGACGCCTTCATCCCCGAACTGCCCCATTACTATCGCGGCAAGGTGCGGGACAATTACGACCTCCCCGACGGCCGGCGCATCATCATCGCGACCGACCGCCTGAGCGCCTTCGACCGCAGCCTCGCCTCCATCCCCGACAAGGGACAGGTGCTGACCCAGACGGCCCGCTATTGGTTCGATGCGACCGCCGACATCTGCCCAAACCATGTCCTCTTCTATCCGGACCCCAATGTGGTGCTCGGACAGCGGCTCGACATCCTGCCGGTCGAGATCGTCGTGCGCGGCTATCTGGCCGGCACCACCGGCACCTCGCTGCTGACGCTGTATAGAAAGGGCGAGCGCAATATATACGGATTGACGCTTCCCGACGGCCTGCGCGACAACGAGATCCTGCCGACACCGGTCATCACACCCACCAGCAAGGCCTTCGATGGCGGCCACGACGAACCCCTGTCGCCGGACGACATCGTGGACCAGGGCCTTCTCACCCGCGAGCAGTGGGACACGGTCTCAGGATATGCGCTGGCGCTGTTTGCCCGCGGCCAGCAGCTCGCGGCAAGCCGCGGCCTCATCCTGGTCGATACCAAATACGAGTTCGGCACGGACGAGACCGGCAAAATCATCCTCGCCGACGAGATCCACACCCCAGACAGCAGCCGCTACTGGATCGCCGACAGCTATGACCAGGCCTTCCGCGACGGCAGCCGGCCCAAGAGCTTCGACAAGGATTTCATCCGCGCCTGGGTGGTGGAACGCTGCGACCCCTATAAGGATGAGATCCCGCAGATCCCCGCGGCCCTGATCGAGGAGACGGCTGAGGTCTACCGCACCGCCTATGAGACCATCACCGGCCAGGCGTTTGAGCCCGACACCAGCGGTCTTCCCGTGCTCGACCGCATTCGCCACAACCTCGCGCCCTTCTTCACGGCGCCCATCGTCACGGCACCATGACCCGCCGGCCGGACGACACTGCGCCGGATACGTCCAGCCGCGATGTCCCGCGCCGGCCGAGGCGCCGCGCCGAAGAAACCCGGGACGACATTCTGGCGGCAGCGGAGGAGATGCTGAGGCAAAAGGGCCTCGGCGATTTTTCGATTGCCGATCTGGCCGGCGAACTCGGCATGTCGCCGGCCAATGTCTTCAAGCATTTCCGCTCCAAGTCGGCGCTCGCCGACGCCATCTGCGATCGCCACGTCATCCGCATGATCGGCCGCTTCAAGGCCTTCGACGAACCCGGTCCGGCGCCGGAACGCCTGGCTGTCGCCGTACGCAAGATGATGGAAGCCCATCTGGCCGATATTCGCGAAAACCCTTTCCTGTTTGAGATGCTGGTCGTCATGTCGGAGGCCAATCTCCCGAGCGGCCGGCACTACAAGCGCCTGATCGACGATCTTTTTGCCGATCTCGTCCGGGAAGGAATAGAGAGCGGCGCCTATAGCTGCGATCCCGACGGCGACATCGCCCGACAGGTGGGATCGGCCTTCTCGAGCGTCCTGCATCCGATCTTTCTCCTGCATGCCGAAGAGGCGGAGCTGCAGGCGCGCTGCCGGGGACTTGCCGCGCTCGTGAATGCTGCACTGCAAAACCCGCTTGCGAAGTGACGATTTTTCACATACGTCACTTGAAACGGATCGTCGTCGCGGGCAAATTCTGGCGACCACTGTTCCGACCGCTCGATTAAAGTTACCATCCCCGCTGCCGCCAGACACGCTATCGTGCAACGGCATTGCGCAACGTTTCGCCCCTGGATGACGCCATGACCGCACGCAAATTTCTTCTTCCCCTTCTTCTTGCCGGACTTCTGGCTGGCTGCAGTGATTCGGGCCAGGCGCCTGCCGGCGGAGCCCCGGGTGCAGGCGGAGCGGCTGGCGCCCCGGGTGCCGCACAGGAAAAGCCGCCGGCCCCTGTCAGTGTCCTCGTCCTGAAGAAAGCCGAGCATCCGTTGACGACCGTGCTCTCCGGCCGCGCCGAGGCTTTCCAGACCGCCTCCATCCGGCCGCGCGTCGGCGGCATCATCAAGGAGATCCCGGTCAAGGAAGGCAGCTTCGTCAAGGCGGGCGACCTTCTCTACAAGATCGACGACGAAACCTATGTCGCCACGCTGGCGGAAGCCCAGGCGGAGTTGGAAAAGGCTGAAGTCAGCGTACCGGCTGCCGAAGCCAACCTGCAGCGCTACCAGCGGCTGGCCAACAGCGGCGCCTCGCAGAAGGAATATGAGGACGCCCAGACCACCCTGCTGCAGGCGAAAGCATCCGTTGCCCAGGCGAGAGCGACCGTCCAGACCGCCCAGATCAGCGTGCGCCTGACGGAAGTCCGTGCGCCCTTCGACGGCGTCGTCTCCGCCACCGCATTTTCCATCGGCAACGTCGTGACGGCAAGCCAGGCCGACGCGCTGATGACGCTGCGCCAGATCAACCCGATCTACATCCAGCTCAACGAATCCAGCGTCAACCTGCTGCGCCTGCAAAAGGCGATCGCCTCCGGCACGCTGTCGCAGAAGGAAAAGCAAGAGGGACCGGAAATTCACCTGACGCTGGAAGACGGATCCGAATATCCCCAAAGCGGCAAGCTCGACATGTCGGAAATGGCCGTCAGCACCACCACCGGCACGGTCTCGATCCGCACGCTGTTCGACAACCCCGACAATCTGATCCTGCCGGGCATCTATGTCCGCGCCACGATCACCGTCGGCAAGGAAACCGGCTTCCTCATTCCCCAGCGCGCCGCCGGCCGCACCGCCAATGGCGACCTGACCGCGAAATTCGTGACCGCCGACAACAAGGTCGAGACACGCACCTTCCCCTCCAGCAGCCTCTCCGGCAACAACTGGCTGGTTACCGAAGCCGTCGCCGATGGCGACCAGCTGATCCTCGACGGCTTCCAGTGGGTGACCGACGGTGCCTCCGTCAAACCCGTTCCGGCAGAAGTCGACAGCAAGGGCTTCGTCATCGAAAAGCCTGCAGATGCCAATGCCAACGCTCCGGCGCCGAAATCATGATGTCCCATGACAAGCTCGGCAACATCGTGATCAGGACCTGAACCATGGCCAAATTCTTTATCCGGCGGCCGATCTTTGCATGGGTCATCGCCATCGTCATCATGCTCGGCGGTCTTCTCGCCATCAACACCCTGTCCATCTCCCAGTATCCGGAAGTGGCACCGCCCACGGTGCGCATCAGCGCCAGCTACACCGGCGCCAGCGCCGATACGGTCCGCAAGACCGTGACGCAGATCATCGAGGACGGCATGACCGGGCTTGATGGGCTGACCTATATGACCTCCTCCTCGACCACCGGCCAGGTGACGGTGACGCTGACCTTCGACAACAGCGTCAATGCCGACATCGCCCAGGTCCAGGTGCAGAACAAGCTCCAGCTGGTCAGTTCGCAGCTTCCCGCCATTGTCCAGGACCTCGGCGTCGAGGTGACGAAGTCGACCTCCAGCATCCTTCTGGTTGGCGCCCTCGTCTCGACGGACGGCAAGCGCACCTCGGCGGATCTTGGCGATATCTTCTCCACCCAGATCGAGGACCAGGTAAAGCGCCTGGAAGGCGTCGGCAGCATCAATTCCTTCGGCTCGCCCTACGCCATGCGCGTCTGGCTGGATCCCTTCAAGCTTAAGCGGTTCCAGCTGACGCCGGCAGACGTCACCTCCGCGATCCAGGCCCAGAACACCCAGGTATCCGTCGGTTCCGTCGGCGGCCTTCCCTCCGTCGAAGGCCAGCAGCTCAACGTCACCATGACGGCGCAGAGCCAGCTGACCACCGTTCCGGATTTCGAGCGCATCATCCTCAAGGTCAACACCAGCGGCGCCAATGTGCGCCTGAGCGATGTGGCGCGCGTCGAGATCGGGCTTGAAACCTACACGACCACCTCCCGCTCGAACCGCCAGCCGGCCTCCGGCTTCGCCGTCAACCTCGCGACGGGCGCCAATGCCCTCGACACGGCATCGGTCGTCAAGGCAAAGCTGGCTCAGATCGCTCCGAGCCTGCCCGCAAACGTCAAGGTCATCTATCCCTACGACACGACCCCCTTCGTTTCGCTTTCCATCGAAAAGGTCATCCACACACTGATCGAGGCGATCGTCCTCGTCTTCATCGTGCTGCTGGTCTTCCTGCAGAACCTGCGTGCAACCCTGATTCCCATGGTCGCCGTACCCGTCGTCCTGCTCGGCACCTTTGGTGTGCTGGCGATGACAGGCTATTCCATCAATACGCTCACCATGTTCGCCATGGTGCTGGCGATCGGCCTTCTGGTCGACGACGCGATCGTCGTTGTCGAAAACGTCGAGCGTATCATGGCCGACGAGGGGCTGCCGCCGCTGGAAGCGACGGAAAAATCCATGGGCGAAATCACCGGCGCCATCGTCGGCATTGCCCTGGTGCTGACCGCAGTCTTCATCCCCATGGCCTTCTTCGGCGGCTCCACCGGCATCATCTACCGGCAGTTCTCGATCACCATCGTGTCGGCCATGCTGCTCTCCGCCCTCGTCGCCATCGTGCTGACGCCGGCGCTCTGCGCCACGCTTCTGAAGCCGATCGATCACCACAAGAAGGGCAAGGGCCTTGGGGCTTGGTTCAACCGCGGCTTCAACAAGACCACGGACGGGTATGTCGGCACGGTCGGTTACCTGCTCAACCGCCCCTTGCGTGTCATGATCCTGTTTGCGGTCGTGCTGGGCGGCTGCGCCTGGTTCTTCCTCCGGCTTCCTTCCTCCTTCCTTCCCCAGGAAGACCAGGGCGCCCTGATGACCATCATCCAGCTGCCGAACGGCGCAACTGCCGACCAGACGGCGGAAGTCATCAAGAAGGTCGAGAACTTCTACCTGGACAAGGAGAAGGACGGCGTTGAATCGGTCTTTGCCGTGAACGGTTTCAGCTTCACCGGCCAGGGCCAGAACAACGCCCTCGTGTTTGCAAGCCTCAAGCCTTTCGACGAGCGCACGGCCGACAACCTCGCCGCGGCCTCCATCGTCAAGCGCGCCATGGGCTTCTTCTTCACGATTCGCGAAGCTCAGGTCTTCCCGCTCCTGCCGCCGGCCATCCAGGGCATGGGCAACTCCAGCGGCTTCTCCATGTATCTCGTCGATACCGGCAACCGCGGTGCAGATGCACTGGCCAATGCCGCCAAACAGCTGATCCAGCAGGCCAACAGCGGCGGCAAGATCACCGCCATGCGCGCCAACGACCGGGACGAGGAAAGCCAGGTCAAGCTCGTGCTCGATCAGGAGAAGCTGAGCGCCATGGGCGTCGGCATCTCGGATGCCAACTCCATGCTGACGACGATCTTCGCCGGCAGCCGCGTCAACGACTTTACCCTCAACAACAAGATCAAGCGGGTCTACGTCCAGGCGGACGCGCCCTACCGCATGCAGGCCGAAGACCTGAAGTACTGGAACGCGCGCAACGCGACGAGCGAGATGGTACCCTTCTCCTCCTTCACCGACACGAAATGGGTCAACGGCCTGCCGTCGCTTTCGGCCTTCAACGCCGCCACCGCCTATTCCCTTGAAGGCTCGGCAGCGCCCGGCGTCAGCTCCGGCGATGCCATGAATGAAGCCGAGCGTCTGGTCGCCCAGATGGGCGGTGGTTACACCGTGGCCTGGCAGGGCATTTCCTACCAGGAACGGCTGTCGGGTTCGCAGGCACCGCTTCTCTACGCGCTGTCCATCCTGATTGTCTTCCTATGCCTCTCGGCACTCTACGAAAGCTGGTCGATCCCGCTGTCGGTCATCATGGCCGTGCCGGTCGGCGTGCTCGGTGCCGTGGCGGCCGCAACCCTCATGGGACAGTCGAACGACGTCTACTTCAAGGTCGGACTGCTGACGACGATCGGCCTTGCGGCGAAGAACGCCATCCTCATCGTGGAGTTCGCCAAGGAGCGGCAGGAGCATGGTCTCAGCCTGATGGAAGCGACGCTGGAAGCAGCCCGCCTGCGCCTGAGACCGATCATCATGACCTCGCTCGCCTTCATCCTGGGCGTCGTTCCGCTGGCCATTGCGACCGGCGCAGGCTCGGCCGCACAGAACGCAATCGGCGTAGGCGTGCTGGGTGGTATGCTTTCTGCAACACTCCTCGGAATTTTCTTCGTTCCGTCCTTCTTTGTTGTCGTTCGCCGGTTATCAAACCGTGAAAAAAAAGAGAAGACAGTGGGAACAATTAACGGATAGCTAGACCGTGCCGCCGTCCGGTGAGTCGGCGGCCTCAGTCAGGCCGCTTCGCCGTTGCGTGAAGTCATCAGTAAGCCTTTGGGACAAAGTCATGACATCTATTCGTGTAGCCACACCGCTTGTCTTGCTTCTCTTGTCGGGTTGCGTCGTCGGGCCCGATCATAAGGCGCCAGAGATTGCGCTGCCTGCCAAGTTCGGTGAGGGGTCCAAAATCAGCAATGGCGATGTCGCCACAAATGCCTGGTGGACCGCATTCAACGATCGCCGGATCAACGGCTATGTTGAACAGGGCCTGGCCCAGAACCTCGACATCCTGCAGGCGCTGGAGCGCATCAGCCAGGCGCAGGCCAATGTCGTCAGCGCCGGCGCCGGTTCGCTTCCCTCGCTGGATCTTTCCAGCGATGCGACGCGCAGCGGCACGAAGGACATCGGCGGAAACAGGGGTGAAGCTAATTCCAGCCCGCCCCGTACCTCCGTCAGCGGCGGCCTCAACGCCTCCTGGTTCCTCGATCTCTTCGGCCTCTACCAGCGGTCCAAGGAAGCGGCGCTCGCCAACCTCGATGCCTCCTATTCGAGCGTTGACACGGCCCGCCTCACGCTTCTGTCGAACGTGGTCGGCGCCTATATCGACGTCCGCTACTATCAGGAGCGCATCGCCATCGCGCAGGAAAACCTGCGCTCCCGCCGCGACACGTTGAACCTGACCAAGCTGCAGCTGGAAGCCGGGGCCGCCTCGCGCCTCGATGTCGTACAGGCAGAAGGTCTGGTCAACTCGACACTGGCCGATATCCCCTCGCTCGAGACCTCCTTCCGCAGCGCCGCCCACCGGGTTGCAACGCTGCTTGGGCTTCCGGCATCCTCGCTCGTCGCGGAACTCCAGAAGGGCGCGCACCAGCCGGTCGCACGCTTCAACCCGAAGGCAGGCATCCCGGCCGACCTTATCCGCAACCGTCCGGACATCCGCGGCGCCGAGCGCACCCTGGCTGCCGCCGTCGCCAATGTCGGCGTGGCCGAAGCCCAGCTCTACCCGTCGATCTCGCTCGGCGGCTCGATCAGCCCGTCCTACACACGGCTTGGCGGTGGCTCCGAAGCCGGCCTCCTCTCCTGGTCGTTCGGCCCGCAGCTGAGCCTGCCGATCTTCGACGGCGGTGCGCTGCGCGCAAACCTGTCCTCGAACGAGAGCCAGGCCCGCGAAGCCTACCTGAGCTGGAAGCAGACCGTCCTCAACGCCATCGAGGAAGTCGAGAACGGCCTGGCTGCCGTATCCCGCGACGGCCGCACGGTTTCGGCCCTGCGGGCGACGGTCAAGTCCTACCAGGAGGCCCTGCAGCTCGCGACCGCCAGCTACCGCGATGGTGCCTCCTCGCTGCTCGACGTACTCGACGCGCAGCGTCAGGTCTCGACGGCCCAGGCGAGCCTTGCCGCAGCCGTTCAGCAGATGGCGCAGGACTTCGTCTCGCTCAACGTGGCTGTCGGTGGCGGCTATGCCGTCGGCAAGACTGCGGTCTCGCCTGCTCGGGTGGCCTTGGTCACCAAGAACTGACACGACCCGAGGGCCGGCCAGCTGGCCCTCACCCATCGTCCAGACCCAAAAAAACCTCCGAAGCCTGGCTCCGGAGGTTCTTTATTGCGACAGTCTAGACGCTTCGAGAGCTCAGCTCTTGGCGCGTTCCACGTAGCTGTTGTCTTCGGTCGCGATCACGACCCGCGTACCGGCATCGATATGCGGCGGCACGTTGGTGCGGATGCCGTTCGAAAGCATGGCCGGCTTGTAGGACGACGATGCCGTCTGGCCCTTGACGACCGGCTCGGTCTCGACGATCTCGAGCGTCACGTGGCGCGGCAGCTGCAGCGCCAGCGCAATGCCCTCGTGCATCGACAGGATGCAGGTCATGCCTTCCTGGAGATAGGCCTTCATGTCGCCCATCGTATCCACGTCCACGACCACCTGGTCGTAGTTTTCCGGGTTCATGAAATGGAAGCCTTCGCCGTCCGCGTAGAGGAACTGGTGGTTCACGTCTTCCACGAAGGCCCGCTCGACCTGTTCGGTCGTGCGCCAGCGCTCCGACACCTTCACGCCGTCGACGATGCGCCGCATGTTGACCTGCGTGACGGGCGTGCCCTTGCCCGGGTGGAAGTTTTCCGCGGTGAGAATGACATAGAGCTTGCCGTCGACATCGATGACGTTGCCCTTGCGGACGGAAGAGGCGATGACCTTGACCATGGGTTTCCTTATCGTGCCAACCGGCTTGTAACGGCCGAAAATGCGTCGTAGAGGACCAGTCGATCGCGGGCTCCTGTGAGCGGCAAGCGACGGATCGTCTATATTCCGGGCGGAACTACCGCAAAACCGCGCAAAGTGGAAGCCTTGCTCGCCGGAACCGGCAAAGAAAGCCGCGCAAATGAAGCTGCCAGACACAAGCCTGCCCCGCTCCGCCTGGTGGGAGCCCGAAAATCATGCCGACCGGCGCCCTTTCCTGATCGGCCGAAATGCCGTGCAGACGGCGCTCCGCGGCTTCTTCGGCACCCGCGACTTCGTCGAGGTCGACACCGCGACGCTGCAGGTATCGCCCGGCAACGAGACGCATCTGCATGCCTTTGCCACGCAGGCCGTGGCGATCGATGGACGTCAGGCGCCGCTCTACCTGCACACCTCCCCGGAATTTGCGGCAAAGAAGCTGCTGGCGGCCGGCGAGCAACGCATCTTCACCTTTGCCCATGTCTACCGCAACCGCGAGCGCGGCCCGCTCCACCACCCCGAATTCACCATGCTCGAATGGTACCGCGTCGGCGAGGACTACCGCCAGCTGATGGACGACTGCGCCGACATGCTGAAGCTGGCGGCCGAGACCACAGGCACCCGCAGCTTCGCCTTCCGTGGCATGACGACCGATCCCTTTGCCGACCCCGAGCGCCTGACGCTGGCGGAAGCTTTTGATCGCTTTGCCGGCATCGACCTCCTCTCGACCCTGTCTGCCGGTGGCGAGACCGATCGGGAGGCGCTTGCCGCAGCGCTGACCGCGGCCGGCATGCGCGTCTCTGCCGACGACAGCTGGACCGACCTCTTCAGCAAGGTGCTGGTCGACCGCATCGAACCGCATCTGGGAGACGGCCGCGCGACCATCCTCTACGAATACCCGATCTCCGAGGCGGCGCTGGCCCGCCCCTCGCCGGCCGACCCGCGGGTTGCGGAGCGCTTCGAGCTCTATGCCTGCGGCGTCGAACTCGCCAATGCCTTTGGTGAGCTGACCGATGCCGGCGAGCAGCGCCGCCGCTTCGAACACGACATGGCGGAAAAATCGCGCATCTACGGCGAGACCTACCCGCTGGACGAGGATTTTTTGGCAGCCCTTTCCCTGATGCCGCCGGCAAGCGGTGCAGCCCTCGGCTTCGACCGCCTTGCCATGCTGGCGACCGGCGCGACCCGCGTCGACCAGGTCATGTGGGCACCGGTGGCGGAGGTGTTTGAATGAGCGCCGCCCGCACCCTGAAGACGCCGCAGGCGCTTGCCGACGCCGGCCTGCTGCAGGCCGATCGGATGGCGGACGCCCGCAGGGTTGCCGAACGCTACGCCATTGCGGTGACCCCCGACATGGCCGATCTCATCGATCGCACCGATCCCAATGACCCGATCGCCCGGCAGTTCCTGCCCGATCCGGCCGAGCTCGTGATGCTGCCGCAGGAGCGCGCCGATCCGATTGGCGACGCCGCCCATAGCCCAGTGAAGGGGATCGTCCACCGCTATCCGGACCGCGTTCTCCTCAAGGCCGTGCACATCTGCCCGGTCTATTGCCGCTTCTGCTTTCGCCGCGAAATGGTTGGCCCGCAGGGCGAGGGCACGCTCGGACCCGACGATATGGCCGCAGCCATGGATTATATCCGCAGCCGGCCGGAGATCTGGGAAGTCATCCTGACCGGCGGCGATCCGCTGGTGCTCTCGCCGCGCCGGCTCTCCGCCATCATGGAAGCGCTGGCGACCATACCGCATGTGAAGATCGTCCGCTTTCACACCCGCGTGCCGGTCGTCGATCCGGACCATGTGGACGCGGACCTGATCGCGGCGCTGAAGGCGAGCGGCAAGGTGACCTATGTGGCGCTGCATGCCAACCACCCGCGCGAGCTGACGGACAAGGCCCGAGCCGCCTGCGCCCGGCTGATCGACGCGGGCATCGCCATGATCAGCCAGACCGTGCTGCTCGCCGGCGTCAACGACGATCCGGCGGTTCTCGGAGACCTGATGAAGGCCTTCGTCGAGACCCGCATCAAGCCCTACTACCTGCACCATCCGGACCTCGCCCCGGGCACCAGCCACTTCCGCATGGACCTCGCCGAGGGCCAACGCATCGTCGCTGCCCTGCGCGGTACGATTTCGGGCCTCTGCCAGCCGACCTATGTGCTGGATATTCCAGGCGGCTACGGCAAGGCCGTGGTCGGCGAAAGCGCGCTGAGCCAAGACGGCGGGTGCTATTCCGTCAGCGATTTTCGCGGCGAGACGCATCACTATCCCCCTCAAGACTGAGCAAAAGCCCGCGACAACCGCTGCGCGGGCAACCACCGGCGACGGCATTGTAAGCACGGCCCGCCCGGGCGGGGACAATGTGGAGCGAGACTTTTTTGAGGCTCCCAGCATCTGCACCGACCTCCAACGTCGTCATCCCTCCGCCACGCCGCCGGCGCGGCGCTGGTGGATCCTCGGGTCANNGTCAAGCCCGAGGATGACGGAGGACAGGGAGTTGCCACGCACGACTGGCTGAGGGAGAGGGAGTGCCAACCTCTCGGTCGTCATCCTCGGGCTTGACCCGAGGACCCAGCCGTCGTGCATCCGCACGGCAAGGAGACCCGTCCCGCCGCTCTTCCCCCTCACCAAGTTCGCCAAACCGCTCGGCGAGCCTCGCGGGGCGAACTATCCTCTCCCACAAGGGGGAGAGGGGGGCGTCGCGTTTGCCGCCGCCGTTTCTGCCAGGTCACGACTTCTCCGTCGTCATACCGGCCTGCGAGCCCTCCAAGGCTGGGCATATCCCTCTCGGTCGTCATCCTCGGGCTTGACCCGAGGATCC
>UCJA01000028.1 GCA_900472675.1 Hyphomicrobiales bacterium
CAGGCGCTGAACGGCATCGAGATCGATTTCACGGCCGGCTATGGCGAGGCGGGCACGGATGTGCCGGACACGCTGAAGCGGGCCATGCTTCTCCACATCGGTCACATGTTCGCCTTCCGCGGCGTGGTCTCGCCGGACCAGCAGCCGGCCGGTATTCCCGATGGCTACGAGCGGCTGACGGCGCCCTTCCGGATGCGGAGGCTCTGATGATCACCTTCTTTGACCCGGGCCAGATGACTGCCCGGCTGGATCTCGAAGTGCCGGTGACAGTGGCCGACGGGCAGGGCGGCGGGCTCGTGAGCTGGCAGGTCGCAGCCTCGCTCTGGGCGCGGATCGAGCCGCTCTCCTTCGTGGTGGAGGAACCGGGCGCCTCGGCAGAAAGAGGCACCATCAGCCACCGGATCTGGCTGCGCTACCGGAGCGACGTCGCGGCCGGACAGCGGCTGCGCAAGGGCGAACGCGTCTTTGTGGTCAGGCTGGTGCGCGACCCGGATGAAACGCAGCGCTATCTCGTCTGCCAGTGCGAGGAGGATGCAAGATGAGCGCTGCACAGGCTCTGCTTGCTGCTATCGTCGGTCAGCTGTCTCCGGATGCGACCCTCGTCGCCCTGATCGGTGCGGACGGGGTGCGCGACAGGCTTCTGCCGCGCCCGAAGCTGCCCTGCATCGTGCTGGGCGACATGGAAACGCGCGACGCTTCCACTGATGGCGGCAAGGCCGAGGAACATCTGCTGACGCTGGAGATCTGGTCGGACGGTGAAGGTCGCCGGACCGGACAGGCGGTGGCGGAACGGGTCCACGCGCTTCTGCACGAGGCGGAACTGCAGCTCGAAGGAGCCGTGCTGGTCAATCTGCAGGTCGTGTCGACCCGCAGCCGGCGGGAGCCGAAAACGAAATTCTACCTGGCCGAGGTCAGGCTGCGGGCGGTCACCGAATAGGGTTCGGCGCTGCGGCGGTTCGCGCGCCGGACTAGTCCGAGCAGCATCAAAATGCAGCCGAGCGAGATGGCCGACAGGAGAGCGCCGACGCCAAGTGCGGCCGTTGCGCCGACCCGGTCGAGAAGCGCGGTGAAGACCACCGGCGCGGTCGCATTGGCGAGGTTCTGCGGCAGCGACAGCCGCGCTGCCTGCAGCCCGTAGTCGCGCGCGGAAAACAGCGACAGCGGCAGGAGTGCCCGCGCCACGGCGACGACCCCGGTGCCGAAGCCATAGAGAACGATGAACGCCACCAGCATCGGCGGCGAACCGCTAAAGCTCGCTGCCAGCAGGAAGCTGGCAAGCGTGAGGGCGGTGCCGATCGTCGAGGTGAGGATGGCATTGCCACGTCGGCCAAGCACCGTATCCACGAAGCGGGCAGTCACGCCGAGCGCGCCGCGCGCCGAACCGAGCTGCAGCGCAAGCGCCGGAGACGCCCCCGATTGGCGCAGGAGCGCGATCAGCGATGGCGCCAGCCCGAAGCTGACGAAGGAGCTCAGCGAGGTTGCAGCCGCCATGTAGAAGAACGCCCGGCGACGCTCGGGCTCAGACATGGTGACCGGCTCGATTTCGGCGGCTTTCGCCTGTTCGAGGCTTTCCGAAGGTTTCGGCAGTCCGAACAGATAGAGCGGCAGGCACACCAGCAGCTGTAGGCCGGCGCAGATGACGAACGTCGCTCGCCAGCCAACCAGGCCGTCGAGAAGCGTGAGAACCGGCCAGAACACGGTGGCGGACAGGCCGGTAAACAGCATCAGGATGGCGATCACGCGCTTTCCGTTCATGCCTTCGCGCTCGATCACCGCCGTATAGGCGGGAGCCGATAGCCCGAGCGCGCCACCGATGCCGATCACCACCCAGGCCGCGGCGTAGAGCAGAGGACCATGCACCGTAGACAGAAGCAGGAGACCGGCCGCCAGGATGACCGACGCTGCCGCAAGAACTCTTGCGGCCCCATGGCGCCGCAGCAGCCGGCCGGTCGCCGGGCCGGCGAGCGCGCTTGCCAGCATCATGATCGACAGGCCGAAGAAGATCACCTCGTTGGGCAGCCCGAGATCGGGACCCATGACGCGGCCGAGCACGCCCAGCATGTCGAAGCTGGTGCCCCAGGAAATGATCTGCGTGACGGCAAGAACGGCGATGGTCCGTATCGAACGCAGCGGCAGGATCCTGGGCATCGGGTGGCAACCTGCAGGGGGGAATCGGACGCGGGAATTGACAGCTAGCACGGTGTTTCCCGCGACAGAAGCGGGCGCGGCGGCAAAAGGAAGGAAGTGGAAACATGGTGGCGCAAAAGGGCAGGGACCTGCTGCTGAAGATCAGCGATGGCGGGACTTACACGACGGTGGCGGGCTTGCGGACCAAGCGGCTCGCCTTCAACGCGGAGACGGTGGATATCACCGATGCGGAGAGTGCAGGCCGCTGGCGCGAGCTTCTGGGCGGCGCCGGCATACAGCGTGCTTCGCTATCGGGCGGCGGCGTGTTCAAGGACCAGGCGAGCGACGCGCTGGTGCGAACCGCCTTCTTTGCCGGCAGCATCCTCTCCTGGCAGGTCCTCATCCCCGGCTTCGGCGCCCTGACAGGCCTCTTCCAGATCACTTCGCTCGAATATTCGGGCGACTACAACGGCGAGGTCCGCTTCGAGCTGGCGCTGGAATCGGCCGGCAGCCTGTCGTTCGGAGCGCTGTGATGGAGGCCGGACCAGGCCGGCGGGCAAACCGAAGGCGCGGCGAGGNNGGCTGTGCAGGCGTCGTCGGCGCACTGCTGGGCGCCGCCTTCGCACCGGGGCAGGAGGCCCCGACCGCAAACCCTTGACGGCCGCAGCGGGCGCAAGGAGCCGCGTCGAGCCCTTTCCCTGGAAGGCGGCGATGCATCTTGGCCTCTGCCTGCTGCGGCTCACCCCGCATGACTTCTGGCGCCTGACGCCGATCGAGTTCTTTGCCGTCACCGGCGGGCTTGCCCCGCGCGCGCAGGCGATCGACCGACAGCGGCTCGAGGCGCTGATCAGAGATTTTCCGGATGGAGACCCGCATGACGGACGAGAGTGGCAGTGATTTTGGCGAAAGCCTTTCCGGCGCCCGCGCCCTGCAGGAGACCATGGCCGATCTGGAGGCGCGCTCGCAGCGCTTCGGCTCGGCGCTGACGGGGGCGCTGCGGCAGGCGACCGCGGGCGGCAAGGGGCTCGACGACGTGCTGAAGGGGCTTGGCAGCCGGCTGAGCGACATCGCCCTGTCGGCGGGGCTGAAGCCGCTCCAGAGCCTGTTGGGCAAGACGGTGGAGAGTGCGCTGGGTTCGATCGGGAGTGTCACGGCCTTTGCCGATGGCGGCGTGGTGCGCGCGCCGACCTACTTCTCGGCCGGCAGCGGGACCGGGCTGATGGGCGAGGCGGGGGCGGAAGCCATCCTGCCCCTGCAGCGTGGCGCGGACGGCAGCCTCGGCGTCTCCGTCTCCGGCGGCGCGCAGGCCCAGCCGCAGATCGTCTTCAACGTGACGGCGACGGATGCCGCGAGTTTCCGCAAGAGCGAAGGCCAGATCACCACGATGCTGGCCCGCAGCGTGGCGCGCGGACGCCGCGGGCTCTGAAGTTTGGCCGAATTTCAGAGCCCGCAGCGTGGCGCGCGGACGCCGCGGGCTCTGAAGTTTGGCCGAATTTCGCTGAAACGGGAGCTTAGATATGAGCGCTTTCCACGAGGTGCGCTTTCCCCTGCGGCTGGCGCTTGGCGCAAGCGGCGGGCCGATGCGGCGCACCGATATTGTCAACCTGTCGAACGGCCGCGAGCAGCGCAACCAGCGCTGGCGGGCATCGCGCCGCCGCTATGACGTTGGCTCGGGCGTGAAATCGCTCGCCGACCTCTATGCGGTGCTGGAGTTTTTCGAAGCGCGCGGCGGCCAGCTCTACGGTTTCCGGTTTCGCGATCCGCTCGACTGGAAATCCTGCGCACCGGACGCCACCGTTTCGTCCGTCGATCAGGCACTGGGAACCGGCGATGGCGAAACGGTAAGCTTTCCGCTGCTCAAGACCTATGGCGACAGCGCCGGCAGCTGGGCCCGCCGCATCACCAAGCCAGTTTCCGGCACGGTTGTGGTCTCGGTAAACGGCACGGCGGTGCCGACCTCGGCATTTTCCGTGAATGCGGCGACCGGCGTGATCAGCTTCGGCAGCGGGCATGTGCCGGCAGCGGGTGCCGCGATCCGCGCCGGCTTTGCCTTCGACGTGCCGGTGCGCTTCGATACGGACCGCATCGAGGTGGACCTGGCCCATTTCAACGCCGGCCGCATTCCCACCATTCCGCTGACGGAGATCCTGGCATGAAGACACTGCCCCCCGATCTCGTGGCGCATCTGGCCGGCGAGGCGACCACCACCTGTCACTGCTGGCGGGTGACGCGGCGAAACGGGCAGGTGCTCGGCTTTACCGAACACGATAGCGACCTGACCTTCGCCGGCACCACCTTCCTCGCCGCCAGCGGCTTTTCCGCAAGCGAGGCGGACAGCGCAGCCGGTCTCTCCGCCAGCGCCGACGAGGTGTCGGGCGGGTTTTCCAGCGACGCGATCCGCGAGGACGATCTGGCTGCCGGTGGCTTCGATGGCGCCCGCGTCGAACTCTTCCTCGTCAATTGGGCCGCACCCGAGCAGCATGTGCTCTTGAACGTCCGCGAGATCGGCGAGGTGGTGCGGGCGGGTGGCCAGTTCCGCGCCGAACTGCGCAGCCTCGCGCATCGGCTGGGCCAGCCGCAGGGGCGGCTCTACAACCGTCGCTGCGATGCAAGCCTCGGCGATGAAAGATGCCGCGTCGCGATGGAGGCCTGGCGCGGCGTAGGCCTGGTAACCGGGGTGCAGGGCAAAAGCACGGTGCGTCTTTCCGGCCTCTCCGGATTTGCCGCCGGGATCTTCGACCGCGGCACGCTGCGTCTCCCGGACGGGACCACGGCGGAAATCGACACCCACCACCACCTTTCCGGAGGCATCGCCGAGCTCGCACTCTGGCTGCCGCTGGAGGTGTCTCTTGCGGTGGGGGCGGCGGTGACCGTGGCCGCCGGCTGCGACAAGACCTTCGTCACCTGCCGGACGCGCTTCGACAATCACCTCAATTTCCGCGGCTTCCCGCATGTGCCGGGCAGCGATTTCGCCTATTCCTATGCGGACGGGGAGCGGCTCCACGACGGCGGCCCGATCTTCGAATGAGCGCGGAAAACCAAAAAGACCAGGGCGAACGGATCGTCGCGCTCGCCGAGACCTGGATCGGCACGCCCTATAGGCACCAGGGGGCACTGAAGCAGGTGGGCTGCGATTGCATAGGCCTGATCCGCGGCGTCTGGCGCGAACTCTACGGCAACGAGCCCGCGCCGCTCCCGGCATATGCGCCCGACTGGGCCGAACGCAGCGGCGAGGACCGGCTGATGCAGGCGGCGGTCAAACTCTGTTATCCGCTGGAAGGGATCGGTGAGGCGCGGCCGGGCGACATCCTGCTGTTCCGTTGGCGGGCCGATTGCGCGGCAAAACATGCGGGCATCCTCAGCGGGCCGCAGCATTTCATCCACGCCTACGAGCAGTGCGCCGTGACGCGTTCCGCGCTTGTTCCCGCCTGGCAAAGACGCGTCGCCGGCGTCTTCCGGTTTCCGTCGGCAACTTGAAATAAATCGGGTTTCGCGCTATTGGTGGAGTGGTGAGCGAGGCTGTAACCCCGCTCACCGTTTTGCTTAGGTAGCGAATATAACCCGGACGGCTATAGACCAGCTCGTCCGGGTCATTCTCAAGCTAAGCGTGATGCTAAAAGGCATCCGCCTCATAACCTCACCTCCATATTCGAGTGCAGGCCACCTGCCTCAGGTCGGCGCGGCAAAACATGCGGGCATCCTCAGCGGCTCGCAGCATTTCATCCACGACTACGAGCAGTGCGCCGTGACGCGTTCCGCACTCGTCCCTGCCTCGCGAAAACGGGTCGCGGGCGTGTTCCGGTTTCCGGCGGCAACTTGAAGCAAATTGGGTTTTGCGCTACAGCTGGAGTGGTGAGCGAGGCGGTAACCCCGCTCACCGTTTTGCTTATCTTGCGAACAGGACCCGGACGGATACTAACCAGCCCGTCCGGGTCATTCTCAAGCTAAGCGTGATGCTAAAAGGCATTCGCCTCATAACCTCACCTCCATGTTCGAGTGCAGGCCACCTGCCTCAGGTCGGCGCGGCCCATTCCCGCCGATGCGCACCGGCTGGCACGGCGCGTTCTGCTTGTCGCTCCCGAACTTTTTGACGCTATCACAATCTTGGCGCGCATCCAGTAGCATCTGCCTGGCTGCTGCGGGGTGTAACCATGGCCACTCTCGTTTTCCAGGCAGCCGGTGCCATCATCGGCGGCATGTTCGGCCCTGTCGGCGCTATTATCGGCCGTGCAGCGGGTGCTCTGGCCGGCAACATGCTCGACCAGGCCCTCCTCCATGGCGGCTCGACCGTCTCCGGTGCCCGTCTTGCCACTGCACGCATCCCGGGTGCCGACGAAGGCACGCCGATAAGCCGTCTCTACGGCACGGCGCGCATCGGCGGCACGCTGATCTGGGCGACCCGCTTCGAGGAAGAGGTGACGCGCGAGCGCAGCGGCTCAAAGGCGACCGGGCCGCGTGTCGAGACTTTCCGCTACTACGCCAATCTCGCCGTCGGCCTCTGCGAAGGCCCGATCGCCCATGTAAGGCGCGTCTGGGCGGACGGGCGCGAGCTCGACCTGACGACGATCGAGATGCGCATCCATCGCGGCGACGAGGCGCAGCTTCCCGATCCGCTGATCGAGGCCAAGCAGGGGGCGGGCAAGGCGCCTGCCTACCGCGGTCTTGCCTATGTGGTCTTCGAACGGCTGCCGCTCGATGACTTCGGCAACCGCATTCCGGTCCTGCAGTTCGAGGTGCTGCGGCCGACGGGGCGGCTGGAGACGCAGATCCGCGCGGTCACCATCATCCCGGGCGCCACCGAACACGGCTATGCGACCCATACGGTCAGCGAAAAGACCGGCGAGGGCAGCGCCCGCATTCTCAACCGAAACACGCTGACGGCCACCACCGACTGGCAGGCCTCGCTGGACGAACTCCAGGCGCTCTGCCCGAACCTGCAGCGCGTGGCGCTGGTGGTCGCCTGGTTCGGGCTGGACCTGAGTGCCGGAGAGTGCCGCATCCTGCCGGGGGTCGAAGTATCGGCTAGACAGGACGAGAGCACCGCCTGGTCGGTGGCCGGGGTAAGCCGCGCGACCGCCCACCGGGTCAGTCAGAGTGGCGGCGGACCGGCCTTCGGCGGCACGCCCAGCGACCAAAGCGTGCGCGAGGCGATTGCCGATCTGAAGCATCGAGGCCTCGATGTCTTTCTCTACCCCTTCGTGATGATGGACGTTCCACCCGGCAACGGGCTGCCCGATCCCTATGGCGCAGCGGAACAGGCGGCCTTTCCCTGGCGCGGCCGCATCACCTGTCATCCGGCACCCGGGCGGCCAGGAACGCCGGACAAGACAGCGGATGCGCGCGCCCAGGTGCAGGCGTTCCACCGCAATGCCGATGGCTACCGGCACATGGTGCTGCACTATGCGGCGCTTGCAGCAAGCGCCGGTGGGGTGGATGGCTTCATCCTCGGCTCCGAGCTGCGCGGCCTGACGCAGCTGCGCGACGAGGCGAACCGCTTTCCCTTCGTGGAGGAACTGGTCGAACTCGCCGCCGATGCGCGCGCGATCCTCGGTCCGACCGCCAAGCTGACCTATGGCGCCGACTGGACCGAGTATTTCGGCTATCACCCGGACGACGGGTCGGGCGATGCGTTCTTCCATCTCGATCCGCTCTGGGCATCTCCCGATATCGATGCGGTCGGCATCGACAACTACATGCCGCTCGCCGACTGGCGCGACACCGATCTTGCTGCCGAAAACCCCGACGGCTTTGCGACAGCCCAGGACCTTACCGCGATGACGCGCCAGATCGCTGACGGCGAAAGGTTTGTCTGGTACTACGCCAGCGACGCGGACCGTGCGGCCCGGCTGCGCTCGCCGATCACCGACGGGCTGGCGAACAAGTCCTGGGTGTTTCGTACCAAGGACATCGAAGGCTGGTGGTCGAACCGCCACCACCACCGTGTCGGCGGCGTGGAAGTCGCGGCCCCGACCGCATGGACGGCGCGCATGAAGCCCGTCTGGTTCACTGAGCTCGGCTGTCCGGCGGTCGACAAGGGCGCCAACCAGCCGAACGTCTTCGTCGACCCGAAATCCGCCGAAAGCCATCTGCCCTATTTCTCCTGCGGGGCCCGCTCCGACAGCACGCAGCGCCGCTTTCTCGAGGCCCACCACGGCTGGTGGCAGGGGGATGATGCGCCGGCCGGCATGGTCGATCCGCAGCATGTCTTCGTCTGGACCTGGGATGCGCGGCCGTCACCAGCCTTTCCGGACGACCTGTCGATCTGGAGCGACGGCGGTAACTGGCGCACCGGACACTGGCTGAACGGCCGCCTCGGCTGCACGACGCTGGCAGACCTCATCGCCGCGATCCTCACCGAGCACGGGTTCGACGACTTCGACGTCTCGCAGGTCAGCGGCGACGTGCTGGGCTACATTCAGGCGGACGTGAATTCGGCGAGGGCCCTGCTGGAGCCGCTGCTCACCGCGTTTCAGGTGGATGTGGCCGAAGACGGTGGACGGCTGCGGTTCCGCTCGCGGCTGGCAACCAGTCTTGCACCCAGGGTGCTGCAGGTGGTGGCCGATAGGGAGGGCGAGCCGCTCTGGTCCGAGAACCGCGGCCATGACAGCGACGTGCCCGTCGAGGCCGTGCTGACCAGCTACAATCCGGTGCTCGACTACGAACAGGCGAGCGTCCGGTCGCGCCGGGTGGCGGCAGCAAGCCAGCGTATCCTCACCCAGGACCTCCCCGCAACGCTTGCCGAAGAGACGGCGCTGGCCTCCGTCGAGGCCTTGCTGCGCAGCCAGCGGATTGCCCAAAGGACGCTGAGTTTCGCGATCTCTCCCGCCGACCTTTCCGTCGAGCCGGGTGATGCTGTGGAACTTGATCTCGCCGATGGCAGCAGCCCGGCGGGAACCTTCATCGTCGAGCGCATCGAGGAGGGCGAGGTGCGGCGCGTGGAAGCGCGCCATCACGCACCCCTGGCGCCTGCCGACCATGCAAAGGCGCCCGGTCGCCGCAACGACGACAGCAGCGTGTCCGCCGGGTTTGCGCCGCTTCTGCACTGGCTCGACCTTCCCCGCTATACCGAAGGCGACGCGACGAGCTTTGCCCGCATCGCCGGCTATGGCCGACCCTGGCGGCGCATGGCGGTCTCATCCTCCACGGCAAGTGAAGGCTACCGGCTGCGTGCAAGCCTTGATCGCCCGGCCCGCATCGGCACATTGGTGCAGCCACTGGAACCTGGGCCGCTCGGTCGTTTCGACCGTGCCAACCCGGTAGTGCTGCAGCTGTTCTTCGGCGGCTTGTCGAGCATCACCGAACTGGCGGCGCTGGGCGGCGAGAACCTGATCGCGGTGCGATCGCTGAACGGCGGCTGGGAGGTCATGAGTTTTGTCGGGGCTGCGGAAACCGCCCCCGGCATCTGGCGGCTTGAGGGCCTGCTGCGCGGTCTGGCCGGAACGGAGGACGCCATGCAAGCGGGTGCCGCGACCGGCGCGGCCGTGGTCCTGCTCGACGAGGCGGTGGTGTCGCTTGGGCTGTCCGGCGACGAACGGGGACGCAGCCTAAACTGGCTGGTGGAAAGCAGGGGCGCCTCGGGCGGTCGGAGCGGCCCCTTCGTCTTCAGCGGCGGAACGAGGGCCGAAACACCGCTCGCACCCGTGCATCTGCGGGCCTCACGGGAGGCTACGGGCACCCGACTCAGCTGGACGCGGCGTGCGCGCGTCGACGCCGACGACTGGGAGGCCGCCGACATCCCGCTGGAGGAACCGTTCGAGCGCTACCGGCTGGAAATTCTCGACGGCGCAGGCGTCAAACGTGCCGTGGAGGTCGACAGCCCGAACTATCTTTACCCGGCATCCGCAGAACTGGCCGATTTCGGCGCCCTGCAGCCAAGCCTTCAAGTCCGTGTCCGGCAGATGGGCCGCGCGGTGCCGCTCGGCATTGCCGCCACGACCCTGATCGAAGTCTGAAATCAACCCACGAGCAACCCAAAGGGAACGCAAAGCCATGAGCATTATCAAAGCTGTAGAGCAGATCACCCAAACGGGCGCCGCCAAGCCCTGGTACCAGTCACGCACCGTCTGGGGTGCGCTGGTCGCGATCGCCGCGACGCTGTTGCACGGCTTCGGCTTCGACCTCGGATCGGACCTCCAGAACCAGCTGGCCGATCTCGCCATGACCCTTGCGGGCGCCGCCGGCGGCCTTGTCGCCATCTACGGACGCGTCAAGGCGCAGGCCCCGATCCGGGGAAAGTGAGCCCGGTGCCGAAACCATTACCGAGCATTCATTTGCCATTCAGCCGCCTTTGACTACATAATCCATCACATGCTTTGGACATGAATCCTTATCGGCTGGCGAGCGGAAACTGTAGACATGGCACAACTGCCGATTATCGCGATGGTCGCCGCCGGGCTGGGGGTGTTCATTGCCCTTGAAGCCGGTTCGGCGCCCGCACGCGATTATCTCGTGCTCGTGGCCGGCGACTGCGGGTCCGCCGCATCCCGCGTGGTCCGCGAGACAGGTGGGCAGCTGCTGTCGGCCCAACCGTCCTCCGATGGCCAGACCTGCGTCGTTACGGTGCTCGTTCAGGGCAGCGGCAGCGAACGTCCGCGCAAGGTGACTGTCCGGGTGCCGATGTAGGCGACCGGCTCGCAGAGCCGTCAAACAACTGTTTCAAGGGCGGCTTATGCGCATTCTCGTGGTCGAAGACGATATCAACCTCAACCGCCAGCTGGCCGATGCCCTGAAGGAATCGGGCTATGTGGTCGACCAGGCTTTCGACGGCGAGGAGGGGCATTATCTCGGCGATACCGAGCCCTACGATGCCGTGATCCTCGATATCGGCCTGCCGCTGCTGGATGGCGTGAGCGTCGTCGAGAAGTGGCGCCAGAACGGCAAGGGCATGCCCGTGTTGATGCTGACCGCGCGCGACCGCTGGAGCGACAAGGTCGCCGGCATCGACGCTGGTGCCGACGACTATGTCGCCAAGCCCTTCCACGTGGAAGAAGTTCTCGCCCGCGTCCGGGCACTAATCCGCCGGGCGGCCGGCCACTCGTCCTCCGAGATCGTCTGCGGCCCGGTGCGGCTGGACACCAAGGCGTCCAAGGCGACCGTCGACGGCGTCTCGCTGAAACTCACATCGCACGAGTTTCGGCTGCTCTCCTACCTCATGCACCACATGGGTCAGGTGGTTTCCCGAACCGAACTGGTTGAGCATATGTACGACCAGGATTTCGACAGGGATTCTAACACGATCGAGGTGTTTGTCGGTCGGCTGCGCAAGAAGCTCGGCGTTGACCTGATCGAGACAGTGCGGGGCCTGGGCTACCGGATGCAGGCGCCGAGCGAGGCGCGTTAGGACAGATGATCGGTCCCAGTTCGCTCACCGCCCGGGTTCTGATGCTCGCCACCCTCTGGTCGGCGTTCGCACTGGTAGTGATCTCGATCGTCATCCTGCAGCTGTATCGCCAATCGTCGGAGCGGGCCTTTACCGACCTCCTGCGGGCCCAGCTCTACAACGTCATCAATTCCATCACGATCGGCGATGACAACAAGCTGTCCGGCAGCCCGCAGCTCGGCGACCTTCGCTTCTCGCAGCCGGAAACCGGCTGGTACTGGATCATCGAACCGCTCGGCACATTTGCCGCGACGCCGCTGTCCTCCTCCTCGCTCGGCACATCGAACATCAGCGTTCCATCTATCCTCGCGGTGCCCTTCAACAATCGCTACGAGCGCTTCTATCCGGCCACCGACGCCTTCAAAAACAACGTGCTGGTAGCGGAAACCGAAGTGGTGCTGGACGGCGAGGGGCGGGCGGCCCGCTTCCGCGTCTCCGGCAACCTCTCCGTTGTTGAGGCCGACATCAGCGCCTTTTCCCGCAACCTCTACATCGCGCTGGCCGTCTTCGGCTTCGGCAGCCTCGTGGTGAACGGCATAGCCATCCTCTACGGCCTGCGCCCGCTCGATGACGCGCGGCGCTCGCTCGAAAAGGTGCGGCGCGGCGAGGCGGAACGACTGGAGGGCAACTTCCCGCGCGAAATCATGCCGCTCGCCAACGACGTCAACGCGCTGATCGAGAGCAATCGACGCATCGTCGAGCGGGCTCGCATGCAGGTGGGCAATCTAGCGCATTCGCTGAAGACCCCGATCGCCGTGTTGCTGAACGAATCGCGCGTGCTGGAGAAAGTCCAGTCGGAGCTGGTCCGCTCGCAGGCTGAAGCCATGCAGGCGCAGGTGCAATCCTACCTGAACCGCGCTCGCATCGCCGCCCAGCGCGAATCGCTGCTGGCCCGCACGGAAGTGGAGCCGGTGCTGGAGCGCCTGGTGCGCGTCATGCGGCGCTTGAACCCCGACCGCGAGTTTCATCTCTCCGTCACCCACGGCCTGACGCTCGCCATGGAGCAGCAGGACGTGGAGGAAACCATCGGCAACCTTCTCGAAAACGCAGCCCGCTTCTGCACGACCGGCGTCTGGGTGACCGCAACCGGTGCGGCTGCACCCCAGGGCGCCGAAGGCGAGGCGGCAAGGCGCGCCTGGCTCACCATGGCCGTGGAAGACGATGGCCCCGGACTGGAGCCCGACCAGATCAAGGAAGCGCTGAAGCGCGGCCGTCGGCTGGACGAAAGCAAGCCGGGCGCAGGCCTTGGCCTGTCCATCGTCCGCGAGATCGCCACCGAATACCAGGGCCAGCTGCATCTTGGCCGCGGCACCAAGGGCGGACTGCGGGTGGAGCTTCTGCTGCCGGCGCTCGTCAAGGAAGTGGCATGAACTGTGGCTGATGCGCAACGCCGCGAGACTTGCGCGCCTTGTGACTGGACGCTTTCATCGCCTGCTATATCTTGTCATGCAGTTCCTGGAAACGCGCGCGACGCGAACCCGAACAACGGAGACGAGACCATCGCCGCCCCATCTCCCCGCATTGCCGGTGCCATAATGATGACACGAGAAGGTGGGTTCTGCAGGCAGAGCTTTCGCCCGCCCGTTCGCAAACTGGTGTCAGACAGAATGAGCCTCGTGAACCGCCGTAACACTCTTTCGCTACTGCTCGCTGCAGGTTTTCTGGTCGGCTGCAACACCACCTCGGGCGGATCGCGCGGGCTCTTGTCCTCCAAACCATCCGCCTCGGCGGCCTACATCACGGCATTGCAGGGCGGGATCGTTGGCCGCACCGGTGCCGATCTCTCCGGCAGCGACCGCTCGCGGGCGCTTGAGGCAGAATACCGCGCGCTCGAGGGCGCCGCCGGTGGCCAGGCGATCAACTGGAAGGGCGGCAATGCGGAAGGCGAAGTCGTCGCCAATGCGCCCTATCAGGTGGGCACGCAGAACTGCCGCCAGTACCGCCATACGGTGACCGTCAAGGGCAAGGACAGCGTGGCCAAGGGAGCCGCCTGCCGCAATGCCGACGGAACCTGGACGCCGCTGACCTGAGACGTCGGCAGGCTCGGCGCGAAAGGGGTTAGGCGGCGCGGGATACTCTCTTGCGGCCAATCGCCACAATTTCGCGTCATCAACGGCTGTTCGGTTGGAAACCGCCGTCCGTTGAAGTAATGGAACCACATGATTTTATGGATCCTCCTTGCGGTTTTGACGGCAGGCGTTGCGGCCGTGCTTCTAATGCCCTTCTCGCGGGCCGCGAGCGCTGTGCAATCGCCCCGTGCCGGTGACGTCGAGGTCTATCGCGACCAGCTTCAGGAACTCGATCGCGACCGCGAGCAGGGGCTGATCGGCGAGGACGAAAGCAAGTACGCCCGTGCCGAAATCGGTCGCCGGCTTCTTGCCGTCGCAGATGCTGGACAAAACCAGGCGACGAGGCAATCCGAGGTAAAGCCGCGGCGCCACCGGGTGGCTGCGGCCGTCGTCACGCTTCTGCCGCCGGTGCTGGGCCTTGGAATGTATCTGGCGCTTGGGCAGCCTGGTCTGCCGGACCAGCCGCTGCAGGCACGGCTTGCCAATCCGGGCAACAATATCGCGCTCCTGGTCACCAAGGCGGAACGCCACCTCGCCACTAATCCGGAAGACGGCGCCGGCTGGGACCTGCTGGCCCCGATCTATCTGCGCAGCATGCGGCTCGGCGACGCGGAGCTCGCCTTCCGCAATGCCATCCGCATTCTGGGCCCGAGTGCCACGCGGTTGACCGGGCTTGGCGAAGCGCTGGTCGCATCTAGCGACGGCGTGGTGACCGACGATGCGCGCGGCGCCTTCGAGCAGGCCGCAAAACTTGATCCGCAGGATCCCCGCCCGAACTTCTACGTGGGCCTCGGCCTCGAGCAGGCGGGCCGGGCGCCCGAGGCAAAGGCGGTCTTCGAAAAGATCGCTGAAGGCTCGCCGCCGGATGCCCCCTGGATGGCGCTCGTCAACGAACACATCGCCAAGAACGGCGGCGCGGCAAAGACCCCGGCGCCGTCTGGCCCGGTGGCGCCCGGCAATCCCTCCGAGGGGGATGTCGCTGCCGCCAGCCAGATGTCGCAGGGCGACCGCCAGCAGATGATCCGCGGCATGGTCGACAGCCTGGCAGCAAAGCTCAAGGACGATCCGAACAATCTCGAGGGCTGGCTGCGGCTGGTGCGCTCCTACGGCGTGCTCGGCGACAAGGCGAGCGCCCAGCAGGCGCTGAACAGCGGCCTTGCCCGTTTCCCGGCAACGGGCGAGGGTGGCAAGCAGCTGGTGGCACTGGCGGGCCAGATGGGCCTTGCCGTCGAAGGAGCGAACCCATGACGCGCAAGCAGAAGCGCCTGGCTGTGGTGCTGGGCGGCGTGAGCTTCATCACGGTGGCGGTGCTGCTGGTGATGTTCGCCTTCAGTCAGTCGGTCGCCTATTTCTTCATGCCGGCCGATATCGCCAAGACCGAGATTCGGCCCGGCACCCGCATTCGCCTGGGCGGCCTGGTGGCTGAAGGGTCGGTCAAGCGCGGGCAGGGCTCCACCGTCAGCTTCACCGTGACGGACGGCTCGGGCAGTGTACCCGTCACCTTCACGGGCCTCTTGCCGGACCTGTTCCGCGAGGGACAGGGCGTGGTGACCGAGGGTGCCTTCGACGAGAACCATGCCTTCGTGGCCGACAGCGTTCTGGCCAAGCACGACGAGACCTATATGCCGAAGGACGTGGCCGACCGGTTGAAGAAGGAAGGCGTCTGGGAAGACGGCAAGCCTGTTCCCAAGGCCACCGACAAGCCCGCGGCAGCCAAGCCGGCACCGGCGACCATCCAGGGCGTGTCCCAAGGGATGACAAAGGGTGCGGCGACCCAGGGAGTAGTGCAGCCATGATCATCGAACTCGGCCACTATGCGCTGGTCCTGGCGCTTGCCACGGCGCTGATCGTCTCCATCCTGCCGATGATCGGCGCCCGGCGTGGCGATACGGCCATGATGGCGCTCGCCACCACCGGCTCGCTGGCGCTCTTCGGGCTGGTGACGCTCTCCTTCGGCGTGCTGACCTGGGCCTATGTGGTGTCCGACTTCTCGGTCAAGAACGTCTGGGAGAACTCCCATTCGCTGATGCCGGTGATCTACAAATACTCCGGCGTCTGGGGCAATCACGAAGGCTCGATGATGCTCTGGCTGCTGATCCTGTGCTTCTTCAGCGCCATGGTCGCGCTGTTCGGGCGCAACCTGCCGGCAACGCTCAAAGCCAATGTGCTGGCCGTCCAGGCCTTGATCGCCAGCGCCTTCCTGTTCTTCATTCTGTTGAGCTCCAACCCCTTCCTGCGCCTCAACCCGGCGCCGGCGGAGGGCCAGGATCTTAACCCCGTGCTGCAGGACCTCGGCCTCGCCATCCATCCGCCGCTGCTCTACCTCGGCTATGTCGGCTTTTCCGTCTGCTTCTCCTTTGCCGTTGCGGCCCTGATCGAGGGACGCATCGACGCCGCCTGGGCCCGCTGGGTCAGGCCCTGGACGCTCGCCGCTTGGACCTTCCTCACCGCCGGCATCGCCATGGGCTCCTACTGGGCCTATTACGAGCTCGGCTGGGGCGGCTGGTGGTTCTGGGATCCGGTCGAAAACGCCTCCTTCATGCCCTGGCTGGCCGGAACAGCGCTCCTGCACTCCGCGCTTGTGATGGAAAAGCGCGAGGCGCTGAAAATCTGGACGGTGCTGCTCGCCATCATCACCTTCTCGCTGTCGCTGCTCGGCACCTTCCTGGTGCGCTCCGGCGTGCTCACCTCCGTGCATTCCTTTGCGACCGATCCGACCCGCGGCATCTTCATTCTCTGTATTCTCGCGATCTTCATCGGCGGTGCTTTCAGCCTGTTTGCCTGGCGGGCACCGAGCCTGAAGGCGGGCGGCCTGTTTGCACCGGTCTCGCGCGAAGGCGCGCTGGTGCTGAACAACCTGATCCTGACGGTCGCGACCGGTACCGTGCTGACCGGCACGCTCTACCCGCTGGTGCTCGAAACCCTGACGGGTGAAAAGATCTCGGTCGGTGCGCCCTTCTTCAACATGACCTTCGGCCTGCTGATGCTGCCGCTGCTGCTGGCGGTGCCCTTCGGGCCCATGCTGGCATGGAAGCGCGGCGATCTGCTCGGTGCCTTCCAGCGGCTCTACATCTTCGCCGGCCTGTCGCTGGTTGCCGGCCTTCTGTTCTTCTACATCCACAACGGTGGGCCTGTGCTGTCGATCTTCGGCCTGGCGCTGGGGTTCTGGGGTATGTTCGGCGCCATCGCTGATCTCTGGAACCGCGGCAATTTCGCCAAGCTGAAGCCGGGCCTCGCCTTCCGACGCCTGGCCGGCCTGCCGCGCTCCGCCTTCGGCACGGCGATCGGCCATTTCGGCCTTGGCGTTACTGTGCTTGGCATCTTCGCCGCCACCACTTTCGGCACCGAGACGGTGACCGAGATGAAGCCCGGCGCCACCGTCGAGGCCGGCGGCTATGCGCTGACCTTCGACGGCATGCGCGAGGCGGTTGGTCCCAACTACACGGAAAGCCGTGGCCACTTCACCGTCACCCGCGGCGGCACCAAGGTCGCCGAAACCTGGTCGTCCAAGCGGCTCTACACCGCAAGGCGGATGCCGACCACGGAAGCCGGCATCATGAGCTTCGGCGCAAGCCAGCTCTACGTATCGCTTGGCGATCCCATGGCGGACGGCGGCATTGTGGTGCGCATCTGGTGGAAGCCCTTCATCCTGTGCATCTGGGGCGGTGCGCTGGTGATGATGGTGGCCGGCTTCGTGTCGCTGTCCGACCGCCGCCTGCGGGTCGGCGCGCCGAAGCGGGCAAAGACTGCCCCACGCGCACGGCTCGAGGCTGCGGAATGAGGCGGATCTTCGCTCTGCTCCTGCTTGTGCTCGCAGCGCTGGCACCGCTGCCGGCGCTCGCCGTCAACCCGGACGAAGTGCTGGCGAACCCTGCGCAGGAGCACCGCGCCCGCGAGATTTCGGCGCAACTGCGCTGCATGGTCTGCCAGAACCAGTCGATCGACGACAGCAATGCCGATCTTGCCCGCGACCTGCGCCTGCTGGTGCGCGAGAGGATCAAGGATGGCGACAGCGACGACCAGGTGATCGACTACGTGGTGTCGCGCTACGGCGAATTCGTGCTGCTGAAGCCGCGCCTGAGCGGCAAGACGATCATCCTGTGGGCCATGCCTGTGCTATTGCTGGTGATCGGCGGCGTCAGTCTGCTGCTTCTTTTGAGGCGGCGTCCCGTCCAGCGCACGGGCTCGGTGCTGAGCCCAGAGGAGCAGGCGCGGATCGACGATGTGCTGAAAAACTGAGCTTCATGAGCCAATCTGCATTATTACCAAGAATTCATTCGACCGCCACCTGCAGTTAACGTGACGCCACCTATATCTCTGTCATCCACCGCCCGCCGGAGATCCCCGGCGCTGATGACTGAGAACAGAAGGTAGCTTGAACATGAGCATCGTTGGACGTTCCTCCCTTAAGACGGTCCTGAAGACCTCCACCGTGGCCGGCCTTGCCGCCATCATGCTGTCGACCGGTATCCCCGCCCATATCACATCCTCTTTCGCCGAGCCCGTGAAGGTGACCGCGCCGCAGGCGCCGAGCTTCGCCGACGTGGTATCGGCCGTTTCCCCCGCCGTCGTGTCCGTCAAGGTGCAGTCCGACGCCCAGCCGGTCGCCGACGACAGCAGCAATTTCTCGTTCAACTTCGGTGGCCGCGGTTTTGACGAGCTGCCCGACGATCACCCGCTGAAGCGCTTCTTCAAGGAATTCGGCGGCCAGATGCCGGGCGGCCCGAACGGCCCCGGCGCACCCGGCGGCCGCAACCAGGATCGCGCCGATCGCGGCCCGCAGAAGGGCCAGCCCGATCCGCGTCCGCACCACCTGCGTCCCACTGCACAGGGCTCCGGCTTCTTCATCTCCGAAGACGGCTATCTGGTCACCAACAACCACGTCGTTTCCGATGGCCAGGCCTATACGGTCGTGCTGAGCGATGGCACCGAGCTGGAAGCCAAGCTGGTCGGCAAGGACAGCCGCACCGATCTGGCGCTTCTCAAGGTCGACGTGCCGGCCCGCAAGTTCACCTATGTCAGCTTCGCCGATGACTCGAAGGTCCGCGTCGGTGATTGGGTCGTTGCCGTCGGCAATCCCTTCGGTCTCGGCGGCACGGTCACGGCCGGCATTGTCTCGGCTCGCGGTCGCGACATCGGTTCCGGCCCCTATGACGACTACATCCAGGTCGACGCAGCCGTAAACCGCGGCAACTCGGGCGGCCCGACCTTCGACCTGAACGGTCAGGTGGTTGGCATCAACACCGCCATCTTCTCGCCGTCCGGCGGCAACGTCGGCATCGCCTTCGCCATTCCGGCATCCACCGCCAAGGATGTGATCGCCGACCTGATGAAGGACGGCAAGGTCGCCCGCGGCTGGCTCGGCGTACAGATCCAGCCCGTCACCAAGGATATCGCCGACTCGCTCGGTCTGAAGGAAGCGTCCGGCGCTCTGGTCGTCGCACCGCAGGAAGGCTCGCCGGGCCAGAAGGCCGGCATCAAGGAAGGTGACGTGATCACCGCTGTCAACGGTGCGCCGGTCAAGGATGCGCGTGACCTCGCCAAGCGGGTCGCAGCCTTCGGCCCGAACACCAAGGTCGACGTGGATCTGTGGCGCGACGGCAAGCAGCAGACGCTGCCGGTCATGCTCGGCAACCTTGCCAGCGACGAAGCCGCCGCCTCCGAGCCGCGCCAGCCTGACGCGCCGGCACCGTCCAGCGACAAGGCGCTTGCAAGCCTCGGGATCACCGTCGCACCGTCTGAAGATGGCTCCGGCCTCTCGGTGACCGAGGTGGATCCGGACTCCGAAGCCGCCGCACGCGGTATGAAGCAGGGCGAGAAGATCACCTCGGTGAACAATCGCAAGGTTCAGAGCGTCGCCGACGTCGGCAAGGTGCTTGACCAGGCCCGCAAGGACGGACGCACCCGCGCCCTGTTCCAGGTCGAAGCCAACGGCACCAGCCGCTTCGTCGCACTGCCGATCAACGAAGGCTGAGCCTCCCGGCCTTTGTCAGGAAAGGGCGCCGCCGGCAACGGTCGGCGCCTTTTCTCCTTTGGCGCCCCAATTGCCTCGGCGCCCCCTTTCTCCCGGCCCAGGTGTGCACCGTGCATCCTGGCCCTGAACGGAGCACGAGATGCAGATCACGCCCCCACATTCTGCCAGCCCCCCGGATTCCACTGATGCAAAAACCGTGGCCGACGCTATGGTGCCGCACATGAAGATTCTGGTGATTGAAGACGACCTCGAGGCTGCGGCCTACATGACCAAGGCATTCCGTGAGGCCGGCATCGTCGTCGACCACGCGAGCGACGGCGACAGCGGCCTGTTCATGGGAACCGAGAACACCTACGACGTGATGGTCATCGACCGTATGCTGCCGCGCCGCGATGGGCTCTCCGTCATCAGCGAACTGCGCAAGCGCTCGATCAACACCCCAGTGCTGATCCTCTCGGCACTCGGCCAGGTGGATGATCGCGTGACCGGCCTTCGCGCCGGTGGCGACGACTACCTGCCCAAGCCCTACGCCTTTTCCGAACTGCTCGCCCGCGTCGAGGTGCTCGGGCGCCGCAAGGGCACGCCGGAACAGGACATGGTCTACCGCGTCGGCGATCTGGAACTTGATCGGCTGTCCCATGAGGTCCGCCGCGCGGGCAAGGAAATCCTGCTGCAGCCGCGCGAATTCCGCCTGCTCGAATACCTGATGAAGAATGCCGGCCAGGTGGTAACCCGCACCATGCTTCTCGAAAACGTCTGGGACTACCACTTCGACCCCCAGACCAATGTCATCGACGTGCATGTCTCGCGGCTGCGCGCCAAGATCGAGAAGGACTTCGACAAGCCGCTGCTGAAGACAATTCGCGGTGCCGGATACATGGTCAAGGACGAGGGGTAACCGGTCCTTGCTGTCTCGCACCTTCCAGCGGTCCCGGCTGATGTTCCGCTCGACAGCGGTGCGGCTGTCGGCGCTCTACATCCTGCTGTTTGCGCTCTGCGCCGCCTTCCTGGTCTTCTACGTGACGGCCATGTCCGAGCGGCTGCTCGCCCAGCAGACCCAGCAGGCCGTGCAGGAAGAAGTGACCGACATCCAGCGCGCCTATGAGCGGGGCGGCATCAACCTCCTGCTTAGGATCATGGAGCGCCGCGCCCGCCAGCCGGGCGCCAATCTTTACGTGATCGCCGCCCCGAGCGGCGAGATCCTCGCCGGTAACGTCGCCTCGCTGCAACCCGGTGTGTTGGAGGAGGAGGGCTGGACCGAAGCCCCCTTCCGCTACGAACCCTTTGCCGGCACCGGCGGCCCGCGCTTTCATCTCGCGACCGCCAATGTGGTCAAGCTCGACAACGGGCTGCGCATCATGATCGGCCGCGATCTGGGCGACCCCAGCCGCTTTCGCGGCATTGTCCGCCGCGCGCTCATGGTGGCGCTGGCGATCATGGGCCTCGGTGCGCTGGTCATCTGGTTCGGCATCGGCCGCAATGCCCTGAAGCGGATCGACCGCATGTCTGCGGCCAGCCAGAAGATCATGGCGGGCGATCTCTCCCAGCGGCTGCCGGTCGGCCGCTCCGGTGACGAGTTCGACCGCCTGTCGGATTCGCTCAACGCCATGCTCGGCCGCATCGAACGCCTCAACGAAGGCCTGCGCCAGGTCTCCGACAACATTGCCCACGACCTGAAGACGCCGCTGACACGGCTGCGCAACAAGGCTGCCGACGCGCTGGACGATGACCGCAGCGAGGTGCGCCGCGGCGCGCTGGAGGGCATCATCGCCGAATCGGACCAGCTGATCCGCACCTTCAACGCGCTTTTGATGATCTCCCGCGTCGAGGCCGGCTCAATCGCCGCCGAGATGTCTGGCGTCGATCTCTCGGCCATCTCAGCCGACAGCGCCGAGCTTTACGAGCCGGCGGCGGAAGAGGCGGGGATGACGCTTGCGACCGAGATCGAGCCCGGGCTGATCGTCAACGGCAACCGCGAACTGATCGGCCAGGCGATCTTCAACCTCCTCGACAATGCCATCAAATATGCGACCGAAGCGGACGGCGAGCCAAAGATCACCGTCAGGCTGGCCCGAGTAGACGGCTTCATCCGGCTGTCCATCTGCGACAACGGGGCTGGCATTCCGCAAAAGAAGCGCAAGGAAGTCGTCAAGCGCTTCGTGCGGCTGGACGAGAGCCGGTCGAAGCCCGGCACAGGCCTTGGCCTGTCGCTGGTGGAAGCGGTGATGGAACTGCACGGCGGCGCGCTCGAGCTCTCCGCCACAAAGGAGGACAAGGCGGACGCGCCCGGTCTGACCGCGACCATGGTGTTTCCCGCGCCGAAGCTTTGAAGGCAGTGGCGCATCCTGGGCGTTGGTGCCCAAGGCTGGACTCGCGTCAAAGCCGCACTACAGTCCTCTCTTGTAAAGGCTTCAGGAACATGCCCCTTCAGGCGTGGAAATAGAGGCCGGCCAGAGGAGGAGGCGACGTGGAGAGAATTGACCGGTTGAGCGATGGTGCGCCGGATGTCATCCGCGCGCTCAGCCAGGCCGAGGCCCGGTCCGTGACGGCAGCTTTGCGGGAGATGGCGAAGAGCGAGCCGGAAGTGGCCACGCTTCTGGCGAGCGACAGCCCGCTCCGTTCTTTCATCGTGTCGGCCTTCACCCTGTCGCCCTATCTGCGCGACCTTGCCTCGGTTACCCCGAGCCTCCTGTCGATGGCGCTGACGCAGCCGCTGGAGGCTGAACTGGAACGCATCATTGCTGAGGCGCGCAATGCATGGCGCCCGCGGGATGGACATACCCCCACCGAAAACGAGGTGATGGCGACGCTACGGGGCGCCAAGCGCGCCTTCGGCTTCCTGCTCGCCATGGCCGACCTCGCCCGCATCTTTACCGCCGTCGATACCACCCGCTGGCTGAGCCTTGGCGCGGAAGCCTGCATCGCGGCGGCCATTGACCATCTCCTGCTTGCGGGCCACCAGGCGGGCAAGCTGACGCTGCCCGATCCGGACGAGCCCGGTCGCGGCTCCGGCCTCGTGGTGCTCGGCATGGGCAAGCTCGGCGGCCGCGAACTCAACTATTCCTCCGATATCGATATCGTCGTCTTCTTCGATCCGGAGGTCGGCACCATCGCCGACCCCCTTGATGCCTCCGAGATCTACGGCCGGATGATGCGGCGGCTGGTGCGCATCCTGCAGGAGCGCACGGCGAACGGCTATGTCTTCCGCACCGATCTGCGGCTGCGGCCGGACCCGGGCTCGACGCCGCTCGCGGTGTCCATCGATGCGGCGCTGATCTATTACGAGGGCAGGGGCCAGAACTGGGAGCGCGCAGCATTCATCAAGGCCCGGCCGGTCGCGGGAGACCTGGATGCCGGCGAAAACTTCCTGAGGCTGCTGACGCCCTTCGTGTTCCGCAAATATCTCGATTATGCGGCGATCGCCGATATCCATTCGATCAAGCGGCAGATCCATGTCCACAAGGGTCATGGCGCGATTACGGTCAAGGGCCACGACGTCAAGCTCGGCCGCGGTGGCATCCGCGAGATCGAGTTCTTCGCGCAGACGCAGCAGCTGATCGCCGGCGGGCGCATGCCGGCGCTGCGCACACGGCAAACTCAGGCCGCCCTCGAGGCGCTGGCGGATGCCCGGTGGATCACGTCGGAGATCGCCCGCGAACTGACTGAAGCCTATTGGTTCCTGCGCGACGTGGAGCACCGCATCCAGATGGTCCACGACGAGCAGACGCACGGCCTGCCGACCACCGAGGCGGAGCTGAAGCGGATCGCCTTCATGCTGGGCTTTGCCGATACCGGATCCTTCTCTAACCGCCTCGAACAGGTGCTGAGGACGGTGGAAAACCGCTATGCCCATTTGTTCGAGCAGGAGGCCAAGCTCTCCGGCATCGAGGGCAACCTCGTCTTCACCGGCCAGAAGGACGATCCGGACACGCTGAAAACGCTTGCGGCCCTCGGCTTCGAGCGCCCGGCCGATATGTCCCGCGTCATCCGCACCTGGCACAACGGCCGCTACCGCGCCACCCAATCGGCAGAGGCCCGCGCCCGGCTGACGGAGCTGACCCCGGACCTGCTAAGGGCGTTTGGCGAGAGCCGGCGCGCCGACGATGCGCTGCTGCGCTTCGACAATTTCCTCAAAGGCCTGCCTGCCGGCATCCAGCTGTTTTCGCTGATCGGCAGCAATCCGCTGCTCCTGTCGCTGATCGTCACCATCATGGCGTCTGCCCCGAGGCTCGCCGATATCGTCGCCTCCCGGCCGCATGTCTTCGACGGCATGCTCGATCCGGGACTGATGGCGGAACTGCCGACCCGCGACTATCTCTCGGCGCGGCTCGCCGGCTTTCTTTCCGGCTCGCGGGCCTATGAGGAAAGCCTCGACCGCCTGCGCATCTTTGCCGCTGAACAGCGATTCCTGATCGGCATCCGCCTGCTGACCGGCGCGATTTCCGGCGTTGAGGCGGGCCGGGCCTTCACCCACCTGGCCGACCTGCTGATCGAAGCGGCGCTGGCGGCGGTCCGTGCGGAGATCGAGGCGGCGCATGGCGTCTTTCCCGGCGGCCGTGTCGCCGTCATGGGCCTGGGCAAGCTCGGCAGCTTCGAGCTGACCGCAGGCTCCGACGTCGACCTCATCCTGCTCTACGACCACGACAGCGAGACCACCGAAAGCCTTGGGCCAAAGCCGCTCGACGTGCAGCGCTATTTCACCCGCATCACCCAGCGCCTGATCGCAGCCCTCTCGGCTCCGATGGGCGAGGGCGTAATCTTCGAGGTCGACATGCGGCTTCGGCCATCCGGCAACAAGGGACCGGTCGCGACAAGGCTCGGCGCCTTCCGGAAATACCAGCAGGAGGAGGCCTGGACCTGGGAGCACATGGCGCTCACGCGCGCCCGCATGGTCTGCGGCGACGAGAGCCTGATGACAGAGGCAAGGGCGGTGATCGACGCGGTTCTTGCCGTTAAGCGGGAGCCGGCTGCAGTGGCCTCAGACGTGCGCGAGATGCGCGCTCTGATCGACAAGGAAAAGCCGCCGCATGACGGCTGGGACTTCAAGCTGATCCCGGGTGGCCTGGTCGATCTGGAATTCATCGGCCAGTACCTGCGCCTTGTCGCACCCGCCCGTGGCTTCGTGCCCGATACCTATGGCGCCACCACCGGCGAGGCGCTGGAAACGCTCGGTAACCGGCTGATGGACCGCAATGCGCTCGACACCTGCCTTCAGGCGGTCCGGCTATTCACCGAATTGTCGCAGGTGATCAGGCTTTGCGTCAGCGACCCGCTCGATCCGGCCGATGCGCCGGCGGGGCTGGTCGAGCGGATCTGCCGGGCGGCAGACTGCCCCGACATCGGTACGGTTGAGGGGGAGGTGAAGCGGCTGTCGAAGGCAGTCCGTACCATCTTCGACAGGACCCTGAAACCCGTAGCCGCACCAGCGCGGGACGCGCCCTGACGGGGTCTAGGCGACCCGCCTGTGCAGCGCCGGCTGGACCCGGTCCGGGATGTGCAGTGACACCACCGTGCCTTCGCCGACCCGCGAGCGGATCCGCATCGTGCCGCCGTGCAGCGCGATCAGCGAGCGGGAAATGGCAAGCCCGAGACCCGAACCGCCCTTGCTCTTGGCATATTGGCTCTGAACCTGTTCGAAGGGCTGGCCGATCTTCGACAGCGAGGACTTCGGAATGCCGATGCCCGTATCGGCAATCGTCAGCACCACACCGTGCGACATGCGCTTGGCGCGAAGCTCCACATGGCCACCCTTGTTGGTGAATTTCACCGCATTGGACAGGATGTTGAGCATGACCTGCTTCAGCGCGCGGCGGTCGCCGAGGATCTCCAGCTTCTCGCACAGCTTCTGGTCGATCGAGATGCCCTTGTCCTGCGCCGTGACCGACGTCAGGCGGAGACTCTCCTCGATCAGCGGCGTCAGGTCCACCGGCTCGCATTCGACACGCATGTGACCCGCCTCGATCTTCGACATGTCGAGGATGTCGTCGATGACGTTGAGCAGGTGCTTGCCGCTGTCGTAGATGTCCTTGGAATATTCGCTGTACTTGGCCGAGCCGAGCGGCCCGAACATGCCGTCCACAAGGATCTCGGAGAACCCCAGGATGGCGTTGAGCGGCGTACGCAGCTCGTGGCTCATGTTGGCGAGGAATTCGGACTTCGCCTTGTTGGCGGCCTCGGCCCGTTCCTTTTCCGCCTGGTAGTTGGAGTTGGCGACGGAAAGCTCGGCCTTCTGCCGCTCCAGCTTCTTCTGCGAGGAGGACAGGTCGCCGATCGTCGCCATCAGCCGGCGTTCGCTGTCGCGCAGCCGTTCCTGGTGGCGCTTGAGGAGCGTGATGTCGGTTCCGACCGAAACCGTGCCGCCGTCGCGGGTGCGGCGTTCGTTGATCTGCAGCCAGCGCTCGTCGGCCAGCTGCACTTCCGTGGTGCGGGAATGGCCGCTGCCATCCGGATCTGCGACCCGTCGCTCGATGACCGGGCGGGCGGCAGCAGCTGTCACCACGGCGCGTTCGGTGCCGGGCACCAGCACGCTGTCGGGCAGGCCGTAAGCCTGCTGGAAGTGCGTGTTGCACATCACCAGCCGGTCGTTCTTGTCCCACAGCACGAAGGCCTCGGAGGTACATTCGATGGCGTCGGCCAGGCGCTGGTCGGCTTCCGCGTAGCGCTGGGCCAGGCGGTGCTGCTCCGTCACGTCCATGGCGATGCCGATCACATGGGTGCGGCCGTTGGCGACTCGCACCACCTGCGCTCGGGCCCGCATCCAGACGTAGTGGCCGGCCGCATGGCGCATGCGGAACACCTGGTCCACCTGCTTGGCATTGCCGCGGCTGATCGAGCGGGCAAGCGCATAGATGTTGGCATCCGTCGGATGCATCATGCGCGCCGCGTCGGCAAACGAGATCACATTGCCGGCCGGCGGCAGGCCGAGCATTTCATACATGGAGCCGGACCAGAACAGGCGCCGGTTGGTCACGTCGAAATCCCACAGCCCACAGCGGCCGCGTGACAGAGCCGTCTCGATGCGCAGGTTGGATTCGACGAAGATGTCGTCCGCATCCCGTGCCCGCTTCACCTGCATGTAGTAGGCGTAGAGGATGACCAGCAGGATGGCCGAAATGCCGGTAAAGATAGTGACGTTAAGCGAGACTTCGTTGCGCAGAAAACTGTTGGCTGTATCCAGCGAGCGGGCGGCGACGATCAGCCCGCCGTCATCGCCGATCGGCTGGATGGCGGCGTAGTGGCGTACGTCGCCGAAATAGGTCTCGATGACGCCGGCCTCGCCGCCAAAGCTGCGCAGCGCCGCCGTCTGCGGCAGGACAGACGAGAGGCGTTTGCCGACGTAGGAGCCTGAATCGCCCGAACCGCCAAAGATACGGCCGGAGCCATTGACCAGAAGGATGACGGCGCCGGCCTGCAGGCGGCTCTCCGGAAGGAAGGCCGCAAGGCGCTTTTCGGCGGCCGCACGGTCGCCCGGGCCGAACACGCTTTCCTGGCCGGAAAATGCAGCAGCAGCGGCGGCAGCCATCAGCGACGTGGACTGGCGGGCGCCATCTTCCATGCGCTCGTGCTCGCCCAGAATGCCCAGCACTCGCGACGCAGCCACCACCAGCAGGAAGGCGATGATGAGGAGGGGAATGGAGCGCTTCAGCACAAGCTCCACCCGCGGCACATGGCGCGCGATGGGCTTGATAGGGATCTGCGCATCGTCCGGGAGAATGCCCTTGAGACGGGCAAAACTCGGAAATTTGAAGCGCAGCCGCCCCTCGGCGGCGGTTTCCCGCTGCACGTCCGACATCGTGTTCATCTGGCCCCTCGTGGTGATTCGACGCGCCGCTCGCCCGAATCTGCCACAATGAATCATTAGTGATTCTTCATGTCCAGAGGCCGTGTAATAAATTTTTAACCTTTTGATTCTTCGTGCAGAATCGCCTGCCGATTTGCGGTCGGGCACAAGGTCGATGAGACCCGGCATCCGACGTGCTGCAGCGCAGGCTTTGGCGGAGTCAAGAACCGCGCCGGGTTAACCACAGGTGAACAACCATGCCGGTTGCCCGCCTGTCCGGCCGTTCAGCCCTTCAGCATCCGCTCGACGATATCACGCACGTCGGCAGACAGCCCGCTGGCCCTCTCGATCTCCATCAGCGCCGCATGCGCATGGTCGCGCCGCTGAGGCTCAAGCGAGCGCCAGGAGCGCATCGAGGTGAGGATGCGGGCCGCGAGCTGCGGGTTCTTCGGGTCGATCGCCAGGATCTGTTCGCCGAGGAAGCGGTAGGCCTCCCCGTCGGCCCGGTTGAAGCCGGTCGCATTGGAGAATGCAAACGAGCCGATCAGTGCGCGCACCCGGTTGGGGTTGCTGGCCACGAACTGGGGGCTCGCCATCAGCGCACGGACGCGGTTGAGCGCGTCAGCACCCGGAATGGTCGCCTGAATGGAAAACCACTTGTCGGTGACCAGCGCATTGCCCTCGAAGCGGGCCTGGAAGGTCTGCAGCGCTTCGCTCGCCTCGGACGAACCCGGAAAGCGATGCGCAAGAACCGTCAGTGCCTGGGCAAGATCCGTCATGTTGTCGGCTGAAGCGAAGGCCTCTGCCGCCTTGGCAGGACTTGCCTCGGCATGGCTGAGGTAAGACAGCGCCACATTGCGCAGTGCCCGCTTGCCGGCACCCTCTGCATCCGGCGAATAGGGACCGGTGCTGCCCATCGTTTCGTAAAGGCGCAGGAACAGGGTGCGGCCTTCGGCGGCGATCGCCGCAAGCACGCCCTGGCGGGCCGCATGGATCGCATCGGGATCATTGTTGCCGCCAAGCTCGCGGCCGATGTCGGACTCGCTTGGAAGCGTCAGCGCCTGCGCCCGGAAGGCGGGCTCCAGCGTCTCGTCGCCGGCCGCTTCCAGAAGCGCCGCGACGAAAGCGGGGTCGGCAGCAAGCGGCTTGCCGGCTTTGAGGTCGCGCACGCCCTGGGTGAGGTTGCGGGTGGCAAGCTCCGTCAGCGCCTGCCAGCGGGCAAACAGATCCGTGTCGTGCCGCGCGATATGGGCAAGATCGGCCGGCGTCTGGTCGAAGTGTAGATTAACCGGCGCCGAGAAGGACCGGTTGAGCGACAGCACCGGCCGCGATGCGATGCCAGAGAAGGTGATGCTCTGCTGCCGTTCGGTGAGGTGCAATACCTCGCCGGTCACTTCGCCGCCAGTCACCTGCGAAGGGGTCACCAGCGTGCCGTCTTCGAGGATCAGCGCGAAGGAAAGCGGGATGTGCATCGGCTCTTTGCTGGGCTGTCCGGGCGTTGCCGGGATCATCTGCTCCAGCGATAGCGTGAAGCGGCCAGCCGAAGGGTCATAGGTGCTGGACACGGTCACGAGAGGCGTGCCGGCCTGGTTGTACCAGAGCGAGAACTGGGTGAGGTCGCGGCTGTTGGCCTCTTCGAAGCAGCGGACGAAATCCTCCACCGTCACGGCCTGGCCATCGTGGCGCTCGAAATAGAGGTCCATGCCGGCCTTGAAGCCCGCTTCGCCAAGTAGCGTGGCGATCATGCGGGTGACTTCGGAGCCTTTCTCATAGACCGTCGTCGTGTAGAAATTGTTGATCTCGCGGTATGTGGTCGGGCGCACCGGATGCGCCAGCGGGCCGGCATCCTCGGGGAACTGTTCCGATTTGAGGTGCCGCACCTCGGCGATGCGCTTAACTGCGCGCGACCGCATGTCGGCGGAAAACTCGTGGTCGCGGTAGACGGTGAGGCCTTCCTTGAGGCAAAGCTGGAACCAGTCGCGGCAGGTGATGCGGTTGCCGGTCCAGTTGTGGAAATACTCGTGGGCGATGATCGCCTCGATATTCGCGTAATCCTGGTCGGTCGCGGTCTCCGGGTCGGCCAGCACGTATTTGTCGTTGAAGACGTTGAGGCCCTTGTTCTCCATGGCGCCCATGTTGAAGTCGGACACGGCCACGATCTGGAAGATGCTGAGGTCGTATTCGCGGCCGAACCGCTCCTCGTCCCACCGCATCGAACGCTTCAGCGCGTCCATGGCATAGGCGGCGCGAGCCTCCTTGCCGCGCTCCACATAGATCTTCAGCGCCACCTCGTTGCCCGACATGGTCTCGAACGTGTCTTCGACCACGCCGAGGTCGCCCGCGACCAGCGCAAACAGATAGGCCGGCTTCGGATGCGGATCGAACCAGGCGGCAAAGGCGCGGCCTTCGTCATAGCCGGCGCCGCCGAGGAAATTGCCGTTCGACAGCATGACCGGATTGGCAGCCTTGTCACCGATGATGGTGATCGTATAGGGCGCCAGAACGTCCGGGCGGTCGGGGAAATAGGTGATGCGGCGGAAGCCTTCGGCCTCGCACTGCGTGCAGTAGATGCCGTTGGTCCGGTAGAGACCCATCAGCTGCGTATTGGCCTCCGGGTTGATATGGGTGGTGATGGTGAGCTCGAAGGGGCTCTCGGCCGGCAGGTCGCGCACGGTCAGGCTGTCCGGCGTCGCCTCGAACTGGGCGGCCGGCAGCTCGTTCTGGTCCAGAAGAAGACCCGACAGAGCCAGCTCGTCTCCGTCCAGCACGAGCGGAGCTGCGGCATCCACGCCCTCCCGCCGATGGAAGATCAGGCGCGACTCGACCTTTGTATTGGTCGGATCGAGCTCGAAGGTCAGGTCGACGCGTTCCAGGACGAAGTCTGTGGGACGGTAATCTGCCAGATGTACGATCTGGCCCTTATCTGTGCGCATGGGTCTTCCTGAGCCGGCTCTTAAGAAAAGGTAGTGGGAACGCTGTGTGACAGGTTCGATCCGGCAGGATCTATCCATTACCGCCCCCGGATATTGGCAGTCAAAACTAAACGATTGTTGAACCTTGGCAACAATAGTCGCATTTGATCGATTGGGCCAAGGAACGATTGCGTCAGATTGGGATTGTTATGGCCGCTCGATACAGGGCCGAGCCTTGAGCGATCGGGACCGTAAACGCAAAAAGGCCCGCTGGGCGTTTCCGCCGCGGACCTTCATCGGTAAACTCAGGCTTGCCTTAGAGCGGAATGGCGCTCGAGGCGGAGTGCGGCACGTCACACGGCTCGAAACCCCGATCGCCCGCCTGGCTGAACGCGCGCGATGCGTTGATGGCGGCACCGATCTGCTGCAGGCTGTCGCGGATTGCGCGGATGGGGTGAAGCATGGTCGCCATGGGTCGTCCTGACTATTGTGTTGCCGCGCCGATTATCTTTCGCGGAAATCTGCGAAAACGGCGGCCGGACGGGTGATGCTGCCGAGACGGCCCATCCCGCGCGATGTGATCTGCTCGTTGGTTGCCGAGCCGAAGTGGTGGTAGCCCTGGCTGGAGTGCGCCGACAGACCGGCGATCCGGAGAGTTTCGAAGCCCGAATGGATCGGGCGGAAGCGTGTGGACATGGCCTTGGTTCCTTGGTGTGGTTCCTCCCAAGACACCACCATATATTGCAGTGCATCATTGATTCCGCAATGCGGCATTCTGCCACCCTGCCATGCGCAAATTGCATGACAAGCTTCATATTTCTTTAAATTAACCGTGTTCTGACAGGATGTAGCCTGATTTTTAGGCGGTCCCGCCATCGAGGCGCTGTCGAAGTGCCAGTAGATCGTGCCAGGCAAGCGCCTTGTTGGCCGGAGCCGCGAGCAGTTCCTGCGGATGCAGCGTCGCCAGCGCGTCGACCTCCACGCCACCCAGCGTCACCCTGCGCCACTCGCCGCGCATGGAATGGATCGTGCCACTACCGCCAAGGAAGAAGCGGGCGGGGAAATTGCCGAGCAGCAGCAGATGTTTGGGCTGGGCAAGCGCCAGCTGCCGCTCCAGGAAGGGCCGGCAGATCTCGAGTTCCGCCGGCGACGGCATGCGGTTTCCGGGCGGACGCCAGGGAATGATGTTGGTGAGCAGCACCGTGTCGCGCGAAAGGCCGATGGCGCCGAGCATGCGGTCCAGCAGCTGGCCCTGGCGGCCCGAAAACGGCAGCCCGTCGCGATCGTCGTCGGCGTTGGGCATGGGTCCGATCACCACGATGCCGGACGCTGGGTCGCCCGAGGCAAACACAGTGGACCGCGCGCCCATCTTCAGATTGCAGCCGTTGAAGGCTTCGACAGCGCTGCGAAGCTCGGAAAGAGAGCGGGCGCTGTCGGCCGAAAACCGTGCCGCAGCCACAGCCTCGCCATCCGGAACCGAAATCGGGGCCGTGCCGAAGGCCGGGGCACCGGCAGGCGGCGGGGAGGGGCGGGGCGATGTCTTGGCAGGTCCCGCAGG
>UCJA01000027.1 GCA_900472675.1 Hyphomicrobiales bacterium
AGTTCATCCCCGCTCGCATGACCAAACGTGTCGTTAACAAGTTTCAGATTGTCCAGGTCAACCAGCAGGATGCCCCAGACCGCACCACTGGTCAGACCCTGCTCTGAAAGGACCTGGTTAAACTTGGCGCGATTTGGCAAGCCGGTTAATGCGTCGGTATAGGTCAGACGCTGCCGCTCGCGGACGCGTTCGTCGCGCTCGATTGCGATTGCGCAGAGATGAACGCAGGTGTCGACGATCTGTTGTTCCAGCTCGCCCGGCCCGCGGTGCTCCCGATAGTAGAATGCGAAGGTCCCGACAACGCGATCGGCGCTGAAGATTGGTGTCGACCAGCACGCCTTCAAGCCGAGTGGCAGGACGAGATCCTTGAACTCGGCCCAACCCGGATCGTGCTCGATATCTTCAATGCTCACCGATTTGCCTTTGTAGGCAGCAGTGCCGCACGAACCGGCCTCCGGACCGATTAACAGGCTGTCGAGAGCTGCCGAGTAATGATCTGGAAGCGATGGGCCGCTAAGAGGATGGAGATGTCCCGCATCTACCCGCAGAACAGAACACACCGCCCCCGGAACCATCGACTCAACCTCGAGGCACAGCCGGTCGAGCGTCGGGCGCAACGGCTCCCCTCTGGCAATCATCTCGAGGATGAGGTTCTGTAACTTCACGATCATAAAATAAACAGTTCTGTTACGGGGTGTAACCCTTAGCACTGCAACCTATCAGTTACTGTTGCAGGGTACCGTAACTATTTAGCATCCTCTAAATTTCGGCGTTCAAACGTCGCTGATGCGATCCTTGAAGAAGCACCTTGATCAAGGGTGAAAACTGAGTTCCTCAGCAGCGGCCTCGGATACAATAGCTGCAAGACAGCAGTTAACGCCATCACAGTGGCTCGCGCCACGGAACTTGCGACCTGCGGCGTGAAGGTGAACGCGGTCGACCCAGCTACACAACCACCGACTTCAACGGTCATTCTGGCTATAGCACCGTCAAGCAGGCTGCAAGCGGTATCATGTAGCTTGCGACGCTGCATGGGAAAGGACTTACAGGCGGCTTCTACTTCGACGGTGCCGTAAAGCCCTGAAAGCTTGCACAGCGCCTCACCATGACTGCTTTGACGCGAAGGCCTCGTTTTGGCTTCGCAATATAGCGGGTCTGGGTGCTCAACGTAGCAACCTCGACAATGCGCTGATGTAGGCTCACAACGCTGTCGTAGCTTGCCGGCTTCGGCTGTGGTACCACCCTTCCACTAGGTTTCCGCGGTATGGATGGCCGCGCCTGCAACGGGACGCAAAAGTGGGTCCGCGATCGATCCGAAGCGAAACCTTGCACATGGACCGACCTCCGGCGCTCAATGCGCGGGAGGTGACTGTGGGGATTTTTGACTTCGCCTTACGGCAAGGCCCGCAGTCGAACCTTGCTATTCGCTCTGAGCTGATTTGTACTGCCGAGCGACGCTCGTGACCCGCGCCCCATAGAGACGTGCTGTTTCAAGATCGCCCAAGGACATTTCTTCGGGAGCCGCGTCGGCGTCCGACTGAGCCATCGGCCCTATATATGATCCCATCCGGTTCGCATCGTCGCGTTTAGACGCTTTTACGTTCGATGGCTTGATGCCCAGGCTTACCCATTGGCCACCATGCTGCCCGGACAGAAGAACAAAGTATTGCAGCGTGTTGAGCTTATCGCCATTGAGGCTGGCGCTGTTGGTAAAGCCGCCAAAGACCTTGTCCTGCCACTTCGCGGAAAACCAGGGCTTTGAAGATGCATCAGCGAATTTCTTAAACTGCCAGCTCGGTCCGCCCATGTAAGTCGGCGAGCCAAAGATGATGGCGTCGGCGGCATCCAACGCCGCCCATCCGTCGTCGGAGAGATTACCCTCAGCGTCAATTGCAAGTAGCGTTGCGCCTGCCCCTTCCGCTACGGCCTCCGCCATGCGCTGAGTATGGCCGTAGCCGGAATGGTAGACGATGACAGTGCGTGCGGTAAAATTCGATGTTGTCATGGCTGGCTCCTTAAGCCGTAATCATACGCCTCGCTGAGGGAAGCAGCGCTGGCCGTATTTGGTAGTTGCGTGATGTGAAGCTGGCGGTGTCCGGCCCGCTGCTAAGCTGAGAACGAGATGAGAGCTGCGAGGAGTAGCAGCAGCAACACCGATGGCGGTGCGATCTGGCGGAAATCGCGAGCCTTAACGATAGCAAGGATTGCGACGAGCATGATGCAGGCTCCGAGCGCCGCGCCGATTGCGAAGGTTGGCCGCAACATCAGTAAGACCGCTGTCAGGAATTCCAAGATTGCGGTGATCCAACACCACCACGATGGAAATCCGTAACGAACGAATTCTTCTCGGATAGCCTTGCGACCGGACGCGTTGATGATAGCACCGAAAAGAAATGCAGCAGCGACCAGCAGGGTCGCAGCATTGCCGAATGAAATCGATACGAGGTCGGACATTAAACAAACCCAAGTGATAACTGCATTACTGCAATCGGATTACCGGTGTAATTACATCTAGCGATGCTAGATTGTCAATCGTTGCCTTGGATTATTTCGGCCGGTATGAAGCCTAGGAACGGACAGAGGTAGAGCTATGGGGATAAGCGAGCGTAAAGAGCGGGAGAAAGCGGAGCGAGAGCAGCGGATTATCGGCGCGGCCAGAATGCTTGCCGAACAAGACGGCTGGTCTTCGGTGACAGTTCGTAGGCTTGCTCAGGAGATCGAGTACAGCCAGCCCGTCCTGTACGCCCATTTCGAAAGCCGAGACGCGATTGTCGGGGCGGTCGCTCTGGAAGGATTCGGTGAGCTAGGGCCAGTGCTTCGGGCATCGGTCCGCCGCAGCGCAAGTCCGGCGGAAGCGATGGAGGACGTCGCTATGGCTTACCTGGAATTCGCATTCGAGCGGCCAGCTTTGTACGAAGCCATGTTCGTCCTCCCGACCGGTTTGCGTTTTGCGAAGTCCGATACACCTCAGTCATTGCGCGATACATTCGGCGCCATGATGGCGGTTGTTGAGCCGTTTTGCGCAAACGCTGAAGTCGCAACCGAGGCTTTCTGGGCGACGCTTCATGGTCTAGCAGAACTGGAGCGCGACGGTCGGATTAGGGAAGCGTTCCGTAAGGAACGGGTGATTCATATCATCAATAAGCTTACGCAGAAGAGCTAACTCCCGATCCCGCTTCAGCGAGCTTACTACAAGCTGCCGGTAGGAGTTTTTCCAACAGTATGGCGATGTAAGGTCGCCGCATACGACGTTCACGTCCGAGGAACGCGACGAACAGCCATCGTCATTCAAGTTTGGCTGATATGGAGCTGGTTCAAAGGGGCCATACCGTATGCAATAGTTGCAGATTACCATTGCGTCGTGCGATCAGGCCCTCTTACGGGTCCTCAGCATCGTTCCTAATGCAAATTCTGGCGTCGCGGGGCTACGACTTGATAACCATCTCCTAACTCAACCTTACCTTGTGCGAATGAGGTCGGTTTTCGCTAACCTTTCGGATCTAGTCTTCCACCCTAGTGCAAGGGTGACAGTCATGAACACACAAACTGCAGCAGCGACGACATTGGCGTCTCACAAAGTTGAGCAGCTTAGCTTCGAGCGGATTCTCCAGGGTCTGTCGACAGCAGTCATTGCAATCGATGCAACTGGACTTGTCATCTACGCCAATGCGACTGCTGAAGCTTCTTTCGAGGGCTGGATAATCGGACTTGATCTGAAAGATCTTCTTCCTGGCTTCACGCTGTTAAACGTTGTCCAGTCTGGACCCACTTCGATGGTGCTGTCGAGCAAGTCCAACGAGAGCTATGAGGTGACGCTTGCACCGCTTGGCGATGGTCATTTCGTGGTAGATTTGCGGTCTTCGTCAAAACAACTTGAGGCGCCGATTCAAACCGAACTCGACGACCTCACAGGTCTTGCCAAGCGAAACATGTTAATGTCGCATCTGACCGCAGCGGTATCGCGCGGTTCTGACGCAGCCTCCTTCGCTGTTCACTGCATTGATCTTGACCGCTTCAAGACAGTCAACGACACACTAGGACATTCAATTGGTGACCTGCTCTTGAAGAAGGTGGCCGACCGCCTCAACTCTGCATGCAGGAAGGGAGACGTCGTCGCGCGCCTTGGGGGTGATGAATTTGTGGTACTGCAGCACGATGTCCAGGACGTTGCCGCTGCGGAAAAGCTCGCTGCACGTATCGTGGATCTCGTCGGGCGCACGTATGTGCTGAACGGCCACACGATCAATATCGGGGCCAGTGTCGGCGTCGCCATTAGCGAAGAATCCAGCCAGCCGCGCGACCTCCTTCGAAATGCTGATCTCGCCCTCTACGAAGCAAAGCGCTTCGGGCGCGGCCGCTACCGGTCATTCGAGAGCAGCATGGGTGCTCTCCTCCAAGAGCGCCGGGATATGGAAGTCGATCTGCGCAGGGCGCTGGCCTTGAAGCAGTTCGAGCTCAGCTACCAACCGTTCCTTGATCTGAACGACGACACAGTTATCGGCTTTGAGGCATTGCTGCGTTGGAACCATCCGCTCAAGGGCAATGTGCCGCCGCTTCAGTTCATTCCGCTCGCCGAAGAAAATGGCTTGATTGTCAAGATAGGCGAGTGGGTGCTGCGCAAGGCATGTCTGGAAGCGGCGACGTGGCCCGGCGAGATGGTCGTCGCTGTCAACGTGTCACCACTTCAGTTCAAAGCAGACAATCTTCTGGAAACAATAACCTCAGCGCTTGCCCGCTCCGGGCTGCCGGCTCACCGGCTTGAAGTCGAGATCACCGAAGGTGCGCTCCTTGACGACACAGACAACGTTCTGATCACCTTGACAGCGCTGCGCGAGCTTGGTGTGAAGATCTCCATGGATGACTTCGGGACCGGCTACTCCTCGCTGGCATATTTGCAGAAGTTTCCCTTCAACAAAATCAAGATCGACCGCTCCTTCGTCGCTGGCGACAACGCTGACAGCGAGGCAATTCTCAAAGCTGTTGCAAATCTTGGGATAAGCCTTGGGATGTCGATCACTGCTGAAGGTGTAGAGACTGCAGAACAGCTGAAGCGTATCCGTGACGAACGGTGTACCCATGTGCAGGGTTATTTTACCGGTCGTCCAATGCGACCGGAAGTCATACCGGCCTTCCTGAACCAAACCCTTCTTGCCACCCTTTGAGCTTAGACAATGAACATATATCGCCTCGTCTACTACAGCCGCAACCATGTCTCGTCTGACGACGCATCGTACGAGACAGCCGTCGATGACATTCTAGCCAAAAGCCGGGTCAACAATGTCCGCGACAACATCACGGGTGCCCTTCTCTTCAACTCTGGATGCTTTGCTCAGGTGCTCGAAGGCCCCCTCGACAAGGTCGAAGCTACGTTCGAACGTATCCAGCAGGACGAGCGCCACAGCGACGTGTCCCTCCTTGGACTTGATCCGGTGAGCCAGCGGTCGTTTCCTAACTGGGCGATGGGCTTTGTCGGGCTTTCTGATGCGGATGCGGGACGCTTTGCAGCGGTTGGCTTGTCCAGCGGATTCGATCCTTCCCGCTTGAACGGCGAGCAGATACATATCCTGTTACGGGACCTGACGATGGAGGAGGAAAACTCTTTCTGAAATAGCCCGTGGTTGCGGTTAGGTCGGCAAACTGTCAGAAAATAGTAGCGTTGTGGGTAGACGATGTTCAAACTGGCCTTACTGGCAGCGGTACTAGAATAAGCCGAGATCGGGGGTTTCATTATAACCACGATAGCATTTAGCTTGCTTTGGCTTCGTTTTTGTAATTCGAAGTCCAAACCTCACCCCTCGCTCGGCCATTCACTGGTGCTGCGTGTCGCTGCGATGCACAGCACGTTGAAATCTTCTAGACTCTGTTCTCACGCGTTGACCAGATGCCCGCTACTGCCGCCTTCGCTAACGCCGAAGCGTTCAGTGCAGAGGTTACACTCGGGGAGCTACGATCGCTGTATCGCATTCTGGCTCAAGAATTTCCACCTATTGCCGCTCAAAGCATCGATCGGGAGAAACATTCACCCGCGAAAACTATGATTGAGCCCTTTTTGTCGGCAAGGCGTATGGGTAGGTCATCGTTCGAACCGCTCAAGCATCTTCTTCAGCTGGGCATTTTGCGTCCGGAGCTTGCTCGCCAGTTGCCCCTTGAGCACTTTGATCTCAGCGTCCAGGCTCAGTGTACCGTCAGCAACAACTTGGGCGGCTGGATAGAATTGCTCAGTATTCACAGCCGCGAATGTCTTGCGCGCCGTCCCTTCAACGGCCCGCTTGACGGTCGCAGTCCCGAGTGCAGCGACAGCGTTATCCGTCTCATCAGAGGATACCGAACCCCCAGCTTCGGCGAAGTTGGCGCTAACAATCCGAGCTAAATGGTAGTCTTTGCTCTCAGACCCACCCGACGGCGCATTTTTTGCGGAAACTTGATCGAAGGGTTCGCTATTTATTAGGCCGGCGGCAGCCGATCGGTTTGGGCAATCGAAGTTCTCTTCGGCAGGTGTGTCGGTCGGACCGGCAATAGCCAACACATCTAGCTTCCCATCGTCGACTGTTCCCTCGTCTGGCTTTTGCTTACGTCCGGCTGACACCAGTCGGCTGAGAAACTTCCATGGAGACCCCATTAGTTTAACCTCGCTTCTTACCCGCATGCAGGCTGCGAGTTTTTAGGTTTGATGACAGTCGGACTGTCACCAAATGAAAAATCGAAAGGCAGGATGTCCAAGGCGTGAGCCGCCGGGTCATTATTCAACCGAGCTTGAGCTTCTTCCGCAGATCGGCATTTTCAGAACGAAGTCTCTCGGCCAGCAGCTTGCGCAGCCTCTGGTTTTCTTCCTCCAACTGCAGGAGGTCGGCCATTTCATCACCAGCTGAAGACACGACCGTCGCTGGCTCATCGGCCTTGGGGGCGCGTTTTACATAGGCCCTCTTAGCGACTGCCGTACCTTGGATTACCTTGGTCTTTCGACCTTTCTTCTGACCGCTGATACCGTCCAAGCCACCTGCAAGCTTTGCCGCAATCTCGGGCGCGGACATTTCAGAAGAGGCCTTATTAGAGCGGGGTTTGCGCTGCTTCTTCGGCTCAACCGGCGTCTCGGCAATGGCCGGCGCGTCAGCATTTGGGATCGTATCAGTATCGTCAGCCATGATTATCTCCTGTGTATCTGCCGCAGTTTTCGGTGCCGCCTCGGGTAGTGTTAATGCTGGCAATATGCGATTCTTTCTCGGTAACGAGACTTCCACGGTAAGTATATCAGTCATAGCACTGTCCGGCAGAAACAGCATTACCGATTCCTCCACGTCCCTTGCAACGGACTTAAGGTCCATATTGCCCCAGATCGAGTTCGGCTTCACATCACTTTTCCGACGGCCATCTTTATACTCGACGGCAAAACTACGTTGTACTTTCTTCACTTAGAAGCCTTCGTGTGGAGATGGAAATATCATAGCAATATCGCTGATCGCTGCAGCCCTGAAATAGCGATTACTCCGCTGGCAGTCTAGCCCTACAACACATTCTGGCTATGAGAGGATTCTCCCAGCAAATATCCTCAAATGGTCAGGCAGCCGCTGCTGTGGAGAAAGAAGGAAGGCGATGCGTGGTCCTCAAAGTCGACATCAATCATCGTGCTGCCGCAGCGCCGTGGATGGTGTCATCCGTGAATATGAAAAATTGGATGTCCTTGTGAACAAGGCGGCATTCCAGGTCCATACCTATGACATTACCAACCTTACTGAAGATCATTTCGACGAAACCATCAAGACAAACCTTTATGGCTACTACCATATGACCAGAGCTGCAGTTCCACATATGAAGAGTGGTTCGGCCATCATCAACACTGGATCGGTTGCTGGCTTCGAAGGCGAAAAGACGCTTGTTGATTATTCGATGACTAAGGGCGGCATCCATGCTTTCACGAAAGCGCTTTCGTCGCAGCTCATCCCCAAAGGCATCCGGGTCAATGCGGTAGCGCCGGGTCCCGTTTGGACGCCCCTCAATGCCAGCGACCGGGAAGCTGAAGACGTGTCGCAGTTTGGCTCCGGGACGCCGATGAAGCGGCCGGCACAGCCGGAGGAAATCGCGCCAGCCTACGTGTTCCTAGCATTTTCGCACTGCTCCAGCTATATCACCGGCGAAATACTGCCAATAGTTGGCGGATATTAATATTGGTAGATTTGAGGAGACCGAACTTGCTCTGATGGACCGCCTCCGAGCTTTGAAAGTGGCGCCAAACATGTCGATTAGCCTTCTGGATGTGGGAACGCCTTTGTTCGCGGCTGGTTTCAGCCGGGAAGAGATAACGGCTGCTCTTAATGCACTTGAGCAAGAGAGCATTGTGACTCAGGCCCCCGGCAATAGGTTGCTAATCCTCAGAGAGCCTGAGGGATAACTGGTGCGATGGGAATGTTTCCCCGGAGTGACTCAGCTGGCTAGCAATCCACCACGCGAAACCACTGGTCACTAGGAAGGCGGACAAGGCTTGGAAAACGCCCGGTACTCCAATCGATAAATCGGCCAGGGACCTACCTACCGAGTTGCATTTAAGAAGGAATGGGCTTCCACGACAAGAATGCGCAAAGGCAAATGCTGCGGCGGCTTCACGCTGCCTTGTGTAGCTGTAGCCTACCGAGTTCCACTGAAAGGGCCGTATCGACTGACAAGTCGCTCCGGATAAGTCCATGGCTCCAACGATGGTGGGAACGCGGCGAGTCCCAAGGAGGACAGTCGATGACCGGATACCAGCACACGCCAACAATGTCGGCACCGTGCATCCGGGCGATGTCGACCTGATCTAGGACATACCGGAGCCATGCTCCCTTGTTGAAGCTGGGATGTCGGCGGTGATGGACCGGATGCCCGTCATGCCAGCTCGTTTCCGAAACCATGATCGGCTTCCGATACCTTCGCCAGGTCTTGAGCAGCACCTTCGACAGGATCGTACGTGCCGTATGAGGGTAATAGTTGACACCGATCACATCAACATCGACAGCTGAAACGATGGCATCGGTCGCGTCGAACTGGCGCTCTCCAACTCCAGTTATCGGATCGTTCGTCAGGATACCAACATTTGGATGATGATCTCTCGCAGTTCGGGCCATTGTGATTGCCATCTCAATGGCGTCGTGTCGGGGCATTCCTGCGAGTAACGGGTATAGCGATGGCTCGTTGACTGGGCAAAGCCAGAGGCGCTCATCGCCTGATACAGCTAACGAGGCCTCTGCAACGATCCTTGCGCAGCGAACAGGGTCAAGGTTGCGATGGTAATGCGAAAGGTCCCAGATGCCCTGAACCCCAGAGGCGCGAGCCGCATTCAGCCGTCCGAGCACGTGGTGGCCGGGAACCAGGCCGTCCCTGACGGTCGTCATTCCATGTTCGGCGACGATCCTAAAATGAGCGCCCATTCGTTCAGCAGCAATATGTCGTGTTGTGGAGAGCAGATCGTGGCGACCACCATGCACAAGCCCGCATTCAAAACCCGCGATCATTTCACTTCGGAAGATGGGCTTTCTTACTTGAAAGCCAAGTTGCTGCTGATACAAATCCATATTGGGCCTTTTACCAGATTCCTGGCGTCCGCGACAACGGTAGTGGATTGTCATTTCCTCCGTTCACTAGGAAGGCAAGGCTTCCCCACCAGACCCTTCAGCCGCTAGAACTTTGGCAGTCGGGTTACTAGCCGCCTAGGCCCGCCGTCGCTGTGGTGCCGCGCCGGCGATTGGCATAGGCACGGTGATCGCGACACTTCCTCCGGGGTGCAAGATGTTCGTCATTAACGGCACCTCTTACACGGGCTGGGTGGCGCTCGTTCGAACCGCGGTACGATACACGAGGTAGTCAGATCCACGACAGAACTAGTGGAGCTAGACGACTGCCTCCTCTCTGTATGTCGGGCTGTTGCGAGTACGTCCTAAAGTTCATACGTCTGTACTCCAACTTCACTGGAGCCAAATGATGCACATCGACCTTACAAGCAAACAGCTCTAGTCACCGGATCTACGGAGGGTATTGGTTACGCGATCGTCCTCCAGCTTGCCAGGGCTGGCGCTGATGTTGTGGTCAACGGCCGGTCCGAGGAGAGGACCGCTGAGGCAGCCGAACGCCTCAGGGGCGAAGGCGCCAGGGGAAGCGTCATCGCAGCTGCCGCCGATATCGCTATTGCTGAAGGATGTGCGGCCCTCCTCTCGGCGGTTTCTCATGTAGACATCCTCATCAACAACGCTGGGATTTTCCAGCCGCTTGATTTCTTCGAAGCGGGAGACGACGTCTGGGACCGCCACTTGCAAGTAAACGTCATGTCTGGCGTGAGACTATCCCGCGCATACCTTCCCGGCATGCAGAAGCTCGACTGCGGACGCGTCATCTTCATTGCCTCTGAATCCGGCTTCAACATCCCGGTCGAGATGATTCACTACGATGTCAGCAAAACAGCAGACATCGCGGTTGCCCCGGGGCCTTGCCAATCGTATGGCTGGCACTGGCGTCACCGTGAACTCCGTCCTCCCCGGCCCCACACTTTCCGAAGGCGTCAAAGCCATGCTTGCTGACGAGCGTGCGAAAACGGGCAAGCCGCTCGAGGAAGTCGCAGCCGACTTTGTCAAGGGCATAGGGGCAGCTCGATCATCCAGCGCGCAGCGAGCGTGGAGGAAATTGCCAACCTTGTTACCTACCTAGCCTCGCCTCTGGCCTCCGCAACGACCGGCCCCTCAATGACTGTGTGGACGGAGGACTGATCGACACACTTTGAGGCCCGTCGCTTTCGATACGTACGCGTTCTGGCAGGCGGCGTGGACTTCTTCACACAGATGCTCGGCCGGCCCGGTACAGCAGGCTCAGAGCGGCATGAGCACGTGCAGCCATCGGCGGGCGAAGTAGCGCCGCTCCTTATACCAGTCGCGTCGCCCATTTAGACTGTTCAGGAGGTATCCGACGGTCTGTTCTGGGTAGCCTTGTGTTGTGCCAGCTATAGATGTCTTCGCCACAACAAACGCTGAGAGATATCCGTTGCAGTCGCAAGGCTTACGATGGCGCTGCGCGGAGCAGTGTTGAATCATCGTCCTAGCCTCGCCTCGTAACCTGTTGAAAATAGATTCGTTTTGAGTCGGAACGAATCACCTGCCCTGCGATTGAGTCGACGAATCAGTGAGTCGTCAGTCGGAGTTAAGCGTCATGGCAGGGCAGCGTGCACAATGGAAAGGCTTCATAAAATTCGGTGAGGTTTCGGCGGGCGTGGCGCTGTACACAGCGGCCTCGACTGCGGACCGCATTGCCTTCAACACTATTAACACTGCGACAGGAAATCGCGTCAATCGGGTATTCGTTGACAGCGAGACTGAGGAAGCCGTGCCAAAGGAGTCTCAGACCAAAGGCTTCGAGATCGAGAACGGCCATTACGTTATCATAGACCCAGACGAGATCGCCGCGGCCGTCCCGGAGAGCAACAAGACCCTCGAGATCGAGGCGTTCATCCCATGTTTGGATGTTGATGACGTCTATTTCGACAAGCCGTATTATCTAACCCCGGACAAAATGGGATCTGATGCCTTCGCCGCCCTGCGTGACGGAATGAGGAAGTCAAAGGTTGCTGCAATCGCCCGTACCGTCTTGTTCCGGAGGATGCGGACAGTCTTGATTCGGCCCCACGGAAAGGGCCTGATCGCTACGACTCTCAACTTTGACTATGAGGTCCGCTCCTCAAAGAAGGCGTTTGAGGGAATGCCGAAGATCAAGATTGAAGGCGAGATGCTCGATCTCGCGAAACACATCATCAGCACCAAGAAGGGCGACTTCGACCCAGCAGCTTTCGATGACCGGTACGAGGCCGCACTTGCCGACCTGGTGAAGGCGAAGATCGAGGGCAAGGCTATCCCGAAAAGGAAGAAGGTCGAGGTCTCCAAACCGAACGATCTGCTGGCCGCCCTTCGCGAGAGTGCTGGAATGATGAAGGCCGCCGAAGACAAACCGAAACGCACGGCGGCCAATGCCAACGCTGGCAGCAACCGTCCGCGTGCTGCTCGAGGGGCAGCAGCGAAAACCGCCTCTCCGAAAGACACCCCGCACCGCAAGGCGAGTTAGGAGCTAGATCATGGCACTTCGCCCCTATTGGAAGGGATACCTCAAGCTTTCGCTTGTCACATGCCCGGTGAACATGACTCCAGCGACGTCGGAGAGCGAGAAGGTCCGCTTTCACACGCTAAACAAGGAGACGGGCAACCGCGTCGTCTCCCAATACATCGATTCCGTAACAGGTAAGCCCGTGAAGGACGAGAACGAGGCCAAGGGATACGCTCGTGCCGAGAACGACTATGTGATCCTGACCGACGACGATCTTGACGCAGTCCAGCTCGACACAGTGAAGACGATCGACATTGAAAAGTTCGTCCCTGCCGACAGCATCCAGTGGGTATACCTCGAAAAGCCCCATTATTTGATGCCAGACGACGCCGTCGGCAACGAGGCGTTTGCCGTCATTCGAGATGCCATGAAGTCGGATAAGGTCGTCGGGGTATCCAAGTTGGTAATTGGACGACGGGAGAGAGCGATCGTGATCGAGCCCCGCGACGAGGGTATCGTCCTGTGGACGCTTCGGTTTGGAGACGAGGTGCGGCCGGAGGAGAGTTATTTTGAGGATATCGACGATGAAGCGGATCCCGATCTGATCCCGCTTGTCCAGCAGCTCATCAAGCGGCAGTCGGCGAAGTGGTCACCGGACATGGTCAGCGACCCGATCCAGGAAAGTCTCCTTAAGCTGATCGCCGAAAAGAAGAAGGCCCTCAAGCCTGCGAAGAAGTCGGCGAAGGCGAAGAACATTCCATCTCAGAGTAGCAATGTCGTGAACATTATGGATGCATTGAAGAAGTCCCTTTCCGACGAACTCAAAAACAGGAAGGCCGGATAAATGGTCGACGAAAGGGAGTTCACGGTCTGCGAGCCAGAGCCGTTCATTTACTTCGAAAATGGACACCTCGCTGTGACGGATGGGTCGTCCGTATGGCTGGTCATCGTGACATGCGAGGCAATGAAGGCGACGGCACATCCACCGGAAATGTCGCTTCGCAGGCTCGCGCAGTATGCCGGGTATTATGTCGATCTGGCTGCGGCCTTGATCATGCGAGGCGAGGATGTCGACGGCAAAGTCTGGGTGACTGAGGCAATCGTGCGATCGGCAATGCTTCGAGGAAGTGAGATGATCCGAAAGGTGTCTTTCGTCCGTCAACCGCCAAACCTCGTCCTGGGCCAGATCCACCATCCGCAGCATAGTTCGTAAGTTCGCGCGATATGGGATTACGTTCTACAGTCTGAGCGACAGCTTCACCGTGATCACGCCAGCGGAAAGCCACTGAACTACCAACTTCGAAGACAGGCAGCCGCCGACGGCCAACGAAGATCCGCCCGTCGGCTTGAACCAGCCGAGGCCGCAATCGACAGTCTCAAGTGGCAAGTTCTCACGCAACTCACTGACAACAAGCGTAGCTTACAACTGCTCCGGTGCCCCGTCATTACGCGGCAGCCTTGAGAGATTTCTGTAGGCGCTGGATGGCCTCATCGAGGGGGCGCTCGCCATCGCAGTAGTCTGCCCAAGCTACCGTCTTCTTCAAGAGCGCGGGTACGGTGCGAACTGTAAACCTCTTAGGATCGAGATCGGCTTTGACCTGCGCCCAGGTCAGCGGCATCGACACTGTCGCACCTGGTCTGGCCCGGGGCGACAGAGGCGCCACCGCCGTTGCCATGCGGTCATTGCGCAGATAATCGAGGAAGATACGTCCCTCTCGGAGCTTCTTCGACATCTTCACCAGGAACTGGTCCGGCGCATCGCGCGCCATCTGCAGACAGACATCATGCGCAAACTGCTTTGCTTCAGGCCAGCCGATCTTTCCCTTCTTCCTAACGGCAAGAGGGGTAACGACATGGAGACCCTTCCCGCCTGTCGTCTTGCAGAAGCTGACGAGACCAAGGGCATCGAGACGGTCGCGCATTTCCTTGGCTGCATTTACGACGGTCGAGAATGGGACGTCGGAAGCAGGATCAAGATCGAAGACCAGTCGGCCGGGGACCTCTGGCTGGCCAGGTTCGCAGTTCCATGGATGGAGCTCCATCGCGGCGACCTGGGCAACAGCCGCCAGACCTTCGATGCGATCGATCTGAAGGTAAGGCTTGCGGTCGCCAAACACCGTTACGAGCTCCACAAGGTTGGAAGTTCCCGGCATCGCGTGCCGCTGAAAGAATTGTTCGCCACCTATGCCATTAGGTGCGCGAATGATGGAACATGGCCTGCCTCTGATATGGTCTATCATCCAAGGTCCGACTGCCTCGAGGTAGCGGGCTAGATCTTCCTTGGTTACAGGAGCGCCATCCCCCGCGTCCGGCCACAGCGCCTTGTCCGGATGCGATATCATCACGCCCATGACATCGATCTTGGCGGACGATCGACGGCGATGAACCTTTGTTTCCTGTTCGGGATCGGGAACATCCACCTGTTCGGGTTCGGCCGGCGTCTCCGCCTTCACCTCGGCGGCAGGCTTGTCCTCCCGCAACCCTTTGAAGGCGGCCTGCCTGACAAGGCCGTCGCTTGTCCATCCGGCAAACTCAATCTCGGCGACCAGCTCCGGCTTTACCCACGACACCTCACGCGCCTTCTTCGGTGCGCGTGCACCCGTAAATGGAGATGCCTCTGCTGCGTTCTCTTCGAGCCGGGGTAGAAGCGTCTTCAGTTTTTTCGATCCATAGCCTGTTCCAACCCGCCCGACATAGACGAAGCTTTCGCCGCGGTGGACGCCGACAAGCAACGATCTGAACTTGCCATTCGTCTTCGCCCAGCCGCCGATTACCACCTCATGCCCTGCCCGGCACTTAGACTTGGCCCAGGTGTCAGAACGACCGGACGTGTATGGCGCATCTGTTCTTTTGGATACGATGCCTTCTAGCGAGAGGCGACAGGCGGACTTTAGGACGGCGTCACCGCCCGTTTCGAAATGCTCCACGAAACGCAGCCGAACGCCGTCGTCGCCCCCACTCATCAGGGCAGACAGTCTCTCCTTGCGCTGAACCAGTGGCAGATCCCTGAGGTCTTCAGTTCCTTCGAAAAGAAGGTCGAACCCGAAGAAGACGAGATCATCCGCTTTCTTCTCCGACAATGCGGCCTGCAAGGCTGCAAAGTCAGGCGCTCCATGGTGATCAAGCGCGCAGATCTCGCCATCGATGATTGCATCTGGATAACCAGACGCTGCCTTCGCGATCGCTGGAAATTTGGCGGTCCAGTCGAGTCCCTTACGGGTCTTGAGCGTCACGTCGCCGTCGTTGATCCGCAGTTGCACGCGGTAGCCGTCGAACTTGATCTCGTGGATCCAGCCGTCGGCCGCTGGCGGTCTGGCGACTGTCTCGCACAATTGCGGAGGGACGAAATCCGGCAAAGTGGAAGCTTCAGACTTTCTAGGTGCAGTCCGTTTGCCAGCCGCCCTTCCTGAAGTCTTCCGCTCGTCCGCGGCCAGGCCCTCGCTGCTGTCCCAAACTGCATCCGCCGCAGCACCATCTCCAGCCATCATGAACGGCTCTGGTTTCCTCCCCTTGCCCGCAGCTATGGCCTCCATCTTTCGTCCAGATGCAATGGAGGTGTTCTGTTCGAGGATGGCGGCACCATTGCTATCGACAGCGAAGTCGTCGTGATGCTTGATCAGAAGCCAGTTTGTCCGCTTGCCCCCATTGCGGTCGTGCTTCATGCGCACAAGCACGAAGCTTCCGTGCAGGCGGTCGCCGTCCAGGACGAACTTGAAGTCGCCGTCCTCCAAAGCCTGCTGCGGGGTCTTCTTCCCCTCTGGCTCCCAGAATCCGCGATCCCACAGCATCACGGTGCCGCCGCCGTATTCGCCTTTCGGGATCGTCCCTTCGAAATCGCCGTAATCGAGAGGATGGTCCTCGACCTCGACCGCCAGGCGCTTGTCGGCAGGATCGAGCGACGGCCCCTTGGTTACGGCCCAGGACTTGAAAACACCGTCCAGCTCCAACCGAAGGTCGTAGTGCAACCGGGTGGCGTCGTGCTTCTGGATGACGAAACGCAGGCTGTTCGAAGGTTTGACCTCACCCGAGCCGCTGGGCTCCTTCGTCATCTCGAAGTCCCGCTTGGCCTTGTATTTGGAGAGCTTGTCGTCTGCCATCGAACTCGGACCTTCATGGATGAAACGGTGATGCACGAACGCCTTGCTGACCAAAAAGATGCAGATGCTACCCGGATCTAAGCCGTCCTCGGCTCTGTTCCTCAGTTTTCGAGCAGCATGCGTTGGTTGACGTAACGATTTAGCATCGAAGAAGCCGTGATGGATGTTTCCCGTCCAAAATGGAACCTCACTTTGGTGCAGAATGCACTTTGCTGTCTAAAAGACCACTACCACTTGGCCATCTTGACCAACTCTAACAAGCCGAATTGCGTCGCCTTGGTAGTTGCCGATCCGAGCCTTCCTGCACAATCGTACTAAGGCATTCGATGTTAGGAAGAGCCCTGATCATTGTCCTTGTGGAGTTTTGGGGGGCGAACTCCTTCTTCCAACTCAAACGAAGGCGGCGGCGTCGAAGCCGCGACGCCACCACCGTGGTCAGCCGACCTCGTCTGTGGTAGAGCACCATGAGACCCATGCTCTTGCTGCGCCTCCCGTCGATGTCGCTCGTGCTGCCCTTCAGGACGGCCTTCAGCTTCACATTTGGAATATGCTTCTATCTCTATGTGATTTTCATTGTGCTTAGAATCGATAGTTTCCTCCAATGTTTTAGTCTAACAATTCAAGAGTTGCCTAGTTCCGCCCATCCAGCGACGCGAGCAGTATTGTCTGGGGTGGCACTGGGGAGGACTGACGCAGACTTTGCACTTGAAAGGCTAGCCGGCAAGGCAGCAGCCGGCGGATCGTCGCGCTGGAACCGAAGCGAGTGAGCGGGACAAAGGCTCGTCGGTCAGTTTTAGTTCTCTACCGCAACAGAGTATCTTGTGAAATACCATCGCTAACCAGCTGAGGACGTGACGCGCTGTTGCCGCCTGTCCTGATGAGCAGCTATTCGAAACCTGCATGAACGCGCTCGCGTGCCATCTTATGTGCATAGCGACGCCAAGCACTCGGGGTCGTGCCGGTTATATTACGGAAAATGCGCGAAAGATGCGCTTGATCTGCAAGACCGCAATCCAAGGCAATTTCGCAGAGAGGGGCATTGCCTTCCAACATCAATTTCTTAGCATGCTCTACCCGGCAGTGGATGAGGTGGTTGTGGGGAGAAACTCCGTAAGTGGCTTTGAAAGCTGCGGAGAAATAGCTGGTGCTCAAATTACAAAGGTGGGCAAGGTCCTCGATCAATATCGATTGGGAAATGTTTCGGACTATGAAAGCATTCAGTCTCGTTACCTGCCAAGGTGCAAGTCCGCCGCTAGAGATGTCACTGCGTTCGAGCCGCGTTGGCTTGGGCCGTAGAAGGCTGGAGGCCCGTCTGATTAGATCGAGAGCGCTGGCCTCATCCTGTTCAACGCAGGTTACAGCGCGCAGAAGCAACGCCGAGATCTCAACTGACATGCCGCTTTCATTTGATCCGAACGCGAACGCGGCTTTAGAGCGGCTAACATATGCAGCATCCATACCCATAGTGATCCCCATGTTATTGCGAGCATTCTGCTCGCCTTAGAAGAGATCATTTTGGCTAACCGCTGAACCATACGTCTATCGAGTTGGGGATAGCCATGAGTTCAGCCGACCTAAACCATAGTTTAGTTGTGCCCCATCCGTTCGTTTCCCTGTGCCTAGGAAATTTGCGTTCTAGTCCAGTTTTTAAACAACGGTAGCACGTGACCGCAATTTCGCGGTAGCGATGTCGCATTGTTTTGAAAAAACCTTAGGAAACGAGGGCTTGAGTTTAGAGTCTCTTATGTCTCCAAACTTGGTTCGGGATCGGCAAGGTTTATCGCGGGTATGGAAACGGCCAGCAACATTGCTCCCGACGTACAGAGTGCTATCGCGCCGAATACCCATCGGAATGCGTACAGAACCGCATCGACATGCGCGGCTTGCTGTGTCGTACCATTCACATTTTCTATTGTCGCCTGGACTGATGCGGCTGAACCTGGAGCATAGTGATTGATAGCAGCGAGCAAAATAGCTGAGGTCGCAGCCGTACCTATCACACCACCAACGGATCGTGAGAATGTCAGTGTAGCGGTGGTCACTCCCAGCCGACTTTTTCCACCGGCCCATTGTGCAAGCGTCTGCGCAGCGGGCATCGTCGTGCCAAGCCCAAGGCCGAAGAGGATGGACGATGCGGCAATCGCCACAGGGCCATAGTTTAAGGTGGCGGCCAGCGAGGCGAAACCGAAACTGGCGACAGCAAGACCCCAGATGAGCGGGTTGCGCGGTCGTCCTGTAGTAGACATGTGGATACCGGCCCACGTTGAAACACTGGCCTGCGCCAGGGTGAGAGGGATAAGGAGCAGGCCCGACGTTGATGGACTGATCCCATAGGCAAGTTCGAGCAGAATCGGGACCTGAACCAGTCCGGCAAACAAGGTCGCTGCGAACAGTAGCACGCAAAGCGCGGCACGCCATACGACCGGTTGCTCCAGCAGATCGGGAGAAAGCAAGGGCGTAGAAACATGCCGTTCCACATGCAGGACGAAAGCAAGACCCACGCAGCCAGCAAAAAGTAAAAGGATGACACGCGCGGATGCCCAGCCAAGGGCCGGGCCAAATCCTAACGCCAGCAGAAGTGCGACCGTAGAAGCAGCGAACAAGATCGTACCCGGGAAGTCGAAAGAAAACCGGCCCTCCGCCGGATCGGATTTCACCCTCAGGGCAGCAACTGCTGCGACCAAACCAAAGGGAAGATTGATCCAGAAAATCCAGCGCCAGCCCACGTGTTCCGAGAGGAGACCTCCCAGCAGTGGCCCCAAGGTACTGCTGAGGGCAAAGATGGCTCCGAACCACCCCTGAAAGCGCCCGCGATCTCGGGGACTGACGGACTGGCCGATCAGCGCCTGCGATAAGGTCATGAGACCCCCGCCGCCGAGCCCCTGCAAAGCCCGGGCCGCTATGAGGGCGTCAAATTCTGTGGCGATCCCACAGGCAATCGAGCCGCAGATAAATAGAAAAAGGGCGCCAAGCAGAGCTGTTTCGCGGCCGATGGAATCGCCAACGCGACCATAGATCGGTGCGGCAACCGTTGCCGCTAGAAGGTAAGCGGTGATGACCCAGGCGATATTGCTGAAATTTCCCAATTGACCTGCGATCACTGGCAGAGCAGTAGCGACAATGGTCTGATCGAGGGAGCCTAGAAACATAGAGGGCGCGACAGCGACGAAAATGCCGATGAACTGCGTCGCTGTGATCTGCGCAGTCGAGCTCGCTGGTGACAAGACTGACTGCGATGGGACGTTGTCGATTGACATGGGAACCTCTTCGAAAGGCGCGGCAAGCGGCAGATTGCTGGCAACCGTCAGCGCGGTGACCTGAACGGGTCGATGTCACCATGCCGCCGAGGATTTGGTAGTGACGCTGTATTGGGGGCCGCAGGTCGGCAGGAAAACGAAAGATGGCGTTCCCGCTCATTCCCAACGGCCTCACCATCATGTCGGTCTGATCATGTCTCGCGCATAGTCGAGACCAATACCGTAGCCGCCACCATGGTCCACGACGATGCTGCGGGCGACCTCGTAGGTTTCGTGCTGTGTCCAGTCGCGTTGCATTTCGAGCAGGAACTGGAGCCAGGAAGTCATGACAGCACCAGCCTGCTCCATCCGGCGCAATGCCGCGTCATGGCTAACCGGGGTCAGGCCGCCGCAAGCATCGGCCACGACGAAGACCTTGTATTCCTCATCCAGGGCTGAAAGCACCGGAAAGCTGACGCAGGCTTCCGTGAGCAGCCCGGCAAACACCAGCGTCTTGCGTCCGGTAGCGGTGATCGCAGCCAGTGCGGTTTCATCTTCCCAAAGGTTCATATTGCGACGCTCGATGGGAACGATATCCGGCAGGACAGCTCGCAACGGCGGCATCAACGGCCCGCTGTAGACCTTCGATGCCGAGGTGCTGACCACGATAGGGATGCCGAAAGCTACAGCCGTGCGGGCAAGCGCTATCGCATTGCTTCGCAGGACCTGCCGGTCTGCCGAGCCAGTGGCAAATGCAAGGCCGGCCTGTTCATCGACAAGAACGATGGCGCAGTCCGAAGGAGCCAAGAGGGGAATAGACGGCATAGTATGTCTCCGATCATGATTTGTAATCGATCCACCATTGCAGGGATGGCAGAAACCCGTGACGAGGGGGCAAGTAGACGGCGTGAACCAATGTAGCCTTCGCCGAAGGTTTCTTGCATTGCTCAGGCTCTGGATCAGGGGAGCGTCTCTTTGTTTCCAAAGCGGCTGACGGTGATCGTACCATCTGCTGCGGTCAGAATTTCAACCCGCCGTTCTCCTTGGGCGTCGATCAAGACCACGCCCGACCCGCCTGCATTGTTCAGGAAAATATAGCTTGACGCACCGCCTGGTCGGTCGAATTTGACATGCGCACCTTTGTCATCAATCTCAAGAGAGGCCGCCGGTGCGGTCGCATCCGTATTCTCGAGTTTGATTGCGGGGCGACCGGCATCATCGAGAGACAAAGCAAGCCCTTGTTGACCGTCGCGACGCAGGAATGTGATCGCCGGTTTGCCAGACTTCCCTGACAACACGATCAATGGATGACCGCTATTGTCGACGATCTGAATCTCTTCCGTGATGATTTTCGGTGGCATGGCGTCCATGGGATTTCTCCGATCGCATGATGTTAAAGTTTCCGATTGCCCGTACTGATCGCGGCAAGGAGCACCCGCCGCTGCTTAACGACAGCAGCATCCTTTGGGCGTGGATGGACATCAGCTGAACCAACGGTAAGCTAGCGTCTTTGCTGGTACAGCTCTTGGACAAACAAGCGGGGCTTAGACAATGCGCTTCCATTCGCGCGAGAACGGCGGCTTCGCCGTCTTCGGAGTCAATCAGGGAGTAAGGCAAGCGAACTATTTAGTCGCCCTCTGGCGTCTCGACCTTTGCGATGAACGCCAGCGCCGAAGCAAACACGGGAACCGCAAAGCACCAGACCGGCGACAGCACGAAGGCGCCGGCCTCCAAGGCACATCCTGACGCAAAGGCGATGACACTGAAAATCATTCGCTTGAGCCGCACCTTGGCAGCGGTCACATCTTCGACAGGACGTCTAGATATTAGGTCGGCAAGATCGAGCAGGATTTTGGTGGTCGTTCCGGTCATTAATGTCGATGGTGGTGATTTGGTCAGATGGACACGGTGCAATGCGTTCTGGATCGCCATGGCTGCGATCATCGCCATTCCGATCGCGAGACTTGCACCGCTATTGGCGTTGCGAAACGGACCATAAAAAACCGCGAGAACCGCGACAACCAGCAAGAGAACCAGCTTTACCAGCAGAAGCGGACGCAGTACCGCCAGCCCGTTACTCTTGAGCAAGGTGCTGCCCACCCTGGTGAGCAGAACAATCACGCAGAACATCGGCAACGCGAGCAACTTCGCCAGAGTGCCTCCCGAACCCGTCGCGACCGTGGCGCCGAGCGTGACGAAGTTTCCCGTTACATGGGCCGTGAACAAGCCGCCGAGGGCCAGAAAGCTGAGTGTATAGACATATCCGCCATTGAAACTCAGCAGAATAGGGAGTGGCATAGATCTCAAGATTGGTCCTTTCGAGCCGGGCCATTGTTTGCGGACGTATTGTCAAAACAAGAAATGCCTGAAGCGCGAGCTATTGGTGCTTGCAAAAGTCCTGTTTTGGGCGGGTGCAAAGGGTCAAGTGCAAGCGACAATAATGGCGCGGCTCCCTGCCAATTGTCGTTTCGTCCTTTTTTGGACATTGTTAGGGTCGCGTCTCACCAGGAAAACTTCAGTTCGGCTCCGAGATAATTGCCATTTCGCCCCCCTGCTCGGCGGATCGTTTCGCCGGCGTCGAAATGAACCGCTTCTATCGCACCTGTGAGGTTGGGATTGAACGTGTAATCGACACGAAGCTGCGCATAGGCACCTGACCAGCGCCCGCCCTGGCCGGCAGTGCCCGCCACCGGCAGGTTTGGCTGGACATAAATCGCGTCCTCTGTCGTTTGCCGCCACTGCAGCCCTAGCGCGGTCGTGATCGTTAAATTCTCAGCTGGCTTCACAGAGATGGAAGGCTTTAAATGGATCAGGTTTGCGTAACTTGTGTAGCCCGCGAGCGAGAAATAGTAGCCATTCGGAAAGAGCGGGTTGAATGTCCCGATGCTGCCATCGCCCGAATGTCGGTCACCCGATCCCGCATCGACCTGAAGACCGATACGCGGCGTCCACGCCAGATCTTCAAATGTGTAGCCGGCACGTGCGCCCAACGCCCATGCACGAATCTCCTTGTCCCCGACCGAACCGAATTGGCTCATGCCCTCGAGGTCCCAGTCAAAACCGCCGGATTTCCCCGTAAACCTGAGGTCGAGGACATAGCGTTGTTCATGGCCAGCGCCGTCAAGATAGTCCGAGGATGCTCTCTCAAACAGCGCCCAGTATGTAGACAATTCGATGCCAGCCGAAAGTTGTCGTTCCAAACGAAGCATGTCGAACTGGAAGTCGCTGCTTGATGTATCGTCGAAAGGCCTGTTGTCTCGGTAGAGGACCGGCTGGCTGAGGAAACCAAGTATACGCCACGGTCCAGTTTCCCAATCCGCCCATACCGCGTCAAAGGATTGCCTGACGTTCGGCCCGTCCCTCGATGACACGAAGCGTTGGAGATCGAACGAAAAATCCTGACGCCCAACCCTTGCTTTAAGGGTTCCTGCATCGAATTCGTGGCTGTAGGCGAGGAAGGCCAAACGTAAATCAGCCTCGTTTGCATCCACCGGACCCACAGGGTGCTTTCCGAATGCGCGGTCATCCTCGAACTGCGTAAAAATCTGCCAGTCTTCGAACAGACGAAGATCGACATGGATTTGCGCCCTCTGGATGACATAGCTGTCGCCCTTGGAGCCACCAATGCCAAATCCAGGGGCATGGTTGGTCTCGAAACGATCCCGCAGCGTTGCTCCAAACGACACATAGCTCTCTGGAGAGGTGGCAAACAGCGGGATATATTTCAAACCGTCGAGCGGCTGCGTCTTCAATGCCGGATCGGACAAGACGGACCAGTCCTCCTGCCAGCGGTTGGACTGGATCGCCGGGCGTTTGGGATCGCCAGTCGGCCCGCCCTCAGCATGAGCTTGGGGAGAAGCGGCCACGAAAGCGGCCGCAACGGTGGATATGAAAAGTCGACAACCCATGGAGAAACTACCCTTCGTGGCGTTGAATGGATATCCAACACTCGTCAGTTAGGAAGCGAGGCGTGGATCTCGGCGACATATCCGCCCGGGAACTCAACCATTGCAGCCTGCCGTCCACTGGCCTCATAGGGCTCGATCAGCAGACGGGCACCATTTTCCTTCGCCTTGGCGAGTGTGGCGTTGAGGTCCGGGACGGCATAGCCCGTCGTGTCATACCCATAAGGGTATGGAAGGTGTCCGTCGGTGACGAGCACGGTCATCTCACCGTAAACCGACGTGATGCGAATACGGCGATAGGTGTCATCGGGCCTGCCGATTTCGATACCGGGAGCTTTGCGGTCGTCGGATACCACCTTGCCTTTCGAAAAGCGGGTAAAGGCCGTAAGGAACGAGGAAGCAGCGTCTGGCGAAAGATAAATCCGGTTCTCGGGTACAGCCGATAACGCAGAATAGTTTGGCTTCGTGGTATGCCAGTAGAGCTGCATGTTCACGCCACCCGGCCATTGAATGACGACATCGCGACCAATCGGATCGGGGAACGTTTCGACGAGAACGATGGCGCCTGCTGCGCGAGCCGCCTTCACTGCGGCATCCATATCCGTCACAAGATAGCCAGTGCGTTCGAGGCCGAAGGGATAGGGAACGGGCGTCTTGAAGCCAAACAGTGACACCGTGCCAGCGGGAGTCTGGAGCAGCTGAGATGATGTGCTGCTAGGCGTTGGCGTTACGGTGACCACCACCTGCTTTGTGCTGGTCCCGCCAAATGTCGCAAGGAAACTTTTGGCGAAATCGTCGACAGCGGCCGGGTCCACGTAGACATGTGTCGTGTCGTATTGCGGTGCCACGCCGACCTGTGGATGCTTGTCGCGTGCAGACGCAACGCCAGGCATGATGGGCAAAAGCGCGAGCGCTGCAACGATGCTGACTGTTCTTAGAAAGTGAAATGTCATGGTCAGAGTCCTTATTTGTCATGATGGGAAAGAAGATTTCCGGAGGCCACCAATACGAACGCGCAGGCAAGACCGACGTGCTCGAACAATCCGTTCATCGCCATGGACCGTGTCATGCCGGGCAGCATTTCCCACAAGCGCAAGGCAAGAAGGGTTGCGAGTATGGTGAATCCGGACAGGGCAAGCGCTGCCATCCAGCGATAAAGCCCGGTCACCACCAACGCAGACATCGACAATTCGAAGACGATGACGACGATGGCAAACAGCGGTGCAGACGGCAGACCGAAATGGTTCATTTCATCGAGCGCGCTCTGAAAATCAAAAATCTTGACCAGCGGGCCCTGAATAGGCCGAGCACAGACCGCCCGGGTTTCGAGGGACGGTGAAGAATGGCCGGCCTTAAGCCGACCCAGAGCTGTTTGATGGTTTGATCTTGCCGCTGTCCGCATTTTGTACGCGGCTGGAACCGCCCGGCAGGTGTCCGAACATGTGCGGCTTGATCTGGTTCAGCCAGCTGACAGCAGCAGGTTCCTTGGCCAGAATTGTTTTGGCGAACGGTATCACCTGCTCCCCGACGAGAATGCCCAGAAGGCCGACGAGCGCCACGACGGGAGGTGCTGGCGAGCGCACATTGATCAGGCTGTAGATAACGCCCACCAGCAGTCCTGCAGCAAGTGAAAGCACGTACATCTTCATGGAGAAGAATCCTCTTTAAGGGTTTAGGGCATTCAGTAGTATCGGGCCGAAGGTCGAAGTGGCGGACTGCATCAGGAAATCCTGTCAAAGTCGCATCGCTATTGGCGTGTAAGGATTATGGAAAGCATGACGCCCTGCGTATTGTCACCAAATCTGCCTTTTGGACAATTCGCTGCAACAACCACAAGGAAGGTATGTCAGGAGCGGAAAAACGGAATTTCACGTCTCAAGGCAAAGCCCAGCTCTTCTTTATAAGATAGGCATGGATCTGGAAGCGCATGCGCGACTGTCAGTCTACGTCGACATGATCCACTTTGCCATTCAACCGGCACCCACATCGATGACTGGCCCAAACAGCACCAGGCGATGCCTTCTGAACATGTCACATCCATATGCAATCGGTTTTAACAATATTTTCGAGGAAGCCCCGGTCAAGATCGAACCATCAAACCACCATCATATCGCCAAGCCATGGAGCATAACGATGACACAGACCGTTGCGGAGCAGTTTGCCGCTACTTTGGCCGCCGCTGGGGTAAAGCGAATTTTCGGTGTGGTCGGAGACAGTCTCAACGGCATCACCGATGCGGTCAGGCGGCAGGACAAGATCGAGTGGATCCATGTGCGCCATGAAGAGGCAGGCGCATTTGCGGCAGCCGCCGAAGCGCACCTCACCGGTTCGCTCGCGGTCTGTGCCGGGAGCTGCGGCCCGGGCAACCTTCACTTGATAAACGGGCTTTTCGACGCCCATCGGTCCCGCGTTCCCGTTCTTGCGATCGCCGCACAGATCCCCTCATCGGAGATTGGCTCGGGCTATTTCCAGGAAACCCATCCGCAAGACTTGTTTCGGGAATGCAGTCACTATTGTGAACTGCTCAGCGACCCCGACCAGATGCCGCGTACGCTGGAAATTGCGATACGCGAGGCCGTCGGGCAGCGCGGTGTCTCCGTCGTCGTCATTCCGGGTGATATTGCGCTCAAACCAGCGAAGAACTCGTATGTCCCCAAACCGCAGACGCTGCTGCCAAAAGCGCCGGTGGCAGTTCCACCGCAGGAAGACATCGACGCTTTGGCCAACCTGTTGAACGGCCAAGGGCGCGTCACCCTCTTTTGTGGCTCGGGATGCGCCGACGCACACGATCAGGTCATCGCGCTGGCCGAAAAGCTGAAGGCACCTGTGGTGCACGCACTTAAGGGCAAGGAGTTTGTCGAATATGACAATCCCTACGACGTTGGCATGACCGGTCTGATCGGCTTTTCCTCGGGCTACTATGCCATGAAGGATTGTGACATCCTACTGATGCTTGGGACAGACTTTCCCTACAGGCAGTTCTACCCAACCGGCTCTGGCGTGCAGATCGCGCAAATCGACATTCGCCCGGGCCAGATCGGACGGCGAGCCGCTGTCGATCTGGGGCTTGTGGGCGACGTGAAGGCAACCCTGGACGCGCTGTTGCCCGCCATCAAGGTTCGTACCAATGAAACACATCTGCAACAGGCAAGGACGCATTATCAGAAGGCCCGAAAAGACCTCGATGCGCTGGCGTCGGGTCACCATAAGGGCGGGATCATTCATCCCCAACAGGTCGCAAAGGCTTTGAGCGACGCCGCATCCGACGACGCGGTCTTTACCTGCGATGTAGGCCTTCCGACCGTCTGGGCCGCACGCTATCTGGCGCTCAATGGCAAACGCCGGCTGGTCGGATCCTTCTGGCACGGCTCGATGGCGAATGCGATGCCGCAGGCGATCGGCGCTCAGGTGACGTTCCCGCAGCGGCAGGTCATTTCCATGTCGGGCGACGGCGGATTTGCCATGCTTATGGGCGACTTCCTTACGCTCGCCCAGATGAATCTTCCGGTGAAGGTCGTCGTCTTCAATAATTCCGCCCTGGGATTCATTGAAGTCGAGCAAAAGTCAGTCGGCTTCCTTCCGAACGGGACGGAGTTGAAGAACCCGAACTTCGCGGCGATGGCCGAAGCCGTCGGGATAAAAGGTGTCCGCCTGGAGCATCCGGAGGATGTCGAGAGTGGTATCCGCGAAGCGCTTGCGCACGACGGTCCTGTTTTGATCGACGCGGTCGTCGCTCGTACCGAATTGCCGGTCCCGCCCTCTATCAACGTGGAGATGGCAAAAGGCTTTACGCTCTACATGGTGAAGGCCGTCTTCAGCGGCAGGGGCGATGAACTGATCGACCTCGCCAAAACCAATCTCTGGCACTAGGAGTGCATGTAAACCTTCGAGCGCTTGCCGTACCTCGTCTTGGAGGGATTTGAACCAGCGAGCCCTTCCACGACTTATCAAATTTTAATAAGTTAGGATTTGCAGGCGGCGTTGCCGGCACTGTTGTGTCCGCAATCGCCGCTTATCGATTTCTGAAGCGGAACGTTGCCGGCAAACGACAGAATGTCTGCAACGGATTCGATAATCTTCGCGACGGTATTATTTTCGTTCTGAAAGCTTGAAAAATCTACCGGCGGCCGCTTCGTTGCCGCAATATCCCACCGAGCTTGGCCGATTGATCCATCACCGTTGATGAATACCTCTCGAACATGATACATATCTCAAGATTGTAATATCTGCATTAATGTTAACGCGGAACGCGAGCCGTTAGGAGCTGTGTGCCCTTTGAATTTTTGGCATTCCATGGTTTGGCGCACGGATGGCATTCGCGTGATCTCCCCGGTCAAATGGAGACGCTTCGATGGCATGGTCGGCGCTCTCTGGAAGGCGGAAAGCCAAGCAGGCGCCAACGGCTATTACCTTGCAGCCGACCCACGCATCATGGTCTTCTTCGATGACGTGTCATCGCAGGTCCGCATCTCGAACCAGAGTGGCGACTTCGAGCGAAATCACCGGCCACTGACGCGGGCGATCTACATACCGCCGGGCGTGCCGATGTGGACGACGAGCACTTCACTCCATCGCTTCTCGCATCTTAACCTCCATATTCACAAAGACCGGCTGCTTCGCTTCCTGTCGCCATCGGTCGGGCAGGCTGCTGCCATGTCGGCGCTGAGGCAGCCCGCGGAATTACAGGATGCGCGGGGACTGCAGACGCTTGCCGGCCTTCTCGCCGAAGAACTGGACAGCCCCTCCCGCCATGAGGTCTATGCAGAAAGCCTCGTCGGCAGCATCGTTACCGGACTGCTCGAGATCTCCGAGAAAGGTACTGGTAAAGCCGATGGCCGGTTAACCCAGGCGCAGATGAACAAGCTTGCCGCCCGCATCGATGGGCTTGGCGACTGCCGGATGACTGTCGCTGAGATGGCGGCAACCGTCGGCCTGTCAGAAAGCTGGTTTGCCAACGTCTTCAAGCAAACGACGGGCAAGACTCCTCTGCAGTGGCAGCTCGCGCGGCGTATAGATCTTGCCAAGAAACTGTTGCTCGATACCGATCTGAGAGTTGCAGGCATCGCGGCACAGCTCGGTTTCTCCGACCAGGCGCATTTCACCAAGGCATTCCGGCAGGTCGCTGGCGAGACCCCCGCCGCCTGGCGGCGGATGCTTCAAGTTCGTTAGAAGCAGGTTCTCTCCAAAGGAAAAGCCCACCCGCTTTATGGCGCGTGGGCTTTGTCGTGTCGAAATCCATCTTACCAGGTCTGGCGCAGTGTCGCCATGACAGTACGGCCAGGATTGTAGTAGACGCCGCCGCTGTCCTTGCTCGCAACGTGCTTTTCGTCGAACACGTTGCTGACGTTGAGCTGGAACGTCGTATTCTTCTGGATCTTGTAGGTGAAAGCGGCATCGAACACGAAGGCGCTTTCCGAAGAACCGCTATTGGCGAGATCAAGGAAGTACGAGTCCATATATCGTCCGCCGACGCCGAACATCATGTCGCCGCGAGCGCCCTCACCTTCCAGCGTGTAGGTCGTCCAGACTGACGCCAGGTGCTTCGGTACGCGCATCAGGCGATTGCCGTCATTGGCGCCACCCGGCTCGTCGATCTTGGAGTCGATATAGCTATAGGCTGCGGTCACGTCGATGCTCTCAGTCATTTCCGCCTTGGCTTCAAGTTCGAAGCCGCGGTGGCGAACCTTTTCGACTGTGGACGGCAGATAGGTGACGCTGTCGTAAACCGTGATATCGGTTTTTGTCAGATCATAGACGGACGCTGTGAACAACGCAGGGATCGCTTCCGGACGGTATTTGATACCGACCTCATACTGCCGTCCTGTCGTCGGCTCCGTACCTATGCCGGGAGGTGCAGCAGACTCGGCATAGCTCGCGAAGGCTGCGACTTCCTCTGTGATCTTGTAGCTTACGCCGAACCGCTTGGTAAACTTGCTCTGCTTGTCGGAATCCGATGCAGACGAGAAGAGGTCGTCCTGGCTTAGATCGAACCAGTCGTTGCGCACGCCGACACTGGTGGTGAGCCTGTCCCAGAAGGTCAGGTCCTGCTGCAGGTAAAGGCCCGTTGTCTTCTGGTCGTTTGCGGTGCCGTAGGTGGGTTCGGTAGAAGCCGGACCGCCGGTATAAACCGGGTCGGTGGTGCTGATTGGCGGCGCGCTCGGATCATAGAGACCGTAGTTTTCAGACTTGAAGTTGTTGTAGTCGATGCCGAAAAGCGTACGGGTCTCGACATTGTCGAAATCCTTTTCGTACATCAGGTGCGCATCGATCACGAACTGCTCGGTTGAGGTGTCGCTTCCGAAGAAATAACGGTCAGAGAGATCCGGGTCGAAGAGATTTGGGTTAGACAGATAGGCGCTTCCAAACGCGGTATCCGACTTGCTGTATCGCGCTTTGGAACCGAAGCTTAGCCCGTTGTCGAAGTCGTGGTCGAACATCAGGCTGTAGGAATTGCGGTTGGTGGTCAGGAAGTAATAATCCGGCTCACCGAAGAACTTGTCGCGATCGAAGTCCGACCCGAGCGGCTGGCCGCCGCTGCCCGGGATGCCGTCCTTGTCGAGATGGTCGAACACGAAGGACAGGCTGGTAAGATCGGTCGGGCGCCATGTCAGGCCGCCCATCAGAAACTTCTCGTTGTCCTTGGAATAATCGTATTCCGCATCGGCATTCTGGTACTTGCCGGTGAGACGGTAGGACAGCGTATCGTCTTCAGTAAGATTATCGCCGAAGTCGAAGCCGCCTTCCTTATGGCTAAACGAGCCGCCTGTCGCATAGACCTCGCCGAAACGTTCGGTCTTCGGAAGCTTCGTGACGTAGTTCACTGCGCCACCCGGTTCGGCTGCACCGAAACCGGAAGAGCTGGTGCCCTTCAGAACTTCGATGCGCTCGTAGGCATAGGGTTCTTCTTTTACGCCGCCGAAAGTCCGGCCGATCGCCAGCCCGTCGCGGTAGGTGTAGGGCGTGAAGCCACGGATATCGATGTAGTCGTAACGATCGTCGCCACCGTAATAGTCGGTCACCACGCCAGCCGTGTACTGCACCACCTTCTCAATGCTGTCCGCGCCGCGTTCCTCGATCTCCTTGGACGTGATGACGGAGACGGATGCGGGCGCAACGAGAATATCGGTCGGCATTCTACCAACGGCAGTGGTTTCCGTCGCGACGATCGATTGCGAATCGGTGCTCGTATCGAGGGTCGTGCCACTCCCGCCGATGACGATCGGCTTCAAGGTCGTGTCGGAAGCCAAATTGTCGGCTTCCTGCGCAACCGAATTGGTCGGTGACAGGGATACAAGCGCCGTACAAGCGAGGAGGACAGCTTTCCAGGAGAGAGTGGTAATACGGTACGCGCGGCGGCCTGCTATATCGATGTCCATACTGCAAATTCCAAGGTTGGCGTGATCTTTGGAGGAAAAAGCCGCAAGGTCATGAGCCGCCCAAGCAAACGAAATGCCTTAGCCGCGGCAATGTCTTACCAGATATGTCCCCTGAAACGCAGATAACTTGATCATTAGGCTCAGGTATTGTATTTTATTTCTGAATTGTAGAAAACCACGGGTATTGCAGGACCGCATCTGCTTCTCCGTCCGCTTGTCGTTGACGCCGTCTCGTGAACCTGAGATTCAGTCCACTTTAACGAGGCAGAGGTCACCCGATGATGCGGTCTTTTCTCCTTGCCATGCGATTTGCGGCAGTATGTCTTTTCTCTGCGCTTCCGGCCGTGGCGGCCGCCGACGACGGTCAGACCTATCCGATCGTCCTTAAAAACGCGCTCGGAACCGCCGTAATCACGAAGAAGCCTGTACGCGTTGCAACCGTCGCCTGGGCCAACCACGAAGTGCCGCTGGCGCTGGGTGTAGTGCCCGTCGGCTTTGCCCGCGCAAATTTCGGCGATGATGACGGTGACGGCGTGTTGCCCTGGGTGGCGGAGAAGCTGAAGGAGTTCGGGGCCGAACCGCCTGTGCTGTTTGACGAGGGAGACGGTATCGATTTCGAGGCGGTCTCCGCGACCCGGCCCGACGTTATACTCGCCGCCTATTCCGGCCTCAGCCAGGCGGATTACGACACGCTGAGCCAGATCGCCCCGGTCGTTGCCTATCCTGACCAACCATGGTCGACCGACTGGCGGGCGATGATCCGGCTCAACAGTGCGGCTATGGGAATGTCTGCTGAAGGTGAGGTCCTGATCACCAGGATCGACGGGCAGATCGCCGATGCGGTCGCCGGCCATCCGGAAATCAAGGGAAAGTCGGCAATGTTCATCACCCATCTCGACCCGACCGACATTAGCACGGTGAATTTTTACACAGCCCACGATACACGGGTGAAGTTCTTTGCCGATCTCGGCCTGACCTCGCCGAAAAGCGTGGTGGAGGCCTCGCACTCGGGCAAGTTTTCCGGATCTGTCAGCGCCGAGCGGATCGACGCCTTCGACGACGTGGATATCGTCGTCACCTATGGAGGCGAGAAGCTTTCCGATGCGCTGAAAACTAATCCGCTGACATCGCGCATGCCGGCAGTGGCGAAGGGCAGCCTCGTCATGCTCAGCCGCAAGCCGCTCGGCACTGCCGCAAACCCGACGCCCCTCTCGATCTCCTGGCTGCTCAAGGACTACGTCGCACTGTTGTCCAAGGCCGTTGGCACGACCGCTCCGAAGTGATGATGACGGCTCGCCATACCGACGCGAAACAACGCATATCGACCATCGCGCAATCGAACCGCAACCGCGCCCTGTGGCTTGCCGGTGTCGTGGCGCTGCTCGCCGCGCTCTGCGCGTTGTCGGTTACGGTTGGCACACGTGACGTAGGCTGGAGCGATATCACTGCTGCTCTCGCTGGCCGAACAGACAACCTCGGCCAGGCCGCCGTCGCCTTGCGTATCCCGCGCACGCTTCTTGGACTCTTAACCGGTTCGGCACTCGGTCTTGCCGGCGCCGTTATGCAAGGCGTCACCCGCAATCCGCTTGCCGATCCCGGTATCCTCGGGGTCAACATGGGTGCGTCGCTCGCCGTGGTGATCGGCATTGTCTGGTTCCAGATAGAAACAGCTGAAGCCTTTATCTGGTCGGCGATCGCAGGAGCGGCGCTCGCTGCCGTGTTTGTCTATACGATCGGTTCGCTCGGGCGAGGCGGCGCAACACCGTTGAAGCTGGCGCTGGCGGGGGCCGCGACTTCAGTCGCCTTTACGTCCCTCGTCATTGCCATGGTTCTGCCACGCGCCGATATAGCCGGCGGCATACGCTCCTGGCAGATCGGCGGCATTGGCGGTGCGACATTTGAGAGGATCTGGCCGGTCCTGCCGTTTCTCGCCGTCGGTTTTGCGATCAGCCTTGTTTCGGCCCGCAAGCTGAACCTGCTGGCACTGGGTGACGAGCTTGCCACGGGTCTGGGCGAACGCGTTGCCTTTGCCCGCGCCTGCGCCTCGATCGGCGCTATCCTTCTTTGTGGCGCGACGACCGCGGTTTGCGGTCCGATCGGGTTCCTCGGACTTGTGGTGCCGCATGTCTGCCGGCTGCTGGTTGGGATAGACCACCGCTGGCTTCTGCCGTTTTCGGCGCTCGGCGGCGCCAGCCTGCTGATCGCCGCCGACGTTGCGGGCCGCATCGCCGCCCGGCCGGCCGAAATCGATGTGGGTATTCTGACCGCGCTGATCGGTGCGCCGGTCTTCATCTGGATCGTGCGCCGCCAGCGCGTGCGGGAACTGTGACGATGGTTTCCACCTCGCTGCAGGCACTGGTTACGAGTCGCCAACGCCGCCAGCGCCGCTACCGAAGCGTGATCTTCATTCTGGCGTTGCTCGTCGTGGCACTGTTTGCAGTCAGCCTAACCATCGGCCAGACCGTGACGCCACCACTCGAGGTGATCCGCGTCCTGCTTGGTGAAGAGATCGCCGGCGCATCCTTTACCGTCGGGCATTTGAGGCTGCCGCGTGCCGTTATGTCGGTTCTCGCCGGATTAAGCTTCGGACTTGGCGGCGTCACCTTCCAGCTGATGTTGCGCAATCCGCTGGCCAGCCCCGACATCATCGGGATAACTTCGGGCGCAAGTGCGGCCGCGGTTTTTGCCATCATTGTCCTGTCGCTGAACGGTCCGATCGTTTCGATCATCGCGGTCGTCGCGGGGCTCGGCGTTTCCATGCTTGTCTACGGCCTCTCCTTCCGCAACGGAGTGGCTGGAACGCGGCTTATCCTGGTCGGTATCGGCATTTCGGCCATGCTGGAAAGCGTCATCGCCTATATCCTCTCCAGCGCACCGGCCTGGAACCTGCAGGAGGCGATGCGCTGGCTGACCGGCAGCGTCAACGGCGCGCAACTCGGCCAGGCAGTTCCGCTTCTGGCGTCGCTCACCGTCTTCGGCGGGCTCCTTTTATCCCGTAGCCGAGATCTGGAAGCGCTTCGCCTGGGTGACGATACGGCATGCGCGCTCGGCGTCGAGGTGGCGTGCACCCGCATGCTAATCATGGTTGCTGCCGTCGGCATGATCGCGTCGGCGACCGCTGTGACAGGTCCGATCGCCTTCGTCGCATTCCTGTCGGGGCCGATCGCCGCGCGCATCGTCGGCAATAGCGGTTCGCCGCTCATTCCGGCAGCTCTGATGGGCGCCGTGCTGGTTCTGGCTGGCGATTACGCCGGTCAGTTCCTGCTGCCAAGCCGGTATCCGGTCGGCGTCGTCACCGGAGCGCTCGGCGCGCCCTACCTCATCTACCTGATCGTACGCGTCAACCGTACCGGACGCGCCCTATGAACAATGCAATGCCAGACCACACGCTCGCGGCCCACGGGCTTTCGACCGGTTACGGCACCACTGACATCCTGCATGACCTCGACCTGGCTGTCCCGCCGGGCAGGATCACGGTCATCGTCGGGGCGAATGCCTGCGGCAAGTCTACACTGCTGAGAGCCATGTCGAGGCTTCTGGCGCCGCGGGAAGGTCAGGTTCTGCTCGATGGCAAGTCGATCCACCGCATGTCGCCGCGGCTGCTTGCCCGGACCATGGGCCTCCTCCCCCAGTCGCCGATCGCACCGGAGGGCATCGCCGTCGCCGATCTCGTCAGCCGCGGCCGACATCCGCACCAGAACCTGTTTTCCCGTTGGACGCGTAAGGATGACGAAGCCGTCGATGCGGCATTGCGCGCCACACGCACGACTGAACTTGCCGAAAGACCGGTCGACGAGCTTTCCGGCGGTCAGCGCCAGCGCGTCTGGATCGCAATGGCGCTCGCACAGGAGACCGACATCCTGTTACTCGACGAGCCCACGACCTTCCTCGACATCAGCAACCAGATCGAGGTTCTCGACCTTTTGACCGATCTCAACCGCGAGCGCGGCACGACGGTCGTCATGGTTCTTCACGATCTCAATCTCGCAGCGCGATACGCGGACCATCTGGTCGCCATCGCCAACGGTCGGGTGCTTGTCTCCGGCTCGCCCGAAGAGGTTTTGACACAACAGAACATGCGCGCCGTATTCGGGCTCGAAAGCCAGATCATCACCGACCCCGTCTCCGGCCGTCCCATGATGTTGCCGATCGGTCGCCATCGCATGAAAACGCAGCAGGACCTAAAGGAGGGCCAGCCATGAACGCTGTTCAGGAATTCACACTTTCAGGCGTAGCGCTTCCGAAGGATGTCGGCGACATGCTGACCGAGATCTGCGAGCATTTTGTCGAACATGCCGACGTCCAGCGTACTGAGGAAAAGGTGCTGCTGACCAGCAAGCTTGGTTCCGCGAGCATCCGCATCAAAGAACAGAAGCTGCTCATCGAGCTGAGCTGCCCATCCGAAAAGGCGCTCCAGATGAGCCGCACAAGCATTGCGGAACATCTCTTCTATTTTGCCGGCGAAGATCCTTTCGAACTGACCTGGTCCGAGCCGGAGCTGCGGACTAGGCTTGATAACATCCATGAGGTCACGGTCGTCTCAGCCGAGGACGTGACCCCGCGTATGCGGCGGGTGAAATTCGCCTGCGCCAACCTCGCGCCCTTTATCGGCGGCGACATGCATGTCCGCCTGCTCGTCCCACCGAAAGGAAGGCCTCCGGTCTGGCCGGGCCTGCGCGAGGACGGTCGCATTGCCTGGCCTGGAGGTGAGGATGAGCTTCTCGTTCGCAACTATACAATCCGGAGCGTCGACACGGAGCTCGGCGAATTGTGGATCGATTTCTTGCAGCACCCCATGCTGGGCGTTAAAACGCCAGGCGCCGATTTTGCCCGCGACGTGCAGCCGGGCGAGAAGGTAGCGCTGCTCGGACCGGGTGGCGGTGCGCTTCCGACGGCTCGTTCGATACTTCTAGCCGGCGATGAAAGCGCTTTTCCCGCCATAGCCCGGATCGCAGCGGAGGTTTCACCGGGAACAAAAATCCAGATAATCGTCGAAGTGATGGACGAGAAGGAGCGGCAGCCTCTTCCCTCACCTGGCTCCGTTGATATCCGCTGGCTGCACCGGAGCGACTATCCCGCAGGAGCATCGGGCATCCTCAGGGACGAGACAAAGAAGGCGATTGCTGCGATGGACCGCGATACGTTCGTGTGGTTCGCCTGCGAGAAGGAAGACGTGCGTTCCATTCGATCCTTCCTGAAGGGTCGTGGGCACGACAAGACCAACAGGTATGTGGCTTGGTATTGGGAACATACATCCGAGTGAACGACGTCTACATCAGTAAGCGAGGCCTGGAAGACGACCCAAACTATGGCCTGAATAATCACACCAGCGAGAGCGGCCGCTTCCCGTTGACGGATGAAACCGCGAGCAGGGAGGACGATGGCGCTGACAACGTCATCACGCTTCCCACATGGAACGTATGACGAAGATGGAGGTGCAAGTGAACCGTGCCGATGAAGTCGTAAATCGCGCGATGTATGTAGTCGCATCTCGCGCCCTTCGCGAGAGACAAGCAGAGCAATGCAAACATACCTACGAGAAAGTTATTGTTCCTAGAGAAATCCCTACGACAACCATCGGATAGAGGCGGATGACGCGTAGTAACGCGAACCTGCTCCACGAGTACTGGCCGAACGGTCGTGCCTCGTATGCGTAGGCGATCACAAACCCGCTTAGGCAAAAGAAGAAGTCGACCGCAAGGTATCCATGCCGGGGAATGATGTTCACGTTGAAAATCTGACCAGCATGCAAAATGCCGACCGACAGCGGCAACTCCCCGCAGACCATCGAGAAATATGAACTTCTCTGGCAAATTCCCTGCTGGCGTCTCTGGATCCTGAGCGGCATCTACTCATTGATGTAGGGCTTAGTTAAATACCTTACACTCCGAGAGCTTGCGCTGCATGATCAGCCGGCATCAACGCTCGCTACATCTACTGTGTTGAGACATCAACCACAGTGGTGGAAATCCCCTTCAGTCGCTTGAGGCTCTCCATAATTTGCCGCTCGCCTTCCAAGGCCTGCCTAATGTGTTGTACGAGTTCTTCCTTGGCCTCAGGCGGGTCAGTTTGGAGCCCGGCATTGGCGAAAAACCCGAGCTCATACTCCAGGCGCTCTGTGTGGGCTTCATGCCGTGCCAGCATCTGCTCTTTATTGGGCATCGTAACCTCGTCTAATCACGGTTTCGTCCGGACCGCTCTAAGCGGGCGGCGCAGGATGCGCAACTAGGCCTCTGGTCCTACTCGACAAAATGATGGCAAGGGAGCCGCTAACTTTATGACCGATGCAGTTCACGCCAAGCGCTCGTACTACTTCTGAGACTTTAAACAAGAAACGCAGACGTTAGAGATGGGGAATCTACGACCGTCCGTTCCAGAACAATGGCATTCTGTAAAGCAGTCGGGTCATCCGGCGCGTTCAAAGCAGCCATGAGGTCGGCTTGTGTCGGCATTCTCATCCGACACTCATAGATCGTGATCAGCTCAAGCGATCCGTCAGTATCCTCGTCGCCAAGTAGCTCATGCCGCTGTTCGAGCGCGGTTTGACGACAGGCTTCGAGCGTCGGTTCGAAATGGATGCATGGCGGGTCACTGCTTGGCGATATTTCGTAAGCGTACAGTGTGAAGTCCATGGGGCGCTCCTAATGAAGCTCTTTTAACGAGCCTTGGAGCTACTTTCTATAGGCACAAAGTCCCCCAGGCAGTTACCCGCAAGGTTCTAAAGTTCGCTTTCCATCGTCTTCAGCTCATGGCTTTCCCATGACGACCTTACGCAGTCATCCGCATAGGCGGCGACAAAGAGCCTTCGTGCTACGGCGGGTGCAATCCTGCCTCCAACGGCGTCGTGGCAGCCTTGCCAAGCGCGGCTATAGCTTTCCCCACACTGAAAACGAAAGCTGTCCTTTAAAAATGCAATCCCTTCAGCGGGACCGGTAACCATCTGCGTCAAGAAATCGCCATCGCCGACATAAACGGGCTTTCTCCAGCGCATGCGAAAATTGACCTCGATAATAACGCCCATGGGTAACCCCCCTGCTATGGCAGGATGCGAAATGACAGAAATACTCGATAGGATCGTCGGACTATGGTGGACTAATATACACGCCCCAAAAAACGACGCAGTGAAGCAAAATGCGACATCCGCCAGTATGTGTCGCTTGGTAACACAGCGAACCACAAGCTTCTCCGGCAAAAGACGATTTAGCTTTTGTTAATTCTTAATTAGCTTCAGAGAAATCTGTGAAAGAGTCAAGATTAGGCTGGACTAAATTTCGACCACAACCGTCGCTTAGAGAATCATTAGTGAAGTCTGGTTAATGTCAAACTTGGGCGATGCTTTCGCCGCCGCATCAAAGCGTTGCCCACGAGGGGGACACCGTCCCGCTACGGTCCCCCCTCGACTCTTAATGGTCGGGATTTTGCGCAAACTGACTATGTGTTGCGTATCTGCGACAGCGCTTAGGCAATAATCAATTACATTGATCCTGCACCTTCCCCTAGGAGATGCGGCAAACCTGTAGACCCTGCCCCACCGGCAGGGTCTTTTTTATTCCGAGCACGGGTGTTAGACTTAACTCAAGTTTATAGGATCCGGAGCACAGATCACGAACGTATATGCGCCGAGGTTCCAGGCCGGTCTTGACTGAGGAACGAACGATGAATGCAGGCATGCTGCTTCCCATTTGTATCCCTTAACGGACGCTGAGAAACGGCGTTAACCGCATCACTTAAATCATATTTATCATATCCTGGACGGGTACGGTCGCAGCACTTAACCAGTGCTTATCTTCGACGTCATTGGATGCCAAAGAAAAAGAGCCGCAGACGTCGCTACCTGCTCCGTAGAACGGAAGCGTGTTGAGGCACCGTGCAAGCAGTCGCTTGCACCTGATGACAAAGGGTTCAGCCGTGGTCTAGACGAAATAACGTTCTTAGGTGCCAACACGCCAATAAGGACGGCAGAGGGATAGACCTGCAACCGCCCGTCCTTGGGAAGTATCGTCTTGACACGATAGGGGTTCTCCACAAGGACCACCCATTATTGATCAGGCCGCGTATTACTGCAACGGCTAATACACAGTCACCTATGGTAAAAGTCTGACGGGGCCTAGGAAACGGAGACGGGTAAAATACATCGATGACCAGAAATCCAGATCGAGATTACGCTATAGCTGTTGCCCACTTGGAAGGAGCTACCGTGGCCCAGTTGGCGCAAGCTCATGGCCTCCATTCTCGGAGGATACTTGTCATCATCCAAGAAACCATCGACTTGGTTAGGAGACGAAACGGCCGCCCCGTACCTGACAGCTTGCCTGTCAGGACGGCGGTCGCCATAGAGGACGCCCTCGGTATCTGGCCCGATGATAAGAACGCTCCTGAGATAGCTCGACGCCGAATGGAGATACTGCGCAGTGGGGCAGGTCGCCGTTTAGTTATGGAAGAAATTGACGGCTGGTTGAAGTATAAGAGCGATCGGAGCAGCCCGTGGCCAACTTAACACGTGCGCGAACAGTGATGGCGATACGGTGATTACCCTGGTGCCGCGCCTCCTTGTCATCCACTTCGGATTCTCGGAGTAGACGATGATACCGTCATGGGTGCTAGGTTCGATATTTGGTATTGCCACCTTATGACGGCACCAATGCGGTTGCCGCTAAGGCTGCGACCAAGGCCTTTCTGGACGGTTATTCCAGCAAACTGCCGGCTGGCGCTTCATTTGAAATAAGCATGAACGGCTCGACCACCGTGGTAGCGCTTCATGCTGGCGTTCAGACCTCTCTGATGCAGATTGCTGGCGTTCAGACCATTCCGGTGACCGTTAGCTCCAATGCCGTAACGCCGCTAAAGCCGAAATCCGTCACCTTCCGACCGACCAAAGCGCAAGGGTATTACTAAAAGAAGGTCTCAATCCTAGTTGTTCGTCCAAATAGCTCGAAGGAGGAAGCGGTAGGAACCGTGACGTATCAACCCGCGACGCATGACAATAATGAACATGGGTCGATGGTCGTTCTTCCGTCTGAGACTCTCAACCTCGGAAAATACTCTAAGCTCGTCCTGCAGATGGACATCAAAAACGACGGCTGCGGCCTCGGCTATAAAGCGAAGGTCACGGGAAGCGCTGTGACCTGTGGAGCCGACACCAGCGCATTTAGCAACAAATACGACCTCACCCTGCGCACCGACAACCCGCAAACATCACAGTATCTTTTCGTTGACGGGGTACAACTTCCCAAGGGAGTGGAAAGCCCCTCGGGCGAAATCTTGGAATGCGACAAGACCCTGAACCATGCTTGGGAAGATGGTGGTGGATGGGAGCGTCAAGACTTCTTCTACACGGCAAAGTCGGTCTGCGCGCCTGATGGCCAGTTCGTACGGTTAACAAAATAGGCCTTTCAATCCCGTGCAAACCGGTAGCCTTCTGGCGCATCGGCAAATTCCGGATGCGATGAAGCCTCGCAAGATCGCGATCAGCACCGATAGTCGCCTCGATAGCGACAGCGGTCTGCAGATCGAAGGCCAGCAGGCTGCCTGATCAATTTCCGCCGGAGGGCGCAGAACACACCCTCCGGCGGCCGTCGGGATGTTCGAGAAGGTGAAACGATGAAGCCCGATCTGTTCGACGTACCTGTTCGCATTCCAGTAGGCCTCGGTTTTTCCGGCCGAGGTGAAGAGCGTCACGGACGCGAAACGATTTCTCGAGGGGTTGCCCCACCACCGTCGGGATGTCAGTCATCAGTTTCTCGATAAGGCGTGCATCGCGTCGTTGGCAGGCGAAGTTGATCTTGAGACTGTTCGAGGACTCTTCGTGGCATTTGCGGAGAAGCATGACCTGTTGGCGCCTGAAGTGCCGTGACGTCTTTTGTTAAAGGGGCCTCACTCCAGATCGCACGATAAAAGGCGAACTGACCTGAAGACGTGTGGCGTCTTCTGAAAGATGCCACACCTAATGTCGCGATCTAGAGAGTATCAGTGTCCGGTTTATCCTGCTGCCAGAGATCGGTGAGCGTGACACCCTTCCTACCCCAATTGTCGGTGTCTATCTCGTCGATCACGACGAAGACATATTCCGGATTGCGACCCAGTTCTTCGACAAGCACTTCGGTCATTCTTCTGATAACCGCTCGTTTTTGATCGACGGTGGCAATTCCTTTGGCGATCTCAACCTTGACGTAGGGCACCAACCAACCTCCCTTTTCTTCGATCTGTTCCTTTATCCAGCGACGCGGCTCGAAGACTAGCGCCTCCGACGATCAGCGGTAACTGCGACATGGACCAGAACCGCCGTCGACAACAGGATGGACGAGACCACCACCGCGACGGAGAGAAGGCCCCGGTTGGTGATTTCGACTTTCGCCCGAAACCCGCTGTCTTTCGTGGCCATCAGCGACACTTCAGCACGCTGGATTTCGTACATCGACGAAGGGCTCCCGTCGCCATCCTTCTGGTTCGAGACAGGACTATGCGTTTGCCCACCGCTCATTTCTCGAGCTTGCCTTCAACCTTGCTCCGGCTGTTGCCGACCGTTTTGACGGCATCCTTGACCTTCGCTTTCGACACGCCCTGCTTTTTGGCCTCGTAAGCCACTTCGTGATCCTGACCTGCGGCGACACGTGCCCGGTCTTGGTTTCGTCCGCGAGAAGTCGTTGCCACGTCGATCCTCCTTTGTTGGTCTGTCGCGATAACTCATGAGGATTCATCAGGTTCCGCGATTCTGCACTTGCCTATTCCCTGGATCCTACCGACAACTGAATCACTCTTGTCGCACTGGATCGGCCGGCATGGTCATCGTCAACGATCTCGTCGGCAAGGGTGGCTTCGAGAAGTTGCGTCAGTTCCGCGCTCACTTCTTCCACGCCGTTGTCACGTGTAGAAATGGCTGGCCAAATCGCAATATCGATGATGTCTGGATCAACCGGGACGCTGTCATCCCTCCCACCCTAGAGTCCCATCCAGTTGATCTGGATCACGCAGTCGGCGCTACCCACAAGGAAGATCGGGCCGTATGGCAACGGATCGGGCAACGAGGGGCTGGATATCGCAAACGATCTCGAAGGGAACGAGGCTTGCGTCTGCTCTGTTCGCGTCCACAGGTTGCCGCTCATGGGCTCCGTGACGGGATGCTCAGGTTCGCTGTCGTAGATAGCGATCCTGATATGTTGCTGAGGGCTGGACTGGGTGTAGATCACCAGACCATTGGGCATCACGCATAGACTGGGTGCCTCCATCTCCGGCGTGATCTCCACGGGAGCCTCGAAATCTTCGTCCTCCCTGTCCACAAGGAAGAACTGACCGTAGTCGGACTGCCAGGCGAACGTCGCCCAGCCTTTAGGCGATGGTGCCATTCCCGTCATCCTTGATGCGCCTCCGCCCAGTGAGGGTAGGTCACGTATGCCGTCAACGCTCCCTCGCCTTCCGTGGTGATCGTCACTCCCTCGCCTTGGGCATGTAGACGATGTCGCCCGCCCCTGCCGCAAGGGTCCGTCGCCCGTGGAAACCGACAGCCTGCCCTCCAGGACGATCATGGCGTCGTGGACGGCCATGGTCTCGGTGAGCGACCTGCCTGGCGCGTACCTGATCGGTTTTTCCCCGGAACTAGCATCCTGATTCAACCCTGATTGGGCAAGAGTAGTGCAGCGGCTTCGTCTAAATCCGTCACCTCCGCATAAGGCAGCCAGTCTGGGTTACCAGTCTCGCCCCGCCGATTCACCCAGATGCCGCGTAGACCCAGGTCATGGCGCGCTTTCATGTCCCAATACATGCCCATCGCGACGTGGACTGTGTCATTCGGGCTGACGCCAATTTTCTTATAGGCGTATTCGAACAGGTCGCGCGATGGCTTGTAGGCACCAGCCTGTTCGGCGGTGATCACGTAGTCGAACGGCACGCCAATGCTCGCGACAGTCGGCGCGATAAGATTGTCATCGGAGTTCGTGAAGATCGCTAGTTTGTAACGTTCGCGCAGTCGGCGCAGGGCGGCAGGGACCTCGGGATGCGGGCCCATCTTCAGCGGCGAAGACGCGATGCGCTCGATCTGGTCATCGCTTGGCATCAGGCCGTGTTCGGCAAACGCATCAACAAATCCGGTGCGTAAAATGTCCTTGTACAGTCGGTGCGGCTTTTCTGCCGTCAAACGTCGACCTTGTGCCGAAAAGCTATCAATGATCGCCGCCGCACTTACGTCTGTGACGCGAAGCTCGCCGAGCGTGACATTGATCTCGCGCGTAAGGACTTCGTACCACTGCACGAGTGTGCCGTAGCAATCGAAGGTAATGATCTTTGGTGGCTGGTCTTGATAGAAGTTCTGTTCGGGCATAACGAGATTCCGAGTTACTAGCGAAGCAGATGAACACGATACTGCGCGCATGGCAAACGTACCTTGTAGTCAAACTATTGCAGCGGGCCTCCGCCGTGCTGTTCTTCACCCACTGACCTGAGACCCAAAACT
>UCJA01000025.1 GCA_900472675.1 Hyphomicrobiales bacterium
GACCACGGCAAGACGTCGTTGACGGCTGCGATCACGAAGTATTTCGGTGAATACAAGGCGTATGACCAGATCGACGCCGCTCCGGAAGAGAAGGCACGCGGCATCACCATCTCGACGGCTCACGTTGAATACGAAACGCCTGCCCGCCACTACGCACACGTCGACTGCCCCGGCCACGCCGACTACGTCAAGAACATGATCACCGGCGCTGCCCAGATGGACGGCGCGATCTTGGTCTGCTCGGCAGCCGACGGCCCGATGCCCCAGACGCGCGAGCACATCCTGCTCGCCCGCCAGGTTGGCGTTCCGGCCATCGTCGTGTTCCTCAACAAGGTCGACCAGGTCGACGACGCAGAACTTCTGGAACTCGTCGAACTGGAAGTTCGCGAACTCCTGTCGTCCTACGACTTCCCCGGCGATGACATTCCGATCGTCAAGGGCTCGGCTCTGGCCGCTCTGGAAGATTCGGACAAGAAGATTGGCGAAGACGCGATCCGCGAACTGATGGCGGCTGTTGATGCCTACATCCCGACGCCTGAGCGTCCGATCAACCTGCCGTTCCTGCTGCCGATCGAAGACGTGTTCTCGATCTCCGGCCGTGGTACGGTTGTGACCGGTCGCGTTGAGCGCGGCATTGTCAAGGTCGGTGAAGAAGTCGAAATCGTCGGCATCCGCGCCACCACCAAGACGACGGTTACCGGCGTTGAAATGTTCCGCAAGCTGCTCGACCAGGGCCAGGCCGGCGACAACATCGGCGCTCTGATCCGTGGCGTACAGCGTGACGGCGTCGAGCGTGGCCAGATCCTGTGCAAGCCGGGTTCGGTCAAGCCGCACACCGTGTTCATGGCAGAAGCCTACATTCTGACGAAGGAAGAAGGCGGTCGTCATACGCCGTTCTTCACCAACTACCGTCCGCAGTTCTACTTCCGCACGACGGACGTAACGGGCATCGTTGAACTTCCCGAAGGCACGGAAATGGTCATGCCGGGCGACAACGTCACCGTCAAGGTCACGCTGATCAACCCGATCGCCATGGAAGAAAAGCTGCGTTTCGCGATCCGCGAAGGCGGCCGTACCGTCGGCGCCGGCATCGTTGCTTCGATCGTTACCTGATCGATCGGCGAAGGCCTGAGAAAAGTTTTAAGCAAGCCGCCGCTGGTGGCTTGTTTATGACACAAAAATGTAGCAAATGGCGCGCGAGCGCAATTTGCTGCTGCGTCGCATTGCGTCGCAGTGGGATGCCTAGAACATGAAGGTGGGCTTTGGCCCGAAGAGTGGAAAGGGATGCTGGCTAACCGGCATCCCCTTCGATCTTTGAAACCGGTGGTCCACCTTTAGGAAAATGAAAAACCCGTGCCTGTTTTTCGGCGCGTGGCATAACAAGACAACAAGGATAATGTCGAATGAACGGCCAAAATATCCGCATTCGCCTGAAGGCGTTCGACCACCGGATTCTCGACGCTTCTACGCGCGAGATCGTGTCGACGGCGAAGCGCACCGGCGCAAGCGTCCGGGGCCCCGTTCCGCTTCCGACTCGTATCGAGAAGTTTACGGTTAACCGGTCCCCCCACATCGACAAGAAGAGCCGCGAGCAGTTCGAGATGCGCACACATAAGCGCCTCCTGGACATCGTGGACCCAACCCCGCAGACGGTAGACGCGCTCATGAAGCTCGATCTCGCCGCTGGTGTTGATGTTGAGATCAAGCTCTGAAACTTCGGTTTCGGGCTGAGTGAAGCAAGAGGCATGCAGGGGCTACACGCTCCGACAAGCTACTCTGGGAAGGATTGAACCGATGCGTTCGGGTGTAATTGCACAGAAAGTGGGAATGACCCGCGTCTATAATGACGCTGGCGAGCATATCCCTGTCACAGTTTTGAGACTGGAAAACTGCCAGGTCGTCGCTCATCGCACCGTCGACAAGAATGGCTACACAGCTATTCAGTTGGGTGCGGGCACGGCCAAGGTAAAGAACACCTCCAAGGCCATGCGCGGCAACTTCGCGATCGCCAATGTCGAACCGAAGGCGAAGCTCGTTGAGTTCCGCGTTTCGGAAGACAACCTTATCGATGTCGGCACCGAACTGAAGGCAGGCCATTTTGAACCCGGCCAGCTGGTCGACGTAACCGGCACCTCGATCGGTAAGGGTTTTGCCGGCGCTATGAAGCGTCATAACTTCGGTGGTCTGCGCGCCACGCACGGCGTGTCCGTGTCGCACCGTTCGCATGGTTCTACCGGTAACAACCAGGATCCAGGCAAGGTCTGGAAGGGGAAGCGCATGGCTGGTCATATGGGCCAGACTCGCGTAACGACCCAGAACCTGGAAATCGTCTCCACCGACGAAAACCGCGGCCTGATTCTCGTCAAGGGAGCCGTACCCGGTTCCAAGGGCGCGTGGATCGTCGTTCGCGATGCCGTCAAGTCGGCCGCGAAGTAAGGGAGCCAAGCACATGGAATTCAACGTCAAGACCCTCGAGGGAAAAGACGCCGGCACGGTAGCCCTGTCGGACGCGATTTTCGGCCTCGACCCCCGCGAGGATATCCTCGCCCGCATGGTGCGCTACCAGCTCGCTAAGCGGCAGCAGGGCACGCACAAGACCAAGACCCGTGCCGAAGTTTCGCGCACCGGTGCCAAGATGTACAAGCAGAAGGGTACGGGCCGCGCTCGTCACCATTCCGCACGCGCTCCGCAGTTCCGCGGCGGCGGCAAGGCCCACGGCCCGGTCGTCCGCAGCCACGAGCATGACCTTCCCAAGAAGGTTCGCGCTCTCGCTCTCCGTCACGCCCTGTCTGCAAAGATGAAGGCATCCGACCTGATCATCATCGACGATCTGGTTGCGACGGAAGCAAAGACCAAGCTGCTGGTTGGCACGTTCGCTTCGCTTGGCCTGACCAATGCGCTCGTGATCGGTGGTGCCGAACTCGACAGCAACTTCAAGCTCGCAGCCCAGAACATCCCGAACGTCGATGTTCTCCCGGTTCAGGGCATCAATGTTTATGACATCCTGCGTCGCGGCAAGCTCGTCCTGTCCAAGGCTGCGGTTGAAGCTCTAGAGGAGCGTTTCAAGTGACAGATATTCGCCACTACGATGTGATCTTGTCTCCCTCGATCACCGAAAAGTCGACCCTGCTCTCCGAACAGAACCAGGTCGTCTTCAACGTCGCCAAGGACGCTTCCAAGCCTGAAATCAAGGCTGCCGTGGAAGCTCTCTTCGGCGTCAAGGTCAAGGCCGTGAACACTCTCGTCCGTCTGGGCAAGACCAAGCGGTTCCGCGGCTTCATCGGCAAGCAGAAGGACGTCAAGAAGGCGATCGTCACGCTTGCCGAAGGTCAGTCCATCGACGTGTCGACGGGCGTCTGAGGTAGGGAAGAAGAACAATGGCACTGAAAAGCTACAATCCGACGACCCCGAGCCAGCGTCAGCTGGTCATCGTTGATCGTTCCGGCCTCTGGAAGGGCAAGCCTGTCAAGGCGCTCACCGAGGGTATCCACTCCAAGGGCGGCCGCAACAACCTCGGTCGTATCACCGTCCGCTATCAGGGTGGTGGTCACAAGCGGACCTACCGTCTGGTGGACTTCAAGCGTCGCAAGTTCGACGTTGAAGGCACCGTCGAGCGTCTGGAATACGATCCGAACCGCTCGGCCTTCATCGCTCTCGTGACCTACACGGACGGCGAACAGGCCTACATCCTCGCACCGCAGCGCCTTGCTGCCGGCGACAAGGTCATCGCCTCTGAAAAGGCCGTTGACGTGAAGCCCGGCAACACCATGCCGCTGCAGTATATCCCGGTTGGCTCCATCGTCCACAACGTGGAAATGAAGCCTGCCAAGGGTGGCCAGATGGCACGTTCGGCCGGCACCTACGTGCAGCTGGTCGGTCGTGACCAGGGCATGGCAATCCTGCGCCTGAACTCGGGTGAACAGCGTCTCGTGCACGGCTCCTGCCTTGCAAGCATCGGCGCCGTCTCCAACCCGGATCACGGCAACATCAACGATGGCAAGGCCGGTCGCTCCGTGTGGCGCGGCAAGCGCCCGCACGTTCGCGGCGTCGTCATGAACCCGGTCGACCACCCGCACGGTGGTGGTGAAGGCCGAACCTCTGGTGGTCGCCATCCGGTGACCCCGTGGGGCAAGCCCACCAAGGGCAAGCGCACGCGTTCGAACAAGTCCACGGACAAGTTCATCATGCGCTCGCGCCACGTCAAGAAGTAAGGGAAGGAAGTCGTTCAATGGCTCGTTCAGTATGGAAAGGTCCGTTTGTTGACGGCTATCTTCTCAAGAAGGCTGAGAAGGTACGCGAAGGCGGACGCAGTGAAGTGATCAAGATGTGGAGCCGTCGCTCCACCATCTTGCCGCAGTTCGTTGGTCTGACGTTTGGCGTCTACAACGGCAACAAGCACATTCCGGTCAATGTCAATGAAGACATGGTCGGACACAAGTTCGGTGAATTCGCTCCCACCCGGACCTACTACGGTCACGGCGCGGACAAGAAGGCGAAGAGGAAGTAATCATGGCCAAGGCAAAGACCGAACGCCGGCTGAAGGACAATGAGGCGCAGGCAGTAGCCCGCACACTCCGCGTCAGCCCGCAGAAGCTGAACCTGGTTGCCGCCATGATCCGCGGCAAGAAGGTCGAACGCGCTCTTGCGGAGCTCGAATTCTCCCGCAAGCGCATCGCAGGCACGGTGAAGAAGACTCTCGAGTCTGCTATCGCCAACGCCGAGAACAACCATGACCTCGACGTCGACAGCCTGATCGTCTCGGAAGCCTACGTCGGCAAGTCGATCGTGATGAAGCGTTTCCACGCTCGTGGCCGCGGCCGCGCATCGCGCATCGAAAAGCCGTTCTCGCACCTGACGATCGTTGTCCGCGAAGTCGAGGAAAAAGGGGAGGCTGCATAATGGGCCAGAAAATCAATCCAATCGGCTTCCGCCTCGGCATCAACCGTACCTGGGATAGCCGTTGGTTCGCCGACAATGCCGAATACGGTCAGCTCCTTCATGAGGACCTGAAGATCCGTGCTTACCTGATGGGTGAGCTGAAGCAGGCTGGTATCGCCAAGGTGGTCATCGAGCGTCCGCACAAGAAGTGCCGCGTCACGATCCACTCGGCTCGCCCGGGCCTGATCATCGGCAAGAAGGGCGCTGACATCGAGAAGCTTCGCAAGAAGATCTCGACCATGACGCGCTCGGAAACGCACCTCAACATCGTTGAAGTGCGCAAGCCGGAAGTCGACGCAACCCTGGTTGCTCAGTCGATCGCCCAGCAGCTCGAGCGTCGCGTGGCTTTCCGCCGCGCCATGAAGCGCGCTGTTCAGTCGGCCATGCGTCTTGGCGCCGAAGGCATCAAGATCACCTGCGCCGGCCGTCTCGGTGGTGCTGAAATCGCACGTACGGAATGGTACCGCGAAGGTCGCGTTCCGCTTCACACGCTGCGCGCCGACATCGACTACGGGACGGCGGAAGCCGAAACCGCATTCGGTATCTGCGGCATCAAGGTTTGGATCTTCAAGGGCGAAATCCTTGAACACGATCCGATGGCTTCGGAACGTCGCGCGCTGGAAGGCGATGCGCAGGGTCCGGCAAGCCGTGGTGACCGTGGCGATCGTGGCGACCGTCGTCGCGAACGCGAAAACGCTTGATTAACGCTGGCGAAAGATAAGCTCGGAGAAGTAATAAAATGTTGCAGCCAAAGCGTACCAAGTACCGCAAGCAGTTCAAGGGGCGCATCAAGGGCGTCGCCAAGGGCGGCTTCGACCTGGCCTTCGGCGAATTCGGCCTGAAGTCTCAGGAGCCGAACCGCGTCAACGCTCGCGAGATCGAGGCGGCCCGCCGCGCGATCACCCGTCACATGAAGCGCGCCGGTCGCGTTTGGATCCGCGTCTTCCCAGACGTTCCGGTCACCAAGAAGCCGACCGAAGTGCGCATGGGTAAGGGTAAGGGCGGCGTTGAATACTGGGCATGCAAGGTCAAGCCCGGCCGTGTGATGTTCGAGATCGACGGTGTTCCGGAGGAGCTCGCCCGCGAGGCGCTTCGCCTCGGTGCAGCCAAGCTCTCGGTCAAGACGCGCTTTGTACAGCGCATCGCAGAGTAAGGAGAAGGCACCATGAAAGCCGAAGACGTACGCGGCCTCACGGCCGACCAGCTCAAGGACAAGCTTGCGGATCTGAAGAAAGAGCAGTTCAACCTGCGCTTCCAGAAGGCCACCGGACAGCTTGAAAAGTCCTCGCGCGTCAACGAAGTCCGCAAGGACATCGCCCGCGTGAAAACCATTGCCCGCCAGAAGGCGGCAGAAGCCAAGGCCTAAAGGAAGAACAATATGCCGAAACGCATTCTGCAGGGCGTAGTCGTTTCCGACAAGAACGAGAAGACCGTTGTTGTCCGCGTCGAGCGCCGCTTCGCTCACCCGCTGCTTCAAAAGACGGTTCGCCGTTCCAAGAAGTACAAGGCACATGATGAAGCCAACCAGTTCAAGGTTGGTGACGTCGTTTCCATTCAGGAATGTGCTCCGATTTCTAAAGACAAGACCTGGACGGTTATCTCCGCCCAGGCCTAAAATGCTTCGGATTTCGTGCCAGGCCCTTGCGTCTGGCACAGAATCCTGTAAGAAGCACGCCACTGGCGCAGGACGCTCGGCAACGAGCGTTCTTTTGCTTTGAGCGCAGGGAAGGTCCCCATCGGGAAACCACCTTGGCAAGATCCACCCCGCGCACATCGAAATTCTGTTCATTGCCGGCACCGCGCGCATCTGCGTGCGGGCGCGCCGGTCATTAGAAAAGGCGACCTGACATGATTCAGATGCAAACAAACCTCGACGTGGCGGATAATTCCGGCGCACGTCGTGTAATGTGCATCAAGGTGCTGGGCGGCTCCAAGCGCAAGTACGCTTCGGTCGGCGACGTTATCGTCGTTTCGATCAAGGAAGCTATTCCGCGCGGCCGCGTCAAGAAGGGTGATGTGATGAAGGCGGTGGTTGTGCGTACCGCCAAGGACATCCGTCGCTCGGACGGCAGCGTCATCCGCTTCGATAACAACGCAGCGGTGCTTATCGACAACAAGAAAGAGCCTATCGGCACCCGTATCTTCGGACCGGTTCCGCGCGAGCTTCGCGCCAAGAACCACATGAAGATCATCTCGCTGGCTCCGGAAGTACTGTAAGAGGAGCCGGATAGATGCAAAATATCAAGAAGGGCGACAACGTCGTCGTACTGGCCGGCAAAGACAAGGGCCGCACCGGTGAAGTGATGCAGGTCATGCCAAAGGAGGACCGTGCGTTCGTCCGTGGCATCAACATGGTGAAGCGCCATCAGCGTCAGTCTCAGACGCAGGAAGCGGGCATCATCAACAAGGAAGCCTCCATTCACCTGTCCAACATCGCTATTGTCGCAAAGGACGGTAAGCCGACCCGCGTCGGCATCCAGGTTGTTGATGGCAAGAAGGTGCGTGTAGCGAAGCGTACGGGAGATGTGATCGATGGCTGAGGCAAAATATGAGCCGCGGCTCAAGGCGGAATACTACGCCCGCGTCCGCGACGTGATGAAGGAAAAGTTCGCTTACGCGAACGAGATGCAGATCCCCAAGCTGGACAAGATCGTCATCAACATGGGTGTGGGCGAGGCGACAGCCGACTCCAAGAAGCCCACGGTTGCTGCTGCCGATCTGGCTGCCATCGCCGGTCAGAAGCCGGTCATCACCAAGGCCCGCAACTCCATCGCTGGCTTCAAGGTCCGCGAATTCATGCCGATCGGCGCGAAGGTTACCCTGCGCGGCGCCCGCATGTACGAGTTTATGGATCGACTGATCAACATCGCGCTTCCGCGCGTTCGCGACTTTCGCGGTCTGAACCCGAAGAGCTTTGACGGCCGTGGCAACTTCGCCATGGGCATCAAGGAACATATTGTGTTCCCGGAAATCAACTACGACAAGGTTGATCAGATGTGGGGCATGGACATCATCGTTTGCACGACGGCGAACAACGACGACGAAGCTCGGGCTCTTCTGACAGAGTTCAACTTCCCGTTCCGTCAGTAACCGTAACGACGAGCGTTAAGAAGGAACTCCGATATGGCGAAGACCAGCGCAGTTGAAAAGAACAAGCGCCGCCGCAAGACCGTCGCCGACCAGGCCGCCAAGCGCGCTGTCCTGAAGGCGACCATCATGAACCAGGAACTGCCCATCGAAGAGCGGTTCAAGGCCACACTGAAGCTCGCATCGCTGTCGCGCGACGGCTCGAAGACGCGTATCCGCAATCGTTGCCAGGTTACCGGTCGTCCCCGTGCGTTTTACCGCAAGCTCGGGATGTCGCGTATCGCGCTTCGTGAGTTGGGTAATTCCGGCAAGGTGCCGGGTATCGTCAAGTCGAGCTGGTAAGGAGATCGTTAGATGACCATGACTGATCCCTTGGGCGATATGCTCACACGCATCCGCAATGGCGCAGCCCGCCGCAAGACAAGCGTAACAACGCCAGCTTCCAAGCTGCGTGCACGCGTTCTCGACGTCTTGCAGTCGGAAGGCTACATCCGCGGTTATTCTGAAATTGATTTTGGTGACGGCAAGTCCGAGATCGAAATCGAACTGAAGTACTACGAAGGCGCGTCCGTGATCCGTAAGATCGGCCGCGTGTCCAAGCCGGGCCGCCGGGTCTATGTCTCGGTAAAGTCCATTCCGCAGGTCGCGAACGGCCTCGGCATCACCATCCTTTCGACACCGAAGGGCGTGATGGCCGATCACCAGGCTCGTGAACAGAACGTTGGCGGCGAGGTTCTCTGCTCGGTCTTCTAAGCCGGGTAGGGGAACTCCATAGCGAACAGACAGGATTGAAACATGTCTCGTATCGGTAAAAAGCCCGTTCAGGTTCCTGCAGGAGTCACGGCCTCGGTTGATGGCCAGACAGTGATTGCAAAGGGCCCGAAGGGCGAGCTGGTCTTCGTTGCTAACGACGAAGTAAAGCTTGAATTCAAGGACAACGCCGTATCCGTCACGCCTGCCAACGATGGCAAGGATGCTCGGTCGAAGTGGGGCATGTCCCGCACGATGATCGAAAACATCTTCAAGGGTGTGAAGGACGGCTACGAGCGGAAGCTCGAGATCAACGGCGTTGGTTACCGCGCGGCCTTGCAGGGCAAGAACCTGCAGCTGCAGCTCGGTTTCAGCCACGACGTGGTCTATGAGCCGCCGCAGGGTATTACGATTGCCGTTCCCAAGCCGACGGAAATCGTCGTGACCGGCATTAGTAAGCAGCAGGTCGGTCAGGTTGCCGCGGAAATCCGCGACTACCGCGGTCCGGAGCCCTACAAGGGCAAAGGCGTCAAGTACGCTGAGGAACGGATCGTCCGCAAGGAAGGCAAGAAGAAGTAAGGATCACGCGATATGGCTAGCAGGAAACAAGCACTTGCAAAGCGCGCGAGCCGCGTGCGCCGCCAGATCAAGGCGGTCGCCAACGGCCGTCCGCGCCTGTCGGTTCATCGCTCGTCGAAGAACATCTACGCCCAGGTCATCGACGACGTGGCCGGCCGCACACTGGCTGCCGCTTCCACGCTCGACGGCGGCCTGCGCGGTTCGCTCAAGACCGGCGCTGACGTTGCGGCTGCTGCCGCAGTCGGCAAGCTGGTTGCAGAGCGTGCGTCTGAGGCTGGTGTAAAGGAAGTCGTGTTCGATCGCGGCGCCTTCATCTACCACGGTCGCATTAAGGCGCTCGCTGAAGCAGCCCGCGAAGGCGGTCTGAGCTTCTAAGAATTTTCGCCCGGCCTGCCTGAGAGGGGAGGCCGGGCGAAAGGCGGTTCTACCGCCATCATCAGTCGTTCCACACCTGTCCTGTTAAAAGGGAAGGGTGGTTGGCTCCCAGAAATTGCCCGTTGCACCCGGAAAAGAAAAAGGAAAAGGACAATGGCACAAGAAAGAAGAGGTTCGGGCAACGATCGCCAGAACCGCGAAGAACGTGATAGCGAATTCGTCGACAAGCTGGTCGCGATCAACCGCGTTGCCAAGGTCGTCAAGGGCGGCCGGCGCTTCGGTTTTGCTGCTCTCGTCGTCGTCGGCGACCAGAAGGGCCGCGTAGGCTTCGGTCATGGCAAGGCGCGTGAAGTGCCGGAAGCTATCCGCAAGGCGACTGAAGCCGCCAAGCGCGAGCTGATCTTCGTTCCCCTGCGTGACGGTCGTACGCTGCATCATGACGTCAACGGTCGCCACGGCGCCGGTAAGGTCCTGCTGCGTGCCGCCAAGGCTGGTACCGGCATCATCGCCGGTGGCCCGATGCGCGCCGTTTTCGAAACGCTCGGCATGCATGACGTTGTCGCCAAGTCGACCGGTTCGTCGAACCCCTACAACATGGTTCGCGCTACCTTCGACGCCCTGAAGCACCAGGTTCATCCGAAGGACGTTGCTGCACAGCGCGGCCTGAAGTATGCAACGCTGCAGTCGCGCCGCGCCTCTGCCGGCATTGCGTCGGAAGAATAAGGAGAGCGACAATGGCCAAGAAAGCCACCACCGCTGAAGCCAGCAAGACGGTTACCGTTCAGCAGATCGGCAGCCCTATCCGCCGCCCAGCCGTACAGCGCGCAACGCTGATCGGTCTCGGCCTCAACAAGATGCGCCGGACCAGCACACTGGAAGATACGCCTTCCGTTCGTGGCATGATCCGGGCTGTCCAGCATCTCGTTCGCGTCGTCGACGAGAAGTAAGACGGAGGATTTGATCATGAAACTGAATGAGATCAAGGACAACGAAGGTTCTTCCAAGGACCGTATCCGCGTAGGTCGCGGTATCGGTTCCGGCAAGGGCAAGACCGGCGGACGTGGCGTCAAGGGTCAGAAGGCACGCTCCGGCGTCGCCATCAAGGGCTTCGAAGGCGGCCAGATGCCGATCTATCGTCGCCTGCCTAAGCGCGGCTTCAACAACATCTTTTCGTCTGACTACTCGACCGTTTCGGTTGGCCGTATCCAGACTGCAATCGATGCTGGAAAGCTCGACGCATCGGCAACGGTGGATGCTGCTGCCCTCAAGGCCGCCGGTATCATCCGTCGCCTGAAGGACGGCGTTCGCATCCTGTCCGGCGGCGAGCTGACGTCCAAGCTGACGATCGAAGTTGCCGGCGCCTCCAAGGTTGCCGTCGAGAAGATCGAAAAGGCTGGCGGTTCCGTCAAGCTGCTGGCAACTGCCGCAGCCGAGACTGTCGCTGAGTAAATCGTTTGAAAATCGCCCGGTGTGCGCTTCACACCGGGCGATTTTACATCCATATGTGAGCCTCACGATCATGAGGTGGCCTTTGCCCCTCGGATCATACGGAAATTGGGTGAGGCGTCCGATTGCACCTGCAGTCATCCCGCGCCCGGTTCTCTGAGCACAATTGAGTAGACGTCCGGAGCGCGCGTTCGAGCCCCCGGATCTGGGTCGGGCGGAGAATTGCATGGCTTCTGCAGCAGAACAACTTGCCTCCAATTTGAATTTTTCCACCTTCGCGAAGGCGGAGGATCTGAAGAAGCGGCTGTGGTTTACGCTGGCCGCGCTTCTGGTTTACCGGCTTGGCACGCATATCCCGCTTCCGGGTCTTAACCCCGAAGCCTACGCCCAGGCCTTCCGCGGTCAGTCCGGCGGTATCCTTGGCCTTTTCAACATGTTTTCGGGTGGCGCCGTCGAGCGCATGGCGATCTTCGCGCTCGGCATCATGCCCTATATCTCCGCTTCGATCATCGTCCAGCTGATGACCTCGGTTGTCCCTTCGCTTGAAAACCTCAAGAAGGAAGGTGAGGCGGGCCGCAAGATCATCAACCAGTACACCCGCTACGGCACCGTTATCCTCGGCGCGCTGCAGGCCTATGGCATCGCGGCTGGCCTTGAGAGCGGGCAGGGGATCGTCGCTGACCCGGGCATGCTGTTCAAGCTGTCGACCGTAGTGACGCTGCTTGGCGGTACCATGTTCCTGATGTGGCTTGGTGAACAGATCACTGCACGCGGCATCGGCAACGGTATCTCGCTGATCATCTTCTCCGGCATTGCTGCCGGTCTTCCGACGGCTCTGGCCAACACGCTGGAACTCGGCCGCACCGGCGCTCTGCCGACCGGTCTGATTCTCCTGGTTCTGGTCGTCGCCATCGCCGTCATCGCGCTGATCGTCTTCGTGGAACGCGCCCAGCGCCGCCTGCTGATCCAGTATCCGAAGCGCCAGGTCGGCAACCGCATGTTCCAGGGCGACACGTCGCACCTGCCGCTCAAGCTGAACACCTCTGGCGTCATCCCGGCCATCTTCGCGTCCTCGCTTCTGCTGCTGCCTGCAACGGCTGCCGGCTTTGCGGGCACCACGGAGCTGCCAGGCTGGGCGACCGCCATCATTGCATCGCTTGGCCATGGCCAGCCGCTGTTCATGCTGTTTTACGCGCTGCTGATCGCCTTCTTCGCCTTCTTCTACACGGCCATCGTCTTCAACCCGAAGGATACGGCTGACAATCTGAAGAAGCATGGCGGCTTCATTCCTGGCATCCGTCCAGGCGAGCGCACAGCCGAGTACATTGACTACGTGCTGACGCGAATCACGGTAGTCGGCGCCATTTACCTCGTCGTGGTCTGTATCCTCCCGGAATTCCTCGTCGCGCGCACAGGGGTCCCATTAGCCCTTGGTGGTACTTCGCTTTTGATCGTCGTCAGTGTTACGCTCGATACCGTTGCGCAAATCCAGGGACACCTGATTGCGCAGCAGTACGAAGGTCTGATCAGAAAGTCGAAACTGCGCGGAGGGAAGAGGGGACGATGAGATTAATACTTCTGGGGCCGCCGGGCGCGGGTAAGGGGACCCAAGCCCAGCGGATCGTGGAGAAGCACGGCCTGCCGCAGCTTTCCACAGGTGACATGCTACGTGCGGCCGTCGTCGCCGAGACCGATGTTGGCAAGCGTGCCAAGGCTGTCATGGACGCCGGCAACCTGGTCTCGGACGACATCGTCAACGCGATCGTCTCCGAGCGAATCGATCAGCCGGATTGCGCTGACGGCTTCATCCTCGACGGCTTCCCCCGCACCCTGGTGCAGGCGGACGCGACCGAGGTGATGCTGAACTCCAAGGGAATGGACCTTTCTGTCGTCATCGAGCTTCGGGTCGATGACAAGGAACTGGTTCGTCGTGTATCTGGCCGTTATTCCTGCGCCCAATGCGGGACGGTCTACCACGACTCGGATAAGAAGCCTTCGCAGGAGGGCACGTGCGACAAGTGTGGCTCGACCCACTTCAAGCGCCGTCCGGACGATAATGCCGAGACCATGACCAAGCGGTTGGAAGTCTACTACAAGGAAACCTCCCCGCTGATCGGATACTACTATGCCAAGGGCAAGTTGAAGGTCGTCGACGGTATGGCAGAGATGGACAAGGTTACGTCCGACATCGAAGCAATCCTGGCCGCGCTCTAGCGTTAGGCTGTGGCTACTAAAGAATCTTGGGCGGGAGCGGTTGCATTTCAGCGCTGATTCCGTTAAACACCGCGCCAACTCGCGACAAGTTTGAGCGATCGGCGCGGATCTCCGACAGGACATCCGGGGCTGATCGTTTGATTTGTCCCGTATGACGTTCGAACTGGCAGCCTCACAAGGCTGCTCTCATTGAAGAAGTACCACTTGCCGGATGGCAACTGGAACGAAGGAGAATAGACGTGGCACGTATCGCTGGCGTCAACATCCCGACTGCGAAGCGCGTTGTTATCGCGCTGACCTATATCCACGGGATCGGCCCGAAGTTTGCGCAGGAAATCGTGGAAAAGGTTGGCCTTCCGGCTGACAAGCGCGTCCACCAGCTCACGGACTCTGAAGTCCTTCAGATCCGCGAAGCCATCGACCGTGATTATCAGGTCGAAGGCGATCTTCGTCGGGAAACCTCGATGAACATCAAGCGCCTCATGGACCTGGGCTGCTACCGCGGCCTGCGTCATCGCCGCGGCCTTCCGGTCCGTGGCCAGCGCACGCACACCAATGCCCGCACCCGCAAGGGTCCGGCAAAGGCGATTGCTGGTAAGAAGAAGTAATTTTGGGTCTCTTGCGCTGGGAGGGCGATGGCTTCGGTCTCGCTCCCCGGCGTCTATGACTTTTTGACCCAAGGTGGAGCCGCTGGAACTACGGCGGTGCAGAGATCAACGAAAGGGATACTATGGCCAAGGAAGCCACACGCGTTCGCCGTCGCGAACGCAAGAACATTACGTCGGGCGTTGCCCACGTAAGTTCGACGTTCAACAACACCATGATCACCATCACCGACGCGCAGGGCAACACGATTGCCTGGTCGTCCGCTGGTGCCAAGGGCTTCAAGGGTTCGCGTAAGTCGACCCCGTTCGCGGCCCAGATTGCTGCCGAAGATGCTGCCAAGAAGGCGCAGGAACACGGCATGAAGTCGCTGGAAGTCGAAGTCTGCGGTCCCGGTTCCGGTCGCGAATCGGCTCTGCGCGCTCTGCAGGCTGCCGGCTTCATGATCACCTCGATCCGTGACGTGACCCCGATCCCGCACAACGGCTGCCGTCCCCGCAAGAAGCGCCGCGTTTGATGGTCCTCTTTAGGGTCGCCCCTGTGGCGATCCTTGATTGAACTCGGGAATAGCCGCTTCACCTCCTCGCAGGTCAAGCGGCTTTCACCGTATAGCCGAAGTGAAACTTCGGTGTTCCTAGCTCGGTTGCCACGATTGGATGGTGGCAACGAACGGAAGGTTTAAGTGATGATCCAGAAGAACTGGCAGGAACTGATCAAGCCGAACAAGGTGGAGTTCACCTCGTCCGGTCGTACCAAGGCAACGCTGGTTGCCGAACCGCTGGAGCGCGGCTTTGGCCTGACGCTCGGCAACGCGCTCCGTCGCGTGCTTCTGTCGTCGCTTCGCGGTGCAGCCGTGACGGCTGTACAGATCGACGGCGTTCTGCATGAATTCTCGTCGATCCCGGGCGTCCGCGAAGACGTCACGGATATCGTGCTGAACATCAAGGAAATCGCCATCAAGATGGATGGCGACGACGCAAAGCGGATGGTCGTGCGCAAGCAGGGCCCCGGTTCGGTCACAGCCGGCGACATCCAGACGGTTGGCGACATCGAGATCCTCAACCCCGACCACGTGATCTGCACGCTGGACGAGGGTGCGGAGATCCGCATGGAGTTCACGGTCAACAACGGCAAGGGCTATGTCCCTGCTGATCGCAACCGTGCAGAAGACGCGCCGATCGGTCTCATTCCCGTCGACAGCCTGTATTCGCCGGTCAAGAAAGTGTCCTACAAGGTGGAAAACACCCGTGAAGGCCAGGTTCTCGACTACGACAAGCTGACCATGACGATCGAGACGGATGGTTCGGTCACCGGCGAAGACGCCGTTGCCTTCGCCGCCCGCATCCTTCAGGACCAGCTGGCCGTGTTCGTCAACTTCGACGAGCCGCAGAAGGAAGCCGAGGAAGAATCGGTCACCGAACTGGCGTTCAACCCGGCGCTTCTCAAGAAGGTCGACGAACTCGAGCTTTCGGTTCGTTCTGCCAACTGCCTGAAGAACGACAACATCGTCTACATCGGCGACCTGATCCAGAAGACCGAAGCGGAAATGCTCCGCACGCCGAACTTTGGACGCAAGTCGCTGAACGAGATCAAGGAAGTTCTCGCATCCATGGGCCTCCATCTCGGCATGGAAGTTCCCGCATGGCCGCCGGAGAACATCGAAGACCTCGCCAAGCGCTACGAAGACCAGTACTGACATCAACAAAGGCAGGATTTGACTGCCTTTCCCCGTCAAACAGCGGGCCCTTGTGAAAATGAGGTGCCCGTATGTGCCAGGAAACGGCAGGCCCACAGAAGATCGGGTTCCTGCATTAAAGGAGACTAGCCATGCGCCACGGAGTAGCCGGCCGCAAGCTCAACCGCACCGCAAGCCACCGTAAGGCGATGTTCGCCAACATGGCGGCTTCGCTCATCACCCATGAGCAGATCGTAACGACCCTGCCGAAGGCGAAGGAAATTCGCCCGATCGTCGAAAAGCTTGTCACGCTCGGCAAGCGCGGCGACCTGCACGCTCGTCGTCAGGCCATCTCGCAGATCCAGGACCAGGACGCTGTTCGCAAGCTGTTCGACGCCATCGCTTCGCGTTACGCAACCCGCAACGGCGGCTACCTGCGCATCATGAAGGCTGGCTTCCGTCAGGGCGACAACGCTCCGATGGCCGTCATTGAGTTCGTTGAGCGCGACGTCAATGCCAAGGGCGCAGCCGACAAGGCTCGCGTTGCCGCTGAAGCAGAAGCTGCTGACGCCGCATAATATCGTCCGCATCACGGACACCAAAAAAAGCCGGGCGGAAACGCCCGGCTTTTTTGTGCTTCAGATGTGGGTGTTCGGTCGGCTTGGATTGACGTCCGTCAAGATCGACCAAGGACGAAGGGGGTAGGGTGCAGCCATAACGAAACTCATTTTTAGAGGTGACGAAATGGTTGACCATGCAGTTTTTGACAATGCCCCCGCCGACCTGGTGATCCCGGCACTCGCGCCCCTCTATGAGCGGATCGCGCAGCCCATGGCCTGGAGCCTCTTCCGTCTCGCCATCGGCGGCATGCTGGTGGTCGAAGGCTGGCCGAAGATCATCGCCCCGTTTGCCCAGGTCGGTTTTGTCGAAGGTATCGGCATGCATCCGGGCTGGTTCTGGTCACCCTTCCTGGCCGGGCTGCAGTTTTTCGGCGGCATGTTCATCGTAGCCGGTCTTCTGACGCGACCAGTCGCTCTCGCCAACGCCGTGATGCTGGCCATCACGCTCTGGTTCCACCACGCTCATCCCTATGGCGATGCGTTCCTGACACAGGCGGGCATCGACGCCCTGAAGAACAATGGACAGGAACTCTTCACGCCAGCGGCAGTCGCGCGGCTTGCAGATGGCGGCTCGCGCTTCCTGGAGCAGGTGCAGGTAAAGGCGGAACTGGCCTCTCTGTTCTGGACGGGCGGCGCCTTCCTCTTTGCGGCCTTCGGCGGCGGCTATCTCTCGCTGGACAGGCGTCTGTTCCGCAAGTCTTTCTAGGTCCACTTAGCCTTGCTGGTCGGGAGCGGGCCGTAGCGCCGGCTCCCGGGCAGGTGCAGACAGGTCCGTGCCGGATCGTGTGGGGGCCTTGCGCCCCCGCTTCCATTTCAGGAAGGGCTTGCGCAGCGGCCGGTAGGCCAAAAGCAAGGCAATCAGGGCCACGTGGGTAAAGGGCACTAGCGTCACAGACTTGACCGCCAGCACGTAGTGAAGGGCGCCACCTGCGGCGATGAGATAGATCAGCGCGTGCAGCTTGATCCAGGTCGGCCCCAGCTTGCGGATCGACCAGTTGTTCGATGTCACCGCCAGCGGGATCAGCAGCAGCAGGCAGGCAAAGCCGATGGTGATGTAAGGCCGCTTGACGATGTCGCCACCGACGGCGCCGAGGTCCAGCCTGAGGTCGAGCAGCAGGTAGACCATGAAGTGGATCACAACGTAGTAGAAGGCGAGCAGACCAAGCGCGCGGCGATAGCGCACCCAGTTGATGCCTGCGAGATCACGCAGCGGCGTGATCGCGAGCGTCGCGATGATTAGGCGCAGCGCCCAGATCCCGATGACATGCTCGAACGTCTTGACCGGATTGAAGCCCATGCCTCCCGTCGAAGCCTGGAAGAAGTACCAGGCCGCTGGCATCAATCCGACGACGTAGAGCGCCCAGATGCTGGCGGCGTGGTAGCGGCGCGGAAGGGCAGGGATCGCGGCCATGGTCAGTAGTTCGCCTTCAGGTCCATACCGGCATAGAGGCTCGCCACCTGGTCCGCATAGCCGTTGAAGGGCAGGGTCGGCTTGCGGTTGCCGCCGAAGAAGCCGCCTTCACCGATACGCTGTTCGGTCGCCTGGCTCCAGCGGGGATGGTCGACGGCCGGGTTAACGTTGGAATAGAACCCGTATTCGCGCGCGTTCGAATTCTTCCAGGTCGTCTCCGGCTGCTTCTCGGTCAGCGAGATCTTAACGATCGACTTGATGCCCTTGAACCCGTACTTCCACGGCACGACGAGGCGGATCGGCGCGCCGTTCTGGTTCGGCAGCGTCTCGCCATAGAGACCGACAGCCAGGAGCGTCAGCGGATGCAGCGCTTCGTCCAACCGCAGGCCCTCCACGTAAGGCCACGGCAGGGCCTGGAACAGGCCCTTTTGTCCCGGCATTTCCTCTGGCCGCACCACGGTCTCGAAGGACACATACTTTGCGCTACCCAGCGGCTCGACCTGGTTCAGAAGAGCGACGAGGGGGAACCCAACCCAGGGGATCACCATCGACCAGCCTTCGACACAGCGCATCCGGTAGGTGCGGTCCTCGAGCGGCATCTTCATCAGCTCTTCCAGCCCGAATTCCTTCGGCTTACCGACCAGCCCGTCGACCTTGACCGACCAGGGCGTCGTCTTGAAGGCCCCGGCGTTCTGCGACGGATCCTCCTTGTTGACGCCGAATTCGTAGAAGTTGTTGTAGGTCGTGATCGCTTCCTTGGGCGTCAGCTTGTCACTGACCTTGTAGTCACTGGACTTTGCCATCAGAGGGGCGGCAAACGCGCTGCCGGCTCCTGAAATTGCAAGGCCGGCGGCGGTAGCGCTGCCCATGAAGCTGCGGCGGGAAAGGTAGATCTCCCGGGGAGTGACTTCCGACATGGGGATTTGGGGCGGACGATAGGCGGGCATCGCAGAATCTCCTCATGGCAACCAGTGCCGTCATGTCCTTATACGTAGCGCCGATCACTTTGGTTTCACAGCAGCCGCAGCTTCGGCGGAACCACATTTGCGTGAAAATGCTTATGCAGGCGGATGCATCCGCAGTTGAACCCTCGGAGCCGCCGCACCACCTGTAGAGGCTGACTATTTCGAGGAGACTGAGGCATGGCAACCAGAACGTGGACAGACAATGCAGGCGCACCCTTTGGCGCTGAGGCCGGAAGGCTTGACACCCTGCGGCGCCTGCGTCGGCTGGCGAATATCGCACGACTGATGGACACTGCCATCCGCATCCCTGGAACCGGCATCCGCTTTGGCGCCGACTCGGTCTTTGGACTGGTGCCCGTGATCGGCGATGCCGGCGGCGCCCTGGTCGGTCTCTACGTGGTCAATGAGGCGCGGCGCCTTGGCGTCCCCGCCCACAAGCTCACCAAGATGATCGGCAATCTGGCCGCCGACTCGCTGATCGGCTCGGTCCCGCTTGCCGGCGATCTTTTCGACGTCTTCTTCAAGTCGAACCGCCGCAACCTGGACATCATACTCGACCATTTCCAGCTGTCTCACGACGATCTCCGCCGGGGCTGACCCGGAGCGGCAAGGGGGCGGAGGCGGTCCTGCCGTGCAGGTGCTGGTATCGACTATGGCAGCCCAGGACACGAACCGTACCGTACAGTACCGTTTTGCCCCTTCGCGGTAGTGACACCTTTCGCCGGTTGGAGTAGGAAATTCTGAAACGCGGGCCCCAGGCGCAGCAGGTAGACAAGAACTGCGCCGCCCATAGACCGAGGAAACGCCCATGCCTGTTTATCGTTCGAGAACCACCACCCACGGCCGCAACATGGCGGGCGCGCGCGGCCTCTGGCGCGCCACTGGCATGAAGGACGGCGATTTCGGCAAGCCAATCATCGCCGTGGTGAACTCCTTCACGCAGTTCGTTCCGGGCCATGTGCATCTGAAGGACCTCGGCCAGCTGGTTGCCCGCGAAATCGAGGCAGCCGGCGGCGTCGCCAAGGAGTTCAACACCATCGCGGTCGATGACGGCATCGCCATGGGTCACGACGGCATGCTCTATTCGCTGCCCTCGCGCGAAATCATCGCCGACTCGGTCGAGTACATGGTCAACGCCCATTGCGCCGACGCCATGGTCTGCATCTCCAACTGCGATAAGATCACCCCCGGCATGCTGAATGCCGCGATGCGCCTCAATATCCCGGCAGTCTTTGTCTCCGGCGGCCCGATGGAAGCCGGCAAGGTCGTCCTGCACGGTAAGACCGTTGCGCTCGACCTCGTCGACGCCATGGTTGCAGCAGCCGACGAAAAGATGTCGGACGAAGATGTCACCGCCATCGAAAAGGCCGCTTGTCCGACCTGTGGCTCGTGCTCCGGCATGTTTACCGCGAACTCGATGAACTGCCTGACAGAGGCGCTTGGCCTGTCGCTGCCTGGCAACGGCTCGACGCTCGCCACCCATTCGGATCGCCGCCGCCTGTTCGTCGAGGCGGGCCATCTGATCGTCGATATCGCCCGCCGCTATTATGAGCAGGATGATACCAGGGTCCTGCCGCGCAATATTGCCACCAAGGAGGCGTTCGAAAACGCCATGTCGCTCGATATTGCCATGGGCGGCTCGACCAATACGGTTCTCCATATCCTGGCGGCTGCCTATGAAGGCGGGGTTGATTTCGGCATGGAGGATATCGACAAGCTGTCGCGCAAGGTGCCATGCCTGTCCAAGGTGGCGCCGGCTAAGAGCGATGTCCACATGGAAGACGTCCACCGCGCCGGTGGCATCATGCGCATCCTCGGCGAACTGGAGCGCGGCGGCCTGATCAACCGCGATTGCTACACCGTGCACGAAGCAACACTCGGCGACGCGATCGACCGGTGGGACATCACCCGCACCAATTCCGAAAGCGTGCGGACCTTTTTCAAGGCCGCACCCGGCGGCGTTCCGACCCAGGTGGCCTTCAGCCAGTCGTCCCGCTGGGACGAGCTCGACACGAATAGCGACACCGGCATCATCCGTTCGGTTGCCAAGCCCTTCTCGAAGGATGGCGGCCTGGCGGTTCTCTACGGCAACATCGCAGCCGACGGCTGCATCGTGAAGACCGCAGGCGTCGACGAATCCATCCTGAAGTTCAGCGGTCCCGCTGTCGTCTTCGAAAGCCAGGACGCCTCCGTCAAGGCCATCCTCAGCAACGAGGTGAAGGCCGGCGACGTCGTCGTTATCCGTTACGAAGGTCCAAAGGGCGGACCGGGCATGCAGGAAATGCTCTATCCGACCAGCTATCTGAAGTCGAAGGGCCTCGGCAAGGCTTGCGCGCTGATCACCGACGGCCGCTTCTCCGGCGGCACATCCGGCCTGTCGATCGGTCACGCATCCCCGGAAGCTGCCCAAGGCGGCGCCATCGGTCTGGTTCGCCAGGGCGACATGATCGAGATCGATATCCCCAACCGGACCATCCATCTGGCGGTGTCGGACGCGGAACTCTCGGCCCGTCGCCACGAGCAGGATGCGCTCGGCTGGAAGCCGGCAGCACCGCGCAAGCGCAACGTCACGACGGCGCTCAAGGCCTATGCCGCCTTTGCCTCTTCAGCCGACAAGGGCGCCGTCCGCATTCTGCCCGAGTAGTCGACAGGCTCTAGCCAATTCTGATGCAAAAAGGCCCGTCGGTTCCTCCGGCGGGCCTTTGTCTGTCAGGCGAGCCCGTCTGGCAGATCTGTGGCCGACCTGTCCCAGTAGGGGGGCGAGCCGATCCGGTCGATGAGATAGTCCCGGAACGACACCACCTTGAACGAGCGCAGCCGGTTTTCCGGGTAGATCATGTGGATGTCGTGGATGGCGTCGTCGATGCCCGCCTCGTGGTCAGGCATGAGCGAGACAAGGCGCCCGCTGGCCAGATGCTCATGCATCAGCCAGGTGGGAAATAGCACCACGCCCTGGTGCTGCAGGGCGGCCTCCACCAGGCTCTCGGCATTGTTGCTCACCAGATTGCCATGCAGCGTATGGGCCTGGAAGACACCCGCTCCATCACGAAAGAACCACTTCTGCGCTCCACCCAAGCCCCGGTAGAGAAGGCAGTTGTGGGCCAGAAGGTCTTGCGGGCGCTGTGGCGCGCCGTGGCTGGACACATAGTCGGGCGTGGCACAGACCACATAGCGCTGTGCCGTCAGCCGTCGTCCAGTCAGGCTGGAATCCTTCAGCCGCCCGATCCGGATGGTGATATCGGCGCCCTCAGAGACCGGATCCACATAGGCGTCGATCAGCGTCAACTCCACCTCCACCTCCGGATACCGGGCCTGGTAGCGGGCCAGCAGTGGAGCGATGTGCCGCCGTCCGAAGGCGACGGGCGCATTGATGCGCAGCAGTCCGCGCGGCTCGCTGGCCGCGCCCTGGGCCTGCTCGGTTGCCAACGCCAGAGAGGCGAGAAGATCGCGAACCTCCAGGCAGTAGGCGGATCCCGCCTCCGTCAGCGTCACCGCGCGCGTGTGCCGGAACAGCATGCGCTGGCCGACCACCTGTTCGAGCCCCTGAATGTGGCGGGAGACGGAGGAGGGCGGCAGACCATGGCGTCGTGCGGTTTCGCTGAAGCTGCCGGTCGCGGCGACATCCACGAACAGCCGAAGGGCGATCAGAGTGAGATCATTGCTCATAGGACAACTATGTTTTGCTGAGAGGCTGAATTGTTGCTTCCGCAGCATTAGCTTACCTGATGCTCCTTCGCTAGACTGGAGACACCCTGCATGGGCCAAATACTCACCCTACTTATCGTCGTGGCCTCGGGAATGGGCTTGTCCGTTGAGGCGGGCCTTCTGGGCCCGCTCGGCGAGGAGGTCGGACACCTCGGCGCCACGCTATCGATCTTCCTGGTCGGCGGCCTGCTGCTGTCGATCGCGCTGGTCTTCGCACCCCAGCGCAGCCTAGGAACAATGCTGGCGCAACCGCGCTGGCTGCTGCTCGGCGGCATCCTCGGCCCGGTGTATGTCATCGTGCTGACGGTCGCGACGCCCATCATTGGCGTCGGCACCACCATGGTCGGCATTCTCTGCGGCCAGGTGGCAGCAAGCCTCGCCATCGACCATTTCGGCCTGTTCCTGACCCCGCGCCGGGCCATGGACCGCTATCGCCTCTCGGCCCTCGGCCTCATTCTCATTGCACTTTGGATTTTAAATCGATGATCTTTATAATCATGACGCTGCTTGCGCTGGCCGGCGGCCTGGCCTTGGCAGCTCAATCGTCACTCAACGGCCGGCTCGGCAGCCTCTCAGGCGTTCTGGAAACCGCCTGGCTGACCTTCGTTCTCGGCGCCGCGATATCGTTTCTGCTGTTCTTCTTCTTCGAGCCCGCGCATGAGATGACCCTGTTCACCGCGCCAAAGTGGCAGCTGATCGGTGCTCTCTTCGGCGTGGTCTATATCATCGTCAGCGTGTTTGCCGTTCCACGCGTCGGCATTGCGGCAGCCACGGTCGCCGTCATCACCGGACAGCTGTCCATGAGCCTGCTGATCGATCATTTCGGTTGGTTTGGAAACACCAGCATCCCGCTCGATGCCGGACGCTATCTGGCCATGCTGCTGTTGGCTGCCGCCCTCGTGCTGATTTACGTGGGCAACAGCCGGCGGGCCTGAGGCCCGCCGCGTCCTCGCCGGGGCTTACAGCGGGCGGCTCAGGCCCTTGTAGGCTTCCTCGAGCTGCTTCATCCGTTCGCTGTAGGCGCCGGCGATGCATGCCGTATCCGCATTGCAGGCCTGGCGCTTCTTCAGCCAGCTGGCCTGCTCTTCCTGCAGCGTACCGCGGTTGCCCATCGGCAGTAGGCTGGTGAGGATGTCGAATGTGGTCGCCATCTTCACGTCCGCATCGTTGAGAGCCCGGGTGTCGCAGATCACCTTCTCGTCGGCAGCCAGCTTGGCGCTTTCGCAGTCGAAGCTCGCCGCAAGGGCGGGCTGGGTGGCGGCAAGGTTGATACCGATGAGAACGCCGGTCAGGCAGATCCCGTGAATGAAGTGTCGCATGCTGTGCTCCTGGTGCGCATCGCCCGGTCGCCTCAGGGATAATTCCTGAGGCTCCAGCCGAGAAAGATGAGGCAGACGAGCCAGATGGCAAGAATAAAGGCAAGGCTGAGCCGGCTGGTGGCACGGAATGATCAGGATGGCGTCGCGCCCCGGTTTTGATCTTGTCCACCATGCCTATCTGTCTGTACCTGATGCGGCGGCGACCTGATCGCCGGTGCCGTCCAGTTTCGGCCACCTTTCTTTTCCAGCGTGCGGCGCTAAGACTTCACCTGGACACACAACATGAGGAATCAAATGGCCAGCCTGTTCAAGCGTATCTCGCTCGCTCTCGTCCTGCTCGCGTCGATCTCTCCGGTCGGCGCTGCTGCGCAGGATCAGAAGGCGGTGCCGCAGAGCCGCGAAGAGATGCAATTGTCCTTCTCGCCGCTCGTCAAGCGCACGGCAGGGGCGGTGGTCAACGTCTATGCGGAGCGCGTCATACAGCGTCCCGGCCTGGCGACCGGCGACCCCTTCCTCGACCAGTTCTTCGGGCAGCGCATGCCCAACCGGTCGGAGAAGCAGTCGTCTCTCGGTTCGGGCGTCATCCTGTCCGATGATGGTCTCGTGGTGACCAACAATCACGTGGTCGAAGGTGCCGACGACATCAAGATCGCGCTCGCCGACGGCCGCGAGTTTCCCTGCGAACTCGTCCTGAAGGATGAGAGCGTCGATCTTGCCGTTCTGCGCATCAAGGCCAAGGAGCATTTCCCGGTTCTCGATATTGCCAATTCGGATGCCGTGGACGTCGGCGATCTGGTTCTGGCGATCGGCAATCCCTTCGGCGTCGGGCAGACCGTGACGAGCGGCATCGTCTCGGCACTGGCCCGCAACCAGGTCACCCCCGGCGACTTCGGCTTCTTCATCCAGACGGACGCATCCATCAACCCCGGCAACTCCGGCGGCGCGCTGATGAACATGAACGGCGAGCTGATCGGCATCAACACCGCGATCTTCTCGCGCGGTGGCGGGTCCAACGGCATCGGCTTTGCCATCCCCGCCAACCTGGTCAAGGTCTTCCTGGCGGCTGCGGCGAGCGGCAAGAAGAGCTTCGAGCGGCCCTATGTCGGTGCCACCTTCGACGCCGTGACCTCCGACGTTGCCGAGGCGCTCGGCCTCAAGGCGGCCCGCGGTGCGCTTGTGACGCGCGTTGTGGAAGGTGGACCAGCCGACAAGGCGGGCTTGAAGCCCGGCGAAGTGGTCACAGCAGTTGATGGCATTGCCGTCGAACATCCGGATGCCCTGGGCTACCGCTTGACGACGGCAGGTCTCGGCGAGCAGGCACGCATCACGCTGCAGACCGCCGAAGGCCAGCATGACGTGAACGTGGTGCTGAACGCGGCACCGGAGAGCACGCCGCGCGACGAGCGGACGCTGCAGGGCCGCAACCCCTTTGCTGGCCTGCGGGTCGCCAATCTCTCGCCACGTCTCGCGACGGAAATGCAGATGCCAACCGACAAGCTGGGCGTGGCCGTGGTCGAGGTCTCCAAGGGGTCGCCGGCCGCACGGCTGGGCTTTGCACCCAAGGACATCATCATCTCGCTGAACGGCGATCCGGTCGCCTCCACCACGGCCATGGAAAAGATGCTCCGCGATGATCCCGGCTTCTGGCGCGTTGAAATCGAACGCAACGGCCAGCGCATCCGCCAATTCTTCCGATGAGCGGCGATCTCTTCACCCCCAAGCTTCCTGAAGGGGTCGCCAATCGGCGGCCTCTTGCCGACCGGCTGCGGCCGACATCCCTCGGTGAGGTCACCGGCCAGCCGCACCTGACCGGCGAAGACGGCGTGCTGCGACGGATGATCGCCTCAGGCTCCCTCGGCTCGATGATCTTCTGGGGACCGCCCGGCACCGGCAAGACCACGGTGGCGCGCCTGCTGTCGGGCGAGGCGGGTCTGGCCTTCGAGCAGATCTCCGCGATCTTCTCCGGCGTGGCCGATCTCAAGAGGGTGTTCGAGGGTGCCCGCCTGAGGCGCATGGACGGCCGCCAGACGCTTCTCTTTGTCGATGAGATCCACCGCTTCAACCGGGCCCAGCAGGATAGCTTCCTGCCGGTCATGGAAGACGGCACGGTGATCCTGGTGGGCGCCACCACCGAAAACCCGAGCTTCGAACTCAACGCCGCTCTTCTGTCGCGGGCGAGGGTGCTGACCTTCCGCAGCCATGATGAAGAAAGCCTGGCTGAACTTCTGCAGCGGGCGGAAGAGGTGGAGGCAAAGCCGCTGCCGCTTGATGCTGATGCCCGTGCGACATTGCTGCGCATGGCAGACGGCGATGGCCGCGCGGTGCTAACGCTCGCCGAAGAGATCTGGCGCGCGGCACGGCCGGACGAGGTCTTCGATACGGCAGCGCTCACCCAGATCGTCCAGCGCCGTGCGCCCGTCTACGACAAGGCGCAGGAGGGGCACTACAATCTCATTTCCGCGCTGCATAAATCCGTGCGCGGTTCGGACCCCGATGCAGCGCTCTACTACCTCGCACGCATGCTGGATGCCGGTGAGGATCCGCTCTATCTCGGGCGGCGGCTGGTGCGGATGGCGGTCGAGGATATCGGACTGGCCGATCCGCAGGCCCTGGTTGTCTGCAACGCGGCCAAGGACGCCTACGACTACCTCGGCTCGCCGGAAGGCGAACTCGCGTTGGCGCAGGCCTGCGTCTATCTGGCGACGGCGCCGAAGTCGAATGCGGTCTACGTGGCCTACAAGGCTGCCATGCGCACGGCCAAGGAGCACGGCTCCCTGCTGCCGCCGAAGCACGTGCTGAACGCACCGACGAAGCTGATGAAAACCGAAGGCTATGGCGACGGCTACCGCTACGACCACGACGAGCCGGACGCCTTCTCGGGCCAGAACTATTTTCCGGAGAAGCTCGGGCGGCAGGTGTTTTACGATCCGCCGGAGCGTGGTTTCGAGCGCGATATCAAGAAGCGCCTCGAGTGGTGGTCTAGGCTGCGCAAGGAGCGTGGCGAGACTTGAACGGTTTTAGCCTCAGGAGGCCTGCCTGTGCGCCTGGCTTGCTGCCGGCGCGGCAATCACTTTGACGGAGGATTCGGCCAGCCCGTGATGACCTTCCATGTCGACGATCAGGTGCCAGTGGCCGCTCTCCGGCACCGCCAGCCGCACGGGCGACTTGCGCGCAACTCCCCCGATATACTTGAAGTCCAACAGCTCCGTGAAGCGCTGGAAATTTGCAGGCGTCACCAGACGGATGTTGTTCACAGCGCTTAGGGTCACTTCGACGGTCGTGCCGGCACGCAGTGCCTTCAGATCATAATGCGTAAAGCGGAAGTTCGGCCCGGCCATCTTTACCCTCGTCGCTGCCCAGTCCATCGGTTCCCAAAGAGTCTAGCGGCCTCCAGTTAAAGAAGCGTGGAACCGATTGGCATGTTGAGGGGTTTATGTCTCGAAGGCCACGCGTGATTGCACCTCACGACAGTGGTTAGACATTACGAAATCCAGTGGGATCCACACCCTGTGATTTCGCAAAATAATAACTTTGACCTCCACACCTCAAAATCCCGCTGTTAACCGCAGCGGGATTTTTTTCGTCTGGACGACGGAATGAAGACGAGGAAAATCAAGCCTATAGCGTCGACGCCGGACTCAATCTGGGAGGCGGTTGATTCAAGACATTAACGCTGTCGCCAGCCGTGTCCAGACGCTGGGAATGCTTCGACTTTTGGGGAGCGTTCAACGCAAGACGGCGCCTGCGATGAGGCGCCTCTACTTGCGAAATGACGGAAGTTTAGTGCTGCAGGTTTGCGGGCAGCAGTTCGGTGCGGCGCAACTCGTCTACGGCAGCTACCGCTTCCTCGACGGACCAGCCGGCCCGGATGGCAGCGGCGATCATCTTCACCTCTGCTTCCTCCTCGAGCGCCAGGAACATTGGCTCCAGAGCTTCCTTGACGGTCAGGATGTGCTCCTTGGCGGAGGGTACGGAGTGTTGTGCGGCGGACATGGGCATGGACGCGGTGCTCCTCTCTGTTTCGTTCACGAATCTATCACAATAGCCGCGAACACAAAAAGTTCCCTGACCTTTGGTTTTATTTTGGTTCGAACTGCGGGCTTTGACTGTCGCGAAACGGAACAGGGGCCGCGTGAGCGACCCCTGTTTGTCAAAGACGGCAGGTCTTGCTTAGCGCAGCGACTGCGGCAGCATCGACGATGGGAAGTCCTGGTAGGACACCGGCCGCAGGAAGCGGTAGATGGCGAGCGTGCCGACCGAGGTCGAGCGTCCGTCCGCCGTTGCCGGGAAGGGGCCGCCATGCACCATCGCAGGCGAAACTTCCACGCCGGTGCCGAAGCCGTTGACCAGCAGACGGCCTGCCAGCATTTCGAGCTTCAGACGAAGCCGTGCTGCATCGTCCATGTCCGCCGGGTCCACGTGCAGCGCAACGGTCAGCTGGCCTTCAAGACCATCCAGCACGCCTTCCAGTTCGTTCATGTCACGGCAGGTGACGACGAGCCCGGCGGCGCCGAACACTTCATCCTGCAGTTCGTGATGAGCCTGAAAGGCTGCAGCACTGGTCTGGAACAGCGAGGCGACACCGTCGAATTCGCCGCCGGTTTTGCCCTTGGCGACCAGTGTCACTTCCGGATGCTGCTCCAGCCGCGCAACGCCGTCGCAATACGCCTTGCTGATGGAGCCCGTGAGCATGGTCTGTGCCGGCATGTCGGGCAGGAGCTGCCCAGCCTTGGCAACGAAGGTGTCGAGGTCTGCACCTTCCAGAGCAATGAGCAGGCCCGGGTTGGTGCAGAACTGGCCGGCACCGAGCACCAGCGAGCTCACGAAGCCGGTGGCAATCTGCTCGGCCCGGTTCTTGAGGGCACCCGGGAACAGGATGACCGGGTTGATGCTGCTCATTTCCGCATAGACCGGGATAGGCTGCTTGCGCTCGGACGCGATCTTCATGAGCGCCATGCCGCCACGGCGCGAGCCGGTGAAGCCGACGGCGCGAATGCGCGGATCAGCGACCAGCGCCTGGCCGACGTCCAGGCCGGTATCGAACAGCAGGGCAAACACACCGGCAGGCAGGCCAGACTTTTCGACCGCCTTTTGGACGGCACGGCCGACCAGTTCCGATGTGCCCGGATGTGCGGAATGCGCCTTCACCACGACGGGGCAGCCGGCAGCCAGTGCCGATGCGGTGTCACCACCGGCGACGGAGAAGGCGAGCGGGAAGTTGGAGGCGCCGAACACGGCAACCGGACCGACCGGAACGTTGCGCAGACGCAGATCCGGCTTCGGGGCCGGCTTGCGTTCTGGATTGGCCGGGTCAAACCGCAGTTCCTGGAAGCGGCCTTCGCGCACTTCCTTGGCAAACAGTCGCAGCTGGCCCGTGGTGCGGCCGCGTTCGCCTTCGAGGCGTCCGCGCGGAAGACCGGTCTCGGCCATGGCACGCACGACGAGATCATCGCCGATCGCTTCGATTTCCGAGGCAATCGCCTCCAGGAAGGCAGCGCGATCCTCAAGAGAGGTTTCGCGGTAGACGTCGAAGGCCTCCCAGGCCAGCTTCGTCGCGGTCTCCACGTCGGTCTTGGTCGCGCCGCCGAACGAACCTTCCAGAGGCTTGCCGGTCGATGCTTCGGTCGCAGAGAACTCGCCGTTCGTGCCGCGCGTTTCCTTGCCTCCGATCATGAGGTTGCCGCTTATGGTCATAGGATATCCTTTTCGATCATGGCTCTGTACGTGCAATATGGTGATCTGACGCGGGCAGTTCTACCGGCGCGCACGCGCTGAGGGAAGCCTGTCATCTAAAAAGTATGATTATATCGGAGGGAAATGGCGTTGCGGCCGTGGCGCACCAGTTTGAGCCCTGCGCGGTTCGTGGCCGCAGACTTGCAACCCCTGCAGGCCTTCGTGGCCTGCATCACGTTCGCGATCCTGCGAACCGAGGCGTCCGTTAATGGCGCTCGTTCATGGCGCGGTAGAAATAGTCGGCGCGTTCCTGGCGCAGACGCTCGACGCCCAAATCGACGAACCGCTTCTTTGCGTTCTCCAGGCTGCTTGCAAAGGCATCCTTGTCGATCCCGTCCGCTTCCATCACCATCCGGATAAGCGGGTCGGTCATGGCTTCTGTTATCGTCAGGTCTTCCATCATCGCGATCCTCCTTGGTGCCCGCAAAGATCTAGAGGAGGATTGCGACCGGAATGTCTCAATCGGCACGATTCACGAACTTGTGCTTGGCGCCGCTCGCCACGAGGTCGGGGCTGCTCACGCGACTGTGACAGCCGTTTTGTCGCAGCCAGGCATGGCACCCGGCGCGGTTAATACAGTGTTTAGAAATTCATGAAAATGAAGAGGGACCGGTGCAGGACTGGCAGCGCGTTCAAAGGGGTCGGGGTGGACCGCGTGAACCGTCCTGTGGCGTGAACCGGATGTATCGCCTGCGCATCCGCCGTTTAGCAGGCTTTGTATGGAGTAGAAAATGACCTTCAAACCCCTCGCGATAGCTGCATCTGCCGCCTTCTTGCTGCCCGTCCTGTCTGCGCCTCTTCTGGCTGCCGACCTGACGAACAATTATCAGGAACCGCCTGCCTACAGTGAGCCTGCAGCCGCAACCAGCGACTGGTCCGGCCCCTATGTCGGCGTCCACGGCGGCGTGACTTCGCCGAAGATCAATCCCTTCGCCGGTGGCAAGGGCATGAACCTGGGCGTTCACGGCGGCTACAATGCCGATCTCGGCGGTGCCGTGGTTGGTGGCGAACTCGATTATTCCTATCTCGGCGATGCTAACGTCAAGGTTAGCGGCGGAAGGCTCAGCGAGCGCCACCGTCTTGCTGCCAAGGCGAAGGCCGGCGTGCCTCTCGACCAGACCCTGGTCTACGCGACCGGTGGTCTTGCCATGACCAACTTCCGCGACAAGGGCGACGTGTCCGGTCCTGACGGCTGGAAGCCCGGCCTGCTGCTCGGCGCCGGCGTCGAGCACAAGCTGACCAGCAACATCTCCGCGCGTGTCGAATACGACTACGTCATGACCAGCGGCGTTCGTAGCTATAGCAACGGCAACGGCAGCAAGCGCGACGTGAGCGACCATTCCGTCACCGCAGGTGTCAACTACAAGTTCTAGCTCGATCCGCTTCGGATCTCCGAATAAATCAACGCCGCCGCGTACCCTATATGGACGCGGCGGCGTTCTCATTTTGGCGGCGGCGGCAGCGGTTGCCCGAACCACCGCTCGCCAGCGTTAGTTATCGACAACCTGTTGCGCCACCACGCTGACAATCACCTGGTCGCTGCCCTTGGGATAGCGCGGAATGGCGATGGTGATGGCGCCTTCGCGTCCCGCCACATCGGCCGCATAGCGTTTGTAGATCGTATCCTCGCCCGTCTCCTCGCCAAGGGATTTGGCCTTGGCGCGCAGCACCAGCGCCTTGTCGAAGGCATTTGCATCGGTGCCGGAAACCGCGAGCGTACAGCCTTCGACCGGCTTGCCGGCAACCTCCGCCTTGTAGACGACAAGCGCCTTGAATGGCTCGGCATCTCCCTTGCTGGCGATCCAGCCTTCGATCGACGAGGGCTCTCCGACCGGCGTGAAGGCCATGGCCATATCGGCCGCCAGCGCCGGCCATTCCTCCTGCTTCGCCAGCGCCACCGTCTTGTCGAACCTTGGACCCTCCGCCAGGCAGCGCGCGGCAAATGTTTCGATGGCCGGTCCCACGTCATCCGCCCGGGCAAGCGCCGGGACAAGGAGAATTGGCAGAAGGAGGCAGGCGGCACGCTTCATGGGGTGTCATTCCGGTTCGGGGATCTTGATCGGCAGGCGCAACGAGATCGACAAAGCATCGCGGCTTTTTGATGTAGAGGTCTTATCCGCCGAACGGGTCGAGCGTGCCGAACCACGCGACAAGGCCGATCACGGCGATCGACGCCGCTATCTCGGCAAGCGTCCCGACAAAGAGCGCGCGGCTTGCCGAAAGCGAGCGCGCCATCCGGGGCACGAGATAGTAGCGGTTGAACAGGGCTGCCATCACCATCAGCACCACCAGCACGATCTTCATCGACAGCAGGAACTGGTAGGGCCTGCTCCAGTCGGTCGGCAAATGCCCGAGGATCAGCAGAGTATTGGCAAGGCCCGAGACCAGCACCAGCGCAACGGCGCCGTGGCCGGCAAACGAGAACCGGCTGAGCGCGAGGCGCGCATCGCCGCCTGCGTCGTCATGGTCGAGCTCCTGCAGCAGGAAAAGGACCGGCAGAAGCGCACCGAGCCAGGCGCCGCCCGCAAGCACGTGCAGAAGGTCGTTCGACCGGTGGACGAAGCCAGTCAGTCCGTCGTGCATCACCGCATGTCCGGTAAAGGTCAGCGACACCAAAAGGCCGGCGGCGGCAAGCGCGGTCAGCGGCAGCTGCAGGCGGGCAGGCGTGGCAAGGCTGATGACGCAGAGCAGCGCGACAGCTGTCACCTGCCATATCCAAGCGGTGCCGGTGGATGTCTCTGTCGCCACGGCCTGCAGCGTCGAAAAGTCGAGTGCTTCGTCCCAGCCGCCGCCGAGAAGCGCGCCCTGGATGGGTAGCGAGGTCACGGCCGCCATGACGGCAAGCAGCAGAGCCGCAACCCGCCAAAACCAAAGCCGCTGCCAGATCCGCGCGCTGAGCCCCGCTGAAACCAGAAGCCACAGATAGGCCGCCGCACCCCAGAGAAACAGTGCCGCGAGATCTCCGCCAAAGCGCGCGGCAACAAGCGCAGTTTCCGGCGTCATCACGGCGTGACGGTAAACGCAAAGCTGCCCTTTGTCTTGTGCCCGTCATTGGAAAGCACATGCCAGTCGACCCGGTAGGCGCCGGGTGCGAGCGGCTTGTTGACCGGAACGGCAAGCGTCTTGTCGCCTTGGCTAAGTTGCGCGGCGCCGGTCTCGCTTGCGGTGCCGCCCGGACCGGCCAGCGTGATGCCGCTGAACTTGAGATTGAGCGTTTCGGTAAAGGTCAGACTGATCTGCGCCGGAGATGCAGTCGACGCGCCATTGGCCGGTGTAGAGGAAGTCAGCTGGGCATGCGCAAGGGCGGCGGAAGCACTCAGGCAGGCGAGGGCGGCAATGGCGAAGCGTTTCATGGCAGGTCCTTGGCTGAGCACGGAAGTTCTTGTTCGAGCCTGCTTATCGCACGCCCGACGTCGCGTCCGCACCCCCTAACGCCCCGCCGAGCGCAGCCTGCGCCATCAGGTCGCGGATCCGCACCAGGAAGGCGGCCACGTAGATCAGCGATGCCGGAACCCACATCAGGAGGCCGGCGAGTTGCTGGTCCTCGAGGGCCGAAATCCCGTAGGCTTCGGTCGTGAGGAAATGCGCCTCGAACATCGGTGCCGACGCAAAAGTGAGGATCGCGCCGAGCAGGCTCATCTGCAGCAGCGTGCCGGCGCAGGCACCCAGGCCGGCGCCGATGCGCCGCGGGTGGAGAATGTCCCGCCACAAAAGCACGGCGGTCACCAGCAGCGGCACTTCCATGATCCAGTAGGCGGCGCTGCTGGAGAGCGCAAAGGCATAAGGCCCCGGCAGGTGCCAGGCCCAAAGGATTACGGTGTGGCCGAGGAAACTCGCAGATGCGGGAATGCGATCAAGCAGGCGGTTGTTCTGCGGAAGCAGGAGGGCGGCGAGCGGCGCGGCAAGCGAGATGAGGATGACGTGATGAAGGGCGCGGGCTGAAAACAGAGCCGAACTCAGTGCACAGAGCGGCGAAACGAAGGCGACGACGAGAAGGATGAGCAGCAGAACTGCGTCGCGCGCACCGGTGCCGGATCGTCGGTAACGCCACAGGACGAACGCCAGACCACCGAGCGCGCACATCAGTACGGGATCCGTGTTCCACCGTAAAAGGAGGTCCTGGGGCGCGGGCGCGGCGCCGCAATAGGGATCGATCTGCACGTCATCACCGGTTTTGAGCTAGCTGATGCTTGAACCATGCAGCAGGACCTTGGTTCCTTCAAGGGCGTATCCGCCTCTTGTATAAGTCAATTCTCATAACCATCTTACCGCTACACCCCGTCTTGATGGCCGCCTGCAGCGACGCTTCGTCGTCGCGCGTTTGTGGCTGTCCGGGTTGAAGAGGGCGCTCCCCTGCACAAGGGTCGAGCGCCCTCGCTATGTCCCCTCACTCTGTCCTTGTCCTCACCGTGAGCTCTTAATGGATTCCAACAGCCACCTCGTCATCTTCCTGCATGGCATTGGCGCGTCCGGCGCCCAGTTGATGCCGCTCGCATCCTCCTGGCGGTCCGGCCTGTCGGGTGCCCGTTTCGCGGCACCGGACGCGCCCTTCCACCATCCGCGCGGGCATCAGTGGTTTGCCGTCGATGGGAGCCAGTTGCGCCCGGATCGCATCCAGTCGGTGCGGGAGGCTTTCGACCGCACCGTGAGCGAGATTGTGGAGCGTGAGGGGTTTGGAGGGGCGCATGATCGCATCGCCTTTGTCGGCGTCTCGCAGGGCGCGATCGTCGGGCTTGATGCGGTTGCCACCGGTCGCTGGCAGATCGGTGCGCTCGTCTCCTTTGCCGGTCTTCTGCCACCGACGGAGATTTCGCAAAAGAGCAGGCGCACGCCCGTGCTTCTGGTGCACGGCGAGGCTGATCGCACCATTCCGTCCATGGCGTCCACCATGGCAGCAGGCCAGCTGAAGGGCGCAGGCTTCACGGTCGAGCTTGATCTCCTGCCAGGAGTCGGACACACCGTCTCCATGGATGGAGCCGAAAAAGCACTGCGTTTTCTGCAAAAGAACCTGGCTTAAGCCCGCATGAGCGAAGACCCTGCCATCGACGACGAAGACCACGGTCCGGCGACCGTCGAGACGGTCAGCTTTCCGTTCGACCGCATGACGGTCCAGCGCTTCCGGGAAACCTTTCCACAGGCGCGCTGGAGTGACAGCCTTGGTGCATGGATCGTTCCCGGCAAGACGGCACAGCGCCGCGTCGCCCTGTGGCGCGCGAAGGAAGCCGCCCGCACCGATCTCTTCGCCACCGAGAAGGGACGGGACGCCTTCCAGTGGGAACCGATCCTCAGCCCCTACCTGGAGGTCTCCGATTGGGGCTTCTGTATCCGCACGCCCTATTCGCGCACCGTCGTCGAGGAACTGCGGCAGATCCCGTATTCCCGCTGGAATGGCGAACAGCGTGTCTGGGAGGTCCCTTTTGCGTCTTACGACGAGTTGCAGGCCCGTTGGCAGGCAATTGAGGAAGCCGCCATACGGGCAGAGCCGGAGGAGCGCCGCAAGCGCGCCGAAGCCCGCAAGGGAAGCGAGGAGGAGGCACAGTCGCGGCGCAGGACAGCGGAACGGCGACGGCGTCGTCTGCCGGTGCCGAGTGACGCTCTTCCCCCGTTCGAGCGTCCGGTCGGCACTGCGGCGCATGGGGTCGTGGTCGTCTGCGAGATGTCCGGTGAACTGGTGGAGCCTGACGAGCTTGCCAGTCTCTATCCGGGCGCGAGCCATGACCACGTCTGGTGCACCTGGCGTCTGCCGACGCTCGAAGAACTGGTTCACACCTGGCCCTCCAAACATCCGGCCGACACGGATGCGAAGACGCGCGGCTGGTGGCAGCCGACGATGGAGGAACTGCGCGAGGCGCGGCGGGCCGCCAAGACCCGCGAGCGCGGACGTGACCTTGCCCCGACGGAAGATCGGGTTCAGCCGGAATAGACGCGGTCGGTCTGAGGCTTGATCTGCAGCCCTCCATCCGATCAAGTGGCCACTGTCTGTCGCGGCACAAGTGAAACCATCCGGAGGCCCATGAGCGATTTATCAACGACTGCCTTCCTGGCCGGCATCTCCGTCCTGCCGGGAAGCGCAAGCGGTCCGGTGCTGGCCTCCGATGTCGGACTTTCCTTCTGGGGCGGGGTTGATCCCGCCACCGGCATGGTCATCGACAGCCATCACCCCCTTCACGGGCAGTCGATCAACGGTGCCGTCCTGGTCATCCCGAGCGGCCGGGGCTCCTGCACCGGAAGCGGCGTGCTGCTCGAACTCATGCTCAATGGCCACGCGCCCGCAGCCCTGGTGTTTTCGGAAAACGAGGAGATCCTGACGATCGGTGCGATCGTCGCGGCAAGGATCTTCGACACGACCATCCCGGTCGTGCGGATCGCGGCCGCCGACCATGATCGTCTGGCCGCCTGCGCCAAGGTCTGGATCGCCGACGGCATGATCCATCTGCAGCAGCCGGCGCCTTCTTCTCACAAAATCGCACCTAAAAGGACGGTTGCATCTCTTGCTCTGACGAAGGAGGATGAGGATCTGCTCGCCGGCCATCATGGACGCGCCGCGAAGGCCGCCATGGAAATCATCGTCGATGCCGCAGCTATCTACGGCGCGGGTGCGCTGCAGGATGTCGGGCGTGCCCACATCGACGGCTGCATCTACACAGGCGATGCGGGCCTTCGCTTTGCCAGGACCCTGGCGGACTGGGGAGGCCGGGTGAGGATCCCGACGACGTTGAACGCGATCTCGGTCGATTACCGCGGCTGGCGAGGGCAGGGCGTCGATCCGGAACTCGGCGAGCCGGCAAGCCGTCTGGCCGACGCCTATGTAGACATGGGCGCGGAGCCAACCTTCACCTGCGCTCCCTATCTCCTGGACGATGCGCCCGCTCTGGGCGAGCAGATCGTCTGGGCGGAATCCAACGCCGTGGTCTTTGCCAACAGCGTGCTTGGCGCGCGAACGATGAAATATCCCGATTACCTGGATATCTGCATCGCGCTCACCGGCCGTGCACCGAGGGCCGGCTGTCATCTCGCCGCCGAACGGCAGCCGGAGCTGGTGGTCGACGTGTCCCGGCTGTCGCCGGGCGACGACGCCTGGTTTCCGCTGCTCGGCTATCATGTGGGCAAGCTTGTGGGCTCGCGGATCCCGCTGCTGGTGGGGATGCAGGCGAGCGCGCCAAGCCGCGATGACCTGAAAGCATTCGGCGCCGCTTTTGCCACGACATCCGCAGCGCCCATGTTTCATGTCGCCGGCGTGACGCCCGAATGGATGGCGCCGGAGATGTCTCCCGCTTCGGGACTGCCGATTATGGTCGTGGAACGGGAAAACCTCGCCGAAAGCTGGGTGGAGCTCAACGGCACTTTAGAATCATGCGATATCGGCCTGATTGCTCTGGGTAATCCGCATTTCTCGCTGGAGGAGATCGAAGCCTTCGCAAGCCTCTGCGGCGGCACGCAGCACGCACTGACCACCCCTGTCGTCATCACCTGCGGAAGGCACATCCATGGCCGTGCCGCAGCGGCCGGGCTGGTCGACCGGTTGACGGACATCGGCGTGACATTCGTGGTCGACACCTGCTGGTGCATGATCGGCGATCCCATCATACCGCCGGGCATCTCCACTATCCTCACCAATTCCGGCAAATACGCCCATTACGGAACCGGCCTCTCGGGCCGCAGCATGCGGTTCGGCAGCCTTGCCCAGTGTGCCGCCGCGGCGGCCACCGGCCGGTTCGACAACAGCCTCCCGTCCTGGCTTCGCGCCTGAAACTCTCGCTTGCATGAGGTCTTCAATGAGCAACGAATTCCACCAGCCCGTCGATGCCGCCAAGGTGCCCCGTTTCGCCGGTCACTCGACTTTCATGCGGCTTCCGGTCGTGGAAACCGCAAAGGGCCTGGATATCGCCTTGGTCGGCATCCCCTGGGACGGTGGAACGACCAACCGGGCCGGCGCCCGCCACGGACCGCGCGAGGTGCGCAATCAGTCCAGCCTGATGCGGCGCGCCCACCATGTCACCGGCATCCAGCCCTTCAGCGTCGCCAATGTCGCGGATGTGGGGGACCTCACTGTCAACCCCATCGACCTGCAGGATTCGCTGAGCTCGATCGAGGCGGGCATCCGCGCCATCGTCGAGGAGGGGGCAATACCGCTCAGCGTCGGGGGTGATCATCTGATCACGCTGCCGATCCTGCGGGCGGTGTCTCAGGGTCGCAAGCTTGGCCTGATCCACTTCGACGCCCACTCCGATACCAACGACCGCTATTTTGGCGACAATCTCTACACCCACGGCACGCCCTTCCGCCGCGCCATCGAGGAGGGCCTGCTTGATCCGCAGCGGATCGTCCAGATCGGCATCCGCGGCTCGATCTACGAGACGGGCGAGCACGACTGGGCGAAGGAACAGGGCGTCCGCATCATCTACATGGAGGAGTTCGTTGAGCGCGGTGCGCAAGCGGTCATGGAAGAAGCGCGCCGGATCGTCGGCGACCAACCGACCTATGTCACCTTCGATATCGACAGCATCGATCCCTCCATGGCGCCGGGGACGGGCACGCCCGAAATCGGTGGCTTCACCACCCGCGAAGCGCAGCAGATGGTGCGCCTTCTCCGCGATGTCGCGATCGTCGGTGCCGACGTGGTGGAGGTGGCGCCGCCCTTCGATGTTGGCAACGTCACGGCGCTTGCTGGCGCGACCATGCTGTTCGAACTCCTGTGCGTTGTGGCCGGACAGGTGTCGGCGCGCCGGTAACGGTGCTGGATCGGGTGGCAGGGAACTTGTCAGTTTTGCTCCGCTTCCAATATACGACATCCAAAATACACGAATGACAGGAGGCCATGCATGGCTGAAGGACGCAAGGCTGCACCGGGACAACCGTCTGCCGGCGGCTGGGGCGCGGTGAACGCCGTCGAGCGGCATCTGGGCAAACAGCAGATCCTGCTGAAGGGCAACCGGGCGCTGCTGTCCATGAACAAGCCGGGCGGCTTCGATTGCCCGAGTTGCGCCTGGCCGGATCCGAGCAAGCCGCATGTCGCGGAGTATTGCGAGAACGGCGCAAAGGCCGTCGCTTGGGAAGCCACCAAGAAGCGGACCGGTCCGGATTTCTTTGCCGAGCACCGGGTTGAGGAGCTCAAGTCGTGGACAGATCATGATCTCGAGGAACACGGTCGCCTGACGCATCCCATGCGCTACGACGCAGCGACGGACACATACCAGCCGGTCGAGTGGCAAGATGCCCTAACCGACATCGGTGAGCGGCTGCGTGAGCTCGATCCCAACCGTATCAACCTCTATACCTCCGGCCGCACCTCAAACGAGGCGGCGTTCCTGTGGCAGCTCTACGGCCGCCTCATCGGCACCAACAATTTCCCCGACTGTTCGGACATGTGCCACATGACCACGACAGTAGCGCTTCCCGAAAGCATCGGTGTCGGCAAGGGCACCGTGACGCTCGAGGACTGGGAGCATTGCGACGCCATCTTCATCATCGGTCAGAACCCGGGCACCAACAGCCCGCGGATGATGATCTATCTGCATGACATGGCCAAGCGCGGCGTCCCGATTGTCACCTTCAATCCGTTGAAGGAGCGCGCGCTGGTGCGCTTCAGCGATCCCCAGAATGCCGTCGAGATGCTGACCGGCCGCGGGCAGGCGATCAGCTCGAGCTATTTCCAGCTGCGCACCGGCGGCGATGTCATGGCCATGCGGGGCATCTGCAAGGCGGTGATCGCGGCCGACGACGCGGCGCAGCGCGAAGGGCGTTCTCGCATCCTCGACGTCGCCTTCCTGGCGGAACATACCCACGGCTTCGAGGCCTTCGCGGAATATGCCCGCAACCTGGATTGGGCGGAGATCGAGCACTACACGGCGCTGAGCCGCGCCGATCTCGAATACGCCGCCGAAATCTACATGAAGGCCGAACGGGTTATCGCCTGCTGGGGCATGGGCATCACCCAGCACAAGCATGCCGGCGATGCCATGCACCAGATCATGAACCTCCTGCTGCTGCGCGGCAACGTCGGCCGCCTCGGCGCCGGTGCCTGCCCCATCCGCGGGCATTCCAACGTGCAGGGCGATCGCACGGTTGGCATCAACAAGACCCCGACCGAAGCCTTCCTCTCGCAGCTCGACAAGGCCTTCGGCTTCACCAGTCCGCGCGAGCACGGCCATGACACGGCGGAATGCTGCGAAGCCATCCTGCGCGGCGATGTCGATGCCTTCCTCGCCATGGGCGGCAACTTCTTCCGCGCCGTTCCCGATATCGAACGGATTGCGGAAAAGGTGCCGGACATCGGGCTGACGGTGCATGTGGCGACCAAGCTCAACCGCAGCCACCTCATTCACGGCAAGACCGCCTACATCCTGCCGGCTCTCGGCCGCACGGAACTCGACCTGCAGAACGGCCAGGTGCAGACCATCACCGTGGAAGACAGCTTCTCCATGGTGCATGGCTCGACAGGCCGTCTTCCGCCGGCCTCCGAGGACTGCCGCTCCGAACCCTGGATCATTGCCAACCTCGCCAAGGCAACCGTGGCGGATCGGGCGCAGATCGACTGGGACGGCATGGTCGCCGACTACGACCGTATCCGCGACAAGATCGAGGAAGTCTTCCCCGATCAGTTCCAGCAGTTCAACGAACGCATCGGCCATCCCGGCGGCTTCAAGCTTCCGAATGGTGCAAGCGAGCGCGTCTGGAACACACCGACCGGCAAGGCGAACTTCCTGTTCAACCCGGATGTCCGCGACCAGAACGACGACTCGCCCGGGACGCCGCATCTGCAGCTGATGACGCTGCGCAGCCACGACCAGTTCAACACGACCGTCTATTCCAACAATGACCGTTACCGCGGCATTTCCGGCGACCGGATGGTGGTGTTCATGAACGAAGAGGACATGGCGGAACTGGGCCTGAGCGAAGGCTCGATCGTCGAGTTCACCACCGCGACGGAGAGGGATGTCGTACGCCGGGTTTCGGGCTTCAAAGTGGTGGCCTATGACGTGCCGAGAGGCTGCTGCGGCGCCTACTATCCGGAAACCAATCCGCTGCTGCCGCTGTCGCACCGCGATGAGCGCAGCAACACGCCGGCGGCGAAGTCGGTGCCGGTGATCATCACCCGCGTCGAGCCCGGCAAGCCCGTATCGAGCAAGCCGGAGGTGCCGGAAACGCGGCCCTCCATAAAGAGCGTTGTGGCTCCGGCCGAATAGCCGGATCCCGTCATCCGAAAACAAATCTGGCGGCCCTTGGGCCGCCAGTTTTCGTTTAGGTGGTTCGGTGTCAGCCGTCGGAGCGGAACCGGTCCGTGTCGAACCTGTCCGGCAGGCCGAGCGGCTCGGGCTCAGGAGCAAAGGCCGGCGGCGTGTGGTCGGCCAGCGCACGATCGACCACGACAGGGGCCGTCAACCCTGTGCGGCTTCCGGGTGCCGAGATGGCCCAGGCCAGCAGGGCTTCCTGCCCGTCGAAGGCATCTTCGGCTTCGGTCTCGACAGGAGTGATAGGCAGGGAAGCGATCGACGCGGACGATTGCTCCGGGTCTTTGCCCAGATCCCGGCCAATGACCTGGCCGGATGTCAGGCCCATCTCAGGTGCGGTCGTAAAAGCTTTGGAAAGCGAGGGCACCGTCAACGAAGGCTTGATCTGCAGTGCCGCCATCTCGACCGGCGCGGGGGCTGCCGTCGAAGGTCCGGCCTTGGCTGCCACAACAGGCCGCAGGGCCGGCGTCGGCACGGCAAGCGCTGCGAGATCGGCAAAGGCTGGCGCGGTGGGAGCCGGGACGGATGGGATGGGACGGATCTGCGCGGCAAGTGCGACCTCGGCACGGCTGCGCGGCGAGGGCAGCATGGCAGTGGCTATGCTGCGACGCGACGGCACGGGGACGTCGTCCTCATCCTCTTCAGGCGCTGCCCGCGCGATCTCGAATGCCTTGATCCCGGCGCCGCGACGCTTGGATTGGGCGACCGCCTCCGCATAGCCCGCAAGCAGCTGACCATCCGATGGCAGGTGCCGAGTCCGCCCGTTGGGGAAGAGGCGTGCCAACTCCCGGCGCGGCAGGCGCGGCCAGGCGCGGACATTGCCCACATCCACATGCACGAAGGTGGGGTAATAGCCGACGCCGCCGGCTTCCTGCTTGATCGCGAGACCCCGCAGGGTGGAAAGGCTGACCCCGGGAATGTAGAAATCGATAGCCTTGCCGAGCATGTGCTGGCTCTTGGTGGCGACGCCGGAGACGCGGGAGCGCCCCTTCAGCATGCTGTTGGTCGCAGGCGACCGGTAGCCGGACACGATATGGATATAGCCGTTGGCGCCGGCCCCGTCATAGATCTCCCACAACAGGTCGAACAGGCGCGGATCCATGCGGGTGCTCTGGTTCTTGCGCCAGTCGCGCAGGAATCGGTTCATTTCCGTAAGGCCCCGCGTATCGAAGCGTCCGTCCCGCTTGTAGGTAATCACCGCCCGCTCGCCCGTATGCGTAAAGAACAGTTTCAGTGTCCGGTCCTCGGCCTGCGCACCCACGACCGATCCGACCAGGGCGGCCAGCGCAAGTGCTGCCAGGCACGACGCCCGGCCGGCAGCAAGCACCAGTCGGCTTGCAAGGCCAGCGCCGGAACCCGAGGCGACATGGAAAAACGGACATGACAGAGACTGGAACACAACAAACCCGATCGACTGGGAAAACCTGGGTGAAAGAACAAACCCCGAAGGACGCGCCCTTGGACAGGTCCGAGGGAATGCCCTTGGACAGGTCGAGTATGGTCAATGAAATGCTAATGAGAGGTTGAGGAAATGGCCAGCCGTGTCGCTCACACGCATTCGTGAGGATTGGCGGCGGCTCGCCGGGCAGTTTTGGGGCAGGAATTGTAGCGGCCGACACGGACCTGTTACGGATCTTGTGCTTGATTTTGAGAAGGGCTCGGCGCTTTCGTAGCCGTCATGAGCGGGAACCGCATTCATCCGATTGCTGCCACGCTCTCCCGTCCTATATCCGTTCCGCCGACCTCTCCTGGAGCTGCGACTGATGATTGCCAAACCTGCGCCGCCTGTCACCCTCGTCATTTTCGGCGCGACGGGGGATCTCACCCGCCGCCTGCTCGTGCCCGCGATCATCAACCTGACGCGGAGCGGCCTTGTTGGAGACAGCCTCCACATTCTCGGAGTGGGCATCGAGGAAGGCGACGATGAATTCCTGCGCAAGCGGCTGGACGACTTCCTCGAACAGCTGCGCAAGGGTGGCGAGGAAGAGACCCACAAGGACGACGCCTGGTACGACCTGCGGGAGCGCATCTCCTACATCAGCGGCGACTTCACCAAGGACGATATCTTCGACGAAATCGGACGACGTCTGGGACCGAACGACAACGCCGCCTTTTATCTCGCCGTTCCGCCGGCATTTTTCGGGCCGATCGTCGAGAAGCTGTCGGATCACGGCCTGATGGAAGAGACCAACGAGCGCTTCCGAAGGGTCGCGATCGAAAAGCCCTTCGGGACCGACCTTGCTTCCGCGCGCGCCTTGAACGCCTGCATCCTCGACCGGGTGGAGGAGAGCCAGGTTTACCGCCTCGATCACTTCCTCGGCAAGGAAACCGTCCAGAACCTGATGACGTCCCGCTTCGCCAACATGATGATCGAAGCGCTGTGGAACAACAACTACATCGACCACGTCCAGATCACCGCGTCCGAACTCGTCGACGTCGGCAGCCGCGGCAAGTTCTACGACGCGACCGGTGCGCTTCGCGACATGGTGCCCAACCACCTGTTTCAGCTGCTGGCAATGATCGCCATGGAGCCGCCGAACAGCTTTGACGCAGAAGCCATCCGCAACGAGAAGAGCAAGGTTCTGAAAGCGCTGCGGATCTATACGCCGGAGGAGGCGAAGGCCAATGCCGTGCGCGGTGCCTATGGTGCCGGGTCGCTCGACGGCCGCGATCTGCCCGCCTTCCGCGAGACCAAGGACATTTCGCCCGACAGCCGCACGGAAACCTATGTGGCCCTGAAGCTGCTGGTGGATACCTGGCGCTGGGCAGGCGTGCCCTTCTATATGCGCACCGGCAAGGCCATGACGGCACGTGACACCGAGATCGTCATCACCTTCCGCAAGGTGCCGTTTGCCCAGTTCCGCGAGACGGAAGTGACCCGCAAGCTGCCGCCGAACAGGCTGGTCATCCAGGTGCAGCCCGACGAGGGCATGAGCATGGAGATCTCCATCAAGTCGCCCGGGCCGCTGGTCGATATCGAGCCGGTGTCGCTCGATTTCCGCTACGCCGACAAGTTCGATATCAGCAAGACGACGGGGTATGAATCGCTGATCTACGATCTCTTCATCGGCGACCAGACGCTGTTTCAGCGCGCAGACGGTATCGAGGCCGGATGGGCGGCCGTGCAGCCCTTCCTCGACGCATGGGCCGCGAACCCGAACGCACCCGAAACCTATGCGCCGGGCAGCATGGGACCGGCCTCGGCCGAGGATCTGATCCGCCGCGACGGGCGCGAGTGGCATGAACTAGGGGTCATTCTCCACAAGCCGCGGGGATAGATCGTGTCCGACGCTGACAGGTCGCCCGCAAACCCTGCCGACCCGGATCGCACAGCGGTCTGGCGTCGGCGGTGCGGCATCGCGCTGTCGGTGATCTACGGTCTTGCCGGCATCCTGCACCTAGCGTTTCCCGGCCCCTTCCTGGCCATTACGCCGGACTGGGTTCCGGAGCCACAGCGGGTCATCCAGTTCACCGGCGCCTGTGAGATCGCGGGCGCGATCGGCTTGTTGGTGCCCGGCCTGAAACGCTATGCCGGCATCGGGCTCGCGCTCTATGCCGTCTGCGTCTTTCCGGCCAACATCAAGCACGCCATGGATGACCTGACTGCCGCAAGCGTTTCACCCTGGCAGTGGCTCTACCACGCGATCCGCCTTCCGCTGCAGCCTCTTCTGGTCTGGGTCGCCCTGTTTGCCGGCGGCGTGACGTCCTGGCCGATCCGGCGTCGGCGCGCGGGTTGATCTGTTTTCCCGGCCGTCGCAGCTTTCAGTCGCTGTGGTTCCAGCTGCGGATCACCGGCTCCTGCAGGTCGTGCTCGTAGCCCAGAACGCTGATGCTGGCGGTATCGAGCACGAAACTGTCTCCGCGCTGAGGCGGAAGTCCCAGCCAGCGGGCGGCAAGCACCCTCAGGAAATGCGAGCTGGAGAGGATCAGCAAGGGTGCACCAAGTTCCCGGATTTCGTTGATGATCCGGTCGGCCCGTACACCAACCTCTGCCGCAGTTTCTCCGCCGGGCGCACCATCGCGAAACAGCTGCCAGCCCGGCCGCTCGGCATGGATCTCCCGCGTGCGGATACCCTCGTACTGACCGTAGTCCCACTCGTGCAAATCCGCCTTCAGGACGGCACCAGCGGAAAAACCCGCCAGCTCGCAGGTCCTGCGGGCCCGGAGCGATGGGCTGGACCAGACCCCAACATGCTCGCTGCCCGTCAGCCGATCGGCAAGACGCCGCGCTGCCGCTTCGCCCTCCGGGGTGAGATCAATGTCGGAGCGTCCCGTATGCCGCCCGGACAGCGACCATTCGGTTTGCCCATGGCGAACCAGGGTGATCCGCGGCAGCGCATTTGCGTTAGTCTGTGTAAGGCTGGAATTCACGATTTATCTCCTGCCGTCGGCCTATGATCTGATGCAATCCGGATGCCATGCACTACATCCCGCTCGGCCCACAAGCGAGACCTCGATGATCCTCTCCCTCCGCAACATTATGAAGTCCTATTCCACGGCGGAAGGACGTCTGGAGATACTCAAGGGCATCGACCTCGATCTCGATGCAGGCGAGACGATCGCTTTGACCGGTGAGTCGGGCAGCGGCAAGAGCACGCTGCTGCATTTGGCCGGCGGTCTCGACCGGCCGGACCAGGGGCAGGTCATTGTCGGAGGCCGCGATATCGGCGCTCTCGATGACCGGGGCAGGGCGCAGTATCGCCGCAGCGAGGTCGGCCTTGTCTTCCAGCAGTTCAACCTCATCCCGTCGCTCAACGTCGCCGCCAACATCTCCTTTCATGCCCGGCTTGCCGATCGGTTCGACCCCGACTGGGAGCGGGAGATGACGGAACGGCTGGGTCTCCAGCATCTGCTGGCCCGCTATCCGGAACAGCTTTCCGGCGGACAGCAGCAGCGCGTGGCGATCGGCCGGACGCTCGCGGCACGGCCGCGTCTCATCCTGGCCGACGAGCCGACCGGCAATCTCGACGAAGCGACCGGCGATTCGGTGCTCGACCTCATGCTGTCGCTCGGCAAGAGTGCGGGCTCGGCCCTGCTGCTGGTCACCCATTCGGCCCGGCTGGCAGACAAGCTGGACCGGAAAGTCCTGCTCCGCGGCGGGATGATTGCCGGATGAACTGGATCGTCTTCAAGGCTCTCCTGTCCCACTGGCGCTACCGGCCGCTTCAGCTTGCGACCCTTCTGGTCGGGGTGGCGCTGGCAACGGCGCTCTGGTCCGGCGTCCAGGCCATCAATGCGGAAGCCCGCGCGAGCTACGACCGCGCCGCCAATGTGCTGGAACAGAACCGCTTCGACCAGCTTCTTCCGCGTGACGCGAAGGGCATCCCGGTGCAGGCCTATGCGCGACTTCGACGGGCCGGGTGGAACGTCTCGCCGGTCATCGAGGGCGACCACCGGTTCGGGCAGCTGCGGATCAAGCTGATCGGCATCGACCCGCTCACCCTGCCGGAACAGGCGCGCGCCTTCCCCGTCTCCGGCGCATCCGACATTACAAGCTTCATCGGAGGCGACGGCCTGCTGGTCGTCTCGCCCCGCACCGTCGAACGTCTCGGAAAGCTCGAGGGAATGGTCGTCAGAACTTCGTCCGACATTCCGGACGATGCTGCTTTCGTCGACATCAGCCTCGCCGACCGGCTGCTGGAGGGCGACGGCAGTCTCAGCCGCATCGTGGTGGCGCGCGACCAGCGTGTAGGCCTGGCGCCGCTGAGCGAGGTCGCGCCGGAGCTTCTGCTGCGCAAGGCCGATGAAACGCCGGACGTGGCGCGCCTGACCGACAGTTTCCACCTCAACCTGACTGCATTCGGCTTCCTCGCCTTCGTTGTCGGGCTGTTCATCGTTTATTCGGCCACCGGCCTCTCCTTCGAGCAGCGCCGCTCGACCTTCCGCACGCTGAGGTCGCTTGGCGTCTCGCTCCCATCCCTGACGCTCATGCTGGTGGTGGAGCTCATGCTGATCGCGCTCGCAGCCGGCGTGATCGGTGTCGTCATCGGTTATTTCATCGCCTCAGCCCTCCTGCCGGGCGTCGCGTCCACCCTGCGCGGCCTCTATGGCGCAAGCGTCCCCGGCTCCCTGTCGCTGCGTCCGGAATGGTGGGCAGCCGGCATCGCCATCGCCGTGCTGGGCACCGCGATTTCCTCGTCCCAGAGCCTCTGGCGGGTGTGGAAGATGCCGATCCTGGCGGCCGGCCAAACGCGCGCCTGGGCGCGGGCTTCTGCCGCTGCCATGCGCCTGCAGGCGGTGGCTGGCCTCGTGCTGCTGACGGGAGCCCTCGCGCTCGTCTTCCTTGGCGAGGGCTTGGCGTCCGGCTTTGCAGTTCTCGGCGGACTGCTGCTGGGTGCAGCTCTTCTTCTGCCGGTGCTTTTGTCGGCCGTGCTGCGGCTGGCTGAACGCATCTCCCGCGGTGCGCTGACCGGCTGGTTCTGGGCCGATACCCGGCTCCAGCTTCCCGGACTGTCGCTTGCGCTGATGGCGCTTCTGCTTGCCCTGTCGGCCAATATCGGTGTCGGCACCATGGTCTCGAGCTTCCGCCAGACCTTTCTCGGCTGGCTCGACCAGCGGCTGGCAGCCGAACTCTATGTGACGGCGCGCGACGAGGACGAGGCGGCGCGGCTGCGCCAGTGGCTCGCCGGTCGGGCTGATGCGGTTCTGCCGATCTGGAGTGTCGAGGGCGAAGTGCTCGGCCAGCAGATGCAGATCTTCGGCGTGGCCGACGATCCGACCTACCGCGATCACTGGCCGCTCATCACGGGCACGCCGGATGTCTGGGACAAGGTCGCAAGCGGGCAGGGCGCGCTGATCAACGAGCAGCTCTGGCGCGGTCAGCATGTCGGGCCGGGCGATCGCATCGCGCTCCCGGGCCGCTGGGATGTCGAGGTCGTCGGCATCTACTCCGATTACGGCAACCCCCGCGGCCAGGTCATTCTCGGCCTCGACTCCCTCGTTCTGCATTACCCGGAGGTGGCAAAGCTGCGCTATGGCCTGCGCGTGGCGCCAGACAAGGTCGCGGGCCTCAAGGCGCAGCTTATTGTCGAGTTCGGCCTTCCCCCCGCCAACATCGTCGACCAGGCTTCGCTCAAGCGGCAATCGCAGGCCGTTTTCGAGCAGACCTTCTCCGTCACCGGCGCCCTCAACATCCTGACGCTGGCCGTCGCAGGCTTTGCCATGTTCTCCAGCCTGCTGACGCTCTCCGGGATCCGCCTGCCGCAGCTGGCTCCCGTCTGGGCCATGGGCGTGCGGCGACGCGACCTGGCCCTGCTGGAGGTGGCCCGCACCATCGCGCTCTGGCTGGCGACCTTCGTGGCGGCGGTGCCGGTCGGACTGGCGCTCGCCTGGGTGCTGCTGTCGATCGTCAACGTCGCGGCCTTCGGCTGGAAGCTGCCGATCGCCTTTTTTCCGCTGGATTGGCTGTTGCTGGGCGGCGTGGCGCTGGTGGCCGCACTCGTCTCCGTCTGTCTTCCCGTGTGGAGGCTAGCCTCCGTCAGTCCCTCCGATCTCCTGAGGATCTTCGCCAATGAACGCTAGGCGCACGCTTGCCACGGCTCTTGCCCTGCTTGCCTGGATGACGACCGGCGCTCCCGGCTGGACACAAGGTTTTGCAGGTCTCGGCACCGAGGCTGAGGGATTCACCGTTCCCGAAAGGGGCAAGCCGCTTGCCTTCCCGAAGGATCACGGTCCCCATGCGGATTACCGGATCGAGTGGTGGTATGTGACCGCCAACCTGACCGCAGACGACGGTCGCACCTTCGGCGCGCAATGGACCTTGTTCCGCTCGGCGCTGAAACCGGGTGACGCCGCCACCTGGTCCGACCCGCAGATCTGGATCGGCCATGCGGCGCTGACATCCGCCGAACATCACTATGTGGCGGAACGGCTTGCGCGGGGAGGGGTCGGCCAGGCTGGCGTCGAAACCGCACCCTTCGCCGCCTGGATCGATGACTGGCGCATGGGTGGCGGGGAAGGACAGTCCGGCGACCCGCTCGACCATGTCGGCATCAGCGCCACCGGCAAGTATTTCTCCTACACACTCAACCTCGACGCCAAGGGTCCGCTCGTTCTGCAGGGCGATGCCGGATACTCGGTCAAATCCGCAGCGGGACAGGCGAGCTACTATTATTCACAGCCCTTCTACGGCGTGGAGGGGGAGATCGTCGTGGACGGCGCCCCGATCAGGGTGAAGGGCAATGCCTGGCTGGACCGGGAGTGGTCGTCTCAGCCGCTGGCCGCAGACCAGACCGGGTGGGACTGGTTTTCGCTCCACCTCGGCTCCGGCGAGAAGCTCATGGCTTTCCGCCTGCGCGACAGAGGCGCGGGTTTCACCTCCGCCAATTGGATCTCGGCGGACGGCAAGACGGAGCCCCTTGCAACGGGAGAGGTCCAGTTTGAGCCGCTCCGCACAGCCAAGGTGGCCGGTCGCGAGATCCCCGTCGCCTGGCGGATCAGGATACCGGGCAAGGGGCTCGATATCACCACCCAGCCGCTGAACGAACAGTCCTGGATGGCGCTTTCAACACCCTACTGGGAAGGCCCGATCTCCTTCAAAGGCAGCACAAGCGGCGTCGGTTATCTGGAGATGACGGGCTACTGACGCTGCCGGTCGAGATGATCCGGCTTGCGCCCCGCGCAACCTAAATGAACACAAGGCAAAACTAAAAGTTGACGTCCATGACGATATCCTCTATCAAGGGTTTATCGATCTTTTGCTTGCTGAACTTTGGTTACTGCGCGATTAGCACCGCGCCTGACGAACTTCCCTTTCAAAATAAATCGTTGTCACCTCTGGAAGGTTTCGGCCTTCCGGTTCCTCACTTATGCATTGAAAGGGTTTATCATGACCACTGGCACAGTAAAATGGTTCAATTCCACTAAGGGCTTCGGCTTCATTCAGCCTGACGACGGCGGCGCTGACGCCTTCGTTCACATCTCGGCCGTCGAACGCGCTGGTATGCGCGAAATCGTCGAAGGCCAGAAGCTGGGCTACGACCTCGAGCGCGACAACAAGTCGGGCAAGATGTCGGCCTGCAACCTTCAGGCTGCCTGATTAAAAATTCTGCTTTCCTTTGACCACGGATGTACTGGCACTGTCGAAAGCAAGATTTCCGAAAGGCCAGGCAAGAAATTGCCTGGCCTTTTTTCGTTCTCGCCGATAGCCAACTGGAACCACATGACACAAAACTTTTCCAAATCGCGCCAGCAGGCCGAGGCCGCCTTTGGCCGCACCCAGACCGAATTCTTCGCCCGTGGGCGTGCCGTCGAGGAGCTGGACTCCATCGTCGAGGCGCGTGATGCCAAGACCTCCCGCCTGCGCGAACTGCGGATGGCCAAGGAAGCCGAAGCGCATGCCGCGACGCCCAAGACCATCGGCAGCCGCGCCAAGAAATCCTGAATTTCGACACGCGTGGCCGTCTTCCGTCCGATCCCGGGCGGATCCCCAGTGAGGCTCCATGACAGCTGAACCGCCCCATGACGACGCCGACTGGGGACCGGAGCATTTGCGCCAGGCACTCGACGCCGCAGGCGTTGCCCTGTGGTCGTGGAAAGTCGATACCGACATCTTCCTGATGGATGCCCATGGCTTCAAGCTCTGGGACATTGTGCGCGACGGTTCTCTGACGTTCGAGGATATGTCCGAAAAGGTTCACCCCTCGGACCGGGACCGCGTCCGGGCCGCTTTCTCCGCGACCCGGGTGATGGTTGGTCCCTATGAGATCGACTTCCGCATCCTGGCAGGGTCCGACGTCAGGTGGATTTCAGCCCGCGGCAAAGGCAGTGATGCCGGCATCACCGATCGGGCCGTCACCGGGATCTTCCTCGATGTGACCGGTCGTAAGCAGGCAGAAGAGGGGCACGAGCTTCTGGCGGGCGAGATGAGCCACCGCGTCAAGAACCTGCTAGCCGTTGCCTCCGGCCTCACGCACATCACCTCGCGTTCCTCCACCTCGATCGAGGACATGGCAAAGCAATTGACCGAGCGCCTGACCGCGCTTGGGCGTGCCCATGACCTGGTCCGCCCGCTGCCGGGCAACCAGGGCGATGCGGCCTTGCTGGGAGACCTGTTTGCCGTCCTTCTGGCACCCTACGATGACGAAGGCGCCTTTTCCGGCCGCATCCGCGTGGCGGTGCCCCGCACCGGTGTCGGCGAGCTGGCAGCAACCGGCCTGGCGCTCGTGGTCCACGAGCTGGCGACGAACTCCCTCAAATACGGCGCGCTCTCGGTTCCGGAAGGAACGCTGGACGTGTCCGGCACCATGGTCGGCGACGACGTGGAAGTCATCTGGACGGAGCAGGGCGGGCCCGCGGTCGCAGTGCCGAACGGCGAGGGCGGCTATGGGAGCAGGCTCCTCTCCCGCACGATGAACGGCAACCTTGGCGGATCCATCACCCACACCTGGTCGCGCAGCGGCGCGCTCATCACGTTGAAGATCGACGGCAGGAAGCTGGCGCTTTAGATTTCGCGGTCTGCGGGATAGCTGTTATCGGCGCCTATCGACGGCGCGAGACGAAGGGCGAACCCATGTCCGTCGTCATCCTTTGGGCTTGACCCTAGGGTTCACGACCTACGCCACGCTCTTTGCCAGCGCCTCGGCTGTGCCATCGGGATTTCTGGCGATGACCTTCAGATAGGCTTTTGCAGTCTGGTCAGGTACGGAGCGCCCCTGTTCCCAGTCGCGCAGCGTGCCTAGCGGGATCTGGTAGCGCGCGGCAAACTCTTCCTGCGTCAGCCCGAAGGCCCGGCGGATGACCTTCACCTGCGGCATGCGCGGTGCAGCACGCAATTGTTCTGATGTCAGCGGCGGGTTGTCGGGATCGGACAGCGCATTGGCTTCCGCCTCCTCGTCGGTCATGGCTTCGAGGTAGCCCCAGTCGGTTTGATCGATTTTGCTATTGGGCATCTTCATACTCCCGCCGCTCTGCGCGCGACGCTCTTCTGGCGGAGATGATGCGGACAATGTCACCACGTTCCGTGTAGATAACCGTTAGAAAAATACCGTTGCCTAAGCCAACAATCCGACGTCTGATTTCGCCGTAGTCCATCGATCGCGCTACCGTATCGAGGGCCAAAGGATCGTTGAAGACCTGGCAGGCGGCTACGAAGCTCACCCGGTGCTTGGCGAGATTGCTGACAGCTTTTGCATCATCCCATTCGAAAAATAGCATGACTACCTACGGGTTGCCAGTAGATATCGTGTCGCGGCAAGTTTACCAGTCGCAGTAGGCGTAACATAGCGAAAGCCCGGGAATGTTGTCCCCGGGCTTTCCAAAATTCATAACCAACCGAAACTCTCGGCTACCCTTCCTCAGCTGCAGCCGCTCGTGCTGCCGCAGGTGTCGCACTTCTCGCAGGTGCCGTTGCGCACCATGGTGAAGTTCTGGCACTCGCCGCACATATTGCCCGTATACCCCTGAGCAATCGAACGGATGCGGCGCTCGGCTTCCTTCTTCTTGGCCTCCGTCTTGGCAGCGGCAGCGTCTGCCTCGGCCTTGTCGGAGAAGAGGGCGGTCGCAGCCTGCTGGCCTTCGTCGGCGATTTCCTCGGCGATCTCTTCCGTCAGTTCCTTGGCGCGTTCTTCATAGTCACGCTTGAAGGACACCACTTCCGAGGTGGAGATGGCGAGCGTCGTCTCCACCTTGCGAGCGGCAGAGCCGTTAAAGGCGCTGCCGCCGATCGGGGTCACGCTGGCCGAGGCGCGGGCAGGGGCAGCGGTGGCTGCACCCTTCGGCTCGCTTCCGGTCATGCGCTCGGATCCGCCCGACACGAGCGTCGGCTTGTAGCCGCGCGTCCAGCCGGTCGAAAGCAGGTTGGTCTTGCCTTCCGAAATGCCCTTGCCGAGTGCCGTCTGTGAGAAGTCGGAGGTATCGACATGCGCAAGGTCGTGGCGGCCGAGATAGGAGACAGCCAGTTCGCGGAACACGTAGTCGAGGATCGACGTGGCGTTCTTGATCGCATCATTGCCGACGACCACGCCTGCCGGCTCGAACTTGGTGAAGGTGAAGGCCTCCACATATTCTTCGAGCGGCACGCCGTACTGGAGACCCAGCGAGATGGCGATGGCAAAGTTGTTCATCATCGCACGGAAGGCAGCGCCTTCCTTGTGCATGTCGATGAAGATCTCGCCGATCCGGCCGTCACCGAATTCGCCGGTGCGGAGATAGACCTTGTGACCGCCGACATTGGCCTTCTGGGTATAACCCTGGCGGCGGTTCGGCAGCTTTTCACGCTCGCGGGTAACCCGCTCGATGACCCGCTCGATGATCTTTTCGGTGATCGTCACGGCCTGTGCGGCCTGCGGCTGCTGGATCAGGTCTTCCAGCGCATCCTCGTCGTCCTCGTCCTCGATCAGCGAGGCGTTGAGCGGTTGGCTGAGCTTGGAGCCGTCACGGTAGAGGGCGTTGGCCTTGAGGCCGAGCTTCCAGGACAGCATGTAGGCGGCGCCGCAGTCTTCGACAGTGGCATCGTTCGGCATGTTGATGGTCTTGGAGATCGCGCCCGAGATGAACGGCTGGGCAGCTGCCATCATGCGGATGTGGCTGTCGACCGACAGGTAGCGCTTGCCGATTTTGCCGCAGGGGTTGGCGCAATCGAACACCGGCAGGTGCTCGTCCTTGAGGAAGGGGGCGCCTTCCAGCGTCATCGCACCGCAGACATGGATGTTGGCAGCCTCGATCTCCTTCCTGGAGAAACCGATGTGCTCAAGCAGGTTGAAGCTCATGTCCGACAGCTGTTCGTCGGAAACCTTCAGGGTGTCCTTCAGGAAGTCGACGCCAAGCGTCCACTGGTTGAACACGAACTTGATGTCGAAGGCGGCCTTGGTGGCACCGTTGATCGCCTCGATCTTTTCGTCCGAGAAGCCCTTGGCGCGCAGGCTACCGGGGTTGATGCCGGGAGCCTGGTTGATGTTGCCGTGGCCAAGCGCATAGGCCTCGATTTCGGCGATCTGGCTTTCCGTGTAGCCGAGCGTGCGCAGGGCTTCCGGAACGGCGCCGTTGATGATCTTGAAGTAGCCGCCGCCGGCCAGCTTCTTGAACTTCACCAGTGCGAAGTCTGGCTCGATGCCGGTGGTGTCGCAATCCATCACGAGGCCGATCGTGCCGGTCGGCGCGATGACGGAGACCTGCGCATTGCGGTAGCCGTGCTGTTCGCCAAGCGTCAGTGCCAGGTCCCAGGCAGCCTTGGCATGGGTGACAAGATCCTGGTCCGGGTTTTCGGAATGGTTGAGCGGAACCGGGTTGACGGCCAGCTGCTCGTAGCCGGAAGCCTCGCCGTGCGCTGCACGGCGGTGGTTGCGGATGACGCGCAGCATGCTTTCGCGGTTGGGCGCAAAGTTCGGGAAGGGGCCGAGCTCGGAAGCCATTTCCGCCGATGTCGCATAGGACACGCCGGTCATGATGGCGCTGAGCGATCCGGCGATGGCGCGGCCTTCGGCCGAGTCATATGGAATGCCGGTCGACATCAGCAGGCCGCCGATGTTGGCATAGCCGAGGCCGAGCGTGCGGTATTCGTAGGAGAGTTCGGCGATCCGCTTGGACGGGAACTGCGCCATCATCACCGAGACTTCGAGCACGACCGTCCACAGGCGCACCGCATGCTCGTATTCGCCGATGTTGATGCGCTTGGTCGACGCGTCCTTGAACTGCAGGAGGTTCAGCGAGGCAAGGTTGCAGGCGGTGTCGTCGAGGAACATGTATTCCGAGCACGGGTTCGAGCCGCGGATCGGTCCACCGGCCGGCGAGGTGTGCCAGTCGTTCATCGTCGTGTTGAAGTGGATGCCCGGATCGGCAGACGCCCATGCGGCATAGGAGATCTTCTCCCACAGGTCGCGCGCCTTCAGCGTCTTCATGACCTTGCCGTCCTTGCGGGCGGTCAGGTTCCAGTCGCCGTCGTTCTCCACGGACCGCAGGAAGTCGTCCTTCAGCGAAACGGAGTTGTTGGAGTTCTGGCCGGAGACCGTCAGATAGGCTTCCGAATCCCAGTCCGTGTCATAGGTCTTGAACTCCAGGTCCTTGTAGCCCTGGCGGGCGAACTGGATCACGCGACCGACGTAGTTTTCTGGAACACTGTCCTTCTTGGCAGCACGGATCTCGCGCTTCAGGGCCGGGTTCTTGTTAGGGTCGAAGCAATCGTCGGCATCGCCCTCGCAGTTGACGCAGGCCTTCATGATCGCCTTCAGGTGCTTGGCGACGATCTTGGAACCGGTCACCAGAGCCGCAACCTTCTGCTCCTCCTTGACCTTCCAGTTGATGTATTCCTCGATATCCGGATGGTCGATATCGACCACGACCATCTTGGCCGCACGACGGGTCGTGCCGCCGGACTTGATCGCGCCGGCTGCCCGGTCACCGATCTTGAGGAAGCTCATCAGGCCGGACGAACGTCCGCCGCCGGAAAGCTTTTCGCCTTCGCCTCTCAGCATCGAGAAGTTGGAGCCGGTGCCGGAGCCGTATTTGAACAGGCGCGCTTCACGCACCCACAGGTCCATGATGCCGCCCTCGTTGACGAGGTCGTCTTCCACCGACTGGATGAAGCAGGCATGCGGCTGCGGATGTTCGTAGGACGACTTGGACTTGGTGATCTTGCCGGTGAAGGGGTCCACGTAGAAGTGGCCCTGGCCGGGGCCGTCAATGCCATAGGCCCAGAACAGGCCTGTGTTGAACCACTGCGGCGAGTTCGGCGCAACGCGCTGGGTGGCGAGCATATAGGCAAGCTCGTCCATGAACGCGGCTGCATCTTCCTCGGATGAGAAATAGCCACCCTTCCAGCCCCAATAGGTCCAGGTGCCGGCCAGACGCGAAAAGACCTGGCGCGCATCGACTTCGGAACCGTACTGCTCTTCCCGCGGCAGGTCCCTCAGGGCCTTCTCGTCGGCGACCGAACGCCACAGGAACGACGGAACATCGTTCTCCTCGACCTTGCGCAGCACCTTCGGCACGCCGGCCTTGCGGAAATACTTCTGGGCCAGGACGTCGGTGGCCACCTGGGAGAACTGCTTCGGCACGTCGATATCGGCCAGCCGGAAGACGATGGAGCCGTCCGGGTTGCGGATCTCGCTGACCGCCTTGCGGAATTCGATCTCCCCATAGGCACCAGTCTCGGGCTTGGTGAAGCGTCGTTCGATGCGCATTTTGCCGTGTCCTCGTTAGTTCGGCGCCACTCTCGGGCGCACATGTCGGTCCAGCCGCTCGCCATCATGGGCGGCTGGTCAAAATTCCATCATCCGCAGGAATCATCGTGGATGTCTATCTGTATCTTGTGATGGATGGTGGCTGCAAACACTAAATATAGTATTAACAGTTTCTTTCCAACAGAGCCAATCACAGTTTAGGCAGCCCCTGAGGGCACAGGAAACCGATGTCGAACCGTCCGTCAGGACCGGCTCAACCCGCACACGTTTCCGTAAAAACTCGAAAAAAGACCAGCCTCGTTACCTCTGGTCCAGTCGCCGCCGCAACCTGTCCGCAATGTCGTCCGCCAGCTGAGATTCGTCAAGGCGTAGAATGCTACGGTTTTATAACCACAAGATATTGTAGTTTTAGCCTGTGGATAACGGGGATGAAAATTACCAAGGATTCTCAAAGTCTTGCGCTGTGGCTCTGACGCGGGGCGCAGGCCTGCCGCGAGCCATTTGTAAGGCCTCTGTTGCCCGGAAGCACTGCTCCTCAGGCGATCTCGCGCTTTGTGCGTCGCATCCTGGCACACATCGCCGTCGGGCCGCGGCAAGCTGTGGAAAAGTCGTAGCAGGGGGGCAACGAGCGGCGGCGAGCGTTTCGCAACCGCCGCCGAGCTAGTGAGGCGTCAGCCCTTGTGGCCCTTGGCGATCGGTTCCTGGTAGGTGAAGCCCATGTCCCAGGGGAAATAGATCCAGGTGTCCTGGCTCACCTCGGTCACGAAGGTGTCGATCATCGGCACGCCGGATGGCTTGGCGTAGACGCAGGCGAAATGCGCCTTCGGCAGCATGGCCCGCACTTCCGAGGCGGTCTTGCCCGTGTCGGTCAGGTCGTCGACGACCAGCACGCCTTCACCCTGGTCCTTTGTAAGCTCCGGCGAAATCGCCTTGAGCAGGTTCATCTCCCCCTGGTTCACGTAGTCGTGGTAGGAGGCGATGCAGACCGTCTCGATCAGCCGGATGTTAAGCTCGCGCGAGATGATCGCGGCCGGCACAAGCCCACCGCGAGTGATGCAGACGATGGCGTGAAAGCCGCGGTCGAGGCCGGCAAGCCGCCAGGCAAGTGCACGGGCGTCCCGGTGGAACTGGTCCCAGGAAACAGGAAAGGCTTTTTCAGGAAGAGACATGGTGGGCTGCCATAATCGAGGAACGTGTTGGCCCTTGCTAATAGCGGCAACGCGCGCTCCCTGGCAAGCGGGGGAGCGCACTCTCGAGCCTGAAGGGCTCTAGGACCTTCGGCCCGATCCAAATTTTCTGAGGAACTGTCGGAAAGCTTATGAATTCCCTCTCCTGAAAATCAGGGAAGGGCTCGAACCATGGCCGTCGATATCTGGGACCACAGCATAGAACTCATGATCGAAAGCTCGGATCATTTCCGGCGCGTCAGCAACAGCCGGGAGGCGATGGAATGCCTGCTGACCTCCTGGCCGGTCAAGAGCGGCAAGTGGTTCAACCTGGCCCGCAAGACCTGCCTTCGCTCGCTCGAGGGCAGGGCGGACCATGTCCAGGCCGAGGCTGCCTTCGTCAAGGCCGCAAAAGAGGCGGGGATACTGCGCCACTAGGTGGCCTGCGACGGCCGCCCCTAGAGCGGCCGCGCATAGGTCCCTTTATCGGGAGAGCAGCGTCAGGCCCTTCATCGAATCCAGGATGTTGCGGGTCACGCCGCCAAAAATCATTTCCCACCAGCGCGAATGGCCATAGCCGCCCATCACCAGCAGATCGACGCCCTTGCCGGAAAGCCGGGCCTCGATGGCAGCCGACGCCGAACCGCCGCTGCCCTCGTCCGTGGTGACGACAACGTTGACGCCATGGCGCGACAGTGACGCGGCAATGTCTTCACCAGCCGGCAGATAGGCGCGGGTGGAGCGGTCCGGCGGATCGACCACCAGGATTTCCACGCGCTCCGCCCCCTGCAGGAAGGGCAGGGCGTCGAAGGTCGCACGCGATGCCTCGCGGGACCCGTTCCAGGCGATCATGACGTTCCGGACCGGCTTGAGCTCGGTCATGGCATGGGGAATGAGCAGCAGCGGGCGACCGCTCTCAAAAAGGAAAGACTCAAGGTCGGCCCGGTGGTCCGCATGCGAAGGATCGCTCTGGCTGGCAATCACGAGGTCGGCAGTACGGGCGGACTCCATGAATGGATTGGAGCTGTAGCCGGCCGATGACATGAAGCTGCGCCAGTCGGTGGAAATGCCCTTGCCCTCCGCATGCAGCTTGAATATCTGCTGCACCTGCGCGGTTTCCTTCTGGGCGATCTCTTGCAGCACCTGGATGGCAGCCGGATCCGGAATTTCCATCGGCGCGATCAGCGGCACGGCCGACAGGGTTTCCGCATGGCAGCCGATCAGATGCGCCGAAAACTGCGTGGCAAGCGCCGTCCCGAATGCACTGATCTGGGGCGCGTTCTGCGCGGTGTCCAGAACGGCAAGGATTGTCTTATAGGCCATGGGCGTCTTCCTCGTAGCTGAAACGGGTGCGGAACCAATAGGACATGCATCTTGTCGCCCGCTTGATCCGCGTCAAGCCGGCAGGGTCTCTTTGCCACCCCGACGGGCGATGCTCAGGCCTCCGCCGTCGGGTTCTGCGGGATGCGGGAGGCCTCGATCCCCGCGATCATCGCCTGGACGGCCTCGGCAGCCGCATCGAGCACCTCCTGGTCGCGCGCCCGCACCACGATCTCGGTGGAGAAGCGCTGGCCGTCGTACTTCGGGTATGATCCGATGCTGGTCTGCGGGTGTGCCTTCTGCACGGCGCCAAGCGGCATGCCGATGTCGCCCTCGCCGTAGGGGCAGGGAATGGCCCGCGACAGGACCTTCGCCCCGGTGCGCAGCGTCGGTAGAACGTTATCGACCATGGCCTGGAAGACCTGGGGAACGCCAGCCATGACGTAGACATTGCCGATGATGAAGCCCGGCGCCGTCGAAACAGGGTTGGCGATATGCCGCGCCCCTTGAGGCATGCGGGCCATGCGCTGGCGGGCCTCGGTGAATTCCATCTCCCGGCGGGCATACATCTCGGCAAGCAGCGTCATCGCATCGGCGTCATGGACGCAAGGCACGCCGAAGGCCTTGGAGACCGAATCGGCGGTGATGTCGTCGTGGGTCGGGCCGATGCCGCCGGACGTGAAGACGTAGTCGAAGCGGCTTCGCAGCGCATTAAGGGCGTCCACGATCGCATCTTCGTCATCCGCAACGATGCGCACTTCCCTGAGCTCGATGCCGGACAGCGTCAGCAATTCAGCCAGATGGACGATGTTCTTGTCCTTGGTCCGGCCAGACAGGAGTTCGTCGCCGATGGCCAGAATCGCGGCCGTGACGAGAGAGGATGATGAGGCATTGACCGACATGGGGATCTCCTTGGGACGCGTTACTCCTATGCCCAAAGAATAAAGGACAAAAGCGCTTTCTTGGACGGACGCAGAACGGCAGCCCTGTCATGGATTTGTCGCTGCAAGTCATTTAACGTGGCGAAGGTTGAACACTGCGTCTGCCCGGGTGCAGGTTCCAAACTGCGCGGAAGCCGGTATTGCTGGTACCCGGATCACAGGCGGCATCGCCGCCGGCACGAACACAACAACAGGAGAAGATCATGGCGAAGGTTTTGGTTCTTTACTACTCGGCTTACGGCCACATCGAGACCATGGCATATGCCGTTGCCGAGGGCGCGAAGTCGGCCGGCGCGGACGTAACCGTCAAGCGCGTTCCCGAACTCGTTCCGGAAGCAGTTGCCGCCTCGTCCCATTTCAAGATGAACCAGGAAGCGCCGATCGCCACCCCGGACGAGCTGGCTGATTACGACGCCATCATCTTCGGCTGCGGTACCCGCTTCGGCACCATGGCATCGCAGATGCGCAACTTCATCGACCAGACCGGCGGCCTCTGGGCGCAGGGCAAGCTGGTCGGCAAGGTCGGTTCGGTCTTCACCTCGACCGCCACCCAGCACGGCGGCCAGGAATCCACCATCCTTGGCTTTGTACCCACGCTTCTGCACCACGGCATGGTCGTCGTAGGCCTGCCCTACGCCTTCCAGGGCCAGATGGGCCTCGACGAAATCCTCGGCAGCTCGCCTTACGGCGCAGCGACCATCACCGGTGGTGACGGATCGCGTCAGCCTTCGCAGGTCGAGCTCGACGCTGCCCGCTTCCAGGGCAACCACGTGGCCAAGATCGCAGCGAAGATCGCAGCCTAAGACTCTTCAGACGAACAAAAGGGCGCGATGCTCCGGCATCGCGCCCTTTTTCGTGCGACCCGTCCGCAAGAGACGGGTCAGTATCAGCGGTAGCAGGGCTCAGCCGTTGTCTTGCAGCCAGACCCGGCGAGGCGGGCGCTGGTCCCGGCCGTCTTCGCGTCCTTCGCCACGGGGCCGCACGTCGTCTCGGCCAGGGCGCCCGTCGCGGTCGATGCGGCTCGGCTGCCGATCGTCGCGATCGAACCGCGAACGGTCGTAGCGCGAAGGCTCATAGCGGGGCCGCTCATAACGCGGCGGTTCGTAACGGGGACGCTCATAGCGCGGCGCACTGTAATAAGGTTGGTAGTGAGGCGCGCGATTGTATGTCGGTGCCGTCTCGTAATATTCGCCTTCACTGACGCATCCGGTAAGCGCCAGGCAGCAGCCGCCGAGCAAGAGGCTGACGCTCCACTTCCGGAAATTCAACGTGCCAGCAATCGATTTCATGTCTGTCATTTCCATCCTCCCCCGTGTCACTCGGCGATACTGTGTCGATACACGGTCCTGCCATCAGTCGCCCGAACTCTAGTCACCGAAACTTGAACAGCTGCTGAATGTGCAGGAGCAGAATTTGCCGATTGCGCCGACGGTGCGCCCTTCGGGCATTTGATAGCTTGACGAAGTTCATGAAGTTCACGAAACAGGACCCCCAACGCGGACGTGGCGAAACTGGTAGACGCAAGGGACTTAAAATCCCTCGACTTCGGTCATACGGGTTCGACCCCCGTCGTCCGCACCAGTTCTTGAAGTCGCTGCAGGCGGCTGGCATTTCAGTGGAAGACGGATGTGACGACAGACGGCGTGAACACGGCCATGGACGCGATGCGGGAGATCTTTCCCGAGACGCCGCTGCAGCTTAACGAACACCTCAGCCGCCGCTATGGCGCTGATATCTGGCTGAAGCGCGAGGACCTCTCTCCGGTCCGCTCCTACAAGATCCGCGGTGCCTTCAATTTCTTCCGCAAGGTGACGGCGGCGGGTGGCACGGGCAAGACCTTCGTCTGCGCCTCTGCCGGCAACCATGCGCAGGGCTTTGCCTTCGTCTGCCGCCACTTCGAGGTACAGGGCGTGGTCTTCATGCCGGTGACGACACCGCAGCAGAAGATCGACAAGACCCGCATGTTCGGCGGCCCCTACATCACCATCCGCCTGGTCGGCGACATCTTCGACCAATGCTATGCGGCAGCACGAAGCTATGTGGAGGAGATCGACGGCCTGCTGGTGCCGCCCTTCGACCATGCCGACATTATTGAGGGCCAGGCCACAGTCGCAGCCGAGGTGATGCTCCAGCTCCCGGACGGCACGGTGCCGGATCTGGTCATCCTGCCGGTCGGCGGCGGCGGCCTTGCCTCGGGCATGACAGGCTACCTGAAGGACGTGGTGGCGACCTCGGCCTTCCTCTTTGCCGAGCCATCCGGCGCGCCGAGCCTGCGCCAAAGTCTGGAGGCGGGTGCTCTTCTGACGCTGCCGAAGGTGGATAATTTCGTCGACGGGGCCGCGGTCGCGCGCATCGGCGACCTCAACTTCCAGGCGCTCAAGCACTTCCTGCCGCAACAGGTACAGCTTGTTCCGGAAAATGCCATCTGCGTCACCATCGGCGAGATGCTGAACCTCGAGGGCGTCGTGCTGGAGCCGGCCGGCGCACTGTCGATCACCGCATTGGAAATGCTCGGCCCGGAACAGCTCGCCGGGAAGACCGTGGTCTGCGTCGTCTCCGGTGGCAATTTCGATTTCGAACGCCTGCCCGACGTCAAGGAGCGGGCCATGCGCTACTCGGGCCTGAAGAAATACTTTATCCTGCGGCTGGCCCAGCGCCCCGGCGCCTTGCGCGATTTCCTCAACCTGCTCGGCCCGAGCGATGATATCGCCCGCTTCGAATACCTGAAGAAGTCTGCCCGCAACTTCGGCTCGATCTTGATTGGCATCGAAACCACCGGTCCTGAAAGCTTTGCAGCGCTGCTGCAGCGTTTCGAGGAGGCAGGTCTCGGCTATCAGGATATCACCGACAACGAGATCCTCGCCAACCTCATCATCTGAGGCGGGCGATACCGCAAACAAGTGACGCATTCGGCTGCGGTTTTGATGGTCTCGCTGCTTCCGGCGGACGAGGGAATATGCTAGGCAGCAGCCATGGCATCATTTCTCTCGAACATCATTTCCATGTTTTCCGGCGGCGATAAGTCGGAGGCATCCCCTGCGCCGGCAGCCGAGCCGCAGGTCTACGGCGACTGCCGGATCTTTGCCGAGCCCTTGCGCGAAGGCAATCAGTTCCGCCTGGCGGGACGGATCGAAAAGGACGTGAATGGACAGGTCCTGACGCGCAGCTTTGTGCGGGCAGACGTCTTCACCAGTCATGACGACGCAGCCGAATACGCCGTTCGCAAGGCGCAGCAGATTATCGACCAGAACGGACCGTCACTATTTTCCGACGGCGAGATCTCGCGCACCGCGTGAGCTGCAGTATTTTTTCCTGAACGCCGAACGGCCGCAACCTGTGTTGCGGCCGTTCTCGTTCATCGGGTTGGCATATCTGACGCAGGTGACTTTAGGCGGCCAGTGCCAGCTGCTGGGTGCGCTCCTGCGCCCCGGCGATCGCCTTTTCCGCAGCTTCCGGTCCAAAGGCCGTGCCTTCCACGTAGATCACCTCGATGTCGGTCATGCCGAGGAAGCCAAGCACGGTCTTCAGGTAAGGCGTCGCATGGTTCATGCCGGCGGCGGGGCCTTCCGAATAGATGCCGCCCGACGACAGCACGATGTAGACCTTCTTGCCGGTCGCAAGGCCGACCGGACCTTCCGGCGTGTAGCGGAAGGTCACGCCGGCACGCGCCACATTGTCGATCCAGGACTTCAGCGTCGAATAGATGTTGAAGTTGATGAGGCCCGTCGCCAGGACCACCGTATCGGCCGCGAGAAGCTCGGCGACCAGCTTGTCGGAGTAATCCGCGGCCGCGGCTTCTTCAGAGGTGCGGGCCTCTGCCGGCTTGCGGATTGCCGATGTGGTCACAGTATCGAGATGCGAGATCGGGCTGAGACCGAGGTCCCGGTGGGTCACACTGCTGCCTGGGTGCTGGGCGACGAGCTTGTTGACGAAGTCCGTCGCGATCTTGTTGGACAGCGACTCATCGCCGCGCGGGCTGGATGTGACAAGAAGAATGGAAGACATGAGCTAGATCCTTCGCAGTGGATGAATGACAGGCGGCATGTCGCCTGTCCGTAGCGCGGAAACTACCCGTGGACGCCCATCCAGAAAACTGGGATAATCTGGAAGATCTCTATCGATGAAGTGGATATGTCCGATGGATGCCAACCCGACACTCGACCAGCTCCAGGTGTTTCTCGCCATCGCCGACAGCGGCAGTTTCTCGGCCGCAGCCCGCTCCCTCAACCGCGCCCAGTCGGTGATCAGCTATACGATCGCCAATCTGGAGAAGCAGCTGGATGTACCACTGTTCGAGCGCAGCGGCGCCCGGCAGCCGAAGCTGACCGACGCGGGCAGGGCGATGCTGACGGACGCAAGGCGCATCGTGGCCGATCTCCAGGTCATGCGCTCGCGGGCCAAGAGCATCCGGCAGGGCCTGGAGGCCGAGGTCTCCATCGCCATCAGCGTCATGGTGCCGACGGAGGTCCTGGTGCCCGAGCTCAAGGAATTCCGCAGGCAGTTTCCGACCGTGGCCATCAACCTCAATCTTGGCGAACTCGGCATGGTGATGAACATGGTGCTCACCGGCAAGGCGGATATCGGTATTGGTGGCGCCCCGGTGCGTCAGGACGATCTGATCGTGGCGGAAAAGATCGGCCATTCCTTCATGCTGCCGATGGCAGCGCCGGATCATCCACTGGCACGTCTTGGTCGGCCGCTGACGATTGCCGACGTTCGCGAGGAGACCCAACTGGTGGTGACGGACATGTCTGGACTGACGGCGGGCCGCGATTTCAACGTGCTGTCCTATAAGACCTGGCGGATCAGCGACATTCCCACCAAGCACCAGCTGATCAAGGGCGGCCTCGGCTGGGGCGGGCTGCCCGCCTCGCTGGTCCGCGAGGACATCCGCAACGGTGATCTCGTGGCGCTCGATCTCGATGCCTACGAGCAGGGCGAGTATCCCCTCTACGCCCTGCGCAAGGCCGCCAACCCACCCGGTCCGGCTGGCCAGTGGCTGATCGACAGTCTCGGCAAACGGCTGTCCGGATGCCCACGGCACCCGGAATTTTCGGAAATCCTGAAAGGCAACCGCGAAATGGAGTTCGGCACAGCCGCCGAATGATCTGTCACGGCGGCCGGCTCGCTTCCGCTAGAGCACCAGCCTGAACTTCGCAAAACCGTTTTTGCCATCGCCGGCGTCCTCGATTTTCGCACCCTTCACCGATTGCGCGAACTGGCGGGCTTTCGGACCCGTCTCGAACAGGGCGCTGGTTCCCGGCAGCAACTCTCCAACTATCCTGGTCCCGGTCAGATGCTGGGCAAGTCGAGGCAGGGCGCCAAACCCCTCGATGAAGCGGCGGAATAGGCTGTTCGACGATCTGTCAGGCCAGTGATCGCAGGATCACGCACCCGCAGATGATCACGAACAGCCCAGGCAGCAGATGTCGCATCACCTGCCGCGTCTCCTCCGGCAGGTGCGGAAAGCGGGCCTGAAGCGGAAAGCGGCTGCTTTCCATGAAGAGGTCTGTCAGTAGGGTGATGATCAGGTAGAAATATCCGATCGAGATCATCAGCGCGATCGGCGAATTTACCGACATGCTGCCTGGAAAGCTTGACTCGAACGTGAAACCGAGTGCGGCAAGCGCAAGAAGCGCTGAGTAGGTGATGCTGGGCCTGTCGCTGACGGCTCCCCACAGGATGAACAGGGAGACAGACAGCACGGCCACGAACGGCACGAAGATGCGCAGCACGTAGCGGGGCCAGTTGCGCGACATGTCGATCTCCACGCTCAGTCGGGAGAAGGGCCGGGCATTCCAGCCGTAAAAGCTTTCATTGCGAAAGGTCAGCGACTGCGCGGTCCAGTCGGAGATGGTCAGGCGGTCCGCATAGCTAGAGACGGCCCGGTCGCTGTCGTTGACCACGAAGACCACGTCATCCGACGGATGGTATTGCGATACGAAGGAGAAGGCGACCCGCTGGGTGTCGAACGGAAAGGCCGAAAGGTCCGTTCGGAAGCGGAAGTCGCCGGCAATCTGCTCGATCAGTTGAACCCGCCCGTCCGAATAGACCGAGATGCTGGATGTCGATGAGCGCGCTTCACCGATCTGCCCTTCGGTGATCAATGCTGGCGTCCAGATCTCGCCGATCCTCGCCTTGGCGTCCTCTCCCGCATAATCCAGCCGCTGACGGCCGGCCTTGATGGCATCGAACCGCAGGGTCGGGTCCTGCCATGTCTGCCGGATCTCGATGATCGCCGAGACTTCCCCGCTTGTTTCCTGGATCTTGGTCATGTCGAGCATCCGGAACGAGACATGCGCCCGCAGCGGCCGGCTGATCTCTTCCGGCAGGGCGTGCGAAGCCCTGTCGGCGTAAGCGGGGGCGGCGAACGCAAAACCCAGCCCGATGACCAACGCCAGCAGCCTTGCGATCTGAGCGTGCCTCATGGCCGCTTCTCCAGCCTGGCGGCCGCGGCCTTGCGGCGCAACCAGTCGGCCAGCGCCTCCCGGACGGCGCGATACTCAGCAATTCCGCCCGTCGGAACGTCCGACGCGTCGCCGGTCCTTATCGCTTCGGCGAGCGCCAGAAGCGGCCGAACGACAGCGGCCCGCACCGAGACGACCACGAAAGCAAGTACGATCAGGAGCCCGCCCAGCGAGATCGCGCCAACGGTCACGATGCTCTGATTGAGGTGACGCTCCAGCGGCGTCATATCCGACATCACCACGGTCACCCCGATGACGTTGCCGCTGTAGTCGATGAGAGGGCTCGTCAGCATGCCAAGTGCGCGCCCGTTGATGTCCGCCGTGTCCGTATAGGCGGCACGGGTGAGATGGATCAGGCCCGTCGCGTCGAGCGCGGTAAAGAGACCTTTGTCGGTCGTAGCATCGATTGCCAGGGCATTGGGGCCGGAAGCCGGAGCAGTCGTCTTGCTGGCGGTCGGATCGAGAAACAAGGCAAAGTCGGCGCCGCTGAGCGACTTCGAAAGTTCCGTGAGCGACTTGATGCTGACGCCGACCTCCACGGTGCCCACCAGCGCGTCGCCATCGAGAATGGGCGCCACGGCCCGCAGGCTCAGCCCGCGTATGCCGAGCTCGAGGCCCTTCTGTAGCCGTCGGTCGTGGTTGGCCGCAACGACCATGGGCCGGAAGGTTGAAAGGTCCTGGCCAAAATTCTCAGGCTCCCAGACCCGCAGGAAGGATTTCATGGTCAGGTCGTGAAAGTGCAGCACGTCCACGTCGCCGATCGCCGACAAACGGTCGAACACCGGCTTCATGTAAGCCTGCAGCGCCGCGCGATCACCAGCCTTCATCAGGGCCTTGACCTTTTCATCGGCGGCGATTGCCTCCGCGTGGCTGGCCGAGAATGTCGCTGCCTGCTGCAGCGCAGAAGACAGGACGACCCCGGTTTTGCCGATCTCGCGAAGCTTGGCTTCATCAAGCAGGCGCTGCTCGTCCGACAGAACCAGCCATCCACAAAGCAGGAGGACGGACCCCACCAGAAGAGCGGTGACGAGAGCGAGATTTCGGCTGAGACTCATGGGGCGTCCGTTGCGCTTGTATTGCAAAGAGAGCGGAAGGAATTGAACCCTCAATGCCATATACTGAGTCGAGATGCGCCGATATGCAGTTGAAAGACGAGCTGAAAGCAATTTCCACAGCAAAACGGTCTCAATTGGTCTGCGTTGATCTCACCTGGAGATGGAGAGACAAAAAACGCAGCCGAGATTGACGATCTATGCGGTTTCAAACAGCTTCGATGCTTTGGATTTCACCGGTTGTTATTTGACGATTGCCAGATCGGCTTTGTGAACGACAATCTCGGTCCTAGAGCACTAGCCTGAATTTCGCAAAACCGTTTTCGCCGTCGCCGGCGTCCTCGATTTTCGCACCCTTCACCGATTGCGCAAACTGGCGGGCTTTCGGTCCCGTCTCGAACAGGGCGCTGGTTCCCGGCAGCGGCTTGAACGACCAGTTGCCGTCTGCCGACGGGTTGATGGTGCCCTGGCTGATGATGTAGCGGACGACCGCATCCCGGTTGGTATCGGGGCCGACGAAGATCACCTTGTCGGCCGCGATCTCCGGGAACTTGCCGCCGCCGCCGGCCCGGTAGTTATTGGTCACCACCACGAACTTCTGCGCAGGATCGATCGGCTTGCCCTCGAACTGCAGGTCGACGATCCGGTTCGCATCGGCGTTGATCAACTTGCCGTCCTTGTCGAAACGCACCGGCTGCGACAGATCGATCTGGTAGGTCACACCATCGATGACGTCGTAGTTATAGGAGGGGAAGGCCGCGTTGAGGAGCGCTGCATCTTTGGCCCCGGGCGCGATCTGGTTGAACATGCCGGCCGACATTTCCAGCCAGTTCTTCACCTGTGCGCCGGTGATCAGCACCGCCTGCACCGTATTGGGGTAGAGGTAGAGGTCGGAGACGTTCTTGATGGCTATGTCGCCCACAGCGACGTCGGTGAAATAGTCGGCGCCGCCGCGCCCGCCGGCCTTGAAGGGGGCGGCTGCTGAGAGCACGGGATAGTCCTTGTACGGCCCTTCCTTCAGCATGTCCTTGATGTACCAGGTCTGCGCATTGGAGACGATCTGCACCGAGGGATCATCTGCCACCAGCGCGAAATAGGAATAGAGCGGCGCCGAGGTCTTGCCGACAGGCCGGCGAACATAGGCAAGCGTCGCCTCGTGCTCGGCTTTCACAGCGGCAATCACCTCCGGCTTGTCCTTGACGTCCGCAACCACCTTCTTGTTCTCGTCACGGTGATAGATCGGTCGCGCCTCGGAGGTCGATGCGACGATCTTCCAGCTTGCGCCGTCCTTTTCGAGAAGCAGGTCGATCAGGCCCATGTGCGAGCCCCAGAACCCGGCCATGACCGCGGGTTTGCCCATCAGTTTGCCCGTCTTGGCGTCCGCCCCGGCAATCCCCTCGAAATCCTTCGGGCCGGGAAACACCAGATGCTGGTGACCGGTGAAGATGGCATCGATACCTTCGACGGCGGCGAGATAGAGCGACGCATTCTCCATCCGGTCGCTGAGCCCGCTGCCGTCGATGCCGGAGTGCGACAGCGCGATTACGATGTCGGCCCCGTCTTCCTTCATGGCGGGCACCCAGGCCTTGGCAGCATCGACGATGTCGCGCGTCTGGGCCTTGCCCTCGAGGTTCTTCGAATCCCACGTCATGATCTGTGGCGGCACGAAACCGATGAACCCGACTTTCACCGGGCTGGTGGCGCCGGAACCGTCGCGGATCTGCTTTTCGAGGATGACATAGGGCTTGAAGAACAGTTCATCCTTTTTGGGATCGGACGCGAGCATCCCCTTGGTAAGATTCGCGCAGACGTGTGGGAAGTTGGACCCAGCCAGCACCTTAGACATGAAGTCCAGGCCGTAGTTGAATTCGTGATTGCCGAGCGTTCCGACGTCATAGCCAAGCACGTTCATCGCCTGGATGACGGGGTGCAGGTCGCCATCCTTCATGCCGCGCTCATAGGCGATATAGTCGCCGAGGGGATTGCCCTGCAGGAAGTCCCCGTTGTCGATCAGCATCGCATTGCCGGCCTCGGCGCGGATCTGGTCGATGATCGAGGCTGTGCGTGAGAGACCCAGCGTGTCGTTCGGCTTGTCGGCATAGTAATCGTAGGGGAAGACATGGACATGGATGTCCGTGGTTTCCATGATCCGAAGATGCGCCTGGTTGGCGGCTGCCCGGGCGGCAAAGGGATGCAGCATCACCAATGCCGAAGACGCGGCAACGCCCCCCAGGAGCGAACGGCGGGTCATGGCGTGGAAGGTGTTCGGCAAGGTCATGGACGTCTCCCCTGATGTCGATGGTGAGACAAGTCTAGAAGCAAATTCCGGGGCCTGCACCCTTAAATCGCCGAAACCCGACAATGGCTTGGAGCAAGGCTTGAGGGGTGACCTTTAGCGGCGGAGAACCGGGCGGCTTTCCTGGTGAAAGAACCGGAAATAGGAGGAGACCTGGGCGGCGGCATTGGAGTTCGGCTTAAATTCGATACCGAGGCGACCGCTATGGCACCATTTGATCGTGCCTTCGAGAATGCCGAACTGCTCGCATTCGATCTGCACCGAACTGCCGGCAGCGGCGGGGAAGGGTCCGTTGAGATCCAGAGCCATGCCGGTCGCCGACAGGTTCACCACGCGGCCCTTGGCCGAAAGGTTGACATAGCGCACCGTGCTGAGAATGCGGGTCGTCTTGCGAGCCGCAGTCCGCGTTTTCATCCCGAGCGTCTTGCTGACCATGGGCTGTCCTCACTCTTAGCGAGCAGAATTACCAGCCTTGGATTGAGAGAGATTTAGCGGATTTCGTAAAAGGCAAAGGATGGGCATCAAAGCCCGACGTTCGGCCGATCGATGATTTCCCGAAGCGCAAAGCTCGAGTTGATCTTCACCACATGCGGGAAGGCCGACAGCCAGTCGCGGTGAATGCGCTCGTAGTCTTCCAGATCCTTGGCCGCCACCCGCAGGATGTAATCATACTCGCCCGACATGAGATAGCAGACGAGCACATTGGGGCACAGCTTCACCGCAGCCTCGAACTCCGTCAGCGTCTTTGCGAACTGCCCCGACAGAGAGATGTGGACGATAGCCATCATCTTGTAGTCGAGCGCCTTGTTGGAGAGGCGGGCGTGGTAGCCGCTGATCGTGCCGGTCTTTTCCAGAATGTCGAGCCGCCGCGAACAGGCAGATGGCGACAGGCCCACCCGCGCCGCAAGGTCCGCGTTGGAGATGCGACCGTCATCCTGCAGGGTCCTCATGATGGCAAGATCAATGGCATCGAGGCGGCTCATTCGAAGACCCTTCGGTTCTGCTCGGTATCACGCAATTATCTGCGAAAACCGGGTGCTTCGCAATTCTTCTTCGCAAGGACATGCGCACGGTTTTCTGCTTTGCTTTCGAAGGGAACAATCGCTGGCTGGAAAGCCACAAGAGGAGAGGAACGCTGCATGCGTGTCGGATGTCCGAAGGAAATCAAGAATCACGAGTACCGGGTTGGGCTGACGCCAGGAGCGGTGCGCGAATACGTGGCGCACGGTCACCAGGTTCTGGTGGAAACCCAGGCCGGCGCCGGCATTGGTGCGGATGACGGCGCCTATATTGCGGCGGGTGCCAAGATCGTCGGCACCGCTCGGGAAGTCTTCGAACAGTCCGACATGGTGGTAAAGGTCAAGGAACCGCAGCCGCAGGAGTGGGCGCAGCTGCGCGATGGCCAGATCCTCTACACTTACCTGCATCTGGCACCCGATCCGGAGCAGACCAAGGGCCTGCTTGGCTCCGGCGTGACGGCCGTGGCCTATGAGACGGTGACTGACGACCGCGGCGGTCTGCCGTTGCTGGCACCCATGTCGGAAGTGGCCGGACGCCTTGCCATCCAGGCCGGTGCGACAGCCCTCCAGAAGGCAACCGGCGGCCGCGGCATTCTTCTCGGCGGCGTGCCCGGCGTCCTGCCGGCCAAGGTCGTGGTGATTGGCGGTGGCGTCGTCGGGCTGCACGCAGCACGCATGGCGGTCGGCCTTGGCGCTGACGTCTCCATCCTTGACCGTTCGCTGCCGCGCCTGCGCCAGCTCGACGACCTGTTTGCCGGTCGCGTCCATACCCGTTATTCGACGATCGATGCGCTGGAGGAAGAAGTCTTCGCCGCCGATCTGGTGATTGGCGCCGTCCTCATCCCGGGCGCCGCCGCGCCAAAGCTCGTCAGCCGGGAAATGCTGTCGGGCATGCAGAAGGGCGCTGTCATGGTCGATGTGGCGATCGATCAGGGTGGCTGCTTTGAAACCTCGCATGCCACGACCCATTCCGACCCGACTTATGAAGTAGACGGCATCGTCCACTACTGCGTGGCCAACATGCCGGGCGCAGTCCCGGTCACCTCGGCGCATGCGCTGAACAACGCGACGCTGCAGCATGGACTGGCGCTTGCCGATCGCGGTCTGCGCGCCATCGCTGAGGACAGGCATCTTCGCAACGGCCTCAACGTGCACAAGGGCCGGATTACCAGCAAGCCCGTGGCAGAAGCGCTGGGATACGAAGCCGTTGCGCCGGAAAGCCTGCTGAACGTCGCGTAAAGGCGTTCCGTCTGAGCTATCCGGCTTTCATCAAGCGCTGCCTCTGCGGGCAGCGCTTTTTTTGTCATTCAGATCAGATAGATATGATTTAGATATATCTGTCCTCTGGACAAAAACCAACAGCGCCATCATCTTTAGATATATCGAAAGACAGTCTAAAGGAGACGAACATGTTCGGACGTAAATTTGAAGGCCGCCACGGATGCCATCGTGGAAACGGTGAAGGCCGTGAGGGCAGGGTGATCGAAGAGATCCTCGCCATGCGCGGTGGCCCCTTTGGGCGTGGGCGTGGTGGCCCCGGCGGCCCGGGTGGTCCCGGCGGTCGTGGTTTCGGCGACGATGGCGAAGGGCGGATCGGTCGCTTCCTGATGCAGGGCGACCTGCGCCTCGTGGTGCTGGCGCTGATCGAGAAGGAGCCTCGGCATGGCTACGAGATCATCAAGCACATCGAGGACCTGACCTACGGCTTCTATGCCCCGAGCCCCGGCGTCATCTATCCGACGCTGACCTATCTCGAGGAAGCCGGCTACGTCGCCTCGGAAGCCGATGGCAACAAAAAGCGCTACACCATCACCGATGAGGGCCGCACCTATCTGGAGGAGAATCGCAGCTTTGCGACGACCATCCTGGAACGCCTGTCGCACATTGCCGAGCGTATCCGCGAGAAGCAGGAAAAATCCCACCATCGCGGCGACGACCATGGCCCCGGCCTGCCGCGCAGCGTCGATGCCGCCATGCTCAATCTGCGCGAAGTGATCGGCCGGACGCTGGAGCGCGACGAAAGAGGGGCAGGCGATATCGTCCGCCAGCTTCTGGATTTCGCCGAGCGCCTCGACCGCAAAGAGGGAACGCCTGGCAACGCCCCGAACTGACAGGTATCTCACTGGCTTCAGAGGCGCGTTGGGGCCGATCCCTTCGCGCCTCTGGCCTCTCAACGTTCGGTAATGACGGGAGTGATCTGCCCTTGGTCGATCCGGCACTGGTAGCAGTTGTTACGGGCCGATCGCACATGCACATAGGCGATGTCAGGCGAGCGAAGAAGCTCGTTTGCCCGCTCAGAAATCCTGTCCGTCGGCGTCACGGCACCGCTGCCGTAGACAATCCGGTTGCCCTCGCTGTAGCCGCGCAGGATATAATCCGGGCTGACAAGGATGGGCGGCAGGATCTCCTCCGCCTGGTAGCGCGGGCAGGGGGTCTGGTGAAGAAAGACCGGCCCAGTCTCCGCATAGGGCTGCAAATCGGGGAACGGCCGATAGGCGAAAACCAGCAGTGGCTCTCCCGCATCGATGTTGCGGAGGCAGTGCCGGCAAGGGTGGCCTTCGCCGCTGGAGATCATCGTTTCCGGCGCACGGTCGTAGGCATCGAGACCGCCGTTCCAGAGACGGGCGGCGTCTTCGGTCGGCATGGCGATAAAGCGGAGGGTGGACATGGGCAGGCTCCTCTGGTTGCGGAGAAGCTGTGCCCTGTCGCAGACCATCCAGCCACCCGATTCCTGCCGTAGCGGCATGAACCGGGCCTTGGCAGGCGCGGTCTAGCGGTCGAGCGCCTTGAAGATCTCGCCGTCGGTCATGGTTTCGACCATCGCCTCCCGGGTAGAAACGGGCGAGAACCCCATCATCTGGTAAAGCTGAAGCGCTCGCGGATGGTCGAGCGTGTTGGTGGTCACCGTCACCCGCTGCGGCGTATCCTGCCAGGCCGAGTAGAGCGCCTGGAGCAGAAACCACTTGCCGATGCCAAGCCCCAGCGCGTGCTCGAACAGGCCGAAATAGGAAAGCTCGATCGTCTCGTCATCGGCCTTCGCCAGCTCGAAAAAGCCGGCCGGCGCGCCGTTGACGAGAAGCACCGTCACCGAAACCTTCGGATTGTGGATGATCTTCGCCAGGTCTTCGTCGCTCAGCCGCAGCCGTTCGAACCAGCTCCACCGCTTGCCCACCTGCCGGTATAGATAACGATAATAATGCAGCGGAATATCCGGCGCACGGATGATCGCGGTCTGCAGGTTCACCGGCACAGGCAGGCTTGCCTTCGGCGGCGCCGTCATTTCAAGCTGGGTGACACGGGCATTGAGGATAGTGGGTTGCTTGGCCATGGGTCAGGCTGCATCGCTGGTGGCAGGACCGTCGACCACAGGCGTATCGGCCCGGCTGCCCCATTCGCTCCACGACCCGTCGTAAAGCGCATTGTCTTCATGGCCAAGCGATTCCAGCGCAAGCGTGATGATCGCAGCGGTAATCCCCGAGCCGCAGCTGGTGACGATCGGGCGTCCGAAATCGATACCCGCATCTTCGATGGCTTGGCGCAGTTCGTCGAGCGGACGCAGCTTCCCCCCGACAGAGAAGGTGCCGGACGGCAGGCTGCGGGCGCCCGGCATATGGCCGGAACGCATGCCGGCCCGCGGCTCCGGCTCGGTTCCCATGAAACGGCCGGCGCTGCGAGCATCGGCGATCTGGCTGCTGCCATCACTGACGATGGACATCATGGTGTGGAAATCGATCACCTTGTCGACCCGCAGGTCGGCCAGGAATGTCGAAGGAGTAGGCGAGGCCGCGCCGATTTCCACAGGCCGGTCTTCGGCCTTCCAGCCGTCGATGCCGCCATCGAGCACGAAGACCTGGGCAGCACCCATGATCCGAAACAGCCACCAGCCGCGCGGAGCCGAGAAGATGCCGGGACCGTCATAGACGACGATCCTGTCGTTTTCCGAAATCCCCAACTTGCCGACGGCTTCGGCGAACACATCGGGTGAGGGCACCATATGCGGCAGATTGGTGGAATGATCGGCGATCTTGTCGTGGTCGAAGCGGACGGCGCCCGGTATATGGCCGCCCAGATATTCCGCGTCCGCATCGCGACCCTGCGCCGGCAGGTAGAAGGACGCGTCGACGATCTTCAGGTCAGGGCTGCCAAGCTCCGCCTGGAGCCATTCGGACGACACGACGAAACGGCTTGTCTCACGCATGATGTTCTCCTTGAGCCGCTATCAGGCTTCTGTCGCGGGCTCGCCGAACCGGATGCGGAAACGGCGGTTTTCCTTGCCCTTCTTTTCGATCCTGGCGATGTGAATCGCCCCGACCTCCTGGGTTTCGGAAACATGTGTGCCGCCACAGGGTTGGCTGTCAACGCTGGAGTTTTCGCCGATGCAGACGAGGCTAACCCGGCCAAGACCGACCGGCGGGCGCACATTCTTGGACTTCACGATGCCGGGGTTGGCGGCAAGCTCCGCGTCGGTGATCCACTGCAGGGTGACCGGGTGGTTTTCGGCGACCAGCGCCATCAGCTTCCCCGTCACCTCGTCCTTGTCGATGGCCTCGCCCATGTCGAAGTCGACGCGGGACTCGTCCTCACCAACGGCAGCACCCGTGATCGGATAGGAGCATACGACGGACAAAAGGTGGCAGGCGGTATGCATGCGCATCAGTTTGTAGCGCCGTGCCCAGTCGATATGCAGGGTCAGCGCCTCGCCCACGAGAGGCTGCGGCTGACCCTCCAGCGGCACGTGGATGATGATGTCCTTGGTCGCGCCGTGCTTCGTCTGGCCAAGCGCGATCTTTGTCCCGTCGGCCCGCTCCAGAAAACCGGTATCGCCCGGCTGACCACCAGACGTGGCATAGAAACACGTCCGGTCGAGCTCGATGCCGCCATCTCCGTGAACGACGGTCACCACCGCCTCGGCCGTCGAAAGGTAGAAGTCGTCGCGGTAGAGGGCGTCAACGGCCATGGCGTGCTCTGCTAATCTGCGACCTACGCCGCCTGGAAGGGGACTTCGATGTGGCGCTTGTGGATCAGCCAGCCCGGCAGGGGTAGGCCTTTCGACGTCAGGAAGTCCGGGTTGAAAAGCTTGGACTGGTAGCGGTTGCCGTAGTCGCAAAGAATGGTCACGATCGTGTGGCCCGGACCAAGGTCATTGGCAAGCCGGATGGCGCCGGCAATGTTGATGCCGGACGAGCCTCCGAGGCAAAGGCCTTCATGCTCGACCAGTTGGAAGACATGCGGCAGAGCTTCCGCATCCGAGATTCGGTAGGCGAAATCAGGCTTGAAGCCTTCCAGGTTGGCGGTGATGCGGCCCTGGCCGATGCCTTCGGTGATGGAACTGCCCTCGGACTTGAACTCGCCGTGGGTGTAATACTCATAGAGAGCGGCACCTTCCGGGTCCGCTAGCCCAATCTTGATATTCGGGTTTTTGGCGCGAAGGCCTGCTGCCGTTCCGGCAAGGGTTCCGCCCGAACCGACGGCGCAGATGAAGCCGTCGACCTTCCCATCTGTCTGCTCCCAGATTTCCGGCGCCGTCTGCTGGATATGGGCCTCACGATTGGCGGTATTGTCGAACTGGTTGGCCCAGATGGCGCCCGCTGGCTCGCTCTTGGCCAGTTCCTCGGCAAGCCGGCCCGAAACCTTCACGTAGTTGTTCGGGTTCTTGTAGGGAACGGCGGGAACCTCCACGAGCTCTGCGCCCAGCAGCCGCAGGGCATCCTTCTTTTCCTGGCTCTGCGTCTCCGGGATGACGATCACGGTACGGTAGCCGAGCGCCTTAGCAACCAGCGTCAAGCCGATCCCCGTATTGCCCGCCGTGCCTTCGACGATCACGCCGCCCGGCCGCAAAAGCCCCCGCCGTTCCGCATCGCGGATGATGAACAGGCCCGCACGATCCTTCACCGACTGCCCCGGGTTGAGAAACTCCGCCTTGCCGAGAATTTCACATCCAGTCGCCTCGGACGCGGCCTTCAGCCGGATGAGGGGCGTGTTGCCGATCAGGTCGAGCACGGAGTGGGAGGTCATGGGGGAAAAGCCTTCTCGTTCTTCGAACATGTAATCGGCGTGTTTTGAGCGGACAAGGCTTGGACCGCAAGAAAATCTGTTCCTGCAAAATCGTCAGTCGCGGAAAAATACCCTGCGGCGCGCGGGAGGGGCAGGGGCTCGTGATGTCCTAGGGCCGATCGCCCAAGGCAAATTCCCCTGGTGCAGCAGGTCCGCTCAGACATCTGGCAGCAAGAAAGGAAAGAGCCGCTTTCGCGGCTCTTGAGAGGGTCAGTTGATATGCAACTGGGCTTCGCTCACAGCCTGCTCGAACTGCTGCCGCGCCTCCTCCGGGGTACGGCGGCCGTCCAGTGCGGCACGGCACGTGCTGCGGGCCTTGACGAAATGCGGGCCGCGCATGTCGGGCCAGCGGTCGGTCAGCACGATCAGTGCCTCGAATGGACTGTTGATGATCTCCGTCCCCTGCGAGCCGAAGGCGACCCTTACCGGTTTCTGCCAATGTGGCTGTGACATTTCCGTATTCCTCCCTGAATACCAACCTCACCGAACGCGGGCCGGAATAAGAAGTTCCTCCCAAGCGCGGGAAATTTCAAGCACTGCAACTGCGCAAACACAGGAAAGCCGCCGGCAAGCGGCGGCTTTCTCATGCATATTCGTGGAAAAATTTATTCGATGACCTGCACCACATTGTGCGTGCGCGGATCAACGATCACCCGCTGCTCGTTGACGATCGCATAGGAATAGGACGGCGATTCCGGGATCGGCGTCAGCACCACCTGCTGCGGGATCGGCTGGCCGACCACGACGCGTTCTTCCACAATCACCGACTGCTGAACCGGCTGCTGGCGAACATAGGTCACCACGCGCTCCGGCGGCGGATCGATGGCAGTGCCGGCTGCTGCGCCGACAATCCCGCCAACCGCTGCACCGATTGGGCCGCCGACGATGGCACCAGTGACAGCACCGCCGACGGCACCGTTCACAGTGCCCTGCTGGGCGACGGCACCGCTAGCGGCAAGCGCTGCAACGGCGGAAAGCAAGAGGAACTTTTTCATGGCGAGTCTTTCTGTGATTGAAGTGCCTTTCAACGTGAAGCTATGGGTTTAGTTCCTCATCGCTTACGTTTTCCGCAGGCAGTTCAATGAGCTGGCGCTGTGCTGGCACTGCGCTGGCGCAGCGCTGGCACTGCGTTGAAGCGGCACTTGGGTCTACTGGTAGACGCGCGATGATGTGACTGGGACATGGGTGCAATCTAAGGAACCCATGCTGTGGCACGGTTGTTGACCGCAGACGACCAGCAGAAAAGGAGCAAGCCCATGTCCAAGAATCTAAAGCTGCCTATGGCACCAACGCATGGAAAAAGGCGCAATAGCCATCCAGCGGCTGTGCTGCTTGCCCTACTTAGCCTGTCCGCAGCAGCGGTCCCGGCTCATCAGGCTGGAGCGCAGGAAACGGCGCCCGCGAGACCGGACTGCCAAGCGCCGGCTTCGCCATCTCAAGGCCAGGCAAACGGGCCGTCCGGCGGCGCGCAGCTTTCGCAGAAGCTGGATAATTGCGGGAGCGTTCTAGAGGCGCCAAAGACGGGCGACGGCGACATCGTGACGCCAGCACCCTCTACAGGAAGTGGACGAGTGATCGAGCCGGGCACGCTTCCGCCCAATGCCAACCCCTCCAATGGTTCTGGTGGTTAGTCAGGATTGCGTGGTCGCGGCGGGAGGTCCTGGTATTCCGACGGACCTCTCAGCCTCGGTTCCTCGTCTGGCGAGGCACCGCCTTGCGGCTCGCTGTTGCGCTGACTTTCGGAATATCCTTCTTCACGCGGTGAGGCCCGTTCGCCACGCGACTGAACTCGGTCGATCACGTCCATCAGAACATCGGCGCAGATGCGCATGGGCTCGTTGTCCGGACAGCTGAGGTCGACTGTGCTGCGCCCGGTCGAGATATGAAATCGAGCGCCCTGGCGCGGAGCAGGTCTTTCATCAGCTTCGGGAGGGGAGGCGTCGCGGGCACGGTCCATCCGCCACTGGCTCTTCCGCTCACTGCGCTCCGAAGACGACGCGCCTTTATCCGAGGCCTCCGCACGCCGTTCAGTCGCCGCGCCCTTGTGCGTCGGCATGTCGATCACCGACTGAGCAAGCGCGCCGCTGGCCGGCAGCGAAATCGCCACGGCCGAAACGATGATCCATGTCTTCATGGCTGGCATCTCCCGTTGAAACCACAAAAAAAAGCGGGGCGGCGGCATGGGTTTATCCACGCCGCCGACCCCGCTATCTATCATCACGTGGACGAAAGATGGATCAGTCGCCTAGTCGCGGCTGCGGCTGCCGGACAGCAGCAGCGTCAGGATGGCGCCGAGCGCCAGTGCGCCGAAGACGGCACCGGTTGCGGCTGCCGGATTGCGGCGCATGGCGGTGGAAAGCTGCTGGCCTTCATCGCGGAACTGACGTGCAATATGACGTGCGTGTGGAGCAAGCGCCGTGGAGACGTCGCTGGCGGTGGAATTAGCCTGCTTCATGAGCGAGTGGCGGAGCTCGGAGAGCTGGTCGGTGAGACGGTCGAGATCAGAGTAAATATCGCGAGCCATGAGGTCCTCCTGTGGGAGCCATTGAGATGCTGCATTGCACCCCTTAACGTTCGACCGGCTCTCCGGTTCCTCCAAATGACTGCTCTGTGAATGGCGCCCTCAGCGCTAATTCATCCGGTTACCGCTACTGCTGGCCACCACAAACCGGGAGAAACCCTATGCTCGCACGTCTTTTCGTCACCATCGCACTTCTGTCCGGCATCGTAACAGTCGTGGGCCAGCTGATTTCTAAACCAGGCAGGGATTTGGCGTTTCAAATCCTGGTGTATGCCGGAGCCGAGCAACCGAACTTATCAGACCACAAAGAACTCGCCGTTGCTGAGCGATAGGTTTGCCGAAAGCGTGGCAAAATGCACGCCACTGAACGCAGAGCCGGAACCGTCCTGATCATAATACAGCTTACCGGTATCGGTTTCGTAGATGACCCGATCGCTGCTGTCGGACGCGAGGCCGGTCAGGTTTTTGCTGAATTCGGAAACTGAAAGGTCGCCCGCAACGAGTGCGGTAAACACGGAATGGTCGAGGCTAATGGTGTCCGCGCTGACGTCGAAGTCCGTAACGGTGTCGACATTTGCCGAAATCAGCGCACTGTTGAAAACAAAATGATCACTGCCCGCACCGCCGGTCAGCAAGTCCAGTCCAGTCGACCCATTCAGGCTGTCGGCTCCGCTGCCGCCCTTGATGACGTTTGCCTTGTCGTCACCAGCAAGGGTATCGTTGCCACTTCCTCCCGTGATGTTCTCAAAACTCCGGATCCCGAAAGATCCAACACCGCTCTTAATCAAGTCGTGGTTGCTCAGTGCCACGCCCACGTCGGACGTAAATTTTGCAAAGCTGATCGTATCGACGCCAGCGCTGCCGTTGATGACAACAAGGCTCTGGTCGTTCTCCAGCGGCGTAAGGTTGACACTATCATCTCCGCTTCCGGTGGAAATGTTTGCAGCTCCGCCGCTGCCAAGATTGATGGTATCTTTTCCGCTGTGCGTAACGATGGACGTGATCTCACCGCTGGAGGTGGAAACTGTGTTGTCTCCACTCCCGGCAAGAATGGCCTCGGCGCCGCCGGCCCCTATCGAGATCGTATCGTTACCACCGTAAGAAATAACGGCACCGACGTAGCCACCCGTTGTCTTGAGCACGTTATTTCCGCCGCCGAGATTGATCGTTTCGGCGTCACCAGCGGTAAAGGTGACCTTGTCATTGCCCCCATAGGCAACCGTAGCGCCAACATACCCGCCAGAAATTGTGGCCTGGTTATTGCCGCCGCCGAGGTTGAGGTAATCGACACTGCCGGCTTTGATCGAGACGATATCGTTGCCGCCTTTAAGAGATACGGTTCCGATGTAGTCGGACGAAGACGTAAATTTCTCAACGCTGGATCCGCCAAAAATTGCCTCCACCTCCGTTTTGACCAGAGTGACCTCGTGACCGGACGGTGAGTCAAGAAACAGGTGGTTGATATAGCGGCTGTCTCCTGTCGCGGAATCGCTAATGACGGCCTTCACATTTTCCACAAATCGAAGGGCTCCCATAGCCCAGTCACTGCCGGTGAGTGACACCGTAGCCGTCTTCAACGCCGATGAGCTTGACGCGTAGATGTCGACAGCGAGAATGAAACGGTGTGACCAATTGAAGACGTCTCCTCCAATGGAGAAAGACGTTGAACCGTTGAATGTGAAACTGCTGTTTTTTGCGAGCGTCGACATGGCACAGCCCCCGTTTTATAAAAACGGATTAACAATACTGCTCGCGACTCTGAGCAGACAAGCATGGCGTGCAGTTTAAATTTTTAATCGCCTTCGTAAGTCTCTCAAGATGTCGCCAAAACTCTGCGAACCCGATTGATCGCGTAAGGCCGCTTGGTGGCCAGCGTGAAGGAGTATGAAAGCTGGGACGTAAGGAGAGCGATAATCAGCGCGCGCTCACCATGAGATGGCAAATAAGCGCTGATGTTTAGATTTGGCTCCCCGGGCCGGATTCGAACCGGCGACCTGTCGATTAACAGTCGAATGCTCTACCGCTGAGCTACCAGGGAACAACCGCGAAGGCCGCGGTGTGTGCGGCGGGTAATACAAACGCTTTTCCGTTTTGCCAAGCGCTTTTTGCAAAAAAATCGAACTTCCTTGCTTTATCCCCCGGCAGATCCCATTTCGCCGTGATGAGGCGTAGGCCCCAGGCGGCGTTTGCGCCGATTGTTGAAGCATGTCGCGCAAAACTGTGCAGCGGTTTTGCGACAACAACATGCGATCACACAGAAACGTAAAGCGTGAAGAGCGAATCTGAAAGATCGCGACACGCTTCGGTGAAGCAAGATGCAAGGGAGTTTGTCGGCGTGGCAGAGACACAGCAAAGGCGCAAGTTCGGCCTGGACCCGAAGACGGGTCGCTTGGCGATTGCCGGATTGCAGGTTCCGATGCCGCGCTCGCGCGTCGGCCGGATCGGTGTCGGCTCTGGCCTGATCGTCGGTGGCGTGCTCGGCTTCCTGCCAATCCTTGGCTTCTGGATGCTGCCGCTGGGCGTCGTCGTTCTGTCCAACGACGTGTCGCTGCTGCGCCGCTGGAGACGTCGCACCACCCTCTGGTGGGGACGCCGCAAGACACGCGGTCGTTAGACCACTTTAAACGCCCGCTCTGCCAGACAGTCCCCACGATCGCGACGATGCGAAATTGTCACGCCGCCCCGGCATCCGCTAGGGCCCGCGCGCGTCGCTGGCGATTACGACACGAATCACTAAGATGACCATGGGGATTGCAGACGAGGGCCGCATGGTTTTCATGGTGATAGAGGGTGGACTTGCCACGACGGCAGTGGCCGACCTAGGTTATGCCGGCATAAGCCGGATCGACGTGGAGCAGGAGGCCGCACGTAGGCTCAATGCCATTGGATATGACCGGTGGGAGCGCCGGGAACAGACGATTGGCATGCCGGTCCCGCGCGAGATCAAATATCTCGCCCTGCAGATCCGTTTTGCGGCTCAGGCCATCGGCGGTCTTCGGCGGATACCGTCGGATTTCCGCTCGGATATCTACTGGCCAACCCCGCTGGAGCAACCGGCGTTCAGAACAGGGCCATGAACAGGTGCCCCACGTAGAAAATGCTGAGTAGCGACGCGGCGGTTGCGAACGCCATGATGGCGTCGGAGAAAGTGAGCTTCATGCTGCTTGTCGCCGTCATGGCGATCCTCTGATAGGAATAAAACGACAGCATCGTCGTCGTCCTCGATTTTAAGAACGAGGCCTTACCAAAGCGCTCACGAGGATCCCTAACAGGGCGTTAATTGTGCCTAGCAGGATTTAGTGGGGGGGGCGTCAGTAGTAGACAATCTGCGCGACACGCCGATCACCTGTAATGCGAAGGGCTTAACTCGTGTCAGACTCGGGCGTTGATGTAGATCAGCCAAAGGTTTCGGGGGGTAAGCTTAGGTGTAAACCTCGCTAGCTGCCGTGTTCACGTGGCCGGTCTAAGCGATAGTCAAGGAGAAGGAGAGGGTTTGAATGCCGCTTTGATAAGCAGTCGTTTCGTCCTTCCGTCGATCGCTACGTTTTCTCTGCAAGCGATCTCAATTTCGCTCGGCGCACCGTTGACATACCTGTCGAGGCTCCAGCTCAGAGCAGCGTATGTGCTAGCTGACAGCCCCTTCTCGGCATAAAAGGGAACCATCTTTCCCACGTCGGGAAGATACACGCTGCCATTGCCGGAGTTGGCGTTATAAGCTCCTACACTCGCTTGACGTGATAGTTCGTCAGTCAAGAGGTCGGCGTTAACGTAGGCTTTAGTGTGCACATCCATTTTCAATAGGGGCGTGTAACCCTTCTTGATAGTAACAGTATTCACGCCTTCGCCGATGACGCTATGCGCCCTTCGCATAGAGGGCTCGATCTTGTCGACGAGTGCCTCGCGATCGCCAGATGGAAGCTTGTCCAACCTTTTGTCCCAGCGTTCCACGGCGTTCATTGCCAAGCCACAAACCCGGGTAAGACTACTGCCGATTAGGCTGTTTAGAAGCTGCCCAGCAGTACTAACGGCATAAGAACCAGCAACCGAAGTGATAAACAGGTTCTCCGGGTTCATTACGTAGAGGTAGATATCATAAATGTAGCTACCTTGTCGGGCGGGGGTGAGAAATACCTTTGCGTCCGGAGATAGCGCGCCACGCGCCTTGATTTTTCCTGTGGCTGCGTAGTGCGCCAAAAGCGAGTAAGTCCAAGTCAGCCCTTCGATCGACGTAGCGCCTTCGTGAGCCGGGAGGCGGTTGCGATCAGCTTCCCCGCCCTCGTAGATCACCCGATATTTCAACTCCAATGTCACAGCCAGCTCCCCCCTTCAATCTCCAGCTGAAGGAGATCGAGGAGAATGATGCGAGTCAACATGTTGCAACTTATACCGCACCGATTTGTGGGCTACGAATCACAGTACCTAGAAATTAGGGGTGTTAGTGCGCAACTGAGCCGCAACATCAGGGCATGACGCTTATGTCGCCGTCGCTGCTTCGTCTCATGGATCACGGGGAAAAGTGGAGGCCTCGCCCGGAATCGAACCGGGGTGCAAGGATTTGCAGTCCTCTGCGTAACCACTCCGCCACGAGGCCAACCAGTGCTGTAAAAGCGAGCGGTGGCAGCGCATTAGAACGATTCCACGTGGCGCGCAATAGGCTTCATTCTGAACGCGTTCCTTTTTTCGTTCTGAACGCCTGTTCGGAACCTGTTCCTACCTTGGCGTCATCCACGATACCAAAACGGCGCTTCGTCGCCTCCAGGACGCGCTTCTCGGTGTCCTTGGCATAGCCTCTATATGCGCCGCTCGTGCGGTGCTTTGACAGGGCACGACCTTGTCCTTCCGTGAGGCCATTTTCTTCCAGCTCAGTCATTCCGCCGTGACGCGCTTTATCCAGCGTGAAGTCCTTGAACCCATTCTTGTCGCCAAACTCCCGGATCTCCTGCGACAGCCTCGTGCCATCGCCGAAGAGATTGCCGTTCCGTTGGCAGACAATTGAGAGACCGTTCCGGGGAACCCGTTCCAAGATCGCCTCAGCTTCTGCGTAGAGGAGCGTCAACGCTCCATCCTCGGTGACATACTCCAGAGGGTGCTCGGCGCGCTCCGCAGTCTTCCTGTGCCCGATGATGATCTTGTCCGGCGCGCTCTTGCCCCTGTAAGCTCCCCATGCGGCATAGCCGGCGCCGATCGATGACGGGCGCATGAGCCACTCGAAGGCTAAAACGGCTGCCGCTGCCAACTCCCCACGTTCCTTTTCAACCGCGGTCCTCGCAAAGGCATAAACCGTTTCCCGGCCGACATGGCCCTTCACCGCTTTGGTGCGGCGTTTGATCGTCACGCCCTCCCATGGGTTTGGCGTATCCTGTCGAAACATCTCCGGGTGATGAGGCTGCATGCGCTTCCACATCGCCTTGCAGTACGTAACCACTTTCTCGGCTGTCCGGCTTGCCCCGTCGTCAGAAAAAGCCGAGTAGATCTTGGTTGCCGTTTTGACGGTGATGTTTGCCACCTTGGCATCACCGATCCGCGCCTTCATGCCAGTGTCATCGCGGGTGATCTGGGTATCGCAGACGCGATCGAGGACGCGGCGGTAGTCCGGGCGACTGAACTCGGACACGCGTTGCAGGAACGCATCGTGCCTCAGGTACGTGTTGACCATCCACTCAACGGTACCGTGCTTGGACGTGTCTGGGGTGTGGAAAGGCGACTGCTCTTTCAGCCATCCGTCCAGCCGCTCGTTCCAAAGGGCTGCTGCAGCCTGAAGCTCTTTTTGATCAAGATTGACGCCCAAAGCTGCTGACAGGCACGGGCAATTCCGCTTGCGATAGCGGGTAGGGCAGGTCCAGTAATAGCCGGTCGAGCCATCCGACAAGGTCTTGAACGAGGTGTAGCGTGGCAGTTCGACGGGGATCATCACCACCCCGCCGGTTCGCCGCCGGCGCTTTTGGGATCGATCGCCTTGTCCAGGTCGCTCTTGCGCCAAACTCTGAATTTCCCCTTGCCACTGCCCGTCTCAATGAACGGCTTGGGCCATACTGTGCCTACACGGCCGATGAAGGCGTCAACGGTCTTCTCGCCTACATAAGCTGCAGCAAGCTCGTCACGAAGGACAGCAGGCCAGCATCCGGTCGGGATTACAGCTTCCTTCGCCATCAATCCCCGCTTTCCCCGTTATCCACAGGCACAAGATCGTCCATGATCTCCAGCTGCGAACGAGCATCGCCTATAGCGCCCAGTGCATTCTCGATGACCAGCTGCAGCGAATGCAGAGCCTCGTCGACCTCTCTGCCTCGCGTCTGCTGTTCGAGCGCCTGCACGATAAGCCTTGCCGCGTGGGTGTAGCCCAGGGCATCGACAAGACTACTGTCAGCATCTCTGATGAGGCCAGTCATGGGCGCATCCCCACTCTAGCAAGCGGCGGCTCGCGCTCGTCGATGGCTTCCAGTTCGTCATCTTCGAGATCGGGATCGCCGTCGAGATGGTCGAGAAGTTCGATGGCCTGGTCGATCCAGCGTTCCAGTTCCGAGCGGCGAAAGTTATAGATGGCGGGGCTGATCATTGGGTTTGCCCTCCTTTATAGGGAAGTGGACCCCACGCTCTCGGGCCATCAAATACTTGTGTCACCTCGTGGAGGCGCAATGCCTCGCGCTGAGCAATCTTGACCATCGAATAAACTCGATCGAGATCGTCATTCCGTCCGCCACCAGCAGTTTCAAAGCTCATCTCGCCGATGACGAGACGGATGGCATCCAACATATGGGCAAGATCGCCAAGTTCGTAAAAAACATCAGATGGATCGAATGCAGGAGTAGAGGTCATTTGCACTCCCTCCGCTTGGCTTCGGCCTGCATCCATCCGAGCGCGGCTCTCATCATCGCCGGGATCCGGTCGGTGTCACCTTGCTCGTAGTCTTCGACAGCGAGCGAGAGGGCGTCGACAGCCTCAAGAAGGCTCTTCGCGGGCTGGTCCCACTGCTCGATCTTCTCAATGGTGCTCCAGTAGGTGACGGGCAGATCCAAGTTCTCGCCGCGCTCATCGGCTTCCATGCACAGGGCGTCGTGCAGATTGCGCTCGCCGCGGTACCGGCAAATGGTTGCTGTGAGGGAATAAGCGATCATTCGGGCGCCCTCCCGTCGAAGGCAGCCAGGTAGTCGGCTTTGAACTTGTCAGCCCGCGCCTCAACGTTGTTGATCGCGAAGATGAACCTGTCACGCTCGGAACGGCCGAACTTGAAGTGCAGATCTTCGGCATCCTGCTTATGCGCCCGGCCGAGCATGCGATCGGCCATATCGGCCAGGATGGCCGCCATGTGCGCAAAATCGTGTACCTGGGTTTCAAGGTCACGCATGGCGGATGCGACCTCGCCGTCATCCGGCTTCGTCAGATTTCTGACGATGTTCCCGGTCAGTTCGCCTATGCTTTTGAACGTGGTTGTGCTATCCGGATGATCGCTCATCAGGTGGTTCCTTTCTGCTTGTTGGCGATAAGCAGGCCCGGGGCAAAGTTTGGACGCCGAGTCCCGGCCTGCTGCTATTCTCCGGCCGTAGCCGGCATTTCCTTTTCCAGTCGGTCCATTCGTTCTCGTATGCTGCGAACTACTTCGCTATTCATCGAGCTTCCGAATTTCGTTGCCTGTCGCTCCAGAAACCCTTTGATCTCAGGGGGCAAGCGGCAAAGTAGCTTAGTATCGTCTTTCATCTTCATGCTCCAGTAAGGTTAATATCAACTCGATATCAACCGTTGTCAATTGCCTATATCGTGACGATATCATTTATTTTATATCGTGCCGATAGTATGGAGTTGAGGCATGGCAAAGACACCAAAACCACCAAGCGAAGAGCTCGACAAATTCCTGATCCGGATGCCTACGGGTTTGCGCGACCGGATAAAGGCGGCCGCTGATCGGCAGAAGCGATCGATGAATGCCGAGATCATCGACACGCTCGAAAACCAGTACCCGGAGCCGATTACTATCGATGAGGTTGTCGAAGACATCGAAGAGACGGTGAAGATACTCCAGCGCTTCGGAGGCAAAGTAACCCTCATGCATTTGGCTGACCGACTGGACGAGCTCGTCAACAGGTTGTCCGTCTCCAAGGAAGGCACCGCCGAAGACCGTGAAGCTGCCTCAAAGCATATTGAGGAACGTGGCAAGTTCGTCCGGTTCGTTCCACCGGATGGCGATTTCTGAAGCCTCACGGGAAATACTCCGGGAACACATCGGCATTCGCGGCTTCACTGACTAAGGACTGACGCATCACTTCCTCACCAGTTTGAACCGGCTTTCTACGAAAGGGTGAGTGTGGAGCATCCCGGCGGAGTGCCTGCACTCGCTGACAAAGCGGTCGAACGTCTCTGTCACATCCTTCTTCCAGTAGACGGCGTAGGTGGCGCCATCGGCCTGGGCGTGCTCGTTCCGGACCATGCCGGCCGGCTTCGGCGCATAAGGTGACTGACGCATGACTGCGTCGACCACCGCATCTGACAGACCATGCAGCTGCCAGATGCGCTTCCGGATGTGCACGATGCTTTCGGAGTTGGCGGGGCGGGCGCTCAAAACCGTCTGCGCTGTCTCTACGCGGTCTATACGGTCACCAATGGCGGTGATCGCCCGGGCCTGTTCTTCCTGCCGGCGCTCAACCTCGGCCTGCAGGGTAAGCATCTGGATCAACGTCTCAGTCGTGGTAAGCGGGCGGGGTGAGGTAGCGGCCGCCTCGAGTTCCATCCATCGGTCTACGACCCGCGCCGTGAACTCAGGCGATAGGCGAGCGACCAGCACCAGGCTGTCACGCTTGCTGAGTCTGTGCTCAGGATATGTCTGGCCGTTCTGGGGGTGAGTATAAAGGGTCTCCACAGATTGTGTGACCCCCTGCTCGATGAGTTCGCGAGCCGTGCGAAGCACTTGATCATGCCGACGGTCTACCAGCTCCGCAATCTCGCGGCTCGACATGGTGACGGTGGGTGAGGTGAGCATGTTCATCACGCAGCCTCCGAAGAGAGCCGCAGCGAGCGGAGGAACGCCTCGAAAACATCCCATCCGCCGTAGCTCTCGTCGCCCAGGCACTGCACGATCTCTTGGCGGACGCCGATCGAGCCGTTGAGGACATAGTCGATCTTGGCCTGAATGTCTTCATGGGATGAGCAGGGGGCGAGAGCCATGGCTTGGAAGGCGGCTTCTTCAGCGGCGCCTGTGCGCTCGGCCAACGCTTCGTTGATAGGGTTGAAGTCATCGCCATAGGATGCCTCGTCGAGCAGCACCGCATTACGATGCTGCTGAATGGCTTTTTCGACTGTGAGGATATCCGCGTTCATGTTCAGCTCCGTTGTTGAAGCCGAACATGTATGTTGATGTTCGCTTCAGTCGCTTGGCTGACGCAAACCTAATGTATGTGAAATCAGACGTCAATCCAGTTCATGCGGAAAATCATACACCGCCTCACTTAATGGAAGCTCTCTTGTTACCCTAGTAATCAGGTGCAGGATTTCCACACCGCTTTTCCCGGCTCCATAATAGTTCGAAATAATCCGCGATTCATTGTCGATCGAATGATTAGCGATGATGAGGTCTGGAATATCATCAGCGCCAGGGCAGGAAAGCCGTATTCCCTCGTCAGAGACTTGAACTTGGCGCACGCTTATTTCTTCTAATCCCAAGTCCGAAACAGATTGGCGAACGGCTACAACGGATCCGTGCGTCAAAGGGATTTGCTGGTCGTACGGCTGCGAGACACCAGTGAGGCCGTCTCCCTTATAAATACCGATGGCCGCCATTGAGTTGTCGTTCATAACGTAGATTTTGGCCCACCAGTGCGGGAGCCGAGGATCTTTAAGAAGAACGTGAAGAACGCTGTCCACGTTCTCCTCAATTCGCTCAGCGGCCCGAGGCCTGGGACGCCGATATACGCCAGCTTCAACAACAATTGGGACATCAATCGTGGCGTCCATGTGCCACAGGTGGCGCTGTATCCCGACTGCATCAGGGCTTTCGCTGTCTCCGGTGAGATAATCGACTGTGCAACGAAGCGGCCCAGCGATTTTTTTGAGAGTGTCGATCCTCGGATGGGACACACGGCCAAGAATGATGTCGCGCACCGAAGATCGGCCAAGGCCGGCTTCCAGCGCTACACCTGATGGGTTTTTACCTAGGGCCTCTAAGCGGGCCTGAATGCGAGAACCAACGATATTTTCCATTGGTAGAATATCCTACAGAGACCTGTTGAACGCTAGCGCGTAATATCATACATTGCGTGGTGAGATGTATGATCTTAACGACAGGGTTAACAGATGGAAAGCGAGCTTCGAAGCGCGTTGCTAGCCACGGCGAATGCGTATGCTGACGCCGCACGTTGCGGCATAACGACGGTGTCGCGCAGGGTCAAAAACAATGCTGGGTTCTTCAAGGGCCTCGAAGACCCGAGTAAGAGCTTCACCGCTCGAACTTACGATGAGGTAATGGAGTGGTTCGCGAGGCATTGGCCGGCGGGTAAGCCGTTGCCGTCGAGCTTGATGAAGTGGATGGCAGATACGGGATACCAACTGACGGCGGTGTCCGCATGACGGCCCCTCGACAAATCCCGGCAGATCCCAAGGTGGTCAGGGCCGCCCAGTGCCTCGCCGAACTTCCCAAGTTCGAGAACGGCCTGCGGCGTGATCTTCGAGAAAACTTCGGCTTAAGTGCCCAACAGATCTCAGAGGCGATCGCGCTGTCTGCCAAGATGCGGACCAACCGGAGGGCATTCGCATGATGGTCATCTCGCGCATGACGCACGTGCATGCACGTGAGGGGAAGCCTCGCTCATGAACCAGAACATCAACCTCGATACCAGCGGGTTTATCATCGAGCTCGAACAGGAAGTGCTGGGCGCGCTACTGATCTTCGGTCAGCATTCGGTGGTCCGTGGGACGGTCTTCGCGCACCACTTCCTGGAGCCGCTTCATCGGCGGATTTATGAGGTGATCGAGATCGCGGCTGAGCGCTACAAGTCGTGCCGGGTCGACGTGGTCATGAAGCTCTTCGCGCATGAAGAGGCTGCGCACTGGGCTAGCATCCTCAAGACGCCGCTCAACTCGTACCTGGCTGCTTTGGCAGCCAACACGGCGAGCGGCCCGGCTGGCCTGAAGAATAGTGTTCCGAACCTCATCCAGCAGTGGGCGAGGCTATCTGTCGGTGCAGAAGCGGAACGGGTGAAGCTTGCCTCCAACGATCCCGGAGTTGATCCTGTCGAGTTGATCCGATCCGCGTCCCGGTCCTTTGACGACGTCGCCGCCGGCCTTCGGGGCGCAGGCAAGACCCGGTTCTCCATCTCTGAGGCTGCCGACGCGGCGCTGGATGAGGTGCAGGTTGCGATGACGCAGGGAAGCGGCATCACCGGCATCACCTGGGGGCTTGCAGACGTCAACCACGCCACCGGCGGCATCCAACGCGGCGAGATGGTTGTCCTCGGCGCACGGCCGGCTATGGGCAAGACTGCCGTTGCGTTGGGCATCGGGATCAAGGCCGCTCGCTCCGGCGCCGGTGTCGGGTTCATCTCGCTAGAGATGGGCTCCAATCGCCTCGCCATGCGCGCTCTAACCGATATCGCTTATGACTGGAATATGCGCGTCCCCTACAACGATCTGATCACCGGCCGTGTCGGGGAGAAAGACTTCGACGGTATCTGCGCAGCGAAGCAGGATCTCAACAGCCTGCCGCTTTGGATTGAAGAGCAGTCCGGCCTGACCATCTCGGATCTGCGGGTGAAGGTCGACCGCATGCAGGACAGTGCGGAGCGCGCCGGCAAGAAGATCGATGTGCTGATCGTCGACTACCTGCAACTCATTGCCGCTTCCTCGCGGTACTCTGGCAACCGCAACAACGAGGTTTCAGAGATCTCTGCGGGCCTGCGTCAGATCGCGCGCGAGAACGACCTGGCGATGGTTGCCCTGTCGCAGCTCAGCCGGGGCATCGAGAGCCGGGAAGATAAACGCCCGATGCTCGCCGACCTGCGCGACTCAGGGTCCCTTGAGCAAGACGCCGACACCGTCGTCTTCCTCTTTCGCGAAGCCTACTACCTTGAGAAGGCAAAGGGGAAGGATCCTGACGCCGAGATCGAGCGGGCCGATCGGCTGGACGAGGTGGCGAACAAGCTGGAATTCATCATCGCCAAACAGCGCAACGGCCCGGTGAAGACGGTTGACCTCTTCGTCGACATCGCATGCTCCGCCGTGCGCAACGCAGCTAGGACAGTCTGATGTCCAGGATCCGCACCATCAAACCCGACTTCTTCACGCATGAGGACCTCTTCGATGCAGAGCAGGAATCAGGCCTGCCGCTGCGCCTGGCCTTCGCTGGGCTCTGGACACAGTGCGATCGAGAAGGCCGCTTCAACTGGCGTCATCGCCAGCTGAAGGTCGCGATCATGCCCTACGATACCGTCGACTTTTCACGCGTGCTTGACGCGTTAGCCACGCGTGGTTTCGTCGTGAAATACACGAGCGGCGGGCGTGATTTTGGCTACGTCCCGTCATGGCACCGTCACCAAGTGATAAACAACCGCGAAAAAGCCAGCGATCTTCCGGCCCCTCCTGAAAACATTGAACCTTTCGACGCGTCGGCGACGCGTGCTCCACGCGTGAGTGACGCGGCTCAAGGGGAAGGGAAAGGAAGGGAAGGGAAAGGAAAGGATTCTTTGTCCGAAACGAGTTCGGACCAGACGCCGAAAAAGCGGAAGCTGGAAAAGTATCCAGAGCAGTTCGAGACCTTCTGGCAGGCCTATCCCAAGACAGCGAATATGTCGAAGAAGGAGGCGCACGACGAGTGGAAGAAGCTCGACGATGGCGACCGCCAGGCATGTAACGCGGGAATCTCTGGGTACCGTGCTTTCCTCAAAGCCAACCCCAATCTCGAAACCATCCACGCCTGTCGCTTCATCAGCAAGCGCCGCTTTGAGGGCCACGCCGAAGCGCAAGCGACGCCGGCCGCTGACGATGCTGCTTGGGCCAAGCGCCTGAACTACGCTCGATCGAAGAAGATCTGGGACACGCTGAAATGGGGAGCGAAGCCGCATACTGCGGGCTGCACGGTCCCCGCCAACCTCCTTCAACCCAACGACGGCGCCGATTGGCGCGAATGGGAGCAGGCAGCATGAGCGATGAAATCAAAGTCGAGATGCTCCGTGCAGCTGTCGGTGACCTCCGTCCGGTTCAGCCCGTTGGCACTACTGGCCTCGACATCGGCGAGCCGGAGAATGTCGAGCCGATCTGCCTGACGGTCGATCCCGCAACGCTGTTCGTCGATCCGGCCTATCAGCGCTCGATCGGCGAACGGGGCGTGAAGCAAATCCGCCGCATCATTGAGGGGTGGGACTGGAACAAGTTCAAGCCGCCGGCCTGCTCCTACGCAGAACACGACGGCCGCACGGTCCTGAAGGTCTTCGACGGCCAGCACACGGCTATCGCCGCTGCCAGCCACCCGGCGATCCGGGAAATCCCGGTGATGATCCACGAGGCCAAGGAGACGGCGCAGCAAGCGGCCGCCTTCGTAGGGCAGAACACTAACCGGCTCGCTGTCACGGCGCTGCAGTTGCACCAAGCGGCTCTTGTCGCTGGTGACGAGGATGCTCAGACCGTGGCCCAGGTATGCGAGCGCGCCGGGGTGAAGATCCTCCGGTTTTCGGTGAAGAACTTCAACGCCGGCGACACTGTCGCGATCCAGGCAATCAACGCTCTGGTCGACAAGCGCGGTGCGATGAAAGCCCGGATCATCCTCGAGGTGCTGGTGAAGGCCGGCATGGCCCCGATCGTCTCGCCTCAGATCAAAGCGGTAGAGGTGCTGCTGACGGATCCGGAATACTGCGACGACATCACGCCGGATAGTCTCGTCGCGTCCATCTCCGGTACCTGGCTGGTCGACCACGATGCCGCGCAGCAGTTGCGACTGGCCCACAAGGGCCGTTCTGGAAGGCGTTGGCGATCCACTGGTTCCGCAACACGAAGAAGGCCCGTCAGCCAGCGGGGAGGGCAGCATGATGAACGAGAAAAGATTTATTGCGGCCGTCCGCAAGCTGATCCAGTGCGTCGAGTTTGACGTCAACGGCATCCACGGCAAGGGTGGGAACGGCGGGCTGACCTCGGACGATACGCTGCGCGCCGCCGGCGAACTGCGAGTTCTAATCTCCAAGATCGAGAGGGAAGCATGAGCCGCAAGCGTAGTTCCAATCTGAGCCTCATGGCGTACGTCTATGGAGGTATGTCAGCGCTCTCTTGGTCCCTCGGCACCGTCCCGGAGGCTTACGTTATGGGCTTTGCGGTCATTGGAGTAATCAATGCAATCGGTGCCGAGATCTTGCGGGAGTTCGGCCGATGACCATCAAGGAACGACAGCAGCGCGAAGCTCATGACCGGGAGAACCCTTGGCGTCCAATGGACACGGCGCCGCGCGGTAGCGGCTTGGTCTGTGATCTCTTGTTCGACGACATGGTCGGGCAGTTTGGGACAGAAGGCCTCCAGTTCTTCCTCGATGCCAAAGGCCACTGGTACCAGATCGATCCTCCGCGGAGGGTCTCCTACGCACAGCCAATCAACTGGCGCCCGTCCTACGTCAGGATGACGCCGGAGCGTCAGAGCTTGGTCAAGAAAAGGGATATGTATGCCTAAGATTCGAAAGGCCCGTCAGAAGAAAGTAGCTCCTAACTCGCCCAAGGGGCCAGGCAGGGCCATCCTGCCCGAGGACAGTGTGAAGCGTGTTCACAACACTGCCCGCCTGCATGCGCAGCCAGTGCGCCGTCCAGCGCCGCGCGTCACATCCGGTGCCCGGGTGTCGCGATCCGACGTCGAGCGCCGGCTGTTGACCGCAATGCGCACCCTCCGAGCTATGCCGGATCAGGAGTGCAGGTTCTTTATCGTGCGGTCATCCTCGCCCGACTATGTGCAGGAATCCGTCACCGCCTATGCGGCAGTTGAAGACATCGGCCCTCGCTTCCAGCCGTCGCCTGCGGACATCAGCGATTGCCTCACGGCACTGGCGTGGGTGAGGCACCTGGACCGTGCGGCTTGGCAGATCCTCTGGTGGCGTTCCTTCGAACTGTCCTTCGGCGTGATAGGAAAATACATCGGCCGCAGCGATGAGACAGCGCGCAAGCGGTTCGAGACGGCGATCACCGATGCGTGGATCGCAGTGAATAACGCTACGAAATTTGCACCTGTTTAGAGAAAGTGCTTGGCAAGAGTGGCATTTGCGGCGTATTTATCTGTAAGATCAGGGTGATTTGCGGGATACAGCCGCCACCTCACGCATGGCCGCCTCTGGGCGGCTTTTTAAGTTAGGAGCTTTGCTCAAGTGCTCTGCTGATGGTGCTTCGGATTTCATCTGAGAGCCCAGGGTTGGTGAAGATAGGGACTTCGGCAGCGGCTTTGACCACAGCCCAGGTTGCTGCGTTGAGATGCACTGGTCGAACAGTTGATCTGCCCGCCTCGAGATCTTCGTAAGTGCGCAGCGGGACGCCCATCTGCTTTGCAAAGCCCGATTGGCTATATGGGGTGAGGCCACGGAGCCGTTTGAGTTCGTCGCTTGTCATTGATTTCTCCCGAGAGTTTGATACATTTCGGGAACCGGAGAGGTGGCTAGACCCCTCCGGCCCCCGGTTACCGGCTAATGGAGATAGTCAGTCTCCACTTGCCAATCCGGACTTGGACGGTGAGCTTGATGCTCATGAGGCCCTCCTAGTCCTACCTAAGCGGAATTGCTTCGGTAAAACTGTTATCCCACGGTTTCCGTGGTGACGCAATAGGAAGCCACGGTTTCCGTGGTAAATAATCAAAAAGCCGTCCGATTAGTCACCGGGCGGCTTTGCGTTTTTGCCATTCGTTAAATAGCTTCAGCGCCAGTAGCAGCGCAGTCAGTATCTCGTTCATGTATGCAAGCACGGGTTTCCTCCTTTCTGTTAGGCGGACTGTCTCAAACTTTCCGCTCGCGGGGCCTATCAGGTACGAGTTCGAGGCAGTCCAGTTTCTATTTTCCTAATAGAGAGGAATAGGTCGGAACCTTCGGAGTACCCTGTACTCTTGCATTGAACGGCAGGCATCGCTCGGGAGCACGTATAGTGCGTCAAGCTTCAGCTTGCCCGGCGACTTATCGGGAAGGGACGCATAGTCTAGTTCGTGGCAAACGTCTCACTGAGCCCCGCGCAAAATGACGCTCTGCAACTGAGTGGGTGAGACTACCTCAGGGCCTTCCCGTACCCTTTGGTCCCGTCAGCTCTCAGAGGCCGGCGTTTACCTCGTCGGCCGCCTCACAGCGCTGATGAAATTGGGTGAGGTCACATTGATGATAGCGCCCGGAGTGGGCGTCCCGTCAGGATCTTCGACAAAGGCAAGCGAAAAGTTGTCCTCGCTGTTCGCCATCTCTGATCGCATGGCCGGAGTGTCGGCAAGCTTTATAAGCGGATGTTCGTAGCTTTCGACGGTGCCCCAAAACTGCGTCTCGTCACCACCCTCGATGATCCTGAATTCGTATTTAGCTCCAACCTCGAACATGCGTTCCTCCCTCTGAAATGGGTGCTCAAGCTCGCGCGTCTTGGATAAGATTGCAACAGGTGAGAACGTGGCTAAGCTCAAGACCATCAAGCCCCTCGTCGGCATGATCAAGCCGCTGGTAGGGCGACCCAGTGGCGAGAAGGCGAGGGACCGCCACCGCAGCAACACCCAGCCATGGCGTGCTTGGTACAAGACTGACCGATGGGAGCGCCTAAGGCGCAAAGCATTCGAGCGTGACCACTACACCTGCAAGCGATCAGGCGAGATCTGCGCGGGCAGGGGTAACGATCCGAACGCACCAGTGGCAAACCACCGAATACCGCACCACGGTGATCCGGCCCTCTTCTGGGACATCAACAACATCGAGACCGTGACCAAGCGCATCCACGACAGCCTTATCCAGGCCGAAGAACGCAGGGCTGGATCCATAAGCAAACTCAGGCTTCCATAGTGTTTTGATCATCTGTCCTGGGCGGAGGCAGGAGCTTAGGTGCGTTATCGATGTGTTTTTGAATGAATTCGATAGCGGCCTCGCCCCGAGAGTAGTGGTTTTCGATTGCTGAAAGACCTGCGTCCGAAGCTGTAACGATCAGGAAGCAGGCCACAATGGCATTTTTTATGAAATCGTATGCGGATTTTTGTTCGGGTTCTGCCGTCTTCTCAGCCTGAGCATTCAGAGAATAGAGCTCCACGAGCTTCTCGGAAAGAGTTTCGATCCCGTAGATATCGAGACGTCTGGCCATGCGTATCGCCGTCGCCAAGGCAAGGCGTAGCAAATCAGCCAGTGGGCTGTTTTGTTGTTCTAAGCGTGACGCCGCGCTCTCTAGCCTCTCTAGGATTTCTTCTTTTTCATCTGCATCTGGCACGGATACCCTACAATCATTGCCAATCATCAAGCTTGTCATCTGAAAAGTCTGTAGGTGCGCCTGGGTGAACACCTGCGCTCTGATCTGATCCCATGCTGCAGGTAGGTGCTCGGCAAGCAGGAACCGTCTTAAGTTTCCCGTCGAGGTAAGAGCTAGGTTCTTGAGTTGCTCAGGAGAGTTTGCAGCCCGTATGAAATTCTCGATGCGATCAAACCGTTGTGAGAGCGCACCTAGCACCGTATAAAACTCTGTTGAACTGGGGCTGGTATCGAGTAGCTTTCCTAAAGTTTGAGCGACGCTTCCATTAGCGAGAGTCCCAGATAGCATCTCGCATACTCTGTATAACTCCCATGCCGAATTGCTTGGTTGTCCCATACCTCTCCCCTGAAAGTCGATGCCATTTGATCAGCGCACTGCTGGCCACGATGATTAGAGAACTTTTTAGCGCCCGGTCAATCGCAAGCGGTTTTCCTACCGCGAGAGGGGGGGTGGGTTGCTATCAAAACCGGTTCGGCCGCCGGACCCGCGTCCCCCACATGCGCAGATTTTTTCCTTTTTGAGTATTTCCAGCCGGAAACCTGAGTGGAAACCATGCCTCAAGAAAACAAGCCGATCGACTGGCAAGGCATCGAAAAGGATTTCCGTGCCGGCGCAATGAGCGTGCGCGATATTGGCCGTTGGTATGGGGTTTCTCATACCGCCATCAACAAGAAGGCAAAGGAAGCGAAGTGGATCCGGGCGGCCCAGCCTAAACACCTCGATCGACGCGAGCCTGTCGAGCGACGGAGCAAGCCGATGGAAACCACGCCGGACCTTACGGAGAAGGGAAAGACGCTGGCCGGCCGGATGATGGACGAGCTGGACGCAGTTACCTCGCTGCACGGTGAGCTGGAGGACATGATCTGCGCTGAGGAAAGTGACAGCCGCCGACGCCAGGCTCTGCTGAAGGCCATCTCCCTCGGCGAGCGGGCGAAAACGCTGAAGGACATCAGCGCCACTCTGAAGACGTTCAACGAGGCCTCAGCGCCGGCAGGCAAGAAGGCCGCCCGGAAAGATGCAGCGGCTGCCACGGCAGCAGGTGGCGGCAAGTTCGCCCAGCGCTCCGGGCCGCCGAAGCTGGTGGTCGATAACAAGTGACGCTGCAATGGACGACGGCTTGCCCGGATTGGGAGAAGCGCATTGTCTCGCAGCGGTCGCTCATCGTCTTCCGCCCGCTCTTTCCGAGCGAGGCTGACTATGCGCTGAGCGTGTTCAAGGCGCTGAAGGTCACAGACCTGCCGGGGCAACCAACCTTTGGCGAAGTCAGCGACCAGTGGGTATTCGATTTTGTGGCAGCTATCTTCGGCGCCTACGATGCCGAGACTGGCCGGCAACTCATCACCGAGTTTTTCCTGCTCATCAGCAAGAAGAACACGAAGTCGACGATCGCAGCGGCCATCATGTTGACGGCGCTGATCATCAACTGGAGGCACAACGAAGAGCTTTTGATCCTGGCGCCGACGATCGAAGTCGCGGCAAACAGCTACAAGCCGGCCGCTGCGATGGTCAGGGCGGATCCGGAGCTTGATGCGAACGCCGACGAAGGCGGCATGCTGGTGGTGCAGGACCACATGCGGACGATCAAGCATCTGGGCACAGATGCCGCCCTCAAGGTCGTTGCTGCTGACACAGACACGGTCTCCGGTAAGAAGGCTGGCCGGATCCTGATCGACGAGCTCTGGGTTTTTGGCAAGCGCGCGAATGCTGACGCTATGCTGCGAGAAGCCACAGGCGGCCTGGTGTCGAGGCCGGAAGGCTTTGTCATAACGCTGTCGACGCAGAGCGACGAGCCGCCGTCTGGCGTGTTCAAGGCGAAACTCGATTATGCCCGCAACGTGCGCGACGGCGTGATCGAGAACCGAAAGTTCCTGCCGGTCATCTATGAATTCCCACCGGCGATGATCAAGTCGAAGGCCTACGAGGATTCGGCGAACTTCTACGTGACCAACCCGAACATCGGCCGCTCGGTCAGCCAGGAGTGGCTGCAAGATGAAATGACAAAGGAGCTGTCGGGCGATCGCACGACCCTTGCGACGTTCCTTGCCAAACACCTGAACGTCGAGATCGGCATGAACCTCCGGTCCAACCGGTGGCCTGGCGCCGATTTGTGGGACAGACGGGCCGAAGAGCAGATCACGCTCGACTATCTGCTGACGCACTGTGACGTCATCGTGCCCGGGCTGGACGGTGGCGGGCTGGACGATCTTTTCGGCCTTGCCCTCGTCGGCAGACACAAAAAATCGCGAGACTGGCTCTGCTGGACGCGGGGATGGTGCCACAAAGGCGTGTTGAAGCGCCGGCAGTCGATCGCGACGAAGCTTCGGGAGTTCGAAATTGCCGGCGAGCTGACGATCGTCGATGATGAGCTGGACGACATCTCTGCCATCGTCGACATCATTGCCCAGATCAAGGACGCCGGCCTGCTGGCGTGCGTTGCTGTCGACCCGGCTGGACTTGGCGAGATGGTTGAGGCGCTGGCAGAGATCGGAATTACAGAGGAAGAGGGCCTGTTGATCGGCGTGCCGCAGGGCTACCAGCTGATGAACGCCATCAAGACGGCAGAGCGGAAGCTTGCCAACGGGACATTGCGCCACTCCGGCGCCGGCCTGACCCAGTGGTGCGTCGGAAACCTAAAGATCGAGCCGACGGCAACCGCTATCCGGGCCACCAAGCAGAATGCCGGCGATGCCAAGATCGATGTCGCCATGGCGCTCTTTAACGCGGTGACGGTCATGAGCCGAAACCCGGAGCCGAAGCGCAAACCGCAATACCAGGTGCTGGTCGCCGGCTGATCCACCCACAACCCTAGTAGAACTGGAGGACGTCATGACTGTGACGCGCCGCGCATACTCGTCGCTCACCATCAAGGCGGTTGACGAGGAGAAACGCATCATCCGCGGCATCGCGACGACGCCAGCCGTGGATCGCGTTGGCGATATAGTGGATCCGCTCGGGGTGAAGTTCACCAACCCGATGGCCTTCCTCTGGCAGCATGACGCTCATCAGCCGATTGGTACCGTCAAGTTCGACAAGCCCACCAAGGACGGCATCACCTTCGAGGCGGAGATCCCCATCATTGCTGAAGACGGCAAACTGAAGGATCGGATCGATGAAGCGTGGCAGTCCATCAAGATCGGCCTCGTGCGCGCCGTCTCGATCGGGTTTCGCGCCGTAGAATACGCCTTCCTGGATGAGGGCGGAATCCGGTTCATCAAGTCTGAGGTTTTCGAGCTCTCTGCCGTGACCATCCCGGCCCAGCCCGAAGCCATCATGACCAGCATCAAGAATATGGACGCGGCAGGTGTCGCGATCATCAAGTCCTTCGACACGAACGCCCCTGCCGCGACTGGCACTATCGGGCGCCCCGTGAAGACCCGTCCCGGCGCTTCGGGAAAGTCTCGAAAACCCGTTAGTTTGCGCCCGAAGGAGGGCAGTGAAATGAAAACTGTAGCCGAGCAGATTGCTGCTCTTGAAGCTTCGCGTCAGGCGAAGTCCGCACGCATGTCGGAAGTCATGCAGAAGTCCATGGATGAAGGCCGTTCTACCGACGAGGCAGAACAGGAAGAGTTCGATACGCTTTCCGGCGAAATCGATGCTCTCGACGGCGATCTGAAGCGGCTCCGCATCATGGAAAAGATGCAGGCCGCCAACGCGAAGCCGGTAATCCCCAACCAGATCAAAACGGCTGCGGCCGGCACGGCAGCCCGCATGGGCGCTCCAGTCGTTATCAAGGGCGACAAAGACGAAGCGTTTGCCGGCCAGAACTACACCCGCATGGTGATCGCAAAGACGCTTGCGCGTCTTGATGGCGTGTCTGCGGAGGGCATCGCCGCGCATCGCTGGGGCAAGAGCAACCCCATGCTGACCCAGGTCGTGAAAGCTGCTGTCGCTGGCGGCGGCACCGAGGCCGGGGAGTGGGGTTCTGAACTGGCGCAGGCCGACACCCGCTATACCGGTGATTTCATCGACTATCTCTACGCCCAGACCGTGTTCGACCGCCTGCCGCTTCGCGAAGTGCCGGCAAACGTCCACATCAAGGGCCAGGACGGAGCCGCAAGCGCTTACTGGGTGGGCCAATCGAAGTCGATCCCGGTCACCAAGGCCGATTTCTTCGACGTGCAGCTGTCCGCTCTCAAGGTTGCGGCTATCGCTGTCATTTCGAAGGAACTGCTGCGGGACAGTTCCCCCTCGGCGGAACTGCTGGTGCGTGACGCACTTGTCCAAGCCTCCGCCCAGCGTGTCGACCAGACGTTCCTTTCCGCTGCTGCGGCCGTTCCGAACGTCTCCCCAGCCGGCATCCTGAACGGAGTAACGGCAGGGACGAGCGCCGGCAGCGACGTCGACGGTGTGATTACGGATGTCAAAGCCCTCTATGCCGGCTTTATCGCCGCCAACAACGCTGACGGTCTTGAGTTTGTGACGACCCAGTCGCTCGCAAAGTCTCTTGGTCTGATCCAGAACGTCATGGGCAACTGGGCATTCCCTGGCCTGTCGGCAAACGGCGGAACGCTCCTCGGTGACAAGGTCACTGCCGGCGGCAACGTCGGAGCTGGCGATCTGATCCTTCTGCGGCCTTCCGACATCTACAAGATCGGCGACCGCGGCGTGGAAGTCTCGCTATCCACGGAAGCTGCCATCCAGATGGATGATGCACCGAACGGGGCCAGCGATACGCCGACGTCGCACACGGGCGTGGTCTCCATGTTCCAGACGGAATCGGTCGCGATCAAGGTGGTTCGTCCGCTCAACTTTGCCAAACGCCGCGCATCTGCCGTCGCCTACATCGGCGACGCAGACTACGGCACCGTTTCGGCCGGTTGATCCAAGACAAGCGGTGGGGTTTCAGCCCCGCCGCCACTTCTTTGAACGGAGGTTCCCATGGACATGATTGCAAAACGCCCGATGACCTATGCGACCCGCCGCCTGCAGGCCGGTGACACTTTCAGCGCGTCCAACGCGAACGGCCGTGTGTTGGCGGCAAGCGGTAAGGCTGGGTTCGTCGCCAGTTCGACAGAGGCCGGCGGAAGCGATGCGGAAAATATCTCGGATCTGCGCGCTCGGTATCAGCAGAAATTCGACAAGAAGGCTTACCACGGATGGGATGCGGCCACGCTGACCCAGAAGCTTGCTGAAGCGAAGGACTGATCGGATGCGGCTTCCCCGCCTGTTCACGCGCACGAAGGCGACGCGGCCCGCCCTGTCGGCTCCTATCCGTGGTCGAGGCGGCTGGTGGCGTATCCTGGAGTCGTATCCCGGCGCATGGCAGCAGAACGTCGAGGTGAAGTATGACAGCGTGCTCTCCAACCACGCCGACTTCGCCTGCCGCACGCTGATCGCCTCTGATATCGCAAAGCTGCGTATCAAGCTCGTGCAGCGCGACGAGAACGGCATCTGGTCCGAGGTAACAAACAACGCCTACTCGCCGGTTCTTCGCAAGCCAAACCATTTCCAAAATCGTATTCAGTTCATGGAAAGCTGGATCCTGTCGAAGCTTCAGCGAGGCAATACGTTTGTTCTGAAGAAGCGCGATGCCCGCGGCGTTGTCGTCAAACTGTTTGTTCTCGAGCCGGGCCTTGTCACTCCCATGGTGTCGGACAGCGGAGACGTTTTCTATCAGATGAACACCGATCATCTTGCCGGCGTGCCAGAGAGCGTCATTGTCCCGGCGAAGGAGATAATTCACGACCGGTTCAATTGCTTTTATCACCCCTTAGTCGGCCTTTCGCCGATCTTCGCTGGCGGCCTAGCTGCCATGCAGGGGCTCGCCATCCAGAATGACAGCGCGCTCTTCTTCCAGAATGGCGCAACACCCGGCGGCGTGCTGACAGCTCCAGGGGCGATCGAGGATGAGACGGCCGGCCGGATCAAGGAATACTGGGACAACAACTTCACCGGTGAAAACTCCGGCAAGGTGGCCGTTCTTGGCGACGGCCTGAAGTATGATCCGATGAAGGCGAAGGCAGTCGATGCTCAGCTCATCGAGCAGCTGAAATGGTCTGCCGAGGTCGTCTGCTCGACCTACCATGTCCCGCCGTACAAGATCGGTGTGGGGGCAATGCCGACGAACAACAACGTCCAGGCGCTCAATGTCGAATACTACTCCCAGTGCCTCCAGGTGCTGATTGAGGCCGCCGAGCTCTGCCTGGACGAGGGCATGGAGATGAAGGAAGGCGTCGGCACCGAGTTCGATACCGAGAACCTTCTGCGCATGGACAGCGCCTCACAGATGGAAGTCCTGGAGAAGAGCAAGGGGATAATGTCCCCGAACGAGCAGCGCAGGAAGCTGGATCTAAAGCCGGTCACCGGCGGCGAGAGCCCGATGCTCCAGCAGCAGAACTTCAGCCTTCAGGCGCTTGCGAAGCGTGATGCCCAAGCCGACCCGTTTGGCACCGCCCCAGCGCCGGCCGCAACTGACGCCGAGCCCGCCAATGACAATGCAGCCGAAGCGGAAGCGCGCGCTGCTTTGGTCGAGATATACAAGGGACTTATCTGATGACATTCGATGGCAAGGCGTTTGGCGCGGAGATCGTCGGCGTAGTCAAAGGCTATCTGGAAAAGGAGATGGCGCCTCTTATGCAGCGCATCGACGCTTTGGAGAAGAGGCTGGATCATCTGCCTGCACCGGTTGACTTGTCTGCCGAAGTTGCGGCGCTGAAATCAGCGGTGGAATCCATCGAGATCCCGGTACTGCCGTTTATCCCGGAGCTGCCAGACATCGGCAGCCTGGTTGACGAAGCTTTGAAAAACGCGATCGCGGCCATCCCGGCGCCCGCCGATCTGTCTGCAGACCTCGAAGCGTTGAAGGCTGCCGTAGAAGGGATTGTCATTCCTGAAATCCCGCAACTGGCAGATCTGCCTGACATCCCGGCTATGATCGATGAGGCCGTGAAATCTGCTGTTGCCTCCATCCCACCGCCACAGGACGGCAAGAGCGTGTCCCTTGAGGAAGTTGCGCCTCTCATTGCCTCCGAAGTCGAGAAGCGCGTCGGTGGGCTTCCTGCAGCGAAAGATGGCAAGGACGGTGTCGACGGTAAAGATGGCGTTGGCCTTGCCGGCGCATTGATCGATCGTGCTGGCGAGCTTGTCGTGACGCTGACGAATGGCGACACGAAGAACCTGGGCCCCGTCGTCGGCAAGGACGGCGAAGGGACGCCGGGTCTGGATGGCTTCGGGTTCGATGACCTCGATATGACCTATGACGGTGAGAAGACGATCACCCTGAAATTCACCAAGGGTGAGCTCGTTAAAGAATTTCCCATTGCCATGCCGGTGGTCATTGACCGCGGCGTGTATCGCGAGGGAAGCGGATACAAGGCCGGCGACGCCGTTACCTGGGGCGGAAGCCTCTGGATCGCCCAGAAGGACACGAAGGCGAAGCCGGACAGCAGCGACGAGTGGCGCCTGTCGGTGAAGCGTGGCCGCGACGGCAAGGATGCCGTGGTGAAAGACGCCGCACCCCATCAGCCGGTGCGCGTGGGCGTGCCAGCGAAGGGAGCATGACATGGCTCTGGTCACCCGTGCTCAAGTCAACCTCGCGCTGCGCCTCGACCTGGTCGACGGCGATGAGCGCATCCCCGATATCGACCTGAAGATCAGCCAGGCCGAAGATGCAGTCGTCGACTACCTGAAGAAATCGAACCACGGCTGGGACGAGACAACCGTCCCCGGGCGCGTATCGGCCGCCGTCATGCTGGTGGTGCAGAGCCTGCTCGATGAGGCCAACACCGGCGGGCTGCTGCCCGGTCTCGGTACCGGCGACCCGAAGAACCCGGTGGTGGCGCTGCTGTACCGCCTCCGCGACCCCGCCATCGCTTGAAAAAGGAGCACATCATGCGTGTGAAGTTCACCCACGATTTCGACTACAAGCCCACGATGCAGACCACCATCGGCTACAGGGCCGGGATGGAGGAGACGGTCAAGCACGAGTGCGCAGAGCAGGCGATCGCCGCCGGCAAGGCTGAAGAAGTTCCGGAGGCGAGCCGCAAGCCCGCGTCCAAGGCGTCGGCAGAGAAATCCGCCGATGGCGCTGAGTAATCCTCCGTCTGCCCAGGAGCTCAGCCATCGGATCTCGCTTTCGAAGCGCTTGGACACCGATGACGGCCTCGGCAACACCAAGGGCAAGTTCCAGGAGCAGTTCAGGCTCTGGGCGGCGTTTCGGTCCCGCGGCGGCTCCGAAGCAGTAGTGGCCGCGCGGCTGGAAGGTCGCAACACAATCGGCGTTTACGTTCGCTCCTCCCCACAAGCTCGAACGATCGACAGCACCTGGCGAATGACTGACGTGCGCAGCGGCGAGAGCTATGCGGTGAAGATCGTCGACAGCGTCACCGATCGGGCATGGGTCTACCTGGAAGCCCAGACTGGGGTGGCCCCATGAGCGCAGGCACCGACCTCTGGCGGGCGATCTTCAATGCTATGAACGGCAACGCTGCCCTGATGGCCCTGGTCGACGGGATTTACGACAAGGCTCCCGATGAGCCCTGGGGTGCGAACGAGATCTATATCAGCCGCGGCCCATTCTATGGCTCTTCTGATGACGCGGACTGCATCATCGGCCAGGAGATCACGGCTCAGATCGACATCTGGTCCCGCAAGCCTGACCGATGGTCAGTTGACGACGTCATCGGCCAGGTGAAGCGGGCGCTTCACGAACAAGAACTGCCAATGACCGACAGCGCACTCGCAACAATCGAGGTGCGGCTCTGGCGCATCATCGATGATCCGGACCCCACGCAGCAGCACGGCATCGTCCAGGTCGTAGCTGTGGTGGAAGAGGCAGAAGAGGCGTGAGCGCGAAAGTGCTCCGCTTGAAGGAGCTGCAGAGGAAGCTTGACCGGCTGCCCCGGCAGGTGAAGCAACGCATCCGCGAGGCGATGGAGCAGGGCGCCAACGAGATCGTCACCATGGCGAAGTCGCTCGTGCCGGCCGACCGCGGCACCCTGCGGGACAGCATCGGCTGGACCTACGGGCGGGCTCCGAAAGGAGCCATGACCATAGGCAAGGTCGAGAGCACCGGCGGCTACCTCACCATCACGATCTATGCCGGCAACAGCGAGGCTTTCTACGCGAGATGGGTTGAGTTCGGCACCTCAACCCATAAGGCCGGCGGCAAGTTCGCTGGCGCCACCATCCCGGCCATACCAGCCCAGCCCTACTTCTACGTAAGCTTTCGCGCGAACCGGAAGCGCGTGAAGGGCCGGGTCACACGAGCAACCACCAAGGCGGCCAAAGAGGTCGCTGCGAGTCGCTGATCAATTTCCCCGCGGCTTGCCGCCTTACACTGCCACAGGAGATCATCATGGCGCCTCCCATCACTGCCCGCTTCGGCAAGTTTCGGGTTCTGCTCGGCAACTCTGCCACGCCGACCGTTTATTCCGCTCCGTGCGGCTTCACATCGAAGTCCCTGACCCTCGGCAAGTCGCTGTCGGAAGTGTCCATTCCCGACTGCGATGATCCGGACAAGCCGATCACAATCGGTCGCGATGTCGAGAGCACCACGGCGTCGGTCTCCGGGGAGGGCGTGCTCGCCGCTTCGGCCGTCGACAAGTGGCTTGCCGCCTACAAGAGCACCGAATCCGTGCCCGTGAAAATCGAGATCGAGTTCTCCACCGGGACGCTCACCTTCACCGGCAAGATGCACGTAGAAAGCCTCGAAATGGGCGCCGAGCAGGGCGGTCGCGTCACGATCTCGGTGTCGCTTCAGTCTGACGGCGAACTGGTCGACACGGACACCTTCGTCTGATGAGCCGGGACGCTCGCGTTGAACTCGATTTCGCAGACGGGACATACGGGTTCCGTCTCGGATGGGGTGAGCTCGCAGCTCTTCAGGAGGCTTGCGATGCCGGCCCCTACGTGGTGCTGCATCGGCTTCACTCACACCAATGGCGGATCGCCGATATCTCCAGCGTGATCCGCCTGGGGCTGGTCGGTGGCGGCATGGCGCCGGCGGATGCTTTGAAGAAGGTGCGAGCCTACGTCGAAGACCGGCCGCCTCTGGAGAGCCATGCCTACGCCGTCGCCATCCTGTCCGCCGGCTTACTGGGGGCGCCAGATGAGCCCTTGGGGGAGCAGCCAGCGCCGGCTCCGGAAGCAGACTAGACGACCTGCCGAATGGCAAGTTGAGGTTCGCTTCGATCTATGGGGTTGGCGCCATCATGGGATTTTCACCTCAGGCGGTGAACGAGATGTCCATGTGGCAGTTTCGCGCCGCGTTCGACGGGTACCAGACGCATCATGCCGGGGGCGATCAAAAGCTGTCCGGCGCTGATGCCGATGAGCTTTGGGAGTGGTTGCAGTCGAAAGAGTAGTCAGCTGTCTTTGCGGCTGGACATCGACATGTGAGCCAGCGCGGCGGCCTGACGTTCAGACGCTTCGCGAATCGCTATGAGATTGTTGAGAATCGCGCCCAGCGCATAAATTGCGGCGCCGCCGACCATAGCCTGGAAGGCGTAAACGATCAGCGCGATGCCATTGCCTCGCGTCATAACGGCCAGCGTCACAACGGCGCCTAGCGCAAGAATGAAGATTACCATGCCGGTGATTTTCAGAAACCCATCCATATCTCAAGCTAGCATGGTGATAAATTGGCGGCAATGGATCTGGAACGCCTAGTCGTGCAGCTTTCCGCCGACATCAAAGGCTACGAGAATGCGCTGAAGAAGGCCCAGGGTGTGACGAACCGTCAAATGGGGGCCATTCAGAAGAAGGCGCTATCGTCGAGCACAGCGATATCCGGGGCCTTCGTGAAGGCAAGCGCACAGATCGCGGGCGCACTGCTGGCATCGGAGGTCGTGCGCAATTACGGCGTACTTTCTGATGCGGCGACCCGTGTCACGAACTCTCTGAAGGTCGCGGGCCTTTCTGGTCAAGAACTCGAGCGAGTGTACCAGACGCTCAATAAAGCGGCTCTGGCGAACGGCGCCCCGATCGAGGCTCTTTCCACTCTGTACGGAAAAGCGGCGCAGGCGCAGAAAGAGCTCGGAGTTTCGACGAATGATTTGACCGCGTTCGCCAATAACGTGGCGGTTGCATTGCGCGTTGCCGGAACAGACGCAGGTGCGGCGAGCGGCGCGCTGCTTCAGCTGGGTCAGGCCCTTGGCAGCGGAACCGTGCACGCCGAGGAATTCAATTCGGTCCTTGAGGGCGCTCCTACAATCGCGCAGGCCGCCGCAGCCGGGCTCAAGGAGGCAGGCGGGTCCGTTGCCAAGCTCAAGCAGCTGGTGGTCGACGGTAAGATATCCTCAGAAGCATTCTTTCGCGCTCTTGAGGCTGGGGCTCCTATGCTGGAGGAGAAGGCTGCGAGCTCAGTCTTCACGCTGGATCAGGCCACTACGAACCTCTGGACAGCACTGATAGACGCGACGAAGGAATTCAACCAGAGCACAGGGGCTTCCGACCGTTTCGCTGGTAGCATCAACGCGACGGCTCAGGCGATCAACGACTTCGACATCTCCGGCCTGATCGAGAAAGTCAGAAACGCGAAGAAGGAGCTCGATGATTACCTTGGCAGCTTGGGGAACGCAGACCTTTTCAAAAGCTTGAGCCAGGAGATCGCGCAGATGCGGGCAGAGATGGCGCGTGACAAAGCCGATTTTTCGGCCAAGGTCGTGCAGACGGTCCAGCGGGCCAAGAAGACGAGGGATCTCTAGTGGCGCTTGTCTATCCGCTCAATCTCCTAACGGGCTTCCCGGGCTGGACCCCGGACTTCGAGCTGGTGTCGCGGCAAGAGCAAAGCCGCGTCGCCGGCGGCCGCACCTATGTAAAGGATCTCGGCTCGCCTCTGTGGCACATGAAGGCGCAGACGACGTCGCTCAGCCCGAACGTGCTCGATGGCTGGCAGGCTCGCCTGAATGCGCTGGAGAACGGCTTGCAGACCTTCCTGGGCTGGAAGACGAGCCGTGGCTTCCCGATCGCCTATCCGAAGGGCAGTTGGCCGACAGGCGCATCGTTCAACGGGATTGGCACGGTCGGCGTCATCAACGCCAACCGCAAGGCGATCTCGGCTTCCGGCTTCCCTGTCGGGTTCAAGTTCAGCGTTGGAGACTTCGTGCAGATCGGTGCCTACGACCTTCACCAGGTCATGGAAGCCGCTACCACCGGCCAGTTCGAGATCCGCCCACATCTGTGGCCGGGTGTTGCGGCAGGCGCTGCCCTTAAGGTGGTCAAGCCGTCATGCCTGATGGCCATCATCCCCGGTAGCGTCACGGCCACGGCTGAGGCGGAAACAGGGCGCGGTGCGATTACCTTCGAAGCGCTGGAAGCACGGTGACCAGAGGCTCCAACGGGGCTTCTTCCAACAGGAGAACTGTGATGCAAAACTGCGCCCTCTACAGCGCTAATTTCACCATGGCCGTCGTCAGCGTCGACGACAGGCGGTCAATACTTCTTCTCAACCAGCTTGACGCGGAAGCCCTTAAAATGTGCGTCGAGCGTCTCAAAGCCAAGTCGGACCGCGCTCGCCTCGGCTTCTATCGGGACCTGATCGGCAACCGTCCCCTTCGCGGCCCGGATGGCATTCTGATGCAGTTCGTCGAACCAGCGTAAGTCATCTGTCCCGTTTACATCCGCAAGTGCCTTCAGGGCAGCAGTCAGTGCCTCATAATAGGCGATGACGACAGCTCCAAGCTCGACTGTTGCTTTGTTCGGATCTCGATCGATTACCAGTTGCATACGGTTCTCCTTGAGCCTGCGGGCACAGGAAGCACGGCAGCATCTGCAAGTCGACACATCTTCTCAAACCTCAACGGGGGACACCACATGCGCTCGCTCTCCGCACCAAACCTCGCAGCCCTTCAGGACCGCCGGCTGGTGGCACGCGACTTCCTCTGGATCGTTGCCCGCACCTATGACACCGGAGCCGCCTACAGCTACGGCTTCTGGTCAGACGTCGGCAACATCTCGGCGCCGATGGTCGATCCCGATACCGGTTCTGATGTCGTCAGGAATTTTGAGGGCGCCGGCACGCTGATCTCCGTTAGCGATATCCCGCTGGTCTCGAACATCAGCGTCCGGAACGCGACCATCACGCTGTCACAGATCGACGAGGGCGTCGCCAGCTTGGTGCGCGGCTACGACCTGAAGCAGGCGAGGGTGCAGATCCACCGGGGACTATTCTCGCCGGTCAACCGCGGCTTGGTCGCCTCGGCGTTCTGCCGGTTCGTCGGCTTCGTGGACGAGATCGAGATCGTCACCCCGTCCGAGGATGACGCTGGTCAGATCACGCTCACCTGCGCCTCGCATACGCAGGAGATGACCAGGAGCAACCCCGACACCCGCTCCAACGAAAGCCAGAAGCGCCGCAGCGTCAGCGACAACTTCTTCCAGGACACGACCACGGTCGGCGACTGGGAGTTCTTCTGGGGTGGCAAGACGGAGAAGATCGACACGGCCGGCACGCAGCGTATCGGCAGCAAGATCCCGGTCTCCGGATGATCCGGAATGCAGTTGCTTCGGACAAGGCCGCTGTCCTGAGGATGGCCCGGTCATTCCACTCGGCTGCGGAACTGCCCTTCGCCTTCTCCGCTGCCACGACCAGCATGCTGTTCGATGCCTGCCTCCAAGACGAAGACAGGCTCTGCCTGATCTACGAGCGGGACGGGGCAGCGGTTGGCATGCTTGCAGCCTATGCGGCCTGCCACATGCTGGCGCCGGTGAAGATCGCCAACGAGATCGTCTGGTGGGTGGAGCCGCAGCACCGTGGCCGATCTGCCGTTGCCATGCTGCAAGCCTATGAGCGATGGGCACGGCAACGCGGTTGCGCGCTGATCCATATGGTCGGCCTGGGTGCCGATCCGGTCACCGCCAAACTCTACGAGCGGCAGGGCTACCTCGCCGCCGAACGTCACTTCATGAAGCCGCTTTCGGCCTGATCCGGGACACCCATGGCTCTATTCACCTCAGCCGCCATTGCCAGCTTCCTTGGCATTGGTGCCGGCTTCCTATCGACCGTCAGCGCCATCGCGCTCAATGCCGCCGTTGGCATCGGTCTGCAGCTTGCCGTCCAGTCGCTCGACAAGCCGAAGGCAGCCGAGCCCATCGCCGTGCGCGGCAAGATGCAGTCGGGTGGCGATGTCGCGCGCTCGATCATCATGGGCCGTCGCGCAACTGCAGGATCGCTGGTCTATGCGAACACCTGGGGCAAGGCCGGCAAGACGCCCAACGCCTACTTCAGCCAGGTCATAGCGCTCTCCGATATGCCGGTGACGGGCCTCACCGCGATGTGGGTCAACGGCGAGCCGGTCACCGTGAAGACCTCCGACGCAGAGCTTGCCGACACGTTCGGATATCCGATCTGGCAAAACCCTTACGCTGGCAGTGCGATCTCGAATTACGTGGGGATCCGCAACAGCTTCTTCGGCTCCAAGCTCTACTATGATCTGCCGGTCTTCGACATCAAGATCAGAAGGCTCTCGGATAACCACTACATCGAGCAGAACCGGCTTCGCTTCCAGGGCACGTCCGACAAAAATGGTCGCGAGCCTGGCTACTTCATGACCAGCGATCGAGGTATCTCGGCATGGTTCGATAACCGGCCGGATGTCGACAACAACAGCTTCGATGTCATCGGCGCGCTCGGCGCTGGCCTTTATTACTTCCTGGGCATCTCGAACGTTGCCGACGCCAACGATATCATGAAGGAAGTGATCGTCTGGCAGCTGCCGGCCGACAACACCCCGATCCAGAACGGCACCTTGAAGGCACCGGTCGCCGGGCAGCGCAGCATCGAAATCACCTCTGACTATTGCCGGGTGGCAAAGCCCGGCTTCGACGTACGAACAGCGACCGGATCGCAGCTTGCCTTCGACAGCTCCAAGCGGCCGCTGGCTGCCATCTACGCCGACGACATCAGTCTGCCAGTCGGCACCACGCAGATCGACCTCGGCTTTGACGTCAACCCGCGCATGATCTGCGACATGGTCCTCTACACCAACAACGAGATCACCTTTCCGATGAGCCGGTACGGTGTCTCGCTGGTTGCGGAATACTGGTTCTCCGGGACGTCGCTGTTCATCAAGAACACGGCGACGGCGTGCCGGGTCCGGTTCGTGGTCTTTGCCAATGACCAGCAGGGCTCCAGCTCCGGCGCCAACAAGGTGCTCAGACAGTTCACCTCGAACGGCGAGAAGATCGTCCAGCTGCTTCGACCAGGTGCTGATGATCCGCCGGCTTTTGCCGACATCGTCATCGACAGCCGCTGGCCGACGCTTTCGATCCTGGCCGAAGGCTACCAGTCGATCGGCAGCCAGCCGAACAAGGTGCCGACCTCGAGCGTCAACGCCGGCCAGAGCTTCTCCGTCGCCTTCAACAACAGCGGCCTGCTGCCAATCGTCAAGTACATGACGGTTCACCAGAGCAGTCTGACGGGCAAGTCGGTGAAGTTCCCGCAGACCCTGATCACCGAGAACTACAACAACAGCACCCAGTACCATCAGGGCAACTCGACCTACTGCGTGGTGAGCGCCAACCAGGCGACCTTCTGGACCTTCCGCGGCAACCCGAAGACCGAGAACTGGAACAGTACCGACGGCTGGACCTACGCCTATCCCGACGATCCGGTCGTCGGCATCCGCTACTTCATAATGGGGATCTCCACCTGATGACCGAGAAGATGAACATCGATCCTGCCGTTGCCTATCAGGAGACCGCAGCGCTCAACGAGTTCTTGAAGAAACGGACATTCGTCTTAGCGCAGACGATGGCAGAGGTCGCGGCAGAGCGCGACCAGGTCATTGCCGATCGGGATGCCATCCGAGATGAGCTGCAGGCGCTGAAGGCGGAACTTGCGGAAGGAGAGCCCGATGGCGCTGCTGAGTGATTATTCCGCTGGCACCGTCACGGTTGCCGCCAATGCAACCGCTGTCACAGGTTCAGGCACGGCCTGGGCAACGGCCGGCTTCCAGGAGGGCGACCTCTTCTTCGCGAATGGCATTGTCGGGATCGTTCTGTCGGTCGAGAGCAATACGGGCCTGACCCTGGCGCAGCCATGGAAGGGTGGGGCGCTTGCAGGGGTGAGCTATCGTCTGCGCTATCAGGGCGACGGCTCGCGTCTGACGGCGCAGGCGCGGCAATTGATCGAGCTTCTGTCCGGATCCGGCAACATCGACGCTCTCAGCGGACTGACCGGAGCAGCCGACAAGCTGCCCTACTTCACTGGCGCCGGCACCATGGCGCTGGCAACGCTCTCCGCCTTCGCCAGGTCGATCATCGACGAGCCCGATGTCGCGAGCTTCATGGACAAGCTGGGCGCCGGCACCAAGGGTCAGGACATTCTTGGCGCCACCTCGATGGCGAACCTGTTCAGCAAGCTGGGTCCAATGTTTGGCGGTCCTGCACCCACGCCGTCCTCTGCCGAGGTCGGCCTGACCGATGGCGACTTCAACACCATCATCGTGCCGGGGATCTACACGATCTCGGGCAACTGGGTAAATGGGTTCAACGGCGCAGCCACCTACACAGGCGTTCTGGAGGTGCAGGCTCGTGCGTTTAACAACGGCTACTGGCAGTACCTTCGTACCGGAACCGCGACGTGGCGGCGATACACCAACGCCTCCGGCGGAGCGACGTGGAGCAATGCCTGGGAGCGGATCGAGAACCCAACAGTTGGGTCTGTCTCGCAGTCGAGCGGTATCCCGACAGGTTCTGTTATCGAGCGCGGCAGCAATGGCAACGGCGACTACGCCAGGTTCGCTGATGGAACGCAAATCTGCTTCTGCCCGGCCATCGCGGTGGACGTCAATGTCGCGTCGGGGCAGCTCTTCCGATCCGACCAGATCACCCAAACGTTCGCGGCCACATTTGCCGCCGTTCCGCACTGCTTTGGTGGTGCGGCGAGTACAGTTTTTGGGTGGATGAACCCTCGTGCCACATCCGGCGCGAGCGGCGCTTTCAGCTGCTGGGCTTCGACGGCGAGGACAGGTGACACCTACAGATTTGGTGCGATTGGCAGGTGGTTCTGATGAAGATATCTCTATCTCCACAACGTCGTGACGATGGCCTGGTCGTTGTCAAAGACGGCGACAAGCTCCGGATCAACGGCGACCTATTCAGTTTCGTCTCGCTGCCGGATGGTGCGACCGTCCCGGCCGGCGAGATCCCTTGCAACTGGATCGTCGGGCCGGTGGAGCGGATCGACGGCGAGATCCACCTGACGCTGGTCCTGCCGCATGGACCAAATCCATCGCCTGCGGTGGCTTATCCTGTCGCCCTCGGCGATCCGCCGGACGGCGCTCTTGCCATCCCTTTCGACGAGCCCGCAACCGAACCGGAGGTCGCCGACGATGTGGACGCCTGATCCCGCGAAGATCATCACTGCTGAGCAGAAGGCCGCAGCTCAGCGGGCCAACGCTCTTGCCGGCTACAAGGCCGCATTCGACGCGTACCTCGACGCGGTCGCGCAGCAGCGGCAGTACGACAACCGGCTGACGATCGTCGCCTATCTTTCCAGCACCAACCCCGCATGGGCGTCTGAAGCAGAGGTTTTCATTGCTTGGCGGGACGCCTGCCTGGGCAAGATGTTCGAGCTGTTGGCGGCGGTCGAGGCAGGCCAGATCCAGCCGCCGACGATCGACCAGTTCATTCGCGCGATGCCGACGATCGAGTGGCCGGTACTTAGCTAAGGGCACCTTGGCGGCCACTGCCACTGGCAAATTTAAACCGGGCGGCTGAAGCGCCGGAACGCGCTCCAAGCGACGGTTAAGCCCGCGTCTTAACCGCCTGACAGCCGTCTCTCGTTACCGTCACACCCGGACCCCTAAGGGCGCGAGCATGGTCACCCAAACGCATGTGAATTGCAAGGTGAAGCCACGTCGCAGGACGTTTATCCTTCAACCGCGCTACGGCTTCTGGACAACGCCGAGTGTCAGCAACATAGATTTCACGGCGTTCGATTCACAGCTGTAGTAGATGTAATGACCTTCGCGCCGGTATTGAACGACACCAGCCTCTTTAAGCTTGATCAGGTGCTGGGATAGGGCAGACTGACTTAAGCCAATCTCCTTAGCGAGCGGTTTTACCGACATTTCTCGTGTAGTTAGCAAGGTCAAGATCGCCAGTCGTTTGGTGTTGGCCATAGCGGCTAGCAACACAGAGGCTCGTGCGAGTGCGTGATCATCCGGAACAGTCTGTATCATCATCGATCTCCAAGGGATTGTGGTACGACCAAGCTTGAACTTGTTCACATGGCGGTCTGGTTGCCATCACTGTCCAAGGCAGGATGTAGATGTTTCAGTCTCGCACTTTCTGAACCTGCCCCCCACCGCTTGATTAGCCAAGGCGCAGTTAACCGTCAAACACAACCGCAGGCCGCACCATAGGCGCCTCGCCCCCTCTCTCACTCAACATCGGAGAACACCATGACCTCGATGCGCACCAGCACCGCGGGCCGTAAGGCTATTGCAGCCCACGAAGGCAACAAGCTTACCGCCTACCTCGACAGCGTCGGCATCCTCACGATCGGCGTCGGGCACACGACCGCAGCCGGCCCGCCTGAGGTGACGAAGGGGCTCAAGATCACGGCGGCGCAGTCCGATGAGATCCTGACCCGCGACCTTGCGTCCGTCGAGGCTGACGTCAACCGGCTGGTTGGGGTGCCGCTTACTCAGGCCCAGTTCGATGCTCTTGTCTCGCTCGTCTTCAACATCGGCGGCACGAAATTCGGCAAGTCCACGCTGCTGAAGAAGCTGAACGCGCGTGACTATGCCGGCGCAGCGCTGCAGTTCCTGGTCTGGAACAAGGGAACGGTCAACGGCAAGCTGGTTGCTATTGCCGGCCTCACCACCCGCCGCAAGGCGGAGATGGTGCTGTTCCGCTCTGAAGGCACCAACGCTGCTCCACCGGTTATTGCGTCCGCTTCCGTACGGACGGACAGCACGACCATCCGCGTCGTCCAGGAGAAGCTGAAGGAACTTGGCTACACAGAGGTCGGCACGCCTGACGGAAAGATCGGCAAGCTGACCAAGACGGCGATCCTGGCCTTCCGCAACGAGAATGACCTGACCGTCTCCGATGTTATCGACGACGATCTGCTGAAGGCGCTGGACACTGCCAAGCCCCGGTCACTCCCGCGCAACGATGTGGCGGCCGCCGATGTGCGCGCTGCGGTACCGGAGGTGAAGTCCAACTTCATCACCAAGATCGGCGCCGGCGGTGTGGCCGGGACACTCGGTGTCAGCTCGATCGCGGATCTCGCGAGCAAAGCGGATTCCCTGCGCGGCTGGATCACGCCGTGGAAGGACATGTTCTCCGACATTCCTGGTTGGGTCTGGCTCGGCGGCGCTGCGCTGATCGTCGGCGCTATCGCCCTCATCGCATGGCACGGCGAGCGAAAGGGTGTCGAAGCATTCCAGGAAGGGAGCCGACGCTGATGCCCTCCACGACCAGGATCATCGGTCTCTTCCTCATACTCGCTGCGCTGATCTCCGTCGCGGTCTGGATCTACCAGCGGGGCGGGGATGACGTGCGCAACACCAACGAAAGGCAGAACAATGAAGCCGCAACTCGCGCTGATGAAGGCGCTCTTGATTATGATGCCTGCCGCGATGCTGGCCGGGTGTGGAGTTTCGGGACCGGCAAATGTCTCCGGCCTTCACCAGGTCGTCGGAACTGATCTCCTGGGTGCCCGCGGCCTGACCGACGGTGATCAGCGCAAGATCGACCGTACAGTCGTGCGTCTGTGTGCCGGTCGCGTCTACAGCGCCAAGGAATGTGCGCTGCATGATCAGGATTGATCAGGTGGAATTCGCTCGGCAAAGAAGATGAAGATGCCAACGGCCAGAATTCCAAGCAGACCCCCGATGATCAAAACGGTATTTACCGACATCGCATGCGGCCCTTGCGGTGCTGATCTTTAGGCGATTTCTATTCTAGATCCGGGATCTCGCCGCGCTGATAGATGATCACGGGCGGTCCGTATTCACCGATAGCGGGGTCAGCCTCTCGGCTCCACGCCACCACGCCAGCATACTTTCCTCCTAGCAATATCGCGTCCTGACGAGCCCGCGCCTCTGTGTCCACCTGTCGCGGATCGAACGCTGGAACCAGTTCACCGTCGTCGTTCTTCACGAAGGCAGCCAGCACTATCAGCTTCCCCTTGGTCGTCATATCGTCTCCTCATTCCGTTGCGGAATATATGCGCACTACATCGCTCGTCAGCAACTCGCACGGCCACAGCTTCGGAGTCATTGCCGCTGCCATGGATAACGCTATCTCAACAATAATGACCGACAGAAAACTCGACATCATCCTGAAGACGCCGACAATCGACTTTTCCGGCTTAGTCCGGATCGATGACCTGGTGCCGTTGATGACGAAGCATGTGCCAAGCATCAGCGAGATGAGCGATGCGCTCGCCTTCCTAGATCCTGGCGTGATGGGCCAAGGTACCTACGAGGGCATGGGCTGGTCGTTCCAGTTTACCGTCGTGCCGCCTGACGGCGATTAATCCTCAATAGCTCTCGGAACGCGTTGGGCGAAGAAAAAACCCTCGCCAGGGATGACGAGGGTTTTTCATGCTGGAGGCCGCCGGTGGATCGGCGCCCTGATAATTAGCGCGCTCAGCAACGTATCGGCAAATCACAAATCGTTGCACCGGTCACCCGTGACAACAGCTTCAACGAAAAAACCCTCGCCATTACTGACGAGGGTTCCTGTGACGGAGGTAGGGCCGAACAGCCGGACCCCAACCCCAGCATATTGGAAAACAGATGATGCACAAGGCGACGCATCTAGCGAATGGCTGCTGGAATACGCCTAGCGAAAACAGACTTTCCGTTAATGCTGTAGAGGCCCGCCGCCAGAACCGCTCGTACTAGCGCCATGCGAGGGCGATCGTGGACGAGGTCAAATACTTGCAGCGTGTGTTCAGCCTCCTGCTGCGTCATGCATGCGTGAAGCAAAATCTCGCCTGTTTCGTCGTCATGAATGATGAGATCGAAGATGTCTTCGCCCATCAATGAACCTTATTGCCCGCAGCGTGCAGCACGGACTTCACCACCGCAGACACATCCGGCGCCCGACTTGGGATCGCGTTCCAATTTGCGTCGAGGCTGCACTGAGGGCAGGGCATCCCTGCCGCACCACATCGACAAGCCGACGGTCCAGACCACGGCTTGTTAGGGTGAGCTTCGCATACCCAGCCTGTTTCCCTGCACCTTCGGCAGCCGATCATCATCTCCTCCTCAAGCCGAGGAAGATGGATGAGCTTTTGTATCCGTCAACGAGACCGAAAAGAGAACATCAACATGATTGGAGGTAGGCAATGAATGACGGCTACGCCGGCCCCGGCATCTGGATCAGGATTACGCACCGCTTCGGCCCGCGGATGATGGAGTGGTTTATGGCCGGGCACATGATCCTCTTCGGCTATGTGCTGCTGCTCCCATCCGAGACTTTCAACCAACCGGCGTTCCAATCGTTCAAAGACCTGGTGCCATCCGAGAACTTCCTCGGCTGGAGCATGCTCTTGGTTGGCTGCCTGCGCATCGTGGGGCTCGTCATCAACGGGGCCCGGAAAACCGTCACACCGCAGATCCGCCAGATATCTGCCGGGATCGGCTGCATCATCTGGTCCGGAATATCATATGGCTTCGCATCCTCTGACGTCGTCAGCACGTGGATCGCCATTTACCCGCTCTTCGCAATCGGAGAGCTGGTGAACATCAACCGCGCTGCACGAGATCAAGGGGAAGCTCGCAATGGAACAACTGGCTAGCCTGCCGCCGCTTGCGATAGTCGTCTTCGGCGCAACCTTGGCGCTGATCTTCGCCGTCCGTTACATGGGCCTTCTGTCTGGCGCCAGCGCGCCACCAGAGAAGAGCCAGACCTCCGCGCAGGTAGCGGCCGTCATCGTTGACCCGACCGCGCTCAACCGACTGTCTGCCACAGGCGAGGCCATTCGGGATGTCAGATCGACAGCTCGCAGCTGTGTATAGGCGGGATTACAGGATCCGAGATAGATAAAAGATGAAGAAGATCCTATATTCACCTTGCGACATGCTGCCACAGTCCCCATGTGGGAAAACGGTCAGCATCCGCGGACCGAAAATAGAGCGACCCGGAAGCGCGCCAACGCTCCCGGGCCTTAATACCAACCTCGCGGCAGGCTATGTGATCACATTGCATTCAGATGGGAAATCCGTCACCGTTTGTCAACCTGATTTTTACATGCTGCCGCTGATTAAAGAAAGCACGATTCGAGAATGGCCAGCATTATCAAACAGGTAGTGGCGACTGTCGCCAAAGCAGTCAAGGGCACTTTTGACGCCTTCGCCAACTTCAAGACCGAGAGCTCAGTGGTCTCACTGCCGGTGGACCTTGAGCAGGATACTGTCTGGGCGACCTACGACCAGATCGCCGACTTGTTCGGCATCCAGACGCCCGGTGTGATCAAGCACATTGCCAACGTCTTTGATGACGGAGAACTGGACCGTGAGGCAACTACTTCCAAAATGGAAGTAGTTCGCCAGGAGGGCGGGCGACAGGTGAAGCGCTCAGTCGAGCACTTCAATCTGGACGTCATCCTAGCCGTTGGTTACCGGGTCAACTCAAAGAAGGCCACGGAATTCCGTAAATGGGCATCCAGCGTCCTGAAGGGGTATATCCAGGATGGCTACGCGCTTAACGGGAAAAGGCTCAACAGTGACCCTGCAGCGCTCCTAAAATTGGCGCAAGAGGTTCGGGCCATCCGCACCAGCGAGAAGAACCTCTACACCCAGGTTCGAGAGACGTTTGCGCAGTGCGCGATCGACTACGACAAAGACGATCCATCTGCTCGGCGCTTCTTTGCCAATAGCCAGAACGTCTTCCATTTCGCAGCTTCGCAGCAGACTGCAGCCGAGATCATTGCCAATAGAGCAGACGCGGCAAAGCCAAATATGGGGCTCCTAGGGTTGGGAAATCGGGCGCCAACCGCACAGGATGTGACGGTAGCAAAAAACTACTGCGACCCTACGGAGCTCCGGAAAATGGAGCTTATCGGGGAATCGTGGCTGCTGTACGCTGAGGGTATGGCAATGCAAGGGAAGCAGGTTTCGATGGAGCGGCTCTTGAATAAGTTAACTGAGCTGGTTCAGACCCACGAGTTTCCTGTGTTCCCGGGCTATGCCAATCGCATACGCAAGGCAGATGCAGACGCCCACGCGAAGAAGCAGTACGAGCTTTTTAAGCAGAACGGAAAGAAGAGCCTCACGGCAGCATAACTGTAGTCCGCAGGACCACGTGGTTGTATCGCCTCTCCTGCCTTCATTGGCGGGGGAGGCCTTTTTTTGCGTTCAGGCCTCGACACCATGGCGGGGGAGACCGCGATAGCTCTCCGGCTGGTGCTCGCGGCAGAACCACTTCGCCATTAGCCTGTCCTGCTCGAACCCGTAGCAGCCCCAGCGCTTGCAGCCTGGGTGCTCGCAGTAGTGATCCTCGTGGATGCCGGCACCAGCCTCTGCCGTCCTGCTCTCGTCAGCCATCCCGCTTCCCCCGTATACGCGCCAGCAACGCCTTCCGGTCCTCGTCCGTACCGTGGACCCGGTTCATGATCCGGCTTCCCTGGCGGATGCGCAAGATGTCCCTCTCGCCATAGTACCGCGGCAGCGCCCCACACGTCGCGCAAGATCAAGAATTACTCGGCTGTCCGGTCACCCAAGCAGACCCACTTGCCGCGTGACACGTCTTGATCATCGAGACAGTTCGGGTATCAGTCCAATCGAATATGGATGCTCTCAAAGGCAATGGAATGGCGCGACCAAGTCTCGGCAAAAGTCCAACAGTACGTCTTCACGTCAAGATGACCGAAGAGGAGAGCAACGCGATTGAAGAGTGGCGGCGGGCGAACAGCATTCAGTCCGTGTCAGAAGCCGTTCGGCTGCTTTGTGCGAAGGCCTTGAGTGGAACAACGTCAACATAAGATGCCGCCCCACCTCCTAGGTTCCGTCCGCTAATGCGGGAAGGGATCGATAGGCGAAGGACCATAGTTGTATATCAGAGCGGCGACAAAGATAACGGCGGTCACCAATTCCAGCTCCTGCAGTCGGGTCATAGTTCGTCACGCGGTGGCGAGGGGCAAAATCTAGCATGTAGCGCTCTAATCTGGATCCTCTTAGGGTGTTTCCCGCAGAGTAGCTGAGAATTTTCCAATTAAGTTTTCCCCTTATGAAAAAGAGCGGCCGGCCGGCACCTCCTCATTGCCAGATTCAAGCGCCTCGATCCAAGACAGATCGCATTGCAGCGCCGACGCGATGTTGATCGGCGTCCAGCGGAGCACACGAAGACATTCGTTAAATCGGTCTGGTGTCATCAGGTGCTCCCGGCGTTGAGCTGCCTTGGGCTCTATCGTCCAGGACCATTCGTAGATCACGGATTGTCCCAGCGGCCTCCAGGAGAGCCATTTTTACTCGCGTGTCAGTAGCCCACCCGATGGTGACAGCGGCAGAGATGAATTGGAGCTCGAAAATTGGGTCGCTAACGCTTGGCCTGGTGGCGACACCCGACATGGCCCGAAGATGCTGTATAAGGATGATCGCGTCCTCCATCAGCCGTTTGCGCTCTATGTCGTTCTGCTTTTCTAAGTTGTTTGCAGCGCGGATCAACTCTGCAACGAATTCTGATGTCTTACTCACCACGACTCCTCCGGTACGTGCAGCTTCCGGAGTTCAACTGCTGGTGTCAAGCGTTAGCCAGAAGTCATAGTCCGGTTGCTTGTCCTATTTCGCACCAGCGGTTTCCCTTGTTCGGCCATGTCTGCGCCAAGCCCTCTCGGGCAGCACCTGTCCCGCATCTCGGCCATCAGGAAGTATGACCCTCACGAGGTCTCGGCGATCTGAAGTTCGATCCTTCTCGCCGCTGTCTGATTTCTGGTGGCCGCGCGGATGCACCCGTTGTCCGGTCCGAGCCAGCGCCGCCAGTGTGGGGACCCGATGTTGCGGATGCTAGTCACACCGCTGTCAGGCTTGCCCTGCAAGAATGTCGGCGGGATGGGCATGCCCCAAGTGAGCATGGCCATCTCCCGGCCGCCAGCCGTATTGCGGACCACAGGCGCCGGTCGATCCGGATAGACGTCCAACGACGGCTGCAAGTTACCCAGCCGGTCCAGCGCCTTCGTCAGCGCGCGTATGGCTTCCTGGTTGGTGGTGACGTTGTAAAGATTGCACATGGCTTGCCCCGACCGCAGCACCGTATGCTGCCTAGGCCTACCACTGACCTCGTATTAACTATCCGGCTGTGACCTTGCTGACAGCTTATTACCGTCGGGGTCGCGGAGGTAAGCCACGAATGCGCCGTTAGGGCGCTGCGCAGGTGGGCTCTCTATTGCCGTGCCTCCATGCTTGGTGCCAGCATGATGCCACGCCAGGACATGTTCAGGGCTTGCCGCGGCAATACCGATGGTCCCACCGTTCGCGACAGTTGCTGGTTTCCCATCTATGGGCCTTGTAATCATCAGCCGCCCACCATCATGCAAGTAGATCAGCCGGCCTCTCACGTCTACTTCGCCGGGCTTGCCACCTAGTGCTGCAAAGGTAGCATCGTAGAAACTTCTTGCACGTTCCAGATCATTGCTTCCAATCATGACATGGGTGAACATGCTTTCATCTCCATTCGGCTTAAGATGGTGTGACCTGAGACCCATCTTC
>UCJA01000023.1 GCA_900472675.1 Hyphomicrobiales bacterium
CGGCAGGACAGAGGGGGGTGTCTTGTGGAAGAGCCCAAACGCAAAGGACATCACCCCATGATCCCTACTCATTCCGGCGGGTGCCAGTGCGGCGCGGTGCGCTTCCGGCTTGAGGGCGAGCCGCTCGATTGCGCCATCTGCCATTGCCGCATGTGCCAAAAGGCCTTCGGCGCCTATTACGCGCCGCTCGTAGCGATCGGCGAGGCGCGTCTCACCTGGACTCGTGGCGCTCTCAAATACTTCCATTCGTCCAACCATGTGCGCCGCGGCTTCTGCGCAGATTGCGGCACGCCTTTAAGCTACGAGGCGGACGACGGCGTGGCCCTTTCGGCCGGCAGCTTCGACGAGCCAGCCTTCCTGCCGCCCGTCGTGCAGTTCGGCGTGGAAGGCAAACTGCCGTTTGTCGACGAGCTACATGCGCTTCCCGGCCGGCACACGATGGAAGATCTGGACGCCGCGCCCTTCCTGGACGACATCATCTCCAACCAGCATCCCGACCACGACACGACAGACTGGCCTTTGCGGCCAGGCCATCCGGAGGACAAGTAATGACCGAAGAGACCAGAACCGGCGGCTGCCAGTGCGGCGCCGTGCGCTTCCGTATCCAGGGCAAGCTCGGGCGCGCCTCGATCTGCCATTGCCGGATGTGCCAGAAGGCGTTCGGCGGTTTCTTCGGGCCGCTGGTCAGCGCGCCGAAGGAGGGCGTGGAATGGACGCGTGGGGAACCGAAATACTTCCAGTCCTCGGTCAATATCGACCGCGGCTTCTGCGGCGAATGCGGCACGCCGCTCACCTACCGCTACCCGGGCGGGCTGGAGCTTTCGATCGGCGCCTTCGACAACCGCGACGATCTGGCGCCGCAGATCCAGGTCAATTTCGATAGCCATATTCCCTGGGTCACGACGATCTTCGACCAGCCCAAGCGAGACGCGACCGCGGATGCCGCGAGCCAGGAGATGATCATCTCCTTCCAGCACCCGGACCACGACACCGAACACTGGCCTTCGAAAGGACTGCACCTGTGACCGAGATCCTGCGCACACTCTACCCGCCGATCGAACCCTATGAGACCGGCCAGCTCGATGTCGGCGACGGCCACAGCATCTACTGGGAGCGCGTCGGCACCAAGGGTGCCAAGCCCGCGGTCATCCTGCATGGCGGTCCAGGCGGCGGCTGCACGCCGGTCCAGCGGCGGATGTATGATCCCGCACTCTACGACGTGCTTTTGTTCGACCAGCGCGGCTGCGGTCGCTCGACGCCGCATGCGTCGCTCGAGGCAAACAGCACCTGGCATCTGGTTGCCGATACGGAGCGGCTGCGCGAGATGATCGGCGTCGATAAGTGGCAGGTGTTCGGCGGTTCCTGGGGATCGACGCTGGCGCTCGCCTATGCCGAAACCCACCCGGAGCGCGTGACCGAGCTTGTCGTGCGCGGCATCTACAGGCTGACCAAGCCCGAGCTCGACTGGTACTACCAGTTCGGCGTGTCGGAGATGTTTCCGGACAAGTGGGAGGCCTTCGTCGCCCCCATTCCGGAAGACGAGCGGCACGAGATGATGGCCGCCTATCACCGCCGCCTGACCGGGCCGGACCTCGCCGAGCAGATCCGCTGCGCCAAGGCCTGGAGCGTGTGGGAAGGTTCGACCATCACGCTGCTTCCCGATCCGCAGCTGACCTCCAGCCATGACGACGACCATTTCGCGCTCGCCTTTTCGCGCATCGAGAACCATTACTTCATGAATGCCGGTTGGCTGGAGGATGGCCAGCTGCTGCGCGATGCGGTGAAGCTCAAGGGCATTCCGGGCGTCATCGTGCACGGCCGATACGATATGCCCTGCCCGCTCAAATATGCCTTCCAGCTGTCCAAGGTCTGGACGGATGCGGACTTCCACATCATCGAGGGTGCGGGACATGCGATGACCGAGCCTGGGATCACCGACCAGCTGATCCGCGCCACGGACCGGTTTGCGGGGAAGGGTTAGGCGGCAGGGCAACCTTAGCAGGCCTGGGCGAGGAGGAGGAGACGATGACAGAGACTCTGAGTGGCGGCTGCCAGTGCGGCGCCGTTCGATATGTGATCCGCGGCCCCGTCAGCGACCAGGCAATCTGTCATTGCCGCATGTGCCAGAAAGCCGTGGGATCGATCGCATGGCCTTTCTTCACCGTGAAGGCTGCCGATATGGCGTGGACGCGTGGCCGGCCAACCCTCTACCGCAGCTCCGAGGCGGCCGAGCGGGGATTCTGCCTCGCCTGCGGTACGCCGCTAAGCTTTCAGCCGATCGGTGCAGACGCGCTCGACCTCTCGATCGGCAGCCTCGACGATCCGACGAGACTGCCGCCGGACAAGCAATACTGGGCTGGCCAGCGCATGCCATGGTTTCACACTCTCGCCGACCTCCCCGAGACACCGAGTTCCGCTTCGCCTGAAGACATTGAACGGCGGCGTCCGTACCAGCATCCCGATCACGATACAGAAGTTTGGCCAAGTCCATGACACGCGAACGCATCTTTCTCTTCGACACGACGCTGCGCGACGGGCAGCAAACGCCCGGCATCGACTTTTCCGTCGAGGACAAGATCGCGATCTCGCAGATGCTGGACGAGTTCGGCTTCGACTATGTGGAAGGCGGCTATCCGGGCGCCAACCCGACCGACACCGCATTCTTTTCCGAAAAGCGCACGGCGAAAGCCCAGTTCGTCGCCTTTGGCATGACCAAGCGGGCCGGCATGTCGGCCTCGAACGATCCGGGGCTTGCCGTGCTGCTGCAGGCGAAAAGCGATGCAGTCTGTTTTGTCGCGAAAAGCTGGGATTACCACGTGCGCGTCGCGCTCGGCTGCACCAACGAGGAAAACCTTCAGTCCATCCGTGACAGCGTCGAGGCGGCGCGGGCGGCGGGCAAGGAAGCGCTGGTCGACTGCGAACATTTCTTCGACGGCTACAAGGCCAATCCCGCCTACGCGCTTGCCTGCGCGAAGACCGCGCATGAGGCCGGCGCCCGGTGGGTCGTGCTTTGCGACACCAATGGCGGCACGCAGCCTGCCGAAGTGGCGAAGATCGTGCAGGCGGTGATTGCGGCCGGCATTCCAGGTGCCTCGCTCGGCATCCATGCGCATGACGATACCGGCCAGGCGGTCGCCAATTCGCTCGCCGCCATCGATGCGGGCTGTCGCCAGGTGCAGGGCACGCTCAACGGCATCGGCGAGCGCTGCGGCAATGCCAATCTGGTGACGCTGATCGCCACGCTCTGTCTGAAAGAGGTCTATTCGGCCCGCTTCGAAACCGGCATCGATGCGGAACGGCTTTCGGGCCTCACCCGCCTTTCCCACGCTTTCGACGAGTTGCTCAACCGTTCGCCCAACCACCAGAGCCCTTACGTCGGCGCCTCGGCCTTTGCCACCAAGGCCGGAATCCATGCCTCGGCGCTGCTGAAAGACCCGCGCACCTACGAGCATGTACCGCCCGAAAGTGTAGGCAATTTCCGCAAGGTCATGGTGTCCGACCAGGGCGGCAAGGCGAATTTCATCAATGCGCTGATGCGGCGCGGCATCACGGTTGCCAAGGACGATCCCCGCCTCGACCAGCTGATCTCGGTGGTCAAGGAGCGCGAAGCGACCGGCTATGCCTACGAAGGGGCCGACGCCAGCTTCGAGCTGCTTGCCCGCCGGACGCTCGGCACGATCCCGGACTTCTTCGCGGTCGATGGTTTCAGGGTGATGGTCGAGCGCCGGTTCGACAGTTTCGGCCGGGTGAAGATCGTCTCCGAAGCCGTCGTCAAGCTCACCATCGACGGTGCGCCGCACATGTCGGTGGCGGAAGGCGACGGCCCGGTCAACGCGCTCGACCTGGCGCTGCGCAAGGATTTCGGCAAGTACCAGAACGAGATCGACGACCTTTTGCTCGCCGACTTCAAGGTCCGCATTCTGAACGGTGGCACGGAAGCCATCACCCGCGTGCTGATCGAATCCACAGACGGCACCGGCGTGCGCTGGTGGACCGTCGGCGTGTCGGAAAACATCATCGACGCCTCCTTCCAGGCGCTGATGGATTCGGTGATCTACAAGCTGATGAAGAACCGCGAACTGGCGGGCAAAATCGCCGCGGAATGAGGCAGAGCTCAGTCTCTCCTCACGCTACCAGACGATGGGTCCCGCCTCATCGGAGAAGGTTCCGGTCGGGCCATCATCATCCAGCAGGGCAAGTTCGATGGCGCGGCGGGCACCCTGCCCCACCGTGCGGGCACCGCTGAAGTTGTTGAGCGCAGTTGCCGTGTGGCCGGGGCAGGCAATATTGACCTTGATCCTGGTGTCCTCGAGAGAAAACGCAAAGGCGAGTGTCGCTGCGTGCGCCGCGGACTTGGAAGACGAATAGTTGCCATACATGCGGCGGTGTTCGTTGCTGGGTGCCGAATTCCAGCCGAGGGATCCGCCGGAGCTGCCGATCGTGACAATGCGGGCTGCCGGCGCTTCCCGCAGAAGCGGGAGCACAGCCTGCGTGACGGCGATCAGGCCAAAGACATTGGTGTCCCATACGGTCCTGATGTCTTCGAGCGGAGCGGAGGTGAGAGCGTTGGTCTTCATGATCTCCGGAAAGGTCATGCCGGGACGACCTGCGTGCGAAATGCCCGCATTGTTGACAAGCACATCCAGGCGTCCGAATCCGGAGCGGATACGGTCCACAGCGGCGGTGATCGAAGCGCCATCGGTCACGTCCAGCTGGATGCCATGGGCAAGCGGGCCGATGCCTGAGGCAGCCTTCACCCCCTTCTCCAAAACACGCGATCCGACAAGAACGACAAGCCCGTTGGCGGCGAGGCCTTGTGCGATCGCAAGACCGATACCCTTGTTGGCGCCTGTGACCAGGGCAACACGCTTTGATTCCATGACAAATCTCCTTAAGGTGCCGAGGCTTTGAGACGCCCGTTCGGACATCCATATAAACGGAACATGATTCCGTTTATATGGAACCTTGTTCCGTTTAGCAAGAGAGTCATTTCATGCGTGAGCCGCGCAAGCAGGCTGCCCCTCCAAATCCGAGCGAACTGCGCGATCAGGGCGGCCAGCGCGCCGATGCGCGGCGGAACCTCGATATTCTTTTGAGCGCTGCCAAACAGGTGTTCACTGAAAAGGGCGTCGACGCCCCCGTTCGCGATATTGCCGCCAGGGCGGGCGTCGGTATCGGAACGTTCTACCGCCACTTTCCCGAACGCGCGGACCTGATCAAGGCGGTCTTCCAGCAGGAAGTCGATGCCTGTGCCGACGCTGCCGAAGCACTGGCGGTGGAGCATCCACCGGAACAGGCCCTGTTTCTCTGGATTGATCGCTACCTGGATTTCATTGCGACAAAACGTGGCCTCACAGCCACCCAGCATGCCGGCAATCCCGCTTTCAGCGCCCTTCCGGCCTATTTTGAATCGCGTCTGACGCCTGCCCTTGAGGCGTTGCTGGCGTCAGCTGCAGCGGCCGGGAAGGTTCGTGCCGACATTCAGGCCTGGGATCTGTTACGGGCGATCGCTTTATTGTCGGCACCGGACAGCCCCGGAAAGCCCGACAATTCGAAACTGCTGGTCTCTCTTCTTCTGGACGGACTTCGCCAGGGAGCCCAAGCCTAGAGGCATGGTCTTTGAGGGGAAAGCGCCCTTATCCGCTTAAGGAAAATTGGTCGCCGAATGAGCCAGATCCGGGAGCTGCAGAAATCTGCACCTGCAGCGCCTGCGCCCGGAACCTTAACGTAACATAACCGTTTGTTCATCGGGCGTTCATCAGACGCACGCGACACGGAAGCCGGTTTCCAAAGCTTCGTTGATCGTGCGTCAGGCCGGGGTTCAAGCGTTCCCGGCGCCGATCGAATGCGAGACGCTTCAGGAGCCGCGCCATGTTTTTGAGCAGTGTTCAGCCATCCATCAGCCAGTATGACTTCACCGTCGGTCATGGCATCACCTGCGAGCGTACCGCGGTCGAGGTGGAACTCAGCTATCTGGCGGGCTTTCGCGGCGAAGACGTTTCGGTGGACATGGTCGGCCACTACGTCGTGCTTGAAGGCACCGTTCCCTCCCCTGCGGATGCCGAACGCGCCTTGAACGTGGCACGCGGTATCGTCGGTTCCGACCGGGTCATGTCGCGCCTGGTAGTGATCCACGACTCGCGCCCGACGAAACTGCTCTAAGGGCTCAGCCCTTAAGCCGAAATATTCCAAGCCTTTCATGCTTGATCAGACGCTTTAGTCTGTCATTCGTGTCGATGGCCTTTTGAAGTCGTTTCTCGTCTTTACTGCAAGGTTCTGCCATTCTCAACGCTGCTGCTAGTCACAGCCAAAGCGGGAATGGCGGATGTTCAATTTGATCAGAAGTGCCACAGTAAGCTGGGGTGGCGTGTCCGCGGCTATTCTGACGTTGTTCTCATCGTTGGATGACGTTCTCAACCTGGCCAAGTGGGGACACTGGCTTGTTGAGGCCTGGGGCGATGCAGTATTCGGCTTGATACGTCGGTTTTTCTCCCTTTTCGCGATCACATTGGAAACCGTCATCAGGCATGATGGTGAGCATGGCGATCTTTATCAGCGCTATTGCGCTAGGTGCAAGACTTCAGAACCAGATCAGCAAAGACGAAGACTGGCCAGTGAGCGCCCGTCGCCTGCTGAACATCCACATTGCAGCGGCCATATTTCTTTATCTTTTGGCGCCGTTAGCCTTCGCATTCGCGTCCTTCCAGCCTAGCTGGAATTGGCTGATCGTAACTTATCCGTCCATCGCCTTGCTGATCGCTCACGCTACCTATATCGCGTCAATTCTGATTGGACTTAAGGGCTGGCCAATTTGGTGCTCACTGATTGTGGCGCTCTTCATGGTCATACTTAGCCACGTGTTCGGGAATGCGACCCTGCATCATCCCGGTGCAGCGAATATTTCCCAGCTGGCATCCTCGGCTATAGCCATTGCGGCGGCAATATCCGCAGGACTCCTGATAGTCCTGATCGCGCCGCCCAAAGCCTTTGTCTGGCGCCTCACCGTGGTCCTTGCCGGCGTTGCGACCTTGGCCTTGATGAACACCCTCAGTACCATAGAGCTGAATCTTACTGCCCCTTCGATCCCCTAAATCTCGTTTTAAAGCTAGCCCTTATCGCCTCGCTTCATACACGCTTCAACCGAATGAATTGGTGCGCCGGGTTGGCTTGATCTAGAGCTGTCTGAAAAGACAGAACAAGATCGAGGAAACACCATGGCCACCGACAACCCGCCTCTGGCGGCGCAGACCGGCGATACGTCGCGCGGTTTCGCCTTCGCCATGTCGGCCTATCTCCTGTGGGGCTTCCTGCCCTTCTATATGAAGGCGGTCGGGCATATTCCGGCCTTCGAGGTTCTGGCGCACCGGGTGATCTGGTCGCTGCCGGTCGCAGGCCTTGTGCTCTTCGCCGTCGGACGGACTGCCGACATCAAGGCGGCACTGCGCTCACCGCGCATCCTCGGCATGGCTGCCGTCACCGCCATCTTCATTACCATCAACTGGACGACCTATATCTGGGCGATCAGCGTCGGACATGCGCTGGATACGGCGCTCGGCTATTTCATCAATCCGCTGTTCAGCATCTTGCTCGCCGCCGTGCTGCTTAAGGAAAAGCTGTCGCGGCTGCAGCTGGCGGCGATCGGCCTTGTGGTCATCGCAGTTGCCATCATCACCGTGGATGCCGGCGGCCTGCCCTGGGTGGCGCTGGTGCTGACGCTCTCCTGGGGCTTTTATGCCTTCTTCCGCAAGACGCTGCCGGTCGGCCCGAACCAGGGCTTCTTCCTGGAAGTGCTGATGCTGGCGCCCTTCTGCCTAGCCTATGTCATCTACCTGGAAATGACCGGCCAGGGGCATCTGCTGCAGAGCGGGCCCAGCGATACGCTGCTTTTGGTCGCGAGCGGGCTGGTGACGGCCGTGCCGCTCATCCTCTACGCCAATGGCGCCAAGCTGCTGCGGCTTTCGACGATCGGCCTGATGCAGTATATCGCGCCGACGATGATCTTTCTCATCGCCATCTTCGCCTTCCATGAACCGCTCAACCTCGTGCGGCTTTGCGCATTCGGGCTGATCTGGGTGGCACTTCTCGTCTATTCCTGGCCGATGATCCGCCAGGTCCTGAAACGCTAACTTCGGACGAACCCATGCAGATCAGCGATATTCCCTTCGGCACAACGGACTGGGATGATGTGCCGAAGACCGATCACACCGGCGAAACCGGCTCCGCCACCTGGCAGACCCGCCAGTTTGGCCCGCTCCGGGTGCGGATGGTCACCTATACGCCGGGCTATCTCGCCGACCACTGGTGCGTCAAAGGCCATATCCTGCTCTGCCTCGAGGGCGAGCTGGAGACCGAGCTTGCCGACGGTCGCCGCTTCACGCTGAAGCCCGGCATGAGCTACCAGGTGGCGGACAATGCCGAACCGCACCGCTCCTCGACCACCACGGGCGCACGGCTGTTCATCGTCGACTGAGCCTCTTGAGGCTTCTAGATCCCCGATCCGTCCAGCTCGTCATCGCTGCTGCCGGTCCAGGCCGGCGGCCTGTCCAGCCGGCCCTCTTCGGCTGCGGGGATCGGCATCCAGCATTTCAATTCCGGTTCCGCATATTCGATGATCATGCCGGGTGCGGAGTCCGAGGCGCGCCAGGCGTCTGCGCCGAACCGGTCGCCCTTTGACCAGTAGACGAGATCGACAGCTCCCGGCCCCTGTTCCGACGGGCGGATGGTCACCAGGATGCGGCTTCCGTCCCTCGGCGCGGATCGCATGGATTGCCAGCGGCCTGTGTCTTCCATTGTCGGCTCCTCCTTCGCAGCAATGCCCGAGTGTCACCTCCTCAGAGTGCGCGGTCAACTCGTTGAGGCGCTCCGCGAGCAGTGCTGCCATTTGATTTGGAGACGAGGTCAGGCTACCTTCATTAGCGAGGAGCAAATCAACCAGGGAGGACTATCCATGAGGCGTGCTTGGCCGCAGGAACTGAAATCGATCTTCGATGATGCCGAAGAGGTGATGCTGGACAGCCACGAACCGGAGGGCAAGGGGCCAGCAGCTCAGGGCAAGCCCCAGCGGGCGGCTCTCCGGCTTCGCGTCACCCAGGAGGACTACCAGCGCATCTGGCCGCTCGCCGAGGCGCGCTACCGGCTGGACGGCAAATATGCCGGCAAGGCGGTGACGCTGATCGTCAACAATCCCCACTATGCCGCCTGGCATCCGGCCGACGGAGGATCGGTCGAAGCCGTCGCCGACAGCGGCGTGCCCTACAAGATCACCTATATCGTGGTGTATCTGCTTCTCGACGACGTGCGCGAGGAAGTCACCGCCGGCTAGACGGAAGCGGCACTCGGTTCGGCAGGAGCCGCGCCGAGGCGCCGTGCCTTTACGCCCGCCAACACTTCGGCGACCACCTGCTCCAGCTCCTGCCGGGTGGCGCCGTCGCGTGCCTGCACCGACAACCCCTGAAACACGGCAACGCAATAGCGCGCCAGAGAGACCGCCGCGTCGTGATCGAGCCATTGCTCGAAGAGTTCTGCGATCATCTCGCGCATGGCATTTCGGCGCTCGGCCAGTTCACGGGCAAGCTCGGCGTGATCGGAGCCGCATTCGATCATCCCACTTGAAATCATGCAGCCGCGCTCTCCGGCCGGATCAACGACCGCATCGACGGCCTTGTACAGCAGCGTTCCGATCGCGTCCTCAAGACTTGCCGGCGCGCCGATCTCCGTCACGCGACCGCGCAGGCCAAAATAGCGCTGCAGCGCTTCGCGGTAGAGCCCGGCCTTGTTGCCGAAGGCGGCGTAGAGGCTCGGCGGCGCAATTCCGATCGCAGTCGTCAGATCGTTCAGCGACACCCCCTCGTAGCCATGTCTCCAGAACAGCCGCATGGCTGTGTCGACCGCCTGGTCGCGATCGAAAGTCCGCGGGCCGCCCCGCCGTGTCTTTGCTGCCTTGTCCATAGCGATCACTAAAGACTACTTGACAGAAAAAATCAAGTCACTAACCTGTATCGATCACTACACTTAAGGATTTGATCGTGACCGATACGCGTTTTCATTCCGGGCCGGCGGCCCCGTCTCCCATCCCGAGGACGCTTCGCGGCGTCGTTGCCTCGATCATGACGATGGCCTTTTCTCTTCTCCTGGCCTTCTCCTCACCGGCGCTGGCGACGGACAAAGAATACACGGTGACGGCACCGGACGGCGTCAGCATCGCCGTTCAGGAGGCGGGTGATCCATCCGGACCAGCGATCGTGTTTATTCATGGCCTGCTTGGAAGCCGGCTGAACTGGGCCCTGCAGACCAGCAGCCCCGAGCTGCAACGCTACCGGCTCATCACCTACGACATGCGCGGCCATGGCCTGTCCGGCAGGCCGGAGGACGCCGCGGCCTACCAGGACGGTCGGCGCTGGGCCGACGACCTGTCTACGGTCCTCAAGGCGAGCGGCGTCCGCGATCCGGTTCTTGTCGGATGGTCGCTGGGCGGCGCGGTTCTGTCCAACTATCTGGCTGCCTATGGCGACGCTGGACTTGCCGGCATGGTCTATGTGGACGGCGTTATCGAACTCAACGGCACACTTATCACCCCTCATCCGGAGGTCTATGCCGGCATGGCGTCGAATGACCTGACGCAGCACCTGGATGCCGTGCGCAGCTTTCTCGCACTCTGCTTTGCCAAACAGCCCGACACGGCAATTTTCGAACGGCTTCTGTCGAATGCTGCCATGGCGTCCTGGACGATGACACGGATCACCCCGTCGATGACGGTTTCCGCAGCCGAGGGCCTGCCCAGGGCCAAGGTGCCGGTCCTCCTGCTCTATGGCGGCCGTGATGCGCTGGTGATGGTCGAGCCGAGCATTGCACGCGCCCGCGCGCTCAATCCCGCCATCCAGACCTTGATCTACCCGAACTCCGGGCATGCGCCCTTCCTCGAGGAGGCAGAACGCTTCGACCGCGACCTTGCCCGCTTTAGGGATGACCATCGCGGTCAGTAAGACCGCAACGGACGATGTGCGAAGGGGCGAGGATTACCCCGCCCCTTTTCGTCTTCAGAGCTTAGCGATGACGGCGTCCTCGCCGTCGGGGTCGGTGATCTCCTTGCCGCGCTCCAGGATGGCGGGGACGATCTCCTCGACATCGGCAATCACCATCGGCCGCACCAGGTGGGCGCGGTGGATGAAGCCTTCGTCGCGCATGTGGTCGACAAGGCTCAGCATCGGATCCCAGAAGCCGCCGATATTGGCAAACACCATGGGCTTCTCGTGACGGCCGAGTTGCCCCCAGGTCATGATCTCGACGATCTCCTCCAGCGTGCCGATACCGCCCGGCAGCGTCACGAAGGCGTCGGAGCGTTCGAACATCTTGTGCTTGCGCTCATGCATGTCCTCGGTCACGATCAGTTCGTCGAGCTGGCCGAGCGAATGGCGGGTCGCTTCCATGTCGACCAGGAACTCCGGGATGATGCCTGTGACCTGGCCGCCGTTGGTCAGCACGCCGGCTGCGACCGCACCCATGATGCCCTTGGTTCCGCCGCCGTAGACCAGCCTCAAGCCGTGGGCAGCAATGGATTCTCCGAGCGCGCGACCAGCCGCCATGTAGGCGGGATCGCGTCCCGGTTGAGAGCCGCAGTAAACGCAGATGGATCGAATCGGCACAGTTTTCTCCTGAAGGCATTCGCATGCGAGGCGGACGCACGCCTCTCTTCCTGAAACTGGAGGCAAACGGCGCCCAGAGCAAGGCTCAGAGCCGCGAAAAGCTTGTGAATGCAGGAGGAAACGGCTAATCGGGATAGAGGCGGTACCCTCCGCCCTCAAGAGGCATTGAAGATGAAAAACCGCGCCGGCTGGCTCGCCCTGATCGTACTCGCCATCGCATCGCTGCTGATGGTTTTCTTCGTGCTGCCCCGTCTCAACCAGGGCTCCAAGCCGCTGGGCGACGCCATCAATGCTGCCGGCGATGCGGTGCAGGATGCGGTCAACGAGCCGAAGCCGGCAAAGCCCGGCGACACCGCCACGCCGAAGGATGCGACAAAGCCTTCAGGCCAGGCCGCTGCGCCGACGCCAGCCACTCCTGGCGCGACGCTACCCGCCGATGCGGCTGCTGCCGGGGGCACGGAGCAGGCAGGCAAGACCGGACGCCCGGCGCCTCCCGCCGACGCCGCCAAGCCGACGCCAGCCTTCGACGTGCTGCGGGTCGAGCCAGACGGTTCCACCGTGATCGCCGGGAAGGCCGAGCCGAATTCGACGCTCGAAGTGACCGACGGCAATGCGGTCGTCGCCAAGGTCCAGGTGGGCCCGAGCGGCGATTTCGCGATCGTCCTCGACAATCCGCTACCGCCCGGCGACCACCAGCTGGTGCTGAAGGCGACCGGCAAGGACGGCAAGAGCGTCGTTTCGGAAGAGACCGCCACGATTTCCATTCCAGTCGACAAGAAGAGCGGCAAGCTGCTGGCCATGGTGACGACGCCCGGCAAGGCGAGCCGGCTCATCGAGACGCCGGGCTCGACGCCAGCTCCGACACCCGCCCTTCCCGCCGGATCGAGCGAGGTGGCTTCGACCCCGCCGCCCCGCATGGCACCCGAGGGTGCAGCCACGCCCGTACCGGCAATGGGCACGACACCAACGGCTCCGGTCGGCTCGACCGAGCTGCAGATCACCGCCGTGGAACTTGAAGGCAACAAGATCTTCATCGCCGGCATCGCCCGGTCCGGCACTTCGGTACGCGGATTGGCGGACGGCAAGGAGATCGGTCGCGCCCAACCCAGCAGCAACCGGCACTTCGTCATCGAAGGCACGGCGGAGCTCCCGGTCGGCGACCACAAGATCACGGTCGAGAGCCTGAACGCCGCCGGTCAGGCGCTGGTGCGCGTCGAGGTTCCCTTCAACCGTCCGGAGGGCGACATGGTCGCGGCCGTGGCGATGCCAGCGAACGGCGCGGTCACCAGCGCGATCACCGCGCTTGACGGCGGCAGTTTCGACCGGCTGCGCACCGATACGGTGAAGGCCTTCAACCTGCTGCAGCGTCTCTATGCCGAGGGCAAGCTGCCTGCCATGGAGCAGATGATCGCCGCCCGCTCCGGCACCAGCATCGCGCTGAAGTCGCTGTCGGAATACCGCCTGCCTGCGGGCGCCCCGCCTGCGGCGCGGATGCTGGCGGACACCACCACCCGCGAGGCTGGCAATGCCGTGGTCGCGCTCGATAGGCTGCCGGCGGACGTGGCCGCTGTCGGGACTGCGCTCAAGGACATCCGCAACCTGATCGCCAGGGCGCTCGGCCCGGCGATGTCGCAGCAGATGGACGGGGCAGAGGTTGTGGCCGATGCCACGGCGGCTGACGCCAATGGCCTCAAAACCTTCCAGCAGGCGCCGCTCACGCAGAGCGATCGGGGAGCGGTGATCATCCGTCGCGGCGATACGCTGTGGCAGATCTCGCGCCGGGTCTATGGCCAGGGCGTGCGCTACACGACGATCTATCTCGCCAACGAGGACCAGATCAACAATCCGGACGTGATCCAGCCCGGGCAGATCTTTGGCGTGCCGGAAGAGTTCCGTCCGGATGCGGAAGAACTGCATCGCCAGCGGTTGCTGCGCCGCAAGAGCTGATCCTAACGCCTGCTGGAGACCTTCGCCGGCGGGAGCTTACCTCCCTCATCCCCTGCGAGCCTGCAGTGGCCTCGGTGGCTAGCCCCCATCTCCTTCGTCATGCTCGCCCCCCACCGCCGTCATCCTCGGGCTTGACCCGAGGATCCAGACAATCATCGCCGTCTTATGTAGACGGGATCCTCTTCCTCGCCCTCGTCGGCGGTGTCGGCCGTTGCGATGCGTATTGCCTGCCAGGCTGTCGCGGCTGCCTCGATGCCAAAGTCCTCTTCCATCCAACGGATGAAGGTTCTGGTGCCCATCAGTGCAATATCGGCTCGAACAGCTCTTACAGCGTCGCGACCGTCACGATCATCCATGATCACGACGATTTCCTCGGTTTGCGCCAATGCCGCTTTGAGATCTTGGACAGCAGAAAAGACGCTTCGTTCCCCGCGGTCACTCCAGTCGGGATGCAGGTCATCCGGCTTCCCAGCCCTTTCCCAGAGCCGCATCTCGCGCTCGTATCGCTGCCCTTCGACCGTCGCAAGAACAGTGATCCTGTCTCGGTTCCTGTCCAGCCAACCAGCCACGTATGCCCGAGCGTTCCGTCGCCGATCGCGGCCTTCGCCTGGCTCCCGGATGGCCTCGGAAATCACCATGTCGGTTATCATCAGGTCGCATCCCGGTTCGAAGAACCAGTCCAGCGATTCAATCGTGCCGAGAAGCGACAAAGGAGTGTTGTCCATGATCAGGAAACGGAGTGTTCTGGCATCTCCAGCGTCAGGTTTGTCAATCACCGGCCATTCCCCCTGAACATGGCCCTGACCCTGCCCAGTTCTGCATCGACGGCATCGTCGTTGACGCCGTTGATTGCATCATCCGACATCTGGTCCAAGACACGTTCGAAGTGTCTCACATCGTACCCGAGAGGGTCTGGAACATGGCGCACGACGACGCTTCTTCGCGGGAGGAGATCAGGGGGGACTGCCTCCCGTGCCATGCGCTTCAGCCGACAAAACTCCTCGACCGATAGAATGACGTTACGAGGTTTTCCGTGAGACGTGATCACGACACCTTCCTGCGACGCCGCTCGCTGAACGTCGCCAGTCTGTCTCTGGAGATCCATGGAGGTGAATGTCTGCATCGCATACGCCTTCAAAAAACATATTCTATGTATTTAGGCCATCCTAGGCTTTTTCGCAATCTTGGACAGTGTCCGGTCATTATGGGTCGCACGGGGTGACGGCAGTGGCTACCTGGCTCCTTGAATAAGAGAGTAACGCGATGCTTCTGGAGATCCGGGCGCCACCCTCTCCTTCGTCATGTCAGGGCTTGACCCGAGGATCCTCCTGCCGGGCGTCCGCACGGCGAGGGCCTGTCCCAAACTCCTCTTTCCCCCTCACCAAGTTCGCCGAACCGCTCGGCAGAGCCTCGCGGGGCCGAACTATCCTCTCCCACAAGGGGAGAGGGGGCGCCGCGTTCGCCGCTGTCATTTCTGCCCAATTGTCAGCGTTATCGCTGCCGTCCTCGGTCATCGAGCTTGGCGCAACAGGTGACGAAGAAGAGACGCATTGGACACGAGAGTGACGTGGTGCTTCTGGAAGTCGGAGAAAGCCCCTCCAATCCCTCGTAGACCCGGGCACCGCCCTCTCCTTCGTCATCCTCGGGCTTGACCCGAGGATCCAGCCGCCGGGCGTCCGCACGGCGATGCCCGACTACTTCCGGGCGGGGACGTATTTCCGACGGCCAAAAGTTTTCGCAGCGTCCGGACAGGGGGGTGGCGATGGCCGCACGGGTTGATCATCCCCGGCTGGTGCTGGCCGCCGATAATCGGGGCGTCATCGGATGGGAACCGGGTTCGCGAGCCGGCCTCCTCGACGGTCTTGCACAGTCCGGTCCCGGTGATGGTTGTGAAAGGGGGAAACGGAGGGCTCGGAAATCCTCCCAACCGCCGAAAGACAGCCGGGGCAGGCGACAATGCCTCTACCCACTACCCTATAATACCCGCCTGCCCCATTCCCTTCACCCCACCATGCCGGATCCGATCCGGCGTGGGCAAAGGCGTTTTCCGGGTCACGGAGCCTAGAGGGGCAGATCGCGGAGCCGACCTAGTTAGCTGAGCTTGTCGAGGGTGCTCTGGTTCAGCAGCGTGGTGACGGCCAGGATCAGCTGGGCCGAGACAAAGGGCTTCTGAATGAGGATGCTGTTCGGCACACCCTGCGACGCCCAGGCCTTGGCGCTGTCGGCGGTCATATAGACCACCGGCATGGTGAGCACTTTTTCGCGCGCCCGGCGTCCGACATCCCATCCGCTTGGCCCGTCGCCCAGCCTGATATCGGTCACCAGCGCATCGAAACGCGCCGCATCCTTGTCTAGCTCGGCAACCGCCTGGTCACCACTTGCGACTGCCACGACCTCGAACCCTTCGGCTGCCAGCGAATCCTCCGCGTCCAATTGAAGCAATGGGTCGTCTTCGACCAGGAGCACCACGCGCGCCATCGTATTCGCCGTCATATGTCGCTACTTTCGAGAGAGCGATCGGTTAAGCCTAAGCTTATGGTATCAGATCCCGGTTAACGGTCGCCGTAAATCCGACAAGGCGCGCCGAAGTTCACCGCCCTTTGATCAAGCGCCTCACTTAGCGAAGTTTCACCAACCTGTCATTGCAAGATGCATGGTTGGGCCTTATGTGGCGGAAGCGCGTGGCGCCCCGCCCGGAGACATCAATGACACCACACAAGAAGACGATTTCGGCGGATTCCAGCAATCCGCTCGGCACGCTGGTCAATCTGTGGCCCTATATGTGGCCTGCCGGGCGCGCGGATCTCAAGGCGCGGGTCGTCTGGGCCACCTTCTTTCTCATCATCGCCAAGCTGGTTCTGATCGCCGTTCCCTATTTCTTCAAATGGGCAACCGATGCGCTAAACGGCAAGCTGGACATGGCGGGGATACTGCCGGCACTTCTGCTCGGCGCGGTCATCCTGGTGATCTTCTACAATCTCACCCGGGTGCTGCAGGTGGGCCTCAACCAGCTGCGCGATGCGCTGTTTGCCTCGGTCGGGCAGCATGCGGTGCGCCAGCTGGCCTACAAGACCTTCGTCCACATGCATCAGCTGTCGCTGCGCTTCCACCTGGAGCGCAAGACCGGCGGCCTGTCGCGCATCATCGAGCGCGGCACCAAGGGCATCGAGACGATCGTCCGCTTCACCATCCTCAACACCCTGCCGACGCTGTTCGAATTCGTGCTGACGGCGATCATCTTCTGGGTGAGCTACGGCTTCTGGTACGTGCTGGTGACCGCGGTCACCGTCGCGCTCTACATCTGGTTCACGATCAAGGCCAGCGACTGGCGCATCTCCATCCGCCGCTCGATGAACGACAGCGATACGGACGCCAATACCAAGGCGATCGACAGCTTGCTCAACTTCGAAACGGTCAAGTATTTCGGCAACGAAAAGATGGAGGCCACCCGCTTCGACGCCTCCATGGCGCGCTACGAAAAGGCCGCGACCCAGGTCTGGACCTCGCTCGGCTGGCTCAACTTCGGCCAGGGCGTGATTTTCGGGCTCGGCCAGACGGTGATGATGGTGATGTCGGCCATGGCCGTGCAGCGCGGCGACCAGACGATCGGCGATTTTGTGTTCGTCAACGCACTGCTGATGCAGCTGTCGGTGCCGCTCAACTTCATCGGCTTCGTCTACCGGGAAATCCGCCAGGGACTGACGGACATCGAGCAGATGTTCGACCTTCTGGAAGTGCAGCCGGAAGTGGTCGACCGCCCGGGTGCGCCGGAGCTGCAGATCGGCCAGGGCGCCATCGCCTTCAAGGACGTGCATTTTGCCTATGACCCGGAGCGGGCGATCCTCAAGGGCGTCTCCTTCGAAGTGCCGGCCGGCAAGACGGTGGCGATCGTCGGCCCCTCGGGCGCCGGCAAATCCACCATCTCGCGGCTGCTCTACCGCTTCTACGACATCCAGAGCGGCGCCATCACCATCGACGGGCAGGACGTGCGCGAGGTCAACCAGGCGTCGCTGCGCAAGGCGATCGGCATGGTGCCGCAGGATACGGTGCTGTTCAACGACACCGTCGCCTACAACATCCGCTACGGCCGCCCCTCGGCCAGCGAAGAAGAGTTGATGGCGGCAGCCGAAATCGCCCAGATCGGCAATTTCATCCGCATGCTTCCCGACGGTTTCGACACCAAGGTCGGCGAGCGCGGCTTGAAGCTTTCGGGCGGCGAAAAGCAGCGCGTGGCAATCGCCCGCACGGTTCTGAAGGCTCCGCCGATCCTCATCCTCGACGAGGCGACGTCGGCGCTCGACACGACGACCGAGCACGAGATTCAATCGGCACTCGACGTGGTGTCCAAGAACCGCACCACGCTGGTGATCGCTCACCGTCTGTCGACCGTCATCAATGCGGACGAGATCATCGTGCTGCGCGACGGCACGATCGCCGAACGGGGCACGCATGCGGGGCTGCTGGAGCAGGACGGGCTCTATGCCTCGATGTGGAACCGCCAGCGCGAGGCGACCCAGGCGGAAGAACAGCTGCGCAAGGTGCGCGAGGAAGATGACCTCGGCGTGGTGCTGCGCGGCAAGCCGGCAGCGGAATAAGGAAGTATCACCATGGTCTATTCCCCTGTCCGACTGGTACTCGCCGCCGTCCTCGTCGGCGCCTACCTCCTCTACTGGGCAAACTACGGCTCGCCGCTGATGGCCTTCAGCAGTTGGATGGGCTGGATCGACACCCCACCGGCGACGGGCCGCTGAGGACGCAGTGTTCACAAGCCTGCCCCTGTGAAGCGCGCCTGCGCCATGCCATCTGGGATGCAACGACAACATTGACCGGCAGGGTGTCAGGCTGGCGAGAGCCTCTGACGACGCAAACATGCCGTCCCTTATCGGGATGACATGGCCTGGATCCCGGCACGGCTGCCGGGCGTCCTTGGATGACACGCGGTCAAAACGATTGGAAGAGTGCATATCATGAAAAAAATCGGCTTTCTCTCCTTCGGCCACTGGAACCCCTCCCCGCAGTCGGCCACGCGGTCCGCGGCGGACGTGCTGCTGCAATCGATCGACCTTGCGGTGGCGGCTGAGGAACTGGGTGCCGACGGCGCCTATTTCCGCGTCCATCACTATGCCCGCCAGCTCGCCTCGCCGTTTCCGCTTCTGGCCGCCGTCGGCGCGAAGACGAAGCACATTGAGATCGGTACCGGCGTCATCGACATGCGCTACGAGAACCCGCTCTACATGGCCGAAGATGCGGGTGCCGCCGACATCATTTCCGGCGGACGCCTGCAGCTCGGCATCAGCCGCGGTTCGCCCGAGCAGGTGATCGACGGTTTTCGTCACTTCGGCTACCAGCCGGCAGAGGGCGAAAGCGCTGCCGACATGGGCCGCCGCCACGCGGAAGTGTTCTTCGACGTGCTGCGCGGCGAAGGCTTTGCCCAGCCCAACCCACGGCCGATGTTTCCCAACCCGCCCGGCCTGCTCCGGCTCGAGCCGTATTCGGAAGGATTGCGTGACCGGATCTGGTGGGGCTCTGGCTCCAACAGCACCGCCGTCTGGGCCGCCAAGCTTGGCATGAACCTGCAGAGCTCGACGCTGAAGGACAACGAGACCGGCGAGCCCTTCCATGTGCAGCAGGCCAAGCAGATCCGCATCTTCCGCGAGGCGTTCAAGGAAGCGGGCCACAGCCGCACGCCGCGGGTATCCGTTAGCCGCAGCATCTTTGCGCTGATGAACGACACAGACCGCGCCTATTTCGCCGGCAGCGGCGAGAGCCGGGATTCGATCGGCTTCCTCGATGCGCAGACACAGGCGATCTTCGGCCGCTCCTATGCCGCGGAACCGGAGGCGCTGATCGAGCAGCTGAAGGCCGACGAGGGCATTGCCGAAGCCGATACGCTGCTGCTCACCGTGCCGAACCAGCTCGGCGTCGATTACAATGCGCATGTAATCGAGAGCATTCTGAAGCACGTGGCGCCCGCGATGGGCTGGCGCTAAGCGGCTACAGCCGCGCTTCCGCAAACACCTGGACCAGCCAGTTCAGGAAGACGCGCAGGCGCGGCGCGAGCTGCCGGTTCTGCGGATAGAGCACCGAAAGCGGCGTCGGGGTCGGCGGGAAGCCTTTCAGGATTTCCACCAACCGGCCGCTGTCGATATCCTCCTGCAGCCGGTATCGTGGCGCCTGGATCAGGCCTAGACCCAACCGCGCCATGTCGTGCACCGTATCGGAATGATTGGCGGTGACCCGGCTCGGCAGGACAATCTCGCGTACAGTGCCATCAACCACGAGTTCGAGCGGCATCACACTGCCGGTCCGCGAGGACACGAAGCCGACCATCTGGTGGCCGGAAAGGGCATCGGGTGTTTCCGGCGTACCGTGGCTTGCAAGATAGGCCGGGCTTGCGCAGGTGATCTCCTCGATGACCGCCAGCCTCCGCGCGATCATGCCGCTATCGGCAAGCTCCCCTGCCCTGATGGCGCAATCCACCCCTTCCCGCACCAGATCCACCAGCCGATCGCCCTGCCCGAACTGGATGTCGACCTCCGGGTAGAGCGCCAGGAATTCCGGCAGGCGCGGCAGGAGGAAGTTCCGCGTCAGCCGCACGTTGGCATCGATGCGCAGCAGTCCGCGCGGCTTCGGGTCGCGAAACACCGTCTCCGCGTCGTCCACTTCGGCCAGGATCGCCCGGCAGCGTTCGTAGAAGGCCTGGCCGTCCAGCGTGGGGCGCACGTGGCGGGTCGTCCGCTCCAGCAGCCTTGCGCCGAGATCGCCCTCCAGCTGCTTGATGGCTTCCGTCACCGTGGAACGGGCCAGACCGAGATCGCCCGCCGCAGCGGTAAAGCTGCTGCGCTCCACGACGCGGACGAAGAGCTGCATGCGGTCAAGACGGTCCATGCCCATTGTTCAGCATGCACGAACAGATAAGTCAAATCACCCGTGATTGTGTTGTGGCGTCGATGCAATATCTTCCGCTCACCAGACATCAAGGAGCAGACACATGGCCGATCAACAGACACGCGTTGCAATCGTCACCGGCGCCTCGAAGGGCATCGGTGCCGCCATCGCTGCCCGCCTCGCGCAGGAGGGCACCGCCGTCGTCGTCAACTATTCTCGCGGACACGCGGCGGCGGAAACCGTGGTCGAGGCCATCCGGGCATCCGGTGGACAGGCCATCGCTGCCGGCGCCGATATCGCCGATCCGGACGGCATCGCCTCGCTGTTCCGGGCCGCCGACGCGGCCTTCGGCGGGGTCGATATCCTCGTCAACAATGCGGGAATCATGGATCTCGCGCCGATTGCCGAGGTCACGGATGCGCAGTTCGAGCAGATGGTCGCGGTGAACCTCGGCGGTGTGTTTCGCGGGATGCGCGAGGGGGCCCGGCGGCTGCGCCAGGGTGGTCGCATCATCAGCTTTTCGTCCAGCGTGGTTGGCTTCTACCAGCCGGGCTATGGCGTTTATGCCGCCACCAAGGCTGCCGTGGAAGCAATGACCCATGTGCTCGCCAAGGAGCTCGGCCCCAGAGGCATTACCGTCAACGCCGTGGCGCCAGGCCCGGTCGAAACGGAGCTGTTCATGACCGGCAAGAGCGAGGCACAGCTCAAGGCCATCATCGGCATGAACCCGTTCGGTCGGCTTGGCCAGCCCACCGATATCGCCGGTCTCGTGGCCTTCCTCGCTGGCCCCGACAGCGGCTGGGTGAGCGGCCAGGTGATCCGCGCCAATGGCGGCGCCCTCTAAGAGCTGCCAGCCACGACATCATCCCAAGATCCGACGAGACCCACAGGAGAACATCATGCCGTTTGCCAATTTCAAGCTGCCGGAAGGCGCTCTTTCCAGCGCGCAAAAGGAAGAGCTGATCCACAAGACCACGCAGATGCTGGTCGACTACCTGAGCGAGGCGGCCCGGCCGCACACTATGGTGCTGATTGAGACCGTGCCGGACGGCGGCTACGGCCGCGCCGACGAGGTGTTCGTGATCCCCGACGCCTACCGCGCCAAGGAACCGGTCTGAGCCTCTTCGGCTCTCAAAGCAAAGCCGCCGCCCCGGTTGTTGCCGGGGCGGCGGCTTTATGATGCTTGGTCAGTCGGGCGACTTAGTAGGTGCGGTAATAGCCGGGGGGCGGACGATGCCCGTGGCTGCGCGGTCCATCCCAACGGGGCGGAGGACGGTGCCAACGCGGCGGCGGCGGGCGGTGCCAGCGGGGTGGCGGCGCACGGTAGCCGCGGGCGATGGGCACGCAGGCGCCGCGGCGGTTCTGGTGCCAGCCTCGGCCACAGGGGTAGACGACTGTCACCACGGCATCCGGCGCCGCAATGCTGGTCATCGGCATGGCCGCCTGGGCCGTGCCGCCGACCAATCCGCTCGCTGCAAGCGCGACGGCAATAATCAGATTTCTCATATGCGATCCTCCTTAAAGGCAAGCGGACGATAGGACCGGGAGGATGAACGAAGACTGAATTCAAGTGTTAGCTGATGTTCATCCGACAATTGCATCATCTTGTTCCGGCGAGGCTATTAGAGCCGTCGAATTCTGGCTTGCGCGCAGCCGGCTGCAGACCCCCCTCGCCCGGCGGTTTGACGGGCTGGTTGCGCGTTTGACGGAACGCATTGCCGGAGATGGTGTTTCCTTGTAGTCAGTCGACACGCACCATCAGGAGAAAACGGTTGATCAATCTGCTAGACACCATCCGCAACACGCTCGTGCCGATCCACAAGGAAGGCTACATCTTCGTTGCCGGCTTTTTTGTCGTGTCGCTGATCCTCGGCTACTTTGCCGAGCCGCTGTTCTGGATCGGCCTCGTGCTGACGCTGTGGTGCGCCTACTTCTTCCGGGATCCGGAACGGGTCGTGCCGCAGGACGACGATCTCATTCTCAGCCCGGCCGATGGCCGCATCAGCCATGTTGCCGTCGTGGTTCCGCCGCCGGAACTGCAGCTCGGCTCGGCACCGCTTTTGCGCATCTCAGTGTTCATGAACGTGTTCGACTGCCACATCAACCGCGCGCCGGTGCGTGGTCAGGTGACCCGCATCGAGTATCGGGCCGGCCAATTCATCAATGCGGAACTCGATAAGGCCAGCTCCGACAACGAGCGCAACGGCATGGTCATCGAGACTGTCCATGGCCCGGTCGGCGTGGTGCAGATTGCGGGCCTGGTTGCCCGCCGCATCATGTGCTGGGCGCAGCCGTCCGAGCCGCTTAATGCGGGCGAGCGCTTCGGCCTGATCCGTTTCGGTTCGCGGCTTGACGTATTCGTGCCGGCTGGCGGCCAGCCCCGGGTCTCCGTCGGCCAGCGCGCCGTCGGTGGAGAGACCGTGCTTGCCGAGTTCGGATCCGTAAAGGGTCCCACGATCAGCCGCCGGAGCTAAGGATAGACCGCATGGAGACGCCGCACCCCGACGATCCGACCAAGGCCGCTGCACCCATCGAGACCCGCGCTGGCGACGCAGGCCAGTCCCGTGACGGTGGTCGTGGTCCGCGGCTGCGGGAAATTCCGCTGCGTCTGATGGTGCCGAACCTGATCACGGTTCTGGCCATCTGCGCCGGGCTGACCGGCATCCGGCTCGCCTTCGAGGGTCGCTTCGAGGTCGCCGTTGCCATGGTGCTGCTCGCCGCCTTCCTCGACGGCGTCGATGGCCGGGTGGCGCGCCTTCTCAAGGCGACGTCCAACTTCGGCGTTCAGATGGATTCGCTGGCCGACATCATCAACTTCGGTGTCGCGCCGGTGCTCGTCTCCTACGCCTTCCTGCTGCACGAGGGGCGCTCGATCGGCTGGATCGCCGCCCTACTCTACACGATTGCGGCTGGCCTGCGGCTGGCGCGCTTCAACGTCATGGCGGAGCGCAACGTCAAGGCGCCGTGGCAATCGGAGTTTTTCGTCGGCGTGCCTGCCCCGATGGGCGCTGCGCTGGTGCTGCTTCCGGTCTATCTCGGCTTCCTCGGCGTCGAACAATCGCCGGTCTTCGTCTATGTCAGCATCGCCTATACGGTCGCGATCGGCTACCTGCTCGCCTCCCGCCTGCCGGTCTGGTCGGGCAAATCGAGCAGTATCCGTCGCGACATGATGTTCCCCATCCTGCTCGGCGTCGTCCTCTACGTGGCGCTGCTGATGAGCTATACCTGGGAAGTGCTGTCGCTGACGGTGATCGGATACCTCCTGATGCTGCCGTTCAGCGCTCGCGCCTGGCATCGCCGCTACGGCACGATTACAATCGAAGATGATCATACGCACGTCTAATTGTGCCTTTAGCGCGCAAAGTGCAACTTGCGCGCAACACTCTGCGCTAACATGATTGATCCCGCATAGGACCGAAGTCCCTCGGGCTTGCCCAGTCACGATTCTGCCGGCTTTCATGCCCACAGGCGATGAAAGACGTGAAAAGACGAATCGCAACTGAGAGGAGATTCCCATGAGTGCAGAAGCCCCGAAGAAGATCGAAACCAAGCCTGACCACAGCACGCCCTACCGCCCGCTCGGCATCAAGGCCGTTGCCGCCGCCGCCATGATGCTGTCGCGCAAGCCGAAGCTCAACCCGGCCGGCTGAGCAGGTCTCGCTGACCCGCCTTTCACTAGACGTCGAAGATCCGCCATGCGGCGGGTCTGGCAATAGCAGCGCCAGGGCTTCCGCCCCGTAGCCGGGGACGAAGAGCTAGGTCCAGGCGATCCAGCCTGTCAAAATCGGAAATCTAGAAAAGCGACAGTTGCGGGCTTTCGGGCCCTGGCGGCGCCTCTTCGACCGGTGCCACCGCCACCGGCTTCTGCACGTCCGGCCCCATGTTGGCAACCTTGTTGACGCGGTCGGACACCGGGATCGCCTCGAAAAAATCCTCCTCGGCCGGCCGCATCAGATCGGCGACCTCGCGCGGTTCCTGGGTCTTGCAGTCCAGCCAGCGGTCGAAATCCTGCGGTTCGATCACCACCGGCATGCGCTCGTGGATCGGCCGGAAGGCGGCATTGGCGGGCGTGGTGAGGATGGCGGCCGTATCCACTTCCGAACCATCGGCGGATGACCAGGTTTCCATCAGGCCGGCAAAGGCGATCGTTCCGCCATCTCTCGGCCGGACCCAGTAGGCCTGCGGCTTGACGCCGCTTTCCTTGGGCGGGCGTCGCCATTCGTAAAAGCCGCTCGCCGGCACGAGGATGCGGCGGTGGCGCATCGCAGCCCTAAACGAGGCCTTGCCGATCGCCGTTTCGGCGCGGGCATTGACGAGCAGCGGGAAGTCCTTCGGATCCTTCACCCAGCCGGGGATGAGGCCCCAGCGGGCCAGAAGCGCGCGGCGCGGCGGCAGGTTGCTGCCGGGCGGGCGGTTTTCCGAGGCGATGACCACGAGAATAGGCTGGGTGGGCGCGATATTGTACCGCGCCGGAAAGTCGTGCTCGAAATCGATGACGCTGACGAACCGGAGGATTTCGTCTCGCGCTCCCGTCAGGGCATAGCGTCCACACATGCCAAAAGTCTTGGCACCGCATCCAGGCTCGGTCAAGCGCGTGGGGCCAGCACCTCAGCCGCTGCGGGGGCCAAACAGGATAATGGCGCCACCGGCCAGGCAGACGGCCGTGCCGATCAGGTCCCAGCGGTCGGGAACGCGGGCTTCGACGCCCCAGAGCCAGAGGATGGAGGCGAGGATATAGATGGCGCCATAGGCGGCATAGGTGCGCCCCGCCGCCTCCCCCGGCACGAGCGCCAGAGCGCCGGCAAACAGCACCAGCAAACCAAGGCCCGGCGCCAGCCACCAGAGCGGCTTGTCCAGCCGGAACCAGGCCCAAAAGGCATAGCATCCGGCGATCTCGGCAAGTGCTGCCAGCGTGTAGAGGAGATAGGTTTTCAAGGACGGCTCATTGCAATGATGTAGCTCGAAAGCTACAGTTCCACATGATCGAAATTCTGGAAACCGATATCTTTTCCAGTTGGTTTTCCGGCTTGCGGGACGAGCGGGCGAAGGCGCGGATCAATGCCCGGATATACCGCCTCTCGTTCGGAAATCCGGGTGATGTCAGACCTGTCGGGTCGGGCATCAGCGAGATGCGCATCGACTACGGGCCTGTCTACCGTGTCTATTTCGTGCGCCGTGGAGAGACAATCGTCATTCTGCTGTGCGGCGGCGACAAGTCCAGGCAGGCGAGCGACATTGCGGCAGCCAAAGCGCTGGCAAAGAACATGGAGAACTGACAATGACGGTCAAGACCCGGACATGGGACATTGCGGATCATCTCGGCAGCGACGAGCAGGTGGCGCTGTTTCTCGAAGCTGTCTTCGAGGATGGCGATCCGGCCGTGATCGCCGCCGCCATTGGCGACGTGGCGCGGGCGCGCGGCATGAGCCAGGTCGCCAAGGATGCCGGACTGTCGCGCGAAAACCTCTACCGCTCACTTGGCGAGGGCGGCAATCCGGAGTTCGGCACGATCCTCAAGGTGATCCGCGCGATGGGCTATGATCTGACGGTCGTTCCGCATGGCGTGAGCGCCCGCTGAGGCATTAATTTCTCCACCGGATTGTCCGGCCTTGCCAGAATCATGGTCAGATATGACCCTGAAAACAACGTCCTCATTCCAAGCGAAATTCCATGCCCGCATCGCCCCAAGCCGCTTCCTCCGCCATCCTCGAGCGCGACGGGCGGTTTCTGCTGATCCGGCGGATCAACCCGCCGTCTGCCGACCTATTTGCCTTTCCCGGTGGGCGGGCGGAACCGGGCGAGAGCCCGGCGGACACGGCGGTTCGAGAATTCCTCGAAGAAACCGGGATCCCGGTGCGCGATCCGCTGCTGTTTGCGACCTATGACATTCGCGCAGAGAAGGACGACGGGCCGCATTTCTTCCTGTCGGTGTTTACCGTGCAGGCGGACGCAAAGCTCGAAGCCATCGCGGCCGACGATGCGGCGGATGCAGGCTGGTATACGGTCGACGAGATCCGCGCGCTGCCGGTGCCGCCGAGCGTGCTCGACTGTGCGGAAAGACTGGCAGGGATGCGCAATGGCGTTTAAGACAGCGCCGACCTGCTCGCTCGAGACATCACGCATGATCCGCTTCCGCCTGCTCCTTGCACTTCTGGTCGCTGCGCTGGCGACGGCGCTTCCGTCCGGCGAGGGATTTGCGCAATCGCGCAAGCAGCAGCAGCAGGCAGCCCCCGCGCCGCCTCCGCCGCCGGCAGCGCCCGCCGAAGACAAGCCCGCTCCTTATGACGTGCAGCTGACCCGGCTTGCGGAAGTGCTGGGCTCGATCAGCTACCTGCGGTCGATCTGTGGGGCCGAGCGGGAAGACTGGCGCCAGTCGATGCAGCAGTTGCTGGAGGCGGACACCGCCAACGAACCGAAGCGCCGCGAACGCCTGACCGCCGCCTTCAACCGCGGCTACCGTTCGTTTGCCGCCGTCTACACCGCCTGCACGCCCGCCGCGCGAACGGCTGCCGAGCGCTACCGTAACGAAGGTGCAACACTTGCGACGGAAATTACCGGAAGGTTCGGAAATTAGCGGTTTATTTACCTGTTTTCGCAGGAGCCCGTGTCGTTTCGGTAAAAGGCTGATAGAGTCCTTAACGGCTCAGTAATGAAACCGGCAGGGAATGAAACATGCAGTCAAGCCTCAACGACATCGACGATATGATCGTACATGAGAAGATGCAGGCTGCCTTGGAATACCAGACAGAAGCCTGGGCTGACGGGCGTGCAGACGGCATCGAACCCGAAATTATCGCCGATGCGGCGATCGCTTTTGCCATGCGCGAAACCATCCGCGTGCGCGGCGAATCGGGTGCCGAAGAGCTTCTCGATTCCCTCCGCGAGCGGATGCTGGCAGGCGAATTTTCCCCGGAACGCAAGATCCAATAGCCGCGGAGGCATTCCGATGCGACATTTAGAACGGCCGGCAACAGGTTTGTCGGCGTGCCTGCGCGCCCTTTGTCTGGCCACCACGGTCACCTTTAGCGTTTCGACGGCCACCGCCGAACCGTTCCGTGGCCAGGGGATGGACGCGGCTCAAGCTCCATTCGAAAGCGGACAGGGCGTGATTCGCGCCGGCAGTGAGTTTCAGGCCCAGAATTCGACGCTGCCGCAGCCGGCACCGGCCATCGATCGGCCGACCAGCCCGCCCGCCGGATCCGGCGACACGGACAATGCGCCGGCCGGGCGAACAACCACCAACGACACCAATATTCCGGACGGCCCGAGCGAAATCATCCGCGACGTGGACAAGCTGCCGGCCCCGGTCCAGAAGCTGCGCCAGCAGATGATCGAGGCTGCGGCTTCGGGCGACGTGGAAAAGCTGCGCGTGCTGCTGGGCACGGGCCCCAACCAGACGCTGATGATGAACAATGACGGCGAGGACCCGATCGACACGCTGAAGACCTTTTCAGGTGATCCGGACGGGCAGGAAATCCTCGCGATCATGATCGACATCCTGTCGGCAGGTGCTGCGCGCTTTGATGCGGGCAAGCCCGACGAGGTCTATGTCTGGCCCTATTTCGTGGCGAAGAACGTCGATTCGCTGACGCCGCCGGAGCGCGTCGACCTGCTGCGAATCGTGACCGCCGGCGACCTGATCGGTATGCAGGAAAACGGCAACTACAATTTCTACCGCCTCGGCATCACGCCCGACGGCCAGTGGAAATTCCTGACCGGCGGCGACTGAGCAGGCGTTTTCAAGCGCCTGCTCTGCCCCTCCGATGAGCCGGCGGGCCGGATGAGACTGGCAGGATCGTCCGGAGCGTCTTGTTCCGGATGCCACCAAGGCATAAGTGTCAGTTCTCGAGCAATCGGACATCGCCATGCCTGTCGCCACTCTTCCGTCGCGAAGCCTGATCCGTATTTCCGGCACGGATGCCCAGGACTTCCTCCACAATCTGATCACCACCGATGTCGAGGGGTTGCCCCAGCGGGTGGCGAGCCCCGGCGCTCTCTTGACGCCGCAGGGCAAGATTCTCTTCGACTTTCTGGTCTGGCGCGATGCGGACGAGTTCCTGCTTGAGACCGACCTTGAGCAGCGCGAAGCGCTGATCCGCCGTCTTTCCATGTACAAGCTGCGCGCCGCCGTGGAGCTTCAACCCGGGCCAGACGCCGTCACCGTGTTCTGGGGCGAGAGTTCGGACCGCGGGATGATCGTGGACGGCGCCTTCGCCAAGGCCGGCATCGCCGTCAGCCGGACGCCCGGCGTGGCTAATAGCATCGACCTGCAGGATGACGCGTCAGAGCAGACCTATCATGCGTTGCGGATCAGCGCCGGCCTGCCGGTTTCGGGTGCCGATTTCGCGCTTCAGGAAGCCTATCCGCACGATCTCCTGTTCGACAAGAGCGGCGGCGTGTCATTCCGCAAGGGTTGCTACGTGGGGCAGGAAGTCGTCTCGCGCATGCAGCATCGCGGCACCGCGCGGCGGCGCGTGGTGCTGGTGTCCAGCGAACAGGCGCTGCCACCAACGGGCACCGAGATCATTGCCGGCGGCAAGCCGGTCGGCACACTGGGTTCGACCGAAGGCGGCGCCGGCGCGCATGGGCTTGCGATCGTGCGCACCGACCGGGTCGGCGATGCGCTGGCGCAGGGCATTGCCCTCACAGCGGCCGGCATGCCGGTGACGCTCAGCCTGCCTGAATGGACTGGCCTCTCCTTCCCTGCCGAGGTGCGGGAGGGCGAGGCGTGAGCGCAGAGACGACCGCTTCGATGCCGCCTGCAACGCGTACCGGAACCCGGGCCTGGCAACGCATGCTATCCGGCCGCCGCCTCGATCTGCTCGACCCCTCGCCGCTCGACGTGGAGATTTCAGATATTGCCCACGGGCTTGCCCGCGTGGCGCGCTGGAACGGCCAGACGCGTGGCGCCCATGCCTTTTCCGTCGCGCAGCATTGCCTGGTGGTCGAGACGATCTTTTCCCGGCTTGAGGAGAACTCGCCGGAGGCGCGGCAGATGGCGCTTCTGCATGACGCCCCGGAGTATGTAATCGGCGACATGATCTCGCCGTTCAAGTCCGTGGTCGGGGGTGGCTACAAGGCAGTGGAGCTGAGGCTGGAGGCGGCGATCCACCTGCGATTCGCGCTTCCGGCGCATCCGAGCCGGGGCTTAAAGACGCTGATCAAAAAGGCCGACACCATCGCCGCCTATTTCGAGGCGACCGAGCTCGCCGGGTTTTCCGTGACGGAGGCGCGCAAGTTCTTCGGCCAGCCGCGTGGTATCACCGTGGAGATGCTGCCGATCGAGCCGATGCCGGCGCTCGAGGCGCAGAGCCGGTTTCTCGACCGCTTCCAGGCCATCGAGACGGAACGCGCCGCCAAGGTGCGGCTATGAGCGCGATCGTGGTCTGCCCGCTCGCCAGCATGGCCGAGCTCTGCGTCCGGCACGGCGCCCGCGACCTCGTCAGCCTGATCGCCGAGAAGCAGGATTTTCACCGGCCGGGGCTGATCGAGGCAAAGCGGCACCTGAAGCTTGCCATGAACGACATCGGCTTTGCCGGCGGCAATGGGCTGGTGGCGCCAAGCGTTGCACATGTGGAGCAGTTGATCGACTTCGTCGAGGCCTGGGACCGGACGACGCCGATGGTCATCCATTGCTGGATGGGTGTGTCCCGTTCGCCTGCCGCGGCGGTCATTGCGGTGCTGGCGCTCGACCCGGAACAGGACGATTTTGCGCTTGCCGCGCGCCTGCGCCAGGTGGCACCGCATGCGACGCCGAACACCCGCCTGATCGAGATCGGCGACCAGTTGCTGGGCCGCCAGGGGCGCCTGGTGGCGGCCATCAAGGGGATCGGACGCGGGGCGGATGCAGACGGCCGCGCCTCCTTCGTGCTGCCCCTCGTGGCACCGACCGCGATCGAAGCTTCACACCTGCCGGCGCACTAAGCCTGCCGAATCTTCCTTGACCTCGCCTGCCCCTGCTCCAATTAGGCCGCATCCCCGTTCAAGGAATAAGCATGGAACAGGCATCGAATATCGTCGTGGCAACACGTGCCGCCCTCGCCCAGTTGACGGCTCTCGCCATCCAGTATTCGTTCTCCGTCGTCGGTGCGATCGTGCTGCTCATCCTCGGCTGGATGCTTGCGGGCTTCCTCAGCCGCTGGGCGCATGCGGGCATGTCACGGATCCACGGGATCGACGCGACGCTTGCGCAGTTCTTCACCAACATCATCCGCTACGTCATTCTGGTGCTGGTCATCGTGATGGTGCTTGGCCAGTTCGGGGTGCAGACAGCCTCCGTTCTGGCTGCCCTCGGCGCTGCGGGCCTGGCCGTCGGTCTGGCGCTGCAGGGCACGCTGCAGAACATCGCGGCCGGCATCATGCTTCTGGTGCTGCGGCCCTTCCGGGTCGGCGAAAGCATCGAAACCGGCAATGTCAGCGGCACGGTCGTGGACGTTGGCCTGTTTGCGACCGAGCTGCGCACGGCCGACGGCGTCTTCCGCATGGCGCCGAATTCGACGCTCTGGAACGTGCCGATCACCAATTACAGCCGTCTGCGCACGCGCCGGCACGAGATCACGGTGACCATCGGCAGCGGCGATAGCCTGGACGAGGCCCAGGCAAAGCTGATGAAGCTCGCCAAGGCGGAGCCGCGGGTCATCAAGGATCCGGCGCCGATGACCTATGTGGCGGATTTTGACGCGGGCAGCGCCAAGGTGACGCTGCGTTACTGGGCCACAAGCGGCGACTGGTGGGCAACCCACAACGCACTGACCGAGGCGACGAAGCTTGCCTTCGACAAGCCTCCGGAGAGTTCCCCATCCTCAGGCGAACCAGCCTAGCATCCGACCCGGCGGACCTGTCGCGGCAACGCGGCAATGGGACAGATGCAAGGCGAGGCCCCTGATGGAAAGGAAGCGGCGGATCCGGTCTTTCACGAGGAGACCGGGTCCGCCGTTGTTTTCTTCCACGAAGACCCGGGAGCGTCTCAGGCGCGGACGAGGTCTTCTTCGGGGATGCGGATGCGGCAGCGGACGCCTTCAGCCGGATAATCGATCTGCGCGCCGCCGTTTGGCGAATACTGCAGACTGCGGGTGATCACGGTCTGCCCGAAGCCACGCCGTGTCGGCTGCTGCACGAGAGGCCCGCCGCTTTCCACCCAATCGACGCTGAGGAATGGCTCGTCTGCCGATTTGCTGACGGTGACGTTGACGCGGCCGCTCTCCTGCGAGAGCGCGCCATACTTGACAGCATTGGTGGCGAGCTCATGGATCACCAGGCCCAGCGCAATGGCGGCACGGGGCATGACCAGGGCCTCCAATCCCTCCACCGACAGCCGCGCCTGGGCGCTGCCGACAAAGGGATCGAGTTCCGCATTGACCACTTCGGCAATGGAGATCGACGACCAGCTGCGGTCGGCGAGGAGATTGTGGGTGGCCGCCAGTGCCTGGATGCGTCCCGAGAATGCGACCTGGAAGCCGCTCACCGTTTCCTCGGTGGAGGCGGTGCGCTTGCAGATCGAAAGCACCAGCGCCAGCGTGTTCTTGACCCGGTGATCGAGCTCGCCCATCAGCAGAAGCTGCTGCTTTTCGGCGGCCTTGCGCTGGGAAAGGTCGACCATGGTGATGACGCAGCCGCTGACCTTGTCGCTGCCAACGCGCAAGGGAGCGGCGCTGAGCAGCACATCCCTTACCCGCGGCGCTTCGGGCGCGAGCGCCTCGATGCCCTGCACGGAGGTGCCGGCAATGGCCAGCGCAATGATATCGCCGGCCTGCAGCAGGCCTGTCGTATCGGGCAGCGTCAGCGGGATGACCTCGCCGAACACCCGGCCGATCGGGTTGCCGGAATAGATGGAGGCGACGGCGGCATTGGCATGGGTGACGACGCCGTTGACGTCGCAGACCACGACGGCCTCGTTGGCGGAAGCGATGATGGAATGGGCCGCCCGTTCCGAGGCTTCGGCGGCGGCAGCGCGCACCTTGGCGGTGATATCGGTGAAGGTGACGGCAAGGCCGCGGTTGCCGCCAACATGAAGCGGCGCTGCCGTGACCAGCACGTGGAGTTCGTCATTGCCGACCAGAACGCGGATCTCGCTGGTCTTCTTGGCGTCGCGGGCGTCGCGCATCAGGCCGTAGACCAGCAGGCGGGCTTCCTCGTCCAGGGCAGCGCTCAGATGGGCGATCTCGACGTTCTCGCCGGGCAGGTGCAGCAGTTCGCGCAGGGCCTTGTTGGCGTAGAGAAGCCGGTCGGTCTCGTCGAAGGCAGCGGCGCCGAGGTCCATGGCCTCCATGAAGGCATAGTAGGAGGAACCGCCTTCGAGCGTGAAGACTTCGTCTTCGCTGCGGGGGTTGCGCACCATCAGGGCGTCGACTTCCCCCTCGCGGATGGCCCGCAGGGTCTCTTCGGCCTCTTCCAGGCGGTGACGCAGTTCCTCCGCGCTCAGATCACCATAGTCGAGAGCGTCCATCGCCATGGCTATTCACCCACTTTGAGATGCACGAGCACCTTTTCGCGGTCGGACAGATCGCCGATGATCTTGCGGATCGGGATGGGCAGCTGCCGCACCAGGGTGGGGATGGCCACGATATTGTGCTCGCGGGCCAGCTGAGGCGTCTTCTTGAGGTCGATGACCTCCACGACGTAACGGCCAGGCATGTTGGCGCAGATGCGCTCCAGGTTCTCGATGGCCGCCACAGACTTCGGCGTCTGGCCGGCAATGTAGAGAACGAGCTTCAGGGGATCGGGGCTGGCGGCGGTGGGTTGGTCCTGCATCGTCATATCCTCCATCACATCCGGCGGCTTTGTTCCATTGCGGCGAGATCGCTTTCGGCCTGCGCAACGTAGGTTTCTTCGTCCACGCGGATCCGCGACAGCTCGATTTCATCGGCCTCGAGATCCGCCTGCAGGGCAGCGATTTCCGCCCTCGCCTTTTCCCGGCGCTTTTCGATCCTGTCCGTCTGGCGCTGCATTTCCACGTGGCGCTGCAGTTCGGCGCGGCGGTCTTGTGCCTCCTGCGCCCGGCGCGCGGAGCCGGTGAGCGCCTGCCCGCCGCCCAGATAGGGCGGGATGAGGCTGATCCCGTTTGACCCCATCACGAATTCGCGCACCTGGTTGGAATGGGAAGTGCCGCGCGCCTTGAGCAGGTAGAGTTCGCGATTGTATTCGCCGTTGCTTTCGCGGTTGAGCAGCAGGATCCAGGCGTCCATCAGCGAGGACATGCCGACGTCCGTCTCCATGGCGCCTTCCTGCGAATGCATCAGATGGGTGAAGATGGCGGTGATGCCCTTGGACTTCAGGAAGTCGACCATGCGCAGCAGCATGGACTGGACCTCGAGCTGGTCCGAATTACCGATGAAGGCAGAGATCGGGTCGAGCACCACCAGCGTCGGGCGGAAGCGGACCACCTCCCGCAGCATCACGGCCAGGTGCATTTCCAGGCTGTAGAAGGTCGGACGGGCGGCGATATGGCGGAAGCTGCCCTTGTCGATCCACTGCTGCAGGTCGAGACCGATGGAGCGCATGTTGCGCACCGTCTGGGCAGCCGATTCTTCAAAGGAGAAATACAGCGCCCGTCCGCCGGACGCACAGGCGGCGTGGGAGAAATTGGCGGCAAGCGAGCTCTTGCCCGAACCGGCAACGCCGCTGATCAGCACGCTGCCGCTGCGGTAGAAGCCGCCGCCGCTCAGCATCGCATCGAGATCGGCGACGCCGCTCGAGATGCGTTCGTCATAGACCTTGTGGTTGAGGCCAAGCGAACTGACCGGCAGGACGCTGAAGCCTTCCTCGTCGATCAGGAAGGGGTATTCATTGGTGCCGTGCGCGGTGCCGCGGTATTTGACGATGCGCAGGCGACGGGTGGAAATCTGGTTGTGGACGCGGTGATCGAGCAGCAGCACGCAGTCGGAGACATATTCCTCCAGCCCCTGGCGGGTGAGCGAGCCGTCGCCGCGTTCGGCGGTGATGACGGTGGTCATGCCGCGATCCTTCAGCCAGTCGAACAGGCGGCGGATCTCGGCGCGCAGGATGGCGGGATTGGTGAAGGCGGAAAACAGGCTCTCGATGGTGTCGAGCACGACGCGCTTGGCGCCGATCTGGTCGATGGCGAACTCGAGACGCAGGAAGAGGCCCTCGAGATCGTAATCGCCAATCTCTGCCAGCTCGGCCGGATCGACGGCAATGTGCTCGATCAGGATTTTGCCCTCCTCGATCAGCTGGTCCATTTCCAGGCCGAGCGAGGCGACGTTGTTGACGATATCGACCGGACGTTCCTCGAAGGTCACGAAGACGCCGGGCTCGTCGAATTCGCGTGCGCCGTTGAGCAGGAAGGTCGAGGCGAACAGGGTTTTGCCGCAGCCGGCCGAACCGCAGACCAGCGAGGGACGACCCGTCGGCAGACCGCCCATGGTCAGCTCGTCAAAGCCCTCTATTCCCGTGGGTGATTTCGAAATTCCCTTGGCATCGCCCATCTCGTCACCCGTCATTGAAAGCTGGGACGGAATAACGCAGGGCGCGCAACTCCGGCAATTGCTTTTGACATAACGAATTAACAGAAAATGGCAACAAATTCACTGGGGGCCTCCATAAAAACCGGGGGTGGCCGACCCTTTCCTTTTGTTCGGCAGGAACGCTATAACTCGGTTCCCACCCCGCCACGTGCGAGTACAACAATGATTCAACTTCTGCTTCTTCTCCTGGTCGTGCTGATGATCGGGATGAACCGCAAGACGGCTGCGCGGCTGACCCAGCTGGAGCGGGAGGTGGAGGCTATGCGCGCACGACTGCAGCAGGCACCCGCAACCATCTCTGATGCCCTGGATCGCGAGGCACTCGATCCTCCTCTAGCGGAAGCTCAAGCGGTGGAAGCCGGGGCGGTGGAGGCTGCCGCCCGCGAAGCCGTGACGGACACGCATGCCGCAGAGACCGCAGCCGCACTGCCGGAGGACATCGGCACCGGAGGCGAGACCACGGCGCCAGTATCGCCTGCACGGGTCGCACCGGCTCGCACCCGCGAAAACCTGGAAAGCTATCTCGGTGCCCGCTGGCCGGTCTGGGTGGGCGGCGTGGCGCTTGCGCTCGGCGGTATCTTCCTGGTGCGCTATTCGATCGAGGCGGGCCTGCTTGGCCCCGCAGCGCGGCTGACGCTCGCCACGCTGTTCGGTCTCTTCCTGATCGGTGCCGGAGAATTCGTGCGCCGCAAACTTCTGCCCTGGGGCATGCCGGAAATCGCCGGTCGCAACACCAACGCCATGGTGCCCGGTGCGCTGACCGCCGCCGGCGCGGTGACCCTGTTCGGGGCCATCTATGCGGCCTATGCGGTCTACGACTTCATGGGCGCCTCGCCTGCCTTCCTGCTTTTGGGGCTCGTCTCTTTCGCCACCATCGGCCTTTCGCTTCTGCATGGGCAAGCGCTGGCCGGGCTCGGGCTGCTGGCGGCTCTGCTTGTGCCGGCGCTGGTTTCCACGCAGGCGCCGAACCCGACCGCGCTGTTTGCCTTCCTGTCGCTGACCTGGCTTTCCGTCAATGCAGCAGCCCGCATCCGTCGCTGGATCCTCGTGCCGGTGCTTGCAAACATCGGTGTGGGGCTGTGGGCGCTGCTCTACTTCTTCATCGTCGAGTACCCGGAACATGCACCGCCGGCCATGGCGATGATCCTGATGGCGGCCGGCACCGCCTTCCTGTGGCCGGGTGCCGCCTACGTGTCCGAGCGACCCGTCACAGCCGGCTGGCCAGGCCTCCTCCGCCGGCGGCCGCTCTCCATTTCGCTGTCGCTGTCGATCATGATGCTGCTTGTCGCACTCTGCATGATGGTCTTGTCGCCAAATCCTGGCGCGGAAAGCCTGTTTACCGGAGCCGCGGTGATTGCCGCCCTGGCAGCGGTTGGCGCAAGCCGGACCTTTGCCGTGTGGGCAGCGCTGATTGCCGCCGCCGGCGCGGTGATCGCGGTGGGGTCGACAGCGCTTGCCTGGCTCGACTTCATGCCGCCGACGCCCATCTCCGGGCAACTGGCTCCGGTCAAGGATTTCACGCTGGAGATTGCCATCAGTCTCGGCCTCGGGGCCGTGTTCACGCTGTTGGGCTTTGCCTTCCTGCGCCGCTTCCGTCGCATCGAACCGGAATTCTCCGCGGTGTGGAGCGTGCTGATGTCGGCGGTGCCGGTGACGCTTGCAACGATCAGCTTCCTCAACTTCGGCAGCTTGACCCGCGACGTGACGCATGGGCTCTACGGCCTGACACTCGGCGCCGTGCTTCTGGTCCTTGCCGACTGGCTGTTCAAGCCGGCGCCGCTCCCGACCGGCAATACGGGCGAGGCCATGCCCCGGCTGAACTGGCCGGCCAACCTTCTGGTGGCAGGGTCGTTTGCGGGCTTTACCTTTGCCCTGCACGCGCTGACCAACGGCATGGTCACGACCATTCTGGTCGCCGTGCTGGGCTTCGGTTTCCTCCTGGCGCAGCGGTTGCGTCCCTGGGCGGCGCTGCCCTGGATGATGGCAGCCGCCATGCTGGTGGTGTTTTCACGGATCGCCTGGCAGCCGACGCTGGTCGGCGCCGATAGCCTCGGCACCACGCCCTTCTTCAACGCGCTGCTGCCGGGCTACGGTATTCCGGCCGCTCTAGCAGTGGCTGCCGCCTATCTGATGCGGAACTCCGCGGATTTCCGCGTCCGCAACATCCTGCAGGCACTTGCCTCGCTGTCGGCGCTGCTGACGGTTGCCGTGCTGATCCGGCATGCGATGAACCACGGCGTGCTCGACGCGCGGGTGCCGACGCTCGGAGAACAGTCGATCTACACGCTGCTGACGGTCGGCTTCTCGGGCATCCTGATGACGCTCGACCTGAAGTCGCCGAGCCCGGTGTTCCGCTGGGGGTCGATGCTGGCCGGTGTGATCGCCACGATCAACGTGCTGTCGCTGCATGTGTTCGGGCTCAACCCCTTCTTCACCGGCGAGGACACAGGCCCCTGGCCTGTCGTCAACCTGCTCCTGCTGGGCTATCTCTTGCCGGCGCTCGCCTATGGGATCGTTGCCTTCTACGCCCGCGGGCGGCGGCCGCAGCCCTATGTGGCAATGCTCGCGGTTGCCGGTGCGGTGCTAGGCTTCCTGTGGGCGACGCTTTCGGTGCGGCGCTTCTTCCAGGGTACGAACATCGCCGACTGGAAGGGTTTCCTGTCTGCCGAGACCTACAGCTATTCGGTGGTCTGGCTGCTGATCGGCGTCGGCCTGCTGGTGCTCGGTTCGCGGCTCAATGCAAAGAGCCTCCGGCTCGCCTCGGGCGGGCTTATCCTGATCGCGGTGGTCAAGGTCTTCCTGATCGACATGTCGAACCTCGAGGGCATCCTGCGGGCGCTCTCCTTCATCGGGCTTGGTGCCGTGCTGATCGGCATCGGGATGTTCTACCAGCGCATTCTGGCCAAGACTCCAGCGGAGAGCACACCCGCGGAGAGCGGGCCTGAGCCCTCCCCGCCGGCGCTCGAGGATAAAGAACCGTGAGCCTGCTGGCCGACGCCTTTGCCCCGCACGCCACCCTTGCGGAGGCGCTGATCCCGCATGCGACCGAAGGCGACGACGGTTCGCACGACATCGCTCATATCCTGCGGGTCTTCCGCAATGCCATGCGGATCCATGCAGCCGAAGGAGGAGACGGAAGGGTGCTCGCCGCAGCCGTGCTGCTGCACGACTGCGTGGCGGTGGAAAAGAACTCGCCGCTCAGGGCACAGGCGTCACGGCTTGCCGCGGAGAAGGCATCGCAGGTTCTCGCCGATCTCGGCTGGAACGAAGGCGACCGGGCAGCCGTCGCCCATGCGGTGACAGCGCACAGTTTTTCCGCCAACATCCCACCGGAGACGCTGGAGGCCAAAATCCTGCAGGATGCGGACCGGCTGGATGCGATCGGCATGGTGGGAGCGGCACGTTGTTTCTACATCGCGGGCCGCATGGGTTCCGGGCTCTACGATCCCGCCGACCCGCTTGCCACGAATCGTCCGCTGGACGACAAGTCCTTTGCGATCGACCACTTCGAAACCAAGCTGTTCAAGCTCGCCGACGGGTTCCAGACGGAGGCCGGCCGGGCGCTGGCACAGGAACGGCACACCCGGTTGAAGACGGTGCTCGATCTGTTCCTGGACGAAATCTGAAGGCATGCCATGCAGGTCAGCGACATCACCATCTTCCCGCTGAAGAGCGGACGCGGGATTACCCTCACCGAGGCCGACATCGCGCCGGAAGGCCTTGCCGGCGACCGGCGCATGATGCTGGCGGACCCGAGCGGACATTTCATCAGCCAGCGCGACCTGCCGATCCTGGCACAGCTTCAGGTGACGGCCGAAGGTGACGGCTTCCGCTTTGCCATGGACGGCAAGGGCGAGATGCATGTGGCGCAGCCGACTGCCTCGCGCCGGCTCGACGTGGCGGTATGGAAATCGATCGTCAATGCGGCGCTTGCGGAACGGCCGGTCAACGAGACGCTCTCCGCCTGGCTTGGACGCGAGCTGCAGCTGGTGTTCTTCGACGATGAGGCACAGCGAAGCGCAAATGCCGACTGGGCCGGGCCGGATACGCCCGTAACCTTTGCGGACGGCTACCAGATCCTCGTTGCGACCACCGGGTCGCTTGCCGCGCTCAACGCCGAGATGGCGCGCCATGGCGAAGGCGCGGTGGGCATGGAGCGGTTCCGCCCGAATATCGTCATCGACGATGAGGCGCCCTTTGCCGACGACGGCTGGGAGGCGATCGAGATCGGCGGCGTGAGGCTCGACCTCGTGAAACCCTGCGTCCGCTGCATCATGGTCACCCAGGACCAGACGAGCGGTTTGCGCGAAGGTGCCGATCCGCTTGCAGCGCTCGGCCGGATCCGCATGTCGGCCGATCGGCGGGTGCCCGGGCCGTTGTTCGGCTGGAATGCCGTGCCGCGCGGCAGCGGTCGCATCCGGCGCGGGGATACGGTCACCGTCATCGACCGTCGCGACGGCTGGGCGATCAAGCAGCGCGGGTAGTGCGCGTGAATTTTGACGAAATGCAGCCGCTGCGCGTTGCACTGCTCCCGCCCGGGGTGCATACCGGAAGCATCATTTTCCGCAGCAGACCCTTGCGGTCCTTTCCTAAAAGACAGCATTCCCGCATGACACCACGGTCGACCGGCCTTGTATTCGCCCTGACGGCGGTGTGCATCTTTGCCATCCAGGATGGCATCTCGAAGCATCTCGGCACCGCCTATCCGCCGATCTTCGTCACCATGATCCGCTACTGGGCCTTTGCCGGCTTTGCGATCGCCGTCGCCAGCCGTTCGCGCGGAGGGCTGAAGGCCGCCGCCCGGCCGAACCGGCCATGGTTGCAGATCGGGCGCGGCGTGTTGCTGGTGGCGCAGATCGTCGTCTCGGTCTTCTCCTTCTCGCGGGTCGGACTTGCAGCCACCCACACGATCTTTGCCGCGACGCCGCTGATCGTCGCCTGCCTGTCGGTGCCACTGCTGGGCGAAAAGGTCGGCTGGCGGCGCTGGGCCGCGATCGGCGTCGGCTTTATCGGCATCCTTCTGATTGTCGATCCGCTGCGGGCAAGCTTTGACATGCGGATCATCATCCCGATCATCGGCACGACGATGTTTGCCCTCTATTCCGTACTGACCCGGATGGGGAGCCGCAGCGATACGGCCGAGACGGCGTTCTTCTACACAGGCGTGGCGGGTGCCGTGGCCATCACCTTCATCGGCCCCTTCTACTGGAGCCATATCACGCCAACCGACTGGGCCTGGATGCTGGTGCTGTGCATCACCGGAATGAGCGGCCACTACCTGTTGATCCGCGCCTATTCGCTGCTGGATGCGGTTGCCGTGCAGCCGATGTTCTACGTGCAGACGGTGCTGGTCTGCATCATCGGCGTGATGCTGTTCGGCGAGGTGATGACAACCAACATGGTGGTTGGCTGCGCCATCGTGATCGGCGCCGGGATCTTCACCATCTGGCGCGAGGCACGGGCCGGACGGGCGCATACGCTGCCACCGATCGATCCGCCCGGCTCGGTCTGACCCAGGCTTACTCGGCAGGCGGCTGTGGATCCGGGGTCAGGGCCTTCAGCGCCGCCTGAACGAAGCCATCCCTCGCCGTGCTCTGCGTCAGCCCGCGCGGCTCGTAGACATGCCGGTTGAGAAAGAAGCCAGTCAGGCGAAAGGCTTCCGCCATGGTCTGGCGATCGGCGGCCAGCGGATTGCTATCCTGCAGGAAGGACGGCAGCGCCAGCATGCGGTCCGCATAGGGTGCACCGGCCAGGCGGCTGACGGCACGGCCGCTTTTCGGCGAGACGTAGACAAGTTCCTCGCGGGCGCCTGTTGCGGCACATTCGGCCAGATCGAGCCCGAAGCCGAGGTCGTTCAGCAAGGCGAGCTCGAAACGGACGAAGAGCTCGCCTGCCTCGCAAGGGTCGTCCATGGCATCGAGGATGATGTCCAGCGCCTCGAACAGATGCGGATGCGGGTCACGCTCGGGCAGAAGCCGCAGCAGCGCACCCATGGCCTGAACACCGTAGACGGCGGTCGCCGTCTCCATCAGCCGGGCGGCACGCAGGTGCACCGGCTCCAGCTTGAACTCGCCCAGATGCTCGTCGAGACGCGCCCGCCAGACGACTTCGACGCGATTGCCCGGCTGCAGCACCGGCTGCATGGCGCGGGAGCGCCCGCCGCGGACGAGGCCCAGGTGACGGCCGCGCTCACGGGTCATCAGCTCGGCGATGACGCTGCTTTCGCCATGCCGCTTGACCCCGATGATGACCGCTTCGTCCTGCCACTGCATGGTGTGGATGTGTATCCTTCCGGAGCCGTTCCAGTCTATCCGAGCCGCTGTACAAACAGATTCGCTTCGCTGGAACGCTAATCTACTGGAAAAACCGAGTATCTGTCGGCTGGTCTGGAACAAACTGCGCCGTCGCGCGATTCACCCCGCGAAAATCACGCGTCTGGGGAAATACCATGAAACATGCATTTGTCGCCGCTATCCTTGTTGTCGCAACATCAGGGCCCGCACTTGTCGCCTCGCCCGCGGCTGCCCAGACCGCCCAGTCGGCGCCGCTGGAACAGGCCTGCGTTTCGGTTGCCAAGAACTTCCTGCTAATGCCGACCGTCAAGACCGGTGTCGTGCAGTCGTTCCCGGAACTCGACCCGCCTGGCGCCCGCCTCACCTATTCGACCCGCGAAGACGCCAAGCCGACGGATTTCAACAACGAGATTTCCTGCGAGTTCGACAAGGCGACGGCACCCTTCGGTCTGCGTCGCTTCTGCATCTCGAACGTCTGCTATGGCCCGAGCGAGCAGGACGAGGAAAATCGTCGTCGCTACCTGGAAGTCAAGGCGCTGATGGATCGCCAGAAGTAATCCACTTTTGCGCCGCTCACGTGCTCAGTCCCGATTCCCGAGCACGTTGAGGGCCGACGACAGATAGCGCGCCGCCAGCGACTGGCGGCGTAGGGTTGCAATGCCGAGAGCGGCGCGGCAATGCACCTCCAGCGGATCTGCCACTGCCACGTGATTATCATCCTCGGGCAGAATCGTCGCCGTTCCCGTGTAAATCGACGGGGTTCCCGAAGCATCGCGCAGACAGCAGCCATTGGCCGATATCCGCAGCCTGCGACCGTCCTGGTGGGTGATGCGGTAGATGGATGCGTAGGGTTCGCCGGTGACGATCGCGGTATGGATCGCCTTGGCAACACGTCTGCGGTCCGCTTCGTCAACCCGACCGATCAGGCTCTCGATCGGCGCCCCGGCTGCCAGATCGGCCTGTGGTACGCCAAACATGTAGGCGATGACATCGTCTCCGTGAGCCGAATTCTCCTGAACGTTCCAGCTGTAAAAGCCGATCGTACCAGCGGGATACCGTAGCGCTTCAAGTTTACCCGCATCGACTCCCATGTGCATCCTTTGCTCAGACCGATTCGTGACTTGCACGTCAGTATCTATAAATCGCGAACCGGGTGGAAGTTCCTGACGCAGCGCAGCAGTTGCTAGGGAGCAGCACTGTTTTCAGTGCTGCTCCCAGCCTTGCAAGCAAAGCGATGCTTATCTGTTGGATATCAGCCCTTGGGGAATTCGAGACCCATTTCGCGGAAGCGCTCGGGGTCGTCGCCCCAGTTCTCGCGCACCTTCACGAACAGGAAGAGGTGGACGGTCTGGTCGAGGATTTCCGAGAGCTCCTTGCGCGAGGCGGTGGAGATGGCCTTGATGGCGTCGCCGTTTTTGCCGAGCGCAATCTTCTTCTGACTGTCGCGCTCCACATAGATGACCTGCTCGATGCGCACCGAGCCATCCTTGCGCTCTTCCCATTTTTCCGTCTCCACGTGGGAGGCGTAGGGCAGTTCCTGGTGGAGGCGCAAAAAGAGCTTTTCGCGGGTGATCTCGGCTGCCAGCTGGCGCATGGGCAGGTCGGAGATCTGGTCTTCGGGATAGTACCAGGGGCCTTCCGGCAGGCGCTTGGCGAAGTAGTTCATCAGGTCTTCGCAGCCCGAGCCCGTGGTGGCCGAAATCATGAAAGTGCGCTCGAACTCGACCTTTTCATTGGCTGCCGCTGACAGGGCCAGAAGGTCCTCGCGCTTGACCGTGTCGATCTTGTTCAGCAGCAGGATCTTCGGCTGGTGGACCTCCTTCAGGCCCTCCAGGATGGCATCGGCATCACCGCGGATGCCGCGCTCGCTGTCGATCAGGAGCGCGATCAGGTCGGCATCCTTGGCGCCGCCCCAGGCGGTGGTGACCATGGCGCGGTCGAGCCGACGACGCGGCTTGAAGATGCCGGGCGTGTCCATGAAGACGATCTGGGCATTGTCGTGGATGGCGATGCCGCGCACGATGGCGCGGGTGGTCTGGACCTTGTGGCTGACGATCGAGACCTTGGCACCGACGAGCCGGTTCACCAGCGTGGACTTGCCGGCATTGGTGGCGCCGATCAGGGCGACGAAGCCGGAATGGGTTGGCCCCTGATGTGGCACAGCCTCGTCCGTACCGGCTTCGATCATGTTGTCGTCGTTCTCGCTCATAGGTCCAATCAATCCGCTTGCGCGCATCCCGATAAGGGGCGCCAGGCTTTGAGGTGTTCCGGTGTCGTCCGGGTCTGGTTCTGGTTCCGGATCATAGCATGTCCGGCAGGGTTTTTTCAGATTTCAGCCTGAGGCTTCTGCCAGACGCCTTCGCGCTCCAGCATCCGCGTGGCGGCCACCTGCTCGGCGGCGCGTTTCGACCGGTCGGTGCCGGTCTCCGGGTTGACGCCCGGCAGTTCGACGGTGACGGTAAAACGGGGGTCGTGATCGGGGCCGGCCCGGTCGTCGATCTTGTAGGCCGGCGTCACTCCGAACCGGGCATGAGCCCATTCCTGCAACTCGGTCTTGGCATCGCGCCGTGCCGCATCGGCCCGGGCCGCCCGATCTTCCCAATAACGCCGGATGAAGGCGCGGGCCGATTCCAGGCCGCCGTCCAGGTAGATCGCGGCAATCAGGCTTTCGACCACGTCGGCGCGGACATTCATCATGCGCTTGCCGGTGATCTTCTTGACGTCGGCACCGGTGCGGATGAAGCGGTGCAGTTCCATCTCGTCGGCGATCTCGGCGCAGCTGTCGGCGCTGACCAGCTGGTTCAGACGTACGGAAAGCTCGCCCTCGGGGGCTGTGCGGAAGGTTCTGAACAGAAGTTCGGCAACGCAGAGCCCGAGCACGCGATCGCCCAGAAACTCCAGGCGTTCGTAGTTTGCGCCCTTGGCAAGGCCGGTGCTCGCATGGGTGAGCGCCCGGTCCAGCCATTGCTTGTCGGTAAAGGTGTAACCGAGAACGTTCTCGAGCTCGGTCTTCTCCTCCGCCGAAAGAGCGCGCCCCTTGCTCATTGGACGCCCTTGAAGATGCGGTCCCAGCGCATGTTGGCGGGCCACTTCCAGATTTCGCGGAAGGAGGTGTCGTTGCCGAGCGAGAAGAAGATCACGCTGGCGCGGCCGACCAGGTTCTCGGCCGGGACGAAGCCGACGTCGAAGCGGCTGTCGAGCGAGTTGTCGCGATTGTCGCCCATGAAGAAGTAGTGGCCCGCCGGCACCAGGAATTCCGGCGTGTTGTCGCCGCGCGAGACGGGCGACTGGTCGAGAGTGTCATAGGTGACGCCGTTATCCAGCGTTTCGCGGAAGACCGGTACATTGGCGCCCGGATCCAGCCGGTAATCGGAGGTGAAGCTGCCGTCTGCCTGCTTGGGAACCGGCTGGCCGTTGACCAGGAGGATGCCGTTGGTGACCTGGACGCGGTCGCCCGGAAGGCCAATCAGGCGCTTGATATAGTCGATCTCGGGCTGCTGCGGCAGGCGGAAGACGATCACATCGCCGCGCTTGGGCGCATTGAACTCAAGGACGCGGCCGGAGAACAGGTTCGGCGAGAAGGGCAGCGAGTACTTCGAATAGCCATAGGCGAACTTGTTGACGAAGATGTAATCGCCCACCAGCAGGGTCGGCATCATGGAGCCGGACGGAATGGTGAACGGCTGGAAGAGAACGGTGCGGATCACCATGGCCAGCAACAGCGCCTGGATGATGACCTTGATGTTTTCCCAAAGCGCGTTCTGCGGCTTCGTCTCGGCTTTTTCGGACACGATGGACGTCTTTCTGTTATCCGGCGGAATGCGGTTTCTCTAAACCGTTCGCAAAGCCGCGGCAATGGCTGTTCGGGTTACCAATCCTTCACGTGACCATCAGGGGGTCGAAGGCAGCGCCTCAATGATCACGAAGGCCTGGGCATAGGGGTATTCGTCGGTGATGGTGACATGGATGACGGGGTGATGGCCGGCCGGCATCAGCCGGGCCAATTGTTCGCCCGCACCGCCGGTCAGAACCATGGTGGGCTTGCCGCCCGGCAGGTTGACGACGCCCATATCCCGCCAGAAGACGCCATGCGCCAGGCCGGTGCCGAGCGCCTTGGAACAGGCTTCCTTGGCGGCGAAGCGCTTGGCATAGGATTCCGCCCGGTTCTTGCGGCGCTCGGACTTCGCCCTCTCGACCTCGGTGAAGCAGCGATGCGTGAAGCGATCGCCGAACCGTTCGATGGATTTCTCGACACGCCTGATGTCGATGAGGTCGCTTCCCATTCCAATGATCATGCGGTCATCCTATGCGCCCGGTTCACCCTGCATCGCCTTGAGGGCTCCGGCGCGCGCCGTCAAGCGCTCAAGGCGCCGGTCGCGAAAGCTTCGGACGCCGAAATAGGTGATGGCGTAAATGATGGCGCCGCAGACGATGCCCGGCGGCAGCGCGCCAAGCAGCATGGGCTCGAGGATGGGCCGCCAGAGCTGCGAGACGTCCAGATGGGCAAACAGCGCGCCGAGATCGAGGCTGTCATGGCCGGTGGCGGACTGGCCGAGCATGACTTCGCCGATTTTCCAGGTGAGCGGCCAGATGATGGGACAGGTGATCGGGTTGGCAAAGGTGGTGCCGAGAGCTGCCGCGACCATGCTGCCGCCGAACAGATAGGCCAGCGGAATGGCAAAGGCGATGTGGAGGCCGAGGAAGGGTGTCCAGGCGCTGACGACACCGATCGCCAGGCCGGCGGCCACGGCATGCGGCGAGCCGCCGATGCGCATGACGCGCAGGCGGAAATAATGCATCCGGCGCCTGAAGCCCTTGGGCGGCAGAAGCGCATGGCGCAGTTTTTCAAGGAAGCGCAAGGGTGTGCGGCGGCGGAACGGCATGGGTCAACTTCGTTGCGCCCTCCCCCGATCGTGCGCCCCGCGTGGCAAGCACGGCAGAGCGGAGGACGGGGACGGCAGCCAAATTCATCTCTTCTGCTCTTAGCGGAAGCCCAAGATGATGGCAAATCTTGGCCGGCCAAGGCCAATGACCGTTATTCGCGGCTGAGAGACCTCCTTCTGGAGATCGATCGTGCCGGCGGCGGGCCAGCGCATCTGCGGGCACAGCCGATATGTTTCAGACGATATACGTCCTAGAAGGAAGACTTGCGGAACATGCCGCGGTCGACCTGACGCATGCGGTATTCGAGATCGATACGATCGTTGGATTCGCTGAGGTAGGCCATTTCGCGATCCTGAAGGGTCGGGACGCGGAAAGCGCGGGCCAGCTTGCGGACTGAGTTCAACATGACGTTGTCCTTTGGTTCGTTATTGCACTGCAGCAATATACGCACGACACCGAGGTTTTACCAACGCCACAACCGCTGGACAGCCCTGCACCTGACGCATGACGGCGTTAAGAGCCGCATGCGGAGTGGGCAGAAATTAATCGTAGATCCGCTTCACCGTGGATACGCAGTCGAGATCCTTGAGCTGCGAGAGCAGCTGGTTGAGATGCCGCAGGTCCCAGACCTCGATCTCCATCACCAGGTCCGAGAAGTCAGAGGTGCGGTTGCCGCCCATGGTCAGAGTGCGGATGTTGATATCGAGGCGGGCCGTGGTTTCGGCCACGGTTGCGAGCGTGCCGGGCTCGTTGATGGTGTTCAGCGCAATTGTGACCGGGAAGCGCGCCTTGTTGGCCTCGTCCAGATCCCAGCGCACATCGATCCAGCGTTCCGGCTGGTCGTCGAAGCGCTGCAGGGCAGACGCCTGGATCGGATAGATGGTGATCCGGTTGTCGCGCTCCATGATTCCAACGATGCGGTCCCCCGGAACAGCACCACTCGGGGCCAGACCAACCTCGGTACTGGCCGACAATCCACGGATAGGAATATATTCTGATCCGTCACTGTTCATCTCCACGTCGCCCAGGGCAGTCTTTGCCCGGTCGGGTAGCTTGAACATCATGCCGGTGGCGCTGCGCATGTTGAACCAGCCATCGTCGGCGGCCGGCTTTACAGTGACGCGCTCGTCCTTGTAGTCCGGATAAACGGCACGCAGCACGTCGAGCGAGGACAGTTCGCCCCGGCCGACGGCGGCAATCGCGTCTTCCACGTCCTTGTGGGCCAGCCGGTGCAGCGCCGGCTTCAGCGCCTCCTTGGAAAAGACCTTGGACGCGCGCTCGAAGGTGCGCTCCAGGATGCGATGGCCAAGGCCGCTGTACTGCTTGCGGATCGCCATCTTGGTCGCGCGGCGGATGGCCGAGCGGGCCTTGCCGGTGACGACGATCTCTTCCCAGGCGGCGGGCGGCACCTGCACGCCGGAGCGGATGATCTCGACCTCGTCGCCATTGTTGAGGCGGGTCACCAGCGGCATGATGCGGCCGTTGATCTTGGCGCCGACGGTTGTGTCGCCGATGTTGGTGTGGACGGCATAGGCGAAATCAATCGGGGTGGCGCCCCTCGGAAGGGCGATCAGCTTGCCCTTCGGCGTGAAGCAGAAGACCTGGTCCTGGAAGAGCTCAAGCTTGGTGTGCTCGAGGAATTCTTCCGGGTTGTCGCCTTCCGCCAGCGACTCGATGGTGTGGCGCAGCCAGGAATAGGCGCTCGATTCCTTCGGCAGAAGCTCTCCGCTGCCCTTTTCACCGGTCTGCCCGTCCTTGTAGAGCGCGTGCGCGGCGATGCCGTATTCGGCAATCTCCTGCATCAGCTGGGTGCGGATCTGCAGCTCGATACGCTGGCGCGAAGGGCCGACGATGGTGGTGTGGATGGAGCGGTAGTCGTTCTGCTTCGGGTTGGAGATGTAATCCTTGAAGCGGCCGGGCACGACGCGCCAGCGGGTGTGGACGATGCCGAGTGCCCGGTAGCAGGAGGGAATGTCGCTGACGATGATGCGGAAGCCGTAGAGATCGGAGAGCTGCTCGAAGGAGAGCGACTTCGACTGCATCTTGCGGAAGATCGAATAGGGCTTCTTCTGGCGGCCCTTGGCGGAGGCACCGACAAGGCCGCTTGCGACCAGAAGTTCGCGCAACTCGTCCTCGATCTTCTTGATCAGGCCTTCGTTGCGGGCGGACAGATCCGCCAGGCGCTTCGTGATGGTCTCGTAGGCTTCCGGGTTCATGTAGCGGAAGGAGAGATCCTCCAGCTCGTCGCGCATGTCCTGCATGCCCATGCGGCCGGCGAGCGGCGCATAGATTTCCATCGTCTCTTCGGAAATGCGGGCCTTCTGCTCGGCCTTCATGTGCTCCAGCGTGCGCATGTTGTGCAGCCGGTCGGCGAGCTTCACCAGAAGCACCCGCACGTCGTCGGAGATGGCGAGCAGCAGCTTGCGCAGGTTTTCTGCCTGCTTGGCCTTTTTCGAGACCAGATCGAGCCGCTTCAGCTTGGTGAGACCCTCGACCAGGCGGCCGATGTCCTCGCCGAAGAGTTCATCGATCTCGGCCCGGGTGGCGGTGGTGTCTTCGATGGTATCATGCAGAAGGGCGACGGCGATCGTCGACTCGTCGAGATGCATGTCGGTGAGGATGGCGGCCACTTCGAGGGGATGGGAAATATAGGGGTCCCCGCTCGCGCGCTTCTGCTGACCATGCTTCTGCATGGCATAGACATAGGCCTTGTTGAGAAGAGCTTCGTTGGCGTCGGGCTTGTATTTCTGCACCCGTTCTACGAGCTCGTACTGCCTCATCATCCCTTGAAAAGCCTCAATCCCACGCGGAAACAAAAATGGCGCGCCGACAATCCGCCGGCGCAGCCATCATAATGCATACTATCGGTCTAGGGCGAGAGAATGAAGGATATATTGCCGCAGCGATATCCCTCTTAGTAGTCGTCGCTCTTTTCCGGGGGAACCAGGCCTTCGATGCCGGCCAGCAGTTCTTCTTCCGACATCTGGTCGAAGGTGACGATCTCGGGAGCATCGTCCTCTTCGTCGTTGCGATCGGACGAGGTGGAGGCACCGGCATTGGCGGCGATGAGGGAGGCGGGATCGGGCTCGGGCTCGTCCACTTCCACGTGCTTCTGCAGCGAGTGGATGAGGTCTTCCTTCAGGTCGTCCGGCGACAAGGTCTCGTCGGCGATCTCGCGCAGGGCAACGACGGGATTCTTGTCATTGTCGCGGTCGATCGTGATGCCGGCACCCTGGGAAATCTGGCGGGCGCGGTGGCTGGCGAGCAGGACGAGCTCAAAACGATTGTCGACTTTGTCAATGCAATCTTCTACTGTGACGCGGGCCATTGCCTGTCCTTTACGGTCGTTATTTCTGGATTTGATACGCCCGATACAGGTATCGCAGGAGAAATTCAAGTTTTTCCTGCCGAGAGGCAGCCAGGGGCCCCGTAGAACTTGCCAGAGGAGGTGGCGGGTTTCAACGCATAATTGCCTGACAAAAAAAGACTCGCGCCATGAATGCCAAGCATATGAATAATTCATAATATTTTAGAATTGTTCGCGCCCCTAGCCAGTCTCGCTGGCTAGCGCCAATGCCAGGCAGGTATAAAAAGGGATGGAGACCGAATGTTTGATCCAAGGGAGAAGATTGCTCTCTTCATAGACGGTGCAAACCTGTACGCAGCCTCGAAAAGCCTCGGCTTCGACATAGACTACCGTAAATTGCTCAAGGCCTTCCAGAAGCGCGGCTATCTGCTCCGCGCCTATTACTACACGGCGCTGATCGAGGATCAGGAGTACTCCTCGATCCGGCCGCTGATCGACTGGCTGGACTACAATGGCTACAAGGTGGTGACCAAGCCCGCCAAGGAATTCACGGATTCGCTCGGCCGCCGCAAGATCAAGGGCAATATGGACATCGAGCTTGCGATCGATGCCATGGAACAGTCCGAGACGGTCGATCACCTGGTGATCTTTTCCGGCGATGGGGATTTTACCTCGCTGGTGGAAGCCCTGCAACGCCGGGGCCGCAAGGTTTCGGTGGTTTCGACCATGGCCACGCAGCCGCCAATGATCGCCGACGATCTGCGCCGCCAGGCCGATCACTTCATCGACCTCATCACGCTCAAGGCAGAAGTGGGTCGCGACCCATCCGAGCGCGCACCGCGGCCGGTCGAGCCCGTCGAAACGGCCGAGGTCTAAAGTTCGTGAGGGTTCTGATCCATCCGACCTTAATCAGGCGGATGCGGTCTCGACGGCAGTATCGGGGCCACCTGCCGCGCGCCTTGCCTTGCGGGTGCGGAAGATTGCCTCAACGATCAGCGCCAGCGGCAGGCCGATAAAGAGCGGGATGAAGAAGTAGATCACCCGGAAGGCAACCAGCGAGCCGATCGAGGCCTGATCGCCCATGACGTGACGAACAGTCGCCTCCAGAACGCCAAGGCCGCCCGGGGCATGGGTGATCAGGATCGCATAGTTGGCCAGCACGAAGGCGGTCGCCGCCTTCAGGTAGCTGACATCGCCACCGGCCGCCATGACCTCGCGCAGGCAGGCGGAAACAAGCGCGAAATTGATCGTGCCGATGACGACCTGGGCAAGCGCAATGCGCAGCGTCGGCATGGAAAACGACCAGGAGCGGATCTTGAGCGGGGTGCGGACGAAGGCGGCGAGCGCCACATAGCCGGCGGTCACGGCCAGGAGACCGATGCCGATCGCTACGACGACAGCTTCGCTGAGCTTCAGCACCGATGCGGATTCAGCGGGATTGATGATCATCACGATGCCGGTCAGCACTCCCATGCCGATCCCGACCGTAAAGCCGGAGAGGACGACGATCTTTGCCACATCCTCTGCCGACATGCCCCAGTGCGCGTAATAGCGGTAGCGCAGCGCGCCGCTGCTCAGCCCCGACAGACCGACGCTCTGGCCGATCGACAGCGCGATGAACGATGCCAGTGCGATTTTCGGGTAGGCCAGATCCTTTTCCACATAGCGCGTGCCGGCCCAGTCAAAGCCAGTTAGGCAGACGTAGGAGCCAAGGGCATAGAGCAGTGCCATCAAAAGGTTGCTTGTGGGAATGGCGCGCACGGACTCGACGATCTCGGATACCGAATGCTCGCGAAATGTCTGGTAGAGAAGGTAGCCGCCAAGCCCAAGGCCGATCACCAGCAGGCCATAGGTCAGGAGTGTCTTGCGTGTCATTGCCCGCTCGCCGTCTGAAGATCGCGTCCAACGGCTGGAGGCGATATTGGTTCCTGGGACCGGAATCGCCTTGTTCAGAGCCTCGCGATCACGCGGGAAAAGGCCGGATCGCGGGGGTTGTAGCCGGTTGCCGGTGCCCGGAAACGATCACCAGTATCAACCAGCGTCTCGATCTCGTCCAGGTGGAAGAGGCGCCAGCCGCTGCCGGTCCCCTCTACCTGCCAGCCGCTCAGGGCCAGCCGCCCCTGCCCGACATGCCCCAGGATATGCGGCCGCACTTGGCGCTCGACATCATGATAGCGGAACGCGAGCAGGTGCCGGCCCTTGATCGCCTGCGCTATTGCTTTCGTGTCTGCCATTGTTCGGGCCCGGCTGTTTCCGTCGCGGGCTAACGCCGGAGACGGCTACCAAGTTCAGACCCGGCGGTCAGTTCGACTTCATCAGACGGGACTTCTGGCGGTTCCAGTCGCGTTCCTTTTCGGTCTCGCGCTTGTCGTGCAGCTTCTTGCCCTTGGCGAGCGCCAGTTCGAGCTTGGCCCTGCCCTTTTCGTTGAAATAGATCTTGAGCGGTACGAGCGTCATGCCTTCGCGGTTGATCGCGACCCGCATCCGGCTGATCTCGCGCTTCGACAGGAGAAGCTTGCGGCGGCGGCGCGGCTCGTGGTTGAAGCGGTTCGCCTGGAGATATTCCGGCAGGTGCGAATTGATCAGCCAGATCTCATTGCCTTCGTCGGAGGCGTAGGATTCGGCGATATTGGCCCTGCCTTCACGCAGCGCCTTGACCTCGGTGCCCGTCAGCATCAGGCCCGCTTCATAGGTATCCATGATCTCGTAGTTGTAGCGGGCCTTGCGGTTCTCCGCGACAATCTTGTTGACCGTGCGCTGGCTGCCTTTGGGTGCCATGGAATTTCTACCGCCTGCCTGCCCGAATGAAGTGAAGCCCGCACGGCCGGGACGGTGGCCATCTGCAGGAAAGTCCGTATGTAATGCGGCAGGGGCCGAATGTGAAGCTAAGGCGACAAAACCGCCTTAGCTTCCCTGCCCATCGACCGACGGGACCTGGTCAGTTCAACAGGCCGGCGTGCCGGAGTGCGGCGTCGATTGCGGCTTCGGTGGCAGGCTCGAGGGTGGAGATCAGCGGCGAGCGGACCGTGCGGTTGAGGCCGCGCAGGAGGTTCAGCCCGTATTTGGCGCCGCAAAGGCCGGGCTCCATGAAGATCGCCTTGTGCAGCGGCATCAGCCGATCCTGCAATTCGAGCGCCTTGCGGTAATCACCGTCTAGGGTTGCGGCCTGAAACTCGGCACAGAGACGGGGTGCCACATTGGCTGTGACCGAGATGCAGCCGACGCCGCCATGGGCGTTGAAGCCAAGCGCCGTTGCATCTTCGCCGGAGAGCTGCACGAAATCCGTGCCGCAGGTGATGCGCTGTTCCGAGACGCGCTCGAGCTTGCCGGTGGCATCCTTGACGCCAACGATATTGGCATGGGCCTTGGCCAGCGCGCCCATGGTTTCCGGCGACATGTCGATGACCGAGCGGGGCGGGATGTTGTAGATGATGATCGGCAGGCTGGTCGCTTGCGCAATGGCCGAGAAATGCGCGATCAGGCCCTTCTGGGTCGGCTTGTTATAATAAGGTGTCACCACGAGAACGGCGTCGGCGCCAGCCTTTTCCGCATGCTGGGCAAGTTCGACCGCCTCGCGGGTGTTGTTGGAACCGGCGCCGGCAATGACGGGGACGCGCCCGGCTGCCGTTTCGACGCAGAGTTCCACCACCCGCTTGTGCTCGGCATGGGAGAGGGTAGGCGATTCGCCGGTGGTGCCAACCGGCACAAGACCGCTGCTACCCTCGCTGATCTGCCATTCCACAAGCCCGGCAAAGGCGGACTCGTCGACCGCGCCATCGGTCGTGAAAGGGGTGACGAGGGCGGGGATCGATCCCTTGAACATTGACTACTCCCATGGGCCGCATTCATCGTTCGGCCGCAATCCAAACTTAGAGGTCGGGCACCATAAAGCGAGGGCCAAGCTGCGACAAGCGCACCTGCCAATGATTTCATGGGCAAATTCGAAGAAGGAATCGCGCTTTTTCGGAAATATGGTAAGCTTTCGTTAATGCGCTGGGCAGCTAATCAGAAGGTCATCATCTTTGTCGCGAGTTGCCGGATGAACAAGACTGTTCTCATCCTCGCTGCCCTTGGCCTCAGCGCCACCAGTCTTCCCGGTTTTGCCGCATCGCCGGCCGATACCCTGGTGCCCCTGCCCTTTGTTCGACCGGATGCGCCGGCTTCTGCCCCCTCCCCCATGGATGCTTTGGTCCCGACGCCCGAGGTGACCGGATCGATCCCGCGCATGAACCGGGTTGCCCCCGCCTCGATGCTGAAGACCGGGCTCGACGCACTGACGGCCAATGATGCAGCCGGGGCGCTTGCAATTCGCAACAGCCTGCCGAACGGTTCGCTCGACGAACACATTCTCACCTGGGCCATCGCAACCTCGGGGCTTTCCGGCGTGCCATCCGGCGAAATCGCCGCAGCACAACGCAAGCTCAAAGGGTGGCCTGGCCTTACCAGTTTCCGGGCGCTCTCGGAACGGGCCATGTACCGCGAAAATCCGGCGCCCGCCGATGTGCTTGCCGCCTTCGGTACCTCGCGGCCGCAGACCACGGAAGGCGCGATCATCCTGTCGCGCGCACTCGTTGCCAGCGGCCGTGCCGCAGAAGCGACGCGGATCCTGCGCGGCATCTGGGCATCCGAGCCGCTCGACAAGGGTGTCGAAGACCGGATCCTTGCGGAATTCGGGACGCTGTTTGCGCCGGATGATCACAAGGCGCGGATGGACAGCCTGATGTACCGCGGGCGGCTGGCGCAGGCCAAGCGGTTCGGCGACATGGGCAATGCCGCCTCGCTCTACAAAGCCTGGACCGGCGTTGCGGGCAACGCGAAGAATGCCGAGGCGCTGCTTGCAGCCGTCGACAAACCGCTGACGAGCGACCCAGCCTATCTGTTTGCGCGGGTGGAACTGCTGCGGCGTCAGGACAAATACCCGGAAGCCGCCCAGTTGCTGCAAAAAGTGCCGCGTGAACCGGCCCGGCTTCTCAACCCATCGGAATGGTGGAATGAACAGCGAATCATTGCCCGAGGCCTCGCCGACGCCGGCAATTTTGCCCAGGCCTATGCCGCTGTTTCGGGATCGGTTGCCGAATCGGCGCTAGACAAGGCGGATGCCGACTTCCACGCCGGTTGGTATGCGCTGCGGGCGCTCAACAATCCGGCGCTGGCGGAAACGCATTTCCGAAAAATCCTCGAGGCATCGAGCCGGCCGCTGTCGGCCTCGCGCGCCTGGTACTGGCTCGGCCGAACGGCGGAGGCCGGCGGGCCGGGCAATGCGCATGAGTTCTATACCAAGGCTGCGCATTATCCCGGCACATTCTACGGCCAGCTTGCCGCAGCGAGGATGGATATCCGCACGCTCGACCTGACCTACCCGACCACAAGCGATGAAGACCGGACCCGATTCGCGCGGCGGGAGGCTGTGCAGGCAATCGCCAGGCTCGATGCGGCCGGCCATGACCGGCGGGCGGCATCGCTCTACAAGGCCCTGGCCGAGGAGATGGACAGCCCGGGCGAACTTGCGCTGCTTGCCTCGCGCGCCGAATCGCAAGGCGACCACGCGCTTTCCCTGCAAATCGGCAAAAGTGCCTTCGGTCGGGGTGTCGATGTGGCGGCGCTTGCCTTCCCGGTCGGGGTCATTCCGGCCGCGGCCGACATCGGCGGCTCCGGCAAGGCACTTGCCTATGCCATCGCGCGGCAGGAAAGTGCGTTTAATCCGGCGGCGGTGTCTCCCGCCAACGCCCGCGGACTGCTGCAGATCCTTCCCGGCACGGCGCAGGGCGTGGCCAAGCGGCACGGCATCAGCTTTCGCGCCGATCGCCTGACTTCTGACGCCGCTTATAACGCGACGCTCGGGGCGCATTATCTCGGCGAGCAGATCGGCACGTTCGGCGGCTCCTATATCCTCACCTTCATCGCCTATAACGCGGGTCCAAAGCGCGTCAACGAGTGGATCGCCCGCTATGGCGACCCGCGCGGCAAGCCAATTGACGAGGTGGTGGACTGGATCGAGCGTATCCCCTTCCCGGAAACCCGCAATTATGTGCAGAGGGTGATGGAGAACTACCAGGTCTATAAGACGCGGCTGGGGGAGAAGGCGGACATCGAAACGGACCTTCGTTTCGGGCGACAGTAGGCGCATCTCGTCGCGCGCTACAGATCACGCGGACCTCACAGCGAGTTGAACCCGTTTTCGTCGCGGCCAACGAGGAAAATTTTCCTTCCAAAATATCTATATTTATCAATATGTTGCGAGGCAGCCTCGAACCGTGAGCCGTGATAGCATGAGCTATTACTAACCTAAGAAGGCTCTGAAGCCGGAACGTTATGGCGTCGACATTGTTCTATCCCCGTCATCAAGACGAACAATGAACCCGGAGGATAATCATGAACAAGTTTATCACAGCAGCAGCTTTCTCGCTCGCCCTCGCCTCTTCGGCGCTTGCCCAGACCGCCACTCCCGGCCCTGAAGGCACCGTTATCCCGAAGGCTTCGGAATCCACCAATTCCGGTTCGATGAGCACTGACTCGACCACGACCCAGAGCACCTCGGGCAATGCCAACACCGGCACCTCCGGCAGCTCGGCAGCCGGTACGTCTGAAGCATGCCCGGCCGGCACCCCCGGCGCAGGAACGGCTGGCAAGACACCTGCCGATGCAACCAAGCTGAACCCGAACTGCCCATAATCCATTCGGCCTCGGTTTTTACCAAGGCCTAGTCAACAGCCGCCGTTGCGATCCGTCGCAGCGGCGGTTTTTGTTTGTGCAGGTTGGCAGACGAGAGCCATCCGGTGGTTGGCGGCTGGTATCGGGATCCCTCGCAGCGGCGGCATTTGCTTGCCTTAGCCCAAAACGAGAAAAGCCCGGACACTGTCCGG
>UCJA01000037.1 GCA_900472675.1 Hyphomicrobiales bacterium
TCGTTACCTGATCGATCGGCATACGAATTTTAGGAAAGGCCCTGCCGGAAACGGCGGGGCCTTTCTGCTTTTGGCGGTTCAAAAAATGAGAGAGCCTCAATCGAGGTTGAAGAGTTCCCGCTCGTAGCGGAAGACCGGCGATGTGCGCGGCTTGCGCAGGCTTTCCGGCAGGCGGTCGTCCGTTTCCAGCAGCCGCTCGGCCACGTGTTGGACGCCGGCCTTGATCGCCGCGCGGCCGATGAAGCCGCCCCGCACCTGGATGGTCGCGGCTATGGCCCGATTGAATGCGTCGAACAGGGCGGCATCCGGAGACGGCTTTGCGGACCAGAAGGCGGCAAGGCTTTCCTGATATGTCAGCCCCGGTACATCGTAGATCGCCGCGCCCAGCGCGATCACCGGCTTTCCCGCAGCAAGCGCTGTCAGCCCGACCGTCGAGTTGACCACGACCACGCCGGCCGCCTGATCGATCAGGCGGTCCGTATCCCCGCCATCGGCCAGGAACACCCGCCCGGACACCCGGTTGCGCTCCGCAGCCCTGGTAATCCTCGGCGACCAGCCGGATAGCCCGTTGTCGATCGGATGGATCTTGAAGAGCAGCTTCGCGTCGGGAGGGGCGTGTCGGCTGAACGACTGGATGACCGCGTCGACGATGGAATAGAGTTCGCCGCCGGGTGCGTGGCGCAGGATCTGGTAGTCGCCGGGCAGTTGCAGCGGAAACAGGAACCGCGACCCGGCCGGAGCGGACGACCAGCCGGCAATCGCTTCCTGTGCCCTCAGCCTACGCCGGCGCACGGTCAGTCCCTTGCCGATCCAGCCGAAATATTCGACGGCCGGATGCACGGGGCCATGGGTGCGGTAGTGGCGATGCACGAGCCAGCCGAGTGCAACATTGGGAATATGATAGGCGAGGTCGTAAAGGGCGTAGGTGAGGAAGCTCGAGCGGAACAGGCGGCCTGTCTCCACCGGCGGCTGACCGGCCGCCAGTCCCCGAATGGCTTCCGGATCGCGGGGAAAGCGCGAATGGGCCGACATGCCGTCCGGCTCCACCGTCAGCCAGTCTGGACGCAGGTAACCGTGCTCGAGGATATGCACCCGTACGCCGGTCTCCATGCCGAGTTCAGCGGCAACCGCATGCAACGGACGACCGTCTCCCAGCATCACCATATCGGTGATCCCATGGGCCCTGAGGTAATCGGAAAGAAAGCCGCGCCAGTGTTCCGGTCGTTTGCCGAACCAATCGCCTTGTTTCGGCCACCAGAACACTGCATCACCCAGGCTGAAATTGATTCTTCGGACAACGACCCCTTGCGCCTCGAGCGCATTGGCCAGCCGCCTCAGGAACGGGGAGGCGGGTCCCTGGAGAAACAGGAAAGTGCGGGCTAACATGCCACACCTTCTGCGCGAAACGTCCCCGTTGCGTGTGGTTTTGCATTGACGGAGACGGCTGGTTGGTCACATATCAACCAGTCTTCATTGACGAACAGGCATAAGCGACTGTTCTTGATCGCCAACATGTTGGCGCTTCCATGATCGAAGGTGGCGGCTCTCCGATGACTAAAGTTCTCTTTCTGCAAGGTCCACCTTCGGTGTTTTGGCGCGAACTGTCGGACGCCTTCGAAGCCCAGGGGATCGAGACCAGGCGGGTGAACTTCTCCTTCGGCGATCTTCTCTACTGGCGCAAGAGGGGCGCGATCAACTATCGCGGCACGCTGAGGGCCTGGCCCCGTTTTCTGGCCGACCTGCTCAAGCGCGAAGGCATCACCGACATCGTCTACTATGCCGACCGTCTGCCCTACCACCGGCTGGCGGCACGAGTGGCGCGCAAGCTTGGCCTGCGCAGCTACGCGGTAGAATTCGGATATTTGAGGCCCGACTGGATTACGCTTGAGCGTGACGGCATGGGCCGCTTCTCGCATTTCCCGGATGATCCCGAGCAGATCCGCAAGATCGCCAAGCAGGTCGATTCGCCGGACATGCACGCCCGCTACGCCCACACGTTCAATCAGGAAGCGACAAACGAGGTCGTCTATAACCTCGCTGCCTATTTCGGTCGGCCGCTGTATCCGTTTTACAAGTCCGACAAATACTACGATCCGCTGTTCGACTATCTGTCGTGGCTGCCGCGCATGACCCGACGTCGCCATCGGCTGCCTGAAAACTATTTTGCCGAAGGGGCCGCGCCCTCCTACCTGATCGCCCTCCAGCTCCAGAGCGACTACCAGATCCGCGGCAACTCGCCCTACCGTCATCTGTCGCAGATGCTGGAGCAGGTCATCCAGTCCTTCGCCAGGCATGCGCCCGAGGCAAGCCGCCTGCTGGTCAAGCAGCATCCGCTCGATAACGATCTGGAAGCCTGGCACAAGGTCGTTAGCCGCCTGAGTGCCCGTTACCGGGTCTCCGACCGGGTGACCTTCATCGAGGAAGGAGAGCTCGGCGGCATTCTGCGCCGGTCGAAGGGCGTAATCGTCGTCAACTCCACCACCGGCATCCAGAGCCTTCGCGCCAACGTGCCGACGATTGCCCTGGGCGCTGCGATCTATGACATTGCGGGCCTGACCCACCAGGGTGGCATCGACACCTTTTGGCGTACGCCGGACCGAATCGATCGCCAGCTGCTGGCGGCATTCATCCGTGCGCTGGCCGGCTCGATCCAGGTTAAGGGCAATTTCTACAACCTCGAAGGCCGCAAGCTCGCCAAGCAGTCGATCGTCGAACGAATCGCCGGCGGCCACGTCAATGAGCCCGGCGCCTATGTCGATCGTCCGCCGCGTCTCGCCTGGAAGCGCCTGCCCATGCCTGAAGAGCGCAAGCAGACGGCGACAAGCCTTATTCCGGGCGGGCTCGAGCTTCCTGGCAAGGAAATCTTTGCCGGTCCGCCGGATTCCGCCTTCTCCGTGGTGCGTGCCGTGGACCTGGGCGACCCGGTCGCCGGGAAGTACAGATAAGGCCGGATAACGAAAATCGCTCTTGCCAAGCGGCGTGTGCCGCCTTAAAGGAGCGCGAAGCCAGCAGCAACACGACGAAAGTCAGGGGCTGCGACGGGCGAAGGGGTATAGCTCAGTTGGTAGAGCGGCGGTCTCCAAAACCGCAGGTCGTCGGTTCAAGCCCGGCTGCCCCTGCCATCTCCTGAACTTGGTTTTGCCGTCGGCGAGACCACAGGAAGGGGAACGGCCAAATGGCCGGAATTTCATCGAACACTGTTTTTCCTCTTGTTAAGAGGGAACTCGGTGTTTATGTAGGTCAAAACAGACACGCGGTGCGTGGGGCTGATTAGTTCGGCTTTACGTGCCGTAATTGCGTGGGCAATCGATGGCATCCAGAACCTCTCCATTGGCGTTTATCCGTCAGGTCCGTAACGAGACAGCGAAGGTCACTTGGCCATCTCGTCGCGAGACAGTGATATCCACAGCCATGGTGCTGGTGATGGTAGTTTTTGCCGCCCTGTTTTTCTTCGCTGCCGACCAGCTCATGGGCTGGTTGCTACGTTTGATTTTGAACGTCAGCGTTTGATCCTGGAGACTAAAGATGGCGGCGCGCTGGTACATCGTCCACGCATATTCGAACTTTGAAAAAAAGGTTGCTGAGGACATCGAGAACAAGGCGCGCCAGAAGGGTCTGTCGCACCTGTTCGAGAAGATCCTGGTGCCTACCGAAAAGGTGGTGGAAGTGCGTCGCGGCCGTAAGGTCGATTCCGAACGCAAGTTTTTCCCCGGCTACGTGATGGTGCGTGCCAACCTGACGGACGAGGCTTATCACCTCATCAAGAACACGCCGAAGGTCACCGGCTTCCTCGGCTCTGACAACAAGCCTGTTCCGATCCCGGATTTCGAGGCGGACCGCATTCTGGGCCAGGTCCAGGAAGGCGTCGAGCGTCCGAAGTCCACGATCTCCTTTGAGATCGGCGAGCAGGTCCGCGTCTCGGATGGCCCCTTCGCCTCGTTCAACGGCACCGTTCAGGATGTCGACGAAGAGCGTTCGCGCCTCAAGGTCGAAGTTTCGATCTTCGGCCGCGCAACTCCGGTCGAGCTGGAATACGCTCAGGTCGAGAAGGTCTGAGTTCAAGAAATGGGGTTCGCTACGGCGGACCTCGTGCGGCATTTGCCGCAGCCGCGTGGAAGGTGAGGGGTCTTAGCCGGACCCTCGTTCACCGCACCACGCAACCGCAGCCGCCGGACATGTCCGGCAGAACGGACTGCTCAAAGCGGTCCATTATGAAAGGCAGAGAGATATGGCTAAGAAAGTTATGGGCCAACTCAAGCTGCAGGTGAAGGCAGGATCGGCGAACCCGTCCCCGCCTATCGGCCCTGCACTTGGTCAGCGTGGCATCAACATCATGGAATTCTGCAAGGCGTTCAATGCCGCCACGCAGGAAATGGAAAAGGGCATGCCGATCCCGGTCGTCATCACCTACTTCCAGGACAAGTCCTTCACGTTCGCAATGAAGCAGCCTCCTGTCAGCTATTGGCTGAAGAAGGAAGCAAAGATCACGTCCGGTTCCAAGACCCCGGGCAAGGGCGCCAAGGCTGGCACCCTGACGAAGGCGCAGATCCAGACTATCGCTGAAGCGAAGATGAAGGATCTGAACGCTGCTGATCTCGAAGGTGCAATGGCCATGATCGAGGGCTCCGCCCGCGCCATGGGTCTGGATGTGGTGGCGTAACATGGCAAAGCTTGCAAAGCGTATTCAGAAGATCCGCGAAGGCGTTGACCCCACGAAGCTGGTCGCTCTCAGCGATGCCATCTCGATGGTCAAGGAACGTGCGATCGCCAAGTTCGATGAAACCATCGAAGTGTCCATGAACCTCGGCGTTGACCCGCGTCACGCAGACCAGATGGTCCGCGGCGTGGTAAACCTGCCGAACGGCACGGGCCGTGACGTTCGCGTCGCTGTCTTCGCACGTGGCGCCAAGGCTGATGAAGCCCGCGCAGCTGGTGCAGACGTTGTTGGCGCCGAAGACCTGGTCGAAATCGTCCAGGGCGGCAAGATCGACTTCGACCGTTGCATCGCAACGCCTGACATGATGCCGCTCGTCGGCCGTCTCGGCAAGGTTCTCGGCCCGCGTGGCATGATGCCGAACCCGAAGGTTGGCACGGTCACCATGGACGTGACCGGCGCTGTCAAGGCTTCCAAGGGCGGTGCTGTCGAGTTCCGCGTCGAGAAGGCTGGGATCATCCATGCCGGCATCGGCAAGGCTTCGTTCGATGCCAAGGCTCTCGAAGAAAACATCAAGGCATTTGCCGACGCGGTCATCAAGGCCAAGCCGGCTGGCGCCAAGGGCAACTACGTCAAGCGCGTCGCGATTTCCTCGACCATGGGTCCGGGCGTCAAGATCGATCCGTCGACGGTAGCTCTCTAATCGTTTCCGGAGCCTTCGGGCTCCGGAGCATCAATTCCTGGTCCTTCGGGACCGGGAATTTTCCAGGGAAACCTGGAAACTCCTGTCCGAGATTGCAGGTGGTTTCGACCTTAATCGCTTGAAGCCTGCATGAGACGGGTAAGACCCGATACATTCGAGCGCCTTGTGCGTGACAAGTTCGGTTCGAGCCTAGTGTGCCTTGTGCCTGAAGCCTTACGGCGACAGTGCGGGGGGACAGGATCCTCAAGCGTCGCTTGGGGTCCGTTTATCAGGATCCCTTGAGGCAAAGGCAAACCCGGTGGGGCTCGCAGGATTGCGGTCCCATCAACTGGAGACAGACAGTGGAAAGAGCGGAAAAACGCGAATTCGTCACGGAGCTGACCGAAGTCTTCAACGCTTCCGGTTCGGTTGTCGTGGCCCACTATGCTGGTGTCACAGTTGCGCAGATGAACGACTTCCGTTCGAAAATGCGTGCTGCTGGAGGCACCGTCAAAGTCGCGAAGAACCGCCTGGCCAAGATCGCTCTTCAGGGTACGGAGTCGGAAGGGATTTCTGATCTCTTCAAGGGACAGACGCTGATCGCATTCAGCGCCGATCCCGTAACGGCTCCGAAGGTCGTCATGGATTTCGCCAAGACCAATGACAAGATCATTGTCCTGGGCGGTTCCATGGGCGCAACCACGCTCACAGCCGATGCAGTCAAGTCGCTCGCGACCCTGCCTTCGCTGGACGAGCTTCGCGGCAAGCTGCTGGGCCTCTTGAATGCCCCGGCTACCCGCATTGCTACGGTTGTTGCTGCACCGGCAAGTCAGCTTGCCCGCGTGTTTGCGGCCTACGCCAAGAAGGACGAAGAAGCCGCGTAAGGTGGTTTTTTGCTGTTCATATCAAACCAGATCGAACCGAATATAAGGGACTAGAAAAATGGCTGATCTCGCAAAGATCGTTGAAGACCTCTCCGCTCTGACCGTCCTGGAAGCTGCTGAGCTTTCCAAGATGCTCGAAGAAAAGTGGGGCGTTTCGGCTGCTGCACCGGTAGCTGCTGCTGCTGCTGGCGGTGGTGCTGCTCCGGCTGCTGCCGAAGAAGAAAAGACTGAGTTCGACGTTATCCTGTCCGACGTCGGCGCCAACAAGATCAACGTCATCAAGGAAGTCCGCGCCATCACCGGCCTGGGCCTCAAGGAAGCCAAGGATCTCGTTGAAGCCGCTCCGAAGGCTGTCAAGGAAGGCGTTACCAAGGCTGAAGCTGCAGATCTCAAGAAGAAGCTTGAGGATGCCGGCGCCAAGGTCGACGTTAAGTAATACTGGACTGCGTGGGGGAGGAGTTCTCTCCTCCCCCACGGTTTCCTCTGAACATATTACCCAGGAACCGCCAGCCGGTTCCTGGGTAATGGGTTCTCAAGAGGATGGTCCCGAACCAACCGAAAAGGCAATCCGGCCTGGCGCGTTGGGGAATGGGACGAGTTTGAGAAACCATGATCGACGGGAATCGACTGGCCAGCGAACCCCGTCCGTTGCAGGCCCGGATGCAATTCGAAGGAGCGACGATGGCTCAGACCCTTTCCTTTAATGGTCGTAGGCGCGTACGCAAGTTTTTTGGTAAAATCCCCGAAGTCACGGAGATGCCGAACCTTATCGAGGTTCAGAAGGCATCCTATGACCAGTTCCTGATGGTTGACGAGCCGAAGGGCGGTCGTCCTGACGAAGGCCTCAATGCCGTCTTCAAGTCCGTCTTCCCGATCACCGACTTCTCCGGTGCGTCGATGCTGGAGTTCGTGTCCTACGAATTCGAGCCGCCGAAGTTCGACACCGAAGAATGCCGTCAGCGCGACCTGACCTACGCAGCGCCGCTTAAGGTGACGCTGCGCCTCATCGTGTTCGATATCGACGAGGATACGGGCGCCAAGTCCATCAAGGACATCAAGGAACAGTCCGTCTACATGGGCGACATGCCCCTGATGACCGACAACGGTACCTTCATCGTCAACGGCACCGAGCGCGTGATCGTGTCGCAGATGCACCGCTCGCCGGGCGTCTTCTTCGACCACGACAAGGGCAAGAGCCACTCTTCCGGCAAGCTGCTCTTTGCTGCCCGTGTCATCCCTTACCGCGGTTCCTGGCTGGACATCGAGTTCGACGCCAAGGACATCGTCTATGCGCGTATCGACCGTCGCCGCAAGATCCCCGTCAGCTCGCTGCTGATGGCGCTCGGCATGGATGGCGAAGACATCCTGTCGACCTTCTACACGAAGTCCACCTACAAGCGTGACGGCGACGGCTGGCGGATTCCGTTCCAGCCTGAAACCCTCAAGGGCGCAAAGACGCTGTCCGACATGATCGACGCCGATTCCGGTGAAGTCGTGGTGGAAGCCGGCAAGAAGCTGACCCCGCGTCTGCTCAAGCAGCTCACCGAAAAGGGCGTCAAGGCCCTGCGCGCCACCGACGAAGACCTCGTTGGCTCGTTCATCGCGGAAGACATCGTCAACCCCGAAACGGGTGAAGTCTATCTCGAAGCCGGCGACGAACTGGACATGGCCCTCGACGCCAAGTCCGGCGAGCGCAAGGGCACGCTGATCGACATCATCAAGCGCGGCTTCGATGAAATCCCGATCCTCGGTATCGACCACATCAACATCGGCGCCTACATCCGCAACACGCTGACCGCAGACAAGAACGAGAACCGTCAGGAAGCTCTGTTCGACATCTACCGCGTCATGCGTCCGGGTGAACCGCCGACGATGGAATCGGCCGAAGCCATGTTCAACTCGCTGTTCTTCGATGCGGAGCGTTACGATCTCTCCGCCGTTGGTCGCGTCAAGATGAACATGCGTCTCGACCTCGACGTGCCGGACACGGTCCGCACGCTGCGCAAGGACGACATCCTGGCCGTGGTCAAGATGCTGGTCGAACTGCGTGACGGCAAGGGCGAAATCGACGACATCGACAACCTCGGCAACCGTCGCGTTCGCTCGGTTGGCGAATTGATGGAGAACCAGTACCGCCTGGGTCTGCTGCGCATGGAACGCGCCATCAAGGAGCGCATGTCGTCGATCGAAATCGACACCGTCATGCCGCAGGACCTCATCAACGCCAAGCCGGCTGCCGCCGCGGTGCGTGAATTCTTCGGCTCCTCGCAGCTGTCGCAGTTCATGGACCAGGTGAACCCGCTCTCGGAAATCACCCACAAGCGCCGTCTTTCGGCACTTGGCCCAGGTGGTCTGACCCGCGAGCGCGCAGGCTTCGAAGTCCGCGACGTTCACCCGACCCACTACGGCCGTATTTGCCCGATCGAGACGCCGGAAGGCCCGAACATCGGTCTGATCAACTCGCTCGCCACCTTCGCACGCGTCAACAAGTACGGCTTCATCGAAAGCCCGTACCGCAAGATCGTCGATAACGTTGTGACCAAGGAAGTGCTTTATCTCTCCGCTATGGAAGAGGCCAAGTACTACGTGGCACAGGCCAACTCCGAGCTCACGGCCGAAGGCCACTTCGTCGAAGAGTTCGTGGTCTGCCGTCATGCCGGCGAAGTCATGCTGTCCCCGCGCGATATCGTCAACCTGATGGACGTTTCGCCGAAGCAGCTGGTTTCGGTCGCAGCCGCGCTCATCCCGTTCCTGGAAAACGACGACGCCAACCGCGCTCTCATGGGCTCGAACATGCAGCGTCAGGCCGTGCCTCTGGTACGCGCCGAAGCGCCGTTTGTCGGCACCGGCATGGAACCGGTCGTTGCTCGCGACTCCGGCGCTGCCATCGCGGCACGTCGTGGTGGTGTGGTCGACCAGGTGGATGCGACACGTATCGTTATCCGCGCTACCGAAGACCTCGATGCATCGAAGTCGGGCGTCGATATCTATCGTCTGCAGAAGTTCCAGCGTTCGAACCAGAACACTTGCGTCAACCAGCGTCCGCTGGTCGCCGTCGGTGACATCCTGAACAAGGGCGACATCATCGCCGATGGTCCGTCGACGGACCTGGGTGACTTGGCGCTCGGCCGCAACGCGCTCGTCGCGTTCATGCCCTGGAACGGCTATAACTACGAAGACTCGATCCTGCTCTCCGAGCGTATCGTTGCCGACGACGTGTTCACCTCCATCCACATCGAAGAATTCGAAGTGATGGCGCGTGATACCAAGCTTGGTCCTGAAGAAATCACGCGCGACATTCCGAACGTCTCGGAAGAAGCGCTGAAGAACCTCGACGAAGCCGGCATCGTCTACATCGGCGCTGAAGTTCAGCCGGGCGACATCCTGGTCGGCAAGATCACTCCGAAGGGCGAAAGCCCGATGACGCCGGAAGAAAAGCTTCTGCGCGCCATCTTCGGTGAAAAGGCTTCCGACGTTCGCGACACCTCCATGCGCATGCCTCCGGGCACGTTCGGGACCGTCGTGGAAGTGCGCGTCTTCAACCGCCATGGGGTGGAAAAAGACGAACGCGCCATGGCGATCGAACGCGAGGAAATCGAACGCCTCGCCAAGGACCGCGATGACGAACAGGCGATCCTCGACCGTAACGTCTACGGCCGTCTGACGGACATGCTGCGCGGCCAGAACGCGGTTGCCGGTCCGAAGGGCTTCAAGAAGGGCACCCAGCTCGCCAACAACGTGGTCTCGGAGTTTCCGCGGTCCCAGTGGTGGATGTTTGCCGTCGAAGACGAGAAGGTTCAGGGCGAAATCGAAGCCCTGCGTGGCCAGTACGACGAATCCAAGTCGCGCCTTGAACAGCGCTTCATGGACAAGGTCGAGAAGGTCCAGCGCGGCGACGAAATGCCTCCGGGCGTCATGAAGATGGTCAAGGTCTTTGTTGCTGTGAAGCGCAAGATCCAGCCAGGCGACAAGATGGCCGGCCGTCACGGCAACAAGGGCGTGGTCTCGCGCATCGTACCGATCGAGGACATGCCTTTCCTCGAGGACGGCACGCACGTAGACGTCGTTCTGAACCCGCTGGGCGTGCCTTCGCGCATGAACGTCGGACAGATCCTCGAAACGCACCTGGCCTGGGCTTGCGCCGGCATGGGCAAGCGGATCGGCGAGATGCTGGAGGACTACAGGAAGTCCAACGACATCACGGACCTCAAGAAGGAACTGACCGAGGCTTACGAAAGCCAGGCCAACAACGAAGTGTCGACGTTTGACGACGATTCGCTGGTGCGTCTTGCCGAGCAGTCCAAGCGCGGTCTCTCCATCGCAACGCCGGTCTTCGACGGTGCGCATGAGCCGGACGTCGCTGCCATGCTGACCAGGGCCGGGCTCAACCCGTCGGGTCAGTCGGTTCTCTACGACGGCCGTACCGGCGAACAGTTCGACCGCATGGTGACTGTCGGCTACATGTACATGATCAAGTTGAACCACCTTGTGGACGACAAGATCCATGCACGCTCGATCGGTCCGTACTCGCTCGTCACCCAGCAGCCGCTTGGTGGTAAGGCGCAGTTCGGCGGACAGCGCTTCGGCGAAATGGAGGTCTGGGCTCTAGAAGCCTATGGTGCCGCCTACACGCTGCAGGAAATGCTGACCGTGAAGTCCGACGACGTCGCCGGCCGTACCAAGGTCTACGAAGCGATCGTCCGAGGCGACGATACCTTCGAGGCAGGCATTCCGGAGAGCTTCAACGTTCTCGTGAAGGAAATGCGTTCGCTTGGTCTGTCGGTTGAGCTGGAGAACTCCAAGCTCGAGAACGCCGACCAGAGCCAGCTGCCTGACGCTGCAGAGTGACACTTTGACAAGGGCGTGCGTGAGTAGTCACGCACGCCGTTCCCTCCGCCCGCGGACGAGTTCGCGGGGAAGGGAAGTTTCGCCGCATTTGGCGCCTATTGTCATTTAGGGGTCCGGTTCGACAGCCCGGGAATTTGTCGACACCGTGATCCAATTGAGGGCCCCCGCGCCCCATCAAGGAGACAGGCATGAACCAAGAGGTCATGAACCTTTTCAACCCGACCGTGCCGGCACAGCACTTCGATTCGATCCGGATCTCCATTGCGAGCCCTGAGAAGATCCTGTCCTGGTCCTACGGCGAAATCAAAAAGCCGGAGACCATCAACTATCGTACGTTCAAGCCGGAACGCGATGGTCTGTTCTGCGCGCGCATCTTCGGTCCCATCAAGGACTACGAATGCCTGTGCGGCAAGTACAAGCGCATGAAGTACAAGGGCATCATCTGCGAAAAGTGCGGCGTCGAAGTGACGCTGTCGCGCGTTCGCCGTGAGCGCATGGGCCACATCGAGCTCGCCGCTCCCGTTGCCCACATCTGGTTCCTGAAGTCGCTTCCTTCGCGCATCTCGACGCTGCTCGACATGACGCTGAAGGATGTGGAACGCGTTCTCTACTTCGAGAACTACATCGTGACTGAACCTGGCCTGACAGCGATGAAGGAAAATCAGCTGCTGTCCGAAGAGGAGTACATGCTCGCCATCGACGAGTATGGCGAAGACCAGTTCACGGCCATGATCGGCGCCGAAGCCATCTACGAGATGCTGGCATCGATGAACCTTGAGAGGATCGCTGGCGATCTCCGCTCCGAGCTTGCCGACACCACGTCGGATCTCAAGCAGAAGAAGCTGATGAAGCGCTTGAAGATCGTCGAGAACTTCATCGAATCCGGCAACCGTCCGGAATGGATGATCATGAAGGTCGTTCCCGTGATCCCGCCGGACCTGCGTCCGCTGGTGCCGTTGGACGGTGGCCGCTTCGCGACCTCCGACCTGAACGATCTCTATCGTCGCGTCATCAACCGTAACAACCGTCTGAAGCGCCTGATCGAACTGCGCGCTCCGGGCATCATCATCCGCAACGAAAAGCGCATGCTGCAGGAATCTGTGGACGCGCTGTTCGACAACGGCCGTCGTGGGCGCGTCATTACGGGTGCCAACAAGCGTCCGCTGAAGTCGCTGTCCGATATGCTCAAGGGCAAGCAGGGCCGCTTCCGCCAGAACCTTCTCGGCAAGCGCGTCGACTATTCCGGTCGTTCGGTCATCGTGACCGGTCCGGAACTGAAGCTGCACCAGTGCGGCCTGCCGAAGAAGATGGCGCTCGAGCTTTTCAAGCCGTTCATCTATGCCCGCCTTGACGCCAAGGGTTATTCCTCGACCGTCAAGCAGGCCAAGAAGCTGGTCGAAAAGGAAAAGCCGGAAGTCTGGGATATCCTCGACGAGGTTATCCGCGAGCATCCGGTTCTGTTGAACCGCGCACCGACGCTGCACCGTCTGGGCATCCAGGCTTTCGAACCGATTCTGGTTGAAGGCAAGGCGATCCAGCTGCACCCGCTCGTCTGCACGGCCTTCAACGCCGACTTCGACGGCGATCAGATGGCCGTTCACGTGCCGCTGTCGCTCGAAGCCCAGCTCGAAGCCCGCGTCCTGATGATGTCGACCAACAACATCCTGCACCCGGCCAACGGCGCGCCGATCATCGTTCCTTCGCAGGACATGGTTCTCGGCCTCTACTATCTGTCGATCGTCAACCAGAACGAGCCGGGCGAAGGCATGGTCTTCTCGGACATGGGCGAACTGCACCATGCTCTGGAAAACAAGGTCGTCACCCTGCACTCCAAGATCCGCGGTCGCTTCAAGTCCGTGGACGAAGAGGGCAAGCCCTACACGAAGATCTTCGAAACCACGCCTGGCCGCATGATCATCGGCGAGCTCCTGCCCAAGAACGGCAAGGTGTCCTTCGACATCTGCAACCAGGAAATGACCAAGAAGAACATCTCCAAGATGATCGACACGGTCTACCGTCACTGCGGTCAGAAGGACACGGTCATCTTCTGCGACCGGATCATGCAGCTCGGCTTCACGCATGCCTGCCGCGCCGGCATTTCGTTCGGCAAGGACGACATGATCATCCCGGACACCAAGGAGAAGATCGTTGGTGACACCGAGACCCTGGTGAAGGAATACGAGCAGCAGTACAACGACGGCCTGATCACTCAGGGCGAGAAGTACAACAAGGTCGTGGACGCTTGGGGTAAGGCGACTGAAAAGGTTGCGGAAGACATGATGGCCCGTCTGAAGGCCGTCGAGTTCGATCCGGAAACCAATCGCCAGAAGCCGATGAACGCGATTTACATGATGTCGCACTCGGGCGCCCGTGGTTCTCCGAACCAGATGCGTCAGCTGGGCGGCATGCGCGGACTGATGGCCAAGCCTTCGGGCGAGATCATCGAGACCCCGATCATCTCGAACTTCAAGGAAGGCCTGACCGTGAACGAGTACTTCAACTCGACTCACGGCGCCCGTAAGGGTCTTGCAGACACCGCCTTGAAGACGGCAAACTCCGGTTACCTGACCCGTCGTCTCGTCGACGTGGCTCAGGATTGCATCGTCAACATGGTCGATTGCGGTACCGAAAACGGCCTTACCATGACGGCGATCGTAGACGCCGGTCAGGTTGTGGCTTCGCTCGGCGCCCGTATCCTCGGCCGTACCGCGCTCGACCACATCGATCACCCTGTCACGGGTGACCGCATCGTCGACGCCGGCAAGATGATCCTTGAGCCGGATGTCATCGAGATCGAAAAGGCTGGCATCCAGTCGATCCGCATTCGTTCCGCACTGACCTGCGAAGTCCAGACGGGCGTTTGCTCGATCTGCTACGGCCGAGATCTGGCCCGTGGTACGCCGGTCAACATGGGCGAAGCAGTCGGCGTCATCGCTGCACAGTCGATCGGCGAGCCGGGTACCCAGCTCACCATGCGTACCTTCCACTTGGGCGGTACCGCAAACGTGGTCGACTCGTCGTTCCTGGAAGCGTCCTACGAGGGCACGATTCAGATCAAGAACCGCAACATGCTGCGCAACTCGGAAGGCGTTCTCGTCGCGATGGGCCGCAACATGGCCGTCACCATTCTCGACGAGCGTGGTGTCGAACGGTCGTCCCAGCGTGTCGCATACGGCTCCAAGCTGCATGTCGACGACAACGATAAGGTCCGTCGCGGTCAGCGTCTGGCGGAGTGGGACCCCTACACACGCCCGATGATGACGGAAGTTGCCGGTACGGTTCAGTTCGAAGACGTGGTCGACTCGATCTCGGTTACGGAATCGACCGACGAGTCCACCGGCATCACCAAGCGTCAGGTTATCGACTGGCGCTCGACGCCACGCGGTAACGACCTGAAGCCTGCGATCGTCATCAAGGACGAAACGGGCGCGATTGCCAAGCTGACACGTGGGGGCGAAGCTCGCTTCCAGCTGTCCGTGGACGCCATCCTGTCCGTCGAGCCCGGCAGCAAGGTTTCCCAGGGCGACGTGCTTGCACGTGTCCCGATGGAAAGCGCCAAGACCAAGGACATCACCGGTGGTCTGCCGCGCGTCGCCGAACTGTTCGAAGCTCGTCGTCCGAAGGATCACGCCATCATCGCTGAGATCGATGGTACGATCCGTCTGGGCCGCGACTACAAGAACAAGCGTCGCGTCATGATCGAGCCGGCTGAAGACGGTGTTGAGCCTGTCGAATACCTGATCCCGAAGGGCAAGCCCTTCCATCTTCAGGATGGCGACTACATCGAAAAGGGCGACTACATCCTCGACGGCAATCCTGCGCCGCACGACATCCTGGCCATCAAGGGCGTGGAGGCACTTGCTTCCTACCTCGTGAACGAAATCCAGGAAGTCTACCGTCTGCAGGGCGTTGTCATCAACGACAAGCACATCGAGGTCATCGTTCGTCAGATGCTCCAGAAGGTCGAGATCACCGATGCTGGCGACAGCCAGTACATCGTCGGTGACAATGTCGACCGGATCGAGCTGGAAGACGGCAATGAGCGCCTGATGGAAGAAGGCAAGAAGCCCGCCTATGGCGAGCCGGTCCTGCTGGGCATCACCAAGGCCTCGCTGCAGACGCCGTCCTTCATCTCGGCTGCATCCTTCCAGGAAACCACCAAGGTTCTCACGGAAGCTGCGATCGCCGGAAAGACGGATACGCTGCAGGGTCTGAAGGAGAACGTCATCGTCGGCCGTCTTATCCCGGCCGGTACTGGTGGCACCATGACTCAGATCCGCCGGATCGCCACCTCGCGCGACGAGCTCATCCTCGAAGAGCGCAAGAAGGGTTCGGGCGTAGCGTCGGCAACACCGATGCTGCAGGACATGGCTGGCGAAAAAGCGCCGGCTGCCGAGTAAACACTGGAAGGCGAGGGCGCTACTTTTGAGCGCCCTGGCTAACCCGCAAAAAGAAACGCCCGGAGCAATCCGGGCGTTTTCTATTGGGCAGATATGGTCGGCGACGATTGCGGCCCGGGGGAGGGCGGCAGGGGCTACTTGAAGCGGATGATCGCCACTTCGCCTTCAAGCGCACCCTGGTAGGCGGAAGCGTGTGGTTCTTCGTTGGGCTCGTCCGTGAGGATGCCGATCTGATCCAGATCCGCTTCGAGGAAGCCTTCCTCGGACAATGCGTTGAGCGCGTTGCGAACGGCAGAATCATCATCGGGTGCGCGCAGGATGACATGCAGGTCGACGCCTTCGCCGCCATCCGTCTCATAGGCCTTGCCGATGATGATGAAGATCATCGGACCTTCGAGATTGTTGTCGTTGTCTGGTTCGGCCATCATCAATATCTCCGGGAGAAGGTCTTGGTGCGGGAAGACCAAGAGCGGGAAGGTTTCTGTCTCATAATAGCATCACCGGCGATTCCCAAAGCCAATCTCCGTCACGACTCTGAAATTAACGGTTTCAGCGCCGAAATGGCCTGGATGGGGCTGCAAAGGGCCTGTAAGCCCATTAATTCAGCCTCAGCCCTTGACGGCAAGGGGTGGAAACAGTAAACGGCCCGCAGCGGAAGCGATGTGAGGCCTGTCCGTCCAGAACGACTCGTTCCGGAGTTCGCCTCAAACACGCTTCCAAACGCACGTTGAAGACACGAATGCTGCACGCATGACGCATCTGGAATGCGTCCTCTGCCTACCGTGGTCCATCCCAAGCGGATCGGGCCACGTTTTGCGCATGAGGGAATGTGTGCACCGCCGCCGGAAACGGCAAGAAATTAGCCCGCAAGGGTGCTGAGAAAAACTAAGGGATGGTTGAATGCCTACCGTAAACCAGCTGATCCGCAAGCCACGCCAGGCGAACGTAAAGCGCAACAAGGTTCCTGCCCTGCAGGAAAACCCGCAGAAGCGCGGCGTTTGCACGCGCGTTTATACGACGACCCCGAAGAAGCCTAACTCGGCTCTGCGTAAGGTTGCCAAGATCCGCCTCACCAACGGCTTCGAAGTCATCGGCTACATTCCTGGCGAAGGTCACAACCTTCAGGAACACTCCGTTGTCATGATCCGTGGCGGCCGCGTAAAGGACTTGCCGGGCGTTCGTTACCACATCATCCGCGGCGTGCTCGACACCCAGGGTGTTAAGAACCGCAAGCAGCGCCGTTCGAAGTACGGTGCCAAGCGTCCGAAGTAAGCTTCGGCGATTCATTTTCCCGGTGCTGCGCGAGGTTCTCCGCGTGATAAAGCGCCCCTACAGTTTGAGAGACGAGAAGAATGTCCAGACGCCATAGTGCAGAAAAGCGCGAGATCAACCCGGACCCCAAGTTCGGCGATCTGATCGTTACGAAGTTCATGAATGCCATCATGCTCCACGGCAAGAAGTCGGTCGCCGAAACCATCGTTTACGGTGCGTTCGACGTCGTACAGGGCAAGGCCAAGGTCGACCCGCTCGGCATCTTCCATTCGGCGCTTGAAAATGTCGCGCCGCATGTTGAAGTCCGTTCGCGCCGCGTCGGTGGTGCAACCTACCAGGTCCCGGTCGATGTCCGCCCCGAGCGCCGCCAGGCTCTTGCAATCCGTTGGGTGATTGCGGCTGCCCGCAAGCGCAACGAGACGACAATGGTCGATCGCCTTTCGGGCGAACTCATGGATGCCGCCAACAACCGTGGCAGCGCCGTCAAGAAGCGTGAAGACACGCACAAGATGGCCGACGCGAACCGCGCTTTCTCGCACTACCGTTGGTAATCTTCATCCGTTCGAAATTCGAAAGGCAGTCCTATGGCTCGCGAATATAAAATCGAAGACTACCGAAATTTCGGTATCATGGCGCACATCGACGCCGGCAAGACCACGACCACCGAGCGTATCCTTTATTACACCGGTAAGTCGCACAAGATCGGCGAAGTCCACGACGGCGCAGCCACCATGGACTGGATGGAACAGGAGCAGGAGCGTGGTATCACCATCACCTCCGCTGCCACCACGACCTACTGGAAGGGTCGTGACGGCCAGATGCGCCGTTTCAACATTATCGACACCCCCGGCCACGTGGACTTCACCATTGAAGTCGAACGTTCGCTGCGCGTGCTCGACGGTGCAGTAGCGCTTCTCGATGCCAACGCCGGTGTTGAGCCGCAGACGGAAACTGTCTGGCGCCAGGCCGACAAGTACAACGTCCCGCGGATGATCTTCTGCAACAAGATGGACAAGACCGGTGCGGACTTCTACCGCTCGGTCGAAATGATCAAGACCCGCCTCGGCGCCACTGCCGTTGTCTGCCAGCTGCCGATCGGCGCTGAGACGGAATTCAAGGGCATCGTTGACCTGATCGAGATGAACGCTCTCGTCTGGCGCGACGAGTCGCTCGGCGCCCAGTGGGACGTCGTTGAGATCCCTGACGATCTCAAGGATGCAGCCGTCGAATGGCGCGAGAAGATGATCGAAACGGTCGTCGACATCGACGAAGAAGCCATGGAAAACTACCTGAACGGCGTCATGCCGGACAACGACAAGATCCGTGCCCTGATCCGTCGCGGCACCATCGACGTCAAGTTCTTCCCGATGTTCTGCGGCTCTGCCTTTAAGAACAAGGGCGTTCAGCCGCTCCTCGACGCTGTTGTCGAGTTCCTGCCGTCGCCGGCCGACATCCCTGCTATCAAGGGCATCGACGTCAAGACGGAAGCCGACATTGAGCGTCATGCAGTCGATGACGAGCCGCTGTCCATGCTCGCATTCAAGATCATGAACGACCCCTTCGTTGGTTCGCTCACTTTCTGCCGCATCTACTCGGGCAAGCTCGAAAAGGGCACGTCCGTTCTGAACACGGTCAAGGACAAGCGCGAGCGCGTCGGCCGTATGTTGCAGATGCACTCGAATTCCCGTGAAGACATCGAAGAAGCCTTCGCCGGCGACATCGTTGCTCTCGCAGGCCTCAAGGAAACCACCACCGGCGACACGCTCTGCGATCCGCTGAACCAGGTTATCCTTGAACGCATGGAATTCCCCGAGCCGGTCATCCAGATCGCCATCGAGCCGAAGTCCAAGGGCGACCAGGAAAAGATGGGCCTCGCGCTCAACCGCCTGGCAGCTGAAGACCCGTCGTTCCGCGTCAAGACCGACCAGGAATCCGGCCAGACGATCATTGCCGGCATGGGCGAACTTCACCTGGACATCCTCGTCGACCGTATGCGTCGCGAGTTCAAGGTTGAAGCCAACGTCGGTGCTCCGCAGGTTGCCTACCGCGAGACCATCACGCGCCGGACCGAAGAAGACTACACGCACAAGAAGCAGACCGGTGGTACCGGCCAGTTCGCGCGCGTCAAGATCGTCTTCGAACCCAACCCGGATGGCGAAGATTTCGTCTTCGAATCCAAGGTTGTCGGCGGCTCGGTTCCGAAGGAATACATCCCGGGCGTCCAGAAGGGCATCGAAAGCGTTCTGTCTTCCGGTCCTCTGGCAGGCTTCCCGATGCTGGGCGTCAAGGCGACGCTCATCGACGGTGCCTACCACGACGTGGACTCCTCGGTTCTCGCCTTCGAAATTGCATCGCGCGCCTGCTTCCGTGATGCTGCCAAGAAGGCAGGAGCTCAGCTCCTCGAGCCGATGATGAAGGTCGAAGTCGTAACGCCGGAAGACTACGTCGGCGACGTCATCGGCGACCTGAACTCCCGTCGCGGCCAGATCCAGGGCCAGGAATCGCGCGGCATCGCCGTCGTGATCAACGCCCACGTGCCGCTGGCCAACATGTTCAAGTATGTGGACAACCTGCGCTCCATGTCGCAGGGCCGCGCCCAGTACTCGATGGTCTTCGATCACTACGCGCCGGTACCGTCCAACGTGGCAACCGAAATCCAGGCAAAGTACTCCGGTCAGAAGTGACCGGAGCCTCCACCTAACCCGATAAAGATTTCCTGCACGGCAGGACAAGAATGGAGAGCCGGAAATGGCAAAGAGCAAGTTTGAGCGCAACAAGCCTCACGTCAACATTGGCACGATTGGTCACGTTGACCACGGCAAGACGTCGTT
>UCJA01000009.1 GCA_900472675.1 Hyphomicrobiales bacterium
GAGTCGGAGGGGGTGGGGGGTGTGGGTGCAGCACTGGATCCTGCCCGCTCGCCGATACCGCAGCCGAAGTTGTTAGGATGCGCTCTTCAACGAGAACTAGTATACATCTGTGGTACGATCTAACCTCGACGCGACGTTGTTAACAATGATATCCGCCGCCAAGGTAACGCAAATTAGACCAGTCGCCGGATTTTCAGCGCTATGATCTTATCTCGGAGGATCTAATTTTCTTGACGCGAATAAATTTGAGGCTACTGGCCTGACTTTAGCGTGGTTTATTAGCCGAAGGTGACGAAGGCCGACTTTCGGATGGGTACGGCTCTAAAACGGAACTGCTCTTAAGTGCATCGGCTGCTTTTACGACACGGCCTCCGGTCCGAACACGGCCTTCAGCAACTAATTTCGCGAGTTGTGACTTAGTGATAGTAACCGTCGGATCCGCAAACCTCATACGTTTACCGATCCCACTGTCATGCCTACTGCCACTCGAACCGCTGTGCTTCCCTTTGCGCTTTTTACCCTCACGTATCTGGGTAGCCCTTAGTGTTTCCAAGTTAAAAATTTGTATTTTCTCAGCGACTTTGTCTCCAAGCCCTTCGGGCCCAGCTTCAAGTAATACTCGAACGCCGCTGATTAACTCAGCAGGGATAGCTCTAGCAAACGTTATTGGGTTAACCGCCTGCCAAACACCTTCCTTTGCGAGCCGCGCGCCAGTGACATAAACGAAATCATCTTCTGCGCCACCGTCCAAGGGATGTGATTTTAAGAAACGTTGCGCACAATTTGCAAATTCCTTTTGCCCATCTTTTGTCGACAGGCTGTCCCTAAGCCCTTGAATTTCCGCGCTTTCTAATGATCCAAGCGATTTCAGCATCAAGTTGCCCTTCTAACCGGGAAGAAGTCTGGAACCAGCACAATGTCATTTTCTTTGAATCTTGCCGCAGCTGCCTCTAGGTGTGTCTTTTTTTGATGTGAGCGCATTCCATAACGTCCGGATCCATTGTTGATGCTCCAGAGGCGTTCACTCTTACGGTAAACAATCTCACCTCCAATACGAGCTTCTTTTGTCGCGTCATGCAATAAGGACGGGTGCCCCAGTTTTTCAGTTCCTGGAATCTTCCCCCAATCGCCGCGTGGCCTCATGGCTATCGTCTTACGGGCTACGGGATCAACGAGTTCCTCGACGCTAAACCAGACCTTGCCATCTCTATCAATCAGCCAAAGAAGCGGGCAATACTGATGGACAACGGCGGGGAGAAAGACGTCTGGCGAAGCCGCTAGATAAGCGCGCAACGCGGGTGCTGTTACCTCATCTAATCGTTGCAGACTTTCTGGTCGGAAGTCGCGCTCGGCAGAGTGAACATCGCCGAAAGCAGAACGACAAGGACCATACAAAGCAGCGAGACTCATGAAGCAACCATGGTTTACGCGTATAAAATCTCTCGCATAGGTTTTAGTTTCAATCAAGATATGGCTGTCAAAAGTATCTCTCCGCTATCGATTCCGTCAAGGTGTACCCTTAATGCAGTTCTTACGCTTCTGCTCGCCGGGAACTCGTAGCTTCCCGCGCCGGCTTGGAGCGCGGATGCGCAACGACCGGATTCCGGCTCTAGGCCGGGATGACGGCGGAGAAACCCTTCCGCAGCAGCCCCGTGCCCCTCCACCAGCCTCTTCCCCTCACCAAGTTCGCCGAACCGCTCGGCAGAGCCTCGCGGGGCGAACTATCCTCTCCCTCAAGGGGAGAGGTGGCGTCGCGTCTGCCGCGGCCGTGCGGGCCCAAGGGGGACCTTGCTCCTACCGCCCCGGTCGTCCCGTCTTGCCCTTGGTGCGGCTCTTGCGCTTCTGCTCGCCCGGATCCTCATAGGATCCGGCACCGGGCTTGGCGCGCACCAGCGGGCGGGCGTCGTCCTTGGCACCCCGGGACGGTGATCCGTCGCCTTTTTCCGGCTGGCCTTCGAGCAGCGGCGAGTGGCGGCGCTTGCTGCTGATGGTTTCCGGCGGCCGGGCGGGCAGGGCGCCGGGGGCGGGCTTTTCCGTGCGGCCGACTGTCATCTCGTCCAGCGTGTTTCGGCGGAAGAGAGGGGTGGCCGTGTCGGTGCCCGGTCCCATGTCGTCGAGCGAGGGTTTGGCGAAGTAGGAGGCTTGCTGCCCCCTCACCAAGTTCGCCGAACCGCCCGGCGGAGCCTCGCGGGGCAAACTATCCTCTCCCTCAAGGGGAGAGGTGGCGCCGCGTTTGCCGCCTTTGCCGCCGCCGAGCGAGGCGCGGGTGGCTTCGGCGCTGCGGCGCACGCCTTCCTGCGCCTTGGATTCCTCGCGGGCGATCGGGTCGTCCATGGTCGCGAGTTCCGAGGCCTTGAGGCGCTTGATCTCGTCGCGCAGGCGGGCGGCCTTTTCGAAGTCGAGATCGGCGGCCGCATCGCGCATGCTCTTTTCCATGGCGTTGAGATGCGCCTGGAGATTGTTGCCGACCAGATGCCCGCCATCGGCAAACCCCTTGCCGGAGGCGCCGGAGATATCGGCCCGCACATGGTCGCGCTCGTAGACCGAGTCGAGGATGTCGGAGATGCGCGCCTTCACCGATTCAGGCGTGATGCCATGCGCCTCGTTATAGGCCACCTGCTTTTCGCGGCGCCGCGCGGTCTCGTCCATGGCACGCTGCATCGAGCCGGTGATCTTGTCCGCATAGAGGATGACCTTGCCGTCGACGTTACGCGCCGCGCGACCGATGGTCTGAACGAGAGAGGTCTCCGAGCGCAAAAAGCCTTCCTTGTCGGCGTCGAGAATGGCAACGAAGCCGCATTCGGGAATATCGAGGCCTTCACGCAACAGGTTGATGCCGACGAGCACGTCGAAGGCACCCAGCCGCAGGTCGCGGATGATCTCGATGCGCTCCAGCGTGTCGATATCCGAGTGCATGTAGCGCACCCGCACGCCTTGTTCATGCAGGTATTCGGTGAGGTCTTCGGCCATCCGCTTGGTGAGCACGGTGCAAAGCGTGCGATAGCCCTTTTCGGCCGTCTCGCGGATTTCGCCCAGCACGTCGTCCACCTGGGAGCGGGCCGAGCGCACTTCGACCGGCGGGTCGATCAGGCCGGTCGGGCGGATCACCTGTTCGGCAAACACGCCGCCGGACTGTTCCATCTCCCAATTGCCGGGGGTGGCCGACACGGAGACGGTGAGGGGGCGCATGGCATCCCACTCCTCGAAGCGCAGCGGCCGGTTGTCCATGCAGGAAGGCAGGCGGAAACCGTATTCGGCCAGCGTCGCTTTTCGGCGGAAGTCGCCCCGGTACATGCCGCCGATCTGGCTGACGGAGACATGGCTCTCGTCGATGAACAGCAGCGCATTGTCGGGGATATATTCAAACAGCGTCGGCGGCGGCTCGCCGGGCGTGCGGCCGGTGAGATAGCGCGAATAGTTCTCGATGCCGGCGCAGGAACCGGTCGCCTCCAGCATCTCGATGTCATAGCGCGTTCGCTGCTCCAGCCGCTGCGCTTCGAGCAGGCGGCCGCCCTTTTCGAGCTCGGCCAGGCGGTGCTTCAGCTCTTCCTTGATCGACTTGATGGCGCCGTTGAGCGTCGGGCGCGGCGTCACATAGTGGGAGTTGGCGTAGATCTTGACGCTCTTCAGGTCGCCGGTCTTCTGGCCCGTCAAAGGGTCGAACTCGGTGATCGCGTCGATCTCGTCGCCGAACATGGAGATCCGCCAGGCGGCATCCTCCAGGTGGGCCGGAAAGATCTCGATCGTATCGCCGCGCACCCGGAACGAGCCGCGCTGAAAGTCCATGTCGCGGCGCTTGTACTGCTGGGCGACCAGATCGGCCAGCAGCTGGCGCTGGTCCAGCCGGTCACCGACCGCCATCTGGAAGGTCATCGCCGTATAGGTTTCGACCGAGCCGATACCGTAGATGCACGACACCGAGGCGACGATGATGCAGTCGTCGCGCTCCAAGAGCGAGCGGGTGGCGGAGTGGCGCATCCGGTCGATCTGCTCGTTGATCGAGCTCTCCTTCTCGATGAAGGTATCCGAGCGCGGCACATAGGCTTCCGGCTGGTAGTAGTCGTAGTAGGAGACGAAATACTCCACCGCATTGTCGGGGAAGAAGTTCTTGAACTCCGAATAAAGCTGCGCCGCCAGCGTTTTGTTGGGCGCGAGGATCACGGCCGGGCGCTGCGTCGCCTCGATCACCTTGGCCATGGTAAAGGTCTTGCCCGAGCCGGTCACGCCGAGCAGCACCTGGCTCCGCTCGTTCTCGTTGATGCCGGTGACGAGATCGGCGATCGCGGTCGGCTGGTCGCCGGCCGGCTCGTAGTCCGACACCATGCGGATCGGCACGCCGCCCTCGGATTTCTCGGGGCGATGGGGCCGGTGCGGCGTCCACATCTTGCCGTCCTTGAACAGCGGATTGCCGCTCTCGATCAGTGCTGACAGCGCCTCGACCGTCGCGGTAACCGCGCCGGGGGCGAGATTCGCGGCTTCCTCGAGGCTGACGTCCATGCCCGCGACCGGGTTGAGGCCGGCAGCGGCACGCGTCTTCGGGTCCGACGAACCGCCCATCGACGTGCCGCGGGCCGATTTCGACGAGGTCGTGTGCTTGGCATTGACGGGCTTGGCGGTGTCCTTGGCCGCCTGCTTGATCGCTTCCTCGCGGGCCGCGATCTCGATCTTCTTGCGGTGCTTGCCGGCCTTGGAGGCGATCTCGCGCTGTGTCTCGATGCCGGAGACCTCCGCCTCGGCCTCCAGCTGCTTCACCCAGTCGGACACGGAGCCGGACAAGGGAGCGCCCTCGAAGGACGACTGCGGACCCTCCTCGAAACCATCGTGGGAGGGCGTCGAGGCGGAGGGTTTTTTCGGGGATCTGGCCATGCGCGGAATATGGAGCCGGCACGGCGGAATGTGAAGAGGGGCCGCGCAAAAACCGGTACAAACCAGCAACGGGGATGGTGGGCGCGTTGAAGGAGAGGTTAGCGCTTGAGGGCGAGTTTACCCCACCCCATCACATTACAATGTGGACATGTCCTAAAATAGCCCCACTTCGACGCGGTTTTCGCCATAAAGGTCACGGAACGTGAAATCGAAGAACAAGGAGTGGTCCCATGGCCCTTGCGAACGAGACCCTGGCGGCGATCCGCTACGGATATGGTTTGCGCCCCGGCGAGACGGCTCCGCGGGATGCGGCGGGCTTGCTGGCCCAGCTCGAGGCGGGCCGCACCGCAAAACTCCGCTTTCCCCGCGAGGGCGTCGCCGGTCGCCGCGAAACGGCGACCCGGATCATTTCCCTGCGCGCAGCGGAATCCAAGGCCACGAAGGAAGGCAAGCCTAACGAGGCAATCCGCCGGCAGACCCAGCGGGAGGCGCAGCGCATCTACCGTCAGGATGCCATGGCCCGGCTTGCCCAGGCGGTCTATTCGCCGCTCGGCTTCCATGAGCGGCTGGCCACCTTCTGGACCGATCATTTCTCGACTAGCGCGATGAAGTCTCTGCCGATGCGCATGGTGGTGCCGCTCTACGAGGCGGAGGCCGTCCGTCCCAACATGGCCGGCACCTTCGCGCGGCTGCTGAAGGCGGCGATCCTCCATCCCGCCATGCTGATCTACCTCGACCAGGACCAGAGCATCGGGCCGGATTCGGTTGCCGCGCAGAAGAGCGGGCGCGGCCTCAACGAAAACCTCGGGCGCGAACTGCTGGAGCTTCATACGCTGGGCGCCGGCAGCGGCTACACCCAGGCGGACGTGCGGGCGGCGGCGCTGATCCTCACCGGCCTGTCGGTCGACAATCGCGCCCTGCAGGTCGTCTACAAGCCGCGGTTTGCCGAAGGCGGCGCCATCACCCTGCTAGGCCAGGATTACGACGGCGACGAGGGCGAGGGGCAGGACCACATGCTGATGCTGGAGGATCTTGCAGCCCATCCGAAGACCGCCGGCCACATCTGCCGCAAGCTGGTCTCGCATTTCGTCGACGACACGCCGCCGGAGGAACTGGTCACGCCCATGCTGGAGGCCTGGACGCGCACCAGCGGCAATCTGACCGACGTCTACCGCGCCATGCTGGAGCATCCGCGCGCCTGGTCGGACCCCGGCCGCAAGATCAAGCAGCCGTTCGATTTCGTGGCGTCAGGCCTGCGCGCCTTTGGCCTGCCGGAAACCAGCCTCACCGATCTTTCCCGCGACATGGACCAGGCGGATGTCGACGACGGCGCGGTCGACAAGGCGATGAAGATGGCAAGCGACATGGCAGGCGCAGTGGCCGGTCAGGTGACGGGCCAGGGAGCCGGCCAGATGGAGGGTGACGCTGCCCTGACAGGCGCGCCCGCGATAGGTGGAGAGACTGTGGCCAATGAAGCCAAGCGCCGCGGCGGACGCGCCAATTCCCTGACGCTCGGGGCCCTGCAGCGCATGCGCCAGCCCATCTGGCAGCCGCCGAGCCCGGCGGGTTTTGCCGACCAGGCCAGCGTCTGGCTATCGCCGAGCCAGCTGACCGAACGGATCAGCTGGTCGCGCAACATGGCCAAGGCCTACGGGCAGACGATCGAACCCTTGCCGCTTCTCGATGCAGCCCTTGCCGACGCCGCGGGTCCGGAGACCCGCAAGATCATCGGCCAGGCACCCAACAAGCTGCACGGGATCACCATGGTTCTCGCATCCCCCGAGTTCAACAGGAGATAGTCATGACCGATCAAGAGAGCCTCCTGTTGTCGCGTCGCGGTTTCCTGGCAGGCGCCTGCTGTGCCGCCGCCGCGCCCGTGCTTGCCCCCGTGTCCTTTGCCGCCATGCCCGGCGACAACCGCTTCGTGACCATTATCCTGCGCGGCGCCATGGATGGCCTGGATCTCGTGCAGCCCTATGGCGATCCGGCCTTTGCAGCGCTTCGCCCCAAGCTCGGACGGATGCCGGATACCGGCCTGCTGGATCTCGACGGCTTCTTCGGGCTGAACCCCGCCGCCGCCCCGCTGATGCCGCTCTGGCAGGCGAGGGAACTATCCTTCGTCCATGCGGTCTCGACCCCTTATCGCAACCAGCGCAGCCATTTCGACGGACAGGATATTCTCGAGACCGGCGGCAACGACAAGAGCCAGAAAACCGGCTGGCTGAACCGCACGCTCGCCGTCATTCCCCAATCGGGCCGGCGCACCGCCATCGACATCAATGCCTCGATGGACCTGATCCTGACCGGTCCGAACCGGGTGGCATCCTGGTCGAGCCAGAGCAACTTTGCCCTGGCCGAGGACGAGCTAGCCTTCCTGGAGCGCCTCTATGCCCAGGATGCACCTTTCGCCGAGGCACTGGCGGAAGCACGCTCCACGGATATCTCGGCCGACTCGCTCTATAGCGACGGCAAGCGCGGCGGCGGCATCGCCGATATGGCGCGGCTGGCCGGCGGCATGCTGAAGGGCGACTACCGGATCGCCAGCTTCTCGATCAACGGCTGGGATACCCATGTGGGCCAGCAGGCGCAGTTCCGCAAAGCGGTCGCCGACCTATCGACGGCCATCGTGACGCTGAAGGACTCGTTGGGAGCGGAGGCCTGGGGCAAGACGGTGGTGCTCGCCATGACCGAGTTCGGCCGCACCGCGCGGGAAAACGGCACCGGCGGCACGGACCACGGCACGGGCGGACTGGCCGTGCTGGCCGGTGGCGCCGCAACCGGCGGAAAGGTGCTTGGCCAATGGCCGGGACTGGCGCCGGACAGCCTGCTCGACCAGCGCGACCTGATGCCGACCGGCGACGTGCGCGAAGTGGCGGCCGCCATGCTCTACCAGCAGTTCGGCATCAGCCCCGGCAACCTCACCACCAAGGTCTTCCCGGGTCTCAGCTTCGATAAGTCATCGATCTATCTTCGCGCATAGCATGAAGTCTAGGTTTCAAGCCGCTGATCTCGATGGCGAAACACGAAATCGCCCGGCGCGTGCGGCTTGGCCGTGGGATCGATCTCTGCTCCTAGCCGCTCTGCGAGGGCTTTGGATCTCAGATTGTCCGGACGGATATAGCTTACGAGCGCGCCAGGCCGCGAGGTCAGTGCCCAGGCGCGCATTTCGGACGCAGCCTCGAACGCATAGCCCTTGCCCTCGGCGTGCTTATAGAGAAACCAGCCGAGTTCACGCTCGGGAAACAAGGGTCCGGCATTGATGCCGACCTGTCCGACGCATTGACCCGTCTGGCGTTCCTCGATCATCAGGCATCCGTGCCCGAACAGGCTCCACTGCGCGATATCGTTGCAGAACATGCCCCAGGCGGTCGCTAACGCATGCGGGCCGCCCATATGGATGGACCGCTCCGACATCATCAGTGCGGCATAATCGGGCCAGTCGTCCATGGTTGCTGCGCGCAGACGCAGGCGTTCGGTCTGCAGCGTCGGGATCACCGGCCCGCTCACTCTTCCCGCACCGGCGTCGGCTTGCCGTCCTCGCCAAGCGCCACCATGATGAAGGTTCCGGCCGTCACCTTTTCCAGGAGCCGGTGGCGGGCCCGGTGCGCCCAGGCCTCGACGCTTAATGTGATCGAGGTGCGCCCGACGCGGGTGATCTCCGTATAGATGCTCAGCGTATCGCCGATCTTGACCGGCAGCTGGAAAGCCATCTCCTTGACCGCGGCCGTGACCACCCGGCCATGCGCCCGTTCGCCGGCGCGGATGCCGCTGGCCAAGTCCATCTGAGCCATTACCCAGCCGCCAAAAATATCGCCGGCGGGGTTGGCGTCGGCCGGCATGGCGAGCGTGCGAAGCGTCAGTTCACCGGCGGGTTTAAGCGAATCTGTCATGCATCTGGTTCCTGGTGTTGAAGACCTGTCCTCCGCTGCGCAGGCTAGCCAAAAACCCGCCCGATCCCAACCCGTTTTTCGGGCGGGCTGCCATGCACCCCGTGGGTTGCCATGCACCCCGTGGGTTGCCATGCGCCCCGTGGGGTTCAAGGCGCGCCTGTGACGCCGGTCAAATACCGATTGCCGGCGGCCGGCTAGCCTTGAGCAATGTTCAACGGGACAACCACGATGACGAAGATTGTGATCATACAGGGCCACCCGGACGCCGCCGAGCCGCATCTCTGCCATGCTCTCGCTGACGCCTATGCGAAAGGTGCGCAGGCTGCCGGTCATCACGTCGAGCGGATCGAGCTCGCCCGGCTTGGTGTGACATTCCTGAGCTCGCAGCACGAGCAGGAGCAGGGCAGCCCGAGCCCCGCAATTGCCGAGGCGCAGGCAAGGATTGCAGAGGCCGACCACCTGGTGCTGGTCTATCCGCTCTGGCTCGGCTGCATGCCGGCGCTGGTGAAGGCCTTCCTCGAACAGGTGGCGCGCCCGGGCTTTGCCTATGACAGCGCCAGGGGGCCGCTCCACCCCGGCCTTCTGCGCGGAAAGTCGGCGCGGGTGGTAATCACCATGGGCATGCCCGCCTGGTACTACCGGCTGGTCTATGGCAGCCACAGCCTGAAGGCGCTGCAGATCGGCATTCTGCATTTCGTCGGCATCAGGCCCGTTCGGGCATCTCTGGTGGGCATGGTTTCGGCCAAGGGATTTCCCGGCGCACGATGGCTGTCGCGCATGGAGGCGCTGGGCGCCAGGGCCCGCTAACCCGGCCGAAGAACCCTTGAGCCTGTAGCATTTAAGCCCGCAGCCGGACCGGCAAATGGTCACGAAAGGGCCTTGATCCCTCAAGGCTTCGTTTACCAGAGCTCGCTAAAACATATGCTTGTGTCCTTTTGGCACCAGAAGAATGGCAACTGGTATGGCGTATGTGCTCTCTTCCCAGCGGGCTGTGGCTCTGCTGATGATCTCGACGATGCTGGCGGCCTGCTCGTCTGCAGACCTCGTGCCGCCGGCTGGTATCGACGGCGGCACACGCGTCGGTGCGATCCGCTCCGGTCGGAGCCTTCCGCCCCAGGGCGTCTATCCGCAGGGCGAGGTGCCGATGCAGCAGGCGAATGCTGCCGGCTACGGCTACCAGAGACCGGATCAGGCCACGAGCGACCCCTATGCGGGCCTCGCCGGCAGGGGCGAACCCGAACACTACCTGCGCGCCCCCGACCAGCAGATGCCGCCGGCGGTTGTCGCGCCACAGGCACAAGCTCCGCAGCGCATGGCGCCGGCCCAGCCCGCCGGTCGCCTGCCGATGATCGACAGCGACGAAGCCATCAACCAGACGACCGCACGCTCCGCCTCCAATGCCCGCGCCGCAGCTGTTCCCGAAGAAGGCGTCAACATGGACTCCGAGTTCGGTTTCGCGCCGGACGAAAGCGGCGTCACCGGCCTTGCCGAGGAGGAGGCGGACAACATGGCAGAGGGCGTCGGCAGCCAGCCCGTCGTCGACGGCATCGGCACGGACAGTCCCCGCGCGTTGAACAGCCGCCGCCAGCCCGTGTCCGAGGACCGGGTCGTGGTGCCGCCGAAGCGCCAATCGACCGGCATGCGGGGCGACCTCTCCAACGGCAACAGCTCGGGCTGGAATACCGCAGGCCCCGGCGCGCAGGCACGGTCTCCCGCAGCCGGCACCCGCCAGGTCGCCATGCTGCGGCCGAACAACCCGGTCGAAGACGATGCCGGTCCGGATCTCGACAACGCACCCATGCGGGCGCCGAACCAGTCATTCATGCCGACCGTCATGCCGCAGTCGGAGGCAAGCTGCCGCGCCGAGCTGCGTCGCATGGGCGTCGAGTACCAGGACCGGCCGCGCATCTCCAGCGGCCCGAGCTGCGGCATCGACTACCCGGTCAAGCTATCCGGCCTGTCGGGCAATATCGATGTGCGCCCGGCCGTGACCCTGAACTGCCAGACCACGCTCGCCTTCGCCAAATGGGTGAAGGGCGAACTCGCACCCTCGGCCCGCTACCGCTACCTGACCGGCGTTAAGACGATCGTGCCTATGGGCGGCTACTCCTGCCGCCGGATGAACAACAGCCGCCAGCGCTACAATCCCATGTCCGAACATTCGCGCGGCAATGCCATCGACATTGGCGCCGTGGTCCTGAAGAATGGCCACGAGATCGACGTGCGCAAGAAGGGCCTGTTCTCCTTCCGCGAGGGCGGTCTGCTCAAGGCAGTGCGCAGCGACAGCTGCAAATACTTCTCGACGGTGCTCGGCCCGGGCAGCAATGCCGAACACTGGAACCACTTCCACTTCGACCTTCGCTCGCGCAAAGGCAGCCGCCGCTACTGCAGTTGACCGGCGGATGGAGTGCGGACAAAAAAAATGCCGGCCAGAGGCCGGCAAAAGGGAGAAGGCTATAAAAAACCTCCTCCTAAAGGGTTGCTGTCGCCGGAGCGACCTATCGATGCGGCAAGCGGAAAACTGCTAGGTCGAATATGGGGGACAACCGGTCGCCTTGAGGAGGTCAGCGGCGCGCGGAGACCGGGTCTTGCCTGGCCGCACAATGGCCGATGAAGATCACCGCAGCATGACAGGCCGGAGCGCGCCGATCTCGATTAGACCGTAAATCCGAACGCAATATTCTTCTTCCGAGGCATGGCTGCGGACGTAGCTTGGACTATATCTGGGGCTGCCTGCGCAAATCGGTCCTCCAGAAGAAGATTTCCATGACACCCATCGTTTCGGTTCGAAAACTGACGAAGACCTATGGCAATGGTTTCGAGGCCCTCAAGGGCGTCGATCTCGACATAGAAGAGGGCGAGATCCTTGCCCTGCTTGGCCCCAATGGGGCCGGCAAGACCACGCTGATCTCGATCATCTGCGGCATCGTCAACCCAAGCTCCGGCACGGTGCTGGTGCAGGGCAACGATGTGGTGCGCGATTTCCGCAAGACCCGGGCGCTGATCGGTCTTGTGCCGCAGGAATTGACCACCGACCAGTTCGAGACGGTCTGGAACACGGTGCGCTTCTCGCGCGGGGTCTACGGCTGCAAGCCGAACCCTGATCTGATCGAGCGTGTCCTCAAGGACCTGTCGCTGTGGAGCAAGAAGGACAACATGATCCGCGAGCTCTCTGGCGGCATGAAGCGGCGCGTGCTGATCGCCAAGGCGCTGTCGCATGAGCCGCGCGTGCTGTTTCTCGACGAGCCGACCGCTGGCGTCGACGTCAACCTGCGCCGCGAGATGTGGCAGGTGGTTGAGAAGCTGCGAGAGAGCGGCGTGACGATCATCTTGACCACCCACTACATCGAGGAGGCCGAAGAGATCGCCGACCGGGTAGGGGTCATCAACGGCGGCGAACTTTTGCTGCTGGAAGACAAGAAGACGCTGATGAAGAAGCTTGGCCGCAAGCAGCTCCGCCTCGAGCTGACCGAGCCGCTGGCTGCGCTGCCGCCGAGCCTCGAACCGTTCAACCTCGTCCTTTCGGACGATCGCATGGCTTTGATGCACGAGTATCATGGCGAGGAGGCGCAGGGCAGCGTGCCGGCTCTGCTCAATGCGCTAACGCGGGAAAACATCCATTTCCGCGACCTGTCGACGCGGCAAAGCTCGCTTGAGGATATCTTCGTGGCACTGGTGGGGGAAAAGGCATGAACGTCGAAGCGGTCAAGTCGATCTATATGTTCGAAATGGCGCGCATGCGCCGCACCATCCTCCAAAGCGTCATTTCGCCGGTAATCACCACCTCGCTCTATTTCATCGTCTTCGGCACGGCGATCGGATCGCGCATCCAGACAGTGGAGGGGGTTTCCTACGGCGCCTTCATCACGCCCGGCCTGATCATGCTGACGCTGCTCACCCAGTGCATCGGCAATGGTTCGATCGGCATCTACTTCCCGAAATTCACCGGCACGATCTACGAGATCCTCTCGGCGCCCGTCTCCATGACGGAGATCCTGCTGGGCTATGTGGGCGCCGCCGCGACCAAAGGGCTGCTGATCGGCCTGATCATCCTGGCGACTGCCTCCTTCTTCGTCGATGTGCGCATCGCCCACCCGTTCATGATGGCCGTCTTCCTGGTGCTGACGGCGGTGACCTTCAGCCTGTTCGGCTTCATCATCGGCGTCTGGGCCCGCAATTTCGAACAGCTGAACATCGTGCCCATGCTGGTCGTACCGCCGCTGACCTTCCTCGGCGGCAGCTTCTACTCGATCAACATGCTGCCGCCCTTCTGGCAGACGGTCAGCCACTTCAACCCGGTGCTCTATCTCGTCAGCGGCTTCCGCTGGAGCTTTTACGAGATCGCCGACGTGAACCCGGTGGTGAGCCTCGGCATGATCGGCCTTTTCCTGCTGATCTGCCTGTCGGTGATCGGCTGGATATTCAAGACCGGCTACCGGCTGCGCAGCTGAGGCGCAGCCGGCCACAGGCTCAGCCTTCGCTGAGCTGCATCTGGCGACCGCCGCGGGCCAGCATCACCGATGCTCCAAGCGCTGCCCCGACGCCGAGGAAGGTGATCACGCCGAGCGGCCCCTGCAGGTCGATCAGCAAGCCACCCAGCACCGCTCCGCTGGAGATGGCGATCTGGAAGGTGGTGAGCAGCATGGCGCCGGCACTTTCCGCCTCGTCGGGTGCAGCCCGGGTGATGTAGCTCTGGATGCTGACGGGGAAGGCACCGAAGGCAAATCCCCAGAGCGTCACGGCAACGGCCGACGCGGTGGGGGATACGCCCAGAACGGCAAGGATCACCGCCGAGGTGGCGATCAGCCCGGCCGCAAAGGCGGTGCCGAGTGTCGCGCTGCGGCTGGCGATCATGCCGCCGACGATATTGCCGAGGAAGCCGCCAACGCCATAGGCCAGCAGCACCAGCGAGATCATGTCCACGCCGAGATGCGGAATGCCTTCGAGATAGGGCCGGATATAGGTGAAGCCGGCAAAATGCCCCGAGACCACCAGCAGGATAGCAAACAGGCCGATGCGGATTTTCGGGCGCCGCAGCACGGCAAGCATGGTGCCGATGCCGGCATGGCCGGACGGCGGAAGTGACGGAACCGTGAGAATCTGGGCGATCAGTGCGATCACGCCGACGATGCCGGACAGAACGAAGGCTGCGCGCCAGCCGAGCGTAGACCCGATATAGGCGCCGAGCGGTGCGGCGGTCACGGTCGCAAGCGATACGCCGGTAAAGATGATCGCCATGGCACGGGCCAGATGCTCCATTGGCACGAGACGGATGGCGAGTGCGCCTGCCATCGCCCAGAACCCGCCGAGCCCGACGCCGAGAAGCACGCGCGACACCAGAAGCAGCGGAAACCCGTTGGCGAGCGCCGCAAGCGCGCTGGCAAAGATGAGGAGGAAGGTCAGGCCGTAAAGCGTCCAGCGACGGTCGAGGCTGCGGGTGCCGATAACGATCGCGGGTCCGGCAATGGCGGCGACCACGGCGGTGACGGTGACCGTCTGCCCGGCAGTACCCGAGGTGATGCCGAGATCGGCGGAAATGGGAGTGAGCAGGCTTGCGGGGAGGAATTCGGCCGTGACAAGCCCGAACACGCCGAGCGTCAGCGCAACGACGGCGTCCCACCGGGCGCGGCCCTGATGGCCAGGCGCGGTCGGCGTGACGCTGTGGTCGGCCTCATCGAGGATGGTGTCTGTCATGATGGTAGTCCTGTCTTGGGAGGCGAGGCGAGAGCCGGGTCGTAACCATTGGAAGCCCCGGTGTAGGCGTGACAGCATGTCGTTTCCATGCTAGTTAATCCGTCATGCTTGATCATTCGTCCAAAATATCACCCACGTCCGTGGCAGATCCGCTGACCGAGATGCTCCGCGGCCTCCGCCTCGATGGCGTCGAATATGGACGCTGCCGGCTGGCGGAGCCCTGGGGGACACTGTTTCCGGCGCAGGATGCCGCCCGCTTCCACTTCATCTCGTCAGGCTCTGCTGCCCTAAAGACCCCGTCGGGAGAATGGTTGCAGCTGCGGGCCGGAGACGCGGCACTCCTGCCGCGCGGCGACGCCCATGTGCTGGCCAGTGCCCCTGACGTCGATCCCTTGCCGTTTGGCCGCTATGGACGCAAGCAGGTCTGTGATGGCGTGTTCGATGTCGAGACGGCGAATGCCCGTGGCGGTACGCTGGCGTTCACGGCCAGCATGCGCTTCAACATCGATAAGCTGCATCCGCTTTTGCAGCTGATGCCAGACACCATGCTGACCAGCGATCTGGCCCAGAACGAGCCGGCCATTCCGCATCTTCTGGAAGCCATGGCCCGCGAGGTGGACATGGATCGGGTCGGCGCCGGCGGCATTCTGGCGCGACTGGCCGACGTGCTGATGGCGACCATGATCCGCGCTTGGGTGGAGCATGGCTGCGTCGAGACGTCCGGCTGGATCGCCGCGGTGCGCAGCCCGGATGTGGGCCGCGTGCTGGCCGCCATCCACCTGGAGCCGGATCGGGACTGGACCGTGGCGGAACTCGCAAGGCTGATGGGCGCCTCGCGCTCCGGCTTTGCCGAACGGTTTGCGCGGGTGGTGGGCGAAACGCCGGCCCGCTACGTGGCCAAGGTGCGCATGCACCAGGCAAGGCTCTGGCTGAAGGACGGCATGCGCGTCGCAACCGCCGCCGAGCGCCTGGGTTATGACGCCGAGGCCTCGTTCAGCCGCGCCTTCAAGCGCATCATCGGCGCACCGCCGAGCGCGTTTCGGAACAGGGACCCCGCACCCACGATGCTGGCGGCGGAGTAAATCGGTCGCGTATCGTTCAGGTCACTTAAGGTGGAGCCCGAGAGTGCGAGGTCTATCAAGGCGTCCCACTCTCCAGGACTGGCATGCGTCCATGGACGAATTCAACGATCGACGCCCGCAGCTCGGCGATCGGCGCTGGTTGGGTGCCGGTCGAGACCAGAACAATGGGCTCGATCGCGTGGGGATCGCTGATCCGGACGCGGGCAACCTGTCTGCCGTCATAGGTCATTGAACCCGGAGGGTTCGTATAGCTTATCCCAAGGCCTGCGCCGTTCGCAGACAGACTGCGGAGCAATTCGATCGATGCTGCCCTGTGTTTGACGACGGGGTTCAGACCAATCGTCTGGAACAGACCAAGGATGTGGCGGATAGACAGGCCTTGGTCCGACAGGATCAGCGGGCGATCGGCGATGTCCGCAAGGGCGATTGTGCTTCGCCTCGCGAGCTCGCTTTCCGGATTGGTCCATATCCACGGTGCCACCCGGAACAACACGTCTCGATTGAAGCTGGCATCAAGGCCAAGGTCGTAGGTCAGTCCGATATCGATCTGCCCTGACAAAAGCGCGGTGGTGAGCGCCTCGAACGAAACCGCAAGGGCGCGGACTTCGGTCTCCGGATAGGCCGCCGTCAACATCACAAGAATTGGCGCCAGCCAGGCCGGCGCCAGTTCTTCAAGAACACCGATCGTCACGCGAGCTTGGCGGCGCTTGGACAGGGCACCCGGCTTCTCCAGTTGTTCCGCGTCCTTGAGAAGGGCTGCCGCATCCTCAAGGAACATCCGTCCAAACGCGGTCGGGGTGATGGACACCCCCTTGCGGCGAATGAACAACGACGCCCCGATGCGGGTCTCCACCTGGGTTATCGCCACGGAAAGCGCCGGCTGGGATACGCGCAGCTGGATGGCGGCAGCAGACAGACTTCCGGCCCTGCCGACGGCCAGGATGTACTCGAGCTGGCGGAGCGAGACATACAACATGAGATTATAACACTCTTCCAAAGATATTATTAGAGATTAACTCAGAGATACGCCACCCTGCAACTGCAAGCGCGGAGACGGGGAACGGAATGACACATCACCTGATCACGGAAGACCACATCGCGACGTTTCAGAACGAGGGCGTTGTGCTGATAAAGGGCCTGTTCAAGGAGCACGTTGAGACCCTTAGACGGGGGATCGAAGTCAACATGACTCAACCGGGTCCTTACGCTTCGGAGAACCTCAAAGCGGGCGATCGTGGGCGGTTCTTCGACGACTATTGCAACTGGCAGCGGATCGATGAGTTCAAACAGGTTACCTGCCACTCCGCGGCAGCCGAGGTCGCGGCTGACCTCATGTCGTCGGACACGGTGCAACTCTTTCACGACCACGTGCTGGTGAAGGAGCCGGGCACGTCAAAACCGACACCCTGGCACCAGGACGGTCCCTATTATTTCGTCGAAGGCAAACAAACGATCAGCTTCTGGTCGCCCCTCGATCATGTGCGTGAAGCATCGTTGCGGTGTGTGGCGGGTTCCCACCTCTGGGACAAGCCGGTCCTGCCGACACGTTGGCTGTCGGAGCAGAACTTTTATCCAGACACCGATGTCTACATGCCTGTCCCGGACCCGGATGCGGAAGGTATGCCCGTTCGCGAATGGGAAATGGAGCCTGGCGACGCAGTCGCCTTCAACTACTACGTCTTGCATGGTGCACGCGGCAATGAGAGCGCGACACGGCGCCGTGCATTCTCGCTGCGGCTGACGGGTGACGACGCCAGGTATGTCGAGCGCCCCGGCCGCACCTCTCCGCCATTTCCAGGTCACGGCATGAAGACGGGCGATCGGCTGAGGGAAGACTGGTTCCCGGTCATATGGCGCCGCCCTGGCGGACACCTGAAATGAGCAACCTTAATCCCGCAGCCTGAGCTCGTCCGTGCGCATCTGCAGATAGTCGAGCGTCGACAGGAAGGTCATGCCGAGCAGGCTTTCGTCGAGCTTGCCCTCCTCGGTCACCAGTGCCCGCACATCGCGCCGCACGATCGGCCCGATCGCCATTTCGTCCAGCCGAACGGGTGCTGCCATGGCGGCGCCATTCGCCGTCATTACGCTGACGGTGTAGTTGAGCGACGTGGGCTCGAGGCCGATCGCACGCGCGTCTTCATAGGACAAAACGACGCTGCTGGCGCCCGTATCCACCAGCATGGGCAGGACTTTGCCGCCCACCGAAACATTGGTCTGGAAGTGTCCGCCGCGGGTCTTGTGGATGATCACCTCGTTGCTGCCGTCACTGGTCGTCACCACCACGGCGGTGCCGGGCAGGAGACCTGCGGTCATCCGGGCGCCGAAGCCGCGGGCGTCATCGCGGTAGAGATAGGCGGCAACCAGGGCAAGGATGATGACCAGCCAGATCGCGATCTGCCGGACCACCTGTCCGAGTGCTCCGCGCCGCCCCTGCATGATGCCTGCACCCAGAAGGCCCGCAATCGGAATGAGGTAGATGAGGCGGCCGAAATCTTCGTTCTCCATGCCGAACGTGCGGCCGCTGCCGTGGTTGAAAATCAGGAGGGCCAGCCCAAGCCCCAGGCAGAGGAAGATAAGCGTCAGAGGCTTCATGCGCGGTCCCGCTCCCGCGCCATCTGGCGGCGGCGGGTTTCCCGGCGCGGCTTGCGCTCGACGGTCTCCAGCCGGGCCGGCAGAGCGTCCATGACAGTGCTTCGCTCCAGGTCGGTGAAGTCAATCCAGCCGGCGATCTCGTCGCGGGTGCGCCCGCATCCGAAACAAAAGCCGGTCGTGAGGTCGATGGAGCAGACGAGAGTGCAGGGCGAGATCATGCTTCTGAATATCGTGGTCTCAGAGCGCCAGTGCAAGACCGATGAGCAGCGCGATTTCACTGAGCTGCTGGGTCGCGCCGATCGTATCCCCTGTGTGCCCGCCGAGCTTGTTCGACACATAGCGGGTGAAGCCGAAGGCGATCAGGCCGGCAAATACCAGCGGCAGCAGGCTGCGCACCGGTCCCGCCACCGGCACCAGCAAAACGAGTGCCGCCACCGCGCCGGTGAGGAGCGCCATGTTGCGGGCCTGTTCCTCCGGCTGGCCGGCACTGGCCGCCACGCCACCCTCCCGCACGGAGGGAAGGGCGCGCCAGTGGGCAACCATCAGCGCACGGCTGGCGGCGCTGGCGGCGAGAAGCCCGAGTGCGGCGAGAGCAGGGTCATAGCGGCCGAGTGCGGCAAGCGCTGCCGCGCGCAGCCCGAACGAGAGGATGAGCGCGATGACCCCGTAGGAGCCGATGCGGCTGTCCTTCATGATAACAAGCGCCTGGTCCCGGTCGCGTCCCCCGCCAAGCCCGTCGGCGGTGTCGGCCAGCCCGTCTTCATGCAGCGCGCCGGTGAGCAGGCTCTGCAGGCCAAGCGCGGCAAGGGCAGCCAGCAGCGGATCATGCGAAAGGCAGATCAGCCAGAGGAGGAGTGCCGGCACCAGCGCAATCACCAAGCCGGCAGCCGGAAACGCCTGCACGGCGCGCGAAACGCTGCCGTCGTAGCCGCGGAAAAACCTGTCGGGAACCGGCAGCCGGCTGAGGAAGCCGACCGAGCGCGCGAGGTCTGCAATGAATTGGGTCGCGTTTGGCAGTTGTTCCTCCCGGCATCCCCGACTATGAGATGGCGCAGACAAGCGCGAATTGCCGGGAAACACAAGCGCCGGCTTCAAGACCGAGAGAAACAGCATGAGCGTGAGCGGCCTTCCCTTCGACGATTTCCGGACCCTGCTGCAAAACCTTCCGGGTCCCGATACGCGGGCGCTGGTGGCGGCGCGCGAACGCGACGCGCAACTGACCAAGCCGCCCGGCGCGCTCGGCCGCCTGGAAGAAATCGCCTTTTGGCTAGCCGCCTGGACCGGCCGCACCCCGGCCGTGACCCGCCCGCTGGTGGCGATCTTTGCCGGCAACCACGGTGTAACGCGCCACGGCATCACGCCGTTTCCCTCGTCGGTCACGCAGCAAATGGTGGAAAATTTCGCAGCCGGCGGGGCGGCGATCAACCAGATCTGCGTAACCCATGATCTTGGCCTGAAAATCTTCGACCTGGCGCTGGATTACCCGACCGGCGATATCGCCACCGAGCCGGCGCTCTCCGAGCGGGACTGCGCCGCCACTATGGCGTTTGGCATGGAAGCGATCGCCGGCGGCACCGATCTCCTGTGTATCGGCGAAATGGGGATCGGCAACACTACGATCGCCGCGGCCATCAACCTCGCGCTCTATGGCGGCGAGGCCGAAGATTGGGTCGGGCCAGGCACGGGATCGCATGGGGACCTGCTGGCCCGCAAGGTCGCCGTGGTCAAGCAGGCGGTGGAGTTCCACCGCGATCATCTGGACGATCCGCTGGAAATACTGCGTCGGCTCGGCGGACGCGAGATTGCCGCGATCTGCGGGGCGATCCTCGCCGCACGGGTCGAAAAGATCCCGGTCCTGCTGGATGGCTACGTGGTGACGGCCGCCGCCTCCATTCTGAAGGCCGCCAACCCGACGGCGCTCGATCACTGCCTGATCGGTCATGTCTCGGGCGAGCCCGGCCATATGAAGGCAATCGAACGGCTCGGCAAGACGCCGCTGCTGGCGCTCGGCATGCGGCTCGGCGAAGGCACGGGCGCAGCCCTTGCAGCCGGCATCGTCAAGGCGGCCGCCGCCTGCCACTCGGGAATGGCCACCTTCGAACAGGCAGGCGTCAGCAACAAGAGCCACTAAGCCATGGAGACACCACCGCCCAAGGACAGTCTGGAAAACCAGGGCAATCTGAAGAGGGAAAGCGGCCTGCGACGGATTCTTGCCGCGACCCGCTACTCAGGCCAGGGCTTTCTACGTCTTTGGCGGGAGCAGGCTTTCCGCCACGAGGTGATCGCCTTTGCCGCCGGCCTGCTGCTGTTTGCAGTCGTCGGCGCCGGGGTGGGGGACTACCTCGTCTTCCTGGTCCTGATGCTGGTGCTGTTTGCGGTGGAAGCCTTGAACACGGCGATCGAGGAACTGGTCGACCGCATCTCGCCGGAAATCTCGACGGTCGGCCGCCATGCCAAGGACCTCGGCTCCTTTGCCGTCTTTTGCCTGCTCGCCGCCAACGGACTGTTCGCGCTGTATGTGATGGTGCGGACGGTTTTGTGGTGATGGGTCAGCTTTTGTCCGGCATGTCGTTAGGATTGCGAGCAGCATGCCGCAGGCCGACTATCGTCACCCCGTCGTCTTCGACCAGGTAGAAAATCAAATAGGGATAGGGCGTGACAGTTACCCGACGCATCGACGTCAGGCTGGTTGCGTTACCGATCAGCGGATGCGCCTCGACAAGCTGGAGATGGTGCTCGATCCGGATGTTCAGGCTTTTCGCACCCTGCAAAGAACGGGCCGCGACATAAGCAAGAAGGTCGGCATACTCCGTAAGCGCCTGGGGAGTGAACCGGGCCTTCACAGACGGTACTTTGACAAGACCGCCTGAACCTCTTCTTCACTGGCGAATTCGCCTTTAGCCGCCTGGTCCAGGGATTTCGCGAACGACGCTTCTTCCTCCGGGGTCAGCTGATAGACTTCGCCCTTATCCGCGCCCATGAAGCTCAGAAGAATGCCGGCCACCTCGTCCTGCATTTCGGCAGGCAGGTCCTTGGCGGCCTCGATGGCAATGTCCAGCAGCTTTGTCATGGGGAGATTATGCACCCGAAAATGCCGCACGAGAAGGGGTTTTGCGCTTACGCGAAGCTGCGGCGGCGGTCGCCGCCAACGGACTGTTCGCGCTGTATGTGATCGTCAAGAGCCTATGGGGCTGATCAGACGTCGCGCCGTGCCGCATGCACGAACCGGGTCACCGTGACGTCATTGCCCGAAAGCCTGTAGAAGATCACATATGGGTAGGGAGAGAGGCTCAAACGACGCGCAGATGCCCTCGTTGTGGCCCGGCCGGCACGCGGATGATCCCTGAGGAGATCAATGGCCTCCGAAATCCTTTCCGCAATAGTCTCTGCGCCAGAGGGAGATCGTTCGCGGATATAAGACAACACATGGTCGATCTGCCGGGAAGACTGGGCTGTGAAGCGCACACTCACCGACGGTATTTAGCTAGGACTGCGCGCACGTCCTCCTCGTCGACTACGTCACCCCGTTCGATTTCCCGGTCAGCCTCCGCCAGATCGGCTTCCTCCTCCGGGGTCAGCTGATAGACCTCGCCCTTATCCGTGCCCATGAAGCTCAGAAGAATGCCAGCGACCTCGTCCTGCATTTCGGCAGGCAGGTCCTTGGCGGCCTCGATGGCAATGTCCAGCAGCTTTGTCATGGGGCGATTATGCACCCGAAAACGCCGCGCGAGAAGGGGCTTTGCGCTTACGCGAAGCTGCGGCGGCGGCGTTCGATGGCGGTTGCTTCGGCAACCGCCGGAACGCTCTGCAGGACGCGGGTCGAGGGCAGGATGGCGATCGCCTCCGTGCCCTCGCGCAGCTTGGAGCGCAGGATGAACTGGCCGTCGTGCTTGGCAAGGATCGCCTGGACGATCGGAAGCCCGAGGCCCGTGCCCTGTTCGGCGCTCTTGATGGCGATCGATCCCTGGCCGAAGGCCGATAGCACGACGGGGATCTCGTCCTCCGGAATGCCGGGGCCGGTATCCTTGATGGCGACATACTGGCCGCCGCCCGCCGTCCAGCCCACCTTGACGATGATCTCGCCGCCCTGTGGCGTGAATTTCACCGCATTCGACAAGAGGTTCAGCATCACTTGGCGCATCGATTTTTCGTCGGCCCAGACGGGAGGCAGCTGTGGCTCGAACTGCGACTGGATGGTGATGTTCTTGCCGTGCGCCCGCAGCTGCACCATGCCGATGCAGTCTTCCGCCACTTCCAAGAGCGACAGCGAATCTTCGCTGAGGTCATAGCGACCGGCCTCGATGCGCGACAGGTCGAGGATCTCGTTGATGAGGTTGAGCAGGTGTTGCCCGGAGCGGTGGATGTCGCCGGAATATTCGCGGTAGGTCGGATTGGCGAGCGGCCCGAGAACCTCCGAGCTCATCACCTCCGAAAACCCGAGGATTGCGTTGAGCGGCGTGCGCAGCTCGTGGGACATGGAGGCAAGGAACCGCGACTTCGCCAGGTTCGCTTCTTCCGCCCGCCGGCGCGCCTCGTCGGACATGGAATTGGCCACTTCCAGCTCGGCGATCAGATCGTCCTTCTCCGACTGGTAGGAGATCAGCGTCACATTGGAGCGGTAGAGGCGGTCGGCGATATAGTGGAAGAACACCACGGCGGTGGCGCACATGGCGGTGAGGCCGATATCAAGCACCTGCCGCGACAGGATGGCCGTGACCAGCAGCGCGCCGATCGTCGGCAGGAACCCGAACAGCAGGCCCTGGCGCAGCATGAAACTGCCCATCGCCGTGACCGAGACGCCGAACAGCAGCACCGCGCCCTTGTAGAAGTAGAAGCTCTCACCGGTGCATGTGGGGCAGCTCTGGAGCGCGAAGATGGCCCAGCCGCAGCCGATCAGCACCTGCGCGACCAGGAAGCGGATCCGCCACTTGCCGGTTTCGGCGGCGGAAATATCCCGGCGCGAGGCCCGACGCGCCAGAAGCACGTTGATGCCATGCATGCACAGCATCACCAGCGCCCAACCGAACAGGTTCGCATCCGGATCCACATAGATGCCGATGGCCGTGACCAGGAAAACCACTATCGGCGTGATCGCGGCGCTCTGGAGAATGGTCTGGAAATGCATGCCCAGCATGTCGCGGTCAAACACGTGACTGCCGTTGGCGCTGGACTGGAGACGCTCACGCGTGGCGCGGACCGCCTTCGACACAGCCTTGTTGCGATGGCTGCGCGATCGATCAACGATGTTCTTGTCGGTCGAGGTACTGACGCCGCTACTCATGGCTTGCAAACTGATGACCCGTTGGCTTGTGAGACTAGTTTCCAAACCTTAAGAAGATCCTGCCGCGAAAGGTTTTGTTTGCCATTCCCGTGAAGTTTCCGTTTTCCACTGAGGCCGGATTGTGACGCAACCTTTGCCGCTCCTGCGCGACGCTGTGCTCGCCGCAGCCCTGCTCTGCCTTCTGCTGCTGATTGCCGCGCGGTTGGACGACAGCGAGGACCCGGGACCGGAGACGGCCCTGGCCGGCCCGTTCCATGTGCTCGACGGCGATACGCTCGCCTCCGGTCGCCAGAAGCTCCGGCTGCTCGGTATCGATGCGCCGGAACTCGACCAGACATGCCGCACCGCGGCGGGCGTCGACTGGGACTGCGGATCTGTGGCGCGCCAGGCGCTGCGGGATCATGTGGACGGCGGCGGGATCGAATGTCGCGGCAGCGCGCGTGACCGCTATCACCGCCTGCTGGTCGATTGCCACCGCGGCGAGACCAGCATCAATGGCGGCATGGTGCGCGACGGACTGGCCATCGCATCGGGTGGCTACGCGCAAGAGGAGGACGAGGCGAGATCAGCCGGGCAGGGCATCTGGGCCGGCGAATTCGTGAGCCCGCGCCAGTGGCGGGCCGAGCATGCGGGAGGACGCACCGGCGGGCGCCTGCAGGGTTTTCGAACCTGGGTGGATAATGGGTCGTGGTCCCAGGCCTGGGAATGGGTCAGCAACCTCCTGCCGTCGGGTGCGCGGTGACAATGCCGTCTTCTCCCGATCCGCATCACGGCAAGACAAAGGAACTGCATGAGGACCGGGCGCTGGACGCACTGCGGGTGGCGATCGCCACCTGCCGCATCTGTCGCGACAGCCCCTTTGATGCGGCACGCGGCCCGCTTCCCCATGAACCGCGCCCGGTCGCGGTGCTGTCCACAAAAGCGCGCATCCTGATTGCAGGGCAGGCGCCGGGCCTTCGCGTGCACGAAAGCGGCCTTCCGTTTAACGATGCCTCGGGCAACCGGCTGCGGCAATGGCTGGGCGTCGACCGGGACAAATTCTATGACCCGGACCGGTTCGCGATCGTGCCCATGGGCTTCTGCTTTCCCGGCTATGATGCCAAGGGCAGCGACCTGCCGCCCCGGCGGGAATGCGCGCCCTTCTGGCGGGAAAGGGTGATGGCCAGCATGCCGCAGGTCGAACTGGTTCTGGCGATCGGCCAGTATGCGCACGCCTGGCATCTCGGGGCCCGTCGCAAGAAGGGAATGACCGAGACGGTGGCCGCCTGGCGGGACTATTATTTTGCGAATCAGGGGCCACGGGTCCTGCCGCTTCCGCATCCGAGCTGGCGAAATAACGGCTGGTTGCGAAAAAATCCCTGGTTCGAGGCGGAGGTTCTGCCGGTCCTGCGACAGGATGTGGATAGATACGCTCGTTGAAACAAAATTCGCTTCTTGGCCGCCAAATCGGTGTATAACGCAAAATGATTTCGAAAGGGCTGATAATGGACCGGCTTGACCGCAAGATCCTGCGTATTTTGCAGGAGGATTCAACTCTCGCTGTCGCGGACCTCGCCAAGAAGGTGGGACTGTCGACCACGCCCTGCTGGAGACGCATCCAGAAGATGGAGGAGGACGGTGTCATCCGTCGCCGGGTGGCGCTTCTCGATCCGGTGAAGGTGAACACCAAGGTCACCGTCTTCGTGTCGATCCGCACGGCCAGCCACTCCATCGAATGGCTGAAGCGGTTCTCCGAAGTGGTGGTGGAATTTCCCGAAGTGGTGGAATTCTACCGCATGAGCGGCGACGTCGATTACCTGCTGCGGGTGGTCGTGCCCGACATTGGTGCCTATGACGCCTTCTACAAGCGGCTGATCGCCAAGATCGAGATCCGCGACGTCTCCTCCGTCTTCGCCATGGAGCAGATCAAGTACACCACCCAGTTGCCGCTCGATTACATGATGATCGACAACCAGAAGTCCGGCGAGGACTGAGATTGGGTGGTTGCGAAGGCAGAAGGGTTCCCTTCTGCCTTCGGCGATTGCTTACTTCTTGTCGAGACGGGCGAGCAGGGACGACGTGTCCCAGCGCTTGCCGCCCATCTGCTGAACGTCCCCGTAGAACTGGTCGACCAGGGCCGTGACCGGAAGCCGCGAGCCGTTGCGACGCGCCTCCGTCAGCACGATATCGAGGTCCTTGCGCATCCAGTCAACCGCAAAGCCGAAGTCGTATTTCCCGGCGTTCATCGTCTTGTAGCGGTTTTCCATCTGCCACGAGCCGGCAGCCCCCTTGGAGATCACCTCGATGACCTTTTCGATGTCGAGGCCGGCCTGCTTGCCGAAGTGAACGGCTTCCGCCAGGCCCTGGACCACGCCGGCGATGCAGATCTGGTTCATCATCTTGGTCAGCTGCCCCGATCCCACAGGACCCATCAGCCCGACCATGCGCGCATAGCCGTCGATCACCGGCCGGGCCTTTTCGAAGTTTTCCTCGTCGCCACCGCACATGACGGTCAGCACACCGCCCTCGGCACCGGCCTGTCCGCCGGACACCGGCGCGTCGATAAAGCCGATGCCCTTTTCCTGGGCCGCAGCCTCCAGTTCGCGTGCCACCTCGGCGCTGGCCGTGGTGTTGTCGATCAGGATGGCGCCGGCCTTCATGCCCGAAAGCACGCCCGTTTCGCCCAGTGTCACCGAGCGCAGGTCATCGTCATTGCCCACGCAGGTAAACACGAACTCCGCATCCCGGGCTGCCTCGGCCGGGGTCGCGGCTGCCTTGCCGCCGAACTTTGCAACCCACTCGTCCGCCTTGGCAGACGTGCGATTGTAGACGGTAACGTCATGGCCGCCCTTCTGCTTGAGATGTCCCGCCATGGGGAAACCCATTACGCCCAACCCGATGAATGCCACCTTCGCCATGCCGACCTCCAGATTTCGTGTGCGAGAGACCTAGAACAAACCGGGCTTTGGCGAAAGGCGGATTGGGCCGAAAAACGCCCCCTCGGCAGACGGTTTCCATCGTCGCGGAGAAATATGTTTCGCTGGGGCTACTTCAGGGGAATGAATTGCTCCCGAAGGCGCGCAGGTCGAAACGCACGATTGTCGACTGGATCGATAGAGTATGGGAGCTTTTCTCCATGCGGTGATCGGCGGGACAAGCAGCCGGTGCCGCCTCAAGGAGAGGGCGACGACCATGGCGACACGCAGACAGACTTTGGGATTGATCGCCGCGGCCGCGGCCGCGGCATTCCTGCCAGGCATGGGCAAGGCGAGGGCCGCCACCAGCGAGTTTCGCATCGGCTGGCAGAAGAACGGCGTACTCGCGCTCGCCAAGAGCCAGGGCGCGCTCGAAAAGCGCCTTGCCGATCGTGGCATCAAGATCAGCTGGTCGGAATTCACATCCGGGCCGCCGCTTCTGGAAGCGCTCGGTGCGGGTGCGCTCGACTTCGGTCCGACCGGTGACGTGCCGCCGCTGTTTGCGCAGGCGGCCCGTGGTAACCTGCTTTACGTCGGCACCTACCGCGGCAGCTCCGAGGGTTCGGCCATCCTCGTCCACAAGGATTCGCCGATCAAGGAGATCGCCGATCTGAAAGGCAAGAAGCTCGCCTTCAAGCGTGGCTCCAGCGCCCATAACGTCGCGGTCAAGATCCTGCGCAAGGGCGGCCTAAAACCGGACGATGTCACGCTGGTGGATCTCGCCCCGCCGGATGCCGCAGCCGCCTTCAAGAATGGCTCAATCGACGCCTGGTCGATCTGGGATCCCTATACGGCGATTGCCGAGAACGACCCGCAGACACGCGTACTGATCACCGCAGACGGCATTGTGCCGGCCTGGAGCTACTATCTCGCCAATGGCGATTTCACCGCCAGCAATGGCGACATCATCGTCGAGGTGCTCGACGAGCTGAAGAAGGTGGGCATCGCCGCCCAGGGCAATCTCGAGCAGACGGCCAAGGACATCTCCTCCATCACCGGCGTACCGCTGGAGATCACCCGCAAGACGCTGGCGCGCAACAAGGCCGATCTGGGTGCCATCTCGACCCTTCCGGACGAGGCTATCGCCTATCAGCAGGCGCTCGCCGACGAGTTCTACGAACTCAAGATCATCCCGAAGAAGCTCGCCATCGCCGACATCGTCTGGCGCCCCAAGCAGAGCTGACGTCTCGGCCACTCGATCCGGCCATGAGCCGGCATTTCAATCAGGGATACTCCGCATGACCAGCCCATCCAAACCCATCGACTTTCTGTGGTTCATTCCGACAGCCGGCGACGGCAGCTATCTCGGCGGATCTGAGCTGAACCGCGCACCAGACCACCGCTATCTAAGGGAGATCGCCCAGGCAGTCGACCGGCTCGGCTATTCGGGCGTGCTCCTGCCGACCGGCGTCTCCTGCGAGGAATCCTTCGTGACGGCGGCAGCGCTTGCGCCCTTCACCGAAAGGCTGAAGTTCCTGGTCGCCATCCGCCCGGGAACCGCGTCGCCGGCCTATTACGCAAGGCTTGCCGCCGCCCTGGACCGTGTGTCCAACGGCCGCCTGCTTCTCAACATCGTGGTGGGCGGAAGTCCCAAGGAACTGGCCGGCGACGGCATCTTCCTGGAGCACGACGAGCGCTACGCGCATGCCGAGGAGTTCTTCAAGGTCTGGGAAGACCTCGTCACCACCGGCCATGCGGATCTTGATGGCAAGCATATCAAGGCAAAGGATGCCCGCCTCGGCTTTCCGACCGTGCAGCAGCCGCGCCCGCCGCTCTATTTCGGCGGCTCCTCGGATGCCGGCATCGACTTCTTTGCCGGCCGCGCCGACACCTACCTGACCTGGGGCGAGCCGCCGCAGCAGGTGGAGGAAAAGATCAAGGCCGTGCGGGCCGCGGCAGATGCCCGGGGCAGGGAGGTCAGCTTCGGCATACGCCTGCACTTCATCGTTCGCGAAACCGACGAAGAGGCGTGGGAAGCGGCCGATCGCTTGATCTCCAAGCTCGACGACGAGACCATCGCCAAGGCGCAGACCAATTTCGCCACCAACTCCGACTCGGTTGGCCAGAGGCGCATGGCGGCGCTGCACGGCGGACGACGCGACAAGCTGGAGATCTCGCCCAACCTCTGGGCCGGCATCGGGCTTGTCCGTTCCGGCGCGGGAACGGCGCTGGTCGGCTCGCCGAAGACAGTGGCAGCCCGGCTGCGGGAATACCAGGCGCTCGGCATCGAGACGGTGATCGGCTCCGGCTACCCGCATCTGGAGGAAGCCTACCGGGTAGCGGAACTCCTGTTCCCGGAACTAGGGCTTGCCCGCGAGGAACAGCGCACGAGCTTCGACAGCGAGTTCGGCGGGCCACGGGTGTTTTCCGGGGGTGGGCACGAGGCGGTGAGAGCCGTTTCCGCCTCCTGAAACCCTGGAAAGCGTTCCCGGTGGGAGCGAACGTTCGCTCCCGCCGGGGCGCTGAAACGGCGCGCAACCACATCGTCAAACCTGGAGGACAGGCATGACCACGTTCGAGACTTTCGCAGGAACGCCTAAAACCGCGATCCAAAAGCGGCCAGTGCGCCTGCCGTCGCTGTCGCGCGATGCAGTCCTTCCCTATCTCCTGCCGGCCCTGCTGGTGGTCGTCTGGCAGGTCGGCTCCGCAACGGGCTGGATTTCCGACCGCATCATGCCGTCGCCGACAGCCGTGCTTCGAGCGTTCTGGGAGACGGCCTCCTCCGGTGCGCTTGCCAACGACATTGCGGTGAGCGGCGCCCGCGCGCTTGCGGGCCTTCTGGTGGGCGGCTCGATCGGCTTTCTGCTGGGGCTGGCGAACGGCGTGTCGAAGTTGTCGGAACAGTTGACCGACACCACGCTGCAGATGCTGCGGACCATTCCGCATCTGGCCCTGATCCCGCTGGTCATCCTCTGGTTCGGCATCGGCGAGGAGGCAAAGCTCTTCCTGACCTCGCTCGGCGTGCTCTTTCCCATCTACCTCAACACCTACCACGGGGTGCGCAACGTTGACCGCGACCTGCTCGAGATGGGCCGCATCTACGGCATGAGCGGCTGGACGCTGTTCCGCAAGGTCATCTTCCCCGGCGCTCTGCCGTCGATCTTCGTTGGCCTACGCTATGGCCTCGGCATCATGTGGCTGACGCTGATCGTGTCGGAATCCATCGCCGCCTCCTCAGGGATTGGCCACATGGCGAACAACGCCCGCGAATTCATGATGACCGATGTCGTGGTGCTCGCCCTGCTGATCTACGCAGGGCTGGGAAAACTCGCCGACGTGGTGGCGCGTGCCCTGGAACGCCGTGCGCTCGCCTGGAATCCCGTCTACCAGACGCAGAAGGAGGTCTGATGTTGATCGCCCCCTACCAGCACCCGCTCGCTTTCATTGCACCCCTCGAGACCGAGCTGGACCCGCCGGCGACCAGGGCCACGGTGCCGCAGAGCGAGGCCCGGCATGAGACTCCCGCCCAGCCACAACCGGTGGCGCTGCGGCTCCGCAACGTCGAGAAGCGCTTTGGCGACAACCGCGTCCTGCGCGGCATCGACCTCGATCTGGAGGCCGGCCAGTTTCTCGCTATCGTCGGCAAGAGCGGCTGCGGCAAGAGCACGCTGCTGCGCCTGCTGACCGGCCTCGATACCCCGACCGACGGCCACATCGGCTTCCTGGATGGGGACGGGCGCGAGATGACCAGTAATGCTCGCATCGTCTTCCAGGAGCCGCGGCTGCTGCCCTGGTTCGACGCCGCCGACAATGTCGCAGTGGGGCTGGGGCCGACCACCTCCAAGGTCGTCGCGCGGCAGCTTGCGGAAGCCGCACTCGGCGACGTACAGCTGGCGGAAAAGGCAGGTGAGTGGCCGTCGAAACTGTCGGGCGGCCAGCGGCAGCGGGTATCGCTGGCCCGGGCGCTGGTCAGCCGCCCCGGTCTTCTCGCCCTCGACGAACCGCTGGGCGCGCTCGATGCCCTGACCCGCATCAGCATGCAGAAACTCTTGAGCCGCGTCTGGCGCGAGCTGGGCGCAACGGCGGTGCTCGTCACCCACGACGTGGCGGAGGCGGTGCATCTGGCCGATCGGGTGATTGTGCTGGAAGAGGGCCGCATTACGCTTGACCTCCCGGTGCCGCAGCCGCATCCGCGCCGCCACGGCGATCCGGAGCTGGCGAAACTCGAAGGCCGCCTGCTGGCCGCCATCCTCGGCGAGGCCTGAGCGGCCCCAACCTGTCGCGGAGGCTTTTCTCTCCCGAAGCAGACGGTCGTCAAGATCTAGTCCATCAGGCTGCACTTCTGACTACCCATATTGGTCAACACCAGTCATGTATGGCGGGTTCGACAGGGGATTCGGGGGAAAGCAGGTGCCGCACGATACGCCACTCATATCGACCATCGTAGGCGGCCTCGTGCTGGCGTTCATTTTCGGCGCCATCGCGCACCGTTTCAAGATGCCGCCGCTGGTGGGTTATCTGTTTGCCGGCATCCTCGTCGGTCCCCATACACCCGGCTTCGTTGCGGACCAGAATCTGGCGCCGGAACTGGCCGAGATCGGCGTCATCCTGCTGATGTTCGGCGTTGGCCTGCACTTCTCACTGAAAGACCTTTTGTCCGTGCGAGGCGTCGCAGTACCGGGCGCGATTGTGCAGATCGGCTTTGCCACCCTGCTTGGCTGGGGTCTGTCCTGGCTGATGGGCTGGTCGCTGGGCGGCGGCATGGTCTTCGGTCTCGCCCTGTCTGTCGCCTCCACCGTGGTTCTCCTGAAGGCGCTGCAGGAGCGGCGGCTTGTGGAGACGGTGCGCGGCAAGATCGCCGTCGGATGGCTGATCGTGGAAGACCTCGCCATGGTGCTGGCGCTGGTGCTGATCCCGGCGCTGGCCAGCATGGGCGGCGACACTACGCATGCCGATCCCCTGGCGGTCATGGTGGCCCAGATGCTGGATATCGAGCTCGGCATCCTCGGCATTATTGCGATCACCCTGCTCAAGGTTGCCGCCTTCCTCGGCATCATGCTGGTGATCGGCCGCCGCGTCATTCCCTGGATCCTGCACCGCATCGCCCACAGCGGCTCGCGCGAACTCTTCCGGCTCGGCGTGCTGGCGATCGCGCTCGGCGTCGCCTTCGGAGCCGCCAAGCTGTTCGGCGTGTCGCTGGCGCTCGGTGCCTTCTTCGCCGGCATGATCCTATCGGAAAGCGAGCTCTCCCACCGCGCCGCCCAGGAAAGCCTGCCGCTGCGCGATGCCTTTGCCGTGCTGTTCTTCGTCTCGGTCGGCATGCTGTTTGATCCGAACATCATCCTGTCTAATCCGCTGCCGCTGCTCGCCACGATCTTCATCATCGTGATCGGCAAGTCGTTTGCAGCCTTCGTGATCGTGCTTCTGTTCCGGATGACGATCCCGACCGCCCTGACGATTTCGGCCAGTCTGGCGCAGATCGGCGAGTTCTCCTTCATCCTGGCAGAGCTGGGCGTCGGGCTGAAACTCCTGCCCGAGGAAGGCCGCGACCTAATTCTTGCCGGCGCGATCATTTCGATCATGCTCAACCCGGTGATGTTCTATCTGAGCGATAAGCTCGCGCCGCGCCTCGAGGCCCAGTTGATCCGGGCGCCGGCGGGCGAGGGCGAGTCGGACATCGCCCATGTGGCGGGCGCTCATGCAGATGAAGCGGTGCCGGGGCAGGAAACCGGGACCGCCAAGGACAGCGATCCGGTCCTCACGACGGCCGGCCCGGACGGCGAACTCACCAACAGCCACCTGACCGGCCATGCCGTGGTCGTCGGCTATGGTCGCGTCGGCAGCATCGTGGTCGCTAACCTAAAGGCCTCCGGCATTTCCTTCCTCGTCATCGAGGATTCGGAAAACCGCGTGGAGGAACTGCTGAAGCAGGGCTTCGAGGTGATTGTTGGCAATGCGGCGTCGCCCCGCGTGCTGGACCTCGCCAACCTCAGCAAGGCAAAGAGCCTGGTCGTCGCCATTCCCAATGCCTTTGAAGCGGGCAATGTGGTGATGAAGGCGCGCCAGGTGAATTCGGCGCTGCTGGTGCTGTGCCGGGCCAATACCGACGCAGAAATCGAGCACCTGGACAAGCTGGGCGCCGACCGCACCATCATGGGCGAGCGCGAGATCGCCTACGGCATGCTCCAGAGCCTAGACCAGGTGCACTACCGGACGGAAGGGCTGGAGGCCCTGCAGGGTCTTGATAACGGCAAGGATCAGGAAGCCACCGTCGCCGTGCCGCCGGAGCCCCGTGCCAGGCAGGCGGCAAACCCGGAGCCGATCGCAGACAGCGATAGGAGCAGGCAAGAGCCGGCGGCACCCTCCGACGTGGAGCCGCCGACGGAAACGCCCAGAAACAGCTAGCGAGGGCGGCCACCGCCATCGGAGGGGCCGCCTGCGCTCCGTTTAGAAGGGCTTGATTTCGGCCAGACAGACGATCACCACGGTCGATACGATGATGATCGGAATGCCGGAGCGCACGAAGGCGGAAGGGTCGAGCTTGGGATCGGCTTCCATCTTGCGCAGCGCCGCCTGCTGCATGCCGTAGAGAGCCGAGAGAAGCAGCACGAACACCAGCTTGGCGTGCAGCCAGCCCTGGGCAAAGCCCACATAGCCGATCGCCAGCCACAGGCCGAAGATCCAGGCGCCGGCCAGCGCTGCCGTGGTGACGGTACGGTCGTATTTGCGCAGCACGGTGATCACCCCGACCCGGATGGTCGGTGGCACCATGCTGATGACGAAGGCATTGATCAGCATGCCGCCGATCAGCAGGAAGTCGGACAGGACGTGAAGCGCCTTGAGGACGAAATAGAGCATGGTCTGGAGCCTTGGCGAATGAGTGGAGAGGCGAAGGGATAGGTGTGTGAAACGGCACGGGCAGGGCGAACTCTGGATACACGACCCGCGCCTGCCGCTTTGTTTGCCGGCGAGACTCTAGCTCTTGCGCCGGGCGATGACCAGATGGCCGGGGCTCGGCTGGCCTTCCTGCATCCGGACGTTGATGTCGCTCACTTCCACGATCTCGAAGCCCGTATCGGCAAGCCGCTGGCGCAGGTAATCCTGCGAGTGCTGGAACCGCTGGTGCGGCCCGACCATGAAGGCGCGCTTTTCGCCTTCAATGACGCTTTCGGACGAAAATACAAGGATGCCGCCTGGCACCATGTTTTCGGCTGCTCCGAAGAACAGGGGTTCGAGCGCACCCAGATAGGGCAGAACGTCGGTTGCCGTCACCAGGTCGAAGGGCTCGTCGTCATTGTCTTCCAAAAAATCCTCGAGCTCGGCCACATAGAGCGTCTCATAGACGTCCTTTTCGTGGGCAAGCTCCACCATGTTCTCGGAGATGTCGATCCCAGTGATATCCTCGACCATGTCGCGCAGCGCGCCGCCGGTCAGGCCCGTGCCGCAGCCAAGGTCCAGCATCCGCTTAAACGGACCGAGTTCCAGAGCCTGGAGGCGCTGGCGCACCATCACCGGCACGGCGTAGCCGAGCTGCTCGACGAGAATATCTTCGAAACTGGCGGCATGCTGGTCGAACAGGGTTTCCACATAGGCATCGGGCGCCTTGGGCGGAGCCTCTCCCCGGCCCATGGACGCAATACGCACAGCCGCGCCACCGTGATCCTCGGGATCGATCGCGAGAACATCCTCGTAGGCCTTGACGGCCGCGTCGATATCGCCCGCTTTTTCCAGCGCCAGTGCCCGGTTGTAGGCCTCGGCCAGGGCGTCCTCGTCGATCTTCTTCATCGCATATCCTCGTTTTGCACGGGGATTTAAGCGCATATTTGCCGTTTGTCCATCGGACGGAACCGCTGGAACGGCATCGAAGACGGGTCTTCCCGATCGCTTTTCGCCAGGATCAGTGAACGATGATTTCGCCCTTCACCGAACGCCATTCGGCAGCCGAGATCAGCTTGCGGTGGACGTAGCGGACCGAATGCAGCGGCCCGTCCAGCGTCTCCTGCCAGAACTTCAGGAACCCCTTCATCTCCGGGAATTCCGGGGCGAGGTCGTAGCTCTGCCAGACAAAGGTCTGCAGCAGTGTGGGGTGGTCTGGCATGCGGTAGAAGATTTCCGCGGTGGTGAGGCCATATCCGCGCAGCATTTTTTCCATCTCAGACATCAGCGGTTCCCGTTGTTCTTGGCCGGCGCTTTTTGCGCTCTTCCCAAGGGGAACATGACACGCTTAACGCGCAGTTAACAACTGCCGCTTAAGCAGGATTTCGTAATGGAAATCAGGCGGTTAGCAGCAGGTCATTAAGACTGCTGCTAACGCTTCAGGTGGCGCGTCAGGCGCTTCTCCAGGACTGCCCAGACCTGCCGCAACCCTTCCACCATGATCAGGTAGAAGATCGCCGCCCAGAGATAGGTCTGGTAGTCGAAGGTGCGCGAGAAGGCATAGCGGGTCTCGCCCATCAGGTCGTAGACCGTGACGATCGCGACAACCGCCGAGCCCTTCATCATCAGCACTATCTCGTTGCCGTAGGGGCGCAAAGCGACGATCAGCGCCTGCGGCAGGATGATCTTGCGAAACGCGATCCGGCGCGACAGCCCGAGTGCCGCAGCCCCCTCATGCTGTCCGCGGGGCACGCTTTCAATCGCGCCGCGCAGGATTTCCGCCTGATAGGCAGCCGTGTTGAGAACGAAGGAGAACAGGCCGCAGTACCAGGCTTCCCGGAAGAACCACCAGAGACCGACAGCTTCCAGCTGCGGCTTGAAGCTGCCCAGCCCGTAATAGATCAGGAACAGCTGGGCGAGCAGGGGCGTGCTGCGGAAAAGGTAGACATAGCAGTAGGCGATGCCGTTCAGCAGGCGGTTCTTTGCCATGCGGGCAAAGGCGATCGGGATGGACAGGAGGGCGCCCAGCACGATCGACAGGCCGACCAGCGATACAGTGACCCATAGGCCATGCAGGTAGCGCGGCCCGTAGCGAAGAAATTTTGCCTCGTCCCAGCCGTTGATGACCGTCATCAGCAGACCGAAGGCGAGAAGCGCCCACAGTGCCAGAACGACGATGCCGGCAATCCGCGCGACGGAAATCGGCGCCCGGACGGCGGCGGGTGCAGGGCGTGCGGGAATGAGTTCGGTGACTGCGGTCATCGGCTCACACCCGAGCGTTGCGCCCAACGCTCGACGAAGCCGAGGCCGAAGGAGGAAATCATGGCAAGCACCAGATAGAGCATGCAGGCGATGAAATAGAAGAAGAAGGCTTCCTTGCTGACGCGGGCCGCAACGCCGGTCTGGCGCACGATATCCGCAAGTCCCACCACGGAGACATAGGAGGTATCCTTGAGCAGGATGAGCCACAGGTTGGTGAGGCCGGGCAGGGCGATCCGGATCAGCTGCGGTAGGACGATCAGCCGCATGGTCTTGTGCCGGCGAAACCCGAGTGCATCGCCCGCCTCGTATTGCCCGCGCGGGATGGCCCGAAACGCCGACAGCAGGACTTCGGACGAATAGGAGGAAAACACGACTGCCAGCGCCACCATGCCCGCAAAGAAGGCATTGATCTCGATCCGCTCCTCGAAGCCGAGAGAGGCGAGCACCGACTGGGCAAGGATCTGGGCGCCGTAATAGACGATGAACAGCGTCAGCAGTTCCGGAAGTCCCCGGAAGATGGTGGTGTAGATGCCGGCGGCAAGCCGCAGCAGCCGGTCTTCGGACTGCGCTGCGAGCGCGATCAGGAAGCCGAGGACGAGGCCCACGGGCACCGTTGCGAGCGCCAGCGTGATCGTCACCTTGACGCCGAAGGCGATCTCATCGCCCCAGCCGGTGTCCCCGCAGGAGATAATCGAATTGGGACCGAACAGCCTGAAGAGCCCGACGGGACCGCAAAGCGGATCGAGGGCGTCGAGAAGCGCGGAAAGGGATCCGCCCATGTGATTGTCTTCCCCTGCAGCTTCAAAGGCGCCGCTTCTGCCTTGCGTTCTTTGCAGCCATTAAAAAGAAAATCGGCGGAAGGGCAAGCCTTCCGCCGAGCATGCGGTGTGGGTAGTGCTTACTTATCGCCGTAGACGTCGAAGTCGAAGTACTGGTCCTGGATCTTCTTGTAGGTGCCGTTGGCGCGGATCGCTGCAATGGCGGCCGTGAACTTGTCGGCGAGCGCGGTCTCGGTCTTGCGCACGGCAATGCCTGCACCTTCGCCGTTGATGACCGGATCGATCGGCAGCGGGCTGAGGATCTTGCAGCAGCTGCCGGCATCCGACTTGACCCACTGCGACAGCACCACGATGTCGTCCACCACGCCGTCGATGCGGCCGTTGGAAACGTCGAGCTTGTACTCGTCGGAGGTCGGGTAAAGCTTCAGCTCCGAATCAGGCATGTGCTTTTCGACGTAGTTTGCATGCGTCGTCGAACCCTGTGCGCCGAGCGTCTTGCCCTTCAGCGAAGCAGGCGTAGCGTCCTTGATCGGCGAATCCTTCGGCACGGCAATCGCCGGAGGCGTGTTGTAATACTTCTTGGAGAAGGCGACCTGCTCCTTGCGCTCCGGCGTGATCGACATGGAGGCGATGATCGCGTCGAACTTCTTGGCCTGCAGGGCCGGGATGATGCCGTCCCAGTCGTTGGTCACGAAGGTGCAGCTGGCCTTCATCTCGACGCAGAGCGCCTTGGCGATGTCGATGTCGAAGCCGGTCAGGTTGCCGTTGGCTTCCAGGCTGTTGAAGGGCGGGTAGGCGCCTTCGGTGCCGATAACCAGCTTGTCTTCCGCCAGGGCCGAACCGGCCAGCAGCGACAGCGCGGCCACGGAAGCGGCGGCAAGTGTACGGATGGAGATGTTCATGGAAATCCTCTCTGTTGGTCAGCCTTGCAACGTCTTGCTCTTAATCTCGTGCAAGGGTCAGGGCGCCCGCCTGTTGTGGTATGGAGGCGACCGTACACACCGTTAAAGTATAGGTGCCTTTAAATTGCAACGGCCTTTGAGCATCCACGCGTCGTAGCGCAAGACCAGCCAAGTGGCTCCATTCATGGAGGGTTCAGCCAGAAAGCCTAGTCTCCTCGGAACAAAGGCAGCTGGAATGCATTCAGCTGCCGCGCAAGTCCGGCTCGTAAGCCTGAAAGCAAAGGACGCGCGTTAGGGATGACACCCGTGAAGAGGAATTGATTGATGTCGAAACGATTCAGACTGTTCGCCAGCGTGGCGGCGCCGCTGGTCTCGTTGCCGCTGCTGATGCAGCCGGCTTTCGCGATGCCCGCAGCCTCCGTGTTGCAGGCCAATAGCGTCCCCACAAATTCCGAAGGTCGCCAGCCGGTGATCCTGGCTCAGGCTGCTCCCGATAACGAAGAGCTTCCGCCTAAGCGCCAGAAGGGCCAGGACAAGCCGCAGGAAAAGGGCGCCGACAAGCGCCAGCCCCAGGCTGAAGAACAGCGCGATCGCCCGGCACGTCCGTCGAAGGCCGAACAGGCCCCGGATGCCGAGCCCGACCAGAAGCCGCAGCGGCGTGCCCAGCCTGCCGAGGATGCACCGGCAGCTCGCCCGCAGCGCCAGAAGCCTGACCAGGCCCAGCAGCCGGCCGAGGACGCACCGGCAGCCCGCCCGCAGCGCCAGAAGCCTGACCAGGCCGAGCCGGCCGCCAAGCCCGATCGTGCAGCCAAGCCAGACCAGGCAAAGCCAGACCAGGCAAAGCCGGATCAGCCCAAGCCCGACCGTGCAGCCAAGCCCGAAGAAGCCAAGCCTGACCAGGGCAAGCCCGATCAGGGCGCAAAGAGTGGTACCGAACGCCAGCCGCCGCGTGACAACAAGGGCAAGCCGGCGGCGACCGACACCGTCGAGCCGACCGCTCCGGCAGCTCCCGGCGCAAAGGACACCCGTCAGCAGCCGGCAACCGACCAGAAGGGCAACCAGCAGCCCCGCACTGGTCAGGACCGCAACGCGGCTCCGGACCAGACCGATGGCCAGCCGCGTCAGCCCGGCCGTGACCGTCCTGCAGCACCGAACGAGGCCGCTCCGGACCGTCCCGCCCGCGCCGGTACTGACGGCAATGGCAACGATGCCCGGCCTGCCCAGGACAATTCCCTCGGCAACCGCAACTCCGACAAGGTCCCGCCGACCAACAACCGGGGCGTCGATAACCGCGACCAGCCGGGTTCCGACAACCAGAACCGTCGCAACCAGGCCGGCAGCGACCAGAACCAGCAGCCGCTCGACGGCCAGCAGCCGGGCGAACGTCCGCGCCGCCAGGCAAACGATGCCCAGCAGCCGGGTGACAACCAGCCGAACCGCCAGCCCCGGTCGCCACAACGCCGCAGCAGGTGGAACGCGCCAAGGAGATCGCCAAGGATCCTTCCTCCGCACGGCGTGGCGAGCAGGCAACCCTGCCTGTTGAAAACGGCGCAGCCGTCTTCGACAGCGACAAGCGCTCGCGTGATGGTGACCGCCCCCGCCGTCCGCGGCCGGAACAGCAGGCTGACGATCGCCCCGTTGCACCGCCGCGCTCTGACGCCGACGCCCAGCGCGGCACGCGCATGTCGAGCGACGAACGCAAGGAATTCCGCCAGCTCAACGAAGCTCGTGGCGAACGGCTCGACCGTCGCCCTGACTTCGACCGGCCGCAGGGCTGGGATTTCGACGGTCAGGACCAGCGTCGCGGTAGCCGCGATCGTGACGATGGCCGCGTGATCATCTCGATCGACAACCAGGAAGTCGTGCGCCACGATGACAGCCGTCGCTTCTACGACCGTGACGGTCGCCAGCCGGAATACGATCGTCTGCCCGACGACCGCTATCGTGAAGTCATTGAGCGCCCGGACGGCACCCGCGTGGTGACCATCCGCAACCGTTACGGCGAAATTGTCCAGCGGACCCGTATCGTGCGGGGCGGCGAGGAATACGTGCTGTACGAAGCGCCTGAGCTGGTGGACCGCGGTCGCGACAGCAACTACGTCTGGCGTGACCCGGGCGACGATCTGCCGCCCATGCGTCTGACCGTGCCGCTCGATCGCTACATCATCGACACGACGAGCCAGCCGGACCGGGACTACTACGCGTTCCTCGAGCAGCCGCCGGTGGAGCCGGTCGAACGGGTCTATTCGCTCGATGAAGTGCGCTATTCGGCCCGCATCCGCGACAAGGTTCCGCGTATCGACCTTGACACGGTAACCTTCGCCACGGGCAGTGCTGAAATTCCGATGAACCAGGCCAGCTCGCTGCGCAAGGTTGCGGATGCGATCAACCAGGTCCTGAAGAAGGATCCGTCGGAAACCTTTTTGATCGAAGGCCACACGGATGCCGTCGGCTCCGACCAGGACAACCTTGTTCTGTCTGACCAGCGTGCCGAATCGGTTGCACGGGTGCTGTCGGATGCGTTCAACATCCCGCCGGAAAACCTGACGACCCAGGGCTATGGCGAACAGTACCTGAAGGTGCGCACCGACGGCCCGAACCAGGAAAACCGTCGCGTCACCATCCGCCGCATCACTTCGCTGGTGAAGCCGGTCGCTTCCAACCAGTAAGCGCGATCAACGATAGAAAAAGGCCGCCGGAGCGCTCCGGCGGCCTTTTTCATGGGCGCTTCAGGCGCAGGACTTGAGAAATGAAATCGGCGATCGCGGCGGTGTCGTTGAGGTCGAACACCGGCAGCTGCGTATTGGTCACGGCGTGATCGGCGGCGATGGCAACGATGTGCGGATCGCCGGGTGCCAAGGGCTCGCGGCTGCGCGACTCGAGCCGGCGCGCCTCAATCTTCGGCACCGGCTCGCGCTTGTAGCCCTCGACCAGCACGAGGTCGGCAGGGGCCAGCCGCGCCAGGATGTCGTCGAGCCGCGGTTCCGCCGCGCCTCGCAATTCGTGCATGATGGCAAACCGTGTGCCGGAAACGATCGCCACCTCGTGCGCGCCCGCCTCCCTGTGCCGGAAGGAATCGGCGCCAGGCTTGTCGATGTCGAAATCATGATGGGCGTGCTTGATCGAGGACACCCGAAGGCCGCGGCGGGTAAATTCCTCCACCAGGCGGACGGTCAGTCCCGTCTTGCCCGAATTCTTCCAGCCGCTGATTCCAAATACCGGTGGTGATGTCATGCGAGTGTGCCGAGATACCGTTGCGCGTCCGCCAGATCCTCTGGCGTGTTGAGATTAAGGAAAGGATCGAGCCGCCCGGTGGGCGTTTCCACAAGCGGGAAGTCGACCGTCACCACGCGGTGACGACGCAGATAAGCGTTGATGCGGCGGTTGTCCGGACTGCCGAGCCAGGCCTCCAGATCGTCCGCGAGCGACACCGGCCAGATCCCGAACACCGGATGCATGCGAGCCTGCGAGGAGGCAATAACGATCTGCTCAGGATCCTCCTGTGCCTCTTGCAGCCGCGACGCAAGGTCGATCGGCAGGAAGGGGCTATCGCAGGGGGCGCTGAGGAGGTGGGGCGATCCATCTGCGGCCACGGCCCTCATGCCCGCAAGGATGCCGGCGAGCGGCCCTGCCTGTCCGGACAGCGTATCCGGGATGAGCCGCAGCCCGAAGGTCTCGGCAAAATCGGTGGGAGCGTTGAGAAGCAGCGGCTGCACTTGGGCAGAGAGGCGGTGCACCAAATGCCCGAGAACGCTGCGATCCCCAAGCGAGAGATGCGCCTTGTCCGCGCCCATCCGGCTCGAGCGCCCACCCGCCAGGATGAGGCCGGGTAGGGGGCGTTGCGGAGAGATTGCTGTAGTCCGTTGTGTCATCAGCTGGCCTCGCGCGGGGCGCTGCCGGCACTCGCGGTCGTCGTATCCGCATTGGCGGCGGTCTTTGCCGCCAGCACCATGCCGGCCGTCTCGGCCAGAATCCGACGCCTCTTGTTTTCGCGCACGAAGGTATAGAGGCCCGAAGCGATGATGATCGCAGCCCCGCACAGCATGCTGGCGGTCAGCGTCTCGCCAAACACGAACATGCCGATCATCAAGGCCCATATCAGGCTGGTGTAGCGGAAGGGAGCCACAAAGGAGATCTCTCCGCCGCGCATCGCCATGATCACCGCCTGGTAGCCGGCAAACACCAGCACCGCCGTCGCGGCAAGCTGGCCGAAGGTCACCATGCTGACCGGCTGCCAGCCGCCCATGGGCACGATCAGCAGGGCACCGAGCAGCGCATTGGCGCCGGCGGTATAGAGCGTGATGGTAAGCGATGGGATATGCGCGCTGACCCGGCGTGTCGCAAGGTCGCGGCTGGCGGTAAAGAACACTGCGGCGACGGCAAACAGGGCGGCCGGCGCAAAGCCTTCCGGGCCGGGGCGGATCACCAGCAGCACGCCGAGGAAACCCGTCACGATCGCTGCCCAACGGCGCCAGCCGACCGGCTCGCGGAAGAACAGCGCGGCACCGAGCGTGACGGCGAGCGGCAGCGATTGCATGATCGACGATGCCGTGGCGAATTCGATGCGCGACAAAGCCGAAAAGAAGGTCAGCGTGGCGCCGAGTTCGAACAGGATGCGCAGCAGCACATAGCGGTTCTTCAAGGTCTGCCAGGATAGATCGGCGCCCATCCGACGCGCCACGAGGAAGACCAGGCAGGTCGTCATCAGGCCGCGCGCCGCCATGATCTGCGCAATCGTCAATTCCGAGGTCATCGACTTCACGATGGCGTCGTTGCAGGCAAATGATGCCATGGCCAGCGACATCAGCATCGCGCCGCGAGAATTGTCCGACAATGCCATGGTGATTCCTCCCGAAGCGGCTCACTTAGAGCAGAGGCGCATCCCCGGCCAGCCCATTCCTAAAGAGCGTCCGCCTGTCTTCGGAAATGCAGGCAGAAATTGCAGCAAAAACACGCTCTATTCCAATTCGTAGCCTTTGGCCTTAACGCTTGCTCAACCCAAAGTGATGACTGTGGAGCGAAATATTCCCGCATGACGCTGGAAGCTTGGCCATGACTTTCGCGGATGCCGCTGCGCGAAAAAGGCTCATGTTCTGCGCTGGGGAATTTCATGTCTTTTATCGATCGCATGCTGCAAGGCCGGAAGATCGTCACCAAGGTCCTCCTGTTCGTCGTTCCCCTGGTGCTGCTGATTGCCGGCATCGGCCTTGCCGGCTACTTCACTGCCAACACGCTGAACGGCCACATGACCGTGACCCGCGCCACGATCGAAAACATCGGCGACTTCGAGACCCTGCAGGCATCGCTTCAGCATTTCACCGAAAAGCCGGATGACGCGACCCTGGCTGCCCTGCGCCAGAGCATTGATGCGCAGGACAAGGGCGTCGGCCGTCTCGAGGCGCTGCTGGTGACGGACGGCGACCGCGAGCGTCTGGCCGTGGTCGCAGACCTGTCCGGCAAGCTCAATACCGCAACCGACGGCCTCTGGGCGATCGAGCAGTCGCGCCGGCAGAACACCGCTGAGATTGTCGCCCTGCTCGACGGTATCCGCGGCACCTCGACCGGTGTGGACAAGCAGGTGACCGTGATCCAGCGCCAGTTCGACGGCAAGGAGCGCTTTGCCAAGAAGCTGCTGTTCGAGGCCTTCGCCTACAAGTCTGTGGCCAAGCGGCTGGACAACCTGCGCAATGCGATCCGCGGGGCAGAGACCGACGATGCGGTCATCAAGGCTGGCACGCTCTACGGCGAACCGCTGAAGGCCGAGTTCGACAAGATCGACAGCATGCTCTCCTCGGAGGGCCACAAGGCCATGCAGCCGATCATTCAGGCGACCGAGGCCTTCCTCGCCACCACTGCAGGCGATGCAGCTGTGGCCGACAAGGCGCAGGCCCTGCGCGTTGCCGCCAGCACCTTCATGAAGCCGCAGGGCGACCTCACCGCCGATGTTGCCCGCAAGTCGAGCGATGCGGCAGAACGTTTCGTGCAGCTGGAAGGCGAGGTCAGCAACCTGCGCGACCTCCTTTCCCAGATCGAGATGTCGCTGCAGGTCGCCAATTCGCTCCAGCTTAACGCGGAACGCTTCCTCGGCAATCCGACTGGCGATACCCGCTCGATCGTCATGAACGACATCGGCAGCCTCAGGGCCGCCAGCAACAAGGTATCCCAGCTCAACACCACCAATGCCGCAACGCGCGATTTCGGCCCCACGCTCGGCAAGCTGCTCGACAGCCTGGTTGACCGTACCACCCAGACGCTTGCCATCGGCACCGCCTGGAGCGGCGCCCGTGCAAGCACCACGGAGACCCTGACAGCCGGCATGGCAGGGCTGAAAACCTTCGTGGCCCAGGCCCAGGAAGTGGGCAAGCAGGACAGCGAACGGTCGGCGAATGTCTCGGTAATCGCCATGGTGTTCGGCACGCTGCTTGCCATCGCCGGCGGCATTATGCTGGTTGAAACGCTGCGGGGCCCGCTGCGTCGCGTGACTGAGGTCATGAAGCGGCTGGCCGATGGCGATCTGGACGTCCGCATCGAGGGGCGCGAACGGGCCGACGAAATCGGCGACATGGTTCGCTCGGTCAGCGTCTTCCGCGATGCCGCGATCGAGAACATCCGGCTGGAGCAGGAAGCGACTTCGGCGCGCGAGCTCTCCGCAGCCGAGGCTGACCGCCGCGCCACCGAACGTGCCCATGTCGCGGCGGAGCAGCGGCTGGCACTGACGGCGCTGAACGAGGTGCTGGCAAAGCTCGCCGAAGGCGATCTCGAGCGCACCATGGACGAGAACCTGCCAGCCGATTTCGTCGACATGGCCCGGACCTACAACCAGGCGATCGAAGCGCTCAGAATCACGCTGGCCGACGTGCGCTCGGTGGCGACGGATATCGAAGGCGGCACCGGCAACCTCGCATCCTCCGCCGATGATCTGGCGCGCCGCACCGAACAGCAGGCTGCAGCCCTCGAACAGAGCTCGCGCGCCCTGCGGCACCTAAGCGAAATCGTACGCGAAACCGCCGAAGGAGCACGGCAGACCTCCATTTCCGTCAACGAGACCGAGGCCTTTGCCGTTCGCTCCGGCGATGTGGTTGCCCGCGCCGTGGGCGCCATGGCCGAGATCAGCCGCTCCTCCGAAAAGATTTCGTCGATCATCAGCGTCATCGATGAGATCGCCTTCCAGACCAACCTCCTGGCGCTGAATGCCGGCGTCGAGGCCGCTCGTGCCGGCGAAGCCGGCCGCGGCTTTGCGGTGGTCGCCCAGGAAGTCCGCGAACTCGCGCAACGCTGCGCCGCCGCTGCCCGCGAGATCAAGGGCCTGATCGCCGCCAGTTCCTCTCAGGTCAGCAATGGCGTCCATCTGGTCGAGGAAACCGGGCAGGCGCTGGGCCAGATCATCGCCCACGTCTCGGACGTCCGCAAACTGGTCTCCGACATCTCGGCAGCCACTGGCGAACAGTCCACCGGCATCAACGAAGTCACCAAGGCCGTGAATGAGGTGGAACTCATCACCCAGCGCAACGCAGCCATGGTCGAGGAAAACAACGCCGAGATCCACGGGCTTCGCCACCGGGTCGAAATGCTGTCGGACAAGATCGAGCGCTTCAAGACGGGGCAGGCACCCTCTGCTCGCGCCGCCGCGCCGGTGGCCCGCCGCGGCTACGCCGCCTGATCCTCGCGATCCGACCGAGCCGTGAATACAAGAAAGCCGCGGTCATGCCGCGGCTTTCTGCATTTCGGGTGTGGGATCTGTCAGCCGCCGGTGACGCTCATGTGCCGGGCAACGGCCGGCCTGTTGTGCTCACGGTCGATGATGAAATCATGACCCTTGGGCTTGCGGCCGATGGCCTCGTCGATCGCCGAAGAGAGGTAGGCGTCATCGTCCGATGCCCGAAGTGCTGTACGCAGGTCCGCGGCGTCGTTCTGGCCAAGGCACATATAGAGCGTGCCGGTGCAGGTGAGGCGGACCCGGTTGCAGCTCTCGCAGAAGTTATGCGTCATGGGCGTGATGAAGCCCATGCGTCCGCCGGTTTCCTTGATCTCCACGTAGCGTGCTGGGCCGCCCGTCTTGTAGGGGATGTCGATCAGGGTGAACTGCTTTTCGAGATCCGCACGGACCTGCGAGAGCGGCAGGTACTGGTCCGTCCGGTCTTCGTCAATCTCGCCCATCGGCATGGTCTCGATGACGGTCAGCTCCATGCCACGGGCATGGGCAAACTTCATCATTTCGGGGATTTCGAGGTCGTTGAAACCCTTGAGCGCCACCGCATTCAGCTTGATCTTGAGACCTGCCTTCTGCGCGGCCTCGATGCCCTCCATGACTTTCGCAAGATCACCCCACCGGGTGATCTCCTTGAACTTCTGGGGGTCGAGCGTGTCGAGCGACACGTTGATGCGGCGCACGCCCGCTTCATACAAGTCGTTTGCATAGCGGGTCAGCTGCGACCCGTTGGTGGTCAGCGTCAGCTCGTCCAGCAGGCCGGCCTTCACCTTGGCGCCCAGCGCCGTGATGAGGTACATGATGTTCTTGCGCACCAGCGGCTCGCCGCCCGTCAGACGGATCTTGCGCACGCCCTTGTCGATGAAGGCGGAACAGAGCCGCTCGAGCTCCTCGAGCGTCAGCAGATCCTTCTTCGGCAGGAAGGTCATGTTTTCCGCCATGCAATAGGTGCAGCGGAAGTCGCAGCGATCCGTGACCGAAACGCGCAGATAGGTGACGGCGCGACCGAACGGGTCGATCATCGGCGCCTTGTCTGAAGTAAGCGGCGTCGCGCCGCCGATCGGTCCTGCAAAACTGTTCACGCGCGTCTCCCTGAGACAGGAAAAATGGGTCTTTCGCCGCCAACCGTCAAGGGGCAGGCGGTGAGGCACCGGTGCCTCAGGGACAAAGTGCTTGCTCCTCACGGCGTCAGATCCTAATCCTCGCCTGCATCAGGGCCCGATCGAAGGATCAGGCCGACGAAGGGAGATCTGCGCATGAGCGAACTCTGGCCGACGGAATTGCGGGTGTCGAAGGACCGGCGCAGCCTCGCCGTCACCTTCAACGACGCAGCGCAGTATTCCATTCCAGCCGAAACCATGCGCGTCCTGTCGCCCTCCGCCGAGGTCCAGGGGCATGGGCCGGGCCAGAAGGTGACGGTGCCCGGCAAACGCGAGGTCGGCATTGCCACCGTCACGCCAACCGGCAACTACGCCATCCGCATCGGCTTCGACGACGGGCACGACAGTGGCATCTTCACCTGGGTCTACCTGCGTGAACTGGGCGAGACGGGCAGCGACCTGTTTGCCGCTTACGAGCGGGAACTCGCCGACAAGGGCCTCAGCCGAGATCCCGCCGGACCGAGGCGCTAGGAGCATCCTGGTTCCGATCCTTGCTGCCTGTCATACTCCTGTCGCATCGCCGCCCTAGGCGGTGCCAGGGCGCATACGGGGAACACCACATGACGATCATCACCACAGTCGAGCAGTTGAAAGCCATCTATGACGGGGTCAGTGAGGCCTCGCTGGTCAAGGTCACGAGCGGGCTGACGCCCGAGTATCGGCAAATGATCGAGGCGGCACCCTTCGTGGCGCTGTCGACGGTCGGCCCTGAAGGTCTCGACTGCTCGCCGCGCGGCGATCTCGCAGGTGTCGTGCGGATCAAGGACGACCGCACGCTGCTTCTGCCGGACTGGCGCGGCAACAACCGGGTGGATTCCCTGATGAACATCGTCCGCGATCCCCGGGTCGCGCTAATGTTTCTCGTGCCGGGCTCCAACACGACAATGCGGGTCAATGGCCGCGCCGTTGTCTCCGTCGATCAGGCGCTTCTTGAAAGTTTTGAGATGGACGGCCGCCATCCACGCAGCGTGACTGTGGTGACGACGCAAGAGGTCTATTTCCAGTGTGCCCGTGCGCTGATCCGCTCGCAGCTCTGGAACCCGGCGCATATGGTGGATACGGCCAGCCTGCCCACGCCCGGCACCTTGCTGAAGGCGGCAAAGGCGGATTTCGACAGCGAAACCTACGACCGCGACTGGTCGGATCGGGCCGCCAAAACCATGTGGTGAAAGCCGGTCACCCGGCCAACCGCTACTTCTTGTAGATCAGCCAGCTCTTGGTCACGTAATCGCGCTTCATGCTGTCCTCGTAGCACACGGTACGGTTACGGCCGTTGTTCTTGGCGTGGTAGAGCGCGCTGTCGGCCTTGGCATAGAGTTCGCCAGGATCGCCGGCATGGCTGGCCATCGCAAAACCGAGCGAGATCGTCACCGGGCCGTAGTTGATGCCCGTGCGCGAGTTGCGGAAGGCGCGCGTCTCCAGCGCCCGTCGGACCCGCTCGCAGATGATCATCACTTCGTCCGGGGTATTGCCCTCGACGACGATCGCGAACTCCTCGCCGCCTGTACGGGCAACGAAGACTTCCTTGCGGACGTTGGACCGGATCACCGAGGCGACGGTGGCGAGAATCTTGTCGCCGACCGGGTGGCCATAGCTGTCGTTGATCTTCTTGAAATTGTCGATGTCGGCCAGGACGAGCCCAGTCACCGGCAGGGCAGCCTGATCGTCGAAGATCGCGGCCAGCTTCTCGTCGAAGGCGCGCCGGTTGGAAAGGCGGGTCAGCGAGTCGGTGTTTGCGATGCGCTTGTACTCATCCAGCTCCTTGCGGACCTGGTCCATCTCGTGGGACCGCTCCGTCATGGTTCCGACGGTCTTCTCCCCATGCGCCATGGTGTCGCCGGTCGCTTCCGTCAAAAGCGTGATGGCATTGCGGATGAGTTCGGAGGAGAAGTTGCTCTTGGAATTGATCCGGCTGGCAGTTTCCCCCAGCAGCCGGTTGTAGCTTTCGAGCGACGCCTGTTCCTGACGCAGCAGCTTCAGCAGCGCGTCGAGTTCGGTGGCCAGCCGATCATGCGCCCTTTCGATCACCGCACTCTGCCCGGTCGCAATGTAGCGCGACGAAATGGCGTCGAGCTCTTCCTGGGTCGTGCGGCTGCCGAGTGCGGCGAGATCGCGGATCAGTTCCGGGTTGGAGCCGATATAGGCTTCGTAGAACAGCTGATAGTTACGCGGAATCGGTGCGACACCCATGGAGCGGACGGCGTAGATAATCTGCCCTATGATATCGCCAGACTGCGTCTTCGGCGCCATTGCCGTCGTCATCGACAAATTCCCCAACAGGTTCCGTCAAGTTTATTCAAATCCATGCAGTATATCAAAAATATTGGAAAAGAATTAAGGGGTCAAATGGCCGTTTTTCAACTCTGAGACGTAAGTTGTCAGTTGCAGAGCGTAAAAACTGCGTAAGCAGAGATACTTAGTCATGACAACCGTATTGCTGAACGTCAGGCAAATGCGCGGCTGAAATTTAAAAGTGCAGCAGATGTGGTAAAAATGAAGGCCCGGGACCGCCCAGGCCTTCTGTGTTGGCATGTGTAATGCGCAACTTACTTCGGCCCGATCATGTTTTCAGGCCGGACATACTGGTCGAATTCCTCGTTGCTCAGGTAACCGCCACCGACGGCTTCTTCGCGCAGCGTGGTCCCGTTCTTGTGAGCGGTCTTGGCAATCTTGGCGCAGATGTCGTAGCCGAGCTTGCCGTTCAGGGCCGTGACCAGCATCAGCGAGTTTTCCACGCCCTTGCGGATATTGTCCTCGCGCGCCTCGATGCCGACCACGCAATTGTCGGTAAAGGACACGGCGGCATCGCCGAGCAGCTGCACCGACTGCAGGAAGTTGTAGGCCATCATCGGGTTGTAGACGTTGAGCTCGAAATGGCCCTGGCTTCCGGCGAAGGTGAGGGCGGCATTGTTGCCGAAGATATGCGCGCAGACCTGGGTAAGCGCCTCCGACTGGGTCGGGTTGACCTTGCCCGGCATGATCGAGGAGCCCGGCTCGTTTTCCGGCAGCGACAGTTCGCCAAGTCCGGCGCGTGGGCCGGAGCCCAGGAAGCGGATGTCGTTGGCGATCTTGAACAGGGCAGTCGCCGCGGCGTTGATCGCACCATGCGCAAACACCATGGAGTCGTGCGAGGCGAGCGCCTCGAACTTGTTTGGCGCCGTCACGAAGGGCAGGCCGGTGATCGTGGAGATTTCCTCAGCCACCTTCTCCGCAAAGCCGATCGGTGCGTTGAGCCCGGTTCCGACGGCCGTGCCGCCCTGGGCAAGCTTCGACAGAGCGGGCAGGGTGAGCTCGATGTTGGCGATGGCCGAGGCCACCTGCGCGGCATAACCGGAGAATTCCTGTCCGAGCGTCAGCGGGGTGGCGTCCTGCGTATGGGTGCGCCCGATTTTGATGATATGGGCAAAGGCCTGGACCTTGGCTTCCAGCGCTTCGTGCAGGTGCTTGAGCGCGGGGATGAGCTCACGCACGATGGTTTCCACGCAGGCGATGTGCATGGCCGTCGGATAGGTGTCGTTCGACGACTGGCTCATGTTGACGTGGTCGTTGGGATGCACGGGCTTCTTGGAGCCCATGACGCCGCCCATCATCTCGATCGCCCGGTTGGAGATCACCTCATTGGCGTTCATGTTCGACTGGGTGCCCGATCCGGTCTGCCAGACGACCAGAGGGAAATGATCGTCGAGCTTGCCGTCGATCACCTCCTGGGCGGCATCGATGATGGCCTTGCCGAGCGTGGCATCCAGCCCGGCGAGCTGCATGTTGGCGCGCGCCGCAGCCTGCTTGACGATCCCGAGTGCCCGCACCACGGCAAGCGGCTGCTTTTCCCAGCCGATCTTGAAGTTGCCGAGCGAGCGCTGGGCCTGGGCGCCCCAGTAGCGGTCGCTTGCCACCTCGATCGGGCCAAATGTATCGGATTCGGTGCGGGTGGTTGCCATGGGTCGCTGCCTCTGTTCGCGTCATCTCTGTGCCGGCCGCAGGAGATCAACAAGGCGTGAACGCCCGCGAGGGCCGGCGGCGGCATTACTATACGAAAGCGGCCCTTCCGCAAGTCGCCGACCGCGCGTTTGCAGGCACTCTGCCCGTGCTCTTTTTAACACGAAGCCCAGAAATCTGCGTCTTGGTCAATGCAGGAAAATGTTAACCAAGCGCGCCTGTCAGTAAAAATTTAACCAATAGTTTCTTAACGTTCGGGCGGCACCGAAGCACCTGTGCGCCAATTTGGGTCCCTCGCGACCTCGCAGGCGCTTCTTTGCATCATGCATGTCATCGACTAGATGGCGTGGTAAGAGTTCGGCCGCAGACGAGTGCGGATACAGGTGACGGGGACGACATTGCAAAACAGACAAAAGAACAAGGCCTCCTTCGCGCTGGCCCTCCTGTCCGGAATTTCCATTGCCGCCAGCCTGGCAGTCCCGGCCCATGCAATCACGCTGATGGATTTCATCCGCGGCGGTCCCGGCAACAGCCGTCCGCGCACGGCGGATACGGCCCTTCCTGGTGTCGTCAACCCCCGCATGCCGAGCGAAAGGGCGCTTGCCGATCCGGAGCCGCTGCCGAAGGTCGCCGGTCCCCAGTATTTGACCTATAAGGTCGCCGCATCCCGCGTCGTCAAGACGACCGGTTTTGCCGCTGCGACCGCGACCGATGGCACGCAGCTTCTGGCCAATGCGCGCGTTTCTGCCACGCCCGATATCGCAGCTGCACTCGAAGCCTTCTACGCCACCAATGCCGAGCCCCTGTGGGTTTCCGCAGGTGATGTGAACGACCGGGCCCGCGCGGTGATGATCCTGTTGGAAGAGGCAAGCCAGTTCGGTCTGGAGCCCTCCGACTATGTCCTGTCGGCACCGGCCATGACGACGGCAAGCATTGCGGCGCCGAGGCAGGAACAGTCGGCGGCTGAAGTCGCCTCCGCCACCAATGTCGCCGCCACCACGGAAGGTGCGCCCTCCATCGACGACGCGCCTGCGACGGCCGCAGCGCCCGAGAACGATCACGAGAAGGCGCTGATGCAGTTCGAGCTGGCGTTGTCGGCCAAGGTGCTGATGTTTGCGCAGGACATGGTCCGCGGCAGGCTCGATCCGAACGCCATCTCCGGCTACCACGATTTCAAGCGCAAGACGGTGGATCTTGCGGCGGTCCTGCCGGCCGTCAAGAGCCAGGATGCCACCGCCTACCTGCTCGGGCTCGCACCGCGTGGCCCGCAGTTCCAGGCGCTCAAGGCTGAGCTGGTCCGTCTGCTGGCTGAGGCTGGCAATACGGCGGCTCCCGTCGTCAACCTGCCGGAAAAGCTGCTGCTGAAGCCAGGCGCTGCAAGCCCCGACATGCCGGGCATCATCGCCGCCATCCAGCATTCCGGATCCGAGGCGCTGAAGACCCAGCATGCCGAAACGCTGGCCGCCTATGCCCAGACGCCGGACTACACGCCGGAACTGGTGGAAGTCGTCAAGTCGTTCCAGAGCGAAGTCGGCCTGAAGCCGGATGGCGTCATCGGCGCGGCGACCGTGCGCAAGATGGTCGGCGATCGTCCCGAGGACAAGATTGGCAAGGTGGTCGTTGCCATGGAACAGGCCCGCTGGTTGCCCGACGACCTCGGCCAGCGCTACGTGCTGATCAACCAGCCGGCCTTCACCGTGTACTACCACGAGCATGGCGTCGAGCAGTTCAACATGCGCGCCGTCGTGGGTTCCAAGGCGCACCAGACCTTCTTCTTCCAGGACGAGATCGAGACCGTCGAGGTCAATCCCTACTGGGGCGTGCCGCAGTCGATCATCGTCAACGAGATGCTGCCGCACCTGCGCCAGGATCCCTCCTATCTCGATCGGATGGGCTACGAGGTCGCGGTCAACGGTCGGGCCGTGCCGTCGAGCAGTGTCGACTGGTATGGCTCCACACAGAACATCTCGGTGCGCCAGCCGCCGTCGAGCGACAATGCGCTGGGCGACCTGAAGATCCTGTTCCCCAACGCCCACGCCATCTACATGCATGACACGCCCTCGAAGAGCTTCTTCCAGCGCGACATGCGGGCACTCAGCCACGGATGCGTGCGACTGGCGGAACCGCGCAAGATGGCGGCGGCCGTGCTCGGCACGACCCAGCAGGATGTGGATGCAAAGATTGCAGCCGGCCAGAACGCGGCAATCAAGCTGCCCGTGAAGATCCCGGTCTATGTGGCCTATTTCACCGCATGGCCGAACAAGGACGGACGCGTCGAATACTTCGGCGATGTCTACGATCGTGACCGGGCGACGGAAAAGGCGCTCGAAGCCACCAGCAAGAGCCGCTCCAGCCAGATCTGAGGCTTGGAGGTGCGGACCTAAATGAACGAAGGCGGCCTGCGGGCCGCCTTCTGTCGTTTTGCGAGGTTACCGGCGGCTCAGCAGCTGCTCGACGAGAGCGGCAGTAAGGTCGTCGTAGCCCGCAACCACGTGGCTCGGACCAAGGCTTTCCACCGGCACGTCCGAATAGCCGAAGGACACCGCGATCGAGGCGATCCCGGCGTTCTGGGCGGCCAGGATGTCGTTCACGCTGTCGCCGACCATGATGCTGCGCGCCGGCTCGCCGCGCGCCATGTCGATGGTTCCGAAGATGTGCTGTGCATCGGGCTTCCGCACTTCAAATGTATCGCCGCCGGTGATGGCGAGGAACCGCTCGGAAAGCCCGAGTTTCTCCATCAGAACCAGTGCCAGCGCCTCCGGTTTGTTGGTGCAGACGGCAAGCCCGAACCCGGCTGCCGCCAGCCGGTCGAGGCAGTCAAGCGCGCCGGGGTAGGGGCGGCTCTTGCCCGGCATCTGCGAGGCGTAGTGATCCATGAAGCGCAGCGCCAGCTGGTCCCAAGTCTCGTCGTCGAGCGGTACCTTTCGCAGGTCGAAGGCGCGCCGGATCATCACTCGCACCCCTTGGCCGACCAGATGGGTCAGATCGTCGAAGGTCACCGGCTCAAGCCCGGCTGCGGTGATGGTGTGGTTCAGGCTGTCGATCAGGTCGGGTGCGGTGTCGATCAGCGTGCCGTCGAGATCAAAGATGACGAGGGGATTGCTCAAGGGGGGATTGCTCAAGGGATGCCTCGCAGGGTCTGTCGGAAAGTCGCTCCGCAATACGCAAGTCGTCCCTCAATTGCAAATGCACTGGTCTCTCCGGGGCAGGGTGCTCCGAAACCCGGGAGAGGGGACTTCCGCTTGCGAAAACCAGCGTGTAAACAGCACTCGGCGAAACAACGGGGAGCGTCTGGCGCATGAACGCCCGGGAAATGAAGGTCAAAGCTGCGCAGGCAGCGCTGGCGCATGTCGAGGACGGAATGCGGCTCGGCATCGGCACCGGTTCGACAGCGGAGGAGTTCGTGCGTCTTCTGGCCGAGAGGGTTCATGACGGGCTGAAGATCCAGGGCGTACCGACCTCGGAACGCACAGCACGTCTGTGCGTGGAACTCGGCGTTCCGTTGAAGTCGCTCGACGAACTTCCCGAACTCGACCTTGCCATCGACGGCACCGACGAGCTTGACGACAACCTGACCCTGATCAAGGGCGGCGGCGGAGCCTTGCTGCGCGAAAAGATCGTCGCCTCGGCCTCGGCCCGGATGCTGGTGATCGCCGACGAGACCAAGCTGGTAAAGACGCTCGGCGCCTTCCCCCTTCCGATCGAGGTCAATCCCTTCGGTCACATTGCCACCCGCATCGCCATCGAAAAGGCGGCGTCCAGGCTCGGTCTCAGCGGCGAACTGACCCTGCGCCGAGGCGCCGAAGACGTCTTCATGACCGACGGCGGGCACTACATCTTCGACGCATCTTTTGGCCGTATTCCTGATGCAGAGGCTTTGTCGGGCGAATTGAATTCCATCCCAGGTGTGGTGGAACACGGGCTTTTCATTCATATGGCGTCTTTAGCGATCATCGCCGGCGAGGCGGGTGCGCGGACGTTAGAGGCGAAATAAACTAGGAGCAGATCACCATGACCAATTTCGCGGTATTCGGCCGTGCAGCCGCTCTCGCTATGCTTGTGTCCGGCGCCACGACCCTGTCGGCCAACGCCCAGGAAGTCACCGACGCACAGCTTGCCGCCGCGCGGGAAGCCATCTCCTCGCTGAAGGTGACCGACCTCTACGACAGCATCCTGCCGTCCGTGGCAGAGCGTCTCAAGGGCCAGTACATCCAGGCATCGCCCAACTTCCAGAACCAGATCTCCTCGGTCGTAGACGCCCAGGCGCTGGCGCTGGCGCCGCGCCGCGCCGACCTGGAGAAGGAAGCCGCGACGATCTACGCAAAGACCTTCACGGTCGAAGAACTGCGCTCCATCTCGACCTTCTTCAACACCGAGACCGGCAAGAAGCTTCTGACCAACCAGCCGCTGGTAACGCGTGAACTCGGTAAGGCCGCCCAGATCTGGGCGAACGGCATTTCCCGCGATCTGACCAACCAGAGCACCGATAAGCTGAAGGGCATCATCGATGCCACCCCGGTCCAGGCGCCGGCAGCCGAAGCGGCCCCGGCAGAAGCGGCTCCGGCCAAGCCCGCCGCTCAGAAGCCGGCTGCTGCAAAGCAGCCCGCAGCGCCGCTGAAGCTCTCGGTCCCGCCAGCACCAAAGCCCTGATTTCAGAGCTTTCGATCGATTTGTGCAAAGCCCGGAGCGATCCGGGCTTTTGCTTGTCTGTCCCCGGGACTATATGAGCACCGCGTCCCGCCGCCTGTCCCAAGGAGAACATCATGGCTGCCTACGATTATGACCTCTTTGTCATCGGCGGCGGATCGGGCGGTGTGAGGGCGGCGCGCGTCGCCGCATCGCTCGGCAAGCGCGTCGGCATTGCCGAGGAATACCGCTTTGGCGGGACCTGCGTCATCCGCGGATGCGTGCCGAAGAAGCTGCTGGTCTACGCGTCCCAGTACACCGAACATTTCGAGGATGCCGTCGGCTATGGCTGGGAGGTTGGCGAAAGCAGCTTCGACTGGAAGCGGTTGGTTGCCGCCAAGGATCGCGAGATCGCCCGCTTGGAAGGCCTCTATCGCCGTGGACTGGAAAACAGCGGCGCCGAGATTGTGGCGTCTCGTGCGGAGCTGATCGACGCTCATACCGTCAGGCTGCTGAAGTCGGGCAAAACGGTGACGGCGGAACGGATCGTCATCGCGACGGGCGGCACGCCGAACCCCCATGCGGCGCTGCCGGGTCACGACCTCTGCATCTCGTCCAATGAAGCCTTCGATCTCGACGAACTGCCGCGCTCCATCCTGATCGCCGGCGGCGGCTACATCGCGGTCGAGTTTGCCAACATCTTCCACGGCCTTGGCGTTGACACCACGCTGATCTACCGCGGCGTGGAAATCCTGTCGCGCTTCGACCAGGATATGCGCCAGGGCCTGCACAAGGCCATGGTGGAGAAGGGCATCCGCATCATCCTGACCGATGTCATCAACGAGGTCACGCGGGCGCCGGCCGGCGGGCTGATTGCCAAGACCAAGGAGGGCGCGACGCTTGCCGTCGATACGGTCATGCTGGCGCTCGGCCGGGATCCGAACACCGGTGGTCTGGGCCTCGATGCCGCCGGCGTCGAGACCGACGAACGGGGTGCAGTGGTCGTCGACGAAAACTCGCGCACCAACGTTAAAAACATCTATGCGCTGGGCGATGTCACCAACCGGGTGCAGCTGACGCCGGTCGCCATCCATGAAGCCATGTGCTTCATCGAGACGGTCTACAAGGACAACCCGACCTCGCCGGACTACGACCTGATCCCGACCGCAGTCTTCTCGCAGCCGGAGATCGGCACGGTCGGTCTCTCCGAGGAGGAAGCGGCCGGCCGCTATCCTGAGCTGGAGATCTACCGGGCCGAGTTCCGGCCGATGAAGGCAACGCTCACCGGCCGCACAGAGAAGACCATCATGAAGCTGGTGGTGGATGCCGCAAGCCGCAAAGTGCTGGGCGCGCATGTGCTCGGCCATGATTCGGGCGAGATGGCGCAGTTGCTCGGCATTGCGCTGAAGGCCGGCGCCACCAAGGATGTCTTCGACCGGACCATGGCAGTTCACCCGACGGCGTCGGAGGAACTGGTGACCATGTACACGCCGAGCTACCGGGTCAAAAACGGCGAACGCGTCTGATCAGCACGCCTCAGCCGGTGAGGCGCGGCGTGCTGACGATCTTCTGGAACAGCGCGTTCATGGCGTCGGCGATCCCCTGGGTGGGGCTTACCTCAAAGTAATAGCCGGAGCTGGCGCAGGCCTTCATCTTGTTGGGGATCTCGGCCTGGAATGGCGCGATCCAGCTTTTGTAGAAGCTGTTCTCCGGCAGCGGCAGATAGGTCGTGTAGAGCACGGCAATCTTGATGCCGCGGGCCTTCAGCGTGTCGCAATAGGTCGTGTTCAGCGGCTCCATGCAGCGCGGGCCGCTGGCAAGCTTCTTGGTGCAGTCCGAGCGGGCCGCATCGCCGACCCCGTCGGCCACCATGAACACGATCGCCTGGCGGTCGGCGGTGCTGGTCCCGCCGCCGGTCGCCTTGATCTTGGTACCGATCCCGGTCAGCGCCGCGTTGTAGTCGGTCTGGTTGTTCGGGTAATTGTGGCTCGGGATGCTCATCAGCTCGATATTCGACGTCGCCTTGCCAACCGAATCGAAGTCGGTGGTCGGCGACGCGACGGTATAGAGGCTGGCATCCAGGGCTGTCTTGCCGAAGGTATAGGCCGACATGCGGAACTGCCCGGTCACCGTCTGTGTCTGCTTGGCGGTGGTCATGAGGGCAGAGACGGCATCCGCGACCACGTCGATGCGGATGGTCGCTCCGATCTTCTTGGCCAGATAGTAATAGCTGCCCGTATCCTCGACACCGGCTTCCGAGACGATGTGGCAGGCAAAGGCGCAATCCTTGTCGGCGCCGTTGCGCCCGTTGATCGTCGCGGCCCTTAGTTTGGAGACATCCGACGGCGTGGCTCCCACCCCCATCGAGGGCGTGTTGTCCAGCAGCATGTAGAAATCGAGGAAGGACGGCGTCTGGTACTGGGCCGTTGCGACATCCGAAACCGCGATCTGGCTTTGTCCCATCACGCGCATGACGGTGGTGGGCACGGTCGCGGTGTAGGTCACGCGGGAGGCGATGATGCCGGCGGTCTTGGTGATCTGGATCACGGCATCGACGGGCACGTCATCGAGATCGCCCGAAAGCTGGCCAAAGAACAGGCTGCGGGCTTCGGCCGCATCGAGCGTGATGGTGCCATCGCCGGATAGCGAGATGGCCTGCGCAAGCGCCTTGGATTTTTCCGAAATCGCGCCCACGGCCGCTGCGTCGCCGCGCCGGCAAGCTGCACCTTTACCGAGAGCGCCCGGCTGAAATCGATCACCAGCCCTGCCGCGCCGCATAGCGGCACCATCAGCAAGGCGGTCATCACGCCGAAATTCCCCCTGCGGTCCTTCCAGAACCGAAGCATATGCGCCCCCACATGTCGTGCTATCTTGGCCACAGAATGGGGTAAGGACATGAAATGCCGCTTAATTAGCGTCGTAAAGATCAGGTTAAACCTGGCGAAGCCCGCGGCGGCTCGGTGAGCCGCGACCACCTCCGGCAACGGTGGACGAAGCGTCTATGCAAGGCTTTCGTTAAGGTTTATAAGCCCGGCTCAAATCCGCAAGACGGTGCCCCGGCAAATCCGCCGCGGGTGTATAGGTGAGTGAGATGGCACAGAATTGGACCCCGAACAGTTGGCGGCACAAACCGATCCAGCAGGTTCCGGATTTTCCGGACAAGGCTGCTTTGGCAGCGACGGAATCCCAGCTGGCAACCTTTCCGCCGCTGGTGTTTGCCGGTGAAGCGCGTCGCCTGAAGAAGCATCTCGCCAGCGTGGCTGAGGGCAATGCCTTCCTGCTCCAGGGCGGTGACTGCGCCGAAAGCTTCGCCGAACACGGCGCCGACAACATTCGCGACTTCTTCCGCGCCTTCCTGCAGATGGCCGTGGTGCTGACCTTTGGTGCCCAGCTGCCGGTCGTCAAGGTCGGTCGCATCGCCGGCCAGTTCGCAAAGCCACGCTCTTCCAACATCGAGAAGCAGGGCGCGATCGAGCTGCCGAGCTACCGGGGCGACATTGTCAACGGCATCGACTTCACTGAAGCTGCCCGTACGCCCAATCCGGAGCGCCAGCTCGACGCCTACCGCCAGTCGGCGGCGACGCTGAACTTGCTGCGCGCCTTCGCCATGGGTGGCTATGCGAACCTCGAAAACGTCCACAAGTGGATGCTGGGCTTCGTTAAGGACAGCCCGCAGGGTGAGCGTTACCGCAAGCTGGCCGACCGCATCAGCGAAACCATGGATTTCATGCAGGCGATCGGCATTTCTGCCGACAACAACCCGAGCCTGCGCGAAACCGATTTCTTCACCAGCCACGAAGCTCTGCTTCTGGGCTATGAAGAAGCGCTGACCCGAGTCGATTCCACCACCGGCGACTGGTACGCGACCTCCGGCCACATGATCTGGATCGGCGACCGCACACGCCAGCTCGACCATGCGCATGTGGAGTATTTCCGCGGCATCAAGAACCCGGTCGGTCTGAAATGCGGCCCCTCGCTGCAGCCGGACGAGCTGATCAAGCTGATCGATGCGCTGAACCCGGCAGATGAAGCTGGGCGCCTGACGCTGATCTGCCGCTTCGGCTATGACAAGGTGGCCGACCACCTGCCCAAGCTGATCCGCGCCGTAGAGCGGGAAGGCCGCAAGGTTGTGTGGTCCTGCGATCCCATGCATGGCAACACGATCACGCTCAACAACTACAAGACCCGGCCGTTCGACCGGATCCTGTCGGAAGTGGAAAGCTTCTTCCAGATCCACCGTGCAGAAGGCACGCATCCGGGCGGCATCCATATCGAGATGACCGGCAAGGATGTGACCGAATGCACCGGTGGTGCCCGTGCCGTAAGCGCTGGCGATCTGCAGGACCGCTACCACACCCACTGCGATCCGCGTCTCAACGCTGACCAGGCGCTCGAGCTGGCCTTCCTGCTGGCAGAGCGCATGAAGAGCGGCCGCGACGAGAAGCGCATGGTCGTCAACGGCTGACAGCTGCGCGATTGATCTTGAACGGAAAGGCCGGCGGAGACGTCGGCCTTTTTCGTGTTCGGATCGTTGAACTTTACAATCAGGCAAATCGATTTGACGTCCCGCCCGCCGTCGCAGACAGTGGTTGGATCATCTGGAGGACGTCGATTGCAACAGATCCATACCGGACACTGCCTCTGCGGCGCGGTCAGCTTTGAGACAGAAGGGCCGCTGCGGCCGATCACCGCCTGCCACTGCTCCCAATGCCGGCGGCAGACTGGCCTCTACTATGCCGCCACCAGCACATCGGCAGACCGCCTGACGATCCGCGGAGAAGAGAAGCTGAGCTGGTACCGGGCAAGCGACGCGGCAGGCCGCGGCTTCTGCTCCACCTGTGGTTCCGCGCTGTTCTGGCGGGCAGACGGCGCTGAGAGCATCTCCATTCTTGCCGGAGCCTTCGATCAGCCGCTCGGCGTGGGCATGGGCGTGCACATCTACTGCGCAGACAAGGGGGATTATTACGAGATTCCTGAGGACGGCGCGCGTCGGTACCCGGGCGACGACAGCTGACGCTGTGTCCCGGGCTTTTCTCTGCTTCTGCGTTGTTGCAGAGCGTTTCGGGCGTTAAACCTGTGACATGACCCAGGATATCAGCCACACCTTCCGCATTGCCATTGCCCAGCTGGATCCGACGGTGGGCGACGTCTCCGGCAACCTGACGCTTGCTCGCGCAGCGCGGCGTGAGGCGGCGAGCCAGGGCGCCGATCTGGTCCTCTTCACCGAACTCTTCATCTCCGGCTACCAGCCAGAGGACCTGGTGCTGAAGCCGGCCTTCCTCACCGCCTGCCAGAGGGCGGTCGAGGATCTGGCCGCCGAGACCGCCGACGGTGGACCGGGCGTCATCATCGGCTTTCCGCGAAAGGGCGAGACCGGGCGGCACAATTCGGTCGCGGTGCTGGACGGTGGAAAGATCGTCGCCATCCGCGACAAGGTCGATCTCCCCAACTATGGCGAGTTCGATGAAAAGCGGGTCTTCGTTGCCGGACCCATGCCGGGACCGGCAAACTTCCGGGGCGTCCGGATCGGCATTCCGATCTGCGAGGATATCTGGGGCGACCTCGACATCTGCGAGACGCTGGCCGAAAGCGGCGCCGAAATCCTCCTCTGCCCGAACGGCTCGCCGTTTTACCGCGGTAAGCTCGATATCCGCCATCAGGTGGTGCTGAGGCAGGTGATCGAGACGGGCCTGCCGCTGGTCTATGCCGCACAGGTCGGTGGCCAGGACGAGATCGTCTTCGACGGCGCCAGCTTCGGCTTCAATGCCGACCGGACGCTGGCCTTCCAGATGCCGCAGTTCGAGACGGCGGTCACGCTCGTGGAATGGAAGAGGACCGGCGACAGCTGGCACTGCGAGGCGTGCAAGATCGCTTCCATTCCCGAGAAGGAGGAAGCCGATTACCGCGCCTGCCTTCTGGGACTGCGTGACTACGTGGAAAAGAACGGCTTCAAGTCGGTCGTGCTCGGCCTGTCGGGCGGTATCGATTCGGCACTCTGCGCTGCGCTTGCCGTCGATGCTCTGGGGCCGGAGCGGGTGCACGCGGTGATGCTACCCTATCGCTATACCTCGGAAGCGTCGCTGAGAGACGCGGCGGACTGCGCCCGGGCACTGGGCTGCCGCTACGACGTGGTGCCGATCGCTGCACCCGTGGAGGGCTTCTCCACGGCGCTGGCAGACCTGTTCGAAGGCACGGAAGAGGGCGTCGCTGAAGAAAACCTGCAGAGCCGGGCACGCGGCACGATCCTGATGGCCATCTCCAACCGGTTCGGTGCCATGGTCGTTACCACCGGCAACAAGTCGGAAATGTCGGTGGGCTACGCGACCCTTTATGGCGACATGAACGGCGGCTTCAACCCGATCAAGGACCTCTACAAGATGCAGGTTTACGCCCTGGCCGCCTGGCGCAACCAGCACCTTCCTGTCGGCGCGCTGGGGCCAAGCGGTGAGGTCATCCCCGCCCATATCCTCACCAAGGCACCCTCGGCGGAACTGCGACCGAACCAGACGGACCAGGATGCCCTGCCACCCTATCCCGTACTGGATGACATCCTCGAATGCCTGGTGGAGCGGGAGATGGCGAGTGCAGACATCGTCGCGCGCGGGCATGACCTGGCGACTATCCACCGCATCGAGCATCTGCTCTATCTCGCCGAATACAAGCGCCGCCAGTCCGCGCCGGGCGTCAAGATTACCGGCAAGTATTTCGGGCGCGACCGCCGCTACCCGATCACCAACCGCTTCCGGGAGCGGTGAACCGGAGCGAGTGCAGTTGCGCTCTTGTGGGAGCGCTGCCCGATAGTGCATGGATAGACGGCCAGGTGCCCGCGAAGAGCGGGAGAATCGGGAATCCGGGGAAGATCCGGAACGTGCCCAACGCTGTAAGGCCGACGCTGCTGCATCAAGCCACTGGGCAACCGGGAAGGCGCAGCCTGCGGATGACGCCAAGTCAGAAGACCGGCCTGGCGCCATGGACTGACCCGCATGGACGGCGGCGAGGTTGTGTGAGGTCGGCGGCGTATGCCGTCCGGCCATCAAGCATTGTTGGGGATAGACGATGCACGCTGATCCTGTTGCTGCCGCACTCCGGCCCGTAGCGCCATTCACCGAGCCGGAACGTGAGGCGGTCTACAAGGCGATCGAAACCCGTCGGGACGTGCGCGACCAGTTCCTGCCCGATCCCTTGCCCGAGGACCTCGTGAGGCGCCTGTTGGGGGCTGCCCATGCCGCGCCCTCCGTCGGCTTCATGCAGCCGTGGAATTTCATCCTCGTCCGCGATCCGGCGCTGCGGGAGCGGGCATGGCAGGCATTCAGCCGGGCCAATGACGAAGCCGAAGCCATGTTTCCGCAAGAGAGCCGTGATCTCTACCGCAGCCTGAAGCTCGAAGGCATCCGAAAGGCGCCACTGTCGGTCTGCGTCACCTGCGATCCGCAACGGGCAGGGCCCGTCGTGCTCGGTCGCACCCACAATACCCGCATGGACAGCTATTCCACGGTCTGCGCCATCCAGAACTTGTGGCTCGCGGCCCGCGCGGAAGGCGTTGGCGTCGGCTGGGTCAGCATCTTCAGGGACGCCGACGTGCGCGCCATCCTCCGTATTCCGGAGCGGATCGAGATCGTCGCCTGGCTCTGCCTTGGCTATGTGGACGAGCTGTACAGCGAGCCGGAGCTTGCGGTGAAAGGGTGGAGGCAGCGCCTGGCTCTGGAGGACCTGGTCTTTGAAGACGGCTGGCAGGGCGGCAGCTGATCACTGCTGCGGCTGGCTTCCCTGGCTTTTCGGGTTGGCCAGATCGATGCTCGCTTCAGGAAAGAACGTCGGACCGACGGTGCGCACCTTCTTGCTCGGGTCGTAGGGCCGGTCCGGCACGGGCGGCGGGCCGGCGACGGCTGCTTCCTGTTTCTGCTGCGGCCTTTGCGCCTTGAGCGTGCCACGCATGTCGGTGATCCCCGAATAGGGCTCTTCGCTTGGAATGCTGATACCCTGCACCTTCAGCCGCTCTTCCTGTTCCAGGCGGTCCTGCTCTTCGAGGTCTGAAGGGATGCAGTTGTTTTCCCGGATGGCTGCCAGGATGGGACCACGCTCGTCGCCCGAACGCACTAAATCGAGGCTGCTGCGGCGGTCGCTGGTCAGGGCATCGCGTTCGGATTCCAGCCGGTCGAGGTCCTGCCGCATTGCGTCGCAGTCGCCGTTCGGACCTGCTCCCAGCGTGACGATGCTGCCACCACCACAGCCGCCGCGGCGCATCTCGATGCGCAGCTTGCGGATGTCGGTGTTCTTTTGTCCGAGCTCCTGCGCATAGCGGCGCATTTCCCGGGAATTGCCGATGATCTCCGGCCCGTTGCGGAGCTCGCGGTAGAGGTCCGCGCAGGCGGCGATATCGCGCGCGGCAGCCGCCTCGGGCACGAGAACCAGCACGGCAGCAAGCAACCGGCGAAGATGCACCTCTTGTTCCTCCCGCTTCTGCAGACCTTCGCGCCAGACTAACCCGCGCAGGTTAAGAACCCTTACGAGCCAGTGGCTTTGAAGTGACTACAGCGCGACGGTTGCCTGCGAGGCTTCGACCACGGCGAGCGCCGCCAGATTGACGATACCGCGCGAGGTGACCGAGGGCGACAGGATATGGGCCGGCATGGCCGCACCCAGAAGGATCGGCCCCACATGCAGCGCGTCCATCATCGTCCGCGTGATGCCAAGCGAGATATTCGCCGCGTCGAGGTTGGGGAAGACCAGCAGGTTGGCTTCGCCCGTCAGCGAGCTGTTCGGCATGGCGCGCTTGCGCAGCGTTTCCGACAGTGCCGAGCCCGCCTGCATTTCGCCGTCAACCTCGAGATCGGGTTCCCGCTGGCGCACCAGCTCAAGGGCTTCCCGCATCTTGAAGGCGCTTTCCGAATCGCGCGAACCGAAGTTTGAGTGGCAGATCAGGGCAGCCCTCGGCACGATCCCGAAGCGGCGTACTTCTTCTGCCGCAAGGATGGTAATCTCGGCGATCTCCTGGGCGGTGGGATTGTAGTTCACGAAGGTATCCGTAAAGAACACCGCGCCGCGCTGGGAGATCAGCAGGCTTAGGCCCGACAGCGCGCACACGCCGGGACGCCGCCCGATGATCTGGTTGATGTCGCGCAGATGGCGATCATAACGCCCTTCAGCGCCGCAGATCAGTGCATCGGCTTCGCCGCGCTTCAGTGACAGCGCGCCGATGACCGTGTTGCTGGTGCGCACGATGGTGCGCGCAGCTTCCGGGTTGATGCCCTTGCGACCGACAAGCGCGAAATAGTCATCCACATACTGGCGGTAGCGCGGGTCGTCCTCGGGATTGACCACTTCGAAATCCACGCCCGGACGGATGCGGATACCGAAACGCTTGAGGCGCGCCTCGATGACCGAAGGGCGCCCGATCAGGATCGGCACTGCCGTCTTTTCCTCGAGCAGCACCTGGGCCGCGCGCAGCACGCGCTCGTCTTCGCCCTCGGCAAAGATCACCCGGTTCTTCTCGGCATCCTTGGCGGCAGCAAAGATCGGCTTCATGACGAAGCCCGAACGCCAGACGAATCGGCTGAGCTGGTCGAGATAGGCCTCGAAATCCTCGATCGGACGGGCAGCCACGCCGCTTTCGGCCGCTGCCAGCGCGACGGCCGGCGCAATGCGCAGGATCAGCCGCGGATCGAACGGCGAGGGGATGAGGTAGTTCGGCCCGAACACCGGCGTTTCGCCGGAATAGGCGCGGGCGGCGACGTCCGAGACCTCTTCCCGGGCCAGTGCCGCGATCGCCTTCACAGCCGCCATCTTCATTTCTTCGTTGATGGTACGGGCGCCGCAGTCGAGCGCACCCCTAAAAATATAGGGGAAGCAGAGGACGTTGTTGACCTGGTTCGGAAAGTCCGAGCGGCCGGTGCAGATCATCGCATCCGGCCGTGCGGCGCGTGCGAGCTCCGGCATGACTTCCGGCGTCGGATTGGCAAGCGCCATAATCAGCGGGCTGGGCGCCATCTGCTTCAGCAGTTCCGGCTTCAGGACGCCGGCCGCCGAGAGGCCGAGGAAGACGTCGGCGCCACCGATATTGTCGGCCAGCACGCGGTTGTCGCTCTTCTGGGCATAAAGCGATTTCCACTCGTCCATCAGTTCGACGCGGCCCTCATAGACCAGGCCCTCAATGTCATGCACCCAGATGTTCTCCTTCTTCGCGCCGAGCGCGACAAGGAGATGCAGGCAGGCGAGCGCCGCCGCACCGGCACCGGAGGTGACGATCTTGACGTTGTCGATCGACTTGCCGGCCAGCTCCAGCCCGTTGAGGATCGCGGCCGCGACGATGATGGCCGTGCCGTGTTGGTCGTCGTGGAACACCGGAATGTTCATTTTCTCGCGCAGGCGCCGCTCCACTTCGAAGCATTCGGGCGCCTTGATGTCTTCAAGGTTGATGCCGCCGAAGGTCGGCTCCAGCGCCGCAACCGTGGAGACCATGGCCTCGATGCCTGGGGCGTCGATCTCGATGTCGAAAACGTCGATGCCTGCAAATTTCTTGAACAGGACGGCCTTGCCCTCCATCACCGGCTTGGATGCGAGCGGGCCGATATTGCCGAGGCCGAGCACCGCCGAGCCGTTGGAGATCACCGCCACCAGGTTGGCGCGCGCCGTATAGACGGCGGCCATGTCCGGATTGTCGCGGATCGCAAGGCAGGGGGCCGCGACGCCAGGCGAATAGGCAAGTGCCAGGTCGCGCTGGTTGCCGAGCGGCTTTGTCGCCTGGATCTCAAGCTTGCCGGGACGCGGATAGCGGTGGAAAAACAGCGCCTGTTCGTCGAGATCGCCAGAGGTCTGAGTGCTGGGCGCGGGGTGCGACGGAATGGATGTCATTTCAAGCTCGGTGTTCTGTTCCGGGAGGCTCCCTCAATACTACAATTGGGCCGGGGGTCCACCCTCAACTTGTCCCGTCGCCGGTGGCGCCGATCGGGCGGCCCCGCTGCCCGCACGCAGGCGTGCCGGATCGCTCCTCAAGACCTCGTGTCATCATCCTGAAACACGAGTCTGATTTTGGATGATCACCACGCGGCGACGAAAGGAAGACTTCCGTGACCGATACTGTCCAGGCAAAGCATTTCAGGACACTGTTCATCTCGGACGTCCATCTGGGCTCCAAAGCGGCGCGCACGGATTATCTTCTCGATTTCCTGCGCTACCACGAGGCGGACACCATCTTCCTCGTCGGCGACATCATTGACGGCTGGCGCTTGAAGCGCAGCTGGTACTGGCCGCAGGGCTGCAACGACGTGGTCCAGAAGCTGCTGCGCAAGGCCCGCAAGGGAACCCGCATCGTCTACATCCCCGGCAACCACGACGAATTCCTGCGCTCCTTCCCGGGCACGCATTTCGGCGGCATCGAGGTGGCGGACCGAGTCATCCATGAGATGGCCGACGGCAAGAAGTATCTGGTCCTGCATGGCGACCAGTTCGACGTCGTGGTGCGCAATGCGCGGCTTCTCGCCTATCTCGGCGACTGGGCCTATGACGCGGCGATCGCCATTAACGTGGTGCTTGCCGCCGTGCGCCGGCGCCTCGGCATGCCCTACTGGTCGTTTTCCGCATGGGCCAAGCTGCAGGTCAAGCATGCGGTCAATTTCATCGGCGAGTTCCAGCGCATCGTCGCCGAAGAGGCGCGCCGCAACAATGTCGAAGGCGTCATTTGCGGCCATATCCATCACGCGGTGATGGAAGACATCGACGGGATCCACTACGTCAACACCGGAGACTGGGTGGAAAGCTGCACGGCGATCGCCGAGCATGAGGACGGCAGGCTCGAGCTCATCACCTGGGGTCACATCGCAGCGACGGCCGAGATCACCCTGCTGCCGGGCCCGATGACATCAGGCAAGATGCAGGCTGCGTGAGGCGGCCTGTCTGCTCACAAGGCAGTTGAAGATATGTGCAGAAGGCCCCTCTAGCCCCAGAGCGTGGGCTCGGGCGGATAGACCAGCGAGCCCTCGTAGTGCAGACCTTGCGGGCGATCCCTGGCCAGCAGCAATGGCCCGTCGAGATCCGCATAGTCGGCATCCTGCGCCAGAAGGACCGCCGGTGCCATGGCAAGCGAAGTGCCGACCATGCAGCCGACCATTACTGCAAATCCCAGCCGCTGCGCCTCCGCCTTCATCGCAAGGGCTTCCGTCAGCCCGCCGGTCTTGTCGAGCTTGATGTTGACCGCATCATAGCGGTCGCGAAGGCTCGCAAGGTCCGCCGTCGCATGCACGCTTTCGTCGGCGCAGACCGGCACCAGCCGCCGGATGCGTGACAGGGCCGCATCTTGTCCCGCCGGAAGCGGCTGTTCGATCAGCGAGATGCCGAGCGCCTCCGCCTGCGCCATGTGGCGTTCCAGATTGTCCTCGGTCCAGCCCTCGTTGGCATCGACGATGATTCGCGCAGCAGGGGCCGCCTGCCGCACGGCCTGCATGCGCGACATGTCGTCGTCCGTGCCGAGCTTGATCTTGAGAAGCGGTCGTGCGGCGTGCTTTCGGGCCTCGGCGGCCATGGCGTCCGGCTCGCCCAGCGACAGCGTGAAGGCGGTGACGAGCGGGCGCAGCGCGGAGACACCGAGAACCTCTGCCACGCGGGCGTTGGTCAGCTTAGCCTCCAGGTCCCAGAGCGCGCAGTCGATGGCGTTGCGCGCCGCCCCCGGCTTCATTGCCTGCTGCAAATCCAGGCGTGACAGGCCTTCCTGCACAAGGGCGGCCAGATCATTGATCTGCGCCAGCACGCCGTCGACGCTTTCGCCGTAGCGACGATAGGGCACGCATTCGCCGCGGCCGGCAAGGCCATCCTGAGTGATCGTGCAGGTCACGACCTCGGCTTGCGTTTTCGATCCGCGCGAGATGGTGAAGACCCCGGCGATCGGAAACTGCTCGATTGTTGCTTGAAGGTGACGGCTCATGGGTTTTGCGCGGGGCCTCGTGGTAAATCTATTCCAGATCTCTATATTGCGGCTCTCTGATCTGCGATCAACCTGTCACAGAATCACCCTTGTCAAAGCAAGCGAAAGTGCCCGTGGCGACCAAGTCAGCCGAAATTAAAGCCGAGGACGCGCCTGACGGTGGTGAGCGTTATGTTCTGACGGGGGAATGGCGCAACCATTCGATCAGCGGGACCCTCAAGGAATTCGAACGGCTCGAGAAAGCTGGCGGGCAGGGCAGGGTCGAGCTCGACCTCGCAGGCGTCGAGGGTATCGACACGGCCGGCGCCTGGCTGGTTCGCCGCATGATGACCGCCAAGGAGCATCAGGGCCGCGAGACCATTCTGTCGGGCGTCGAGGGCCCGATCCGCGAACTCATCAGCATCCTGCCCGAAACGGCGCCCGCGCCACCGGATGATGGTGCCGACAAGCGTCCGCTGTTCGAGAAGGCCTTCACCCCGCTGGGACGCGCGGTCGTCGACCTCGGCGGTGATTTCTACGCAGCCATGCACATCCTCGGCTCCGCCGTGCGCGGCGCTCAGCTCAAGTTCGGCCGCGGCTCTGGTGTATCGCCGGCCTCCGTGGTCACCCATATCGACCGCATGGGCGTGCGGGCGGTGCCGATCATCGTGCTCATGTCCTTCCTGATCGGCGCCATCATCGCCCAGCAGGGCGCTTTCCAGCTGCGCAACTTCGGGGCCGAGATCTTTGTGGTCGACCTGGTCGGCATCCTGCAGCTGCGCGAAATCGGCGTCCTCTTGACGGCGATCATGATCGCCGGCCGCACCGGAAGCGCCATCACCGCCGAAATCGGCTCGATGAAGATGCGCGAAGAGATCGACGCGCTGACCGTGATCGGCCTCAACCCCATCGGCGTGCTGATCTTTCCGCGGCTGGTTGCTTTGACGGTCGCCCTGCCGCTGCTCACCATCATCGCCAACTTCTCGGCACTCTTCGGTGCTGCGGTCGTTGCCTTGACCTATTCGGGCATCACCTTCGAGACCTATCTGGCCCGCCTTCATGAAGCCGTCGATCACACCTCGATCGCCGCCGGCATGATCAAGGCACCCTTCATGGCTCTGGTCATCGGTATTGTCGCGGCTGTCGAAGGCATGAAGGTCGGCGGCAGCGCCGAATCGCTCGGTACCCACGTCACGGCCTCGGTGGTGAAGGCGATTTTCGCGGTAATCGCGCTCGATGCCTTCTTCGCGGTCTTCTACTCGGCGATTGATTTCTGATGGAGATGACAGTGGACGAGCCACAGAGGACGCAGCCGGAGCCACAGCCCGAGCCGCAAAAGGAACGCCAGGTCGTTCTCTCCGTCCGGGACCTCACCGTCGGCTTCGGCAACAACCTCGTGCTGGACAAGCTGAACCTCGACATTTACCGCGGCGAGATCCTCGGATTCGTCGGCGCGTCGGGAACGGGCAAGTCCGTTCTGATGCGCACCGTGCTGCGCCTTCTGCCGCAGAAATCCGGCACGATCGAGATTCTTGGCGTCGACTACCAGAAGGCCGACGACGACCAGCGGGTGGCGCTGGACACGCGGCTTGGCGTGCTTTTCCAGCACGGGGCGTTGTTCTCGGCGCTGACCGTCAAGGAAAACATCCAGCTTCCCATGCGCGAATATCTGGATCTTCCGCAGTCGCTGATGGACGAGCTCGCCTATCTGAAGCTCGACATGGTGGGCCTTCCGCCAGACGCGGCCGACAAATATCCGTCGGAACTGTCCGGCGGCATGATCAAGCGCGCGGCCCTGGCCCGGGCGCTGGCGCTGGATCCGGATCTCGTCTTCCTGGACGAACCGACGTCGGGTCTCGACCCCATCGGCGCTGCCGATTTCGACGCGCTGATAGCGCGGTTGCGCGATACCCTGGGCCTCACCGTCTACATGGTAACCCACGATCTCGACAGCCTGTTTTCCGTATGTGACCGTATTGCCGTGCTTGGCCAGAAGCGGGTATTGGTTGAGGGAACGCTGCAAGATATGTTCGCCTTCGATGATCCATGGGTCCAGGCCTATTTCCGCGGCAAGCGCGCCCGTGCTGTCGTGACCGATGAACACCCTGACCAGCAAGTAGAGAAGTAGACTAACCTATGGAAACCAAAGCCAATTACGCCCTTGTCGGTTTCTTTACCCTGCTTGTGATCGCGGCCGCTTTCGGGTTCGTTTACTGGATGGCTCAGTCTGGCCGCGGTGGTCCGACCGCCGAACTTGCGATTCGCATTCCAGGCTCGGCCAACGGCCTGTCGGTCGGCTCCGCTGTGCGCTTCAACGGCATTCCGGTTGGCTCCGTGCGCAGTCTCAGCATCGATCCGGATGATCCGCGCTACTCGATCGCCTTCACCGAAGTACGCGCCGATGCACCCGTCTACCAGTCCACCAAGGCGGTTCTGGAAGTGCAGGGCCTGACCGGTGCGGCCTACATTGAAATGTCCGGCGGCGCCAAGGGTGAGGAAAACATCCTCCAGAAGGCAATCGACACCGGCCGTCCTGCAGTCCTGATCGCCGACCAGTCGAGCGTGACCAACCTGCTGGCGACGGCCGACAAGATCATGGACCGCGCCAACCAGGCGATCGGCGATATTCAGGGCTTCGTGGGAGACGCCCGTGGGCCGTTGACGCAGACCATTCGCAACGTCGAGGTCTTCACCGCGGCTCTCAGCGCCAATTCCGGCAATATCGACAAGTTCCTGAACAGCCTGGCGACGCTGTCGTCCGCCGTCGACCGCGTCTCGACCACGCTCAATTCCACGCTTGCCGCTGCCGAACAGCTGGTCCGTGCCGTGGATGCGGAAAAGGTCAACGCCGTGGTATCCAACGCTGAACGCCTGACGCGCAACGCGGCCAATGCGTCCGACAGCTTCGAAGACGTCGTGGCCAACGTCCGCGGCGCTGCTCAAAGCTTCGCCCAGTCGGGGACGGCCGCCCAGAGCGTTCTGACACGCGCGGACGGACTTCTGGCCGCAGCTAGCCCGGACCAGATCCGCACGGCGCTGCGCAACATTGCGGCTGCCTCCGAAGACGTTCGCCAGACGATGAATTCGGCTCGCACCGTCGTGGACGACGTGGCGCACCGCCGGGATGACATCAATGGTGCGATCAGCGATTTCCGCGATCTCGCCAGCAAGCTCAACACGGCCTCCAACCGCGTCGACACCATTCTGGCCAAGGTCGATGGCCTTGTCTCCAGCGACGATTCGCAGGGCCTGTTTGCCCAGGCACGCGTCACGCTGGAGTCCTTCAAGACCGTGGCAGACAATATCAACTCACGGGTTGGCCCGATCGCCGACAACCTGCAGCGTTTCTCTGCAGGTGGCCTGAGGGACATCCAGACGCTCGTGACCGACACTCGCCAGACGGTGCAGTCGCTCAACAGTGCGATCGACAATTTCGACCAGAATCCGCAGCGGCTGATCTTCGGCGGCGAAACAGTCAAGGAATACAATGGCAGGGCACGGCGCTAGTGCGGGGGTACAGGGTTTGATGAGGTCTGGATCAGGGCGCATGATGCGCCGAAACTGGATGGTTGCATTGCCGCTGATGGCTGCTCTTCTGAGCGGCTGCGGTAGCAAGGCCAATAACGACACGTTCGATCTGTCGCTGACGCCCTCGGGCGCCGGCCCGTCGGCGCGCAACCGGCAGATCCTCGTGCCGGAACCGACAGCGGTGAAAATGCTCGACAGCGAGCAGGTCGTCGTGCGCGTCTCCGCCTCCGAGGTTCAGTACCTCGCCAATTCGCGCTGGAGCGATCGCCTGCCAAAACTCGTGCAGTCGAAACTGGTAGAGGCTTTCGAGAATACCAAAAGGCTCGGCGGCGTCGGCAAGCCCGGGCAGGGACTGGCGATCGATTACCAGATCGTCACGGACATCCGCAATTTCGAGGTCACCAGCGACGGTAACCGCTTTGCCAATGTCGAAATCTCCGCCAAGCTTCTCAACGACCGTAACGGCACCGTGAAGGCCCAGTCCGTCTTCAGGGCGAGCGTGCCGATCGTCGGAACCGAGAACCGCCGCTTTATCGAAGCGCTGGACAAGGCCTTTGCCAAGGTCGGTACCGAGATGGTCGACTGGGCTCTGAAGTCCATGTAACGGGCGACGGGTGCTTCGGCACCCGCCGCTTTCCGGTCCTGGCTCATGCAATGACCTTCTCGGACCGCACTGGCCCGAGCGACCATGACTGCTTGCGAAGATTGGCAGACGGGAACGTCCGCTAGAAGCGGACGCCTCCCAAGGTGAAACCGCCATCCACGGTGATTTCTTGTCCCGTCACGAAGGCTGCATCGTCTGACAGCAGCCACGCCACAGTCCCCGCGATATCTTCCGATCTGCCATTGCGGCGAAGCGGGGTGTGGTTGGCCAGGCGTTTGGCAAACACGGGATCGATGACATCCTCTGCCATCGGGGTCAGGATAATACCCGGATTGATGGCGTTGACGCGGACGTTGTGAGGACCCTGCTCGACAGCGAGTGTCCGCATCATCGCCTGCAGAGCACCCTTGGTGCTGGCATAGGCTCCCGCGCCGGGCATGACCGCATGCGCCGTCCAGGACGCATTGATGAGAATGCTGCCGTTCTTCAAAAATGGCAGACACGTCTTGATCGTATGAAACGTGCCGCGCACATTCGTGTCAAACAGCGCATCAAGTTCGTCTGCCGATGTTTCGGCAAGAGGCTTGAAGTCGCCCAGTACCCCCGCATTGGCAAACAGGGCATCCAGCCTTCCAAACCGCTCAAGAGTGGTTTTGACCGCTGAGGCGACAGCGTCACCGTCTGCAATGTCACAGGCGATCGCAATCGCCATTCCGCCGGCTGCTTCAATCTCGGATTGAAGCCTGTTGATCGGGTCAGGCCGACGTCCGACGAGAACAACCTGTCCGCCTTCTTCGACAAGGCGAAGAGCCGCGGCCCGCCCCATACCGGTTCCGGCTCCCGTGATGAAGATGGTCTTTCCCGTGAATCTGTTCTGCGTCATGTCGTGCTCCTTGCTGCAGCGTCACGACGGGTGTATTTCCGCTACCCATTAAAGATAATCACGAAAAACTTTGGTTCATCTGAAAGCAAAGGCATCGAATGGGCCTCTTTCGTTCCATGCAGGTCTTCGTCGCGACGGTCGACGAGGGCTCGATGAGTGCGGCCTCCGTCAAGCTCGGCATATCGCCGGCGATGGTGGGGCAGCATGTAGCGGCATTAGAGGAGCGGCTTGGAACGCGTCTTCTGAACAGGACCACGCGCCGCCAGAGCCTGACGGATTCCGGCAGGAGCTATGTCGAGCAGTGCCGAGACATCCTGGAGCGTGTGGCTGTCGCGGATCAGGATGCCGAAGCAGAGCAGTCGGAGCCCCGTGGCCAACTGAAGATTACGGCACCGGTCACGTTTGGCGCAGAAGTCCTGATCCCGGCATTGAAGCGCTACCGCGTGCTTGCGCCGCAGGTGACGCTGGATATTGCCTTGACGGATCGTAACGTCGACATTGTCGATGAGGGCTTCGACATTGCCTTCCGGATCGGAGAGCTACCGGACAGCCGCCTGATTGCACGTCGTCTGGCTCCCTATCGGATGATGATTTGTGCAGCACCCGATTACCTGAAGCAGCATGGTCACCCCGGCCACCCGGGTGACCTAGCCAACCACGACGCCATCGGCTTTACACCCGCCTCGCGATCGCCCTGGAAACTTGCCAATGGCATTGAGGAGATCGAGGTCTCTCCGCGCATGTCGATCACCGTCAACAGTGGTCAGGCCGTCCGCATGGCGGCAAGGGCCGGACTTGGCGTCATCATGCAACCAGCCATGATCCTGGAGGCAGACATCAAGGCCGGCCTCCTTGTTCAACTGTTTCCGGATTGGCATCTGCGTGAGCGGCCCATGTCACTCCTCTACCATCGTGACCGGCGCATGGCGCCCCGTCTTCGCAGCATGATCGATTTCGCCGTGTCGGAGTTTTCCGCGGCACCGGACGAAGACTGAAGCCAGCCGCGGACCGGTTGACGAAACATCGCCGAAGATCTGGTGCGGCATTCAGAAGGCCGAACGAACGCGGGTTCGTCGCTGTTGCCAACTTCGCCGACCCGCATCGCTGTCAGAAGCGAAGGTTCTCTCGAATCCACTCGGCTGCGGTCGTGACTTTGATGCCATTCCGCTCGTTGAAGCTGTCGCGCTTCGGCCAGGCTACGCCCCTGCCTTCGGCAAAGACCGCCCGATATTTCTTGATGTGATTGTCGGGATCCAGCGCAAGTTCCGATTTGAGCTGGGGAACTAACCATTCTCGTTTGGCAAACGAACGCCCAAGCACGGTCTTGAGCTTGTCGGCAACTTCGCCGTAGGTCACGGTGTCACCCGCAAGATAGACGATCTCGTTGCGGATCGTAGGGTGAGCAAACACCACCTCTGCGGTCAAGGCACCGATATCATCAGGGGTCGTCAGCGTCACTTCCGTGTCAAGGCTGCCCAAGGCGTTCACCGCGTTCTTTTCGAGATCGACGACCTTAAATACTGGCTCGAACAAAAAGCTGGTGAACATTCCAGTGGAGATCACGACCCAGTCCGTTTTGTCCTGGCCGCGCAGAAGTTCGCGCACATCAATCTGGGCGTCGAACAGGTCCTGGGGGCTGCCGCGACCGATGACGTCGAAATCAACGCCAAACTGCCAGGGAAAATACCGCTTCAGCTTGGCTTCGAGCGCAGCTTTTGCGAGTTTCATGGGCGTGTTTCGGCCGGCGGAAAAGCCGGCACATCCGATCACTGTATCATAGGGTGCAAAGATAGCGGCCAGCTCGCTGATGGAGGCGGCAAGGATATCGCCGGCGACGATCTCGATCCCCAGGGCGCGAATTTCAGCGACGTCACGCATTTTAACCGGGTCGATGGAGTCGATGGTCGCCGCCCGCAGTAGAACCCCGACTGTTGTCCCGTCATGGGTCTTTGCTTTGTGCGCCAGATTACGGAGAACCGGCATGCCGAGTTCTCCGGCGCCGATAACCAGGATCGACTGTGTTTTGACTGCTTGCGAAGAGTTCACTTGGAAATCCTTCCCTCATCTCATCGTTGATGTGACGGGGTAAGTGGCATATCTCCAAAGCGGTCGTAAGAAGGTACACGCGTGATACCGGAGGGCAGGACACTGACGAGAGATGAAATCCTCAGCTACTCTCAAGCCGTCTGCGACGGTCTTCGTGAGGACGAGGACGGGGTAAGGCGCGAAGTTTTGACCCACGCAGGTAACCGCTGGTCGTTGGGTGTCATCCATACACTCGGTGTCTATGGCCGGCTGCGCCATGCGGAGATCGGCCGCAGGATGCACGGCGTTACCCAAAGGATGCTCACACGCACGCTCCGTCAGCTGGAGAGAGATGGGCTGGTCACCCGCCATGATCTCGTGGAGATGCCACCACGCGTGGAATACGAGCTGACTGAGCTCGGGATGGGATTGCTGATCCGCATGATCCCGCTCTGGACCTGGGTCGTCGAAAACTCCGATCAGTTCCGGGCGTTGCGTGAAGATTACGATTCCCGACCGCAAGAAAAGCCCTCGTGGCAGGCGTTCTAACGGATGTTTGGAGCGGCCTCGTGAGGATGAGACGGATCATGTAAAATGGCACCCGTCTCAGCTAAGGGAGGGAAGCTCGGTGACCAGATTTCTCGCCGTCTACACCATGAAGCCCGAAGATTTCGAAGCTTTTTATAACCTGTCAGAAGCGCAGCAGGATGCCATCAATGCCGAGGGTGTCACCCAGTGGGCGGCATGGGAGGAACGCAATGCTGCGGTCATCCTCGATCGCGGCGGAATGGTCGGCAAGACGACGCGGGTGACAAGGAGCGGTCTGGCCGATGCCTCCAATCCATTATGCGGCTATCTCGTGGTCGAGGCGGACACCGCCGATTCAGCCGCACGGCTGTTCTTGGACCATCCGCACCTCACCGTCTTTCCGGGCGACGGCATCGACATCATGCCTTTTGTGACCTGAACTGCTTGGTGGGCATCACCTCCGACTTGACCGTCGGTCCGGAGGAGCCGGACACGTGCCGCGTTCCAACCTGATTGTCGATCGGCGCCTGCAAACGAAAAAGGCTCCGATCTTCACCGGAGCCTTTTCTCATATAAAACCTGGACTTGGATCCGTTCAGCCGAAGCGGCCGGCGGCATGGGCGAGCATGGTGTAGACCTTGCCCGTATCCGAGGTGAGGTAGCTCTGCGTCACCGTCTTGTCGCGATCCGTGCGGGCAACATCCGCCAGCAGCTTCTCGAAGTCGGCGATATAGCGGTCGACGGCTGTGCGGAACTCCGGCTCGCGCTCGTACTTGCGCTTGATCTCGTCGAAGGTCTGCTGGCCCTTCAGCGTGTAGAGGCGACGGGTGAAGACGTCGCGCTCGCCGCGCTGATAGCGCCGCCACAGGTCGACCGAGGCATCATGGTCGATGGCGCGGGCGATATCCACGGAGAGCGAATTGAGCGATTCCACCATGTGGCGCGGGTTGCGGTTGTCTGCGGCAGGCCGCTGGGCCGGTGCGGGCTCGGCTGTGCGGGCCGGCTGCGGCCGTGCGGGTGCTGCTGCAGTCTCGCTGGGCTCGTCGCGGGAGGCGCCGCGCAGCAGGTCGCTGATCCATCCACCTTCGCCGTTGCGGGGTGCTGCCTCAGCTGCCCGGGCCGGTGCGGCAGCGGGACGGTCGAGAGGCAGCGTGCCACGCAGCGAGTTGGCTGCATAGGGATCGGCCCGTGGCGCGGCAGGCGCCGGCTGCGGACGCTCGGTAAGCTGTGGCGCAGGAGCTGCCTGCAGGAAGGCCGCCGGTGCGACGGGTGCCGGTGCTGCAGGCTGTACAGCCACCGGCTGGGGCGCGGGAGCGGGAGCAGGGGCCTGGGCCACGGGGGCAGCCGGACGCGGGGCCGGTGCCTGCGGTGCCGGACGCTGTGCGACAGGCTCGGCGATCTCAAGCTGCTGGGCAGAGCGGCCGACCAGCTGGGAGATGTCCTGCAGGGCCTTGATCTGCTCGGAAACCGCACGGCGCATGGCGGCAGCGCTTTCCTTGGCTTCCTCGGGAAGATCGAAGGCGCCGCGCTTCAGTTCGGTACGCGTCACATCGAGTTCCTGGCGGATATCCTGGGCGGAGCGGCGGATCTCGTCGGTTGCCCCGGCAAACCGGCCGATGGCGTCCTCGACCGAATCCCGCAGCGTTTCGCGCAGCTGGTCGGCAGCGGTACCGGACCGGTTGGCCGCGTCGCCGAACAGCTTTTCCACATCGCCGAGCGAGCTGGACAGGCTGTTGCGCATGCGCTCAGACAGTTCGCGAGCCCGCTTTTCTGCGTCCGAAAGCGTGGCTTCGATGCTGCGGGTGGTTTCGTCGCCCGCATCACGCATCGCTTCGCGCATGGCTTCCGCCGTGTGCTCGGCGCGCTGCTGGGTTTCGCCCAGACGGCGGCCGATATCGGCGAACGAGGCATGCAGGCTTTCCCGCAGTGTCGTGCCCACCTGCGACGACCGTTCTTCGGCGCGCTGGAAGGCGCCGTCGACGAGAGCCGTGAGGTTGGCCATCGTGACTTCAATTTCTTCCGAGCGCTTGACGAGGCCGGCCGACAGGGTGCGAAGGGCGCTCTGGCGCTCCTCGAGCGTGCTGGCAAGGTTCGACTGGGCGGCGCCCAGCAGTTCCGACGCCTGGCCGAGAACCTTGGAGTGCTCCTCGAACCGGCCGACGATACCGCCGACCTGGCTGAGCGTCTGTCCCGAGACATTGACCAGCCGGTCGATGTTGTTCTCGAGCAGGCGGCTTGAGCCGGACACGAGATCGGCAGCCGAGCTTGCCGACTGGGCAAAGCGGTTGGCCGTTGCATCCAGCCGGTCGTCGGCTTCGTTGATCTGCCGTGTGGCCTGTTCCGAGACCTGGGTGATCTCCCTGGTCGCCTGCTGGACGAGTTCGGCAATGCCCGAGTTGCTCAGTTCCAAGCGGTCGATCAGGCTGCTGACATTGGCGGCAAGACCCTGCTCGACGGCACGCATGGTGCCGGCAGCATTTTCCGTCCGCTGGCTGATGGCGGCCAGCGTCTGGTTGGTGCGGGCCGAGATGGCGTCGATGAGGGCAGCATTCTCGGTACGAATCCGGTCACTCGTATCCTGGGCGGCGGCGGAGAGGCGCTCGGCGCCGTCCTGGGCCGCAGCACCGATCCGTTCGGCAGCCACGCGACCGGTTTCGGCATATTCTTCCACCATCGGCCGTGCCTTCTCGTCGAGCAGGCGCGACAGTTCGGCTGAGCGGCTGGCCAGCATGGAGTTGAGGTCGCGGGCACGTCCGTCGATGGCCGAGCGGATGGCTTCGCCGCGGGCAGCCAGGGCCCGGTCGACGCCGTCGAGTGCAACCGTCAGCTCGCCTGCAGTTTCAGCAAGGCTGGTGCGCAGAGTGCTGCCGCGCGTGTCGAGTGCCTTCTCGGCGTCGTTCAGCGCGTCGTTGATGGCACTGACCTGACGCTTCACCAGGTCGTCGGCTTCGGCCACCTTGTGGATGATCGAATTGCCGGCTTCCGAGAAGGCCTGCGCCACGGTTGCGGCCTGGCCCGCCAGACGGTTCTGCGTTTCGGAAATGCGCCCGACGATCTCGTTGGAGCGTTCCTCGATGGAGCGCGTGAACTCGCTGTTGCGGTCGCTCAGCTCCTGGGTGAAGTCGGCGCCGGCACGGGCAAGCGCTTCAGCCGAACGGCTGGCTTCGCTGTCCATGCCCTGAGCGGCAGCGCTGACGGCTTCGCGAAGCGTGGAGGCGAGGCCGACGGCCTTGCCTTCGATCGTCCGGGTGACGTTGTCGAGGCCGACGGTGAGGGCCCGGTCCATGGTGCCGAGACGTTCTTCGATGCGCGCGGTGCGGCTGTCGAGCGTGTCGGCGATCCGGTCAGTCGCTTCGAGGCCGACCCGTTCGATGTCGGCTGCACGGGCGGCAAGCGCGCCGTCGATGCGGCTGGTCGTGTCGCCGGAAACCCGTTCCATCTCGGCAGCGCGGCTGGCGAGCGTCTGGTCGAGGCGTTCTGCGGCTTCGCCGGAGACGCGCTCCAGGTCGGCAGCACGGCCGGCAAGTGTCTGGTCGAGGCGTTCTGCGGCCTCGCTGGAGACGCGCTCCAGGTCGGCAGCCCGGCTTGTCAGCGTCTGGTCGAGGCGATTTGCGGCTTCCCCGGAGACCCGCTCCAGGTCGGCAGCACGGCCGGCAAGTGTCTGGTCGAGGCGGTCTGCGGCTTCGCCGGAAACCCGCTCCAGGTCGGCAGCCCGTGCACCGATAACGGCCGAGGCACGCTCGGTGACGTCATTGGTAATGCGCTCGAGTTCGGCCGTGCGGTTGCCCAGTGCGTTGGCAAGGTTCTCGCCCGCCGTATCGACAAGCTGCGTCACATTGCCGACTTCGTTGCGGATGCGGTGTTCCAGACCGCCAAACGTGGTCTCGATGCGGTTGCCGGCGCTGTCGAGTGCCGTCGACACACCGCCCACTGTCTGCTCGACCCGGCTCGAGAACATGTCAGCCGACTGGCTGATGTCGCGGGCGGCCTCGCCGAGCTGGCCGGCAATCGAGCCGACATTGTCGCGAAGCCGCGTTTCAAGCGTTTCGGCAGCGCTGTCGATGACATTGCGCATGGCTTCCTGCTGGCTCTCCAGCGACATTTCCAGCATGCCGGCGCTGGCAGCGATGGTCGTGCCCATCACGGTCGCCTGGTCCATCAGCATTTCGCCAAGGTTGTTGCGGGCGTCCGTAAGCGTCGTTGCGATCGCGTTGGAGCGGTCGTCGAGCGCTGCGCGAAGGCGGTCGTAGCCGGAACCCAGCGTATCGGAGATCTCGCGGTTGGCTGTCTCCAGCGTGTCGCCGATGCGCACATGCGCCGTGCCGACGCTGCTGGCAATCTCGCGGCTGGCCGTTTCGACCGTGCCGGTTAGCTGCTGCGTGGCGGAGCCCAGCGTTTCTGCAAGCTCTTGGCTTGCCGTGCCGAGCGTGAGAGCGATGTCCTGGTTGGCCGAGCCCAGCGTATCCGCCAGCTGCTGATGGCCGATCCCGATCGTCGCTGCCATCTGGTCGTGGCGGGTCCCGAGCGTTTCCTGCATGCGCTGCAGGCCGTCGTTGAGGCTGGTGTCGAGGCGCGAGGAGCCGTCCGAGAGAGCCGCTTCGACGCGACCTGCGGCACCGCCGACGGTTTCCTCAAGGCGTGCACCGCCGGCTTCCAGCAGGCGGGCAAGCTCGGCCGTCCGGGTTTCCAGCGAAATGTCGAGGTTAAGCTGGTTATCGGCAAACGACGCCTGCAGCGCTTCGGCACGCTGGGCGAAGGATTCCTCGATGCGGCGATCCGCATCCGAGACCGCGCCGATCAGGGCTGTCGTCTTGTCGTCCAGAGCGCCGCTGAGGCGGTCTTCATGCAGCGCAAGCGAGGTTGCGAGCTCCATCGACTTGTCGTCGAGGATTTCTGCCATCCGTGCCTGGTTGGCCGAAAGTGCCGTCTCCATCTGCGAAGCGCGGCGTTCCAGTTCGCCACCCAGGCGTTCCTCGCCCTGCGACAGGGTCTGTGCCAGGGCATCCGTCTTTTCGTCGAACAGGCCGGCGAGGCGCTCCGGCGTACCAGACATCAGCTGACCGATGGACTCGGTGCGCTCGTCCAACAGGCTCGCCAGGCGGTCGTGGCTGCCGGTTACGGCGTCGATGATCGAGCCGGTCCGCGTGGTGATCGTTTCTTCAAAGCGGTTCTGCGTGTCCGACAGGGACGAGGCAAGCGCGCTGCCACGTTCAGCCATCACGGCATCGATCTTCTCGTGCGCATTGCCGATGCTGACCTGGATTTCCGAGCTGCGGGCAGCAAGCGCATCGGCGAATTCGCGCGACCGGCTCTCGAGCATCGAGTCCAGCACGTCCTGGCCGGTCCCGAGCGTTGTCGCCAGTGACAGCTGCTGGTCGGTCAGCGCATTGCTGATGTGCTCGACGCTGCTGCTGAGAATGCCTTCCATCGCTTCCGTGCCACCGGCAACGGTTTCGTTGATGCGGGCGAGGCTGTCCATCAGCTTGCTGTCGAGCGAGCCTGCGCGCTGGTCAAAGGCGGTGGTGAACTGCGACAGGCCTTCGTCGAACGTCGTGCTGAGCTGGCCGACGGTTCCCTGCAGTCGTTCTTCAAAGAGACCCGAGCGCAGGTCGAGATCCATCACGGCGTCGTCCGCAGCCGACTGCAGGGTCTGGCGGAAGGCCGCGCCCTTGTCGTTGAGCGAGCGGTTGAGTGTGGCCAGTACCGTGTCGAGCGATCCCACCAGGGTGCGCTCGCTGCCGTTCAGGCCCTCGGTGATTTCGCGGGTGCGCGCCAGCAGCGTCTCGTTGAGCTGCCGGGTCCGGTCGGCCAGTGCCGCGTTGAGCTTTTCGGTGCTGGCATCAAGCGTCGAGGCGCGGGTCGCGAATTCGCTGAGCAGCGTGTTTCCGCGCTCGGTCATGGTGGTGGAGATCGAGTCCAGGCGATCGTCGAACTCGTGGGCAAGAGCAATGCCCGAAGCGCTCAGCGTCTGGACGAGGTTGTCGGTCTTTGCAGACAGCAGCGTGCTCAGCGCTTCGCCAGCGGCGTCCGTCTTTTCCATGAGGATTGCGGCGCGCGTGTCGATCAGCGAGGCCAGCGCCTGGCCTGTGGTGGCCAGACGCACGGAGATTTCCTCCGTGGCAAGCGACAGGTCTTCCTTCAACTGGTCATGGGCGCCGACGATCGACGAGCGGATGCGCTCGGCGTGGTTGACGATGGCGTCACGCTCGGCACTCAGTTCATGCACGAGGCCGCGGACGCGAAGCTCGTTGTCGCTGTAGCTGCGCTCCAGCGCGTTCACTTCGGAATGAACCAGGGTCTCCAGTTCGGAAGCACGGGCGATGGTGCGCTCGATCCCTTCGTTCATGGCGGAGACTTCGCGGCGAACGGCCTGGCCGACGCTCATGATCCGCTCGGAGGCAATGGTTTCCGGCTCCGACAGGCGCAGCGCCACTTCCGCCATGGAGCGGGCCGCGTTCTTGAGGTCGTGGGCGCGGGCCATCATCGTGGCGAAGGCGAAGAACAGCAGGATGGGAACGATGATGCCGACCGCCAGTGCGACCACGCCCGGTGCGGCGAGAATGCCGGCAACCGAAGTCGTCTGCCAAAGCGCGCTGCCGTAGATCAGCTGGCCAAGACCCACGCCTGCCAGCGTCCACAGGACGGAAACGAGGGTGGCATTGCGCAGGGCCGAACGCATCGACCCGCCTTCAAGCGAGCGCAGAATATTTGCAGGCGTGCGGCGGCCGCTGTCGTTGGCGGGTTCGAAGGCTGGCGCGCGCGCTGCGGTTTCGGCCGCGGCTGCACGCTGGGGCTCCGGCGGGGCCTCACGGCGGGGAGGTGCCGAGCGTTGCTTGGGGGTTTCCGGGGCGCGGGCTGCCGCTGGCGCTCTAGGCGCGGGCTTGGCGCGAGGCTGATCCTCGTCGAAGTCGATTTTAAGTGCCTCTTCCAGAGCCTGGAAAGCGGTCTCGTCGATCGACTCGCTACTCGTGTTCTTCGCCATGCGGTTACGCCTCGTTACATCGGCAGACTTGCCTGTCTCGACCACTGCCGCGTGGCGGAGGCAGATGCCTGTCGGGAAACCCTGACCTCCCATCATGGAGGCGGTGTCTCCTGTTCATTTCCAGATCAGACGGTCGTTCTTTCAAACGGATGATAATGAAAGCTTACCACGCTTCCGTCCAGAGCGCCGGGTTGCGGGATCCGGACACTCTAACCGTATTGTAGTGGCACATTCACGCGATTGGCACAATTAGGAGGCGCTTGCGGGCAAACCAGGCTTGAGCTTTGTTAACAGGAATTAAACCATGTTCTCAGGTGAAATGCCTGTTAACCCGAGACCTTAGCTGAAATTAACCATGACTGGAGAAACTAGCCCCGATTGTGCCGGAATTTAACGGGATAGACCACCCGCACCCGCAAAATTCGGGACAGCCAAATAACAAAAGGAAATGTTGAATGGCCGCGGCCAATATCGCCTTCTACCCCGAGCCCGCTCGCGCGCCGTGTCCTTCCCAGGAACGGCCGGTCGATCTGGTCCATCTGGCGCACCAGACCATGGGGGACAAGGACCTGGAGAACGAGGTCCTGCACATGTTTGCCCGCCAGGCACGGCGGTCATTGCAGGAGATCACGGATGCGGACCCGGCTTTGGTTCTGGCCGCAGCCCATCGGCTGAAGGGTGCCGCGGCCGCAGTTGGCGCCTTCAAGGTGGCTTCGGCCGCCGAACGGCTGGAGGCCGATCCGAGCGATGCAGCACTGCAGGCGGCCGTCGGCGCCACCGTGGTGGAAGCCCAGAACTTCATCCTGAAGCTCTGCCGCTGAACAGTGATGGCGGGCGCCGGGAGACCATCTCGCGTCGCCCGCTCGTGTTGACTGGACGGGTGTTTTGTCGGAAGACACCGCGCTTGAATGGCGCCACCTCCAAAACCGGATGTCTTGACTATGACGAACCTGACCATCGTTGCCTTTGACGGCACGCGCTTTGAACTGGACGTTGATCCTGGCTCGACCGTCATGGAGAATGCCGTCCGCAATTCCGTGCCCGGCATTGAGGCCGAATGTGGTGGCGCCTGCGCCTGCGCCACCTGTCATGTCTATGTGGACGATGCCTGGAAGGACCGGGTCGGTCCGCCGGCAGCCATGGAAGAGGACATGCTGGACTTCGCCTTCGAAGTCCGCCCGACCTCGCGGCTCTCCTGTCAGATCAAGATCAAGCAGGATCTCGACGGTCTGGTCGTGCACGTTCCGGAACGCCAGGCCTGATTCTCCCAAAAAAAAGCCTCGCTGCGCAGAAGCGTTCAGCGAGGCGAGGCGGGCGCATCAGCAGCATGCGAGGGAGGATCACATGGGGCCTTCAGGACGCGCCGGGAGAAACAGGGAACGGAAAGCAGGACTGGGAACAGGAACTGGTGTTCGCGGTGCGTGAAGCCGTATAACCCGAGCGCTAAGCCGAACGACGCTCAATGACCACGCTTGAAACTCTCAGCTTTTGGATCGTCCGGCATCTGGCCGGTGGGATCGTGAAGCAGTGGCCCAGTTATATCTGACACTCATGTTTTAGGCTATGGCGATTTATAACCCCTGATTGACAGGGGAGGGCGCAAGCCTCGCGCCAGCCTGGAGGCTCTCTAGTTCCTGGCCCGCTCCATGCGATATTGCAAAAGCCGCATCATTCGCGCATCGAAATTGGCCGCTTCCACCTGGTCGAATCGCGCCTGTTGCCGGTCGTGTGCTTCCAGCAGTGATTTGGTCGTCTCCGCCACCAGCGTCTCCAGGGCTTCGCAGCTTTTCTGCGGCCGCAGCGCCATGAGCGCCCGCTCGAGCTGGCGGGCATGGTTGCGGGCAATCTCCGCATGCCGCTCCTCGTGACGCTTGATGTCCATCGACAGCGTGTCCCATATGAAGCCGAGATCGGCCGCGGCGCGGCTGCGATTGCTCCACCGCGGCAGGATCATATGGGTGCGCAGCGTCACGCGGGTTCCGCCGACCGAGCAACGGCCGCCTTTTTCCACATAGGTGACATCGCCGCCGAACTTAATTTCGGTGGCACCCGGATGCCGGTGGCCCGTATTGCGGGTCATCGGGCCGCGCCGGTCCAGCTCCCGGTCAAGGTCGTCCGCATCGCGCCCGCCGATCTTGAAATAGGAGTAGGTCTTGGTGATGACGGGCTCGGCTGACGCCTGGGCCGGGATCACGCAGAGAAGGAAAACAGCACCGAAGAGCCGGTGGACCCTGCGCATCAAAAACATTCTATGGCCTGCGACGTTGAACTTGATGGAAGCTTGGGGCATAGCCAGCCGAAGCGCAACATGAAGACATCCACATTTGCGTTATCGCTTGGAAGATGGTGGGCCGGTGACATCGCAGCGCAACAGAACCTGGGCCGTCGGCCGCGGGCGCAGTCTGGACCTCGGCCCGGTGGGCCACCTGATGGCGATCATCAACATCACACCCGACTCGTTTTCAGATGGCGGCCGCTATGCGGGCGTCGATGCGGCGGTGGCCGAGGCGCTGGCCTGCGTAAGCGATGGCGCCGCCATTCTCGACATCGGCGGCGAATCGACCCGTCCGGGTGCAGCCGAGGTTTCGGCGCAGGAGGAACAGGACCGCGTCCTGCCGGTCATCGAGCGACTGTCGAACGAAACCGAGGCGTTGATCTCGATCGACACCTACCGGGCGCAGACGGCCCGGCTGGCGATGGCCGCCGGCGCCCACATCATCAACGACGTCCATGGTCTGCAGCGGGATGCGGAAATGGCAGCCGTAGCCGTGGAAACGGGAGCGGGGGTCTGCATCATGCATACCGGCCGCGGTCGCGACGATCGGCAGGCGGATCTGGTGGATGATCAACTGCATTTTCTTGGGCGATCCCTGGAGATTGCCCGCACGGCCGGGCTGTCTCCGGGAAACATCGTTCTCGATCCGGGCTTCGGCTTTGCCAAGAACCGGGACGACGACCTGGAACTGATGGCCCGATTCGCCGAACTTCACCGGATGGGTTTCCCGCTGCTTGCCGGAACCTCCCGCAAGCGGTTCATCGGCGCCGTTACGGGGCGCGACAGCGCTGCCGAGCGGGATGTCGGCACCGCAGCGACCACTGTCGTCCTCAGACTTGCCGGTGCGGCCATCTTCCGTGTTCATGACATACCCACCAACCGCGATGCGCTGGCGATCGCGGATGCGGTGCTGGCGGCCGGAAACTTAAGGCGGGATGCCGCGGAAAGCAGAGGCTAGACCAATGGCGACCTACACGATCACCCTGAAGAACTGTGCATTCTATGCCCGGCACGGCGCCCTCCAAGAGGAAGCCGCGCTCGGCCAGAGATTCTTCGTGGACGTCGCTCTGGACGTGGACGCCGACGAGGCTCTGGAAACCGACGACGTGACGAAGACCGTTCATTACGGCCATGTCTTCGAGATGGTCGAAACCATCGTTACCGGCAGCCGCCGCAATCTCATCGAGGCGCTGGCCAATGATATCGCCAGATCGCTCTGCGCCTGGTCGCCTTTAATTCGAAAGGCGACCATCACAGTGCGCAAGCCGAGCGTGCCGATTGCCGGTATTCTCGATTACGCCGAGGTTCGGGTCGAGCATGTCGTCTGATCGGGAGCCGACAGTGGCGTCGCTGGGGCTCGGCGGCAATATCGGTGACCCGCGTGCAGCCATGGCCCATGCCCTGCAGGAGATCGACCAGCAAGACACCTGCCGCATCCTTGGGGTGTCGCGGCTCTACGTGACCCCGCCCTGGGGCAAGACCGACCAGGCCGAGTTCTTCAACTGCTGCGCGCTGGTGGAAACCACGCTTGAGGCGGAACCGCTGCTGCAACTCTGCCTGTCGATCGAACGGCAGATGAAACGGGTGCGCTTGGAGCGATGGGGCCCAAGGACGATCGATATCGACGTGCTGACCTATGGTGACCGCGTCCAGAAGACGGATGTGCTGGAGCTGCCGCATCCCCGCATGACCGAGCGCGGTTTCGTCATCATGCCGCTTGCCGATGTCGCGCCGGACCTTAAGGTGAACGGCCGTTGTGTGGCGGATTGGCTGCAGAGGGTCGATGTCGCCGGCATCCGCATTGCGGATGAGAGCCGGGAATGGTGGCGCGGAGACTGAACTCCGCACGCCACGCTTAAAGCATGTCGCGCAAAAGTGTGCAGCGGTTTTGCGACAACGACATGCGACGCGACACGCCTTAGCGGATCGAGCCGACCGCGATAGAATCCAGGTCGCGATCGAGCGACAGGCCGATCACCGGCACCATCTGGTCTTCCACCTTCACCGAAATGGTGATGTTCATCTTGTTGTCGCCGCGCAGGCTGGCAACCATGGCGCCGTTGAGCTGGGCCCGGTTGATGCCCATCACGACCTTGTCGCCGCTGACCGATCCCGAAATAATATCAAGACCCTTGCCCTGGGCGCCGTCCAGGAACTTGCCGCTATAGCCGGCGCCGCTCTGGCTGATGACCGCGGACATGGGCTGCTGGAACACGCCCACGCGGCAGGTGCCATCCAGTTTCATGCCGACATCGCCGCCTGGTGCCGGAGAGCCGGTGAGGTTGCAGCTGAACTTGGTGCCCTTGTATTTGCCGTTGACGATTTCGCCGGGGCCTTTCCAGACGCCGGAAACCGACTGGAAGAAGGCCTTGTCGCGGGGTGCGGCCTCGGCCTGAGGGGCCATGGTTGTGATCGCCCCTACGGTGAAAACGGCGAAACCGCCGATGAGCGAAACAAAACGCGGATGCATGACTTTCCCCTGCAAGCAGAACCGAAACATGGTGCTGAATTTATCCGGGAATGGTTAACGACTGGTATCATTTGTCCGATTGCGACACCGCGGGAAGTCAATCAGTCCGGTCGTTTCCCAGTTCCCGCAGCCACGATGTCGGACATGAAATCGCTCATGCCGGGGCGTTTCAGGGCGCGGAACGGCATCGGTCGGCAGAGATCCATGGCCGCAATGCCGATTCGCGCCGTGAGCAGGCCGTTGATGACACCTTCGCCCAGCCGGCTGGACAGCCGCGACGCGAGCCCATGGCCGAGCAGTTGCTGGGCCAGGCCGTCGCCGACAGCAATCGAGCCGGTGACGGCAAGATGGGCGATCACGTCCCGCATCAGGCGCAGCAGGCCGAGCGTGCCCGGACGTCCGCCGTAGAGATCAGCCATCGCCCGGATCAGCCGCGACACCTCGAGGAGAACGAAGGCGAGATCGACGATCGCACGTGGACTTACGGCAGTAACGATGGCGACGCGCTGCGAGGATCCGAGGATCAGTGCCCGCGCCTTGCGGTCCAGCGGCGAAAGCAGTTCCCGCTCCGCAAGCTCGATCAGCTGCGGCGCGTCGATGATCTCTTCCGCCGTGGCATCCAGGGCCGCGCGGCCGCGGGCTGTCTCCGGGCGGTGACCAAGCAGTTTTGTGAGCGCGGTAACGCAGGTGCGGGCCGCCGCCGGACGGGCTGCAACGGTCGCCGCCTCTACGCTCGCCTTCAGGGTCTGCACGGCCGTCAGCCGCATCATTCCGTAGATTTCCCGCCCGACCATGACCAGGACGGCAGCAAGGCCCAATCCCAGCGCTGTCAGCGCCGCATAGCCGAGCCAGTCGGCACGGGCAAAAAGATCGCGCACGATGCCATCGGCCCAGAGCCCGAAGGCCAGCGACAGGAAGGTGCCGAAGGCGCCGGCCGCCAGGTTGAGGAAGGAGAACCGGCGCCGCGGGCGGGGCAGGGCAACGGCCGTCGCATCGGTGACGAGATCCGGATCGTCCGAGAGAAAGGGATCGTCGGCCTCGGGGGTGACGAGCACGCCGCCCTCGAAGCTGCGCGGGCTGCGACGGGGCGGCTCCGTCACCGTGCGGCCGGATGGATCGCCATCCTGCACCGAAAACGAAGAGGGGCGCCGGCCTTTACGGATGTCGTCTTCATCACTCATGCGAGCCGGTCTCCGAACAGGAACTGCATGGCCCGGTCGAGCCGGATATGCGGAACGGACAGTTTCAGGCCACCGGCCGATTCGTCGAGCGCCGGGGGGCGGAACCGCACGACATTGAGATCCGGCAGGCTTGCCGCATCCGCGTCCAGCTGCCGGAACAGGGTTTCCGGGCTCTCGGGCAGGTCGCCCGGGAAGATGGCCGTATTGCGCAGGCCGTCGAAGCGTTCGCCATTGATGGTTTCTCCCGCCATCGGCGTGCCGACGATGACCGGGATCACCTGTCCGCCTTCCTGCACAGTCGCTTCGCGAGTCGCCCGCACCGAGGCAATGGCCATCACCTCGATGCCGGCACCGGTCATGCCGATGCGCCGCATGGCCCGGTCGACGAGGCGGCCGGTCAGGCGCTCGAGCCGATCATGGCTTTCGTGGTGGAGATGGTCGGCCTTGGTGGCGGCCACCAGCACCTTGTCGATCCGCCGGCCAAGCAGGGAGGAAATGAGACTGTTGTGCCCCGGGTTGAAGCAGTCGAGCACGTCGGTGAGGGCCCGCTCCAGGTCCTGCACCGCCTCCGGCCCGCGGTTGATCGCCTGCAGCGCATCCACCAGCACGATCTGCCGGTCGAGGCGGGCAAAGTGCTCCCGGAAGAAGGGCTTCACCACGATCGACTTGTAGGCATCGTAGCGCCGCTCCATCATCGCGCGGAGCGATCCCCGCGGCGCTTTGGTATCCGGCATGTCGGGCAGTGGCGCGAAGGTCAGGGCGGGCGAGCCTTCAAGATCCCCCGGAAGAAGGAAGCGGCCTGGCGGCAGGGTCGAAAGGGAGCGCTCGTCCGCCTTGCAGGCCTTGAGATATCCGGCAAACGCCTCTGCCAGCCGGCGCGCGGTTGCTTCCTCGGCGGGAGCATCGCCATCGACGCTGGCGGCAAGCGCCAGCCATTCCGCGGCCAGCTCCTGGCGGATGCCCGTGCGGGCAAGCGAAACCGTGTCCTGGCTGAACAGTCGAAAATCCTTGGCCAGCAGCGGCAGGTCCAGCAGCCATTCGCCCGGATAGTCGACGATGTCGATGGACAGCCGGCCGCGCGAGAACAACCGGCCCCAGCCGCTGGCGCTCTGGTAGTCGAGCGTCACCCGCAGTTCGGAGATGGCGCGGGTCGAATCCGGCCAGACCCTGTCGCGCACCAGCGCCTGGATGTGGTCCTCGTACTGGAAGCGTGGGATGGCGTCGTCCGGCTGCGGCTCCAGGCGGATGGCGGAAACGCGACCCGACCGCACGCTTTCAAACAGCGGCAGGCGGCCGCCGTTGAGCAGGTTGTGGACGAGCGACGAGATGAAGACCGTTTTGCCTGCCCGCGACAGACCCGTCACGCCGAGCCGGATGGTCGGGTTGATGAGGCCGGACGCGCGGTCGGCGAGGTTGTCGAGCGCGATACGCGCGTCGTCGGAAAAGCTGGTAAGCGATGGCGGCAAGGCGTCATTCCCGATCCGAGAGGTCCGGCCTATATAGGAGGCCGCGCGGCGAGCGCAACGCGGCAGCCCTGTCGCTTGAGCCTCAGGCCTGCAGAAATTCGGACAGGGTCCATCCGGCCTTGCCGGTGCCGGCGTGGTCGAGGACCGCAAGCCCTGCCGTCGGATAGCCCATGGGGATGGCGGAGGACAGCGGGCTGGATCCGACTAGCGCTGCCAGCGTCTGCTCGATCACCGGGTTGTGGCCGATTAGCATGACCGCGCGGCTGTCGCGCTGGGAGGACAGGATGTCGAGGTAGATGTCCACCGAACCATTGTAGAGATCGTCCACGAACATCGGCTCTAGCGTTTCGTCGACGGCCCGGCGCACGGCATCGGCCGTCTGGCGGCAGCGGACTGCGGTGGAGCTGATCATGATGTCAGGAAGGTAGCCGCGGTCGGCCGCCTTGCTGGCAACCAGTTCGGCCTCTGCATAGCCTTGCGGGTCGAGGCCACGGTCGAAGTCACGCTCCCCGGGATCGCCACGCACCGCTTTGGCATGCCGCAGAAGGAAGATCCGGAAGGGAGGGGGATCGATAGAGGCCATGGCGGTTTCGAGATCTCCGTTTGAAAAATGCGTAGCCGTTTGTCCGGTCTTCCGTCAACTGGGATTGCACCGGCGAAGCCTCTGCCAGCACATACCGGAACGAGGCTTTGAGGGTCTTTGTCGACGACAGGCAATAAGCTGAAAAAATAGTCCTTTAGCCGCTTTTTACGACAGTTTTAAAAATGCTCGTAACTTGGGCGCGAGGCTTGAATCCGCCGGGCTGTATAGGATATAGAGCGCCCACGAGATGTTCTTCAGGAGAATCGCGTTGAGTGAGAAGATCGATCTTAGTACCTATGTGCTCTCGGAAGACGATGAGTTCATGAATGCCAACCAGAAGGCATATTTCCGGGCGAAGTTGAACGCCTGGCGGAACGACATCCTCAGAGAAGCACGCGAAACTTTGGGCCATCTGGCTGAGGAAAGCGCCAACCATCCCGATCTTGCCGATCGAGCGTCATCCGAAACCGACAGGGCGATCGAGCTCCGGGCCCGGGATCGGCAGCGCAAGCTGATCTCCAAGATCGACGCTGCCCTTCAGCGGATCGAAGAGGGCACCTACGGCTATTGCGAAGAGACTGGCGAGCCGATCGGACTTAGGCGTCTCGATGCCCGTCCCATCGCCACGCTGTCGATCGAGGCGCAGGAACGGCACGAGCGGCGCGAAAAAGTCTATCGCGACGAATAGGCGTGAACGGCATCAACCGGATCAAGATTGAGAAAAGGCACGGGGAAACCCGTGCCTTTTGCGCGCTGTGGAGCGGACGCTTACTTGTCGCGCGTCACCGACATTTCCCCGAAGATCCGCGCCACTTCGTCCTGCAGCGATGGCTCGGCTGTTGCGCCGGTAATCGGCGCGCTGCGAACATCTCGCTGGGGTGCCTGTAGCGCCGGCCGGACTGCGAATGCCGCAGCTTCCCGCTCGGCCAGATTGTTGGCCATCTCTTCCTCGAGGATCTGCTCGAAATCGCTGCCAAGGATCTTTGGCTTGTCCGCCGGCTCCGCCGTTTGGGCAGGTGCCGGTTTCGGCACGTCCGGCTGCAGAGGTGACGCCTCTTGTGCCGCAGGCGGCGGGGGAGACGCCTCGGCCGGCGCGGCCTTCACCGGCTCGATGCGCTCCTGCAGCACCCGGGCACGAACGGCGTCGAGCGCTTGCGCAGCCTGGTCGAGCCCGGGTCCGGACAGTACTGGGCCTGCAAACGGCGCGAATGCAGGGCTGGCCTGCGGGGTCTTGGCCGCGTCCTCGCTCTTCGGCGGCAAGACAGGCGCGTCGCGTGGCGGGCGTACCTCGGACGCGGGTGGACCGATAACCTGGGTTGTAGCCTGCGCAACCTGGGGCGCAGCCTGCGCGACCTGTGGCGCGGCCTGCGCGACCTGGGGCGCAGCCGGCGCGACCTGGGGCGTCATCGGAGGCGCAGCCTGTGCAGAAGCAACGACGGGCGGAGCGGCGGGCGCGGGCGGGGCGACCTGCGGTGCTGGTGCTGGTGCCGGTGCCGGGGCTGGCCGTGGTGCCGGCCGATAGGCTGCCTCCCGCGCGGCGCTTTCCTGAATTGCGGCTTCCCGCTGCTGTTCGCGCGCCTGGAACCGGGTTTCGGGCGCCCGCGCCTCGACCCTTGGTTCCGCAACGCGGAGGTCCGGCTCGGTCAGCGCTGCAAGGCGTGCCTGGTTCGGGTTGCGCAAGTCGCTGACGGCGGCTGCCGCGGAGGCGGCAGGCGGAAGCGTAGCCTGCGGCATGACCTGACCCTCGGCTGTGACCCGTACAGGGCTGGCGGCGCGAATTCCGCTTTCGATCACAATATCGGTCGGTCCGCCGATCATGATCAGATGTTCCATGTCGTCCCGCCGAACCAGCACGAGGCGGCGTCGGGCATCCACCGCGGCGGCATCCAGCACCTGCAGCCGGGGATTACGGTTGCGCCCGCCGCGCACGAAGGGCGATGGCCCGTTGCGACCGCGCATGGCCCATAAAACCCCGCTGAGGCAGATCAGCCCGATGGCGACCCCGAGCACCGCAATCACCAGCCGGCCGCCATAGGCGCCCATCAGTTCTTCGATCATTTTCGGCACTCCTGGTTCGAACGCTATGCAAAGACGATTTTTTTCAATTCGAGGCAAGCCGGAGCTGGTCTTGTCCAGCGCTGATTGGCTGCCGGTGGCTTAAGATAGGACACATCTCGCGTCTGTCCCGGGTTTTATGGAGCGATGGAGCTTTTTGCCGCTTGCGCAAATTGCTAAGACAGAATCGCGGGCCATTCCCGCAAGAGTCCAGGGGCACGCATCTTGTTGCTCCGGCGGAGTGTGAGGGATTGATGACGAAGTTGCAGCCCGGCGGCAACTACGAGACGCCACTGGTGGATCGCGGCACACGGGGCGGAACCGTGTTGAAGATCGTGCTCCTCGCCCTGGTGCTAATCGCCGTTGCGATTGCTTTCGTGGTGTTCCAGCAGGCGCTCGATAATCAGGTCGTGCTCGGTCTCCTGGGCGTCCTCGCCATGGTCGGCATATTCTTCATCGTCTCCTCGCTGATCGGCCTGGTCGAGGTGATGCCGCAGTCCCGCTCGGACGAACTGGCGCGGGCCTTCCTCGCCAATCACCCGGATGGCATCCTCATCACCGATTCGAAGGGCCGCATCGTCTATGCGAATGCCGCCTACGGCAAAATGACCGGCGCGACGCGCTCCAGCAACGTCCAGTCGCTGGAAACGCTTCTGTCGAAAACCCGAGAATCGACTGAGGCGCTGTACCGGCTGACCACGGCTTTGCGCGAAGGCAGCGAAGGGCACGAGGAATTCCGCCTGCTGCAGCCGCTTGGACGGATCGCCAGCAACGCCGCGTCTGCCCACTGGTACCGGCTCAAGGCGGGGCTGCTGGCCGCAGCCGAAGGCGGAAGCCGCCGCCGCCAGCTCGATATCTGGCAGATCACCGAAATCACCTCCGAGCGCGAGGACCAGGAACGCTTCTTCCGCGAACTGCAGAACGCGATCGATTATCTGGATCACGCGCCGGTTGGCTTCTTCTCCGCCGGCAAGAAGGGCGAACTCTTCTATCTCAATGCGACTCTCGCCGAATGGCTTGGCCTCGATCTCACGAAATTCGTGCCGCGGTCGCTGTCCATCGACGATCTCGTGGCGGGCGAGGGCATGGCGCTGATCCAGTCCGTGCAGCCGGCCCCCGGGCAGACGCGCACCGAAACGCTTGATCTCGACCTGCGCCGTACCAACGGGCAGAGCCTGCCGGTGCGGCTGATCCACAGCGTCAGCTCCATGCGCGACGGCGCGCCGGGCGAAAGCCGCAGCGTCGTGCTCGGCCGTCCCCGCAATGGCGAGGGCGACCAGTCGGCCTCCGCCATGCGCTTCACGCGGTTCTTCAACAACACGCCGATGGCTATTGCCTCGGTGGACGGCGAAGGCCGCATCCTGCGCATTAACGCACCCTTCCTCAGGCTGTTCGCCGGCGTTGTCTCCCGTGACGACGTGGAAGGCGGCGCCGATTTGGAGCGCATCGTCCACGAAAGCAGCCGGCCGCACCTCTTGCAGGCGCTGGCTGCCGCCAAGGACGGCCAGGGCGACATTGCTCCGATCGAATCCCGCCATCCGGGCGACGAGACCCGCTACGTCCGCTTCTATGTGAATGCCGTGATCGACGAGAGCGACGAGGCGCCGGAAGAGGCCGCCATCGTCTACGCCGTCGAGACGACCGAGCAGAAGGCGCTCGAAACGCAGATGGCGCAGACCCAGAAGCTCAATGCCGTGGGAACGCTGGCGGGCGGCATCGCCCACGATTTCAACAACGTGCTGACCGCCATCCTCTTGTCGTCGGACCATCTTCTGCTGCAGGCGCGTCCCTCGGATGCAAGCTTTGCCGACCTCATGGAGATCAAGCGCAACGCCAACCGCGCTGCCGTTCTCGTGCGCCAGCTGCTCGCCTTCTCGCGCAAGCAGACAATGCGCCCCGCCGTCCTAAACCTCACGGATGTGATCGGCGACCTGCGTATGCTCGTCGACCGGTTGATCTCGGGTACCAACGTCAAGCTGGAGGTCGATTACGGGCGGGACCTATGGCCGGTCCGCACGGACCTCTCGCAGTTCGAGCAGGTGCTGATCAACCTGTGCGTCAACGCGCGCGACGCCATGCCCCAGGGCGGTACCATCCTCATCAAGACCCGCAACGTGACGGCAGACGAGGCCGTGACCTTCCACCAGGCAGACCTGCCGGGTGAAGACCTGGTGATGGTAGAAGTGGCCGACACCGGCACCGGCATCGCGCCCGAGATCATGGACAAGATCTTCGAGCCCTTCTTCACCACCAAGGAAGTGGGCAAGGGCACGGGCCTGGGGCTCTCCATGGTCTATGGCATCGTCAAGCAGTCCGGCGGCTATATCTATCCGGAATCCGAGCTCGGCCGCGGTACAAGCTTCCGCATCTTCCTGCCGCGGCACATTCCCGAGGTCGTGGTCGGCGCACCGGCGGGCGCCGCGCAGCAGTTACAGGCACCGGTCGTCTCCGCGCCGCCGAGCGAAGACATGGATCTGACCGGCAAGTCTGCGGTCGTTCTGCTGGTGGAGGACGAGGAGGCGGTGCGCCGTGGCGGCAAGCGCATGCTCGAGACACGCGGCTACACCGTCCATGAGGCGGGCTCCGGCACCGAGGCGCTCGAGATCATGGAAGAGCTGGACGGAAAGGTGGACATCGTCGTCTCCGACGTGGTCATGCCCGAGATGGATGGACCGACGCTTCTGCGCGAATTGCGCAAGGGCTATCCGGACCTGAAATTCATCTTCGTATCGGGCTATGCCGAGGATGCCTTCGCCCGCAATCTGCCGGCCGACGCGAAGTTCGGGTTCCTGCCAAAGCCCTTTTCTCTCAAGCAGCTGGCCGTCGCCGTGCGCGAAATGCTCGACGGAGACTAGTGTCCGTCACGGCGGCAGAGATTGCTGCCGCCGCCGATTTCGATTGATTTCGATTCGGGCAAATCAGCACTGGATAACCCCCGTCCGGGCGCCGAAAATAACAGCGTTTACGTGCTCGGAACGGATACGGAACGCAGCTCTAAAAATTAAAAGGTTCCACTCAGTTGTCTGTTCTTGCCAAATGAGAACAAAACATGTACATGAAGCATATCGGCTGCTTCGTTGCGTGCAGGGCGGCAATAACCTAAAGGTGGGACCAGTGGCACAAAATAGTTTGCGGCTCGTAGAGGAAAAAGGCGTGGACAAGAGCAAGGCGCTTGAAGCGGCATTGTCGCAGATCGAACGGTCCTTCGGGAAGGGCTCGATCATGAAGCTCGGCTCGAACGAGAGCATCGTCGAGATCGAAACTGTTTCCACCGGCTCGCTGAGCCTGGATATTGCATTGGGTATTGGAGGCCTGCCGAAGGGCCGTATCATCGAGATCTATGGTCCTGAAAGCTCGGGTAAGACGACGCTTGCCCTGCAGACCATTGCCGAGGCTCAGAAGAAGGGCGGTATCTGCGCCTTCGTGGACGCCGAACACGCGCTGGACCCGGTCTATGCCCGCAAGCTCGGCGTAGACCTCCAGAACCTGCTGATCTCGCAGCCGGATACGGGCGAGCAGGCACTGGAAATCACCGATACGCTGGTTCGCTCCGGCGCCGTCGACGTTCTGGTCATCGACTCGGTCGCAGCGCTGACGCCGCGCGCCGAAATCGAAGGCGAAATGGGCGACAGCCTGCCCGGCCTCCAGGCCCGCCTGATGAGCCAGGCGTTGCGCAAGCTGACCGCATCGATTTCCAAGTCGAACACGATGGTCATCTTCATCAACCAGATCCGCATGAAGATCGGCGTGATGTTCGGTTCGCCGGAAACCACGACGGGCGGTAACGCGCTGAAGTTCTACGCCTCGGTGCGCCTGGATATCCGCCGCATCGGCCAGGTCAAGGAGCGCGAAGAAGTCGTCGGCAACCAGACCCGCGTGAAGGTCGTCAAGAACAAGATGGCGCCTCCCTTCAAACAGGTCGAATTTGACATCATGTACGGCGAAGGCGTCTCCAAGACCGGCGAACTGGTCGATTTGGGCGTCAAGGCAGGCATTGTCGAGAAGTCGGGCGCCTGGTTCTCCTACAACAGCCAGCGGCTGGGGCAGGGGCGTGAGAACGCAAAGATCTTCCTGCGCGACAATCCTGAAGCCGCCCGTGAGATCGAGACCGCACTGCGCCAGAATGCCGGCCTGATCGCCGACCGCTTCCTGCAAAACGGTGGACCCGAGCCCGACGATGGGGATGCGGCCGCCGAGATGTGATCCAACCGCGGATCACGCAGGGTCAGGGTGTTCCTGATCGATTGTAATACACCGGCCGCCATCACATGATGAGCGGCCGGTTTTGCGTTTGGGATATGATCCGCCGTCGCCCTAAACATGGCCCCCGAATAGAGCGGCGGCTGGACAGGCATGGGTGCTGACGATACAAGCCAGTGTTTTCGAATTACCGACCGCCAAGGCGCGGTGAAAAGGGTTTCGCATGAGCGGCTTGAATGAGATCCGGTCGACCTTTCTCGACTATTTTCAGAAGAACGGCCATGAGGTCGTCGCCTCCAGTCCGCTGGTGCCGCGCAACGATCCGACGCTGATGTTCACCAACGCGGGCATGGTGCAGTTCAAGAACGTCTTCACCGGGCTGGAGAAGCGTCCCTACACCACGGCGACCACGGCGCAGAAATGCGTGCGCGCCGGCGGCAAGCACAACGACCTGGACAATGTCGGCTATACGGCCCGCCATCTGACCTTCTTTGAAATGCTCGGCAACTTCTCCTTCGGCGACTATTTCAAGGAGCAGGCGATCGAGCTGGCCTGGAAGCTGGTTCACGAAGGCTTCGATCTTCCCAAGCACCGGCTGCTGGTCACCGTCTATTCCGAGGACGAAGAGGCTGCGACCCTGTGGAAGAAGATCGCAGGCTTTTCCGACGACCGGATCATCCGCATCCCGACCTCCGACAACTTCTGGCAGATGGGCGATACCGGCCCCTGCGGCCCCTGCTCGGAAATCTTCATCGACCAGGGCGAGAACGTATGGGGCGGCCCTCCCGGCTCGCCCGAGGAAGACGGCGACCGATTCCTGGAGTTCTGGAACCTGGTCTTCATGCAGTTCGACCAGACGGCGCCCGGCGAACGGACCTCCTTGCCGCGTCCCTCGATCGATACCGGCATGGGTCTCGAACGCATGGCCTGCATCCTGCAGGGTGTCCAGAGCGTCTTCGAGACGGACCTCTTCCGCACACTGATCGGCACCATCGAGGATGTCATGGGCGTGTCCGCCAAGGATAGCGCCAGCCACCGCGTCATCGCCGACCACCTGCGCTCCTCCGCCTTTCTGATCGCCGATGGCGTCCTGCCGTCCAACGAAGGCCGCGGCTATGTGCTTCGCCGCATCATGCGCCGCGCCATGCGTCATGCGCAGCTGCTCGGTGCCAAGGAGCCACTGATCTACAAGCTGCTGCCGACGCTCGTGCAGGAGATGGGCCGCGCCTATCCGGAACTCGTGCGCGCCGAGGCGCTGACCGCCGAGACGCTCAAGCTTGAGGAAACCCGGTTCCGCAAGACGCTGGAACGGGGCCTGTCGCTTCTCTCGGATGCCACCAACACGCTCGACAAGGGCGACATGCTGGACGGCGAGACGGCATTCAAGCTCTACGACACCTATGGCTTCCCGCTCGACCTGACGCAGGATGCGCTGCGCACCCGCGAGATCGGCGTCGACCTGGCCGGCTTTACCGATGCCATGGAACGCCAGAAGGCTGAGGCCCGCTCCCATTGGGCAGGCTCCGGCGACACGGCGACCGAAACGATCTGGTTCGAGCTGAAAGACAAGTTCGGTGCGACCGAATTCCTCGGCTATGACACGGAAACGGCAGAAGGCGTGGTGCAGGCCATCGTCGATGGCGGCAAGGCGATCGAGACCGCCGCGGCTGGCCAGCAGGTGCAGGTCGTCGTCAACCAGACGCCCTTCTACGCCGAATCGGGTGGCCAGATGGGCGATACCGGCCTCATCTCGACGGACCATGCGAAGCTTCAGGTGACGGACACCCAGAAGCGGGGCGAGGGCATCTTCGTCCACATGGCGACGGTTGTCGAAGGCGTGGTGAAGACGGGCGACAGCGTCCAGCTGGTGGTCGACCACGCCCGCCGCTCGCGGCTGCGCTCGAACCATTCCGCGACCCATCTGCTCCACGAGGCGCTGCGCGAAGTCCTGGGCACCCATGTGGCGCAGAAGGGGTCGCTGGTCGCTCCTGAACGGCTGCGGTTCGACGTCTCGCATCCCAAGCCTATGACGGCTGCGGAACTGCAGACGGTCGAGGACATGGCCAATGCCATCATTCTTCAGAATGCCCGGGTCACGACCCGCCTGATGAGCGTCGACGACGCCATTGCCGAGGGCGCCATGGCGCTGTTCGGCGAGAAATATGGCGACGAGGTGCGTGTGGTTTCCATGGGAACCGGCGTCGAAGGTCAAAAGGCCAGCAAGGCCTATTCGATCGAACTCTGCGGCGGCACCCATGTCAACGCCACGGGCGACATCGGCCTGGTGCGGGTCCTGGCCGAAAGCGCCGTTGGCGCCGGTGTGCGCCGGCTGGAAGCGGTGACGGGCGAAGCGGCCCGCGCCTATCTCGCCGAACAGGACGACCGCATCAAGACGCTCGCAGGCGCGCTCAAGGTGCAGCCGGCGGACGTCGTATCGCGCGTCGAAACGCTCGTGGAAGAGCGCCGCAAGCTCGAAAAGGAGCTGGCGGATGCCAAGCGCCGTCTCGCGATGAGCGGCGGTGAGGGCGGTTCTGCAGCCGAGATCCGCGAGATCAACGGCATCAAGTACCTCGGCAAGGCGCTGAACGGCATCGACGCGAAGGATCTGAAGGGTCTGGCGGACGAGGGCAAGGCGAGCCTCGGTTCGGGTGTCGTCACGCTGGTCGGCATCTCCGAGGATGGTAAGGCCAGTGCGGTTGTCGCCGTAACGCCGGATCTGGTCGGCCGCTTCAGCGCGGTTGACCTGGTGCGGATCGCATCTGCTGCGCTCGGCGGCAAGGGTGGTGGCGGCCGGCCCGATATGGCCCAGGCCGGCGGCCCGGACGGCAGCAAGGCTGGCGAAGCACTGGAAGCGGTGGCAGCGGCACTCGCCGGCTGACAACGACAGGCCGGGGAGGCTGCAACATGGGCGTGAACGTGGATCTCGAGGGTGAACTGGACGAGGCCGTCGATGGCCTCGTGCCCAGCCTGTTCCGCAATGCGCCGAGTTCGGTCTCCTTCAACAAGCTGCGCAAGCGCCTGCTGCGCCAGGTACGTCAGGCTTTCGACGATTTCGGCATGCTGAAGAACCAGAAGCGCTGGCTGGTCGGCGTCTCTGGCGGCAAGGATAGCTATTCGCTGCTGGCGGTTCTGCTCGATCTGCAGTGGCGTGGTCTGCTGCCGGTGGAACTGATCGCCTGCAATCTCGACCAGGGCCAGCCGAACTTTCCCAAGCACGTGCTGCCGGAGTATCTCGCCTCGGTCGGCGTGAAACACCGCATCGAGTATCGCGATACCTATTCCATCGTGAAGGAAAAGGTGCCCGCCGGCGGTACCTATTGCTCGCTCTGTTCGCGGCTGAGGCGCGGCAACCTCTACCGCGTGGCACGCGAGGAGGGCTGCGATGCGCTTGTGCTCGGGCATCACCGAGAAGATATTCTCGAGACCTTCTTCATGAACTTCTTCCACGGCGGCCGCCTGGCGGGCATGCCGGCGAAACTCCTCAATGACGAAGGCGACATCATGGTGCTGCGGCCTCTGGCCTATTGCGCCGAGGATGACCTGGCGCGGTTTGCCTCAGCCATGGAATTCCCGATCATTCCCTGCGACCTCTGCGGTTCGCAGGACGGTCTGCAGCGCAATGCCATGAAGGCCATGCTGCTGGACATCGAAACGCGCATGCCGGGCCGCAAGGACGCCATGCTGCGGGCTCTCGCACACGTCAACCCGTCCCACCTGCTGGATCCAAGGCTGTTCGACTTTGCCGGCCTCCAGGCAAACCAGCCGGTTCCTGACCTTTCCTGAAAGAGAGTTTGCGATGACCATGCCTCTTGATATCGAGCGACTGGCCGATCTTCTGCGCCGGGCGGCCAAGGCCGAAATTCTGCCGCGCTTTCGCCGTCTCGGCAGCGGCGATATCCGCTCCAAGAGCGAGCCGACGGATCTGGTCACCGAAGCGGACGAGGCGGCGGAGCGGATGATCCGTGCGGAGCTTCAGGATTTCGCACCGGATGCCCTGTTCATCGGCGAGGAATCGGTCGCGGCCGATCCGGATCTTCTCGGCAAACTGGCTCAGGCGGAATTCGCCGTTGTGGTCGATCCGGTCGACGGCACCTTCAACTTTGCATCGGGCATTCCCGCCTTCGGCGTCATGGCTTCGGTAATCTGGAAGGGCGAGACGGTCGCCGGCCTGATCTACGATCCCATGGGCGACGACTGGGTCATGGCGGAAAAGGGCGCCGGCACCTTCCTCCGCCGTCCAGATGGCGAGGCGGTGCGCCTGTCGGTCGCCGCTCCCCGGCCGCTCGGCGAAATGGTCGGCATGGCCTCGCCCGGCTATTTCTACGGGGAAGAACGGGAGCGTATCCTGGTGAACCTCGCCAAGGTCCGGTTCTTTGCGAACTACCGCTGCGCTGCCCATGAGTACCGCACCTTTGCGGGCGGCCACGTGCAGTTCATCCTCTACAACAAGCTGATGCCCTGGGACCATCTGGCCGGCACGCTGATCTCCACCGAAGCCGGCGGTTATGCGGCACGGCTGGATGGCTCACCCTATCTGCCGCATCACGTCGATGGTGGCCTTCTGCTCGCGACCGACGAGGACAGCTGGCACATGCTGCGCCACGAAATCTTCGGCCGCTGATCAGGCAATTCCATGAAACGCAAAAAGGCCGGATGTTCTCCGGCCTTTTTTCATGGGTTCAGCTGTCGGTTCAGACGGGCGCATTCTGTGTGCGGAACAGCTTGCCGCGTTCGCCGAGCAGAACGAACATCAGCCCGATCACGGCCACGGTGAAGAAGCCGGCCACCATCGGCGTTGCCGTGCCGTTGAAAGCCTGGCCGATTGCCGCGCCGATAATGGCGCCACCGATCGTTCCCATGAAGCCGAGCACGGACGACGCCGTGCCGGCTACGTGGCCGAGCGGTTCCATGGCGAGCGAATTGAAGTTCGAGGCGATCAGGCCGAACAGGAACATTGCGACCGCGAAGAAGGCGAGGAACAGCAGGAACGGCATCGGCGTCGATGACAGCAACTGCACCACCAGCCACAGGAAGGTGATGCCGACGAAGCCGAGCAACGCCGTCTGCGACAGTCGGCGCATCCCGAGCTTTCCGACCCAGCGGGAGTTCAGGAAGGCCGAGATCGACATGAACACGGCAACAGCGGCAAAGGCGAGGGGGAACCAGGCGCCCAGCTGGTAGATGCCCACATAGACCTGCTGGGCCGAGTTGATGAAGCCGAACAGTGCCCCGAAGATGAAGGTGCTGGCCAGCGTGTAGCAGAGCGCCACGCGGTTGGTGAGTACGATTAGGAAGCCGTTGGCGACCGAAGCGACGGTGAAAGGCCGCACGTCTGCCGGGTCAAGCGTCTCGGGAAGTCGCTTGATGACCCACAGGGACACGATGAGCGCGGCAAGGGCGATGACCACGAAGATCAGGTGCCAGTTGCCAAACAGAAGAATGATCTGGCCGGTTCCCGGTGCCACGACCGGAACCACCATGAACACCATCATGATCAGCGACATCACCTCGGCCATTGCGCGTCCGCCGAACACGTCGCGGACGATTGAGATCGAGATGACGCGGGTGGCGGCCGAGCCGATCCCCTGCGCAAAGCGAAGCAGCAGCAGTCCGGCAAACGACGGCACGAAGACCACGGCGACTGCAGACAGGATATAGATGCCAAGCCCGATGAGCAGCGGCTTGCGACGCCCGAAGCGGTCGGAGATTGGTCCGTAAAACAGCTGCGCCACGCCGAAGCCGAACAGATAGGCCGAAACCACATACTGCCGGTGGTTCGGATTTTCCACGCCGAGCGATTCGCCGATCTGCTGCAGGCCGGGAAGCATGATGTCGATCGCCAGCGCGTTCAGCGCCATCAGCGACGCCATCATGGCAATGAATTCAACTTTGCCCACCCCTTGGAGACGAGCCGGCATGATCGGTGGAGAATGGGTCAAAGCGCTATCCTAAACAATGGGAAAGGCGCCGTGGGAGCGGCGCCTTTAAGTTAGGCAGATCGGTCGGCTGGGGCCTAGTTCAGGCCGCTCCGCGGACGCTCACACCTTGTTCCTGCAAATGGGTCTGGAGTTCGCCGGACTGGAACATCTCGCGGATGATGTCGCAGCCGCCGAGGAACTCGCCCTTGACGTAAAGCTGCGGGATCGTCGGCCAGTTGGAATAGTCCTTGATGCCTTGGCGGATTTCCGCATCGGCGAGCACGTCCACGCCCTTGTAGTCGACACCCAGGTGGTCGAGGATCTGGACAACCTGGCCCGAGAAGCCGCACTGCGGAAACTGGGGGGAGCCCTTCATAAACAGGACGACGTCCGTCGTCTTGACTTCATTGCTGATAAAATCGTGAATGCCGCTCATCTCGTTCATCCTTTCACATGCGGTTTCAAGGACCGCTGCGCTGCGTCCCTGCTTAAATAGCGAGGTCACTGGCTGAAATCCAGCGCTAACACCGCACGAAACGCAGTTCTGCCAAGCCAGAGGTTCTGGCCGATCCCGGAGTTGAAGCGGGCCTCAGTCCTTCGGAGCGGAGGTCTGCAGCGCCAGTGCATGCAGGACACCGCCCATATTGCCCTTCAGCGCGTCATAGACCATCTGGTGCTGCTGCACGCGGGTCTTGCCGCGAAACGCGTCGGCCACGACCTCGGCTGCATAGTGGTCGCCGTCACCGGCGAGGTCCCGGATAGTGACCTTCGCGCCGGGAATACCAGCCTTGATCATGTCTTCGATGTCGCCGGGTTTCATGGGCATGGTTGGTGTCCTTCCTTCGGCCGCAGACTCAAGGGCAAAGCGCGGCACCGTCTTTTGCGCAACACTGCCCCAAACCGGCTGCCTGGTCAAAGTGTGGTGCTGCTAGTGGGGGCAGTTACCCACACCTGGCCAGCATCCACGTCAGTCTCAGGCCATGAAGCCGGGGAACCAGCTTTCCGATGCGTCGTCGAGCGTGACGACGGGAAGATCGATGATGTCATCGACAACCAGGCGGTCGCCTTCCACCGTGCCCAGGCGGCGGAACGGAACGCCGGCACTTTCGGCACCCGCCTGCACAAAGTTGGCGAGATCGGAGGAAACGGCGATCACATAGCGGGCCTGGTCTTCGCCGAACAGCAGCGCATGGGGGAGGCCGCGCTGCGCCTTGAGGCTGATCCGCGCGCCCTTGCGTGACGCCATGGCCATTTCGGCGAGCGTGATGGCAAGACCGCCGGACGAGATGTCGTGGCAGGCAGTGACCTGGCCGCTGCGGATGATCGAGCGGACGAACTCGCCGTTGCGGCGCTCGGCGGCAAGGTCGACTTCCGGTGCAGGGCCGTCGACCGTGTCGAGCACGTCGCGCAGATAGACCGAGGAGCCGAGGTGGCTACCGTCCTGCCCGATCATGATCAGGCAGTCGCCGTCGCCGGCCGAACCGATCTTCGCCATCTTCTGCCAGTCGGGCAGGAGGCCGACACCGGCGATCGTGGGCGTCGGCAGGATGGCAACACCATTGGTCTCGTTGTAGAGCGACACATTGCCGGAGACGATCGGGAAGTCGAGGGCAAGGCAGGCCTCGCCGATGCCCTTAATGGCGCCGACCAGCTGGCCCATGATTTCGGGCTTTTCCGGATTGCCGAAGTTGAGGTTGTCGGTTGCCGCCAGCGGCTCGGCACCGGTCGCGACCAGGTTACGCCAGCATTCGGCTACTGCCTGCTTGCCGCCCTCGTAGGGATCGGCCTCCACGTAGCGCGGTGTGACGTCGGACGAGAAGGCGAGTGCCTTGCGAGCATGGCCTTCGACGCGCACGACGCCGGCGTCGCCGCCTGGGTGCTGCAGCGAGTTGCCCTGGATCAGCGTGTCGTACTGTTCCCAGACCCAGCGGCGGCTCGACTGGTTGGGCGAACCGACCAGCGTCAGAAGCGCCGCGTTGTAATCGGCGGGCTCGGCGACCTGAGAGGCGGGCAGGGGCGCGCGGGCGGGTGACGCAACCCACGGGCGGTCGTATTCCGGCGCCTGATCGCCCAGGTCCTTGATCGGCAGGTTGGCGACTTCCTCGCCCTGATGCAGCACGCGGAAGCGAAGATCATCCGTAGTCTTGCCGACAATCGCGAAATCGAGGCCCCACTTGACGAAGATCGCCTTGGCTTCCTCTTCCTTCTCCGGCTGCAGCACCATGAGCATGCGCTCCTGGCTTTCCGACAGCATCATCTCGTAGGCCGTCATGCGCTCTTCGCGCACCGGCACCTGGTCAAGGTTGAGTTCGATGCCGAGGTCGCCCTTGGCACCCATTTCGACAGCCGAGCAGGTGAGGCCGGCAGCGCCCATGTCCTGGATGGCGATGACGGCTCCGGTCTTCATCAGCTCAAGGCAGGCTTCCAGCAGGCATTTTTCTGTGAAGGGGTCCCCAACCTGAACGGTCGGGCGCTTCTCCTCGATCGACTCGTCGAACTCGGCAGACGCCATGGTGGCGCCGCCGACGCCGTCGCGGCCGGTCTTGGCTCCGAGATATACGACCGGCAGACCAACGCCCTTGGCTTCCGACAGGAAGATGGCGTCCGACTTGGCAAGCCCTGCAGCAAAAGCGTTGACCAGGATGTTACCGTTGTAGCGTGCGTCGAATTCCACTTCGCCGCCGACTGTCGGCACGCCGAAGGAATTCCCGTAGCCGCCGACGCCAGCAACCACACCGGACACGAGGTGCTTGGTCTTCGGGTGGTCAGGCGATCCGAACCGCAGGGCGTTCATGGCAGCAATCGGCCGCGCGCCCATAGTGAAGACGTCGCGCAGGATGCCGCCGACGCCAGTCGCCGCACCCTGGTAGGGCTCAATGTAGGACGGGTGGTTGTGGCTCTCCATCTTGAACACGACGACATCGCCGTCATCGATATCCACAACGCCGGCGTTTTCGCCCGGTCCCTGGATGACGCGTGGTCCTTTGGTGGGAAGCGTGCGCAGCCACTTCTTCGATGACTTGTAGGAGCAGTGCTCGTTCCACATCGCGGAAAAGATGCCAAGCTCGGTAAAGCTCGGTTCGCGGCCGATCAGGTCAAGGATACGCTGGTACTCGTCCGGCTTCAGGCCGTGCCCGGCGACGAGTTCGGGCGTGATCGCAATGCTGTTCGGGATGGTCATGAGCGTCTCTGTGTTGCGGAGCCTGGATGGCGCTCTTTAACCTATGTCTGCAAGGGGTGCGACAGGAAAATGCCGCAGCTGTGACGGAGTTATGGCCAAGACCGCGTGCCCAGCTTTTCGCAGCCTGCCCCGCCCGGTCGACGCGGAGGCAAGGTCAGAACTTGCGGCTGATCGCAAGGCCCGCATAACTCAGGCCGTCATTGTCATGGCAGAGATTGGCGTTCGAGGAATGATCTATGGTCGCCAGCATACGCCATGCCTCGTTGACCTTGTAGCCTGCCGCCAGCGACTCGTGAAACAGCGCATGGCAGCCGACACTCGGCCCATCATTCGAATCGTGCAGCGTTGCGTTGTTGAGCGCGCCCCCGAATCCGAGGTCGACGAAGAACCGGTCCGTCACATCGACGCGCCAGGTGAAGCCGGCAAAAACCTGGTCCGTCTCGCCGGACGTGGAGACGATCGCCCCCACATGCAGGCGCGGATGCATGAAATGATCCTGCAACGTCCCGGCCTGATCGGCGCCAAGCGGATCAAACAACACCATTGCCGAGGTGAACAGGCCGTCCTCACGCGTATTGCCCGATTGTATGGATGCAGACACGCCGAAGCGAAGCTCGTCGAACGGCGGACTATCCTGCGCGAGAAGTGTGGTTGGAAGAGCTACGGCCGCCAGGACCGCCGCCGAAATGCCGGATACCAACCTGCCCATCGCATGCCCCGTCTGCGAGCCGGCACACTGAGCAAATCAGTTGGCCGGCGAATCTGACAGCCTCAAGTGCTACTACCGTCAGCACCGGCAATCCAGATGAAACATAAAGCATGGAGATGTGACGGCTGTTCGGGCCTGGCGATCGGCGTCACTGATGTAAGGCTGCAAGGATGTGCAGCCCGGTCGCAAGCGTCAGTCCGGTCTCAGCAGCCCTGTTGGCCAACCGACCAGCGCTGCACATCCTTGCTGATGCGGCCGCTGATCGGCTCGTTCATCAAAGGACCAAAGGCGCTGAGACGGGCAGGGCGACCTTCCGCCTGCACGACGAGCAGCGGGCGGATGTCGGAAGATCCCTTGCGGGTCAGCAGGATGCGCGGTCGGTCGGAGAAAGACGTGAGCTCGGGCGCAAAGCCATAGGACTTGAACGCGGGATCGCCTGACTTGAACCAGCAGCGGTTGGCGGACACGGCAACCTTCTCCATCACGTCGAGCGCCGACTGACTGGGGCGCGCAACTGGTGGCTTTGCCTGGCAGGACCAGAGTCCAAACCCGGCGATGGCAAGCAGGATAAGGGGCGAAGTGCGGCGAAGGGTCGGCATCGAAGGGCCCCGTGTCTGGCTAATTGTGATGAGGTGCAGCCGCCGCCTAGGCGGCGATGACGTCGAGGGCGGACGCAAAGATCCCGCGCCCGTCGCGGCCGCCGTGGGCAGCTTCGATCAGGTTTTCGGGGTGCGGCATCATGCCGAGCACATTGCCCTCGCGATTGATCACGCCGGCGATGTCGCTGAGCGAGCCATTCGGGTTCGTGCCTTCCGCATAGCGGAACACGATCTCATTGCGGTCCTGCATGCCGGCGAGCGTTTCGTCGTCGACGAAGTAGTTGCCGTCGTGGTGCGCGACCGGGCAGCGGATGACCTGGCCCTGGGCATAGGCGCGGGTAAAGTGCGTGTCGGCGTTGACCACTTCCAACTTCACTTCCTTGCACACGAAACGGAGCGTCGTGTTGCGCATCAGGACGCCTGGCAGCATGCCGGCCTCGACGAGGATCTGGAAGCCGTTGCACACGCCGAGGACCTTGACGCCCTTGGCGGCCTTGTCCTTGATCGCCTGCATGACGGGCATGCGGGCGGCAATGGCGCCGCAGCGAAGGTAATCCCCATAGGAAAATCCTCCAGGGATGACGATCAGGTCGACATCATCCGGTATGGAGGTCTCGGTTTGCCAGATGGTGATCGGCGCCTCGCCGGAGATCAAGGTGAGGGCGGCGATCATATCGCGGTCGCGATTGAGGCCGGGGAGCTGAACAACGGCAGACTTCATGGATGTGGTTCAAACCTTGCCTGGGCCTCTGACAGCTCTCGCAGTTCGAGGCGATTTTCAATTCGGTCGAGACGCGCGTCGTGGCGCGTCAGAGTCGTGTGAATATTTAGCATGTCCTGATGAAGCGATATCATCGCACCACGCATGGCATTCATTTCTGACTTCAGTTCCCGTTGGCCGAGCTTCATGTCAGCAATGTCTGCTTGCATGCGTTTCATCAATTCAAACATGAGCTCATTGGTGACTTCAGCCATCGCACGCTCCGCAACCGTCAGTCGATTGCGATAGTATAGTTCTCGATCACTGTGTTTGCCAGAAGCTTCTCGCACATGGCCTTGAGGTCCGCTTCGGTCTTGGCCCGGTCGGTACCGTCCACTTCGAGGTCGAACACCTTGCCCTGGCGGACCTGGTGGACGCCCTCGAAGCCGAGGCTTCCGAGCGCACCTTCGATGGCCTTGCCCTGCGGGTCGAGAACGCCGTTCTTGAGCGTGACCGTCACGCGTGCCTTGATCACTTCACTACCCCCAGATTACTTGACGAGAACCGGACCCGTACCACGGATCGGTTCGTTTTCGTTGATGATGCCGAGCCGGCGTGCGACTTCCGAATAGGCTTCGACCAGCCCGCCCAGATCGCGGCGGAAACGGTCCTTGTCCATCTTTTCCTTGGTCTCGATATCCCACAGCCGGCAGCTGTCGGGCGAGATCTCGTCGGCCAGGATGATACGCATCATGTCGCCCTCGAAGAGGCGGCCGCATTCGATCTTAAAGTCCACGAGCTGGATGCCGACGCCGAGGAAGAGGCCGGACAGGAAATCGTTGACGCGGATTGCAAGCGCCATGATGTCGTCGAGCTCAGCCGGGTTGGCCCAGCCAAACGCGGTGATGTGCTCTTCGGAAACCATCGGATCGGCCAGCGCATCGGACTTGTAGTAAAATTCGATGATCGAGCGCGGCAGGACCACGCCTTCCTCTATGCCGAGACGCGTTGCCAGCGAGCCGGCAGCCACGTTGCGCACGATGATTTCGAGCGGGATCATCTCCACTTCCTTGATCAGCTGCTCGCGCATGTTCAGCCGACGGATGAAATGCGTGGGAATGCCGATCTTGTTCAGGTGGGTGAAGACGTATTCCGAGATGCGGTTGTTGAGGACACCCTTGCCGTCGATGACGTCGTGCTTCTTCTTGTTAAACGCGGTGGCGTCATCCTTGAAGAACTGGATCAGCGTGCCTGGCTCGGGACCTTCATAAAGGATCTTGGCCTTGCCCTCGTAGATACGGCGGCGACGGTTCATGATGTCTTGTCTCGTTGTTGGCACCCTGGGCAGGCGCAAATTGATGATAGTCGAGCGGTCCCATATCGGAAAACATCCGCTTTCACAATGTGGGGTCCAAAAACCGCTGTGGTCCCGGTCTTCTGACGAAGCGCAAGCAGGAATCATTCACCGACAGATTACACCGTTTCTTGAAGTTGCGGCCGTATGATTGCGGTGTCCTTCATAAGAAAGGGCGGTCTCAAACAATAAAACGGGGTACCATGATTTACGCACTTCGTGATCGAGGCAGGGCACTCGAGGATAGATACGCTTATGAGCAGACGCTGGTTTTCCGCGTCGGCGCACGCCGGGCGAGACTACTGGGTCAATGGGCCGCAGCACTCCTCCGCGTTGCCGACCAGGAACTCTACGCCCAGACTCTCGTCGGTATGGTTCTCGGCGGTGCATCGGACGACGAGATAGTCAGCAAATTGCGTCATGATTTCGGCGTCTACGCGGTCACGCTTCCCGAGGCAGAGCTGCAGCACCGGATGCAGGAGCTCCTCGTCAAGGCGCAATGCGAGCTGGAGGCCGCCTGATCGGCTTACACGAACACGGCAAAATCGCGTGAAGAGGCCCTGGCAACACACGCTTAACGTTGCACATCGGATCAGTTCTTGCTTAATGACCCCACCAGAAATCAATTTCGGGAGGTAGAACATGGCTGGGATTAACGATCGCGAAAAAGCGTTGGAAAACAAGTTCGCGCACGACCAGGAGCTCAAGTTCAAGTCCATAGCCCGGCGCAACAAGTTGCTCGGACATTGGGCCGCAGATCTCTTGGGCAAGCCGGACAAGGATGCTTACGCGACGGAAGTCGTGGTTGCCGACTTCGAGGAGGCAGGCGACGAGGATGTGTTCCGCAAACTGCGCACCGACTTCGACGCAGCCGGTGTAACGGTGGCGGATCATGACATCCGCACCAAGATGCTGGATCTGCTGGCAGAAGCAGCGGCGCAGATCGAAAAACAGTAAGACCTAGATAAAGGCCTCGTGCAGCGGGTTGCGCACGAGGCCTCTCTTTTAGCTCAGGTCGCGGGCTTGTCGTTCAGCTCGGGCTTCAGGCGGCTCAGGAACTGGGCGAACACCATGGTGCCCTCCGGCCAGGGTCCGTGGCCGGACTCGACGTTGATATGGCCGGACTCTCCCGCATCGACCAGCAGCGAGCCCCATGCGGCTGCAATATCGTCCGCATGTTCGTACGCCCCGAACGGGTCGTTGCGGCTTGCAATCGTCATCGAGGGAAACGGAAGCGGGTCCCGCGGATAAGGCCCGAAGGTCATCAGGTGCTTCGGGCGGATGCTGGCGTTCTGCACGTCGGGAGGCGAGACGAGGAATGCCCCGGCCACCGGCTTCTTGAAGAGCGGGATCGCATGGATCACCGTCGGCACGCCGAGCGAGTGGGCTACCAGCACGACAGGCCGTGTCGCGGCATTCACCTCTTCCGCCAGACGGGCCACCCAGTCGTTCCGTACGGGCTTCGACCATTCGGCCTGCTCGACACGGCGTGCGGTGGTAAGCTTCTGTTCCCAGCGCGTCTGCCAATGCTCCGGACCGGAGCCGGTGTAGCCGGGAACCATGATGATATCAGCGTCGGATGCTTTCATGCCTGCTACCTAGGTTCTTAGAAGGGCCGGATCAAGCTTCGCCGAAGACGCGGGTGAAGATCGTGTCGACATGCTTGGTGTGATAGCCGAGATCGAATTTCTCGCGGATCTCGTCTTCCGGCAGCGCGGCACGCACCTCCGGATCGGCCAGGAGTTCCTCCAGGAAATCCTTGCCTTCTTCCCACACCTTCATCGCGTTGCGCTGCACGAGGCGATAGGCATCCTCGCGCGATATGCCGGCCTGGGTCAGCGCCAGAAGCACGCGCTGGCTCATCACCAGACCCTTGAACTTGTTCATGTTGTTCAACATGTTCTCAGGGTAGATCACCAGCTTCTCGACGACGCCGGCAAGCCGGTTCAGCGCAAAATCGAGAGTGATGGTCGTGTCGGGACCGATGGCGCGCTCGACGCTGGAATGGCTGATGTCCCGCTCGTGCCAGAGCGCGACATTCTCCATGGCCGGCACGACGGACATGCGCACGAGGCGGGACAGGCCGGTCAGGTTTTCGGTCAGCACCGGATTGCGCTTGTGCGGCATGGCGGAAGAGCCCTTTTGGCCGGGCGAGAAGAATTCTTCCGCTTCCAGGACTTCCGTGCGCTGCATGTGGCGGATTTCAGTGGCGACATTCTCGATGGACGAGGCGATGACGCCAAGCGTTGCAAAGTACATGGCGTGGCGATCGCGCGGGATCACCTGCGTCGACACCGGCTCTGGCTTGAGGCCAAGCGCCGCAGCCACATGCTCTTCGACGCGCGGGTCGATATTGGCGAAGGTCCCGACGGCGCCGGAAATCGCGCAAGTGGCGATTTCGTCGCGCGCGGTCAGCAGGCGTGTCTTGTTGCGATCCATCTCCGCATAGAAGCGGGCAAAGGTCAGGCCCATAGTGGTGGGCTCGGCATGGATGCCGTGGCTGCGACCGATGCGGACCGTATCCCTGTGCTCGAATGCGCGGGTCTTCAGGGCGGCCAGCACGCGGTCCATGTCGGCCAGCAGGATATCCGTGGCGCGCACGAGCTGGACGCTGAACGTCGTGTCGAGCACGTCCGAAGAGGTCATTCCCTGGTGGATGAAGCGGCTGTCGGGCCCGACGAATTCGGCCAGATGCGTCAGGAAGGCGATGACGTCATGCTTGGTGACCGCCTCGATCTCGTCGATCCGCGCCACGTCGAAAACGGCGTTGCCACCCTTTTCCCAGATCGTCTCGGCAGCCGACTTCGGGATCACACCGATCGCCGCCAGCGCGTCGCAGGCATGCGCCTCGATCTCGAACCAGATCCGGAACTTGGTTTCGGGCGACCAGATGGCGACCATGTCGGGACGGGAATAGCGCGGGATCATGGGGTCTTTTCCTTGAAAACTGTCGGCGCCGCTGTAGCAAGAAGCTGCGGCAAGCTCAATTGAATATACTAAAGCGGTGTGGCTGCCTGCCGGAGTGCGGCGACGTTAGTCCGGTAGGCGTCGATGCCGTCACCCTTGAAGACGGCCGAGCCCGCGACGAACACATTGGCGCCGGCGGCAGCGGCCGCACCAATCGTGTCGGCGGTGATGCCGCCATCCACCTCGAGCTCGATCGGGCGATCGCCGATCAAAGCCTTCACCGCACGGATCTTGTCCGTCATGGCGGGAATGAACTTCTGGCCGCCGAAGCCCGGATTGACGCTCATCACGAGAATGAGGTCGATGTCGTCGAGCACGTTTTCGAGCGTCGAGATCGGTGTCGCGGGGTTCAGCGTGACACCCACCTTCTTGCCGAGAGACCGGATGGTCTGCAAAGAGCGGTGCAGATGCGCACCGGCTTCCACATGGACCGTGATGCCGTCGCAGCCAGCCTTCGCGAAGGCTTCCAGATAGGGATCCGCCGGCGCGATCATCAGATGGCAGTCGAAGAAGGCCTTGGTGTAAGGCCGCAGCGACTTGATGATGTCCGGTCCGAAGGAGATGTTGGGCACGAAATGCCCGTCCATCACATCCAGATGCACCCAGTCAGCGCCCGCGTCCACGACGTCACGCACTTCCTGGCCAAGCCGGGAAAAGTCCGATGCGAGAATGGAGGGGGCGATGCGGATCGGCAGGGTCATAGGCGGGGATCTCCTGTGTTCCGCCACCCTCTAACACTGCCGGTCGAAGGGAACAATCCGCCCGTGTCTGCCGAATACCAATGAGCGGCGGGGAGGCTGGTTACTCCGTCGCCGGGCGTGGCAGCGTGAAGCTGTTGGCCTGCCACTCGAGAAGGGTAAAGGGATTCTGTTTCAGCTCGTGTCCCGGGTCGAAACCGATTGGCCCGATCACGGTGGTGAAAACATCCGCGCCAAGCGAGGAAACAGCCGAACTGTTGCTCTTTGCTCCATTGGCCAACGCCTGATGAGCCACCTCCACCGCGGCATACGCAGGCAGCACATAGCCCTCCGGCTCCACATTGCGTGCCCGCATGGCGTTCGTTACCGGAGCAGCACCGGCAAGGGCCGCATAGTCCGGCAGCGCCACGGCAAGAACGCCGTCGCGTAGCGGAACGGGGCGGTTGGCAGCCCGCATGGCATCGCCCGCCATTAGGGTCAGTGCAATATTTTCGGCTGCAGCGTCACGCGCGATGATCGACACGTCGGTCCTGTCTCCGCCGACGAAGACATGGGTAGCGCCCGCTTTGGCCAGCCGTCGCACCAGTGCCACCTGCTGCTCCTGGCCGGGCCGGAAGATATCCGTGAAGACGGGCGTGAGGCCACCATCGGCAAGCTTCTGACGGATCTCGGCGGTCAACTCCCGACCGTAGATCGTGCCGTCGTCGATCAAACCGATGGGTTCGGCTTTCCAGATATCGAGCATGGTGGCGGCGACCTTGTCGGCCTCTGCGCCTTCGACAGGCGCCATCCGGAAGAACGGCCAGGCATTGCGGGAAGCATCCTCCATCAGGATCTTCGACCGCACCGACACCGTAATGGCAGGGATGCCTTGCGCCTTGAGCGCCGGCAGCGCGGTGGTCAGGGTCTCGACACAGAGGAAGCCGACGGCCACACCGGCCTTGGCATCGGCGATGGCCTTGGCAACGGCCAGCCCGCCGCTTTCCTCGCAGCTTTCGTCAATTTCGACCACCTTATCGCCCAAGGCCTGCGCCGCTGCACGGGCACCCTCCAGGATCTGCGATCCGAGAGCTGCATAAGGGCCGGTGCGCGGCGCAACGACGCCGATGACCGCCGCCGATGCGGATGTGCATCCAAGCGTCGTGGCCACCAAACCGGCAAGCAGAAAATCTCGTATCGTCATGCAGTTCCTGGTATCCGGCGCTTGTGTCGGACGCCATGACCCCAGATGCTGGGGCATGATGTCTGGACCTCGGGCGCACATTTAGCTTTCCGTCCGCTGCCGTCAAAGAGAATCGCCACATTGCGGCAAAAACGGTTATCCGGCGTAGACTCAAACCTCTGCCCTTACCATATCATGCACAACCAAGGGGCTGTGACCCCGGAGAAGCCCTTGACGGACCAGCCAGCCCTCGACCCCATCCTCTACCGCAACGGCATGGCGCGCTATGCGGGTCATGTCCAGGTGGTGACGACCGCGCTTGGCGGTGTGGAGCGTGGGGTGACTGTGACCGCCGCCTGTTCGGTGTCCGATGCGCCGCCCATGGTTCTGGTGTGCCTCAACAACAGCAATGCCAACAACGCCATCTTCGAGAAAGCCGGTGTGTTTGCTCTCAATGCACTGGGAGATCGACATCAGGCGCTCGCTGCAGCCTTTGCGGGACTGAACGGCCTGCCGGTCAAGGATCGTTTCGCTATGGGTCGCTGGCGCACTCTTGTCACCGGTGCGCCCGTCCTTGATGATGCCGTGGTAAGCTTCGATTGCGAGCTTGCGGAGGTCAAGCAGATGTCGACGCACTCGATCATGTTCGGACGCGTCAAGGCCGTGCATTTCGGGCCGGAAACGCCGTCGCTGATCTACCTCGATCGCGCTTTTCGGACAGTCTAGGGAGGGGAGCCCACATGCCTGAAGAAACGACAGCAGGGGCACTACCCGCCTCAATCGACGAGACGATCGCTCTTCTGGCCGGTGAGGGATATCTGGCGGGACGCGCCCTGGCGACCGTCATCTTCCTGGCGCTGAAGATGAGGCGGCCCCTGTTCCTGGAAGGCGAAGCAGGGGTCGGAAAAACCGAGATTGCAAAGACGCTGGCCAAGGCACTCGGCCGCAAGCTGATCCGGCTTCAGTGTTACGAGGGCCTCGATATCGCCTCGGCGGTCTACGAGTGGAATTACCCGGCCCAGATGCTGGAAATCCGGCTTTCGGAGGCGGCCGGCATCAGGGATCGCGACCGCATCGAGTCCGACCTCTTTTCCGAGCGGCACCTGATCCGCAGGCCCGTGCTGCAGGCACTGGAAGAGACGGACGGTCTCGCGCCGGTGTTCCTGATCGATGAGCTCGATCGCACCGACGAAGCTTTCGAGGCCTTCCTGCTGGAGGTGCTGTCCGATTTTCAGGTGACCATCCCGGAGCTTGGCACGATCCGGGCGAGCCAGCCGCCAATCGTCATCATCACCACCAACCGCACCCGCGAAATCCACGACGCGCTGAAGCGGCGCTGTCTCTACCATTGGGTGGATTATCCCGATGCCGCCCGCGAGCTGGAGATCATCCGGCGCAGGGTTCCGAAGGCTGGCGAAAGACTGTCGAGGCAGGTCGTGGCCTATGTGCAGAAACTGCGCAAGCTGGACCTCTTCAAGAGCCCGGGCGTGGCCGAGACCATCGATTGGGCCACCGCCCTGACCGAACTGGATCGCGCCGCCCTCGACCCCGAGACCGTGGCCGATACGCTCGGCACGCTTCTCAAATACCAGGACGACATCGCCCGCATTGCCAACGCCGAGGGGCGGCTTGTGCTGTTCGAGGTCGAAGCCGAACTTCAGGCAGCCGGGTAGGGCCATGGTGGCGCAAAGTGATCACGGCGGGCAGACCCACGCGCTCTTCTCAGAGAGCGGCGGCCGGCTGGCAGACAACATCGTGCATTTCTCGCGCATACTTCGCCGGGCAGGGCTGAAGACCGGCCCCGGCAGCGCGGCCGATGCGGTGGCAGCTCTGGAGGTGATCGGCGTCGGCGGGCGCGACGAGTGCCACGCAGCGCTCTCTTCCGTCTTCGTGAAGCGCCACGAGGACCAGCCCGTGTTTGACGAAGCCTTTGCCCTGTTCTTTCGCCCGCGCGACGTCGTCGGCAAGATGATCGCCATGATGTCGCCGAGAGCGGCAGATCGCCGCGAACCGGAGAAGCCCAAACCCGGTGCCGCCCGAGTCGGCGATGCCGTGGCGCCCGACCAGCCGGCACCACCCAAGGGCGCCGCAAAACCGGAAATCGAAATCGATTCCCGCTTTACGGCCTCCGCAAGCGAAGTGCTGAAGAGGCGCGATTTTGCGCAGATGTCGGCTGCCGAACTGGTGCTGGCACGGCGCGAGCTGGCAAGGCTTGCGCTGCCGCTCGACCAACTGGCCACGCGCCGGTTCAAGCCGGCCGGCCGACGCGAGAAGATTGATCCGCGCGCCACTATGCGCCATGCCATGCGCACCGGCGGCGAAATGATCCTGCCGCGCTTCCGTGAGCGGAAGAAGGTCCCGCCGCCGCTGGTGGTTCTGGCTGATATCTCCGGCTCGATGAGCCAGTACACGCGCATCTTCCTGCATTTTCTGCATGCGCTGACCGAGAAGCGAACGCGGGTGCAGACCTTCCTGTTCGGCACGCGGCTGACCAATGTGACCCGCCAAATGCGCCGCCGCGACCCCGACGAGGCGCTCGATGCCTGCACGGAGGCCGTGCGCGACTGGTCGGGCGGCACGCGGATCGGAGCGACGCTCTCCGAGTTCAATCGTCTCTGGTCCCGCCGCGTGCTGGGTCAGGGTGCGGTGGTCCTGCTAATCACCGATGGCCTGGAACGTGAGGGCGTCGAGGAACTGGAACGAGAAATCGACCGGCTGCACCGGTCCTGCCGCCGCCTGATCTGGCTGAACCCGCTGCTGCGCTTCGATGGCTTCGAGGCAAAGGCGCGGGGCGTGCGGGCCATGCTGCCGCATGTGGACGACTTCCGCGCCGTGCACAATCTGCAATCCATTGCCGACCTCGCTCTCGCGCTGTCGGAGGAAACCTCAAGTGTCGCCGAGCGGCGGCGTAAAATAGCAGCAAGGAGGGTGGCATGACGGCTCCCGAAACTCTCGATCCGTTGAAGACGGCGGAACAGTGGAAACTGGCCGGCCGCGATGTCGCGCTGGCGACCGTAGTGGAAACCTGGGGCTCCGCCCCCCGCCAGGCGGGCAGCCACCTGGTGATCGATGGCGATGGCAATTTCGAAGGCTCGGTTTCTGGCGGCTGCGTCGAAGGCGCCGTGATCACGGAGGCGCTGGACGTTATCCAGTCTGGCAAAGCAAAAATGCTGGACTTCGGCGTCGCCGACGAAACCGCCTGGCGTGTCGGCCTCTCCTGCGGCGGCCGCATCAAGGTCTATGTGGAAAGGCTCGTCTGATGCGGATCGACGAACTGACGCGGCTGAACGAAGCCCGAGCAGCCCGCAAGGCTGTAGTGGTGGCAACCGATCTTGCAGACGGCTCCGTCCGGATCCTGCCGGAGGGCGAGGCTGTCGAGGGGACCCTCGGCGAGGAGGTTGCTAAAGTGCTGAGGAGCGGCAAGGCAGGCGCAGTCGAGCTGGATGGCAAGTCCTTCTTCCTCAACGTCTACCTGCCGCCGCCCCGCATCGTGGTGATTGGCGCCGTGCACATCACCCAGGCTCTGGCGCGCCTGGCGCCGGTTGCAGGCTATGACCTGGCGATCATCGATCCGCGCACCGCCTTTGCCACGGAAGAACGCTTCGAAGGGGTGGCCATTGTCGCCGACTGGCCGGAGGACGTGCTGAAGCAGCAGCCGCTCGATGCCTATACCGCCCTCGTGGCCGTGACGCACGATCCGAAGATCGACGACTTCCCCCTGTCGGCGGCACTGAAGACTGGCTGTTTCTACGTTGGCGCCTTGGGCAGCCGAAAGACGCATGCCAAGCGGGTCGAGCGCCTGAAGCAGCTTGGCCACGACGATTCCGAGATCGCGCGGATCGCAGCCCCGATCGGGCTCGACATCGGGGCAGCGACACCGGCAGAGATTGCCCTGGCAATCCTGGCGCAGATCGTCCAGTCCTTCCGCCGCCGTGACCTGGTCACTGGGAGGTGACATTGTGAAATACGGCAAATTCGATCTCGCCGAAGGGCAAGGCCTGGTGCTTGCCCACGCGGCCCGGCTGGCCGACGGCCGTCTTTCCAAGGGGCATGTCCTGACGGATCAGGATATCCGCCGATTGTCGGAAGCCGGCATCACTTCGGTGACTGCGGTGAGGCTCGACGAGGGTGACCTGCTGGAGGATGCGGCCGCAAAAGCCGTTGCCGACGCGATCGCTCCCGTCCATCTCCGTCTCTCCGAGGCAGCCACGGGCCGGGTCAACATCTACGCTGAGGTCGATGGCCTGTTTACCGCTAGCCGGGAGGTGGTCGACCGCGTCAACCGGATCGATCCAGCCATCACGCTCGCCTGTCTTAACGACCATGCGCCGGTACGGGCGGGCGATATGGTTGCGACGGTGAAGATCATCCCGCTGGCGGTGGCCGGCTCCAAGGTTGCAGACGCCGCGGCTGTGCTGGCCGAGATGGCGCCTTTTGCGGTGAAACCCTTTCAGTCTCGGGCCGTCACGCTGGTGGCGACTGAACTTCCGTCGCTGAAGACTTCTGTGATGGACCGCACCGCCAAGCTCCTCGAGCTGCGGCTTGCGAAGTCAGGTAGCCGGCTAATCAAGGAAATCCGGATTCCGCACGAAACCGATCGGCTGATTGAGATACTTCAACAACTTGCGCACACGAATAATCCTGAGCCGGCTATGATCATCGTCTTCGGTGCGTCTGCGGTGGCTGATGTTGAGGACGTCATCCCGGCAGCCATCCGCGCCGCCGGCGGACTGGTCGAACAGGTCGGAATGCCGGTGGATCCCGGAAATCTTCTGGTATTAGGGAGCCTCGGCGACACCCCCGTGATCGGGGCACCCGGATGCGCGCGGTCGCCGAAGGACAATGGTTTCGACTGGGTACTCGACCGGCTGATGGCGGGCGAGCGTCCCACCCGCTTTGATATCACCGGCATGGGCGTTGGAGGGCTGCTGATGGAAATTCCGACCCGTCCGCGACCCCGTGAATTGCCGGGGCATGAACCAGCGCCCGTCCGGGTGGCAGCCCTCATGCTGGCCGCCGGCCAGGCGCGCCGCATGGGCAAGGACGGTCCCCACAAGCTGCTGGCGGAGTTCGATGGGGTCCCGCTGGTGCGACGCACCGCCGACGTGCTGCTGGCCTCAGGCGCATCGCCTGTCGTTACTGTCACGGGGCATCGGCGCGCGGAGATCGAGGCGGCGGTTGCGGGGCTGGACCTCACGCTGCAACACAATCCGGATTACGCTTCGGGAATGGCGACATCATTGGCGACCGGATTTTCGCTGCCGGCCCTTGCCGATGCGGATGGCGTTCTCGTCATGCTGGCGGATATGCCGGCGATCGCAACAGTGCACGTGGACAGCCTGATCGATGCTTTCGCCAAGGCTGGCGGCGGCGTTTTTGTTCGCTCCGTTTCCGATGGCAAGCGCGGCAACCCGATCATCATCCCGCGCGCCGCTGTCCCGGCCGTGCTGCGGCTCGAGGGCGATGTGGGAGCGCGTGCGCTGATCGAAAGCTCCGGCCTGCCGGTGATCGACGTCGACATCGGGCCGGCCGCCCATCTGGATGTCGATACGCCGGACGCCGTCAGGGCTGCAGGCGGTGTGCTGAAGGGGTGACCATGGACGACGTGGCGATCGAGGAGTTGTTTGAAGGGCTGGGACCGGTCTCCATCCGCCGCATGTTCGGCGGCAAGGGGATCTACCACCGCGGGCTGATCATTGCGGTCCATCTGCATGACGAACTCATGCTGAAGGCGGATGCGCAGAGCGGTCCGGACTTCGCCGCAGCCGGCGCACGCCAGTGGTCCTACGAGGGGAAAAAGGGAAAGCCCGTGATGATGCCCTACTGGACTGTGCCGGAGGAGGCACTGGACGATCCGGATGTCATGGTGAAATGGGCGCGCCTGGCCTATGAGGCCGCGCTGCGGGTGTCTGCCAAGGCAGGCTGACCCGGGCGCTCAGCGCTTCAGGTGGCGGAACGCCTCGACGGCAAAGACGGATAGTGGCGAGGGGAGATGGTCGAGATCGAACCAGCCAAGGTCCGAAAGCTTGTCCGGTTCAGTCAAGCTGGGTTCACCGGAGAAAGCCCGCGTGAGGTAGATCATCGAAAGCCAGTGCTGATTGTCGGCGGCAATGCGCTCTTCGGCGAGGCAGAGAAACTCGACCGCTTGGATCGAAAGCCCTGTCTCTTCCTCCGCCTCGCGGCAGGCCGCTTCCGCGGACGATTCCATGTGGTCGACCTTGCCGCCCACAATATTCCAGAAACCGGCTTCGGGTGCCTTCAGGCGACGGCAAAGCAAAACCTTGCCATCGTCGCGTTGGATCACGAGGCCAGCGCCCACGCCGGGAAAATCGACGCCGGGCTTTGACATCGGCAGATCAGGCCTTGGCGAGATTGGAGCCGATCAGCATGAAGGCGGGAACGTCGTCGCCGAAACCGACAGGCGTCGGGCCGTCATCGTGATCGCGGTGGTAACGCTGGCGACGCTCATGGCTATCGTCATTGGCAGGTGCGGGGTTCGACCGCCCATTGCGGTTGCCGCCATTGGACTGCGGCTTACGCTCGGTTTTACGCTCCGGTCTCACGTTCTCTACCCTTGCTTCCACAACTGCCTCTACGATGGCCTCGGCCTGATTGTCTACGATCTTCGTGTCAGCCGTGCGAACGGGTTCGCTGCGCTCGGTGCGTTCTGCGCGTTCACCACGATCAGAACCACGGTCACCGCCGCGCTTTGCCCGACCATTGTCACGGTCACGTTCGCGACCCTTGCGCGGGCTGCGTTCGCCATCCTGGCTTTCCATGGCAGCGGGCAGGGCGGAAAGGTCGCCGTTTGCCCACTCGATCTTTTTGCCGATCAGCTTTTCGATGGCATCCAGGTACTTGGCGTCCGACTTGGTGACAAGCGTGAACGACCGGCCTGAACGACCGGCACGACCCGTGCGTCCGATACGGTGGACATAGTCTTCCGCATGGATCGGGACGTCGAAGTTGAAGACATGGCTGACGTCGGGAATATCCAGGCCGCGAGCTGCAACGTCGGAGGCGACGAGCAGCGTGATCTGGTTGTCCCGGAAGCCGGCCAGCATGTTGGTACGCGAACGCTGGTCCATGTCACCATGCAGGGCGCCGACGGAGAAACCGTGACGTTCCAGCGAGCGGAACAGGTCGGCGACATCCTTCTTGCGGTTGCAGAAGATGATCGCGTTCTTGAGGTCTTCCTGCGACTTGATGAGTTCACGCAACACGGCGCGCTTCTCGTAGTCCTTGTTGTGAGCGGCAACCAGGCGCTGCGTCACAGTCTCGGACGTCGACGAGGGCTTGGATACCTCGATCCGCTCCGGGTTCTGCAGGAAGCGGTCGGCCAGCTTCTGGATCTCCGGCGGCATGGTGGCCGAGAAGAACAGCGTCTGGCGGGTAAAGGGGATCATTTTCGCGATGCGTTCGATGTCCGGGATGAAGCCCATGTCGAGCATCCGGTCGGCTTCGTCGATCACGAGGATCTCGACGCCCGTCATCAGGAGCTTGCCGCGTTCGCAGTGGTCGAGAAGGCGGCCGGGCGTGCAGATCAGCACATCGGCGCCACGCTCGAGCTTGCGCTCCTGGTCGTCGAAGGACACGCCGCCGATCAGAAGCGCGACGTTCAACTTGTGGTTCTTGCCGTATTTCTCGAAGTTCTCGGCAACCTGGGCTGCCAGCTCTCGGGTCGGCTCGAGTATCAGCGTGCGCGGCATGCGCGCCCGGGCCCGGCCCTTTTCGAGAAGCGTCAGCATCGGCAGCACGAAAGATGCTGTCTTTCCGGTGCCTGTCTGCGCGATACCGCAGATATCGCGGCGCTGAAGCGCAAGCGGGATGGCTCCGGCCTGGATCGGCGTGGGAATGGTGTAGCCGGCGTCGGTGACGGCGGAAAGGACTTTTTGGCTCAAGCCAAGGTCAGCAAATGTGGTCAAAGGAAATTCTGTTTCCGTTACGGTTCTCGGAGAAACGCGTGAGTCGACCGTGAAGAAATCGACGATTGGCCGCGACATAGGGCTAAAACGCCGGAAAGTCAAGGAAAGCGGACAGGCGAGCCAACAACTGGTGAATCGTTCCACCGGTTATTCAAGTTGGCTGCAGGGGCTGCAGCTTGTTATTCTAGGCGGGCCGGCGCTCGCTCACCTGAAGTAAGTAGTAAGCTTCATGCCTGCATTCAAGAAGTGGACCGGATCGATGGCGTTGCCATCGCGGCGAACCTCGTAATGCACATGCGGTCCAGTCGCCCGTCCGGTCGCTCCGGCGCGTCCTAGCACGTCGCCGGTCTCGATGCTGTCGCCGATCGCGACAAGGATCCGCGACAGGTGGCCGTAACGGGTCGTGATCCCCTGGCCATGGTCTATCTCGACCATGTTGCCATAGCCGGCTGCAGGACCGGCGGCGATGACCTTGCCCGAACCGGTCGCTTTGACCGCGTCTCCGGTATCAGCCTGGAAATCGATCCCTGCATGAAGCGCAAACCGGCCGAGGAACGGGTCTATGCGGTTGCCGAACCGGCTGGTGACATAGTGGCCCGGGGCGGGGTTTCCGAACGGGAGGTCACGAGCCGTTTCCCGGACGGTTTCCAGGCGCGACAGCGCGGCGTCGAGTTCGTCGAGCGATGCATCAAACGCCGTCGAGGTGATCTGCGGCTCCACGAAAGGTCCGCCGATACCATCACGCGCGCTGTCCTGCTCCGGTGCCGCAATGCGGACGCCCGTGCCGCGCAGGATATCTGCGATGGCGTCCGCCGTCTGCGATGCGCCCGTCGTGAGGTTGGAAATCTTGGCAAGCTGCTGCTTTTCAATGTCCTTGAGGGACAGCGTCACCTTGGAAAACACGCGGTCGGCGCGGTCTGCAAGATTTTCCCGCAAGGGGGCATAGGCAAGCGCCGGCATGGAGACCTGCGGCGTCGCTGGGGTCGCCGCTCCGAGCAGGTTGCCGATCGCTTCCACGCCGCCGATCAGCGAGGCCTGGCGTCCGGACGGGCCGGTGGGCAGGGAAGGCTCGGCAGACCCCGGCGCCGCCGCCGGAGCTATGCCCGATTCCTCGGCCCTGTCGAGGAGGGAGCCCAGCTTGCCATGCCGCGAGAACAGCGCGTTCTGCTGCTCCATCAGCTTTTCCACCTTCTGCTCCACGACCTGCTGGTCGAGCAACTGTCGGGATGTGATGCGGTCGAGCTGGGCGCGCAGTGCCGCGATCCGGTCTTCGTAATCGTGCTGGATGCGGGCCTGACGGGCCATGGTGGCGCCGATGAGGTCGTCGCGGATGACGAGGTAGGACGTGGCTGCAAGATAGCCGATGACGAACAGGCCAGCCAGTGAAAGCGCGAAGCCCGCCATCCACGGACGGATGGTCATGTGGCGCATGGTTTCGCCGCTGGCCAGAATGAGAACGTGGCTCTGCCTGCGTTTTCCAAACACTCGGCTGTCGGTTCCGCTCGTCACCTGTTTCTCCCGGAGATGCGACTCGTCCGCTACGTCGTTCACTCCGGCACTACACACGCCTATGGTTAACAAAGCCTTTCCCGGACACTGGGAGGGGCAGCGTCAGGCGCTGCTGGTGGAGGTGAGCGAACGGTAAAAGGACGGCGTCAGCCCCGCTTCCGCCCGCGCCACATCGTTGAACGGCGCCTTGAGCGAGCCCCGGAAATTAGCCCGCACCAGCTGCTGGAAGGTGAGGGCGGGATCCTTGCGCTCGCGGGCGCACAGGAAGCGGAACCACTTCGCGCCGATCGCCACATGGCCCTTCTCATCGTTGTAGATGACGTCGAGGATGGCAGCCGTTTCCAGGTCCCCGGTTTCCCGCATTTTCGCCTGCAGCGACGGAGTGACGTCCAGCCCGCGGGCCTCGAGAATCAGCGGAACCACGGCCAGCCGCGCTGTCAGATCGTTGCGGGTGGAATGAGCAGCCTGCCAAAGCCCGTCATGCGCCGGCAGGTCGCCGTAGTCTGCGCCCATCTCGTTGAGGCGGGCCCTGATCATCCGGAAGTGCTTGGCCTCCTCGAAGGCAACCGTCATCCAGCCGTCGAAGAAGGAGAGAGGCACAGGCTCTGTCGCAAACCGCGCCACGATGTCGAGTGCGAGGTCCACAGCATTCAGCTCGATGTGCGCGATCGAGTGGAGAAGCGCAATCCGTCCACTCGGCGTGTGCAGCGACCGCTTTCCCACCGCCTTGGGCGGCACGAGTTCGGGCTTGGCCGGGCGACCGGGACGGCTGGCCAGCGGAGGGTCGAGCGGCGATCTGAGCGACAGCCGCCGCTCATGCCACCGCCGCGCCGTCTCCTGCGCAAGCAGGGTCTTGGTGTCGAGATCTGCCGAGGCGATGGCAGCGCTTGCGCCGCCGCGCAGCGAGGTGATCTGCCATTCATCCGGCATCGGCATGCTCCTGGGCGTCAGAGGTTTTGGACGCCTTGAAGCACATCCTCCGCATGGCCGTCGACCTTTACCTTTGGCCAGATCCTGGCGATGCGTCCATCGGGCCCGATCAGGAAGGTGCTGCGCTCGATGCCCATGTAGCTCTTCCCGTACATGCTCTTTTCCTTCCAGACCCCGTAGAGATTGGCGACTGAATTGTCTTCGTCGGCGGCGAGGATGACGGAGAGCGCATACTTCTTGACGAACTTGTCGTGCTTGGCAGCCGTGTCGGGCGAGATGCCGATCACGCTGGCGCCCGCCTTTTCAAACTCGGGAAGCAGGGACGTAAAGGAAATGGCCTCCTTGGTGCAGCCGGTGGTGTCGTCCTTGGGGTAGAAGTACACAACAACCGCTTTGCCGGCGAGGTCGCGAAGCGCAATGCGGCCACCGCCGTCGCGCGGAAGGTCGAAGTCCGGGGCGAGGTCCCCAACAGCCAAATCAGACATGGATTTCCTTTCTTTTGCCGGTATCTTGAGTGATATTCGCCGTAATCGCTATATACTCGCGCCGGCATCGTCCAGATCATTTACGCCCCGCCATTGGCGCACCCAGAAAGATGAGTCTTCACCAGTATGGCGGAAATCCGCGGAGAAAAAGTCAGCTTCAGCAGGAAGGAAATCGTCCCGCTGCATGAGCTCCCCTCTGCGCAAGTAGAGGACCCGATGATCGTCCACTGCCCGCCGAGGCGTTCGCGCCTCCACCGCGTCGGCCGGACCGCACGCCTGTTCCTCACCCTGGTCCTGATTGCGGTCTGTGCCGCGGTCTTCGCGATCGAAGGCGGCATTGTCGATGGGGCATTGTCCGCGCGTGCACAGGCGGCGCTGAACAATGCGATCGGTCCCCGCTACGTCGCCTCCGTCGGCTCAACGGTGATTCGCTTCGATACGCATTTCCGCCTGGCTATCGAGGCCCGCGACGTTGATGTGGTGGAGCAGGCGAGCGGCGAGCACCTAAGCCGCGCCGGTGCGCTGCGGCTCGCCATCGATCCCCTGGCCCTGCTCGGCGGGCGCGTCTCGATCAAGCACATGGAAGCTCAGGATATCCGGCTTGAGACCGCGCAATTGCCGGAGGGCCAGCAAATGCCTCTGTCGAAGGTGCGGGTCGATGCGACGCCCCGCGTGCTCGAGCAGGCATTCCAGCGGCTGGACGAGGCCCGCGGTCTGATCCAGCGCAGCGGCACGGCCTCTGTCCGGATCGCTGGCATCCAGATCGTTCTGCCGACGGCACCGGGGCAGGAGCCCCTGAGGCTGGAAGTGGAGGCGCTGGACCTGGCGCTGCGGCCGGATGGCGAAGTGGAGATCAAAGGCGACGTCAGCCTCAATGGCCGCAAGGCAACGCTGCTCGCGACATCGCAGACCACAGAGGGCGTGACGACGGCGCTTGCAGCAAAACTGTCCGGCCTGGACGTCACTCCCTTCCTCCTGCAGCGTGCCAGCGACGGCACGCCGCGCGAAGGCATCGAGGGAGCGCTCGATCTGGAGATAGCCGCCACCCGGGCGCGCGAGGCCACCAAGCCTGCCATGACGGCGGTGCTGCACCAGTCTCCCGGCCGCTTCTTCTTCGATAGCATTCCCCAGGTTTTCAGTGGCGCCGAGATCAATGTTGCCTATGATTTCGCCAAGGACTCCATCGAGATCCGTCAGTCGCAGGCCCGCTTTGGCCCGACGGTGCTCCCTCTCACGGGAGCGATCCTGGATCTCAACCGCCTCGACCCCAATGACAAGCGGCTCGGCTTCGGCCTGGACCTGCTCGTCAGCGGCGGCACTGCCGTTGGCGCAACGGAGGGCGAGGAGCCAGCGCATTTCGATTTGAAGGCGGCCGGGCGGTATCTGTCGGCGGATCGCGAACTGCAGTTCGATCAGATGGGCGTATCGAGCCCGACCGGCACCATGGCCGGTTCGCTGCGCGTCCGGTTCGGCGACAAGTCTCCCGAAGTCAGCTTCGGGGCACAACTGCCGAAGATGGATGTGTCGACCGTCAAGCAGCTATGGCCCTTCTGGATGGCGCGAAAGCCGCGCGACTGGGTTATGGCCAACCTGTTCTCCGGAACCCTCACCAATGGCTCAATTGCGGTCTTCATTCCGCAAGGCCGGATGAAGGGCCCGGGCATACCGATGGAGCTCGACAAGAACGAGCTGCAGATCGGCTTCGACCTTTCCGATTCGCGGCTGAACATGCCGGGCGACGTGCCGCCGCTGCGCGACATTTCTGCTCACCTGGACCTCAAGGGCGAGGTGCTGAAGGTGGATATCGCCAAGGCAACCTCCTTCCTGCCGTCCGGTCGCTCCGTGGCGGTGGAAAACAGCACCTTCTCCCTGCCTGCTACCTACACCAAGCCGCTGATGGCGGAAATGTCGCTGCAGATCTCCGGATCGACCGATGCGGTGACGGAACTGGCCAACTCGAAGCCGGTCAATGCCCTCAAGGGCACCGGCTACAAGCCGGAGGATTTCGGCGGTTCCGCCAAGGCGCAGGTGACCGCGCGCATGGGGCTGCTGTCCGACCAGAACCCGCCAAAGCCGGTGTGGACCGCCCACATCGATCTTGCCAACGTCGACCTCGTACCGCAAATCGCCAATCGCAAGATTGCTAACCTGACCGGCACGCTCGATATCGACCCGCAATCGGCACACCTCTCCGGCAAGGCACTCATCGACACCGTCCCGGCCGAGGTCACGCTGGTGGAGCCGCTGGATCCCAATTCCGCGATCAAGCGCGAGCGCGTCATCAAGGCCTCGCTCAGCAACGACCAGCGCGAGAAGCTCGTCCCGGGCCTCTCCGACATCGTAGACGGAACGGTGGGCGTGGAACTGGCCCGCCTCGACGAAACGCGTCAGGGCGTCACGCTCGACCTGAGCAAGGCGTCGCTCTCCGTGCCGTGGCTGGGCTGGACAAAGGGAGGCGGCATCCGCGCCAAGGCGCAGTTCGAGGTGTCCGGCGAAGCCTCCCAGCGCACGGACATCCGCAACTTCGTGCTCGATGGTGACGGCTTCGGTGTCCGCGGCAGTTTCGCGCTGGCAGACGGCAACCTCAGCACTGCTGATCTGTCCAGCGTCCAGCTTTCGCCGGCCGACAACTACAGCGTGGCTTTGAAGCGTTCCAAGGGCATCTACGACATCACCGTCGGCGGCTCTGCCGCAGACCTGAGGCCGATCATCACCAAGCTGCGCGCCAGTACCGAAGGCGGTCGTTCCGGCTCGGGCGGCGGCAAGGAGAGCAGCAAGGACAGCGGCGGCGCTACCCTGCGCGGCAAGCTGGACAAGGCGGTCGGCTTCAACGACGAAAGCCTGTCCAACGTCAGCATGCTGTTTTCCATGCGCGACGGCAAGATCTCCACGGCGGACCTGACGGCCGTCACCGGCAGTGGCCAGGCCGTGGTCAGCGAAATGGCGCGCGGCGACACGATCTCCTTCACCAGCGGAGATGCGGGCGCGGTGGTCAGGTTCGCCAACCTTTATTCCAACCTGCGCGGCGGCCTCCTGAATCTGCGGCTGAAGGCGCAAGGGTCCGACTGGCTCGGATCGGTGGATATCCGGAGCTTCTCGCTCGCCAACGAAGCGCGGCTTCAGTCCCTCGTGTCGACGCCGGTCGGGCGGGATGGCGAAAGCCTCAGCACTGCGGTCAAGAAGAACATCGACGTCAGCTCCGCAAAATTCCAGCGCGCCTACGCGGCACTGGCGTACCAGAGTGGGTCCCTGTCGATCGCCAATGGCGTCGTGCGCGGCGAGCAGATCGGCGCGACCTTCCAGGGCATGCTGCGGGATGCGGCTGGCAATATGGAAATGACCGGCACGTTTATGCCGGCCTACGGCCTCAACCGGCTGTTCGGTGAACTGCCGCTGATCGGCGCCATCCTCGGCAACGGCAATGACCGCGGACTGCTCGGCATCACCTTCAAGCTCCAGGGCCCCTTCGAGAAGCCCAAGCTTGCCATCAACCCGCTGTCGCTGATTGCGCCCGGCGTGTTTCGCCAGATCTTCGAATTCCAGTAAAGCTGGTCAGGGCCTGAACAAAAAAAGGACCGCTGCGAGGCGGTCCTTTTCAGTTCAAGAACGGCAGCGGAGCCTTAGGCAGGCCGCACGAGGATGTGCTTCTTCTTGCCGAGCGAAACCTTGATGACGCCGTCGGCAGTGATCTCACCACTCCCGATCAGCTTGCGCTCATCGGACACGGCGACGTCGTTGATCCGCACTGCGCCACCCTGCACGTGGCGGCGTGCCTCGCCGTTTGAGGCGGCAAGCCCGGCCTTGACGATCAGGGCGAGCAGACCGATTCCGGCTTCCAGTTCTCCCGTCGCCACGTCGATGGAGGGAAGGTTGTCGGAAAGCGCACCTTCCTCGAAGGTCTTGCGGGCCGTCTCAGCCGATGCGTCCGCGGCTGCACGGCCGTGAAGGATGGCAGTGACTTCGGTGGCGAGGATCTTTTTCGCCTCGTTGATTTCCGACCCGCCTAAGCTTCCAAGCTTTGCTATCTCGTCCATTGGCAGAGTGGTAAACAGCTTTAGGAAACGGATGACGTCGCCGTCTTCCGTGTTGCGCCAGTATTGCCAGAAATCATAGACCGGCATCAGGTCGGCGTTCAGCCATACGGCGCCGGATGCGGACTTGCCCATCTTGGCACCGGACGACGTGGTTAAGAGCGGCGAGGTCAGCGCATAGAGCTGAGGGGTCCCCATCCGGTGACCGAGGTCGATGCCGTTGATGATATTGCCCCACTGGTCGGAGCCGCCCATCTGCAGCCGGCAGCCGTAGCGCTGGTTGAGCTCGACGAAATCATAGGCCTGCAGGATCATGTAGTTAAATTCGAGGAAGGACAACGACTGCTCGCGGTCGAGTCGCGTCTTGACGCTGTCGAAGGAAAGCATCCGGTTGACCGAGAAGTGCCGGCCGACATCGCGCAGGAACTCCAGGTAGTTGAGACCGCGCAGCCACTCGGCATTATTGATCATCAGAGCGCCGTCCTTCGGGCCCTTGTCGTAGTTCAGGTAGTTGGCGAACACATGCTTGAGCGAGGTGATGTTGTCCTCGATCATGTCGACCGTCATCAGCTTGCGAGCTTCCTCCTTGAAGGAGGGATCTCCGACCATTCCGGTGCCGCCGCCCATCAGCGAGATTGGCTGGTGACCGGTTGCCTGGAACCAGTGCAGCATCATGATCTGCGTCAGGTGGCCGACATGCAGGCTGGATGCCGTCGGATCGTAGCCGATATAGGCGGTCACCGTCTCCTTTGTCAGCAGTTCGTCGAGACCGGTCTCGTCGGAGATCTGGTGAATGAAGCCACGCTCATCGAGCGTACGAAGGAAATCGGACTTGAACCTGGACATGATCAATCTCTGGGACAGGGAACTGATGAATTCAGCGGGCCTCTAGCACTGTTTTCGGATTGAATCACTTCAAAAAGACCTTTTGCTTTCAGGTCGCCCGCAAACATCCATCAGGGGCAGCCATCGTCAGGCGGTCGCATCCCGGGATGAGATTACGCTCTCTTCAATTTTGATAGGTGCTGGGAAGTTTACTGATCTTTTATGCGATGGTGCTTAAGACGGCCTACAGGTGTCGGACACCTGATCTCAGCATTGATGAGCCGATGAACGGTGTTGTATTCTTCCTGGCGGTAAACTTTATCGTCGCAGCCTGTTTCTGTGCCGTGTTCGCGGTCGTTGCGACACGCAGCATCTCGCGCGCAGCAGCCTTATGGTTTGCTGCGGGCTTCGGGATCGCCTCGCTGTCGGCGATCTGCGAACTCCTCATTGCCTATGCTCCGTATCCGAGGCTGTCCGGAGCCGGGGCTTTCATGACGGTCCTGGCGGGGATGCTCCTGTTGTTCGTCGGTCTCTGCCGGCTGTATGGACGGCGGATGAACGGGTGGCTTGCCGCATTATTCTTCATCACAAGCAGCTTCGTGTCCGACCTCGTCTATGCTGCGCCGCGAAGCGGGGCCTTGCACGCCTTCGCCTATCAGACCCCTTTTGCGCTGGTCATTCTCGCGAGTGCGGCGGTGGTGTGGTTGTCGCCTCGCCGGCTCACGATCGACCGGGTCCTTGCCGCGGTACTTCTGGTGACCGGACTGCATTTCTTCGCCAAGGCGGGCCTCGCCGTTCTGGTCGGCTCCGGCGCGGTTGCCACGGACTATATCAACACAAGCTACGCGCTGATTTCGCAGAGCGCGACGGCCGTACTGATGGTGTCTGTCGGGCTGACTTTGCTATCCGTCCTGGTGCTGGAGATCATGGCCGACGAGCGCAGCGCATCGGAACAGGACGACCTTTCTGGGCTGTCCAACCGGCGCGGCTTCGAGCGCGGCGTCAAGGCCGCGATCAGTGCCTCGCCGAATTTGCCGCACGCCGTGGTCCTGTGCGATCTCGACCACTTCAAGGCGATCAACGACACCTACGGTCATCACGCCGGTGATGCCGTGATTAAGTGTTTCGGGTCACTGCTGAGAACGCTGGCGCCGAAGGGGGCGATCGTCGGTCGGGTGGGCGGCGAGGAATTTGCCGTGTTTTTGCCGAATACGTCGGTGCAGCTGGCGCTGCTTTTGGCGCAGGCCCTGCGTGCCGGCACGACCACGATGACGGTTGCCGGTTTGCCGCCGTCGCTGACCGTCACGGCAAGCTTTGGCGTGGCGGATCTAAGGGCGCCAGATGCCATCGAGGAGATGCTGCGACTGGCAGACATGGCGCTTTATGACGCCAAGGGATCCGGCCGCAACCGGGTGTGCGAGGCGAGGAACCCTGCGCCGCCCCGACAGGCTCATCTGCGGCCGGTGAAATAGCATAAGGCGCCACCGACCGGATACGGAAATGGCCGCAGGTGCGGCCATTCACTGTATCGTCGCAGCGACAGGGCGGTTTAGCGGATGCGCTTGGCCGCAGGCTCCGGAACCAGTTCGCCGTTGAGACGACGGTCGAGGTAATCCTCGCACTCGCCCATCAGCGTATCGACCTTGCCATTAAAGAAGTGGTTGGCACCTTCCACCATGCGGTGGGTGATCAGGATGCCCTTCTGCGTCTTCAGCTTTTCGACCAGCGTGTTGACGTCCTTCTCCGGCGCGACCTTGTCGGCATCGCCGTTGATGATCAGTCCCGAAGACGGGCAGGGCGCCAGGAACGAGAAGTCGTAGGTGTTCGGCTGCGGCGCAATCGACATGAACCCTTCGATTTCCGGCCGGCGCATCAAAAGCTGCATGCCGATCCAGGCGCCGAACGAATAGCCGGCCACCCAACAGCTCTTCGAATCAGGATGCAGGCTCTGCACCCAGTCGAGCGCGGAGGCGGCGTCGGACAGTTCGCCCGCACCGTGGTCGAATTCGCCCTGGCTGCGCCCGATGCTGCGGAAGTTGAACCGCAGCGTGGTGAAGCCCCGCTTCTGGAACATGTAGAACAGCTGGTAGACGATCTGGTTGTTCATCGTGCCGCCGAACTGTGGATGCGGATGCAGGATGATGGCGATCGGCGCGCTTTTTTCCTTGGACGGCTGGTAGCGTCCTTCAAGGCGTCCGGCAGGGCCGTTGAATATGACTTCGGGCATCGGTACTCCGGTCAAATTGGTCCGGTTCTAAACAGGTGGATCCGCCCTTTGACTTGACGAAGCCGCTCAGCTTTTCTACAACAGTTTAGAACCATTCGAAATTGGGGCGCGCAAATGGCGCCGGATACGAAGTCTCTTACGGCAAGCGCAGCTGAATTTTCAAGGAAAATGCGGCCGTGCGCGCCCGTTGCAGTCACACCACCACGAAACGGAAGCTGAGCCGGCAATGGCGCCCATCCGCAGATACCTCGATTGGAACGCGACGGCTCCCCTGAGTGGGCCGGCCCGCGTCGCCATGATCGAGGCTCTGGAACTGCCGGGCAATGCCTCCGCAGTCCACGCGGAAGGGCGGGCGGCCCGGGCAGCCGTGGAACGGGCGCGGCGTCAGGTGGCAAGCCTCGTTGGTGCCGATCCGGCCCATGTGACCTTCACCAGCGGGGCAACCGAATCCGCCAACCATGTTCTGACGCCTGATTTTCGCATGGGCCGTGCGCCTCTTGCGGTGTCCAGGCTGTATTATTCGGCAATCGAGCATCCGGCTGTTCGCGAGGGTGGCCGCTTCGATCGAAGCCAGGTCACCGAGATCCCGGTCAGCGGTGACGGCACTCTTGATCTTGCCGCACTGGACGCGCTCCTGAGCGCCCATGACCGTGATCTCGGCCTGCCGATGGTTGCCGTCATGCTGGTCAACAACGAAACCGGCATCATCCAGCCAATTCTCGAGGCTGCGGCTCTTGCCCATCGCCACGGGGGCCTGATGGTCGTCGATGCCGTGCAGGCAGTCGGCCGCATCCCGGTCGACATTCATGCGCTCGACGCGGATTTCGTTTTCTTCTCCTCGCACAAGATCGGCGGCCCGAAGGGCGTCGGCGCGCTGGTGAGCCGGGGCGAGGTGCTGATGCCCAAGCCTCTGATGACCGGCGGCGGCCAGGAAAAGGGCCACCGTTCGGGCACCGAGAATTTTCATGCCGTCGTGGGCTTTGGTGCGGCAGCGGAAGCGGTCGGCCGCGACCTTGAAGCACGCAGTGCCGCGATCGGCATCCTGCGGGATCGTTTGGAGCAGGGAATGCGGCGGGCCGCATCCGATGTGCTGATCCACGGGGAAAACGTCGCGCGCGTCGCCAATACCAGCTTCTTCACGCTGCCCGGCCTAAAGGCCGAGACAGGCCAGATTGCCTTTGATCTCGAAGGCATCGCGCTGTCGGCTGGATCGGCCTGTTCCTCGGGCAAGGTGGGCGAAAGCTATGTGCTGACGGCCATGGGCGGCGATCCGACACTCGGTGCTTTGCGTATCTCGCTCGGACCCGACACGACGGAAGACGACATCGCGCAGGCGCTTGCTGCGTTCGGCAAGATCGCTGCGCGACGCAAGCCGGCGGGGCAGGCGGCCTGACGCCGGATATATGCGGATAGACAAATTTCCGCTTGCCAAGAGGTGGGAAAACCGCCTTCTGGCGACTACATAGGGGCAACAGTTAGCCCGTACAGAAGACAAGAATTGCCGGAATTTGAACCGGCAAGATTTGGAGAATTGAGATGCCTGCTGTCCAGGAAACAATCGATCAGGTCCGTGGGATCGACATCGATCAGTACAAATACGGCTTCGAAACCATCATCGAAGTGGACAAGGCTCCCAAGGGTCTGTCGGAAGAGGTCGTCCGCTTTATCTCTGCCAAGAAGCAGGAGCCGGAGTGGATGCTGGAATGGCGTCTCGACGCCTACCGCCGCTGGCTGACCATGGAAGAGCCCACTTGGGCGCGCGTCGACTATCCGAAGATCGATTTCAACGACTTCTATTATTACGCGGCCCCGAAAGGCACCTCCGGCCCCACCACGCTCGAGGATGTCGATCCGGAACTTCTGCGCGTCTACGAGAAGCTGGGTATTCCGCTGCGCGAGCAGGAGATCCTGGCCGGCGTGACGACGCCGCGGGTCGCCGTCGATGCCGTCTTCGATTCGGTTTCGGTCGTCACGACCTTCAAGAAGGAACTCCAGAAGGCCGGCGTGATCTTCATGTCGATCTCTGAGGCCATCCGCGAGCATCCTGACCTGATCAAGCAGTATCTCGGCTCCGTCGTCTCCGCCACGGACAACTTCTATGCGACGCTGAATGCGGCCGTCTTCACCGACGGTTCCTTTGTGTTCGTGCCAAAGGGCGTCCGTTGCCCGATGGAACTGTCCACCTACTTCCGCATCAACGAGAAGAACACGGGCCAGTTCGAGCGCACGCTGATCATCGCCGAGGAAGGCGCCTACGTGTCCTACCTCGAAGGCTGCACGGCGCCGCAGCGCGACGAGAACCAGCTTCATGCGGCTGTCGTCGAACTCGTTGCGCTCGATGATGCCGAGATCAAGTACTCGACGGTGCAGAACTGGTATCCGGGCGATGCCCAGGGCAAGGGCGGTATCTACAACTTCGTCACCAAGCGTGGCGATTGCCGCGGCCATCGCTCGAAGATCTCCTGGACCCAGGTCGAGACCGGTTCGGCAATCACCTGGAAGTATCCGTCCTGCATCCTGCGCGGCGACGATTCGCGCGGCGAGTTCTATTCGATCGCTGTGTCGAACGGTCACCAGCAGATCGACTCAGGCACCAAGATGATCCATCTCGGCAAGAACACCTCGAGCCGCATCATCTCCAAGGGTATTTCCGCCGGCAACTCGCAGAATACCTACCGCGGACAGGTGTCGATCAACCGCCGGGCCCACAACGCCCGCAACTTTACCAACTGCGACAGCCTGCTGATCGGCGACAAGTGCGGCGCCCACACGGTGCCCTACATCGACGTGAAGAATGCCTCGGCGCAGATCGAGCACGAAGCGACCACGTCGAAGATTTCCGACGACCAGAAGTTCTACGCCATGCAGCGCGGCATTCCTGAAGAGGAAGCCATCGCGCTCATCGTCAACGGCTTCGTCAAGGACGTCATCCAGCAGCTGCCGATGGAATTTGCCGTCGAAGCCCAGAAGCTGATCGGCATTTCGCTTGAGGGAAGCGTGGGCTAACCAGCCTTTTCCGCCATCCCTGGGACAAGCTGGGGATGGTCGGTTTGAGAATTGAGAACGGCCTCTCATAAAGGCCCACGAGGCGGCTCTTGAACCGCCCTTTGAACAGGAACACGACTATGCTGGAAATCAGAAACCTGCACGCACGCATCGCCGAAGACGGCACCGAGATCATCCGCGGCCTGAACCTGACCGTCAGGGCTGGCGAAGTCGCCGCCATCATGGGCCCCAACGGCTCCGGCAAGTCGACGCTCTCCTACATCCTCTCCGGTCGTCCGGACTATGAAGTCACCGAGGGCGAGATCCTCCTGAACGGCGAGAGCATTCTGGAGCTGGATCCGGCCGAGCGCGCCTCCAAAGGCATCTTCCTCGCCTTCCAGTACCCGGTCGAAATCCCGGGCGTTGCCACCATGCAGTTCCTCAAGGTCGCCATGAATGAGCAGCGCAAGGCGCGCGGCGAAGAAGAGCTGACCACCCCGGACTTCATCCGCCGCGTCAAGGAAGCGGCCGAAAAGCTGCAGATCGACCAGGCCATGCTGCGTCGTCCCTTGAACGTCGGCTTCTCCGGCGGTGAAAAGAAGCGCGCCGAGATCCTGCAAATGGCGCTGCTCGAGCCGAGCCTTTGCGTTCTCGACGAAACCGACTCCGGCCTCGATATCGATGCGCTGAAGATCGTGGCCGACGGCGTCAACGCCCTGAAGTCGCCGGATCGCGCCACCATCGTTATCACCCACTACCAGCGCCTGCTCGACTACATCGTCCCGGACACGGTCCATGTTCTCTACAAGGGCCAGATCATCCGCACGGGCGACAAGGCCCTGGCGCTCGAGCTCGAAGCCAACGGCTATGCCGACATCATCGGGCAAGCTGCCTGAGCGGCGGAAAGAGGCTGTCATGAATATGCAGACGACAAACCCACCGGCCATCCGCCTGACCGCGGCCGAAACCGCCTTGGTTGACGCCTTCACCGCGCAGGTCGGCGAACTTCCTGGCAATGGTGCCGTGATCGGCACCCGTGACCGGCTCCTGGACGACCTCAAGAAGAGCGGTCTGCCCACGCGCCGCATCGAGGCCTGGCACTACACCGACCTCAAGAACTTGCTGCGCGTCATCCCAGACCCACAGGTGCGCGCAATGGCCGATGCCGTGGCGCCGCTGGTGGAAGGCGCCTCTGTACTGCCCGTGCTCCAGGGTACGGCGGATGCTTATGCTGTCGTAGAGGGCGTCGATCTTGCAGTCCTCAAGGACCGGCTTGCCGACGGAACCGCGGCCGCTGGTCTAACGGCCCTCGATAAGGCAGACGCAATCGGTCGGATCAACGGCAGCTTCGTGACCGACGGTTACGTGCTTGACGTTCCGGCCGAAGCGCAGATCGAGGCCCCCATCGAACTGCAGGTGCGCCATGCCGGCGGCCAGATCCACACCCGTTTTCCGGCCACCTTCGGCGCTGGTTCGAAGGCGACCGTGATCGAGCGTCACCAGGCGGTGACCGAGGATGCGGCTTTCGTCTCCTCCGTCAGCGATATCGTTCTGGAGGACGGTGCCGAAATCACCTGGATCCTTCTGCAGCAGCAGGGCCTCAGCGATACGCATCTCGGCCAGATCCGTGTCACGCTCGGCAAGGACGCCAAGCTGCGGCTCTTCGTGATCAATGCCGGCGGCAAGCTGGTGCGCCAGGAACTGCGCATCGAGGTATCCGGCGAGGGCGCCGAACTCATGCTGCGCGGTGTCAACCTGCTCGGTGGCGAGAGCCACACGGATGTGACGCTGGTGCTGGGCCACAACGTGCCGCACACCAATTCCACCGAGACCTTCCGCAACGTGGTCTTCGATCAGGCGAGCGGTGTCTTCCAGGGCATGATCCGGGTAGCACCGGACGCCCAGAAGACCGATGCCAAGATGGCTTGCAATACGCTTCTCCTATCCGACGAAGCCGATTTTGCAGCCAAGCCCGAGCTCGAGATCTTTGCTGACGACGTCATCTGCGGCCACGGCGCCACGGTAGCCGATATCAGCAAGACGCACCTCTTCTACCTGACGGCGCGCGGCATTCCGGAAAACAGGGCACGGGCCATGCTGGTCCGGGCTTTCGTCGCGGAAATCGTCGAGGAACTGGAAGAAGAAAAGCTGGTGGACGCCCTGGAAGACGTCATCGCCACCTGGCTTGAACGACACGCCTGACGGAACGGCTGTAAGAGCCCGACCAAGGAGCCTGACATGGACCAGATAATGCCGACCACGAGCTATGACGTCGAAGCGATCCGGCGGGATTTTCCGATCCTGTCGACGACCGTCCACGGCAAGCCCCTGGTCTACCTCGACAACGGCGCCAGTGCCCAGAAGCCGCAGGTGGTGATCGACGCGATCACGCACGCCTACAGCCACGAGTATGCCAACGTACATCGGGGCCTGCATTACCTGTCCAATACGGCGACGGAAGCCTACGAGGGCGCGCGCGAAAAAGTGCGTCGCTTCCTTAATGCCGGTTCCGTTGACGAGATCATCTTCACCAAGAACTCGACGGAGGCGATCAACACCGTCGCCTACGGCTACGGAATGCCGAACATCGGGAAGGACGACGAGATCGTCGTAACGATCATGGAGCATCACTCCAACATCGTTCCCTGGCACTTCATCCGTGAGCGGCAGGGCGCCAAGCTAGTCTGGGTTCCGGTCGACGACGAGGGTGCTTTCCATCTCGAAGACTTCGAGAAGTCGCTAACTGACAAGACCAAGTTGGTCGCGATTACCCATATGTCGAATGCCCTCGGCACCGTCGTGCCGGTAAAGGAAGTCTGCCGCATCGCTCACGAGCGGGGCATTCCGGTGCTGATCGATGGCAGCCAGGGCGCGGTCCACATGTCGGTGGATGTGCGCGATATCGACTGCGACTGGTACGTGATGACCGGCCACAAGCTCTACGGTCCCTCCGGGATCGGCGTGCTCTATGGCAAGATGGACCGGCTGAAGCAGATGCGCCCCTTCCAGGGTGGCGGCGAGATGATCATCGAGGTGGGTGAGGACATCGTCACCTACAACGACCCGCCGCATCGTTTCGAGGCGGGCACGCCGCCGATCGTGCAGGCGATCGGGCTCGGCTATGCGCTCGACTACATGGACAAGATCGGCCGTCCGGCGATTGCCCGGCACGAGGCAGATCTTGCCTCCTACGCGACCGAGCGGCTGCAGGCGATCAACTCTCTGCGCATCATCGGCAACGCGCCGGGCAAGGGGGCGATCTTCTCCTTCGAGCTTGCCGGGATCCACGCCCATGACGTGTCCATGGTGATCGACCGCAAGGGAGTCGCCGTCCGGGCAGGCACCCATTGCGCCATGCCGCTCTTGAAACGCTTCGGCGTCACCTCCACATGCCGTGCTTCCTTCGGCATGTACAATACCCGTGCCGAGGTGGATGCGCTGGCTGATGCGCTCGACTATGCGCGCAACTTCTTTGCTTGAGGATTGACCATGGCCATGGACGAACAGATACCGAAGTGGGACGCCCGCGAAGGGATCATCCAGTCTGAAATTCCAGCCGATGAGCTGGCGCGTCTGAGCGATGATATCGTCTCGGCGCTGAAGACCGTCTACGATCCGGAAATCCCGGCCGACATCTTCGAACTCGGCCTGATCTATAAGGTGGACATCGAGGATGACCGCATGGTCAAGATCATGATGACCCTGACCGCACCGGGCTGCCCGGTCGCCGGCGAAATGCCGGGCTGGGTCGAAAATGCCGTAAGCTCCGTCGAGGGCGTGTCAGGCGTCGAGGTCGAGATGACCTTCGATCCGCCATGGACCCCGGAGCGCATGTCGGAAGAAGCCCAGGTCGCGGTCGGCTGGTATTGATCCGTTAGGCGGCTGGTCTTACATTGGTTGAATGAAGCGCCGGACCTTGAACCCGGTCGTGGAAGGAGAATGAGCCCATGGGCTTTGCAGTCATGACGATGACCGAAGCGGCAGCGTTACGCGTCAAGCAGATCATCGAGAATTCCGGCCCGGATGCCAAGGGCGTTCGCGTCGGCATCAAAAAGGGCGGTTGCGCAGGCATGGAGTACACGATCGATCTCGTGACCGAGGCTAGCGCCAAGGACGACATGATCGAGCATGACGGGGCGAGAGTCTGGATCGAACCGGCCGCCGTGCTTTATCTTCTTGGCACCCAGATGGATTTTGAGACCACCAAGCTGCGGTCGGGCTTTATCTTCGTCAATCCGAACCAGACGTCAGCCTGCGGATGCGGTGAGTCGGTCGAGCTGAAGCCGGCGGATCTGGCAGCACTTGCGCAGCAACGCGAGGCAGAAGCCCGCGTATAGCGGCACACATATACCGTCGATCGAAAGGGCCCATCGGGGCCCTTTTTCATTCGTGCCGCAGCGCCTCGATCGGATTGAGCTGGGCTGCGCGGCGCGCGGGAAAATAGCCGAATACCATGCCGATCGCCGCCGAGAAGCCGAAGGCAACGAGGATCACCGTCGGGCTCGCCACGAACGGCACGCCGAGCAGGCTGACGACGCCATAGGCGAGCGCAAGGCCGACGAGGATGCCCGTCACACCCCCGAAGATCGACAGCATCACCGCCTCCACCAGGAATTGGGTCAGCACCTGGTTTTCCAGCGCACCGATCGCAAGCCGGATGCCGATCTCGCGGGTCCGTTCGGTGACGGACACCAGCATGATGTTCATGATGCCGATCCCGCCGACGAGCAGACTGACGGCCGCGACCGCGCCGAGCAGCCCGGTTAAAAGCATCGTCGTGCCTGTCATTGCGGCGGCGATCTGTGACATGTCGTTGACCGAAAAATCGTCGTCGCGGCCGATCCCGATCTTGCGCCGCTCGCGCAGCAGGCCTTCCACATCCGCCTGCACCTTAGAGGTCGACACGCCGTCCTGCGCCGACAGGATGATGCTGCTGATGGTCGACGTGCCGCCGATCCGCCGCTGGTGCAGCTTCAGCGGCATGATCACCGTGTCGTCCTGGTCGTCGCCCATGCCGGACTGGCCCTTCGCCGCAAGAACGCCGACGACGGGGCAGGCGATATTGCTGACGCGGATGTTCTGGCCGACCGGATCGGCCGAGCCGAACAACTCCTTGCGCACCGTCTCACCGATGAGACAGGCGGCCTGGCTGCCGCGGTCTTCGTTCGGCAGGAATTGCCGCCCGGACGCCAGGTCCCAATCCTGCGCGATCAGATAGTCGTTGGTCGTGCCGATCACGCTGGAAGAATGATTGGCGCCGCCGGCGATCACGGTCGCGGTGCTGCGGTTGATCGGAGCCACCGCCCGCAGCCCGGTCACCTGGCCCTGCATCGCCTCGACGTCCTTGTCGCCGAAGCGCTTCGCCTCGGTGCTGGCACGGCCTGGGCCCCATTGGCCTGGGCGCACGAACAGCGTGTTGGTCCCGAGCCGGGAAAGCTCGCTCTTCACCTGCGCCGTGGTGCCATTGCCGATCGTCACCATGGCGATCACGGCCGCCACGCCGATGACGACACCGAGCACCGTCAGAAAGGAGCGGAGCATGTTGCGGCTGATCGCCCGCCAGGCGAGTTTGGTTCCTTCAAACAGCATGGTGCACCTCCGCGTCCTGGCGCTCGTCCGACACGAGGTGGCCGTCCACGAAGCGGAGCAGTCGGCGCCCGTAGGCGGCGATGTCTTCCTCGTGCGTCACCATGATCACGGTGATCCTATTTTGCTGGTTTAGCCGTGTGATCAGGTCCATGATCTCGGCGCTGGTCTTGGTATCGAGGTTGCCGGTCGGCTCGTCTGCCAGCAGCACTGCCGGATCGGTGACGATGGCGCGGGCGATCGCCACGCGCTGCTGTTGCCCGCCCGAAAGCTCCTGCGTCGTATGGTTGGCCCGGCCGCCGAGACCCACCTGGTCCAGCGCGATAAGGGCGCGCCGCCGGCGCTCCTTCGGATCGGTGCCGCGGTAGACGAGCGGCAGCTCGACATTCTCGACGGCCGAGGTCCGTGCGAGAAGATTGAAGCCTTGGAACACAAAGCCCAGCATGTGGCGTCGCAGAAGCGTCGTCTGGGTCCGGTCGAAGCCGCTGGTGGGTACGCCCTGGAACAGGTACTCGCCCGATGTCGGGCGATCGAGACCACCGATGATGTTCATGGCGGTGGACTTGCCGGATCCCGACGGGCCCATGATTGCGACGAACTCGCCTGCCGCAATGGTGAAATCCACCTGGTCGAGCGCGCGGATGGTCGCTTCGCCCCGACCGTAGAATTTCGAGACCTTATCGAAGGTGATGAGGGGTGCCAAGGCGGCCCCCTTACTGATTGCGGGAGACGGCATCGGTGATCAATGGTTCGCCCTCCTTGATCGCGCCTGTCTTCAGCACCGTGAACTGGCCGTCGGTCGGTCCGGTCTCGACGCTGACCCGTTCCGGATTTCCGGCCCGCAGCACGTAGACCGATCGTTCACCGCCCGCGCTCGGCGTTTCGCCGGCGCCGCCACCACGGTTGCCGCGGGGGCGCGGCGGCGAAAAGAGCCTGGACAGCATGCTTCCGCTGCGCGCCCGCGTGGCCGCCGGCGGCGAATAGCGCAGTGCCGCATTGGGCACCAGCACCGCATCCTGCACGGACTGGACGGTGATGTCGGCGGTTGCCGTCATCCCCGGGCGCAGCAGCAGGTCCTGGTTGTCCACGGTCAGTATGGCCTTGTAGGTCACCACGTTCGAAACGGTTTCCGAGGCGAACCGCACCGCCTCGATGGTGGCCGGAAAGTGCCGGTCGGGATAGGCATCCACGGAGAAGCGCGCTGTCTGCCCCTCGCGCACCTGGCCGACGTCGGCCTCGTCTACCGCCACCTGCAACTCCATCTGCCGCAGGTCGCCGGCGATGGTGAACAGCACGGGCGCATTGAGGGAGGAAGCGACGGTCGCGCCGGGATCCACCTCGCGGGTCAGCACGATGCCATCGATCGGCGACACGATCTTGAGCTTCGACAGGTTGACCTCCGCCAGCCGCAGGCTTGCCTCAGACGACAGCACGGCTGCTTCGTTCACGGCTTTTGTCGCAAGCGCGGACTCATAATTGTAGGTCGCGGCGTCCAGGTCCTGCTGGCTTGAGATCCGATTGCTGACAAGCCCCGTCAGGCGGTCCATGGAGATCTTGGCCGATTGCGCTTCCGCTTCAGCCTTGAGCACATTAGCCCTAGCCGACGCCAGGTTGGCGCGCGCGCTCTGCACGTCCGCTTCCTGCTTGTTGGTATCGAGCTCTGCGAGGATCTGGCCCTTGGTGACGGCACTGTTGTAGGTGACGTTGACCTGGCGCACCGTCCCGGACAGTTCACTCGAGATATCGACCTGGTCGGTCGGCTGGACCGAGCCTGTGGCGGTGACGATCACCGACAGGTCGCCGCGCTTGGTAGGCGCCGTCGTGTAGGTAAACCGGGGCTTGCTATCGCCGAAATAGCTGTAGCCACCGGCTGCCGCCGCCAGAAGCACGACGATCGCGATCGGCCAGACCAGCCGACGGCTTTTCCTCTTCTGCTTTCCTGTCTGGGCAAGAAGAGCGGCCAGGTCGGGTGTTGCAGCAGTCTTGGTCGGGTCTGGTGGTGTCTGGACGTTCAACTGGAACCTCGATCGCTTGATCGTTTGAGCACTAAATGGGATCGGGCGCAGCGACCGGCGGAGATCGATCTGCGACACCCATGCCACCAGAGATAGTGACGATGTGGCAAATGTTCCAATGGCATGAAAGACGATAGGGAAATACTTAAATGTCTGTAAGGTCCCGCGACCTGGAAGCGGCGACAGGCACCATCATTATCCGCGCCGGCTTGCATCGTTCCGTCGCCTCACGCGTTATGGGGATGCAAAAACACCAAGGAGTTTCTCATGATCGACGTATCCAAGATTAAAGAACATGCGGAAGTCATCGGCGCCGACGGCGTTCACGTCGGAACGGTTGACCACGTGCAGGGCGACCGTATCAAGCTGACCAAGAAGGACAGCGGCGAGGGGCGGCACCAAGGCCACCATCACTTCATCGCGCTGGAACTGGTCGCTGAAGTGGAAGGCGATAAGGTTCGCCTGTCTGCCAATGCCGACGTGGCCGTCATGTTCGAAGAAGAAGAAGGTGGCAACCCCGTCCAGTAATGCGAAATGGGCGCCCAAGGGCGCCCATTTTTTTATTTCTGCTTCAGTGTGTGGATCCTGGAACGCCAAAACGCTCCGGGAGAAAAGCCGTTTCCGTCTGCGGCCCACTCAATCGATCGGATTTCGCTGCGGCGCTGGCCGTAACTGTAGGCGAGGGCTGAAGCACGTAGATCGTGACGAGCCCGCCGACCAATGCGGATATCACGGCAATCATGAGATTCTTGCTAATCATGGCGGTGTCTCCTTGAATGCAGTTTTAACTTGCAGTCCAGGAATTCGTTCCGGTCTCCGGAAGATGATCACGAAATAGAGATAGCAAGATTGATGGCTGTTAGTTCCGGGCTGACAGTTCCAGCGGAGATGCCATGATCTCGTCACCGTTGATGCCCTTGTCCCAATACTTGAATGCAGCAATACTCAGAACTGAACCGACGAGAACGATAAAGATAATACGCATAGGATAGTCTCCTTCGGTCACCATAACGACTTCGCCCCAGTGTCGTTCCCCGTCGCGACAGCAGCTGACGCCGAACATCTTGTTGCCGTCGCTGAGCGTTGCAAAGGCGTCACACTCTTTCTTGGAGGATCGTTTGACGCGCTGGCACCGCCGGCGCGGTTGCCCTCATGTCTGCGCACGAATCTGGATGGCAGTGGCGAACCGATCGAGCCACTGGCGCATTTCCCCCTGCCACCCTTGGCCAAAAGACCTTTCAGACAAAGAGATTACCCATGCCCGGTACCAATATGATTGTGATGTTTCAGGCTTTCGACAGCAATTCCCGCGGCGACGCCGTCCCAGCTGCCGCCGCCCAGCAGGCTGCGACCGAAAGCGAGGCAGTTGCGGCCGCCGACAAGCTGGCCGAAACCCATGCCGGCGCAGTCGCCTGGCGCCGTGACGTGCAGCCTGCGGTGGGAGAGATGAGCGAACCCATCATCCTGTTTCGCCGCGGTCTGGTCGGCGATTTCAACTAGTCTCGGAGCCGCGACGGCTCAGCCGATGGGCCGCATGAGATAATGGCCGACGCCCCAGACCTTGCCACGGTCGTGGCCGAACAGGCCAGCGGTGGCAAGGAAGAACAGCCGCCACCGGCGTTCCCAGACCCGCGCCTCCCGACCGTAGACGGTCTGCAGGATCGGGCGGATTTCGGCGATATTGCTGTCGAAGGCCGCCAGCCAGTCGAGGGCCGTGCGTTGGTAGTGCACCCCGGACCAGCGCCAGTGCTGATCGACGTGGAACAGGTCTTCGAACCGTTGCGGGAGGTCGAAGGCGGGCATGATGCCGCCCGTAAAGAAGTACTGGGCGATCCAATCGGCCGGGTCCGCATGGTTGAACCGGTAGGAGCGATCCTGGTGGGTGAAGACGTGGAGGAAGAGCCGCCCGTCCGGCTTCAGCCAGTTTTTCACCCGGCCGAGCAGCTCGCGCCAGTTCGACATGTGTTCGAACATTTCCACGGACACAACCCGATCGTAGCGTCCCTCTGTCGAGAATTCGTTCATGTCGGCTGTGATGACGTCGAGATTGTAGATCCCGCGCGACTCGGCCTGCCCGACAATGTAGTCGCGCTGGGAGGATGAATTGGAAACCGACGTAATGCGGGCATTCGGGAAAGTCTGCGCCAGATAAAGCGACAGGGAGCCCCAGCCGCAACCAAGCTCGAGAATGTCCATGCCGTCGAGAATATCGGCGTGAGCGACGGTTTCCGCCAGCCCGTGGACCTCGGCCTCGGCGAGCGTCGTGCTCTCCGTCGGATAGAGGCAGCTCGAATATTTCCGCTGCGGACCGAGGAACAGGGAGAAGAACGCGGCCGGAAGCTCGTAGTGCTGTTCGTTTGCTTCATCCACATGCGCGGCGATCGGGTAGGCGCTCATATCGTCGACAAACCGGCGCTCCGTATCCGCGGACGTGGCCTGCAGGCGACGTTTTGTGCTTGCGCAAAGCATCTCGATGCCTGCCGTCGTCATCCGGTCGGTCAGCGGCAGCCGTTCAGCGGCTTGGATCGCCATAGCCCGCATGCTCATTGTGTCTCTCCCTGTTTGCGAGGACCCGGAAAGAAGGCATTGACCCGGGTCTGAAGTGCTTTGAACTTGTCGCCGCGCGACCGCAGCATATGGGCCTCCAACGGCGGAATGCCAGACACATGGACGAGCAGCCAGTACATCAGCGCCGGCGCCAGCAGCGACAGCCAGCTCCATGCACTTACGTTCAGGGCAAGCAGCGGATAGGCGCACCAGCCGAGCCACTCGAAGAAGTAATTGGGGTGGCGCGAGTACCGCCAGAGCCCGGTCTCGCAGACTTCGGTCTTCGCTTCGGGACGGCGGCGGAATTGGGTGAGTTGATGGTCCGACAGAGCTTCGCCTGCCAGCGCGATCACCGCGACGGCAAGGGCCAGGATGTCGATCACGCGCGGAAACGGTGCCGGGTTTACCGAGGCGAGATAAACGGCGAGCACCAGCACAAAGGCGGCTACGGCCTGGATCTGGAGGAACCAGAACAGACGAAAGGCGGCCGACGATCCCCACTCCTCGATGAACTTCGCGTAGCGCGGATCTTCACCGCCGCCCTTGGTGCGCCAGCCGATATGGGCACCAAGACGCAAGGCCCAGAGCCCGATCACCACCAGCACCGCGATCCGGCGTTCCAGCGGACCGTCTGCTGCAAGTGCTGCGACAATTCCGGCGACCCCGACACTCAAGGACCACACCGTGTCGATCCATCCGCTGGAGCCGGTCCACCTCTGTAGCGCCCAGGCGAGCGACATGGCGACGGAGAGCCCGATCGCCAGCCATAAAAGAATCAAGTGATCCATGAATTCGTCCGCCTTGCATGAGCTCTTGCTTTGCCTCGATGTACGGCGGACGCCGTCGAATGGTTTTCCGGCTTCGCGAAAAAGAACAGGAAAAAGAACGCAGCCGAGAAAACTATTTGCGGCAAACTGTCGTACCTGCTTTCGATGACGGCATGTGGCCGTGCATGGGGCGAGAGAAAACGGCATGGGATTTCACGAACGCACGGCAGGTGGGCAGCGCCGCAGGATCGCGATCATAGGCAGCGGAATCTCCGGCATGTCTGCGGCCTGGCTGCTGTCCCAGCGGCACGAGGCGACCCTGTTCGAAGCGTCGGACCGCATCGGCGGCCACAGCAACACCGTTCGGTTCGATACCTCAGGCGGCCCGGTCTTCGTCGATACCGGTTTTATCGTCTACAACGAGGTGACATATCCCAACCTCACGGCGCTGTTTGCACACTTGCAGGTCCCGACTGTCGCCTCGGACATGTCGTTTGCCGTTTCCCTCGATGACGGCAGCTTCGAATATGCCGGTGGAGGCAGCCCGCTGGGGCTGTTGGCCCGCAAACGGAACCTGGTCAGCCCGCGTTTCTGGTCGATGATGCGGGATTTGCTGCGTTTCTACCGCACGGCACCCGGCGACCTTGCGACGATGGGCGACATTACGCTCGACGACTACCTGACCCGCAACCGCTACAGACGCGCCTTCCGCAACGATCATCTCTATCCCATGGCGGCGGCCATCTGGTCGACTCCCGCCATGGAGGTCGGATCTTATCCGGCTGCGAGTTTCGTGCGGTTCTGCTGCAATCATGGCCTGCTGAAGCTGCGCGACCGGCCGGTCTGGCGCACCGTTCAGGGCGGCAGCCGCAGCTATGTTGCAAGGCTGACGGCGGGCTTTGCAGATCGCATCCGCCTGTCCACGCCGATCAAGTCCGTGCTGCGCCACGAAAGCGGCGTCGAGCTGGTCGATGCCCATGGTGGTCGTTCCAGCTTCGACGACGTAGTGATTGCAACCCACGCCGACCAGGCGCTGCTGATGCTGCACGATGCAAGCGACCGGGAGAGACGCATTCTCGGTGCCTTCCGCTATTCGCGCAACGAAGCCGTCCTGCATACGGATAGCGAGCTGATGCCGAAGCGGCGGGCAGCCTGGTCGAGCTGGAATTATGTCGGCAGGACAGGCGAGGGGCCAACCCAGCCGTCCATCACCTACTGGATGAACCGGTTGCAGAAGTTGGGTACGGCCCCGCCGACCTTCGTGACGCTGAACCCGCAGCGCGAGCCCCGTGCCGAGACCGTGATCCGCCGCGAAACCTATGAGCATCCCATATTCGACACGGCCACCGAGCAGGCTCAAGCCGAGATCTGGTCGCTGCAGGGCCACCGCAACACCTGGTTCTGTGGGGCCCATTTCGGTGCCGGCTTCCATGAGGACGGGCTGCAGGCGGGTCTTGCCGTAGCGGAAGATCTCGGAGGAATGCGGCGCCCCTGGCAGGTCGAGGGCGAGAGCGCACGCATCATCCGCACGTCCGTCGCGCCGCCCGTTGAACTGGCGGAACCCGCATGACCGAGATCTCCCGTTCAGCCTTGTTTCTTGGCGATGTCACCCATGCGCGCCTCCGTCCGAAGGTGCACAAACTGGCCTACAAGATCTATTCGCTGCTGATCGACCTGGACGAACTCGATGCACTCCATCATCGGCTGCGGCTGTTTTCGGTTGACCGCTTCAACCTTTTCTCCTTTCACGCAAAAGATCGGGGCGACCGGTCGGGGAGGGATCTGAAAGGGCAGGTAGAGGCGGCCATGCGCCAGTCTGGAGTGGAGACCGATGGTGGCCCGATCCGCCTTCTGACCATGCCAAGACTGCTCGGCTGGGCCTTCAACCCCTTGAGCGTCTTCTTCTGCTACGGGCAGAAAGGCGACCTGCGCGCCGTCCTGTGGGAAGTGGACAACACCTTCGGCGAGCGCCACGGATATATGATGCCCGTCGAGCAGGTCGGCTCGGACGGGGTGGTCCGCCAGGCCACCGACAAGCATTTCTACGTCTCGCCCTTTATGAATCTCGATCTGCGCTACCGGTTCGAAGTGTCGCCGCCGGGCGAACGGCTCGCCATCCGCATCGATACCGATGATAGCGAAGGCCTCGTCCTGACCGCGCGCCATCTGGCGCGGCGCCAAGACCTGACGGACGCGGCTCTGCTTAAGGCGTTTTTCATGATCCCTTTGCTGACCCTGCGCGTTGTCGGCGGAATTCATTGGGAAGCGCTAAAAATCTGGTGGAAGGGCGTTCCCCTGCAGAAACGTCCGCCGCCACCCCGGGAGCCGCTTTCGGTCGTTCCCAAACGTGCAGCCATACAGGAGACCGAGGCGCATGAGCCAGTCTGACCAATTTTCCAACCTTGGCGTGGAAGCCTCGGTGCAGCGCCGGCGGGCGAGCCTGACGGCCAGGATCTTCCAGCACTGGCTGCGTGATCTGCGTTATGGGCGGCTGAAGATCGTCCTGCCCTCGGGCGAGGCGGTCGAGCAGAGCGGGATGCATCCCGGACCGGAAGCGATAGTGGTCGTGAAGAGATGGCGCTTGCTGCGGAGGCTGCTGGCCGCTGGCGACATCGGCTTTGCGGAAGGCTACATCAACGAGGACTGGACGACGCCGGACCTCGCAGCCCTGTTGAGACTGGGCGCCTGCAACGTGGAAGCGCTGGCCGCAGCCGGGCAGGGCAATCCCGTCATGCAGATGGTCAACCGCCTGCGCCACCTTCTGAACACCAACAGTCGACGCGGCAGCCGCCGCAACATTGAGGCGCACTACGACATCGGCAACGACTTCTACAAGGCCTGGCTCGACCCCTCCATGCTCTACTCGTCTGGTGTCTATGACGACGCGACGAACACGCTGGAGGCCGCGCAGCGCAACAAGCTGGAGCGCATCCGCCAGAAGCTTGACATGCCGGCCGGCGCAAGCGTGCTCGAGATCGGCTGCGGCTGGGGCGCCCTGGCGGTGGATCTGGCTCAGGCGGCCGATGCCCGGGTGACCGGCATCACGCTCTCGCCCTCGCAACTCGCCTGGGCAAAGGATCTGTCCGAACGCAGCGGCGTATCCGACCGCGTGTCTCTAGAACTCACCGACTACCGCGACCTTCGCGGCAGCTTTGACCGGATCGTCTCGATCGAAATGTTCGAGGCTGTCGGCGAGCGCTATTGGCCCGATTATTTCCAGGCGCTGAAACGCACTTTGAAGCCCGGCGGCCGCGCCGTCCTGCAGATCATCTCGATCGAGGAAAAGCGCTTCGACCGCTACCGGCGCAAGGCGGATTTCATCCAGAAATACATCTTCCCCGGTGGCTTTCTGCCGTCTGACACGGCGCTTGAGGCACAGGTGGAACGGGCCGGCCTCGCCCTCGTGGAAGTCGAGCACTTCGGAAAATCCTATGCCCGCACATTGGCGGAGTGGCGGGCCCGGTTCAATGCGAACTGGGACAGCATCGCCGCCCAGGGCTTCGACGAGCGCTTCCACCGCCTCTGGAACTACTACCTCGCCTATTGCGAAGCAGGCTTCGAGGAGGGGCGGATCAACGTTGGTTTTTACACAATCGAGCACGAACTACATGCAAGGGAGGTCGGTGCATGAGCAAGTTTCTGATCGCAATCCTGTTGGGCACCCTGGGCGCGACGTCTGCCAGCGCTGCCGACATTCAGGGCGAATGGGCCCGCGGAGACGGCAACGCGCGCGTCAAGATCGCGCCCTGTGGAAAAGATGTCTGCGCGACCAACACCTGGATCCGCCCCGGCACGCGTAAGGAGAAGACGGGCGATCGGCTGGTCATGACCATCCAGCCGTCCGGGGAGGGTGCCTATGCGGGCAGCGCCTTCGATCCGCAGCGCAACCTCACCTACAAGATCAGCGTGAACATCAACGGCGACAGCATGACCACCCGTGGCTGCATCGTCGCCGGACTGCTCTGCAAGGGCGTCAACTGGACAAGGATCGGATCATGAATGACGTGCCTGCACGGAACCTGCCGTTCCGGGTCTATGCGGTGGCTTATGTCTGCACGCTGGTGATCTTCACCGGAATCGATTTCGTCTGGCTCAGTGCCATGGCGAGCTACCTCTACCAGCCGATCCTGGGTGACATGCTGGCGCCGCAGCCCCGGATGCTGCCGGCCGTCATCTTCTATATCTTCTTTGCAGGCGGCCTGACCTATCTTGCTGTCCGGCCTGGTCTGGCCGCGCGCTCGGCCCGCATCGCGCTCGTCAACGGCGCGGTCCTGGGCTTCACCGCCTATGCCACCTACGACCTTACCAACCATGCGACGCTGAAGAACTGGTCGGCGATGCTGACGGTACCCGACCTCATCTGGGGCAGTGCATTGTCAGCGCTTTCTGCTGGCCTTGCAGTGCTCTTCGTACGGCGTTTCATGTCGGAGACCTGAACTAAAATCGCGGGTTGCACGGCTGCGGATCGTGCGTCTTTTAGTCCGCTGCGCTATAGTCTCTGTGTCGATCATGCTCTGCGACCGTTCGGTGGATTGACCACGGCGGACAGGCCTATAACATCGGCGTCCAGAATTGACAAAAGCGGATCTCGAAATGACGTCGAGCGAGCAGAACCAGGGCGGCCGGGCACAGGACGAGATCCTGGCAGGCGAATATGTTCTCGGGGTGCTGCTGCCGGAGGCGCGACGCAGCGTGGAGCAGCGCATGGCCTATGACCGGGCCTTCGCGCGCATCGTCAAGCGATGGAAGGCGGATATCGCCGCCCTCAGGGATGACGACGTGGATGTCGTCCCGATGCAGGCGAGACTGCGGCGGATCGAGCGACAACCGGATCTGGCGTTTCGTCCGGCGTCTCGCATGGTCAGCCTTTGGGGTTCGACCGCTTTCTGGCGCATCATGGCGCTGGGCGCACTGGCCATTGCCGGGGCAGCCCTGATCCCCGAAGTTACCCCTGTTGCGACCCCACAAAGACAAGCGGCACGGCTGGGCGAACTTGCCGTGCCGGCGAGCCAGCTGGGCCTGCTCGCCACCTATGATGCAGCCAGCGGACAGTTGCGACTGGTGCCGGTGGGGACCGGCCTTCCGGCGGAGAATGCGCTGCAGCTTTGGCTGGTCACATCAGACGGTCGTCAGCAATCCCTGGGCACCCTTGGGCGGAACGCGGATGGCGCTCTCACGGTGCCGGTCGAGCTTCAGGGCAGGCTCGCCGAAGGCGCCACGCTGATGGTCAGCCTGGAGCCTCTCGGCGGCTCGCAGACCGGCCTGCCCACCGGGCCTGTGGTCGCCACCGGTCCAATCCAGGCCTTCTAACGCACACGAAGAAGATAACGGGGTGATTCGACGTCACGCCGTCTGTTCGGCCATCTCGACCAGTTCGAGGATCACGTCGAGCGCTTCTGAGAGCACGACCATGAGCTGGTCGGGCGACAGATCCTCCTCGTTCTCCAAGGCGTTCTGAAGTTTTGCGATGATATCGGCGCTGATGCTCTGTGCGGAGCTGGGTTCGGCCATATGACGTTCCTTACCTTCAATCTGCTGCGCAGGCACCGCGCCTGATGAGTCGTGGTCCTAGTCCCGGTTGTTGACGACACGGTTGGTGGGGTCGTCGTTGCGGATCGTATCGCCCTTGCCGCCGATGACCGTATTGCCCTCGACCGTGTTGTTCTTCGCCATGTCCATGGAACTAAGGCTGCTCCCATAGGGATGGCTCGGATCCTTGAAGCAGAAAGAGCGGTTGCCGTTACGCGAGTTCAGCCAGACGGCCGGACTGCGGATGCCGCTCATGTTGAAGGTGTTGCGGGCAATGCGGTTGTACTCCGGCGCCTGATGGCGGATCGTACCGCCTTCTCCGCAGTTGCGATAGGCGAAGATCCCGCCGGCCGACGCATTGAATTTGTTGCTTTCGATGTCGTTATGCGCAGATCCGTCGATGGCGATCACCTCCCGACCCTTGGTGGTGACATTGAAGGTATTGCCGGTGATCTTCGCACCGGATGATTCGGCGTCCAAGTAGATGACGGAGCTGGTGGTGGTGCCCTGCAGGGTCGAATTGGTCAGCGAGACGCGCGTGACACCGGGGCTGACGTAGAAGGGCACGCCGCCGTTCGAGGTAAGCCTGATCTTGTTGAAGGTGATGTTGGTCGGGGCCGAGGCCTGAGCAAAGCTCGTGTGATTGGCGTTCATCGACGACTGCTTGACCGCTTCGGCCTGGCCGTTCCGTCCCAGGCCATAGATACGCACGGTGCCGTCGATCGCACAGTTGCGGACCGTGACGTTGGATGGCCGGCTCCAGCCATCGCCCGTGCGACGCGACCGGACCACCACGGCTTCCTTGTCGCCCTTTGCGGCTGTTCCCGCCAATTGCCCACCGGAGCAGTCGAGCGTGCTTCCGCTTGACGCTGTGCCCTCGAAGATGACCTGGCGGGTCACCACCGCGTTTCGCGGCAGGGTGACGCTGCAGTTGAGTTTTACCGGCGTCGGGTCGGAGGCGTAAGGCGTCATCAGTGCCTGAAGCGTACCCGTCTCACATCCGGCGGCCTGCGGCGACGAGGGGCGCTGTGGCTGCGCAGATGCCTCGCCCACGGGAGACCGCGGGGGCCGGGATACTGGTAGGGATGCGTCGGGCATAGGTCGAACGGGTGCCGATTCGTCGGGATAGGATTCGACCGGATTCGAAGCAACCGGGCCTGACGTCACGGGGCCGGAGCTTGTTGGAGGACCTTCCTCGGAAACCTCATCCGATGGATAGGTCTGCCGGGACGGCGTATCCTGCCGGACGTCGCCATCCGGGTCCTGCCACGGTCTTCCTGCAGAAGGACCCGGACGCGAGCTCAACTCCATGGGAGCAAGGTCGTTCTGGCAGGCGCTGAGGAAGCAAGCCGAAGCCAGTAGCGACACGACGGATAGCGAAACGGCGCGCATGAGGTTCTCCTTGGACTGGCGCGACGCTATCAACCGGGCGTTAACCAAGAGTAAGCGCTGACCGCTGGAGTCTTGAAGGATGCGCAGTGTCCGTCATGGGTACGGCTCAAAGGGCCGCGGCGCGCGATCCCGATTTCATACGGCTTGGAACGTTTTCGATGCGGGGTAGATTCCGCCAGAAAGCAGGCCCGCAGCATGCCCGAGAGGGCTTTCGAGTACAGATGCCCCTCGCGTGGGGTAACGCGAGGGGCAAGCCGACGTCGGTGAGGCTGACAGGTGCCTCAAATCCCTAACCTACTTATGTAACAGAAGTTCGATGTGGTAAAAAATATAACAACGAGAATCGAATGGGGTCACAAATCAGAGGCAATACTCAGAACCGGGAATGCTTGTTGCCGCCGGATGGGGCGTCGCTTGATAACTACTGCCGGGTCATGCATTGGCTGACCTGTCATTCTCCAAGCTACTGCCGGCGATGAAAGAGTAAGCGCCGTCACGCGCTGCCGAGTTTTCTCAGCGGCCCAGTGCAGCGGGACTGTCGGCGGACGGTGCATAGAGATTGTGAAGTCGCTCAAGATCAACGAGCTTGTGCTCGACCGCATCGGCTTCACTGTGGTTTTGCTTGAACCATGCCTTGGCGTCCACAACGGCCTGCCCGTGCGGTGAAGGGTAGTCTCCCAGACCAAGGACCCAGGCCCGCACGATCTCGCGGTCCATCCGCCCGGCCACGTACCTGTCGTGGACAGCTTTTGCAGACGCCACCAGATCATCAATCTTCTTCATAAAACGCGGCTCCTCAGACAGTGTCGATAGGTCGGCATCCATAGATGCTGACCACCGACGCCACTGTTGTGTCTTCATCTACGCTGACTGATGAATGCGGATCGCCGACCAGTCAATCACTGGAGGCGCGGGCAGGCAAGCCAAACCGACAATTAGCCGGCCGACGCGACCATATTGACAGAATTGTCTTTAAAGTGAAATTTTGGTGAGAGCGCAGGGGTTCGAACCCTGGACCTACTGATTAAAAGTCAGTTGCTCTACCAGCTGAGCTACGCTCTCACACGGCACCGGAAGGGGTGCACGAAAGTGCGCGGAACATAGGCAGGCGCCCCTTCCGGGTCAACCCGCAAAAACAGCAAAATCACGCCGCCCAGCGGCTTTTCCCGCCAAATGCCGGCGACGCAAAAGGTGATTGGCTTTCGCGCGCTGGTCGAACTAGGGAAAGGGAAAGAGAAACCAGCCGCTTACTTGCGGAGCCCCTTGTGTCGATAGCCGAGATTTCCCTGTTCAGCGCCTTGATCGCCGGCGCATTGTCCTTCCTGTCTCCCTGCGTGCTTCCGCTCGTGCCACCCTACCTCTGCTATATGGCGGGCATATCGGTGGAGGAGTTCCGCAGCGAAGCCTCCGCCCGCAATGCGGCCGGCCGGTCTGCGCGACGGGCAGTGCTGCTCTCGTCGCTGGTGTTCACCCTCGGCTTTGCCACCGTCTTCGTGGCGCTGGGGGCAGGTGCATCGTCCATCGGCCTGCTCCTGCGCCAGCATCTCGATCTCCTGTCGAAGATCGGCGGTTTGATCATCATCATCATGGGCCTCAATTTCCTCGGCGTCTTCCGGATAGGCCTTCTGGCGCGGGAAGCCCGCATCCAGGGCGGCGGCAAGCCGGCCTCGCTGCCGGGAGCCTATGTCATGGGCCTTGCCTTTGCCTTCGGCTGGACGCCCTGCATCGGCCCGATCCTCGGTGCCATCCTCGGCGTTGCCGCCTCGCGCGAGACGGTGGCGGAAGGGGCAGGACTGCTCGCAGTCTATTCTCTAGGGCTTGCCGTTCCGTTCTGGATCGCCGCCGGCTTCTCCGGCGCCTTTATGGGCTTTCTCGTGCGCTTCCGTCGCCATCTGGGGCTGATGGAGAAACTTGTCGGCGTCCTGCTGGTGCTGACGGGGCTTGCCTTCATCTTCGGCTTCGTCAGTTCCGCAGCGATCTGGTTCCAGCAGACCTTCCCAATCCTGATGCAAATCGGCTAGAGCCCTTGGATGCTTGGCTCGTAAGGGCGCCGGAGAGACATTGGCCGACATCATCGCATTGCTGCTGCCCTTTTTCGGGCTGATCCTGATCGGCTACATTGCGGCGAGGGCGACCGGCCAGCCGGCCGAGGCGCTAGGCTGGATGAACACCTTCATCGTCTATGTTGCCCTGCCGGCACTGTTCTTCCGGCTGGTATCGCGCACGCCGATCGAGCAGCTGACACGGGTCGATTTCATCCTCGGCGAGATCTTGGCGACCTATCTGGTGTTCACGGCGATCTTTCTGATCGGCTACCTGCTGCGCCGCCACTCTTTCGCTGATAGCACCATCCAGGCCTTTGCCGGAGCCTATGGCAACATCGGCTACATGGGGCCGGGGCTGGCACTGCTGGCCTTCGGGGAGGCTGCCGCCGTGCCCGTGGCGCTGATCGTCTGCTTCGAAAACGCCACGCATTTCATTGTGGCGCCTGCCATGATGGCGATCGCCGGCGGCGACCGGCGCCCGGCGCTGCTGGTCCTGCGCGACATCGTCGGCAAGGTCCTGTTGCACCCCTTTATCCTGTCGACGGCACTCGGGTTCTGCGTGGCCGCACTCGGTGTTACGCCGCCAGCTCCCGTGCAGCAACTGGTGGATTATCTCGCGCAGGCGGCAGCGCCCTGCGCTCTCTTTGCCATGGGTGTCACGCTGGCGCTTCGACCGGTGCGGCGGATCCCGGTGGAGATCACCTATATCGCCCTGTTCAAGCTCATTCTGCTGCCGCTGACGACCTGGTTGGTGCTCTCGTCGATCGGCGACTTCGAGCCCGTCTGGATATCATCGGCTATGCTGCTGTCCGCCCTGCCGACGGCGACCAATGTCTTCGTGATCAGCCAGCACTATGGTGTCTGGCAGGAGCGGGCCTCCGCCAGCATACTGATCGTCACGCTGGCGTCTGTGTTCACCCTGCCGCTGGTCCTTTACGTGATCCAGGCGGGCCTTCTACCGCCGCATCTCCTGCCGTAGGGTGTCGAAAAGCGAGCGCAGGCCGCGACCTGGTTCGATCCCCTCCTGCATGACGAGGTTTCGAAGCGGTGGCGCACTGGCCAACAGGTGCAGTCCCGCGGCCCGCGCCATCTGCACAGGCAGAAAATCGGAGAGCAGCGACCGGTTGAGCAGATCGACGCCGAAGGTGCGCGTCATGATGTCGGGGCGACGACGGCTGTTGAACCGGTCACCCGCATCCGCAGAAATGGGCCGCTCCGGATGGGCGCTCAGCGACTGCGACAGGTCGATGATGTCGCGCAGCGAAAGATTAAGCCCCTGGGCCCCGATCGGCGGAAACGCATGCGCGGCTTCCCCCACCAGCGCCAGCCGGCCCTTGCCGAATCGCTCAGCCATCAGGCTCGATAGCGGCCAGGTCTGCGGCGCCGCATCGATCGTCACCTTGCCCAACATGGACTGCATACGGGTCTCTACGATCGTCGAAAGCTCTTCGAGCGGGAGGGCGCACAGCCGTTCCGCCTCTTCCGGCCGCACCACCCAGACAAGGCTGGAGCGCGAGCCGGGCAGGGGAACCTGTGTGAACGGCCCGGTCTCGGTGTGGAACTCGGTGGAGACATTGCCGTGCGGCGCCGTATGGGCAAAGTTGAGCACCAGCGCCGTCTGCGGATAGGACCAGCGGCGGGTGCCGATTGAGGCTGCTTCCCGCGCTGCCGAGTTGCGGCCGTCAGCTGCGACGACAAAATCGGCGCTCAGCGGTTCGCCATTGCTGAGGGTCAGCGTCACCCGCTCCGGTCCGAAATCGAACAGCTCGACGCGGTCATGCATCTGTACGAGATTGGGTTCCGCGGCGACGGCCGCATCGAGCGTGCCATGCAGCGCCGTGTTCGGGATGTTGTAGCCAAACGCGGGCAGGCCGACGTCCAGCGCCCGGAACTGCGTCGTCGGCGCGCGCAGCAGACGCTTCGTGCCGTCGATGATCTGCATCACCGATAGCGGCGCCGCACTGGGTTCGATCGTGTCCCACAGGCCGAGCCGCTCCAGGAGCCGGATCGACTGGTCCATCAGGGCGGTCGTGCGCCGGTCGGCATCCTCGACGGCAGGGGCGATAAAGGCCACCTTGCGTCCGGCACGCGCAAGCGCAAGCGCTGCCACGGATCCCGTCAGGCCACCGCCAATGACCGCTACTTCAAAATGCTGCATGATCTTCTCCCGCAGGATGGTCGTCAGCAGCCTATGTAGAGCTATGTTCGCCTCATATCCATGGGGCGTTCCGTCACTGGCGGGCGAGGCCCTTTTCCCGCGTTAATTCAGCAGCCCGAAAGCAACGCGGTTGCAAAGACGGTCGATTGGCCCCATACCTCCCATAATTAAGATAAAGGTGGAACACCGGGTGATCAGGCGAATCTTCAACTATAGGAACGTTCCCTATGCGGAGATACGCGCCTTTTCCGTCCATCTTCTCACTGCGTCCGGCTCCTTCCTGGCCTTTCTGGGCGTGGTCGCTGCGGCGGAACACCGCTTCGTAGACATGTTCTGGTGGCTGGGCCTTGCGCTTCTCGTGGACGGCATCGACGGCCCGATCGCCCGTAAGGTGCGGGTCAAGGAAGTCCTGCCCAACTGGTCCGGCGATACGCTCGACAATATCATCGACTACGTCACCTACGTCCTTCTGCCGGCCTTCGCGCTCTACCAGAGCGGCATGATCGGAGAGCCGTGGTCCTTCGTGGCCGCAGGCGCCATCGTCGTGTCGAGCGCCATTTACTACGCGGACATGGGCATGAAGACGGAAGAGTACTTCTTCTCCGGCTTCCCGGTCGTCTGGAACATGGTCATCTTCACGCTTTTTGTCATCGATGCCACGGCACCGGTCGCCCTGACGATCGTGCTGGTCTCGGTGGTTCTGACATTCCTGCCGATCAACTTCCTGCATCCCGTGCGCGTCAAGCGGCTGCGGCCGCTCAATCTGGCGGTCGGCTTCATCTGGTGCGCGCTTGGTGGCTACTCGCTGCTCTTGCACTTCGATACGCCCGACTGGGTCGTCCTCGGCGTCGTTGCAAGCGGCCTCTACCTCTACTGCATCGGCGGTATCCTTCAGCTTTTTCCCCAGGTCGGAAAATAGCGAATTCCTGTTGCAGCGCTTCTCTTTAGTATTGTGCATGGCAACAAAAACGGTATCAATATCAGCTGATTGTCCCAGGGGGGACGTGGTTTTATTGATGCAGCGGTTGCGTGCGAAAGACCTCGATAGAAGGTCAGCCCGCGATTAGAGGGGGCTTCGTGACATTGTCGGAAGACGCGTTGGCCGTTCCGCTTTTGTCGGTTCGTGGATTGACCAAGCTTTTCGGCAGCTTTGCCGCCTGCAGCCAGATCGATCTCGACATCGCACCGGGGGAGATCCATGCCCTGCTCGGCGAAAACGGCGCCGGAAAATCCACGCTCGTCAAAATGCTCTTCGGAGTGCTGCAGCCGAGTGCCGGCCAGATCCTGTGGAACGGGCAGTCCGTCGCGATCGGCTCGCCGGGTGAGGCCCGTACCCTTGGCGTCGGCATGGTTTTCCAGCATTTCTCGCTCTTCGAGGCACTGACGGTCGGCGAGAATATCGCGCTGTCGCTGGATCCCAAGATATCGCTCGCTCAGATTTCCGACGAGGCGGCCTCGCTGTCGAAGGCCTATGGCCTGCCGCTCGATCCCAAGGCGCACGTGGCCGACCTTTCGGTCGGTGAACGGCAGCGCATCGAGATTGTCCGGGCGCTTCTGCAAAACCCCAAGCTGATCATTCTCGACGAACCCACCTCGGTGCTGACCCCGCAGGAAGCGGACCGGCTGTTCGAGACTCTCTTCAAGCTGCGCGATGAAGGTCGCTCCGTGCTCTACATCAGCCACCGCCTGGAAGAGGTGCGCCGCATCTGCACCCGGGCGACAGTTTTGAGGCACGGCAAGGTTACCGGCGCCTGCGATCCGCGGCAGGAAACGCCGGCCTCGCTGGCCAGGATGATGGTCGGTGCCGACATCGCCGAAGTCCACCGCGACAACATTCCGGCCGGAGAAGTTCGCCTCGAGATCAAGGATCTGTCGGTGCCGTCCCGCACGCCATTCGGCGTTTCGCTGAAAGACATCTCGATGCGCGTCTGCGCCGGAGAAGTGCTGGCAATCGCTGGCGTCGCCGGCAATGGCCAGGGAGAGCTGTTCGATGCCCTGTCGGGCGAACACACCGTGCCGCAGGCGGACGCGATCCGGATCCGCGGTCGCGGCGTCGGGCAGACCGGCATCAACGGACGACGGCTTCTCGGCGCCGGATTCGTGCCCGAGGAACGGCATGGCCACGGCGCCGTGACGGGCATGCCCTTGTCCGACAACCTTCTGCTTGCCCGCAGCCAGTCGGACCGCAAGGCTTTCCTGGCCGGTGGTCTCTTCTCGGTCATCCGGCATGGGGCAGTGCGGACCGCTGCGCGACGGGTGTGCCAGGTCATGGATGTGCGCAAGAGCGGCGATGATCCGGCAGCCGGCGCGCTGTCCGGTGGCAATCTGCAGAAATTCATCGTCGGCCGTGAGCTTGATCGACAGCCGGCGCTGCTGATCGTCAACCAGCCGACCTGGGGCGTCGACGCAGGTGCTGCAAGCCGCATCCGGCAGGCGCTGATCGATCTTGCCAAGGCTGGCTCGGCTGTCGTCGTCATCAGTCAGGATCTCGACGAGATCTTTGAAGTGGCAACAAACATCGCGGTCATTTCTGAAGGGCGGCTGTCCGATCCCTATCCGGCCGGAACGCTGACGCTTGAGCATGTCGGGCTTCTGATGGGCGGGATCCACGACAAGCACTCCCAGCCGGAGGCGACGCATGCGCATTGAACTGCAAAAGCGGGCCGCCGTCTCGCCGCTGTTTTCGCTGGTGTCACCCCTGCTGGCACTGGCGCTGACTCTAGTGTTCGGGGCAATCATGTTCGCCATCCTCGGCAAGGATCCGGTGGCGGCCATGTACGCCTTCTTCCTGGAACCGCTGCTCGAAACCTGGTCGCTGCATGAACTTGCCATTAAGGCGGCACCGCTAATCCTGATGGGCGTGGGGCTTGCCGTCTGTTACCGCTCCAACAACTGGAATATCGGCGCGGAGGGGCAGTTCACCATCGGCGCCATCACCGGCTCCTATCTTCCGATCGTCTTTTATGACTGGCATTCGCCGCTGGTCCTGCCGCTGATGCTGCTGCTCGGCGCGCTTGGCGGCGCGCTGTTCGCAGCCATTCCGGCGTTGTTGAAGGCGCATTTCAACACCAACGAGATCCTCACCTCCCTGATGCTGGTCTATATCGCCCAGCTGTTCCTCGACTGGTTGATCCGGGGTGCCTGGCGCGATCCCAAGGGCTTCAACTTTCCCGTCTCGCGGGATTTTGCACCGGAGGCTATTCTTCCGGCGATCTGGGAAGAGTCCGGCCGCGCCCACTGGGCGTTCATCTTCGCGATCGTTGCCGCAGTTCTGTGCTGGTTCATGATGCGCTACACCCTGAAGGGCTTCGAGATTACCGTGTTGGGACAGGCCGAGCGGGCAGGGCGGTTTGCCGGCTTCTCGTCCAAGCGGATGATCTGGTTCGGCTTCCTGTTTTCTGGCGCGCTCGCCGGGCTTGCCGGCATCGGCGAGGTCTCGGGCTCGATCAACCACCTGCAGCCGGCAATTTCCCCAGGCTACGGCTTTACCGCCATCATCGTCGCTTTCCTCGGTCGCCTGAACCCGCTGGGCATCGTCGCCTCGGGCCTGGTTCTCGGCTTGACCTATCTGGGCGGCGAGGCGGCACAGCTGTCGATCGGCGTCTCCGACAAGGTCACCCGGGTCTTCCAGGGCCTGCTGCTTTTCTTCGTCCTCTCCTGCGATACGCTGATCTACTACAAGGTCCGCATCGTCTGGGCCCGCATGCGCGGAGGCGTCGCATGACCATCTTCGAAGCCATCCTGCTGACCGTGATCACAGCCTCTACGCCGCTGGTCATCGCCGCGCTTGGCGAGCTGGTGACGGAGCGTTCCGGCGTCCTCAACCTCGGGGTCGAGGGCATGATGATCATGGGCGCGGTGGCAGCCTTTGCTGGCGCCCAGATCTTCGGCTCTGCCTATGTCGGCATCCTTTGCGGCATCCTCGGCGGTGCCATCTTCTCACTGCTGTTTGCCTTCCTGACCCTGACGCTTGTGGCAAACCAGGTTGCGACGGGTCTGGCGCTCACCCTGCTCGGGCTGGGGGCCTCCGGCATGATCGGGGAAAGCTATGTCAGCATCCCGGGCATCCGGCTGGGCGCGATCGCTATCCCGCTTCTGTCCGACATCCCGGTGCTGGGGCCTGTCCTCTTCCGCCAGGACCTCATCTTCTACCTGTCGATCGCGCTGGTGCTAGGCGTCAACTGGTTCCTCTTCCGCAGCCGCGCCGGTCTCAAGCTGCGTGCGATCGGCGATAGCCATAGCTCCGCCCATGCGCTCGGCATCAAGGTCATCCGCACTCGCTACCTCGCGGTCATGTTCGGCGGTGCCTGTTCGGGCCTCGCAGGTGCCCAGCTGTCGCTCGTCTACACGCCGCAATGGGTGGAAAACATGTCGGCCGGCCGCGGCTGGATCACGCTTGCCCTGGTCGTTTTCGCGTCATGGCGCCCCTGGCGGGTGTTTGCCGGCGGCTACCTGTTTGGGGCCGTGACCATTCTGCAACTGCATGCCCAGGCGTTCGGGCTCGGCATCCCGTCCCAGTTCCTGTCAATGCTGCCCTATGCCGCCACTATTGTCGTTCTGGTGATCATTTCCCATAATCGCCGCACGACGCTGATCAACACGCCTGCATCTCTCGGAAAGGCCTTCGTTCCGGAAAGATGAAAGCAGTGCCAACCAATAACAACTTCAAACCAACAGGGGTCCCTATGAAGAACTTCGCTCTCGCCCTAGCCGCCTCGGCCGCCGCCGTGATCGGCTTCTCCTCCGCAGCGCAGGCAGCCGACAAGACCAAGGTCTGCTACGTCTACGTGGGTTCGCACACCGATGGTGGCTATTCGCAGGCGCATGATCTCGGCCGCCAGCAGGTTCAGAAGGAATTTGCCGACAAGGTCGAGACCTCCTACCTCGAGAACGTGCCGGAAGGCCCGGATGCCGAGCGCGCCATCGAGCGTCTTGCCCGTTCCGGCTGCTCGCTGATCTTCTCCACCTCGTTCGGCTTCATGGATGCCACGGTCAAGGTTGCGGCGAAGTTCCCCAAGGTCCACTTCGAGCACGCCACCGGCTACAAGACCGGCCCGAACCTCGGGACCTATAACTCCCGCTTCTATGAAGGCCGCTACATCCTCGGCCAGATCGCTGCCAAGACCTCCAAGAACCATGGCGCGGCCTACATCGCCTCCTTCCCGATTCCGGAAGTGGTGATGGGGATCAACTCCTTCACGCAGGGCGCCCGCTCGATCGACCCGAGCTTCAAGCTCAAGGTCATCTGGGTCAACACCTGGTTCGACCCCGGCAAGGAAGCTGATGCCGCCAAGGCCATGCTCGACCAGGGCGTCGATGTCCTCACCCAGCACACCGACACCACGGCGCCGATGCAGGTTGCCGAAGAGCGCGGCGTGCATGCCTTTGGTCAGGCATCCGACATGATCGCGGCCGGCCCCAAGGCACAGCTGACCGCCATCGTCGACACCTGGGGCAACTACTACGTCAAGCGCGTCAAGGCCCAGCTGGACGGCACCTGGAAGGCGGAACAGACCTGGGACGGCCTGAAGGAAGGCGTACTTGCCATGGCGCCTTATACCAACATGCCCGACGACGTGAAGAAGATGGCCGAAGAGACCGAAGCCAAGATCAAGTCCGGCGAACTGCATCCCTTCACCGGCCCGATCAACAAGCAGGACGGTACGCCCTGGCTGAAGGCTGGCGAAAAGGCTGACGACGGGACGCTTCTCGGCATGAACTTCTACATCGAAGGTGTGGACGACAAGCTGCCGAAGTAAGGCAGGCCCGCAGCGCCTTAAAGCGCGCTGCCCGTTGCAGATCGAGTTCAAAGGGCGTCTTCGGGCGCCCTTTTTGTGTCGGCTGCACACAAGGCGTTTGTCGCGCAGGGGCGCAGTTGCTGCTATGTAGCCGCCACGTTCCCAAGGAGATTCTGCATGAGCCGTTCCTGCCTCGCCGTCATTCTCGCCGCCGGCGACAGCACCCGGATGAAGTCGTCCATGTCGAAGGTGCTGCACCCGATCGCGAGCCGGCCGTTGATCGCGCATGTGATGGATGCGGTTGCGCGGGCGGGCGTCGGATCCGCCGCCCTGGTGGTCGGACGCGATGCGGAACAGGTCGCTAAGGCCGCGGCGGTCGGAGGTGTGGCGGTCGAAACCTTCCTGCAGACGCAAAGGCTCGGTACCGGCCATGCGGTGCTGGCTGCCCGCGAGGCGATCGCCCGTGGCTACGACGATGTGCTGGTGGCCTATGGCGACGTGCCCCTGATCGCGCCCGAGACACTGACGGCAGCGCGCGAGCGGCTCGCCGAAGGCGCCGACGTCGTGGTGATCGGCTTCCGGACGCAGACCCCGACGGGCTATGGCCGGCTGCTCATGCAGGGTCGTGAACTGATCGCGATCCGCGAGGAAAAGGATGCGACGGACGAGGAGCGCAAGGTCGAGTGGTGCAACAGCGGCCTGATGGCGATCCATGGCGGCAAGGCGCTGGCGCTCCTGGAAAAGATCGGCAACCAGAATCTCAAGGGCGAATACTATCTGACCGACATCGTCGAGATCGCCCGCGCCGAGGGAGGCAAGGTCGTCGTCGTCGAAGCGCCTGAGCGCGAGGTCGCTGGCTGCAACAACCGCGCCGAACTGGCAGCGCTCGAAATGTCCTGGCAGCAGCGCCGGCGCCATGACCTCATGGTCTCCGGCGTCAGCATGATTGCGCCGGACACCGTCTTCCTGGCGCACGACACGCAGATCGCCCCCGACGTGCTGATCGAGCCGAACGTGGTCTTCGGCCCCGGCGTCAGCATCGAGAGCGGCGCCGTCGTCCACGCATTTTCCCACATCGAGGGGGCCCGCATTAGTGCAGGCGCGACCGTCGGTCCCTTTGCCCGTCTGCGTCCGGGTGCCGATCTCGGCGCCGGATCGAAGGTCGGCAATTTTTGCGAGATCAAGAACGGTAAGATAGGCGAGGGCGCCAAGGTCAACCACCTCACCTATATCGGTGACGCCACGATCGGCGCCCGCACCAACATCGGCGCCGGCACGATTACCTGCAACTACGACGGCGTGAACAAGCATGAGACGCGGATCGGCGAGGATGCCTTCATCGGCTCCAATTCCTCGCTCGTGGCGCCCGTGTCGATCGGCGACAGCGCCTATATCGCGTCCGGCAGCGTGATCACCGACGATGTGCCGGCAGAGGCTTTGGCCTTCGGCCGGGCACGGCAGGAGATCAAGCCGGAACGGGCAAAGCTGATCCGCGAACGGGCTCTGGCGTTGAAGGCTGCGAGAAAAGCACAGAGGTGAGGCGCCGGTTTACCGTTTGCGCGTAACGTTCAGATATTCAATGTGAACGGCCGGCCGATTGCGCATTGAACGCGATCGGCTAGGAATGCGTCCGGTCAGAGCAACAGAGGGTTTTTCATGTGCGGCATTGTCGGGATCGTCGGTAATCAACCGGTGGCGGCGCGGCTGGTGGATGCCCTGCGTCGGCTTGAGTATCGCGGCTATGATTCGGCGGGCGTCGCAACCCTTCATGAGGGGGTGATGGAGCGCCGTCGCGCCGAGGGTAAGCTGTTCAACCTGGAAAAGAAGCTGGATGCCGAGCCGTTGGCCGGCACGATCGGCATCGCCCATACCCGCTGGGCGACCCATGGCGTGCCCAACGAAACCAATGCCCATCCCCATTTCGTCGATGGGGTGGCGGTTGTCCACAACGGCATCATCGAGAATTTCTCCGAGCTGAAAGACGAACTTCTGGCGGAAGGTGCCGTCTTTGAAAGCCAGACGGACACGGAAGTCGTGGCGCATCTGCTGGCGAAGTATCGCCGCCAGGGGTTCGATCAGCGGGCTGCCATGCTGGCCATGCTCAACCGCGTCTCGGGCGCCTTCGCGCTTGTGGTCCTGTTCAAGGATGCGCCGGACACCATTCTGGCCGCACGTTCGGGACCGCCGCTGGCTGTCGGTCATGGGCGGGGCGAGATGTTCCTCGGCTCGGATGCCATCGCTCTCTCGCCCTTCACCAACGAGATCACCTACCTGGTCGATGGCGACTGCGCGATCCTGACCCGCCAGAGCCTTGAGATCATCGATCACGATGGTCGTCCGGTGACGCGCCGCAGCCAGATTTCGCAAGCTTCCGCCTTCATGGTCGACAAGGGCAACCATCGGCACTTCATGGAAAAGGAGATCTACGAGCAGCCGGAGATCATTTCCCACGCGCTCAGCCATTACATCGATTTTGCGGATCACACGATCAAGGCAAACCATACGGCGATCGATTTCGGCGCTGTGTCAGGCCTTGCCATCTCCGCCTGCGGCACTGCCTATCTGTCCGGCCTGATCGGCAAATACTGGTTCGAACGCTACGCCCGCCTGCCGGTGGAAATCGATGTCGCGTCCGAGTTCCGCTACCGGGAACTGCCGCTGTCGCCGAGCCAGGCAGCACTGTTCATCTCCCAGTCGGGGGAAACCGCAGATACGCTCGCCTCGCTGCGATACTGCAAGGACAACGGCCTTAAGATCGGCGCCGTGGTGAATGTGCAGGAATCGACCATCGCCCGCGAAGCGGACGCTGTTTTCCCGATTCTCGCCGGGCCTGAAATCGGGGTTGCCTCCACCAAGGCCTTCACCTGCCAGCTCGCCGTGCTGGCGGCTCTATCGATCGGCGCTGGCCGGGCGAGGGGCACGCTGACGGCCGGCGACGAACGGGCGATGGTCAAGCACCTGATCGAGATGCCCCGCATCATGAGCCAGGTCCTGAACGAGGTTCAGCCGCAGATCGAGGCGCTCTCAAGGGAGCTGTCGCGCTTCAAGGATGTGCTCTACCTGGGACGCGGGACCAGCTATCCGCTGGCGCTTGAGGGCGCGTTGAAGCTCAAGGAAATTTCCTACATCCACGCCGAAGGCTATGCGGCCGGAGAGCTGAAGCACGGCCCGATCGCCCTCATCGACGAGCACATGCCCGTCATCGTGATCGCCCCCTACGACCGCTTCTTCGACAAGACGGTGTCGAACATGCAGGAAGTGGCGGCGCGCGGCGGCAAGATCATCTTCATCACCGACGAGAAGGGCGCGGCGGCCTCGAAACTCCCCACCATGGCCACTATCGCGCTGCCCAATGTGGACGAGATCATTGCACCGATGATCTTCTCGCTGCCGATCCAGCTTCTGGCCTATCATGTCGCGGTCTTCATGGGCACGGATGTCGACCAGCCGCGCAATCTGGCCAAGTCCGTCACGGTGGAGTAACCGGCAGGGCAGAGCGCCCTGTCTCCGCCAACGATGTGTGACTAGGCGGATGTCGCTCGCGTCTCTGGCGTCTCGATCATGAAACGTGCTCGAAATACACTGGGGCTCACACCGATTTTCTGCCGGAAATGATGCCGAAGCGTATGGGAGCCTCCAAAGCCGACCGCTGACGCCACGGCTTCCATGCTCGCGTTTCCCTGACACAGCAAATGCTTCGCCTCGTCGACCCGTTCGGTGACAAGCCAGTCACCGGGTGTCTGCCCTGTGGCTTCAGAAAATCGCCGCATGAACGTTCGCGCGCTCATCCGGGTTTCCCGTGCCATCCGATCCACGCTCCAGTTGCTGGCGAGATCGGCACGAACCCTTTCCAGAAGCGGAGCGATTTCCATACCCTCCCGCAGAGGAACGGGGCGCTCCAGAAACTGCGCCTGACCTCCCGTCCGATGGGCGGGCATCACCAGCCGGCGCGCGACCGAGTTCGCGACCGCCGCCCCGAAATCCTGTCTGACGATCTCGATCAGAAGATCGATTCCGGCCGCGCTGCCTGCTGACGTGTAGATGCGATCATGCACACGATAGAGCGAGGCATCATCAACCTCGATGTCGGGATAATACTGGCGGAGCTTGTCAGCATACCGCCAGTGCGTTGTTGCGGTCCCACCTGAAAGCAGCCCCGTCGCAGCGAGAACGAATGCTCCGGAGCAGATTGAAACGAGTCGTGCTCCGCGCGTGTGGGCGTCACGGAGCCGCTGGCACAGTGCTTCAGGAACAGGCACGTCAGCGCCTTTCCAGCCCGGAACGACGACAATGTCGGCGTGTTCGATCATGTCCGGGCCATGGTCTGCCACAATCATGAGGCCGCCATGGGCGCGCATCGGACCGTCATCGACCGCGCAGCTGGCAAAGCGATACCATCCTGACCCCATTTCCGGCCGGGCCAGTCCAAAGATTTCCGCGACGATGCCGAATTCGAAAGTGCAAAGCCCATCGTACAGAAGGGCTGCAATCCGTGGTCCTGTGAGGTTTGGCATGATGTTTACGTATATTGTCGTTTGCGCCAATTGCAAGGCTGGTGGCGAATTGTAGACAGGACTGGAAAGGAGACCCCCATGACCACATCCGTGACCGCTATCCCGCCTGCACCCAGCGAACTCGCCTGCACACACTTTGCTGCTGGATTTTCCTTCGAAACCGACTGCTGGGACGTTCATGAGGCGCTCGGCAAGGGCGCCGATTTCGTTCTTCTCGACGTGCGCAGTCCCGCCATGTTTGCCAAGAGCCATGTTCCGGGAGCCATCAACCTTCCCCATGGCAAAATCATCCGGTCGAAGATGAGCGAATGGCCCGAAGATACGGTGTTCGTGACCTACTGCGCCGGTCCACACTGCAACGGTGCGGCCCGTGGTGCCTTGCGGCTCGCCGAGCTGGGACGCCCTGTCAAGATCATGGCGGGTGGCATCACCGGATGGATTGACGAGGGCTTTGTGCTTGCAGCGTCTGAGCAGAATTCGGCCTGAGCTCGTTACGACGCTTCTGCGGGAGGAGGTCTCTCCCGCAGTTCGCTTCCCTGAACTGTGATGTCGCCATTCCCCTCTTGCCGCTTGCGTATAAGCGGTAGCTCCGGCATTGTCCGGTCTCACCCGGCCGTTTACGGCAGTGCAGCATGATGACAGACAGGCATGATGGATAAACCGGAACGAGTAACGGTCGTCGGGCGTCTGCGGAACAACTTCCTCACGGGGCTGATCATCTGCGCCCCGCTTGCCATCACCATCTGGCTGACCTTCACCTTCATCGACTGGGCAGACAGCTGGGTCACGCCCTACATCCCTCAGCGCTACGACCCGCAGTACTATTTTAATATCACCATCCCGGGCACCGGCCTGCTCGTTGCTCTGATCTGCATCACGATCATCGGCTTTCTCGGCAAGAACCTGATTGGCCGCTCCATCGTCTCCTTCGGCGAGTCGATCCTGCATCGCATGCCGCTCATCCGTACCATCTACCGGAGCGTCAAGCAGATCCTGGAGACGGTGCTCAAGGAGCAGTCGACGTCCTTCAAGAAGTGCGGGCTGATCGAATTCCCAAGCCCCGGAATGTGGGCGCTCGTCTTCATCTCCGGTGACGCCCAGGGCGAGGTAGCCGCCAAGCTGAACAGCGACGGCGAGGAGATGGTGAGCGTCTTCATGCCGCCGACACCCGTGCCGACCGCCGGCTTCTTGATGTTCGTGCCGAAAAGCAAGATCATCATGCTGGAGATGACACCGGAAGAGGGCGCCAAGCTCCTGATTTCCGGCGGCCTCATCGCGCCGGAATACAATCCGGTTGTGCCGGTTGCGGCTCTTCCGCCGGCCTGACGGTCGCCGCCTACGGCTGTCACTGCAATGTCATCTCGGCTGCGTATGGAAGCCGAGGGAAAGGCCGCGCAGGGGTTGCATTGCGACCGCGCGGACCCTCGGGATCAACAAGGGCTCACATCATGAACAACGCTCTACGGGCTGCACTGCTGGCCGCGACTGTCTTTGGCGTCTCCTTCGTGTCGGCATCGGCCGCAGACACAAGCGCGACTGCCGCCGGCGTCACCGTCGTCAACAAGGGTCTCGTCGCCGTCGGCCGCATTCCGGCCAGCCAGCGCGACAAATTCGGCGAAACCTTCGGCTCCGGTTCCGGCATGGCCTTCGACACCACCAGCTGGAAAAAGGACGGCGACGCCTATTCGGGCTCTCTCTGGCTGCTTCCCGACCGGGGCTACAATGTCGAAGGAACGACCGACTATAACGCCCGCATCAACCGCATCGACGTAACGCTGATGCCAGCCGCAGCCGGCGCCACCCTATCCGCCGACAAACAGCAGACTGGTCTTGCTGCAAAGCTCGCCGATACCATTCAGCTGACCGACGATGCCGGCAAGAACCTGACCGGACTTGATCCGGAAGCCGTCCGTCCTGCCGCTGGCAAGCTGCCGGTGCTGCCGTTGTCTGCCACTGGCAAGGTGTCGCTCGATCCTGAAGCCGTGGTTCGCCTTGCCGACGGTTCGATGCTGATCAGCGACGAATATGGCCCCTACATCTACCACTTCGACAAAGTCGGAAAGCTCGTGTCCGCTACCCAGCCGCCGAAAGCGCTGCTGCCCATGCGCAAGGGCGAGATCAACTTCTCGTCCAACAACCCCGGCGCAGGTGGCAAGACGCCCGATCCGAAGGACCCGGAAACCGGTCGCCAGAACAACCAGGGCCTCGAAGGCATGTCGATGACGCCGGACGGCAAGTTCCTCGTGGCGCTGCTGCAGTCGGCGCCGCGCCAGGACGGCGGCGATTCGGGCTCGACCCGCATGAACACCCGCGCTCTGGTCTATGACGCGGCCGACATCGACAACCTGAAGCTTGTGCACGAATATGTCGTGCCTCTGCCGACCTTCGACAACAAGGGCAAGACGGCGGTTGCCGCACAGAGCGAAATCCTTGCTATGTCGGACAAGGTCGTCCTCGTTCTCGCCCGTGACAGCAACAACGGCCAAGGACTGAAGGGTGACACCTCCGTCTACCGCAAGATCAGCCTCGTCGATTTCTCGGGCGCGACCGACATCGCTGGCTCCGCCTTCGATGCGGACAAGTCTGTTGCGCCGAAGGGCAAGCTGGACGAGACGGTCAAGGCCGCAACCCTGACGCCCGTTATCGACCTCAACGACAGTGCGGAACTCGGCCGCTTTGGGCTGCACAACGGAGCTCCGAACGACAAGAACAACCTCTCGGAAAAGTGGGAAGCCATGTCGATTGCTCCGGCACTCGATCCGGCAGCACCGGACGACGTCTTCCTGTTCGTCGCCAATGACAACGACTTCCTGACCCAGGACGGCTTCCAGGTCGGAGCCGCCTACAAGGCTGCCGACGGCGCGGACGTGGATACGATGTTCCAGGTCTTCCGCGTCACCCTGACCGGCCTGTCCAAGTAAGACATAGATAGCCGGCGGGCCCCGTGCCCGCCGGTTGCTCCCCGGCTACCCGGCGCGCAGGAAGCGGATTGCTTCGTCGCGCCGGTGGAGATAGAGCAGCACCCGCAGCGCCTGTCCGCGGTCGCTGACCAGCTCCGGATCACGCTCCAGCAGATAGGTCGCATCCTTGCGGGCAATCTCCAGCAGATCCGCATGGGCCTCGAGGCTCGCGATCCGGAACCCAGGCGTGCCGGACTGACGCGTCCCGAGCAATTCGCCTTCACCCCGCAACTTCAGATCTTCCTCGGCAATCATAAACCCGTCCTCGCTGTCGCGCAGGATGGAAAGGCGCGCCCGGCCGGTTTCGCTGAGCGGTCCCTTGTAAAGCAGGATGCAGGTGGAGGCCTCCGCGCCGCGACCGACCCGGCCGCGAAGCTGGTGCAACTGGGCAAGCCCGAAATTTTCCGCATGCTCGATCACCATGATCGTCGCATCGGGCACGTCGACGCCCACCTCGACAACGGTGGTCGCGACCAGCAGGCGCACCTCACCGCTTTTGAACGCGGCCATCACCGCGTCCTTTTCGGGCCCCGTCATCCGTCCATGCACGAGGCCGACCTTGTCGGCGCCGAGCTCGCGGGCGAGCAGCGAATGCCGTTCCTCGACCGACATCAGCTCCGATTGATCCGACTCCTCGACCAGCGGGCAGATCCAGTAGGCCTTCTTGCCCTCAGCCAAGGCGGATCGGAGCCGCTCGACAATGTCGCCCAGACGTTCGAGAGGAATGGTCACGGTCTGGATCGGCTTGCGGCCGGCGGGTTTTTCGGTGAGCTTCGACACATCCATGTCGCCGAAGGCCGCCAGCACCAGTGTGCGCGGGATAGGGGTCGCGGTCATCACCAGCATGTGCGGCGAAACGCCCTTCGCGGTCAGCCGCAGCCGCTGATGCACCCCGAAGCGATGCTGCTCGTCGACCACGGCCAGCAGCAGGTTCTTGTAGTTCACCGCATCCTGGAACAGCGCATGGGTGCCGATGACGATCTGCGCTTCGCCGCTGGCGATGCGTTCCGTCACCAGGTCGCGCTCGCGACCCTTGACCCGCCCGGTCAGCACATCGACGGTAATGCCCGCCGCAGCCGCCATGCGCGAAATTGTCGCGTGGTGCTGGCGCGCCAGGATCTCGGTCGGCGCCATCAGCACGGCCTGTCCGCCGGCTTCCACGGCAGCTGCCATGGCCAGCAGCGCCACCAGCGTCTTGCCGGCGCCCACATCTCCCTGCAAAAGCCGCAGCATCCGGTCTTCGGCCGCCATGTCCTTGAGGATCTCGGCAACCGCGGTCGTCTGGCTGCCGGTCGGCGAAAAGGGCAGGGCGGCGAGTATCTTTGCGGCCAAGTCACCCTTTACCCGGATCGGCTGGCCCGGCACCTTGCGCACCCGCTGGCGCACCAGCGCCAGCGAGACCTGGCCGGCGAGAAACTCGTCATAGGCAAGCCGCCGGCGCGCGGGGGCCTGCGGATCCATGTCCGTCTCGTCGCGCGGGTCGTGCAGCAGCCGGAAGGCCTCGTCCGCGTCCGGAAAGCTCTGGCGCTCGGCAAGTGTCGCGTCGATCCACTCCGGCATGACGGGAAGGCGGGTAACCGATCCTTCGATCGCCTTGCGCAGCATCTTCGGCGTCAGTCCGGCTGTCAGCGGATACACCGGCTCCACCAGGGGCAGCGTATCCGCTTCCGAGGCTTTGACGACAAAATCCGGATGCACCATCGAGGCGCGGCCGTTGAACCAGTCCACCTTGCCGCTCACCATCATCATTTCGTCCAGCGGCAGCAGCTTTTCGAGCCAGCTCCCCTTGGCGCGGAAGAATGTGAGCGCCAGTTCCCCCGTCTCATCGTGCAGGATGACGCGATAGGGCTGGTTGCTTCGGCCGGGAGGAGGCGGCTGATGGCGGTCGACACGGCCTTCGATGGTGACGATGGCGCCCTGCGGAGCAAGGGCAATACCGGGCCGGTAGCGGCGATCGATCAGCGACACCGGCGCGTGAAACAGGAGGTCGACAACCCGGCAGTCGTCCTCGTCCCGTCCGGTCACACGGGCGATCAGGTCGGCGAGTTTTGGCCCCACACCGGGCAGGGAGGAGACGGGCGAAAACAGGGGATCGAGAAGGGCGGGACGCATGGCCGGAAAATGCGCTGGAATTTGCCGGCTTGGCAAGGTGACGAAGGGGCTTTTCCGTCCTATATGAACCACAAACAGGAAGACGCACATGACTGGACTGTCACGTACCAGCGCGGATCTCGACCCGCGACGCAGACGTATTCTCTACCGCTGCTGGCATCGGGGCATCCGCGAGATGGACCTCGTGTTCGGGACCTTTGCCGAAACGGAGATCGCCGCCCTCGACCCCACCGATCTTGACGAGTTCGAGCTGATCATGGACGAGCAGGATCACGATCTGCACGCCTGGATCACCGGCGCTCAGCCCTTGCCCGAGCATTTCAACACGCCGCTCTTCGCGCGCATTGCAGCCTATGTCCCGGATTTCGATCCGGTCACCAAAGCCTCCCTTGAAGCGAGGCTCGGAAACGCCTGATGATCCTTGGACTTGATGCAAAGAAACTTGCGGCGTCGGCAGCGCCGCTGACCGTATCGGGCGTGCCCGCAGGCATGGAGCCGCTGATCCTCGCGGAACTGGCGAAATCCGGTCAGCCTGTTGCCTATGTCATGTCCGATGGGCAGCGCATGGCAGACGTCGAGCAGATGCTGTCTTTCGTCGCTCCAGGCATCCCTGTGTTGACCCTGCCGGCCTGGGATTGTCTTCCCTATGACCGCGTCTCGCCAAGTGCTGATGTTTCTGCCCGGCGTTTGGCTGCCCTGTCCGGCCTCATCAGCCATGCCCGCAAGCCGCATGCCGCCATCGTGCTGGTCACCGTCAATGCAATGCTGCAGCGGATCGCGCCTTCGGAAGTGATCGAGAGCCTGGCCTTTTCAGCCCGTCCAGGCAATCAGGTCCGCATGGACGATATCGCGGCAAGGCTTGAGCGCAACGGCTTCGACCGGGTCTCCACCGTGCACGAGGTCGGCGAATTCGCAGTCCGCGGCGGCATTCTGGATGTCTTCGTGCCGGGCTCCGAGGAACCGGTGCGCCTGGACTTCTTCGGCGACACGCTCGAAACCATCCGTTCCTTCGATCCGGCAAGCCAGCGCACGACGGGGCAGGCGCGGTCGCTCGATCTAAACCCGATGAGCGAGGTGACGCTGACGCCGGATACGATCAGCCGGTTCCGCACCAACTATCTGTCGCTGTTCGGCGCCGCGACCCGCGACGACGCTTTGTATCAGGCCGTGTCGGAAGGCCGCCGCTACGCCGGCATGGAACACTGGCTGCCGCTTTTTTACGAACGCCTGGAAACGGCCTTCGACTATCTGAAGGGCTTCCGGCTCGTGACCGACCATACGGTCCGCGAGGCGGCCCTGGAGCGATCCAAGCTTGTCTTGGATTACTACGAGGCGCGACGCGACAGCGGTCGGACCGGCAAAGGGATCTCTGCCCAGTCAACACCCTACAAGCCTGTGCCGCGGGAACAGCTCTATCTCGACGGGGAAGAATTTGCAGCGGCGCTGGATGCGGTAAAGGCGCTGCGCCTGACACCCTTCAATGAAATGGATGCCGACGGTCGCCGGGTGGTGACAGTCGATGCGCGTCCAGGTCCGCGCTGGGCAATGACACAGTCCGAAGAGAAGGCAAGGGACAAGGAAGCGGGCGAACGCGCCAACGTCTTCGATCTGGTCGTGAAGCACATTGCCGACAGACGGGCCGCCGGCATCAAGGTGCTGGTCACCGGCTGGTCGACAGGCTCGCTCGATCGCCTTCTGCAGGTGCTGGAAGAACGCGGGTTGAAGCGTGTCACGACAGTGGAAACGCTGGGTGATATCGACAAGCTGCAGAAGGGTGAAGCTGCTGCCGCGGTGCTCAGCCTTGAAGCGGGCTTTGAGACGGACACCCTGTCGGTGATCGGCGAGCAGGATATTCTCGGCGACCGCATGGTCCGGCGCGGCAAGCGCCGCAAGCGCGGCTCCGACTTCCTGACTGAAGTTGCCGGTCTCGACGAAGGCTCGCTCGTGGTTCACGCCGAGCATGGCATCGGCCGCTTCGTCGGGCTCATTACCATCGAGGCCGCCGGTGCGCCGCGGGCCTGCCTGGAGCTGCATTACGCGGATCAGGCCAAGCTTTTCCTGCCCGTCGAAAACATCGATCTATTGTCCCGCTACGGCTCCGAGGCAGCCGAAGCCCAGCTCGACAAGCTGGGTGGCGGCGCCTGGCAGGCCCGCAAGGCCAAGCTGAAGAAGCGCCTGCTGGACATGGCCGGCAATCTCATCAAGATCGCCGCGACCCGCATGGTCCGCCGCGCACCGGTACTGACGACGCCGGAAGGCCTCTACGACGAGTTTGCCGCCCGCTTCCCCTATGACGAGACCGAAGACCAAGGCAACGCCATCGAGGCGGTCCGTGAGGATCTCTCTGCCGGACGCCCGATGGACCGGCTGGTCTGCGGCGACGTGGGCTTCGGCAAGACCGAGGTGGCGTTGCGTGCAGCCTTCTTTGCAGCCATGAACGGTGCCCAGGTAGCCGTGGTGGTGCCAACGACGCTGCTGGCGCGCCAGCACTTCAAGACCTTCCGCGAGCGTTTCCGCGGCCTGCCGATCACGGTTGCCCAGGCGTCGCGCCTGGTGACGGCCAAGGAACTGGCCGAGACCAAGAAGGGTATCGCCAGCGGCAAGGTCGATATCGTTGTTGGCACGCATGCCTTGCTCGGCAGCGCCATCCAGTTTGCCAACCTCAGCCTGCTGATCATCGACGAGGAACAGCACTTCGGCGTGAAGCACAAGGAACGGCTGAAGGAGCTGAAGAGCGACGTGCACGTGCTGACGCTCTCGGCGACACCGATTCCCCGCACGCTGCAGCTGGCGATGACAGGCGTTCGCGAACTGTCGCTGATCAGGACCCCGCCGGTCGATCGCATGGCGGTCCGCACCTTCATCTCCCCCTTCGACCCGCTGGTCATCCGCGAGACGCTGATGCGCGAGCATTACCGGGGAGGGCAGAGCTTCTATGTCTGTCCCCGCCTCTCGGACCTTCCGGAGATCGAGGCTTTCTTGCAGTCGGATGTTCCGGAGCTGAAGGTCGCGGTGGCGCACGGCCAGATGGCGGCAGGCGAGCTGGAAGACGTGATGAATGCCTTCTACGACGGCCAGTACGACGTACTTCTGTCGACCACCATCGTTGAATCCGGGCTGGATGTGCCAACCGCAAACACTCTGATCGTCCACCGCGCCGACATGTTCGGTCTGGCCCAACTCTACCAGCTGCGCGGCCGCGTCGGGCGCTCGAAGGTGCGGGCTTTCGCGCTCTTCACCCTGCCGGTCAACAAGCAGCTGACGCAGATGGCGGAACGCCGCCTCAAGGTGCTCCAGTCGCTCGATACCCTCGGTGCCGGCTTCCAGCTCGCCAGCCACGACCTCGACATCCGCGGTGCCGGCAACCTGCTGGGCGAGGAACAGTCGGGCCACATCAAGGAAGTCGGCTTCGAGCTTTACCAGCAGATGCTGGAAGAGGCGGTCGCCGAGGTCAAGGGCGACGATACCGGGGCAGACACCGGCTGGTCACCGCAGATTTCCGTGGGCATCACGGTCATGATCCCGGAAACCTACGTGCCCGACCTGCACCTGCGCATGGGTCTCTATCGCCGCCTGGGCGAAGTCACGGAACTGGCAGAGATCGACGGCTTCGGCGCCGAGATGGTGGACCGCTTCGGGCCGATGCCCGTCGAGGTGCAGAACCTCCTCAAGGTGGTCTACATCAAGTCGCTCTGCCGCAAGGCCAATGTCGAAAAGCTTGATGCCGGCCCCAAGGGGATCGTCATGACCTTCCGCGACAGGCAGTTCCCCAATCCGACCGGGCTCGTCGGCTATATCGCCAGACAGGGCACCATGGCGAAGATCCGGCCGGACCACAGCGTCTTCCTGACCCGCGACCTGCCGACGCCCGAAAAGCGCCTGACCACCGCGGCGCAGATCATGAAGCAGTTCGCAGATATCGCGGCGACAGACCCCTGACGCTCAACCCCGCGGGGCAGTGCCTTGGGCCTGTTCCGCGGGGGCAATCAGCGCGGCGGCCTGTCCGTCGGGCAGGGCAGGTGGCAGCGGCACGTTGCGGACCCTTTCGCGAACGAGCGTGAGGAAGCCTGAGCCGCAGATCAGCACGATCCCGGCCACCATCGGCATGTCGACGGCGTCCCCGAACACCAGGTAGCCGAACAGGACTGCCCAGATCATCTGGCTGTACTGCGTCGGGCCGATGAGGGCCGCTGGTGCGTGATTGGCGGCATACATCAGGAGAATGCCGCCGACGGCCGCGAGCAGCCCGTAGCCGGCCAGATAGACCCACTGCTCCAGTGTCGGGATCCGAAAGTCCGGGATCATCAACAGGCCGGACACCACGAGAACGCCAAGCACGCCGGCGCTGTAGAGCGAAATGTTCTTTTCCGTCGGTCCGATCGCCCGGTAGCAGATGATCGAGATGGCGCCGCTCAGGCCGCCGAACACGGCCCCGAGGTGACCGATCGACAGCTCGCGGAACCCGGGCCTCAGCACGATCAGCGTGCCAATGAAGCCCAGTGCCACCGCGCCCCAGCGCCGCACGCCCACCTGTTCCTTCAGGAACAGAACGGACATGATGGTCACGAAGCAGGGCAGAAGGAAGATCAGCACGAAGGCTTCCGCCATCGACAGATGCGTGAAGGCGATAACGGCGCCGATGCTGCCCATACTCGCCGCAAAGAAGCGTAAGAGCCAGAGCGGACGATTGGAGGTGCGCACCACGTCCAGCCAGTGATCGCCCGGCTTCATCAGGAAGGGAAAGCCGGCTAGGCCGAAGACGGCGCCAAGAAACGCCGACTGATAGGGGCTAAGTCCTCCGCCGACCAGCTTCACGCTGGCATCGCTCCAGGAATAGGCGGCAAAGGCGGCAAAGGCCAGAAGCACGCCCTTCAGGTTCTGATCACGCGACATGTCCCGCTGCTCCGCCGTCAGTTCATGGCCTTGCGGGCGTCCGCCTTCAGGCGGGCGATGTCCCTGAGAGCATTGGCCATGACCTCGGCAGGCTGGGCGCCGCTGATGGCATACTGGCCATCGAGGATGAAGAAGGGCACGCCGCTTACCCCCATCTTCTGGGCCGCATCGATCTCTGCAAGCACCGTATCCTTATCGGCGTCGCCCTTGAGCAGGTTCGCGATGACGTTGCGGTCAAGGCCTGAGGCCTCCGCAATGTCGAGCAGAACTGCATGGTCACCGACATTGCGGCCGTCCTCGAAATAGGCCTTGAACAGTGCATTGGCGACCCGGTCCTGGATGTCCCGGCCCTCCAGCACCGCCCAGTGCAGCAGTCGGTGTGCATCCAGCGTATTCGGTCCGATCTTGATGGCCGCAAAATTGAAGGCGATGCCGACCTCGGCCCCGAGACCGGTGAGTGTTTCGTGGGCACGGGCAACTGCATCCTCGCCGCCCAGCTTCTGTGCCAGATGCGCGTGGTGATCAACCCCTTCAGGCGGATGATCGGGGTTGAGGCGATAGGGCCGCCAGTTGATGTCGACACCCACCTCGTCCTGCACTTCGGCGACGGCGAGTTCCAGCCGCGCCTTGCCGAGATAGCACCAGGGGCAGACGACGTCAGACACGATATCGATGGTCACGCGCTCCATGGCAGCGTCCTTTCGGTTGGAGGTGCGGATGAGGGCCCTACTGGGCGCGTGCATCCCACCATGTGTTGAGCTGGTACCCGTAGAGAGGCAATGTCTGCGGATAGCCGATATACGTCCAGCGGGCCACCCACTGGTCGGGAATATGATAGAGCGGCACGAGGTAGTGTCCCGAAATCAGCATGCGGTCGTAGGCACGGACGCTCGATTGGAAGTCCTCCTCGCCTTTCGCCGTCAGCATGGCGGTGATCAGCCGGTCCACCGCCGGGTCCGCGGTCCCGGCGAAGTTGAAGCTCCCGGGCGTATTGCTCGATGCTGATCCCCAGCGCCCGACCTGCTCGATCCCCGGCGACAGGGAGGAGGGGTAGGACTTCATGATCATGTCGTAGCTGAAACTGCCGGACCTCGACTGGTACTCCGAATCATCCACCGTCCGGATCCTCATCTCGACGCCGATCATCCTGAGCGTCCGCTGGTAGGTGATCGCAAGCTTCTCCTGGTCGGTCGTCTGCGTCATCAATTCGAAGGAGAGGGGCCGGCCCTTGGCATCGACCATCCGGCCGTTGCGGATCGTGTAACCGCCCTTCTTCAGACGCTCGACAGCCTCCCGCAGAACCTTCCTGTCGGCGCCCGATGCGTCCGTGCGGGGGAGGTGGTAGGTACCAGCCAGAACGTCCGGCTCGATCCGGTTGCTGATATCGCCAAGGATGCCGAGTTCGCGCGCATCCGCCGGACGGTCGAGCGCGCTGAGCGGCGAGTTCTGCCAATAGCTTTCGGTGCGGGTGTAGGCGTCTCCGAAAAGGTTCTTGTTCACCCACTCGAAATCGAAGGCGAGCGACAGGCCTGCCCGCACATCTGCGTTCGAAAAAATCTGTCGCCGGGTATTGAACACGAATCCGAGCATGCCGCTCGGCAGCTGCGGCCGGAACCGCTCCTGCACCACATCGCCGTTGCGGACCGCCGGGAAATCATAGCCACGCGCCCAGTGGATGGGGCTCCCTTCGAGGTAGATGTCGATCACGCCCTTCTTGAAGGCTTCAAACAGCGTCGCCTCCTGGAGAAAGTATTCGATCGAAATGCGGTCGTAATTGTCGATGCCGACTTTGGACGGCACGTCTCTGCCCCAGTAGTCGGCGTTGCGCTCGTAGGTGATCCGCTCACCCGGCGACAGCGACTTGATCCGGTAGGGACCGGAACCGACCGGCGGCTTCAGCGTCGATTGTTCGAAGGTCGCCGGATCGATCGCGTGTCTGGGAAGGATCGGCGTGGAGGAGGCGATGATCAGCGGGAATTCGCGGTCCGCCTTCTCGTTGAAGGTAAAGCGAACGCTGTGATCGCCGACCTTCTCCATTGTCTTCACCGCATCCAGACGCCTGGAGAAGGGAATGCGACCCTTGTCGCGCAGGATCTCGAACGAAAAGATTACGTCGTCCGGCGTGACAGGCTGCCCGTCGGACCAGCGTGCCTTCGGATTGAGATTGAACTGGATAAAGCTGCGGTCCTCGTCCATCTCGACGGTTTCCGCCAGCAGCCCATAGAGCGTGAAGGGCTCGTTTGAAGACCGCACCATAAGCGTCTCGTAGATCAGGTTGCCAAAGGCCGGATCCCAGATGCCACGGGCCGTGGTGCGGATGCTCTTGAGGTTGAACGGATTGAGGCTGTCATACGTCCCCACCACGCCGTAGCGAATGGCGCCGCCCTTCTTCACGTCCGGATTGACGTAAGGGAAATGCCTGTAGTCCGCCGGCAGGTCCGGACTGCCATGCATGGCGATCGCATGGACAGGCTCCGCCACGGCTGCACCATTTGAAAGCAAGAATGCAAGCATGGCGGCCATGAGAAAGATGAGGCGCCGCATGAAGTGGTCCTTGTTCAATTGCCGTTGATTCGCGTGGAAGTTAGCCTATGAGTGGAGTGTGGCCAAAGAAACTCTTGGCAGATCCGTTCTCCGGCCGTCTCGCGTGAAAAATGCGAAACAAAGGCTGGATATGGCACTCGCCCCGATGTAACAGGAAGGTCGCACCCCGGGTCATTCAATTGCCTCATTTGAACGACAGGTGACAGGCAGTAGGACGCCCATAGGGATGGACGGCACCTTGCCCCGCCCTAATGGATTTCAGGAGACGGATTTCGTGATGAAGCTCAAGGCAACCCAAATGATGCGGACTTCCATGTCCGTTCTGGCTCTTTCGCTCGGCGCTGGCGCGCTGCCGGTTGCAGCCTTCGCACAGGATGCCGCCCCGGCGCAGGGAGCTCCTGGCGCCCCGCCGCTCGGCTGGTTCAAGACCTGCACCAAGCAGGACGACAGCGACCTCTGCGTCGTGCAGAACGTTATTCTGGCCCAGAACGGCCAGCTGATCACGGCCGTTGGCCTGATCACCGTTGAAGGCAAGGTCAACCGCAAGATCCTCCAGGTTTCGGTCCCGACCGCCCGTCTCGTGCCTCCGGGCGTGATGATGCAGATCGACGGCGGCAAGGGCCAGAAGCTGGACTACACCGTCTGCCTTCCCGACAAGTGCACGGCCGAAGTGCCGCTGACGGATCCGATGATCGCAAGCCTGAAGAAGGGCACAGACGTAATCTTCACCTCGATCAACTTCCGCCGCGCTCCGAACCCGATCAAGGTTTCGCTGAGCGGTTTCACCGGCGCCTTCGACGGCCCGGCGATCTCCCAGTCGCAGCTTGCCGAAAGCCAGCGCAGCCTTCAGGAAGGCATGCAGAAGAAGGCCGAGGAAGCCCGCAAGAAGCTTGAAGACGCCCAGTCTGCTGCCAAGCAGGGCCAGTAAGGGCAGGGGCTTCGGCCCCTCTCGTGGATACCAAAACGCCGGCCTCTCGAGGCCGGCGTTTTGCGTTTGGGGTCGGTGTTCGTCAGTGCGCGAGCATGACTTTCGGCTTCAGCACTCCACTCGGTTCCCGGTGGAAGATCTGGTAGACCTGCGGGTTGCGAAGCGGTTGCTCGCTTTCGTCATGTTCGAGGTTCTGCTCGGAGACATAGGCGACATATTCGCTGTCCTCGTTTTCAGCCAGCAAATGATAAAAAGGTTGGTCCTTGTTGGGCCGGATCTCGGGCGGAATTGCATTCCACCATTCCTCCGTGTTCGAAAACTCGGGGTCCACATCGAAGACGACGCCACGGAAGGGGAATACCCTGTGGCGAACCACTTCTCCGATCGTAAATTTAGCGTTCCGCTGTTTCATGGTGCGATGTCCTTTCGCAGCCTAATGTGGGAACAAAATGCTCCCTCATCAAGGACTAATGCAGATCTGTAGACATCGTTCCACCGCGACGGGCGCGGGGGACGTAAGTCCGATGTGGAGAGGCATCGTCTGAAGCAACATGCCATCGGGGTTAAGCAAAAGGCGGGCACAAGGCCCGCCTTTCTGTTTGGCAATGACTCAAGCGACGCAGGGTCAGGCCGAATAGTACATGTCGAATTCAACCGGATGCGGGGTCATCTCGAAGCGCATGACTTCCGCCATCTTGAGTTCGATGTAGGCATCGATCTGGTCGTCGTCGAACACGCCGCCTGCAGTCAGGAACTTGCGGTCCTTGTCGAGGCAGTCGAGAGCTTCACGCAGCGAGCCGCACACCGTTGGGATCTTCTTGAGTTCCTTCGGCGGCAGGTCGTAGAGATCCTTGTCCATGGCCTTGCCCGGGTGGATCTTGTTCTTGATGCCATCGAGGCCGGCCATCAGCATGGCTGCGAACCCGAGATAGGGGTTCTGGGCAGGATCCGGGAAACGCACTTCGACGCGCTTTGCCTTCGGGTTGGAGCCGAAGGGAATGCGGCACGACGCAGACCGGTTGCGCGCGGAATAGGCGAGCAGGACCGGCGCTTCATAACCCGGGACCAGCCGCTTGTAGGAATTGGTAGTTGGGTTGGTGAAGGCGTTGATGGCCTTGGCATGCTTGATGATGCCGCCGATGTAGTAAAGGCAGCTTTCCGAGAGGCCGGCATACTCGTCGCCTGCAAACGTCGGCTTGCCGTCCTTCCAGATCGACTGGTGCACATGCATGCCCGAGCCGTTGTCGCCGAATACCGGCTTCGGCATGAAAGTTGCTGTCTTGCCATAGGCGTTGGCGACCTGATGCACGACGTACTTGTAGATCTGCATCTTGTCGGCGTTGCGCACCAGCGTGTCGAACTTGACGCCAAGCTCATGCTGGGCCGATGCCACCTCGTGGTGGTGCTTTTCGACGACCACGCCCATTTCGGCGAGAACCGTCAGCATCTCCGAGCGCATGTCCTGCAGGCTGTCCACCGGAGGAACCGGGAAGTAGCCGCCCTTGACGCGCGGACGGTGGCCAAGGTTGCCGGTCTCGTAATCGGTGTCGTCGTTCGAAGGCAGCTCGGACGAATCGAGCTTGAACCCCGTGTTGTAGGGGTCGGCCTTGTACTTCACGTCGTCGAATACGAAGAACTCGGGCTCGGGGCCGACGAAGATCGTGTCGCCGATGCCGGACGCCTTCAGATAGGCTTCCGCCTTCTTGGCCGTGCCGCGCGGATCGCGGTTGTAGGCTTCACCCGAGATCGGGTCCAGGATGTCGCAGACGATCACCATGGTCGACTGGGCGAAGAACGGGTCCATATGGACCGTGGCAACGTCCGGCATGAGAACCATGTCGGACTCGTTGATGGCTTTCCAGCCGCCGATCGAGGAGCCGTCGAACATCACGCCGTCGGCGAACATGTCTTCGTCCACTGCGGCGATGTCCATCGTGACGTGCTGCAGCTTGCCGCGCGGGTCGGTAAAGCGGAGGTCCACGAACTTGACGTCGTTTTCCTTGATTTGTTTCATTACTTCGCTGGCGCTCGTCATAATGACCTTTCCTCGAGTGTAAGATGACGATGAACCCGCGCGGATGGCACGGGTGGGAGCACGATCAGATCGCGTCGATTCCCGTCTCTCCCGTACGGATGCGGATAACTTCCTCCACATTCGACACGAATATCTTGCCGTCTCCGATCCGTCCAGTCTGGGCCGCATTGCGGATCGCTTCGATCACCGCTTCTGCATTCTCGTCGGCCAGCACGACTTCCACCTTTACCTTCGGCAGGAAGTCCACGACGTATTCTGCGCCCCTGTAGAGCTCCGTATGGCCCTTCTGGCGCCCGAAACCCTTTGCCTCGGTCACCGTAATGCCCTGCAGCCCGACTTCCTGAAGGGCCTCCTTCACTTCGTCGAGTTTGAAAGGCTTGATGATCGCTTCGATCTTTTTCATGAGAAAACCAACTCTCCGCTTCTCCCCAGGGCGGCGCACGCCGCCCTGTCGTATCGATGCAGATATCGTGCCAAATCCCGGTGCCAGTTACAAAAGGATAATGCGTTTCAGCGGCAAATCCTTCCGAATTCAGTGTATAGCCTTGAGCTGCCATGCCTGACAAAAATCTGTGCGCTTGCTTCTGTCGTAGCGCGATTTTCCAGATCAGGGGTTTGCAACTCAGGACAACCGGAATGCAGACGCTTAAATTAAAGGCATATGCACTATAAATCAGCAGAGAGCCTTCTGCTACGGGGCTTGCCACGGGGCGAGACTTTGCGTTCAATCCGGATATGAGACAGACACAGAACACCATCCTCCTGACGCCGCAGGAGATGACCGCCGCGGATGCCGCTTCCGCCGCCTCCGGGATTCCCTCCTTCGACCTGATGCTGCGGGCGGGCCAGGCTGTTGCGGCAACCGCGCTCCGGCATTTTCCAGAAGCCTTACGGTTTGCCGTCCTGTGCGGTCCCGGCAACAACGGGGGCGACGGCTATGTCGCCGCCGAGGCTCTGCGACAGGCAGGAGCGACGGTCGCTGTCTTCCGGCTGGGAGATGCCCCGCAAGCCCAGGATGCGATCGAGGCCGGCAGGCGCATGGCGCTCGACGTCGAACCGCTGCCGCTCTATCAGCCCCGGCCCGGAGATGTGGTGGTCGACGCCCTGTTCGGAGCAGGCCTCGGGCGACCGGTTCCGCAAGAGGTTGCCTCCGTCATCCATGCGGTAGGAGAGGCGGGGCTACCCGTGATTGCCGTCGATCTGCCCTCTGGCCTCTGCGGCCGCCGTGGCACGCCGCTCGGCGCCGCCTTTCAGGCGACAAGGACGGTCACCTTCATGGCACGAAAGCCCGGCCACCTCTTGATGCCCGGCAGGTCACTCTGCGGTGACGTGGCGGTCGTGGACATCGGCATTCCCATGCGGATCATCACGGCCTGCGCCGGTAAGCTGGCCGAAAACGCGCCGGCGCTATGGGAGCGGCACCTGCCGCGGGCGGATGCCGCCGCGCATAAATTCCGCCGCGGCCATTTGGCCGTCTTCTCGGGACCGGCCGGCAAGACGGGCGCCGCGCGCCTCTGCGCCATCGCCGGGCTGCGGCGAGGGGCAGGGCTGGTCACGCTTGCCTCACCTTCAGCAGCCATGCCGGTCAATGCCGGCGCGGTGACGGCGATCATGCTCCACGAGATCGACACGCATGAAGATGTCACAGCCTGGCTGCAGACGGCAAAACTCTCCGCCTTCGTGCTCGGCCCGGGCTTCGGGATCGGCGAGCAGGCGCGCATCTTTGCCTTGGCACTCAAGGACCGGCCACTGGTGCTGGATGCCGACGGCATTACCTCGTTCAAGGAGAATCCGCAGTTGCTCTTCGACGGCTTTGCCGGAGGTGACACGCACCTTGTCCTGACCCCGCACGAGGGCGAGTTCGGCCGGTTGTTTCCTGATATCGCTGCCGACGAAAACCTTAGCAAGCCGGAAAAGGCGCTGAAGGCCGCAGCCCGCTCAAACGCAGCCATCGTTTACAAGGGAGCGGACACGGTCATCGCCGCGCCGAATGGCCGCGCCGTAATCAACACCAACGCCCCGCCATGGTTGGCGACCGCAGGTTCGGGTGACGTGCTGGCCGGAATGATCGGTGCATTGCTGGCGCAGGGCATGCCTGCCTTCGAGGCGGCAGCCGCCGGCGTCTACCTGCATGGTGAAGCCGGCAAGGCGGCGGGCGAGGGTATGACGGCCGAGGATCTTGCCGCCCATGCCGGCGTGGTGCTGGCAACCTAGCCCGCCCGTTTCCTAGCGGCGGCTCTGAAGAAGGTCGTGCATGGCCATGGCGCCCTGCGGCGCGTTCACCTTGCCCTCGTGAATGAAAAAGGCAAACACGTCGCGCGTCTTTTTCTTCGGCCTGTGCTCCGCGTCGATCAGCGGAAGGTCCTCCGGAACGCCACCGACCGCCCAGGTCTCCAACCGCTTGGCCCATTCGGTCATGTCGTTCTCGGCGTAGCAGGTGGCGATCTCGTCGGAGCCCTTCTGCAGACGGGCGTAGACGAAATCGGCCGTCACATCGGCGATCATCGGGTAGTCGAAATGATCCGCGCAAACCGGCGCCACACCGTATTTCGCGATCAGCTGCACGAACTCCGGCACCTTGAAGCTGTCGTGTCGCACCTCGACCACGTGGCGAAGGGGCAGCCCATCCTGTTCTGCGGGTAGCAGCTTGAGGAAGGCTTCAAAATCCTCGGGCTCGAACTTCTTGGTCGGTGCGAACTGCCAGAGGATAGGGCCGAGGTGGTCGCCCAGTTCGGTGATCCCCTGACTGAGAAACCGCTCGACGGACTCACCCGCCTCGGCGAGTACCTTGCGGTTGGTGCTGTAGCGGCTGGCCTTCAAGGAAAACACGAAACCATCCGGCACGTCCGCGGCCCATTTGGCGAAGGTTTCCGGCTTCTGCGAGCTGTAATAGGTGCCGTTCACCTCGATCACGTCGAGCTTACTCGCCGCATATTCCAGCTGCTTCTTCTTGGCGAGCTTGTCCGGATAGAACGTGCCTTCCCAGGCGTCGAAGGTCCAGCCGCCGATGCCTGTTCGAATGATGCCTTGCTGTCCCATGACGTCCCCCAAAACCAAGATCGGCTATTCTGCCGCTTCCACCTTCTTGATGGACCGGCGGTTCAAAAGCTCCTTCAGGAAGTGGCCCGTGTAGGACCGCTTTTCCTTGACGATCTGCTCTGGCGAACCCACGGCGACTACTTCGCCACCGCCAGTACCACCCTCCGGTCCGATATCGATGACCCAGTCTGCGGTCTTGATGACCTCCAGATTGTGCTCGATGACCACAACCGAATTGCCCTGGTTCACCAGCTCGTGCAGCATCTCCAGGAGTTTCGCCACGTCGTGGAAATGCAGACCGGTTGTCGGCTCGTCGAGAATGTAGAGAGTCCGCCCGGTCGAGCGCTTCGAAAGCTCCTTTGCGAGCTTCACGCGCTGCGCCTCGCCGCCGGACAGCGTATTGGCCTGTTGTCCGACCTTGATGTAGCCGAGACCGACGTCGAACAACCCCTGCAGCTTGTCGCGCACGGCGGGAACCGCCTGGAAGAATTCCACGCCCTCTTCAACGGTCATGTCGAGCACGTCAGCGATCGACTTCGTCTTGAAGGTCACGTCCAGCGTTTCGCGGTTGTAGCGCTTGCCGTGGCAGACGTCGCAAGTGACATAGACGTCCGGCAGGAAGTGCATCTCGATCTTGATCACGCCGTCGCCCTGGCAGGCTTCGCAGCGTCCGCCCTTGACGTTGAACGAGAAGCGCCCCGGCTGGTAGCCGCGCGCCTTGGCCTCTGGCAGGCCGGCAAACCAGTCGCGGATCGGCGTGAAGGCACCGGTATAGGTGGCCGGGTTGGAGCGCGGCGTGCGACCGATCGGCGACTGGTCGATGTCGATGACCTTGTCGATGAATTCAAAACCCTCGATCCGGTCATGCTCGGCCGGGATTTCGCGCGCACCCATCACCCGCCGTGCCGCCGCCTTGTAAAGCGTCTCGATCAGGAACGTAGATTTGCCGCCGCCGGAAACACCCGTCACGGCGGTGAAGACGCCGAGCGGAACCGAAGCGGTCACGTTCTTCAGATTGTTGCCGCGCGCGCCGACGACCTTGATCTCGCGGCCCTTCTTGGGCTTGCGCCGCACGGCTGGTACCGCCACGCCAAGCTCACCCGACAGGTACTTGCCCGTCAGGGACTTCGGATTGGCCATCACTTGGCTCGGCGTGCCTTCGGCCACCACCTCGCCACCATGGATGCCCGCGGCCGGACCAATATCGACGACGTAGTCCGCCGTCATGATGGCATCCTCGTCGTGCTCGACCACGATCACCGTATTGCCGATATCGCGCAGGTGCTTCAGCGTGTCGAGCAGGCGCGCATTGTCGCGCTGGTGAAGCCCGATCGACGGCTCGTCCAGCACGTAAAGCACGCCTGTCAGGCCCGAACCGATCTGCGAGGCAAGCCGGATGCGCTGGCTCTCGCCGCCCGACAGCGTGCCGGAATTGCGCGACAGGCTAAGATAGTCGAGGCCGACGTCGTTGAGGAACTGCAGGCGCTCGCGGATCTCTTTCAGGATCCGCACGGCGATCTCGTTCTGCTTGGAATTCAGCTGTGCGGGCAGCACTTCGAACCAGTCGCGCGCCACCCGGATCGACATGTTGGTCACGTCGCCGATGTGAAGCTTGTTGATCTTCACGGCAAGCGCTTCAGGCTTCAGGCGAAAACCCTTGCAGGCGGGGCAGGGCGCCGCCGACATGTAGCGCTCGATCTCTTCGCGTGCCCAGGCGCTGTCGGTCTCCTTCCAGCGACGCTCCAGGTTGGGCACGATGCCCTCGAAGGTCTTGGCCGTCTTGTAGGAGCGCGCGCCGTCCGCATAGTTGAACTCGATCTTCTCTTCGGTACCCTTCAGGATCGCCGTCTGGGCCTCAGCAGAAAGCTCGTTCCAGCGGCTGGAGAGCTTAAAGCCAAACACTTTGCCAAGGCCTTCGAGCGTCTGGTTGTAATAGGGCGAACTGGATTTCGCCCAGGGAGCGATGGCACCGTCGCGCAGCGTTCGGGCCGGTTCCGGCACGATCAGGTTCTCGTCAACCTTCTGCTGGGATCCGAGCCCGTCGCAGGTGGGGCAAGCGCCGGCCGGATTGTTGAACGAGAAGAGACGGGGCTCGATTTCCGGAATGGTGAAACCGGAAACGGGGCAGGCGAACTTTTCCGAAAACAATACCCGTTCATGGGTCTCGTTAAGCGACTTGTTGGCCGAGCCGCCGGCAGAGGTTTCGTTGGCGGGCAGCGGCTTGTCGGCAAATTCTGCGACGGCCAGTCCGTCTGCAAGCTTCAGCGAGGTCTCGAAACTGTCGGCCAGCCGTGCGGCGATGTCGGCGCGCACCACAAGGCGGTCGACCACCACGTCGATGTCGTGCTTGTATTTCTTGTCCAGCGCCGGAACGTCGGCAATCTCGTAGAACTGACCGTCCACCTTGACGCGCTGGAAACCCTTCTTCATCAGATCGGCGAGTTCTTTTTTGTATTCGCCCTTCCGGCCGCGGATCATCGGCGCCAGGATATAGAGACGCGTGCCCTCCTCGAAATCCAGGACGCGGTCGACCATCTGGCTGACCGTCTGGCTCTCGATCGGCAGCCCGGTCGCCGGCGAATAGGGTACACCGACGCGCGCAAACAGCAGGCGCATGTAGTCGTAGATCTCGGTCACGGTCCCGACCGTCGAGCGCGGATTGCGCGAAGTCGTCTTCTGCTCGATCGAGATGGCCGGCGACAGACCCTCGATCTGGTCCACGTCCGGCTTCTGCATCATCTCGAGGAACTGCCGCGCATAGGCGGACAGGCTTTCTACGTAGCGGCGCTGGCCTTCTGCATAGATGGTGTCGAAGGCGAGCGAGGATTTGCCCGAACCCGACAGACCCGTCATGACGATCAGCGAGTTACGCGGCAGGTCGAGGTCTATGCCCTTCAAGTTATGCTCGCGCGCACCACGGATCGATATGGTTTTCAGTTCGCTCATCTTCATGCTCTTTGGGAGGATCGAAAGCCCTTATGTAGGGATGGAAAGGCGGCTGTCGAGCCGAAACCTCTGCAAACCGCCCGTGGTCTCGATTCGGTTGACATGACTATACTGCGCCGATAGAACAAATAAAGAACAAAATGCCTGTGGATTGACGGGCAGTGTCTGACCTATCGACGACGCGATGGTCTAATGTGGATGAATGTTGAAAGGGCCGCAGGACGCGGCAAGCAAGGGTGAGACTGATGGCTGGTAGCGTAAACAAGGTTATTCTGGTGGGCAATGTTGGCGCCGATCCGGAAATCCGGCGGACGCAGGACGGCCGTCCTATCGCCAACCTGCGGATCGCCACGTCCGAGAACTGGCGTGACAAGAATTCCGGTGAACGTCGCGAAAAGACGGAATGGCACACGGTCGTCGTGTTCAACGAGGGCCTCTGCAAGGTCGTCGAACAGTATATCAAGAAGGGCGCCAAGCTCTATATCGAAGGTGCGCTCCAGACCCGCAAGTGGCAGGATCAGAGCGGCAACGACCGTTATTCGACGGAAATCGTTCTGCAGGGCTTCAACTCGACCCTGACCATGCTGGACGGACGCGGCGAAGGCGGTGGTGGCGGTGCCCGGGGCGGCAGCGACTTCGGCGGCGGCGGCGATGACTTCGGCGGCGGCAGCGACTACGATCGCAAGCCGTCGGGCGGCGGTCGTGGCGGCCAGTCTGGAGCAGGCTCTGCTTCGTCCGGTGGTGCATCCGGTGGCAACTTCTCGCGCGATCTCGACGACGACATCCCATTCTGATCGAGCGGTCTTCCCATTTGAAATGCCGGCTATCACGCCGGCATTTCTGCGTTTGAGGGGCTCGCCTCCTCGGGCTGGTCGGCCAGCATCGCGACAAGCACGTCTGACTGCGACAGGATCCCGGCCAGTTTGCCGCCCGCACGGGTCACCGGCAGGTAATGCAGCCCCTGGCCCGCGAACATGAGGATGGCCTCAGCCAGCGGCGCTTCCGGCGCCACGGTTTTCACGGGCGACGTCATGATGTCGCGGACCGTGCTCTTTGGGCCACCATTGGCGCGCCAGAATGGCCAGCCTTTCCGGATGGTGCTTGCCTGCGCTGAGGCCCAGGCAGCCTTCTCCAGAAAATCCGTCTGGGTCACGATGCCCACCACATCCGCTTTGGCGTTGGTGACCGGCAGTGCCTTGATGTGATGGGCATGCATCAGGCGGTAGGCCTCGCTAAGCGGAGTGTCCGGGCCAACCGCGATGACATCGCGCGACATCACGGTCCCGCAATCGACCCGGCCCGCGCGGTGTCGGTAGGCGCGCAACTCGGTGCGGCGCAGGATTTCGGCAAGATCCTCGCGCTTGATGTCGATGAACTCGTCATAGTCCTTGAGGACAGCATCCAGGTCTTCGCCGGTGAAACCCAGCCGCTGAATGGGCGGCGGATCGGCCGTTCCATGGTCGACCGGAACTGGTTTCATGGCGCGCGGGTAGGGGCGGCCGGTCAGATTGTTGAAAATCACCGCGGCAGTCAGAAGCACGAGCGAGTTGCCAAGCACCGGCCACAGCACGAAACCAAAGCCGAGGTCGTGCACGGCCGGGCCGCCGAGCACCGCGGTGAGCGCGATGGCGCCGCTCGGCGGATGTAGGCAGCGCAGGCTCAGCATGGCAAGGATGGCGCAGCCGATTGCCACGGCCGAGCCGAGATAGGGATCGGCGATCCACATCGCCGCCGTCACGCCCACAAGAGCTGAGACGAGATTGCCCCCGAGAATGGACCAGGGCTGGGCAAGCGGGCTCGAGGGGACAGCAAACAAAAGCACGGCGGATGCGCCCATAGGTGCAATCAGCGCCGGGCCGGCAGCGCCGCTGCGCACCGAAAGGGCGCCCACGAGCCCCGTCACGAGAATGCCTGCCAGCGCGCCGATACCGGATCTGACCCGTTCGCGGGCGCTGACGGGAGCCGTATCCGGCCACAGCCGGCGGAGCAGAGATCGCATGGTGTTCCCTTTGACCTTCTGTTCAGCCCGTGACGACGTGCATCGCAAACGCGGACTTGATACCGTCGACCACGAACTGGATCGATAGCGCCGCCAGAAGAACGCCCATCAGGCGGGTCAAAATGGCCCGACCGGTGACACCGAGAAACCGGTCTAGCTTTTCTGCAAGCAGTAGTGTGGCGTAGAGCACCAGCATGATGAAAGCTATGACGCCGATCAGCAGGACCCGGTCGAGCGCATTGGTGAAGCTTCCCGCCAAGAGCACCGTGGCCGAGATGGCGCCCGGGCCGGCGATCAGCGGTATGGCCAGCGGGAAGACGGCGATGTTGCGCATGTGGTCGATGGTGATGGCGGTCTGCGAGGTCCGCTCCTTCCGCTGCTGACGCTTTTCGAACACCATCTCGAAGGAGATCCAGAACAGCAGCAGTCCGCCGGCGATCCGGAAGGCGCCGATGGAGATCCCGAGCAATCCGAGCACACCGGCGCCGAACAGCGCGAAGACCGCCAGGATGCCGAAGGCGATCAGCGCGCCGCGTGCCGCGACCTCGCGCCGCTGTACGCCGGTCATGCCCATGGTGAGCCCCAGGAACACCGGAGCAAGGCCCGGCGGATCCAGGGTAACCAGCATCGTAGTCAAAGCATTGACCAACATATCGGGTGTCGCCATGTCGTTTCCCTTCGCAAAGCTTGCGGTCGTGTGGCGGGATTGTTAGGACAGGCCGCGGACGAAGAAAAGCATCGTGTTGCGCTGAAGCAATGCGCTCTGTCTCGAAGCTCTGCGGACAAGGCGGCAAAAGCTGTTCAAAACCCGCAGGGAAATTGGCACCCGGAACCAGTTTCCGCTATATAAATCCGACTGATTCCGAACAAAGATCGTGATCCGATTTGACTGAGCAAAGCACTCCCGGCGGCGGAAAGCTGCCTCCAGGCATCGAACCCATTTCCATCATGGAAGAGATGCAGCGGTCCTATCTCGACTACGCCATGAGCGTTATCGTCAGCCGCGCGCTTCCCGACGTCCGAGATGGATTGAAGCCGGTCCACCGCCGCATCCTCTTCGGCATGAACGAGCTTGGCCTCGACTGGAACAAAAAATACGTCAAGAGCGCCCGTGTAACCGGTGACGTGATGGGTAAATACCATCCGCACGGCGACTCCGCGATCTATGATGCGTTGGCTCGCATGGCGCAGGACTGGTCTTTGCGCATGCCGCTGATCGACGGTCAGGGCAATTTCGGATCGATCGACGGCGATCCGCCGGCAGCCCAGCGTTACACTGAGTGCCGCCTGGAAAAAGTCGCCCATGCGCTGCTGGACGACCTCGACAAGGAAACTGTCGATTTCCGCGACAACTACGACGGCACCATGTCGGAACCGGTCGTCGTTCCCGCCAAGTTCCCCAACCTCCTGGTCAACGGCGCCGGCGGTATTGCCGTCGGCATGGCGACCAATATTCCGCCGCACAACCTGGTCGAAGTCATCAACGGCTGCATCGCGATGCTGGACAATCCAGACATCGATCTGACGGAACTGATGGAGATCATCCCGGGACCGGACTTCCCGACGGGCGCCCTGATCCTCGGTCGCGCCGGCATCCGCCAGGCCTACGAGACGGGCCGCGGTTCCGTCATGATGCGCGGCCGCGCTATCATCGAGCCGATGCGCGGCGATCGCGAGCACATCATCATCACCGAAGTTCCCTACCAGGTGAACAAGGCGTCGATGGTGGAGAAGATCGGCGAGCTCGTGCGCGAAAAGCGCATCGAGGGCATTTCCGATCTACGCGACGAATCCGACCGCCAGGGCTACCGCGTCGTGGTGGAGCTGAAGCGCGATGCCAATGCCGACGTCATCCTCAACCAGCTCTACCGCTACACACCGCTGCAGACCTCCTTCGGCTGCAACATGGTGGCGCTCAACGGTGGCAAGCCGGAACAGTTGACCCTGATCGACATGCTGAAGGCCTTCGTGACCTTCCGCGAGGAGGTCGTTAGCCGGCGCACGAAGTATCTTCTGCGCAAGGCCCGTGACCGCGCCCATGTGCTGGTCGGTCTCGCCATCGCCGTTGCCAATATCGACGAAATCATTCGCCTGATCCGCAATGCGCCCGATCCGCAGACTGCACGCGAACAGTTGATGACACGCCGCTGGCCTGCGTCGGACGTGGAATCGCTGATCCGGCTGATCGATGACCCGCGTCACCGGATCAACGAGGACCTCACCTACAATCTCTCGGAAGAACAGGCGAGGGCGATCCTTGAGCTGCGTCTGGCCCGCCTGACGGCGCTTGGCCGCGAAGAAATTGACGGCGAACTGAACAAGATCGGCGCCGAGATCAGCGATTACCTCGATATCCTGTCGTCGCGCGTGCGGATCCAGCAGATCGTCAAGGACGAACTCATTGCCGTGCGTGACGAATTCGGAACGCCGCGCCGCACCGAGATCCTCGCCGGCGGCCTCGAGATGGACGATGAGGATCTCATCGCCCGTGAAGACATGGTCGTTACCGTTTCGCATCTTGGCTACATCAAGCGTGTCCCGCTTGTTACTTATCGGGCGCAGCGCCGCGGCGGCAAGGGCCGCTCCGGCATGGCCACGCGCGACGAGGATTTCGTCAACCGCCTGTTTGTCGCCAACACCCATACGCCGGTGCTGTTCTTCTCCTCGCGCGGCATCGTCTACAAGGAAAAGGTCTGGCGCCTGCCGATCGGCACGCCGCAGTCGCGCGGCAAAGCCTTGATCAACATGCTGCCACTCGAAAAGGGCGAGCGGATCACCACGATCATGCCGCTGCCCGAGGACGAGACGAGCTGGGAAAACCTCGACGTCATGTTCTCGACGACGAGAGGCACCGTGCGCCGCAACAAGCTGTCGGATTTCATCCAGGTGAACCGGAACGGCAAGATTGCCATGAAGCTTGAGGAAGAGGGCGACGAAATCCTCTCCGTCGAAACCTGCCAGCCGCCGAATGCCGATCTCGACCTGCAGGGCGACGACGTCCTGCTGACGACGGCGCTCGGTCAGGCGATCCGCTTCCCGGTCGATGACGTCCGCGTGTTTGCCGGCCGCAACTCCATCGGTGTGCGCGGTATCACCCTTGCGGATGGCGATCGTCTGATTTCGATGACCATCCTCGGACATGTGGATGCCGAGCCCTGGGAGCGTGCCGCCTACCTGAAGCGTTCGGCGGCAGACCGTCGGGCCGAAGGCGTTGACGAAGACGATATTGCCCTGGTGGGTGAAGAAGTGGTCGAGGAAGGCCAGCTTCCGGACGAACGCTACGAGGAGTTGAAGACGCGCGAGCAGTTCGTTCTGACGGTGTCCGAAAAGGGCTATGGCAAGCGGTCTTCGTCCTACGACTTCCGCACCTCCGGGCGTGGCGGCAAGGGCATTCGGGCAACCGACACGTCGAAGACGGCAGAAATAGGCGAACTGGTTGCAGCTTTCCCGATCGACGAGAAGGACCAGATCATGCTCGTCTCCAATGGCGGCGTCCTTATCCGGGTCCCGGTCGGCGGCATCCGTATCGCCAGCCGCGCTACAAAGGGGGTCACCATCTTCTCGACCGCCAAGGATGAGAAGGTTGTCTCCGTGGAACGCATCAGCGAACCGGAAGAGGAAGAGGCCGGAGAAATCCTCGCTGACGCGCCCTCGGTGGAGGCCGGTGACGCTGGCGCTGCTCCGGACGAAGGTCAGGCCCCCGACGGAGACGCGGCATCAGACGAGGGGGCGTCGGAGTAATCCGCGCCTCTCGGCCTACCGGGCAACAAAAACGCAAAGAAAAAGCCGGGGGACATGTCCTCCGGCTTTTTTCGTCCAGTCCCGTCAGGCGGGACGGATAACAGTCTTCAGAAGGCGCTATAGCGGCGGGCGAACTCTTCCATGTCTTCGCGTTCACGGCGAAGCTCTGAAATGGTGGAAACCACGGATGCCACGAACATGGTGCTGATAAGACCAGCAAGTACAGTCAACGTTACGAACATGGTCATCCTTTCAGCCCATGAGCCCGCCCTAGTAGTAGGAAAGATCGCTGTAGCGACCAGATACCTGCGGGTATTTGAAATCTTCGAAGTTGGATTTTCCCTGATAGAGGGTCACCGTCGCCGTCAGCATCACAGCAATCATTGCTGTCCATACCAAGTTTATCATGGTGATCTTGTCAGGCCTGACCGTTTTCCTTCTAGCGATCATCTCCAAGTATCCTTCTGTTTGCCTGAACGCGAACATGGCGCTCAGGTTCCACCGCATTTTAAAGAGACATTAACTGAACGGCTCTGAAGCGACCTTGAATGGTCTGTTCATCTGGCGTTCAGATTCCAGCCATGTCATCGTCGATAGAGTTGACGAGATAGATGATGGCATCCAGCAGAAGTGCTCCAAAAACAGCAACGACGATCAGCAGGGCCAGCATCTGTTCAGTCTCCTCGTCGAAAGCACGTTCGCTCCCGTCACAATGATCATTTGAACACGCGGCAGCTGAAACAGCCTTGAACAGATCATTCATTCCGGGTTCACGCCGCAACGCACGGCGAACGGGGCCGCAGCGCTTGCAGGCCGGCCCGGACCGTGACAAAAGGCGAGAAATCCGATCCACGCTGGCCCGCGCATGACCACAGCTTTCTATCCCGGTTCATTCGATCCCATGACGCGAGGTCATCTGGACGTGCTTGTCCAGGCGCTGGCCGTAGCAACGACCGTGATCGTCGGGATCGGCGTTCACCCGGGCAAGACGCCAATGTTCAGCTTCGACGAGCGCGCGGATATGATCCGCGCCTCGCTCACTGAGGCGCTGCCGGAGAAGGCGGGCGCCGTCTCCGTGGTGGCCTTCGACAGGCTGGTGGTCGATGCAGCGCGTGGCAACAGTGCCAGCCTCTTGATCCGCGGACTCCGGGACGGGACGGACCTCGATTACGAGATGCAGATGGCCGGCATGAACAGGCAGATGGCACCGGATATTCAGACGGTGTTTCTTCCCGCAGGCTCCGCGTCGCGGCCTATTACAGCCACATTGGTCCGGCAGATCGCTTCAATGGGCGGCGATGTCAGTGCCTTTGTCCCGGCGGCAGTCCTCCAGGCGCTGACCGCCAAGCTCACACGCTGATCATGTCGCGAATCAATGGGAGTTATTTATGAGACTGCTTCGTCTAGCCTTTGCAGGCATGTTTGCGGTGACTGCAATGGCCATGCCGGCCGCTGCCGCCACCGATGATTTCCTGACCGTACAGCTAAAGGACGGCCCGGTCGTCATCCAGCTCATGCCGGAGGTCGCCCCCAAGCACGTGGCCCAGGTCAAGGCGCTGGCCGCCAAGGGCGCCTACGACAACGTCGTGTTCCACCGGGTCATCAAGGGCTTCATGGCCCAGACCGGCGACGTGAAGTTCGGCAAGCAGGGGGGCGCAAGCTTCAACCCCGCGCGCGCCGGCACCGGCGGTTCGGATCTGCCCGATCTTCCCGCGGAATTCTCCAAAGTCCCGTTTGAGCGCGGCACGGTCGGAATGGCGCGCTCGCAGAGCCCCAATTCGGCCAACTCGCAGTTCTTTATCATGTTCGACCAGGGCTCCTTCCTCAACGGCCAGTACACGGTCATCGGCAAGGTTGTGTCCGGCATGGAAAATGTGGACAAGATCAAGCGCGGCGACGGCGGCAACGGCGAAGTCACGAACCCCGACAAGATGGTCAAGGTCTCGGTCGGCAAGAATTAGTCAGCAAACTGGCGCAACACCGTCAGGCAGCAACACCAAGGAGAAGAAAATGGCCGAGATCAAGGATCCGGAAAACACCCTCATCATGGAAACCACCAAGGGCAAGGTCGTGATCGCGCTGATGCCGGATGTGGCACCCGGTCACGTGTCCCGCATCAAGGAACTGGCCCGCGAAAACGCTTATGACGGCGTGGTCTTCCACCGCGTCATCTCCGGCTTCATGGCCCAGACGGGCGACGTGAAGTTCGGCAAGAAAGGTGGCGGTCTGGACCGCGCCGGCATGGGCGGTTCCGACAAGCCCAACCTGAAGGCCGAGTTTTCCACCGTCAAGCATCTGCGCGGCGTGTGCTCCATGGCTCGTTCCAGCGATCCGAACTCTGCCAACTCGCAGTTCTTCATCTGCTTCGATGATGCGTCCTTCCTGGACAAGCAGTACACTGTCTGGGGCCAGGTCATCGAAGGCATGGAAAATGTCGACCTGATCAACAAGGGCGAACCGCCGAAGGATCCCGATTCGATCGTTTCCGTCCGCGTTGCCGCTGACGTCTGATCTGATTTAAATCGACCGACCCGCTCCGCCATCTCGTGCGGGGCGGGTTTTGCTTATTCAGGATAACCATGCGCGTCGACCTGTTCGATTTCGATCTGCCCGAAGACAACATTGCGCTGCGGCCCGCCACCCCGCGCGACAGCGCCCGGCTGCTTGTCGTGCGCCCGGACAGCGACCCGCCATTGGCTGATCATCGCGTCTCCGATCTGCCGTCATTCCTGCGGCCCGGCGACGCGCTTGTCTTCAACGATACCAAGGTTATCCCCGCCCAGCTTGAGGGCTTTCGAAGCCGCGACGGAGCAGGGCTCCAGCCGGTCTCGGCGACGCTTCACATGCGCATGGCGCCCGATGTCTGGAAGGCCTTCGCAAAGCCCGGCAAGCGGATCAAGGTTGGCGACCGGATCGAGTTCGGTCACAACGGAGATACCTGCCTGCTGGGCAAGCTTGCAGCTACGGTGGAGGCCAAGGAGGAGGGCGGCGAGGTGACGCTGCGCTTCGATCTTACCGGCCCTGCGCTGGATGAAGCCATCATGTCCGTCGGACACATTCCCCTGCCGCCTTACATCGCCGCCAAGCGGCCCGAGGACGCGCAGGATAGCGCGGATTATCAGACCATCTACGCCCGCGAGGATGGCGCCGTTGCCGCCCCGACCGCGGGCCTGCATTTCACGCCAAGTCTATTTGCGGCCCTGGATGCTGCCGGCATCGAGCGGCACTTCGTGACCCTGCATGTGGGTGCCGGCACCTTCCTGCCGGTCAAGGCTGACGACACCGCCGATCACAAGATGCACCAGGAAATCGGCCACGTGAGCGCCCAGACCGCGCAGCGCCTGAATGCCGTGCGGGCGAGGGGCGGGCGGATCGTCTCGGTCGGCACCACCTCGCTGCGGCTGCTCGAAAGTGCTGCAGCCGAGGATGGCTCGATCATGCCGTGGAGCGGTGCGACAGGCATCTTCATCACGCCCGGTTACCGCTTCAAGGCCGTGGACGTGCTGATGACCAATTTCCATCTGCCGAAATCAACGCTCTTCATGCTTGTCTCCGCCTTCAGCGGCTTGGAGACCATGAGCAATGCTTACCAGCACGCCATTTCGGACGGATATCGTTTCTACTCCTATGGCGATTCAAGCCTGCTTTTCCGGAAAGACTGATGACGGAAACCTTTCAATTCACCCTCAAGGCCACAGATGGCAAGGCTCGCCTCGGTGAAGTCTCCATGCCGCGTGGCACGATCCGCACGCCGGCCTTCATGCCGGTCGGCACGGTAGGCACGGTCAAGGCTATGTATCTGGACCAGGTCCGGGAGACGGGCGCCGACATCATCCTTGGCAATACCTATCACCTGATGCTGCGCCCCGGCGCTGAGCGCGTGGCAAGGCTGGGCGGCCTGCACAACCTCATCCGCTGGCAGCATCCGATCCTGACCGACAGCGGTGGCTTCCAGGTCATGTCGCTGTCCGGGCTCCGCAAGCTCGACGAACAGGGCGTTACCTTCAAGAGCCACATCGACGGCAGCCTTCACCACATGTCGCCGGAGCGCTCGATCGAGATCCAGGGGCTGCTCGGCTCTGACATCCAGATGCAGCTCGATGAATGCGTGGCGCTGCCGGCCGAGCCCCGGGAAATCGAGCGTGCCATGGAGCTGTCGCTGCGCTGGGCGGAGCGTTGTCGCGTCGCCTTTGGCGAGCAGCCGGGCAAGGCCATGTTCGGCATCGTTCAGGGCGGCGACCAGCCTGATCTGCGCATCCGGTCGGCCGAGGGCCTGCGGGCGCTCGACCTCAAGGGCTATGCCGTCGGCGGCCTGGCCGTCGGAGAGCCGCAGGATGTCATGCTGAAGATGCTGGAGGAGACGCTTCCGGTCCTGCCGACGGAAAAGCCGCGCTATCTGATGGGCGTCGGAACGCCGGACGACATCCTGAAGTCCGTATCCCGCGGTATCGACATGTTCGATTGCGTGATGCCCACCCGCGCTGGCCGGCATGGCCTGGCCTTCACCCGACGCGGCAAGGTCAACCTACGCAACGCGCGCCATGCGGAAGATCTTCGGCCGCTGGACGAGGAATCGGATTGCCCGGCGGCTCGCGATTATTCACGCGCCTATCTGCACCATCTGATCCGCGCCGACGAGGCGCTGGGCGGCATGCTGCTGACCTGGAACAACCTCAGCTACTACCAGGATCTGATGAAGGGTATCCGCGAAGCGATTGCTGAGGGCCGCTTCGAGGACTTTTATGCTGAGACGCGCGAGACCTGGGCGCGCGGCGATATCGACCGGATTTGAGCAGCAACCCGACGGTTCAGACGGCGAGGGCTAAATGCCCTGGCTTGCCGTGTTGCGGATCATGCGCACCCCGTTCACCTTGTAGCTGCCGTCATCCATCAGCCGCATCTCGTAGATGGCCATCCAGTCGGCGCCCGCCTTGGAACTGACGAGCACCTCCTGCAGCACGGCTTCGCCACCGCCGATCAGTTTGGACCGGCCGAAGGCATAGGTGCCGGCACGATAGACCGGCTCGTATTCCTTCCGGACCATGGCGAGAAAAATGCCCTTGTCGGGGTATAGGCTGCGGATTGCCGGTGAGGCGAGGGCATAAGCGGTGTCGGCGTCGCCACGGGTGAGAGCCGTGATCTGGCTCGCAATCACCGCCTTGGCCGCCTCAACCGGATCCTGCGCCTGCACGCCGAAAAACGGAAGGAACAGGAGACAGAGTACAAGGGCAGCGTACCGAACCAGCATGGACGTGTCTCCGGATGGGATAGGCAAAGGCAAGCGTATGTCCGCTGCCGAAAGCAAGGATACAGCAAAATCGGCTGGTCTGGCAGTCTCTACCTGACGGCTCGATTGGACAGGCGCGAACCCCGGGTTAGTCCGCCGCCGGACGAGGCTTCGCTTGCTCCGCATCGCTGGCGCTGGCACCTATGATGGATTGCCCCGAATCGCGGACCATTCCCTTTCATGCCGATCCTTTTGCCGCCCGCCTTGCTGTATTTCAGCAATGCCATCCTGTTCGTCTCGCTATTCACCCGGCTACCGGCCATCCAGATGTCACTGGGTGTGGACAAAGCTGTTCTCGGCCTCGCTCTTCTCGGCGCACCGGTCGGCACCTTCCTTGCGCTGCCGCTGGCCGGCCGCATCACCGACCGCCTTCAGCCGCGCCTGACCGCAATCCTCATGCTCGCCGCCTGCGCCGTGCTTAGCCCGCTTCTGACCGTGCTGCCGCTCGCCGGTTTCGTCTTTTGCTTTTTCCTGTTCGGCTTCTTCCGGACCATTTTCGACGTCGCCGCCAACATGATCTCCGCCGGCATCGAGCAGCGGACCGGCACGAAGGTGCTGGCGCGCAGCCACGGTTTCTGGTCGATCGGTCTGCTGGTCGGCTCGCTCGGCTCCGGCTTCCTCGCGCAGCAGTCGGTATCCCCTTGGGCGCAGCAGATGATGGCAGCGTTCTTCGTGTTGGCGTCCTGCGTCCTGGTGTTTGCAGTAACGGAGAGGGACGCAGCACTTCCCGCCCCGTCAGCAGAGCCCCGGCGCTCGGCCTATGTCCTGCCGGACCGGACCATCCTGATGATCTGCGTCATGGTCTTCGGCCTTTGCATCGTGGAAGGCGCCGTCTACGACTGGGGCATATTCTTCCTGCGCGAACAGCGCGGCGCGGATCCAGCCGTCACCGGCATGCTCTACGCGACCTTTACCATCGGCATGGGCCTGATGCGGCTTGGCGGCGACAAGCTCCGGGAGGCTTTCGGCCCCATGGTGCTCGTGCGCTTTTCAGCCCTGCTCGTCGCTGCCGGCATCCTGCTCCTGGTCTGCATCGCGTCGCTGCCGTGGACAGGCCTTGCACTCTTCATGATCGGCTGCGGCGTGGCGCTCGCCTTTCCGCTGGCGGTCTCCACCACCATCGAACTTGGAAAGGGGCGGCCGTCGGAGAACCTCGCTGCACTGGCGCTGACGCTGATGCTGTCCACTATCGGCATTCCGCCACTGCTCGGTCTGATCGCCGAGCATGTGAGCCTCCTCGTCACCTTTGCGGTTCTATTGCCCTGCGTTCTGGTAAGCTTCCTGATGGCACCGGTCGCGGAAGGCCGTCGCATCCGGTTTCCCGCTCTTGTTGTGGGAAAACGGGGCAGGGCCCGGTCTTGCCGCTAATTGGCCATATGCATGGATAATGGCTTGAGCGGGCGGGACTTAGCCGTTACCAGATTGAAACCGATTGCCGAAAACAGGTGACGCTGTGATCGATCCCTATGAAGTGCTTGGTGTTTCCCGAGAAGCGGATGGCACCGCCATCAAGTCCGCTTATCGCAAGCGCGCCAAGAGCGCTCACCCGGATACGGGTGGCGATGTGGATCTATTCAGCCGATTGACCATGTCTTATGAGCTGCTAAACGACCCGATCCGCCGCAAGGTCTATGACGAGACCGGCTATGACCCGGAACTTGCCGATAGCAAGGACCTGCAGGGGCTCGTCATTCTGGAAACGCTCGTCAACGAGATGATCCTCGACGAGCGTGAACCCGGATCTTTCGACCCGGTCGCAGCCATGCGCCGCAAGCTTGCCGACAAGGTGGTGAACGCCCGTTTCCACATTTTGGAGATGGAACGCCACCGCGCGCGCATCCGCAACCACCTCGACCGCATGGCGCGCAAGCCCGGCGCAGACGTGCTCGGCCGCATGCTGCAGGCACGCTGCCAGACGATCTCCGACGCGATCACCAGGTCCGAAACGGAAATCGTCAACATCGAGCAGGCCTATGGCATGCTCGATGGCTATGCCTATGAAATTGACATCGCCGGCCTTAAGGACGCGGCGGAGTAAGCCCCGGCGGGTCGTCGGCACTAGCATCCCCATCGAGAAGGTCATTCCATGCAGATCGTCATCCGCGAGGCTCGCCGCGAGGACGCCCCGACGCTCCTTGACTTCATCCGAGAGCTGGCAATTTTCGAGCGCGCGGAACATGAGGTTGCCGCGACGGTGGAGGCGATCGAGGAGTCCATCTTCGGCGCGGATGCCGTCACGCGCGCAGTCATCTGCGAACAGGAGGGCGAGCCGGTCGGCATGGCCATCTGGTTCTTCAACTACTCCACCTGGCAGGCGCGCAACGGCCTTTATCTGGAGGATCTCTACGTGACGCCGAAGGCCCGCGGCATGGGTGCCGGCAAGGCCATGCTGAGGCATCTGGCCCAGATCGCGGTCGAGAGCGGCTGCGGTCGGTTCGAGTGGAGCGTGCTGGACTGGAACGAGCCCGCCATTCGGGTATATGACGCCGTGGGGGCCGAGCCCCTGACGGAATGGATCCGCTACCGCCTGTCAGGCGACAGCCTCACGGCTTTTGCGTCTGACTCCTCAACGAACGCTTGAACCGGCGCTGCAGGGGCTGGTCGAACGCGACCGTCAGATACCAGCAGACAAGGGTCAGCAATGCCACGACGGCCAATCCCGCAAAAGGAAAGGCGCGTGCGTCGGTGATCTGCGGCAGCAGGAATTCCATCCAGGACAGCAGCGGCACGTGCAGGACATAGACGGCATACGAGGCAGTGCCGAGGAAAGCCGAGATCCGGCCGATGACCGGACCCGGAATGCAGCGGCACGACACGAAGAGCAGCGCCGGCCAGACGAAGAAGACCACCAAGAGGTCGAACCAGGCCCGCCACGGCTTGGGCGTTGGGAAGGCGAGAACCAACACCACCACCGCCAGGCAGGCAAGGGCGGAATACGGCCTTAACTGCGGCAGGCGGTCGCGGAACCGGTAGATCAGCACGCCGACGCTGAACGAAAACAGCACCCGCGCCATTCCCGCAGCCATTTCGTTCCATCGGAAACCAGCGTGCAGCCGTCCGAACACCATGGCTGCGATGATCAGAACGACGGCGCTGGCGACAATGACCATGCTGATCTGCCGCGTGCTCGCCCGGGCGCCACGCAGCCCGTAAAGCAGGTTGGCAACCAGCTCGTTGAACAGCGACCAGGCAGGATGCACCAGGAACAAAGCGCCGTTCAATGTGAGGCTGAAGGGAGCAGGCACGAACAGCAGCCCGGTCACGACTGCGATTAGCAGTTCCATTGGATCGATGGGGCGATGCAGGTCATCGATCGGTGTTGGAATGCCGGCGAGATAGAGCGTCACGAAAAACGCCGTCATCAACAACAGGGCAAGGCCGTAGAGCGGATAAAGACGCAGCAGGCGCGCCTTCATGAACCCCAGCGCGGACAGCCGTCCATCCGCGAGCGCCGAACCATAGGCATGCGCCAGCACGAAACCGCTCAACGCGAAGAACAGGTCGACGCCGAGATAGCTCGACGGCAGTGCGTCGCCCAGCAGGCCTTCGGCATGACGCTGGATGATGAACAGTGCGGCGATGCCGCGCAGGCCATCCAGCAGGACAAACCGCTGGTTTTGGGACGGCGGGGAAGAGATCTGCGACATGAGGCTCCGGATACTGTCGAAGGACGAATGGCTCCGACAATACGCAGTACGCCCCCTGATGGATCCATGTATGGGACGATCAATCCCTTTCGGATCTCTTACGGTGCAGGAACAGGGCCTCGAGAGGTGGGGAACGGGCATAAGCAAGGCCGCAACGCCTGCGCGTGCGGCCTTGTACGCTTGTGAGCGGAAGCTCGAGCGATCAGTAGCGCGCGGCAGCCAGAGGCCGGGCGAGACGGTTTGGCGCAAGCGCCGGTGCCTCGGTAAAATCGTCCCAGTTCGGGCCATGCCCGATCCCGGTCAGCAGCCAGGACAGGCTCACCTGCAGGACGCCTGCCAGCATGGTGATTTTGTTGGCGCGGGGTTCCGCCTGGTCATTTTCCCAGTAGCGCAGAGTGTCGGCCTCGACGCCGACAACCCGCGCAACCTCGCCGACCGAAAGGTCGAGTGCATCGCGGGCAAGCGACATGCGCCCGCCGGGGGTATCATCGCCACCAAGGCTGCGGTCGAAGAATTCTGCCGTCATGGAAGTCTCTTCCTGCCCATACTCGACGCATGGACCAAGTCAGTGGAAAAGGCTGGCCGCGGCGCGACCGGCCATATTTCGCTCGATTACTCGGAGCCGACCCAGGTCTTGACCTGGTCCGGGTGGTCGGTGATGTACTTGGCAACCGCCTCGTCGTAGGAGGTCTCCTGGGCGGTGAACATGCCCGCCTCGAGATCGGAGATCGGCAGCTTCATGCGCGACATGAATGCGGCGACCTTCGGGTTGTCCTGCTTGAAGCCCTTGCGTGCGACGACGTCCACATGCTCGGCGTCGCCGAGTGCCTTCTTGGGGTCTTCCAGGTAGCGTAGCTTGTACTTGCCGAACATCCAGTGCGGGCTCCACGACGTCGCCACGAACCAGTTTTCACCGCGATAGGCGCGGTTGACGCTTGTCAGCATCCCGGCTTCACTGGAGATCTGCAGCTTGTAGTCGGACAGTTCGTAGGTCTTGAGAGCTTCCTGCGACAGACGGGTGAGACCGGCGCCCGGGTCGATCCCCTGGATGGTGTTCTTGAGGTTCTCCATCACCTCGGGCTTCTTCAGGTCCTCGATGGACGAGATTTCGCTCGCAGGAATGTAGTCCGGCACGACCCAGCCGAGCTTTGCCCCGTCATAGACGGTGCCCAGTGTCTCGACTTTATTTTCGACGCGCTTGTAGTAGTCGGCATGGGTCTGCGGCAGCCAAGCCATCATCATGAAGTCGAGGTCACCGCGGCTGACGCCCTGGTAGAGCGGCGCAACGTCGGTCTGCACCAGCTCGACCTCCTGGCCCAGCTCGTCCTTGATCAGCTTGGCGGCCAGCTTGGTGACGAATTCGGCATCGGACCAGGCCGACCAGCCGATCTTCACGGGCTTGTTGTCCTGCGCAAAGCTGGCCGTGGCGGTGCCACCGATCAAAGCTGTGGCGAGGCCGAGGGTCAGGCCGAGTGAAGCGATTTTTTTGAACATTTTTGCTCCTTTTTCAAAGGTTCGCATTCGGCGGGGAACACCCCGCCATGGATCAGCTTGAGGTGACGGCACGCGGCTCTTCGGCTGCCTTCTCTGCTGTTTTGAAAGCAAGGAAGCGCCGCAATCCGGGGGCCTCCTTGCCAAGGCTCTGGGTCAGGCGGTCGAGGATGACCGCCAGGATGACGACGGCAAGGCCGCCTTCGAAGCCGGTTCCGACGTCAAGACGCTGGATGCCGGTCAGGACCGTATTGCCGATGCCGCCGGCACCGATCATCGAGGCGATCACCACCATCGACAGCGACAGCATGATGGTCTGGTTGATACCGGCCATGATCGAGGGCAGGGCGTTCGGCAGTTGCACCTTGAACAGCAGCTGCGAGGCGGTACAGCCGAATGCCTGGCCGGCCTCAATGAACTCGGCATGCACCTGGCGGATGCCCAGATTGGTGAGGCGCACCACGGGCGGCATGGCGAAGATGACGGTGGCGATGGTGCCGGGCACGGCACCGAGGCCGAAGAACATGGCTGCCGGGATCAGGTAGACGAAGGCGGGCATGGTCTGCATCAGGTCGAGCACCGGGCGCACGACGGCGGCGACCTTGTCCTCGCGGGCCATGGCGATGCCGAGCGGCAGGCCGACGACCATCGCGAGGATGGTTGCGGCGATCACCAGCGAAAGGGTTTCCATGGTCGCGCCCCACAGGCCCATGTCCTGGACGAGCCACAGCGCAACCCCGGTGAACACGGCAAAGCCGATACCGACCCGCCAGAGCGACAGGAGAACGAGGATTGCAATGCCAACCGGCATGGGAACGCTGGTCAGGCCCGACAGGATACCGCTGGTGACGAACCCGATCGTCGCGGCAATGCCATCAAGGGCAGGGGTGAAGTTGTCGAGTACATAATTGACGGCCGTATCCACGGCGCCACCGATGTCGAAATACATGATGTGTCCTATCTCTGGTGCGATCAGCTGGCGCGATCGAGCGTTTCAAGCAGCGCGGATTTGCTGATTGAGCCGACATAGCGGCGCCGGTCATCGACGACCGGAACAGGCCAGGGACTGCCCGCCACGCGGCCGAGCACATTGGAGAGCGGCTCGTCGGCGGAGATCGCCTCCACGTCGGGCAGGAAGGCGCTGCGGTAGGGATCAGGATCCTTGGCCCTGACCTTCTCGACCAGGGAGGTCTGGCTGACCATGCCGTGATAGGTCTTGTCGCGACCGAGGATGATCGCATGGTCGCGGTCGAAATGCTTCATCCGCTCCAGCGCCGCCGCTGCCGACACGCCCTGCCGCTCGATGATCGTCACCTGGGTTTTGCGCGCCACATCGCCGGCCTTGAAGACATGGCTGACGTCGACATTGCGGAAGAACGACCGGACGTAATCATTGGCCGGCTGCATGACGATCTCGTCCGGCGTGCCGACCTGGATGACGGCACCGTCCTGCATGATGCAGATTCGGTCGCCGATGCGCATGGCCTCGTCGAGATCATGGCTGACGAAGACGATGGTGCGGCTCTTTTCGCCCTGAAGACGGACGAGCTCATCCTGCATCTCTGTGCGGATCAGCGGATCGAGAGCCGAAAACGCTTCGTCCATCAGGAGAATGGTGGGTTCGTTGGCAAGCGCCCGGGCGAGGCCGACCCGCTGCTTCATACCACCGGACAACTGGTCAGGTCGGCTTTCCGCATAGCCGGCAAGACCGACTGCATCGAGCGCTTCCATGGCGCGGCTGCGGCGCTCAGCTTCGCCCATGCCGGACACTTCAAGGCCGAAGGCTGCATTGTTGAGAACGGTGCGGTTGGGCAGCAGCGCAAAGGACTGGAAGACCATGCTGATCTCGCGGCGGCGCAGCGCGATCAGTTCCGCACGCGACATCTTGGTGACGTCGTGGCCGTCGATCTCGATCGCTCCGGAGGTCGGCTCGATCAGTCGGTTGAGCAGGCGAAGCAGGGTGGATTTGCCGGAACCCGAAAGCCCCATGATGACGAAGATCTCGCCGGGCTGGATATCGAAGCTGGCGTTGGAAACGCCGATGGAACTGCCGGTCTCCCGGTGCACATCGGCTTTTGATTTGCCGGACCGGAACAGTTCGAGCGCGCGCTCCGGGCGTTCGCCGAAAACCTTGAAAACAGATTTGAGACTGATCTTGGGCGAAGTCGGCACTGCCGACACGTCGGTTTCAGTAAGTAGGGCCATGTCCTGTCAAGCTCCCGCTCGGTAGCAGGAGAACGCTCCTTGTTGAGCGGAACAGGTTCGTCCCGGACAGACAGATTTGTCTTCCGGGGAACAGTCTGTTCCGGTTTCCATGTACGGCGCAGGCGCCGCATTTGATGGTGATATCGAGCTCCAGTCGCGCAGTATGCGAAAGACCGGAGGCCCGCTTCGAATCCGGGAAAAGACGCGGCCATAGGAGGCGCAGGATCATTTCCCGAGCGGTTGTGAGCGCCTAGATATAGTTGGAAGCCCTATTTGTCCATCAAAAAATCTAGATTTGGTAGGTTGCATCCCGCCGGTCTACATCTTGGGACCAGTTTAGAGTGCGGCTCGATTGAGCCAAACCCCTTAATTTATAGGGGGATTGCGCGTGTCTGTGCACGCACCCGAACGGACCATCTTCCACCATCCCACAAAGGTCCCAACCTCATAACGCAGCCTCGAAACTGCGCGGATCGGGTGAAGACATCTGGTCGCGGGCGCGATAATCGGCTAGGTCGCGGAGGCTGAAGATCGATGCGGGTGAGCCATGGACGACAATGTCATCAAGTTTCGCAGACCGGAGCCGGTCAAGCCGCCACGGCAGACGCCGGCATGGCTGCGCAAGGTAATGATCGTGGTGCTGGTGGTCGCGGCGTTCGCAGCGGTCTGGGCGTTCTTCCAGTTCATGCCGCAGTTGTCACCGACGACAGCACCCTAAACGGCTTCACCGTCGCGCGATCAAAGGCCAGGTGAGCGCGACGAACGCCATCCCGCCGGCAACCAGGACGAATCCCACTCCCAGACTATAGTGCTGGGCAACGAAACCGATGGCGGCCGGACCCATGAGAATTCCGGCATAGCCGATCGTGGTGATGGCTGCGATGGCATGGCTGGGCGGCATTTGAGTTTGCTTGCCTGCGGCAGTGAACAGAACCGGCACGATATTGGAAGCCCCGAGCCCCACCAGAAGAAAGCCCGCAAACGCCAGGGGCTGGTTGGGGGCCACGACCGTCAGCAGGAAACCCAGTGCTGCGATCATGCCACCACCGACCACGACCTTCGTGCCGCCGAACGTCTTGACGATCCAGTCGCCCGTCAGCCGACCGACGGTCATCGCGATGGCGAACATCGTGTAGCCAAAGCCTGCTTGAGCCGGATCGACACGGTGTGCGCCGATGAGGAACAGAGCGCTCCAGTCGAGGACCGCGCCCTCGCCAAGAAACACCAGAAAGCACAGCAAGCCAATGAAGGCCACGATCCCGCGCGGGATGGTGAACAACGGCGCATCTCCGGTCTCCTGATTTCCGTAGGGCAGGAGGCCCCGAAAGGATTGCGCCAGCAGGCCAAGCAGCAGCGCACTGAACATCAAGGTCGCGGTCAGGGGTGAAACGCCGGCACCGAGCAGAAGGCTCATGCCGCCCGCGCCGACAATGCCGCCGACGCTGAACAGCCCATGGAAGCCGGACATCATGTTGCGATCGCTATCCTTCTCGACCATCACGGCCTGGATATTGATCGCAACGTCGACCGCGCCGACACTTGCCCCGAACAGCGCCAGCGAGATCGCCATGCCTGGAAGCGTATCAACAACCGCCAGCAGCGGGAGCACGAGGGCGAGGGCGAGGGTGCTTGCCACGATGACGGCGCGGCACCCAAAGCGGCTCGCGAGAATGCCGACCATTGGCATGGCAGCGATTGACCCTAGGCCAAGGCACAGGAGCAGAAGGCCAAGCGTGCCGTCATCCACGCCGATCCGGGCCTTGGCCACAGGAACCAGGGGTGCCCAGGCCGCCATGGCTGAGCCGGCAATGAGAAAGCTTGAGCGCGTCGCCCATTGATGTCGGCCTCCGGTGCGGGGGCGTCCGGCAGGGATCTGGGCGTTCGGCATCTCGGTAGCTCCTGGAATACAGCGTTGGATCGCGGAAGAGAGTGTCGCCATCCGTAATCACGCCCTGTTTACAGAATGCGGACAAATGTGCAAGATCGTGCAGGAACTTTGATGGGAGACCCGGCACGTGCTGACAGAAGAGAGGCTCGACCGCATTCGGGAGCAGTTGACCGTCCGCGGAAAGGTCGTGGCGAGCGAACTGGCGACGCAGTTTGACGTGTCCGAAGACACGGTCCGCAGAGACCTGCGCGAACTCGCCAAGCTGGGTTTCTGCCGTCGTGTCTATGGTGGCGCCTTGCTGCCGACGCCGGATTTCGGCACGCTGGCCGCCAGAACTGCATTGGACAAGGATCGAAAATCAAGCCTTGCACGGGCCGCGGCGAGGCTTGTCGAGGACGGCCAGACCGTGTTCATCGACGCCGGGTCCACCAATCTTGCTGTCGCAAATGCGCTGGATCCGGGCCAGACGCTGACGATCGTCACGAACGCGCCGGTGATTGCCACGGCGCTGTCAGACCGGCCGAACTATAAGGTCATCGTTCTGGGCGGGATGTACGATCAGGCGAAGGGCGCGTGCCTTGGTCCACAGGCCATACGCGAAGCCATGCAGATCTATGCGGACATGTTCATCATCGGCGTATGCGGCGTGGACAGCATCGCCGGCGTCACTGCGCTCGATCCGGGCGAGGCTGAACTCAAGCGGACCATGGTGAACCAGAGCAGCATACTCGTTGTCGCCGCGACGGCTGAGAAGCTCGGCACAGTCGCGCCGTTCAAGGTCGCCGACACGTCGATGATCGATCATCTCATCGTGGAAGATGGCGAGTTCGACCGCGGAGACTTCGCGCGGTGCGATGTCCAGGTGCATGTCGCACCCGATGCCGGTTCCGCACCGACGTGAAGCATCTGTTGGCAATGCCCGCATCGCTCACACTATCGCAAGCTCATCAAACAGGATTTTCAGGCCTCATGCGCATCGCCCACACAGCACTTTGGACCCGCGACCTCGACGCAGCCGCCCGGTTTTTCGAGACCTATTTCGACGCGACCGTTGGCGAAGCCTACCAGAGCAAGAACAGGGTAGGGTTCACCTCGCGGTTTGCCAACCTGCCCGGTGGCGATGGCCAGATCGAGCTCATGTCCGGGCCATGGGTGACGGACGCCGCAGAAGAAAGCGTCGGTTGGGACCATATCGCCATCGCCCTGGGCAGCGAGAGTGCAGTCGATGCCTTGGCGGAACGTTGCCGTCTGGCCGGCTGTCTGCGGTCTGGACCCCGATGGACAGGTGACGGGTTCTACGAGGCCGTCATCACGATGCCGGATGGCGGCGCCGTCGAAATCACCGTCTGAACCGCGAGCACATCACACCAGGATGGTGACGCCAGCCAGAACTACCAGGCGAGGCGTGGCTGTCGCATCACTACCCGGGCAAACGGCAAGATCAGATAAGATAGATTATGGAACTAGCAGCATATATGAGACCCGACAGACCCTTGAAATGGACTGCTGAACCTGGCCCCGCCTACAGCGCGGCTTCCGGCACCTCAGCCTCGAACACCAGTCCATCATAGGCTGGCTCCACATGCGCCGGCGTTTCCCGCATCACCGTCTCGTAGTCGAGCGGAATATGCATATGGGTCAGGATGGCGCGCTTCGGTGCAAAGCTCTCGATCCATGACAGCGCCTGCTCGAGAGACAGATGGCTTGGATGGTACCGGTACTGCAGCGTGTCGATGATCAGGACATCCAGGCCCGAAAGCTTCTGGACGGATTGCGCCGGAAAATCGCTGACATCGGTGCAATAGGCAATATTGCCGATCCGGAAGCCCAGCGAATGAATATCGCCATGCTCTTGGCGGTGCGCCACAATGGAGATACGCCCGCCGGGACCGTCGATCACGATGGGATCGTCGAGGCTCTCGATCACGCGCGGCAGGACGATGGGCGGATAGTTGCCGCCCGCCGGTGTTTCCAGGCAATAGCCGAAACCCTGGCGAATGCGCTCCATCGTGAAAGCATCCGCATGGATCGGGATCCGCGTGTGCTGCATTATGAAATAGCCGCGCAGGTCGTCAATCCCGTGCAAATGGTCCGCATGGGCATGCGTATAGAGAACCGCATCCACCTGCTGGACATTGGCCGCAATCATCTGTTCGCGAAAGTCCGGACCGGTATCGACCACAACAACGGTGCGTCCGCCATCCGGCGCAATCTGCTCGATCAGAAAGGACGCGCGTGTGCGGCGATTGCGCGGATTGGACGGATCGCATGCGCCCCAGTCGCCATTCAGCCGTGGCACGCCTGGTGACGATGAGCAGCCGAGAATGGTAAAGCGGCGGCGGTATCCTGTCACCGTTCAGAGCCTCGGCATCTTGGAGAAGATCCGCAAGGCATTGTCCGTGCTGACCTTTGCCATCTCGGCGTAGGATACGCCCTTGCACTCGGCCAGAACCTCCGCCGTGTTGACCACATAGGATGGCTCGTTGCGCTTGCCGCGCCAGCGTTTCGGCGCCAGGTAAGGCGCATCCGTCTCGACCAGCAGCCGGTCGATGGGAACCGTTCTGGCGATCTCCCGCAACTCCTCGGACTTGGGAAAGGTGAGGATGCCGGAAAACGAGATATAGCCGCCAAGTTCGATGCCGACGCGGGCAAGCTCTGGCCCGGCCGAGAAACAGTGCAGGATGAAGGGAAATGCCCCCTTCCCGCTTTCTGCCGTCAGGATCTCGATCATATCCTCGTCGGCGCTGCGGCTGTGAATGATCAGCGGCAGCCCGGTTTCGCGCGCAGCCTGGATATGGCGCGTCAGGCCAGTCTTCTGGTCAGCCGGAGTCTGCGTGTCGTAAAAGTAGTCGAGCCCGACCTCGCCGATTGCGACGATCTTGTCGTGCTGGTTTGCCAGCCGGATCAGGTCATCCGCCTGGATGTCCAGCTCCTCGTTGGCATTGTTGGGATGCGTGCCGACGGAGCAGAAAACGCTCGGATACTTTTCGGTGATGGCCAGCAGACCGTCGAGTTTGCGGACCCGCGTGGAGATCGTGACCATCTGGCGGACGCCGGCCTGATGCGCGCGCTCGATCAGCGCGTCACGCTCCTCGTCGAATTCGGCGAAATCCAGGTGGCAATGCGTATCGATCAGCATGACGGCCGCTTCACGCAGGAATTTCGGGCGCGACGTAGCGCGGGAAGACCGGCTTTGGCGCTTCGAGCGGCGTTCCATGTACTAGACGACCGGCCTCGCCAAGCGCTGCGAAATCGCGGGCGTCTGCCGGCGCGGCAACCAGATCGAGAAGCTTTGCCGAGGAGTCCGGCATGAATGGCTGCAGAAGGATGGCAATCTGGCGCACCACTTCGGCCGTCACATACAAGACGGTACCCATCCGCTCCGGATCGGTCTTCTTCAGCGCCCAGGGTTCCTGGCCGGCGAAATAACGGTCGGTTTCGGAGACGACCGTTATGATGGCCGTCAGGGCGCGGTGGATGAGCTGCTTGCCCATCTCGTCGCGGCAGATCGCCAAAAGGCTGTCGGCAGAGGCCAGCATCGCAAGGTCCGCTTCCGAGAACGGGCCCGGCTTTGGGATCTGGCCGTCGCAGTTCTTGACGATCATCGACAGCGAGCGGCTGGCGAGATTGCCGATTCCGTTCGCAAGATCCGAATTAATGCGCGTGCCGATCGCTTCTTCGCTGTAGCTGCCGTCCTGTCCGAAGGAGACTTCGCGCAGGAAAAAGTAGCGGATCTGGTCGAGCCCGAAATGGTTCACCAGATTGACAGGATCCACCACATTGCCCAGCGACTTCGACATCTTCTCGCCCTTGTTGAGCAGGAAGCCGTGCGCGTAGACGCGCTTGGGCAGCGGCAGCTGGGCGGACATCAGGAAGGCGGGCCAGTAGACCGCATGGAAGCGGATGATGTCCTTGCCGATGATGTGCAGGTCGGCCGGCCAGTACTTCGCGCGCGGGCCGTTCTCGTCTTCGACATAGCCGGTCGCGGTGATGTAGTTGGTCAGGGCGTCGACCCAGACATACATGACGTGCTTGTCGTCGCCCGGAACCTTGATGCCCCAGTCGAAAGTGGTGCGCGAGATGGACAGGTCCTTCAGGCCCGATTTGACGAAGGAGATCACCTCGTTGCGGCGTTCGTTCGGGCCGATGAAGTCGGGTTGGTCCTCGTAGAGTTTCAGCAGCCGGTCCTCGTAAGCCGACAGCTTGAAGAAGTAGCTCTCTTCCTCAACCCATTCAACGGGCGTGCCCTGCGGACCGTAGCGCACGCCATCGGCGCGCTTCTCCGTCTCGTCTTCCTGGTAATAGGCCTCGTCGCGCACCGAATACCATCCGGCATAGCCACCCTTGTAGATGTCGCCGTTTTTCTCCATGCGGCGCCAGACTTCCTGCACCGTCTGGTGATGGCGCGGCTCGGTGGTGCGGATGAAATCGTCGTTGGATGCGTTCAGCAGCTTGCCCATGGCGCGAAATTCGCCCGAATTGCGCTCCGCCAGCTCTTCCGGCGCAATGCCTTCGGCGCGCGCGGTCTGCTGCATCTTCTGGCCGTGTTCGTCCGTGCCGGTCAGGAAGAAGACATCCCTGCCGTCCAGCCGCTGGAAGCGCGCCATGGCATCGGTTGCGATCAGCTCGTAGGCATGGCCGATGTGCGGCTTGCCGTTCGGATAGGAGATCGCAGTGGTGATGTAGAAGGGCGTCTTGTCGGACATTGGGGCACCGGGCATGGATTTCGACCTGCCGCTCTTAGCGCATGTTTCGCGGATGCGAAACCCAAAGTTCCACGCCCCCTTCGCCCGCGCAACCCGTGCCGGCGCGCCGCAGCGCCTAGCGGGCTGCCTCGAGAATGGACAGGATGGTCTGCTTGCGGTCGAGGTTGTAGGCCTGCGCCGTCCCGACCTTCTCGGCGATTTCGCTGACAAGCTTGGCCTGCCGGTCGGCGGCGCCCAGATCTCCCGCCATCGCGGATTGTCGCGCACGGTCCATCAGGTGGTCGTTGAGGTGGTCGAGAAAGAAACCGAAGATCACCTCGCTGTCCTTGCCAGACAGCACGTCGGCCAGCCGGTGCATCGCCTTGCGGGCGGCCGGTCCCTCTGCGGTCAAGATCTCGCCGAACGCCGTTATGATCTCCGTACCGCCGTAGTTCAGCAGTTTCAGGGCCTGCGACACGCTGCCCTTGGAAAGCCCCAGCACCATTTCCTGCGTCTTGCCGCCATCGAGCGGCAGCCCGAGACCAGCCAGCGCCTGCGCGAGATCCGTGTCATCGAGCGGTGACAGCCGGAGCGTCTGGCACCGGGACCGGATGGTCGGCAGCAGCTTGCCCGGTGCATGCGACAGCACCAGGAACAGCGACCGGCGTGGCGGCTCTTCCAGCAACTTGAGGATGGCGTTGGCCGCATTCCGGTTGAGGTCATCGGCCGGATCGATCAACACGATGCGCCAGTTGCCAGTGCCGGAGGTCTGGGAAAAGAAATGCCCTGCCCTGCGGACCTCGTCGACGGTAATCGCCGTCTTTACGCGCCCGGTCTTCTCATCCACGGGCCGGGTCAGGTGCAGCAGATTGTGGGACGCCCCGGATGCGATCTGCCGACTGACGGGCGCGTCGAGATCCGGCGGTGAAAGATGCTCCGGCGCGGCGGATGGCTCCGGATGCGAGAGAATGTGATTGGCGAGCCGGAACGCCAGTGTCGCCTTGCCAATGCCTTCCGGTCCTTCGAGCAGGATGGCGTGGTGCATCTTTCCGGACCGGTAGCTGCGCGCCAGGAAATCCTCGGCGGCCTTATGACCATAGAGATGCGCGTTCTTTGCCGGCGACAGCGCGCCCTCCAGCGCATGCGGGTCCTGTTCGCTCATAAGGCGGTTTCCGCGCCACTGGCCTTGGCAAAGCCAAGCGCCCCTACACGCGGCTCGACGATCGCTGCAATCGCTGTTGCGACCTCCTCTTCGGGACGGTCTGCCTCCACGACATGGCAGCGCGCGGGATCGTTTGTCGCAATATCCAGATAAGCCTCGCGCCGCTTCTCGTGGGTCTCGATCTCCTCGCGCTCGAACCGATCGGGTGCCGCGCCGGAGCTGCGCTTGCGCGCCCGCTTCAGCCCGATTTCAGCCGGAAGGTCGAGGATGATGGTGCAGTCCGGCACCACGCCGTTGACCGCGACCCTTTGCAGGGCCTCGATCAGCTCAGGCTCCAGGTTACCCGTGGCACCCTGGTAGACGCGGGAGGAATCGACGAAGCGGTCGCACAGCACAATGGCGCCGCTGGCAAGCGCCGGCCGGATCACCTCTTCCACGTGGTCGTTGCGGGCGGCCGCAAACAGGATGGCTTCCATCCGCACGCCGGACGCTTCTGCTGCCCCCGACAAAAGCACGTGACGGACGGCCTCTGCACCCGGAGAGCCGCCAGGTTCGCGGGTCACGAGCACGTCATACCCGCGTCGACGCAAAAGATCAGCCAGCCGGCGGATCTGGGTCGACTTACCGGCCCCCTCGCCGCCTTCAAATGTCACGAACAAACCGGAATGTTCAGCCACGCGTTCTTCCGCACCTTCGTTTTCGGGCGCTTATAACTGATCCGCTCGACATGCGAAACACGGGATTAAAGCCAGAAGAACGCCAGCTCCATCAGGGCGTCTGCAGCTCGGCTGACGAGCCCGCCCCTTTCTACCGATGTTACCGCCACCAGAGGCACCTCCCGCACCACCCGGTCGCCGGAGGAAATCTTCAGCGTGCCCACGTCCTGGCCCTCCCGCACCGGCGCGTTCAGCGGCCAGCGATAGACGATCCGGCCGGAGAGCCGGTCGGGGTTGTTCGTCGGCACGTAGATGTCGACCGCCTCCTTCGCGACCACATCCACATGGCGGATTGCGCCCCCGTAGATGGCCGCCTCGCCTATCCTTTCGCCCTGCTGGAACAGCACCTTGGTCTGGAAGGCGCTGAGCCCCCATTCCAGCACGCGGCGCGACTCCTCCAGCCGCTCCTTGTCGCTGGCAAGTCCGCCCATGGCGAGGAAGAGCCGCGTGTTGTCCCGCTCGACGGAGGCGACCACCGCATAGCCGAAGCCTTCGGCGAAACCGGCACCGAGGCCGTCGACGCCTATGCCCAGGTTTAGGAGCGGGTTCTTGTTGCGCTGTGAAATCTTGTTCCACAGGAAATCCGGCTGGCGATAGAGGGGATAGAAATCCGGATATTCCCGCTGGATGTGGCGGGCGAGTTCCACCATGTCGCGCACCGTGGTGCGGCTTTCGGCACTCGGAAGGCCGGTCGCATTTCCAAAGGTGGATCGGGTCATCTTGAGGTCCTGGGCGCGCGCCGTCATCCGGGTGGCAAATTCCCCTTCCGAGCGGGACAGCCCCTCGGCAAGGATGATGCAGGCATCGTTGCCGTTCTGGACGACCACGCCCTTCACCAGGTCCTCGACGCGGATCTGCGACCGGAGCGCGGCAAACATCGTCGTTGTGCCGGAGGGCGCGCCACCACTGCGCCAGGCAAACTCGCTGACCGGGTAAGCCACGTCCATGCTGATCTCGCCGCGCTTCAGCGCGCTGAAGACCACTTCCATGGTCATCAGCTTGGCAAGTGAAGCGGGCGGAAACGATTGGTTTTCATTGGCAGCCAGCAGCACCGTGCCGGTCTTGGATTCCACCAGGTAGATCTGCTTGGCCTTCGACGCAAAGGCGGAAGGCGCCTCCTCCGCCGCCAGCAGCGTGCCCGGGGCGCTGCTCAGGGCGATGGCACAGACGGACAGCGAAACGAGCAAGTGGTGCATCATCAGACCCTGCGAAGCGGAAGGTCCCTGCCTACCAAAGCGATGGCTGTGCGGCAATCGGAGCGACTGCGCCGCACAGCGGTAAGGGAAGGCATCAATCCTGCAGCAACACGCCGCCGAACATTACCTGCGGAGCCTTGCCCCTTGGAGACGAGACATAGGCGGTGGCAGCGCTCTCGACAGGCGCACGGGCAATGGGCTGAACCGCCTGCACGGTGCGATTTTGAGCCGGACGAGCCTGGGCGACACGCGGCTCGGCGTAAGCGGGCTGGGCATAGCTCGGCTGCACCGGCACAGGCGCGATCCTTGCCGTAGCAGCGGCGGGCTTTGTGGCAGCGACCACGGGCGCAGCTTTCGCCGGAGCGGGAAGTGCTGCAGTCCGGACTGGCGCAGCGCGCTCGACCGTCCTTGGCGCCGAGGCGACAACCGGGCGTGGCTTGGAAGGTTCACGCTCTGCAGCGGAGTAAGGCTGCGGCAGCGCCGAGCCATAGGTCTGCAACTGGTCGCCGAGCGACTGGTTGGAAGCCACCATCACGCCGGTAGCGATCTGGCCGCCAGGATTGAAGCTCGGCAGGCGGTCGCCCTTGCGCACATAGGAGGCCATCAGGAATGGCATGTCCTGCCCGTCCATGCGGGCGCGGCCGACATACTGCACGTTGACCTTGGCGGTACCGGCGCGCTTGATGTCCAGCATTTCGGCCGTTTTGGCGGACACGTCGAGAATGCGTCCCTCGTGATACGGGCCGCGGTCGTTGACGCGCACGATCACGGACGAACCGCTCTCCAGATTGGTCACGCGGGCATAGCTCGGCAGCGGAAATGTGGGATGTGCGGCCGTCAGCGCAGAGCTGTCGTAGACTTCGCCGTTTGCCGTGTAGCGACCGTGGAAGGCCGAGCCATACCATGAGGCAAGGCCACTCTTGTTGTATTTCGGGTCTTCCTTGGGGACATAGGTCTTGCCCCTCACCTGGTAGGGATTGCCGACCATAAAGCGTCCGCCGCCCTTCGGAACAGGCTGGCCGTCCGACACGACGCGCGGGCTGGCCTTTACGCCGTATTCCTTTTCGGAGAAATATTCCTTGCTGCGGGTCTTCTTCGCAGGAGGTTCCGGCTCTGTCTTAGTCGTCGCGCACGACGCCATCGACAGGCAGACCACCGACACGCCGAGCAATTTGACGCCCAGCGAAAAGGAAACTCGATTAACGCTCAAAATCATGTCGTCCCATGCCGCATTTGCTGTGAGTTGAAGCAGTCCACTGGCTGATCCGCACCCACACGCTACCGTTTCGCTTCGAAACAACTCGTTCTGCTTCGACACATTGGTGATGCTGTTTTGCGTCGTTATTGGGCAGAAAGCGATGGAATTCTGGGGATTAACTAAACTATCAGATGGTATGGTTAATCGATTGCTACCGCGATAACTGCCCATTGACGGCGCGTCTCTGACCCCTGCACAGGGCGCACCGCACGGGCGGGAGAAGGGTCGTCTGAGGGCACCAAAACCGCCCTCCCCGTCCGTTCCAGGGCAGGTCCTCAACAGAAAAGAACGGCGCTTTAAACGCCGCCCTTTATCCGGTGCATCCTGGCTTGGAGGCTTAAAGCATGTCGCGATCTTTAAGATGCGCTCCTCACGCTTTACGTTCCTGTTTTATCGCATATCGTCATCGCAAAACCGCTGCACACTTTTGCGCGACATGCTTCAGAATTCTTCCCATGTGTCGGTGGCACTGGCCGGCGATGCTGCGGCGGCGGCACTTGAGGAGCGACCGCCGAAAGCCTTGGCGATCTTGCCGACCATGCTGCGGGCCGGCGATGACACCGGTGCCGAACCGCGGGAGGCCGATGTAGGTGCAGTTGCCGGATGACGCGCCGCTGCCGACTGTCCACCCTGGGATTGCCCGGCGTCCGATCTGCCCAGCTGGAAGCCGGCGATCAGTGTGCGAAGCCGTGCTGCCTCGTTGGCAAGCGTCGCGCCGGCGGCATTCGCCTCTTCCACCATGGCCGCGTTCTGCTGGGTCACCTGATCCATCTGGTTCACCGCGGTGTTGACCTCGGAGAGCCCGACCGACTGCTCGCGCGCCGAGGTGGCGATCGCATCCATGTGCTGGTTGATGGTGACGATATAGCCTTCGATCGTCTTCAACACCTCACCGGTCTCGCTCACCAGCTTAACACCGCTGCCGACCTCCGCAGACGAGTTGCGGATCAGTTCCTTGATTTCCTTGGCAGCCTTGGCAGACCGCTGGGCGAGTTCACGCACTTCCTGGGCAACGACCGCAAAACCCTTGCCCGCTTCGCCGGCTCGTGCCGCTTCGACACCGGCGTTCAGCGCCAGAAGATTGGTCTGGAACGCAATGTCGTCGATCACACCGATGATGTTGGAGATCTGGTTGGACGACTGTTCGATCCGGCCCATGGCCGTCACGGCATTGGCAACCACCGTACCGGACTGATGCGCGCTCTGGTTTGCCTGGATGGCGACGGTCCGGGCTTCCTCGGCGCGCTTGGAGGAATTCGTGACATTGGCGGTGATCTCGTCGAGCGCCGCGGCGGTTTCCTCGAGCGAGGCTGCCTGCTGCTCCGTACGCCGGGCCAGATCGTCGGCGCTATGGCTGACCTCGCGGGCACCACTGTCGATCGAGGCGCCTGCATCGGCGACCGTGTGGAGCGTTGCGCGCAGCTGCTCCATGGCGCGGTTGAAATCGGCCCGCAGGCTTTCGAAGTCCTCGGCAAACGGACGCTCGAGCTGGAAGGTCAGGTCGCCGCTGGCCAGATGCTTCAACCCGTCGGCGAGACCATTGGTCGCCTGGGCCATGGCTTCGGTGCGAACCCGGTCCCGCTCTGCAGCCAGTTGGCGCTGCTCTTCCGACTGGTTGCGGTGGGTGTTCGCTTCCTGTTCGAGGTCGCGCGACCGGAGGCCATTGTCCTTGAACACCTGCACAGCACGCGCCATGCCGCCTACTTCGTCCTTGCGCTCCACACCCGATACGTCGGCTGCTAGATCGCCTTCCGCCAGACGCACCATGACGTCGCTCAGCGACTGCACAGGCCTGACCAGCCAGACCTTGATCATCAGGAAGCTGATGATGGCAATGAGCACCAGACCGGCAAGAACGCCGCCGATCAGCATCCAGTAGGTGGTGACGGAGGCAGACGAAAGCTCCGTCTTGCGGGCACTCGAAACCTTGGCAAGCTCATCGACCTTGGCGGCGAAGGCCTGCGTTATCGTGCGGACCATGGGCTGGCATTCCGCAAAGAACACTTCCATGGCGCTCTTCATGTCGAGATAGGTCAGCGCCTTGGTGCCAAGGGTGATGGATTTCGCGCAGGTCTGGTCGAGGATGGTGACGGACTGCGCCTTCAGATCTTTGATGACCGCATCGTTCGGGAGATCCGCAGAAGCCCGGTCGATCATGGCGTTGAATTCTTCGCGGGCGACAGCGATCTCTTCGAAGGCCTTCTTTTCCTGCTCCTTGTTGGAGGTCAGCAGGATATCGCTGATGGCGGCGCGCATGGTCTGGTAGGTGCGGCTGGCGCGGGCGAGCGAGACGGCCGCATCTTCCTCCGCCGTGAGCAGGTCGGAATAGCCGCTGTCTACCTTGGTGATCTGGTTGCCGGCATAGAGCGCAAGAACGAGCGCAAACAGCCCGAAAGCAGACAGCAGCACCAAAAATTTGCCGGTGATCGAAACGTTCTTCATGTCAGACCCAATTTGAAACAGCCCGGGCGAGAACCGGCGCGCCATCGTATCTGGGCGGCTGCGCGGGTCCTTCCCGGAAATGACGTGATGCCCCTCCCGAGGGTTGACCCAAGATTACCGACGAAGCTTTTACCCTTGGTTAAAGACATTCCCGAAGCCACACTGAATCCGTGTAATCCCGTAAGGGCTCGCCGAACCAAAAAAATCTCCTCCGCGCTTCACAGGTGGCAGCCGGTTGACGTCGGCGGCAGGCGGTTTATAAAGCGCAGGCTCGACGCGAGACGCTGCGTGAAAGCACCCTAGCGGGGACGGTCACGGGCGTTAACGGCTCAAGGAAGAGTGTCCGAGTGGTTTAAGGAACCGGTCTTGAAAACCGGCGTGCGGGAGACCGTACCGTGGGTTCGAATCCCACCTCTTCCGCCATTTCACGTCTAAATTTTATCAAATCCCCGCTCGGAGTTTAACGACTCCGCTTATTCAGGCGGCGCGACGAAGAGTTTGTCCGGAAACGCCGCCGTGACCACCTCCATGAAGGCGCGCACCTTGGCGCCGATCAGGCGGCGTGAGCTTTGCAGTGCCCAGATCTCCACGGGTGCGCCGGCATGATGTCCCCAGTACGCAAGCCTCCCCGCCTCGATATCATCGGCGACCAGGAGTTTTGGCAGCAAGGCCGCCCCCGCCCCTGCCAGCACCGCATCACGGACCATGAGGAGGGAAGAAAGCCGAAGGATCGGGTCCGGTCTAAAGACGATGTCAGCCGCCGTTCCAGAACCCATCCGCCAGAGCATCCCGAGCGGCGTCGCCGAAAGCAGAACGGCCTTCACGGTCGATTCGCTGTCGTCGGCTTGGGGAGACGGGCGTGCCATGCCGGGCGGCGCCACGATCAGGCGCTCATCGGTGAGGAAACGGCGGCCGACGAGACGCTCGTCCGGAGAGGGGTCGATGCGGATGACCAGATCGTAGCCATCTTCCACCGGATCGACCTTGCGGTCCTCGGCAATGATTTCGAGCTGCACCTGCGGATAGGCCAAGGCAAACTGCGCGGCGATCCGCGGGAGCGCCACGTGCGCAAAAACCATCGGCGCGCTCACCCGCAGCCGGCCTCTCGGCGCCGATGCGCCAAGAACGACCGCTTCTCCAGCCTCTGCGATTTCGCTGAGCAGCCCGCGCGTGCGCTCATGGAGCGCGCGTCCTTCGTCCGTCAGTCGGAGGCTCTTCGACCCGCGCTCGATCAGTCGCACGCCGAGGCTCTCTTCCAGTTCACCCACCCGCCGCGACAGCGTAGCCTTGGAGCGGCCAGAGACGCGGGCGGCGCGACCGAACCCGCCATGAGAAGCGACCAGGTCGAAGTCAGACAGGGCCTGAAGATCCATGTGCCTGTTCCATATATGAGACGAACTATCTCGACACTGGCATCTTCCGCACATTATTGAAACGCGTATCTTTGTCCTCAGAGATGCAGTGCGCATCGCAGCAGGAGGCTTTCAGATAACCTCCATCTGTCGCAAAGGACCATGATCATGACACGCATATTGTTTGTCGGGCAGAAGCCTGAAACCGTCGACTTTACCGATCCCTCCCTGCCGCCAGGGTTCGATGCCGAGAAGATCCAGGCGGGCATTACGATCGCCCAAACGTCAATGACCGGGCGAGGTTGGGACGTCGATCTCTGCATGATCGCTCCCGACGATAGTGGGATCGCAGTGCTGACCGCTCAGCTGGCGCAGGCGGATTACGATTGCGTCGTGGTCGGTGGCGGCCTGCGCATCCCGCCAAAGGGACTGCCGTTCTTCGAGAGAGTCGTAAACGTGGTTCACCGCGGTGCACCAAAGGCGGGGATCGCATTCAACACCCGCCCCGAGGACACGGCAGAGGCTGCAGAACGGTCGCTCGGCGGACATCCGAGGTGATCTCCCACACCCGCGCAACATTCATGAATTTCTCTCCATCAAAACAACTTTTACAGGCGTGACATGAAAATCCTGGTGTTGGGCGCCACTGGTGCCACCGGCCGGTTGATCGTCGAAAAGGCCGTCGCAGAGGGTCACGAGGTCGTCGCCCTCATTCGCTCCAAGGCAAAAGCCGCGGATCTTGTCGGCGCAAACTTGATCGAAGGCGATGCCCGCGATCCCGCAGCGCTCACACGCGCAATTGCCGGCTGTGATGCCGTGATCAGTGCGCTGGGCACAGCCATGAGCCCGTTCCGGGAGGTGACCCTGCTCTCGACTGCGACGTCTCCGCTGATCGGCGTCATGGAGCAGCAGAACATCAAGCGATTCGTGTGCATTACCGGGCTTGGCGCTGGCGACAGCCGCGGCCACGGTGGCTTTTTCTTCGATCGGCTGCTCCTGCCCCTGATGCTGCGGAAAGTCTACCAAGACAAGGACCGCCAGGAAGATGCCATCCGGGCCAGTGCGCTCGACTGGACCATCGTCCGGCCAACGGTTCTCAACGACAAGCCGGCGCGTGGTGGCATCACAGCGTCGACGGACCTGTCGGGCATCCATGGCGGGACCATTGCCCGGTCCGATGTCGCGCAGTTCGTCGTGGAGCAGCTGACAGCAGACACCTGGTTGCGCAAGGCGCCGCTGATTACCTGGTAGAAAGCTCATGCGTGGAGGCCTCGTCACCGGTCCCCCACACCCGCCACCTCACTCCTCGCGGAACGTGTGGCGGATCTGGTCTGTCAGCGGCTTGGCGAAATAGGAGACCACCGATCGATCGGCGATCTTGATGAAGACCTCGGCCGGCATGCCCGGATAGAGCTGCATCTCGGGTATCAGGGCGAGGCTCGGCGCATCGGGTTTTACCCGCACGGGATAATAGCCGACGCCGGTGCGCTGGTCCGTCACGATATCGGGAGAAACGGCGACCACCTCCCCCTTCACCTCCGGCGTGGTCCGCTGGTCGAAGGCGCTGAAACGGATCTGCACCTCCTGGCCGGGTCGCACCTGGTCGATGTTGCGGGGCACGATCTTCGCCTCCACAGTGAGTGCCCGCTGGTCCGGGGCCAGCAGCATCAGCGTTTCGCCGGCATTGACGACACCCCCCACCGTATGGACGGCAAGCTGGTAGATGCGGCCCTCCATCGGCGCGCGCACGTCCATCCGCTTCAGCTGGTCCGCAAGCGCCACGCGCCTTTCCTCCATCTCGGCGACATTGGCCTCGATTTCGGCCAGGTCCTTGGCGTTCTCGGTCCTCCGGTCCTCGTCCAGCTGCAGGATCTGCAGGTTGATCTCGTTGATGCGGCCCTCCGCCTGGGCCCGGGCGGCGATGCGCTGGCCGCGGTTGCCGTCGAGCTCGACCCTCTGTCGCTTCAGCGCGTTGACCCGCTGCATGGTCACCAGCTGCTGCTCGTAGAGCGAGTTGATTGCCCGGTATTCCTCGTCGATCAGCCCGCTTGCCTCGTCGATAGCCTTGATCTGGATGACTTCGCCGGAGATCTCCTCGGCAAGCTGCCCCCGGCGCTCCTCCAGTTGCTTCTTCATTCCGGAAAGCGCGGATCGACGGGTCTGAAACAGCTGGACCTCGCCCTGCGCCAAATTTCTCTTGGTCGTCACATCGATACCGGCGGCCGCCAGGTCCTCCAGCGTAAAGCTCTCCCGCCCCAACTGTTCCGCCTCAAGCCGCGCCCGGCGGGCATAGAGCTGCGCCAGCGTGCCGCTGACGATGCCGAGATTGGCCCGAAGCGCGGTATCGTCCAGCCGCAGCACGATGTCGCCGGCCTGGACATGGGCGCCTTCGCGGGCGTTGAGTTCGGAGACGATCCCGCCGCTCAGGTGCTGCACCTTCTTGACGTTGTCCTCGATGATGACAGTCGCTTCGCCCACCACGGCGTTGGACAGCGTCGCGGTAGCAGCCCAGCCGCCAATCCCGCCGACCAGCCCAAGGCCAAGCAGGCCGACCAGCAGGATGTGGCGCCGAAGCGAACGTTGTGAGGGAATACCGGCCATGGTTCTAATCCTGCGTCTCGCCGACCACCTTCAACGGTGACGGCCGCGGTTCCCCACCCTGCCCGTCGCGCCGCAGCACCCGGTTCAGAACCTCGTCCTTCGGGCCGAAGGCCGCCACGCGCCCCTCGGCCATCATCAGCACCATATCGACCGCCGAAAGCGCGCTGGGGCGGTGCGCGACGACGACCGCGATGCCACCGCGCTTGCGGATGCTGAGGATGGCATCGGAGAGCGCGGCCTCCCCCTCGTTGTCGAGGTTGGAGTTCGGCTCGTCCAGCACCACCAGGAAGGGGTTACCGTAGAGCGCGCGGGCAAGCGCGATCCTCTGGCGCTGGCCGCCCGACAGCATGGAGCCTGCGGTGCCCACCTCCGTCTCATAGCCGTTCGGGAGCTTCAGGATCATCTCGTGTACGCCGGCGGTCTGGGCAGCCTCGATAATCAGCTCAGATGTCGAATCGTCTCGGAAACGGGAGATGTTTTGCGCAACGCTGCCGCCGAACAGCTCGACGTCCTGCGGAAGATAGCCCACATGCCGTCCGCGCGCCGTATCGCCCCACTGCTCCAGCGCGGCACCATCGAGCCGCACGAAGCCGCGGTAGGCCGGCCATATGCCGGTCAGCGCACGTGACAGCGAGGATTTTCCAGACGCGCTCGGCCCGATCACGCCAACGGCGCTTCCAGCCGCAAGGCTGAAGCTCGCGCCGGAAATGATGACGTCCGAGCGCCCAGGCGGGCCGCTCGCCAGGTTCTCGATCACAAGGCTCTTGGTCGGAGCCGGAAGCGACAGAGTGGCGCTCGTTTCCGGCAGCGCCTGCAGCCATTGACGCAACCGCTTCCACGATTGCTGCGCCGAAACGAAGCCGCGCCAGTTGGCGATCGCCTGCTCCACCGGCGCCAGCGCCCGCGATGTCAGGATCGACGAGGCGATGATGATGCCGCCCGAAGCCTGGTTGTTGATCACCAGCACGGCACCCGCGGCCAGCACGCCCGATTGCAGACCGACGCGAAAGATCTTGGTCACCGTCGAATAGGCGTTCGACGTATCCGAGTTGCGGCGGTAATGCAGGCGGTAGCTGTCGTTGTAGTCGCCCCACGAGCGGGCGAGATCATCGCCCATGCCCATCGCTTCCACCACTTCCGCATTGCGCTGGGCGGCCGTCATCAGGATGTTGCGCTGGCCATTCAGCTCGTGCACCTGCTTGGCCGTAGCCTGGGTGGTGCGGTTGGTAAGATAGGTGAGAACCATCAGGACCAGCGACCCGCCGATGGCGATGTAGCCGATCACCGGGTGGAACAGAAAACAGATGCCGATGTAGAGCGGCAGCCACGGCAAGTCGAAGAAGGCCGAGGGGCCTGGGCTGGACAGGAAGGTGCGCACCTGGTCGAGGTCGCGCATCATCGACAGGCTGTCGGCCGAACCCTTCGTCTTGATCGGCGCCTTGAGCATGGCCTTGAACACGCGCCGGCTCAGCACTTCGTCGAAAATGCCCGATACGCGCATCAGCATGCGGCTGCGGGCAAGCTCGAAGGCGCCCTGGAACATATAGAGCATCGCCGCCAGCAGTCCGAGCGCGATGAGGGACGGAATGCTGCGGCTGGGGATGACGCGGTCGTAGACCTGCAGCATGAAGAAGGAGCTCGTCAGATAAAGCACGTTGATCAGCGCGCTCGCAAAGCCAACCGCCATCAGGCCGCTTCGACTGCGCCGGATCGCGTCGCGCGTCACATCGTGCCTGTCGTCACCTGATGTCGCAGACTTGCTATCCGACATGCCGGGGCTCCCATTCACGCCAAAGCAGCGTGGTGTGCGTTTATAGGTAAACCGGCCCCCCTGCCAGCCAGACGCGCAGGCAATGGTTACCGTCCTTGATCAGTCTCTCTTTATTCGAGCCGGTTTAACCGAGGCTTGCGCCATCATGTTACAGCAACGGGAAATGCGGAGCGACTTCCTCTTTGCGCCACTTTTCAGGGCGACCTTTCCGCGAAGGGATGCTACGGGCCGCTATACCGGACCCCTTCGACCGCCGAATCTCTGCGGCGCGTCGTGTTCCAGTTCGGCGCAAGCGAAGCCTCCTACGGTCCTTTTGCCGGGATGAGCCCGACCAGAGGAGAATAAGACATGGACACCACGACGGATCACATCACAGACCCCTCCGAACAGGCCATCGCGCTTTTTCTGCAGGAGAACGACATGGACAAGCTGACCGACGTGCTTGTCAACGCGCTCGCCGAAGCGTTCCGGATCATGGACGACGACACGGTCAGCGAGCGTCTTCACTAGCACGAAGAGCACCGGTTGCAGTGCTGCCGCGCGACCACAGAGCGTGGCGCGGGCGCAGGGGATACGGAAGTTTGAGGCGCAGGCTTTTCATTTGTCGCGCCTGTCCTATCTGCCGCTCGGAATTGCTCCCCATGCCGTTCCACTCCGGAACGACGGCTCCAGACAGGTGTCTTTCCATGGCTTCCTATGCAACGCCCCTCCTCACGGTCGGCCTTCTGATTCTGTCCAACATTTTCATGACCTTTGCCTGGTACGGGCACCTCAAGTTCGAGGACAAGCCGCTCTACCTCGTCATCATGGTCAGCTGGGGCATCGCGCTGTTCGAATACTGCGCCCAGGTGCCCGCCAACCGCATTGGCTACGGCTATTTCAACGCCGCGCAGCTGAAGACCATCCAGGAAATCATCACGCTCAGCGTGTTCGTGATCTTCTCCGTCTTCTATCTCGGCGAAGCCATTCACTGGAAGCAGATCATCGGCTTCGTCTTCATCGGTATCGGCGCCTTCTTCATCTTCACCAAGTAGACGGGGAGCACGTCCCATCTCTCCGCGGGCCGGCGCATCGGTCTACCCGCCGAATCAAGGTACGACCTTGACCTCTGTGCCAACGACGATGTGATCAGGGCACCGCACCATGCGGGAGCCCTGGCGCCAGGGCTGCAGGCCGCAAAGCCGCCTGGGACGAGGGGATAACGACCTCCCCAGGCATGCCCAAGCTTTTCCCGAGCTATCGCTTCATTTCCTGCGCGGATTGATTTAGAGACAGTGCCACATCCCGCCCTTTCGGCGGAAGGCTTGCTCGTTAGGTAGTGTCGATGCTTGATTCCCTCAGAAACGCCGCCCGCTCCTGGGTTGCGAAGTCCCTGCTTCTGCTTCTGGTCGCGTCCTTCGCGGTCTGGGGCGTGTCCGCGTCGCTTGTTACCGGATCGTCAAGCACCGTCATGACGGTCGGCAAACAGGAGATCTCCTCGGAGGAGTTCCGCCTTGCCTACCAGCGCCAGCTTGCCAACCTTGCGCGGCAGTTCGGCACCCGCCTGACCCCCGACCAGGCGAAAGCCTTCGGCGTAGAAAACGAGGTCTTCCAGCAGCTGGCCGCCGGCGCGGCCCTGGATCAGCTGGCCGACGACATGAACCTTGGCCTGTCGCAGGACAAGCTTGCGGCCCTGATTGCCGACGATCCTGCCTTCAAGAGTGTCACCGGCCAGTTCGACCGCGCGCTCTTTACCTCGCGTCTACGCAATGCCGGCCTTCGCGAGGATGATTATATCCTCGAGCGCAGCAAGGTTGCCGTCCGCAGCCAGGTCGTCGATGCAGTATCTGACGGCTTTAAGCCGCCGCAGGTGCTGGTGGATGCCCTCAAGCAGTACCGTGACGAAAGCCGTTCCGTCGATTACCTGCTGCTGTCCAATGCCGTCATCGATCCGGTCAAAGCACCGGCGGAAGACGTTCTGGCAAAATGGTTCGACGGCGTGAAGAGCCGTTACCGCGCTCCCGAGCAGCGCACCTTCGCCTATGTGAAGCTGCAGCCGGCCGACCTTGCTGACGCGTCTTCGATCGGCGACGATCAGGTCCAGGCCGAGTATGAGAAGCGCAAGGACAGTTACCGGACCCAGGAAACCCGCACCATCGACCAGCTGGCTTTCCCGAACAAGGAAATGGCCGATGCCGCCGCTGCCCAGCTTCGCGAAGGAACCACGACCTTCGATCAGGTGATCGTCGACCAGGGCAAGAAGCCGCCCGATATTCGCCTCGGTGATTTCTCGCGTGACACCATGCCCGACCAGAAGCTGGCGGAAGCCGCCTTCAAGGTCAGCGCCGCTGGCGGCACGACTCCGGTTGTTGAAGGCACATTCGGACCGGTGATCCTTCGGGTCAGCAATGTCCGCCCTGAAACGACGCGTTCCTTCGACGAGGTCAAGGAAGAACTGCGCCAGCAGATGGCTGTATCGGCTGCATCCCAGGAAGTCACCGCCGCCCATGACCAGTTCGAAGAACGTCGCAGCGGCGGCGCCACTCTGGAAGAAGCGGCAAACCAGCTTCGCCTCAAGGCCGTGACGGTCACCAGCGATTCCTCCGGCCAGGATGAACAGGGCAAGCGCATTGCCGACCTGCCGGCCGCAACGGCACTGCTGGCGGAGGTCTTCCGGACCGAGCCGGGCGTTGATGCCCTACCGGTCAACGTCGGCAACGACGGCTATGTCTGGTTCGAACTGCGCAACGTCATGCCGGAACGCGACCGGACGCTGCAGGAAGTCCATGACAGGGCCGTAGCCGACTGGACGGCGGAACAGCAGCGCCAGGCGCTGGAAGCCCGGGCCACGGAACTCAAGGCACGGATCGACAAGGGCGAGACGCTCGAAACCATTGCCGGCGAACTGGGTCTGGCCGTCGAGACCAAGCAGGGCCTGCGGCGCAATGCCGAAGATCCGATCTTCGGCACCGAGGCGACCTCCGCAAGCTTTGCTGGTCCTGTCGGCCTCACCGGGACGGTGATCGGCGCGGATGGCGAAAGCCGCCTGCTCTTCAAGGTTACCGCTGTCGATCAGGCAACACCCGACGCACTGGCGGGCGACGAGCAGCTGCAGCGTATGGCGCAATCGGCCGGCGACGACATGCTGGATCAGATGGTCAACAGCCTGAAGAATAGCTACGGCGTCACCATCAACCAGTCCGTCGTGAACCAGTCGACCCAGTCCACCCAGTAAGCCATCAGACGAGGCGCCCATGCCCGATTTGAAACCTCTCATCGCCAAGGTCGCGAATGGCCAGAGCCTGGATGTGCAGGAGGCCCGCGAGGCCTTCGACATCCTCATGTCGGGAGAGGCGACGCCATCGCAGATCGGTGCTTTCCTCATGGCCCTGCGGGTGCGCGGGGAAACCGTTGCCGAGATCACCGGTGCGGTCGCAACCATGCGTGCCAAGATGCTTCCCGTCACGGCGCCGGCTGATGCCATGGATATCGTCGGCACAGGCGGGGATGGTGCCGGCACCTACAATATCTCGACGCTGGCCTCCATCATCGTGGCCGGCGCAGGCGTGCCCGTCGCCAAGCATGGCAATCGCGCCCTCAGCTCCAAATCCGGAACGGCTGACGCCTTGTCGGCGCTCGGTGTCAACCTGGAAATCGGCCCGGACAAGATCGCCCGCTGCATCGCCGAGGCCGGCATCGGCTTTATGTTCGCTTCGATGCACCACGCCGCCATGCGCCATGTCGGGCCAAGCCGGGTTGAGCTTGGAACTCGCACGATCTTCAACCTCCTCGGCCCCCTGTCCAACCCGGCAAGCGCCAGACGCCAGCTTCTGGGCGTCTTTGCGCCGAAATGGCTGCAGCCGCTTGCCGAAGTGTTGCGCGATCTGGGTTCCGAAACCGTCTGGGTCGTGCATGGAGACGGCCTCGACGAGATCACCACCACCGGGATCACCCAGGTAACTGCGCTGGAGGACGGCAAGATCCGCTCCTTCGAGCTTGCGCCGAAGGATTTCGGCGTGCAGCCAGCGACCCTTGCGGACCTTAAGGGTGGTGACGGACTGGCGAATGCCGCCGCCTTGCGGGCCGTGCTTGGCGGTGCCCGCAATGCCTACCGCGACATTTCCCTTTGCAATGCTGCGGCCTCCCTGGTCATCGCCGGCAAGGCGGAAACCATTGCAGCCGGCATGACCATGGCAACGCTTTCCCTGGAGAGTGGCCAGGCTGCAGCCGCACTGGATCGGCTGGTCGCCGTATCGAATCACAAGGACTGAGCCATGACGGACATCCTCAGGAAGATCGAAGCCTACAAGCGCGAGGAGATCGCAGCGGCAAAGGCGAGCGTTCCACTGGCCGAACTGAAGGCGAAGATCGCCGATCAGTCGCCACCGCGGGGCTTTTTCAAGGCCTTGCAGGCAAAGCGTGACGCAGGAGCCTTCGGCTTGATCGCCGAGATCAAGAAGGCTAGCCCTTCCAAGGGCCTGATCCGCGAAGATTTCGATCCGCCGGCGCTTGCCGCGGCCTATCAGGCGGGCGGCGCCACATGCCTCTCTGTCCTGACTGACGGCCCGAGCTTCCAGGGCGCACCGGAATTCCTGACTGCTGCGCGCGAGGTCTGCTCGCTGCCCGCCCTGCGCAAGGATTTCATGTTCGAGCCGTACCAAGTCTATGAAGCCCGCGCCTGGGGTGCCGATTGCATCCTGCTGATCATGGCTTCGCTGTCCGATGACGAAGCCCGCGAGCTCTATGAAGTGGCAGCCGAGCTTGGCATGGACGTGCTTGTGGAAGTTCATGACGCTGCGGAGATGGAACGGGCGCTGAAACTCCCCTCGCCTCTGATCGGCGTCAACAACCGCAATCTGCGCACCTTTGAGCTGGACCTTGCCACCAGCGAGGAACTGGCGCCGATGGCAGGCGACGATCGCCTGCTGGTCGGCGAAAGCGGCATCTTCACCCATGCGGATTGCCAGCGGCTGACCAAGGTCGGGATCAACACATTCCTGGTTGGTGAAAGCCTGATGCGCAAGGACGATGTGGCCGCAGCCACGCGCCTTCTGCTGACCGGTCAGGATATAGCCGTGGCGGCCGAATGATGAGCAACCTGACCCATATCGACCGCGACGGGCAAGCTCATATGGTAGATGTCGGCGACAAGGCCGACACCACACGCTCTGCGACAGCGGAAAGCTATGTCCGCATGCTGCCCGAAACGCTGGCCCTGATCCGCAGCGGCGACGCCAAGAAGGGCGATGTGATCGGCACAGCTCGCCTGGCCGGCATAATGGCCGCCAAGAAGACCTCCGAGTTGATCCCGCTCTGCCACCCCCTGATGTTGAACAAGGTGAGCGTCGAGATTGTCGAAGATGACAGCCTGCCCGGGCTTCGCATCACCGCGACCGCCAGGGTGACCGGCAAGACAGGCGTCGAGATGGAAGCGCTGACCGCCGTGTCGGTCGCCTGCCTCACCATCTACGATATGGCGAAGGCCGTTGATCGCGGCATGGAAATCGGCGGCATCCGCCTCATCGAAAAGATCGGCGGCAAGTCGGGTCACTACCGGGCGGAGCCTTGATCATGGCACTTCTGCCCGTTGCCGACGCCAAAAACCGCCTGCTGGAAAATGCCCAAACCATCGCGGACACCGAAACGGTCCCTCTGGGTGAGGCCGGCGGGCGAGTGCTGGCAGCGGATCTGCCGGCAAAGCTCACCCAGCCACCTTTTGATGCCTCGGCCATGGACGGATACGCACTGAAAACCGCCGACGCGCAAGAACTCGGGTCCGAGCTGCGGGTGGTGGGTAGCTCTGCCGCCGGCCACGCCTTTGAGGGCCGGGTCGGTCCGGGCGAGACGGTGCGCATCTTCACGGGGGCGCCTATGCCTGAAGGGGCAGATTCGGTGCTGATCCAGGAAGACGCCGAGCGGCTTGACGACGACCGCATCCGCACCAAGTTCCAGGTGACGATCGGCCGGCATGTTCGTCCGCGCGGTCAGGACTTCCGCGAAGGCGAAGCGGTAATCTCTGCGGGCACCCTTCTCGACTTTTCGCATCTGACCGTGGCCGCGGCCATGAACCACCCGACACTGACCGTCTACCGCCGCCCGCGCGTGGCGATCCTGGCGACCGGCGACGAACTCGTGCCGCCGGGCTCATCCCCCGGCCCGGCGCAGATTATCGCCTCGAATACCGTTGGCGTTGCCGCACTGGTGCGGGAGAACGGCGGCGAGGTCATCGATCTGGGGATCGTCGGTGACCGCGCAGCGGATATCACCGCGGCCATCGAGCAGGCTAAATCCGTCAGTGCCGATATCCTGGTGACGCTCGGCGGCGCTTCCGTCGGCGATCATGACCTCGTGCAGTCGACCCTGAAGGCATCCGGCATGCAGCTGGATTTCTGGCGCATCGCCATGCGACCCGGCAAGCCGCTGATGGTGGGCACGCTGGGTGACATGCAGGTGCTGGGCCTGCCCGGCAATCCGGTCGCAAGCCTTGTCACCAGCATGCTGTTCCTCGAGCCGCTGCTGCGCATCCTGGCCCACCTGCCGGAAAGCCGCCGGGAAACGGAAGCCCTGTCCGCAGGGCCGCTGCCCGCCAACGACCATCGCCAGGACTACCTGCGCGCCAGACTTTGGCGCGGCGAGGACGGCCGCCTGGTGGCCGAGCCCTTCGACAAGCAGGATTCGTCGATGATGAAGGTGTTTTCCCAGGCGGATGGCCTGATCATCCGGCCGCCGCACGCACCCACCCTGGCGGCAGGCGCACCCTGCCCCGTCCTGCTGATCCGCCCCTTATCCTGAGGCCCGCGATCCGATCGTCGCATCACATCCCTGTGCCGCGGCGTGATCCGGGCGGAGCCGACCCGCGTATCGGTTGGTAAAAATCACCCGGAGAAGACCTTGCCTGCAGAACAGACATCCCCCGCAATCCTTTGGTTCCGCAAGGATCTCCGGCTCGACGACAACCAGGCCCTGCACGCGGCAATAGACCAGGGCGGCCCTGTTATCCCCGTTTATATCCGTGAGCCGCAGGCACCCAACGTCGGCCCGCTGGGAGCCGCGCAGGAGTGGTGGCTGCATCACTCCCTAACGGCGCTGCGGGCCTCGCTGCGCAAGCTGGGCAGCGACCTCGTTCTACTCAGTGGAGCGCCTGCCGAAGTCCTGGCTGATCTGGCCCACACGACTGGGGCGAGTACCGTCTTCATTAACCGGGCCTACGAGCGGGACACCATCGACCGGGAGATCCGCTCCGAGATCGAGACACATGGGCTCCACCTCTCCGCCTTCCACGGCAAGCTGCTGCAGACGCCGGGCCGTGTCCGCACCGGATCGGGCGGCCCCTTCAAGGTCTTCACGCCCTTCTGGAACGCCATGCAGAAGCTCGGCGAACCCCATGAACCGCTGGACGCGCCAGCGAGCATCCCTGCTCCGCAGAACTTTCCGAAAGGAGAGACGCTCGAAAGCTGGGATCTTCTCCCCGTAACGCCCGACTGGGCTGTCGATTTTCACCACTACTGGACGCCGGGCGAACAGGGCGCGACGGAAAAACTGGAAAGCTTCATTGATCGGGAGCTACACGACTACAAGCGGGGCCGCGATCTGCCAGCCATCGATGCCACCTCGAACCTCTCCGCGCACCTAGCGCATGGCGAGATCACGCCCGCGAGGCTGTGGCATGCCACCCGCGGACTGCCTCCCAAGGCGGCGGAAAATGTCGGCCATTTCCGTCGGGAGCTCGCCTGGCGAGACTTCTGCTACAGCCTGCTTGCCGAACAGCCGCGCCTGGACGAGGAGAACTGGGACCACAAGTTCGACGGCATGGAATGGCAGTACGATAAGGCTGAGTTCACGGCCTGGACCAGGGGGCAGACCGGCTATCCGATCGTCGACGCGGGCATGCGCCAGCTCTGGAAATATGGCTTCATGCACAACCGAGTGCGAATGATCACCGCCTCTTTCCTGATCAAGGACCTGATGATCGACTGGCGAAAGGGCGAGAAATGGTTTCGCGACGCGCTGGTCGATGCCGACCCGGCCAATAACGCCGGCAACTGGCAGTGGGTCGCCGGATCCGGTGCCGACGCCTCGCCCTTCTTCCGCATTTTCAATCCGATTCTCCAGGGCGAGAAATTTGATTCCGACGGCGATTACGTCCGCGAGCACGTGCCCGAACTGGCGAAGCTCGGCAACAAATACATCCATCGACCTTTCGACGCCCCGGACCATGTGTTGAAAGAAGCCGGCATCGAGCTTGGCAAGACCTATCCGAAGCCCATCATCGACCACGGCTTCGCACGCGACCGCGCCCTCGCCGCCTACCGCGCCCTGCGCGGTGCGGCGGAAGAGGGCTGATCGTCCTGAACCGTGCCCGGCTCCCCATACCGGGCGCGGGGACGTATCATCTCGCCGCTGGCGACCTGCTCCATGGCATGCGCTAGCCACCCGGCAGTCCGCGCGAGCGCAAACATGGCAAGCGGCGCCTCCTGCGGAAGCTCGAACCGGGCGGCAAGTGCAGCAAGCGCGAAATCGAGGTTGGCGGGTTCGCCCAGCAACTCCTCCCCGGCTGCGGCCAGTTCCGCATGCAGCGGCAACACGTCGAAGCTTGCAAGGATCGCCTTTGCACGGGGATCGCCATCCGGGTAGAGCATATGCCCGAACGGACGAACCGAACCGGCGGACGATAGCACGTCTCGGATCGCCTCCCGCACGCCCACCTGCTCTGCCCTTTCGACCAGCCGATTGACCGAAAGCCAGGCGCCGCCATGTCGTGGTCCCGTCAGTGTCGCAAGACCCGAGAGCACCGCCGCCGAAAGTGCCGCGCCGGATGAAGCCGTCACCCGTGCCGCGAAGGCAGAGACATTCAACTCGTGCTCGGCTGCCAAGACCAGCACCAGACGAATGGGGTCCGCGGCCTCCGGCCGCTGCCAGCCTAACGCCAGGCGCTCGTGCAGCGGCAGGTGCNNGTGCTCGCCTGAAGGAGCAAGCGCTGCCGCCATGGTGGAGAGAACGTCTGCCGCCTCGGTCTTCAGCGCGGCCGTGCTGCGCCCCATGGCCGGCAGATCCGTCACCACCCGATCGGCCAGCAGCCGGAAGGCTCTTGCCAGTCGCCCGCCCCCGGCACCCGAATCGGTACCGGAGCCGCCGACAGTGACGGTTTCACTATCCCACAGGAGGCTCGCCACGCTCTCCAGTGTCAGCTTAGCGGACAGGTCGATCGCAGACCGCCCGCGATAGAACAACTCACCGTCCGAGATCGCTGAGATCGAGGTTGGCATCACAGGCTCGCCCCAGTGGATGGCCTGCGCGGCCACCGCTGAAGACGGCTTGGGACCCGCATGGCGCTCCGCCATCCGCTCTACATCGGAGAGCAGATACAGGCTTCGGCGCGAATCGGCAGGGTCGGGCTTCGAGCGGATCCGCCCACGACTGACATTCGCATAGAGGGTCTGCGGCTTGGTCTTCAGCCGCGCCAGTGCCTCTTCTGCGGTAATCCAGGATTGCTTCATATTGATCAACATCATCAAGATTGACGTCAATCATTATGACGTTGATCTTGACGGTCGTAAAGGAGAACGCACATGAAATACGGACTGGAAGATGTCATTGCCGCGGAAACCACGCTGTCGGACGTGGATGGCCTGGCCGGACGCCTGATCATCAAGGGCAGGTCTCTCGACGAGCTGGCAGGTCACACCACCTATGAGGAGGTGGCAGCACTTCTTCTTGAAGGCCTTTTCGAGACGCCGGTGCCGCCGCAGCAACTGGCTCTCCTGCTGGGGCAAGCTCGTCTTCAGGCCTTAGCCCATTTGCACACCGTGGATGCGACCTTGCTCGCCCTGCCGCCGGTCGATGCCATGCGAGCGCTGATCGCACGCCTCCCAGATGGCGATGACCTGGAGACCGCCGTCCGACTGCTGGCAGCGCCAGCCGTCTTCCTGCCGGCTCTGCTGCGGTTGCGTCAGGGCCGGGAGCCCCTCGCCCCGCAAGCCGATCTGTCCCACGCAGCCGATATCCTTGCCATGCTGACCGGGACCGCACCGAGTGCCGAACAGACCGCTGCCCTGGACGCCTACCTCGTCACCATCTGTGACCACGGACTGAATGCCTCGACCTTTGCGGCTCGCGTGGTGGCCTCCACAGGTGCCGGCCTTGCCTCCTCGGTTCTGGCTGCGATCTCGGCTCTGAAGGGGCCGCTGCATGGCGGCGCGCCGGGACCCGTCCTCGACATGCTTGATTCGATCGGACGGCCATTAAATGCGCGCCCGTGGATCGAGAGCGCTCTCGACCGCGGTGAAAGGCTGATGGGGTTCGGCCACCGCGTCTATCGAGTGCGCGATCCCCGCGCCGACGCCCTGAAGACCGCGCTGCGGCCACTCGTGAAAGCCGGCAAAGTCGATGCCGATCGCGTGGCGCTGGCCGACGCCGTGGAGCGGGCGGCACTGGAAATTCTCAAAGAGCGCAAGCCGGACCGGCCGCTCGATGTGAATGTCGAGTTCTACACGGCGCTTCTGCTGGATGCCCTGGGCTTTCCGCGCGATGCCTTCACCGGCGTGTTTGCGATCGGTCGCACGGTCGGCTGGATTGCCCATGCCCGTGAACAGGCGCTCCACGGTCGCCTCATTCGGCCGCGTTCACTCTACACGGGCCCCGTGCCGCAAGCGGCGTGATCGGCAGGCATCCCGGCAATAAGAAAACCCGGCCGAGGGGCCGGGTTCGCATGCAGGCTGTACTGAAAGACGGCGTGGTCTAGACCAGCCGGCTCTGGGTCAGAGCCGCCTCGATGAAGCTCGCAAACAGCGGATGCGGATCGAGCGGACGGCTCTTCAATTCCGGATGGTACTGGACGCCGATGAACCATGGGTGATCCGGATACTCCACCGTTTCCGGCAGAAGACCGTCGGGGGACATGCCCGAAAACACCAGGCCGCAGCTCTCAAGCCGGTCCTTGTAGTCCCGGTTGACCTCATAGCGGTGGCGATGGCGCTCCGAAATATCGGCCGAACCATAGATCTCGGCGATCTTCGTGCCCTTCTTCAGCGACGCCTTGTAGGCCCCAAGCCGCATCGTGCCGCCAAGGTTGCCCGTCGTCGAACGCTTTTCCAACTCGTTGCCACGCAGCCATTCGGTCATCAGGCCAACCACAGGCTCCTGGGTCGGACCGAATTCCGTCGAGGACGCAGTATCGATACCGGCGAGATTGCGCGCCGCTTCGATGACCGCCATCTGCATTCCAAAGCAGATCCCGAAATAAGGCACCTGACGCTCACGCGCGAATTTTGCCGCATTGATCTTGCCCTGCGCACCCCGTTCACCAAAGCCGCCGGGGACCAGGATGCCATGCACCTTTTCGAGCCAGGGAGCCGGGTCTTCCTTCTCGAAGACCTCCGACTCGATCCACTCGAGCTTGACCTTCACGTGGTTGGCGATCCCGCCGTGATGCAGCGCCTCGATCAGCGACTTGTAGGCATCCTTGAGGCCGGTATATTTCCCGACAATCGCGATCGTGACCTCGCCTTCCGGCGTGTGGATGCGGTTGCAGACTTCTTCCCAGGCGTCGAGGCGCGGCTTCGGCGCAGGCTCGATACCAAACGCAGCCAGCACTTCCGAATCGAGGCCTTCCTTGTGGTAGGCCATCGGCACATCGTAAATATTGGCGACGTCGAGCGCCTGGATGACCGCCGACGGGCGAACGTTGCAGAACAGCGAAAGCTTGCGACGCTCGGCCTCAGGGATCTCGCGGTCGGCCCTTACCAGCAGCATGTCCGGCGCGATGCCCAGCGCCTGCAGTTCCTTCACGGAATGCTGGGTGGGCTTGGTCTTGAGCTCGCCGGCTGCCGCAATGAATGGCATCAGAGTCAGATGCAGATAGATCGTTGTTCCGCGCGGCAGGTCGTTCTTGACCTGGCGGATCGCCTCCATGAACGGCATGGCCTCGATATCACCGACCGTGCCGCCGATCTCGCAGATGACGAAATCATACTCGTCATTGCCCTCGATCACGAAATCCTTGATCTCGTTGGTCACGTGCGGGATGACCTGCACGGTCGCGCCGAGGTAGTCGCCGCGGCGTTCCTTGTCGATGATGTTCTTGTAGATCCGGCCGGTGGTGATGTTGTCCGTCTTGGTGGCCGAGCGACCCGTAAAGCGCTCGTAGTGACCAAGATCGAGATCCGTCTCCGCTCCGTCGTCGGTTACGAACACCTCCCCGTGCTGGGTCGGGCTCATCGTGCCTGGATCGACGTTGAGGTAGGGGTCGAGCTTCCGAAGCCGGACCCGGTATCCCCGGGCCTGCAGCAGTGCACCGAGTGCCGCGGCCGCAATTCCCTTGCCAAGAGAGGAAACCACGCCGCCAGTGATGAATACATATCGCGCCATGGGAGTCACCGGTTACCTTGTCATTCGCGATTCCGCCAGCACTATCTGTCACGTTGGACAAAAGCCTGTGGATGGTGGGATCGCCCCAAAAGAAAACCGGCAGGCTTTTGGCCTGCCGGAGCTTGAAGATCAGACCGAAACCTTACTGGCCGGTCGGGACACCGCCGGCCGGTGCGGCTGGCTGAGGCGCTGCCGGAGTTGTCCCGGTTGCAGGAGCTGCACCCGTGGCCGGTGCGGCACCTGTCGCCGGTGCTGCGGGCGCCGGAGCGGCTGCGCCGGAATCGGACGGAACGCCGTTGCCGGTCGGCTGCGCCGGCGTTGCTGCCGGGCCGAGCTGGTCGAGAATGCCCTGGCCCTGCCCCTGCTGGCTCTGCGGGATCCGGTTCAGGATGTCCGTCGGACGCGACTCGTAGCGCGCCAGAATGCCCAGAGCGAGCGAGGTAATGAAGAACAGTGCCGCCAGTATGCCGGTGGTGCGGGTCAGCGCATTGGCCGTTCCGCGAGCCGACATGAAGCCGGATCCGCCGCCGATGCCAAGTCCGCCGCCTTCGGAACGCTGGATCAGCACCACGCCGACAAGTGCCAGCACGATCATGAGATGAATGACGATCAGAACAGTCTGCATGAAATAGTGTCCCAGCCCCTTGCCGGAGCGATCAAAGATGTTTGGCGGCTCTTTACATGAGGGTTGGCGCCATTCCAAGCCCCCATGCGCGCTTTAGGCCACGAGCCCTTCATAGACCGAGTAGATGGCGAGGAAGTCGGACGCTTTCAAGCTGGCGCCGCCGATCAGCGCGCCGTCGACATTGTCGACGCTCATCAGGCTGAGCGCGTTGCTCGGCTTGACGGAGCCTCCGTAAAGGATCCGCATGACCTTGCCTTCCGCACCGAACCGCTGCACGAGCTCCGCCCGGATGAAGGCATGAACGACCGCGACATCGACGGGCGTCGGCGTCAGCCCCGTTCCGATCGCCCAGAGCGGTTCGTAGGCGATCACGGTATTGTCCGCCATGGCGCCGTCCGGAATGGAATGAGACATCTGCCGCATCAGGACGTCGAGCGTTTCATAAGAGTCTCGTTCGTCGCCGGTCTCGCCGATGCAAATGATGGCCGTAAGGCCGGCCGCATGCGCGGCCTCGACCTTGGACTGGACCATCTGGTCGGTCTCGCGATGATCCGTTCGGCGTTCGGAGTGACCGAGGATCACATGGGTGCCGAAGCAGTCGGCAATCATTTCGGCTGAAATGTCACCGGTATGGGCACCCTGGACCTCATGGTGGCAGTCCTGCGCCCCGACCATCAGCTGGCTGTCGGTGCAAAGCGCCGTGGCGACGTAAAGAAGCGTGGCCGGCGGGCAGATCAACGCATCCACATGCTCCGCCAACGGCCCGTCGATGCCCTCGGCCATGGCCTTGATCTCACCGAGCGACTGGCGTGTGCCGTTCATCTTCCAGTTACCCGCAACGAGCGGCCGCACGTCTGGCGTCATGGATTGCTGTTCCTCTCCTCATCACGCGGCTCTTAGTGATATTGCCGCGCCCGCGGCGAACTTGCCGCGGATGTCCCTGCCCTATTGGTACGCAGGAAAACAACCGTTTTTCAAGGCTTTGCTGCAGATTTGCGACAGCAGCCATACGTGCTGAGCCTGCCCGGGCACACGACGCCGCAGCAAATGCGGCCTTTCAATCGGTTGAAGCCGCCATTCCGGCGGCGGAGGGTTCGGACGCTATTTCCTGTTGGTCAACAGGAAGGTCAGCACCTCACGCCAGTCCACCATCCGGATCGGCGTGCCGTGGCTTCCCGTCTGGAACAGGGTGAAGCGGACAGGATAGCCTGACTTCAGCAACTTGCGGAACAGGGTGATCTGGTCTCCGGCCTTGTAGACGCTGTCGGCGCTGCCGTGCGCGAAATAGATCGGCAGCTTCTGCTTGGCGAGTGGCGTGGTCGAGAGCTGTGGATCCGGCGGGGCACCCAGCAGCACCATGCCCTTCAGGTATCGCACGGTCTCCGGATCCCGGCTGATACCCTGGCAGATGAAGCCGCCCATGGAGGCGCAGGCGAGCACCACGGGGCGACCACCTGACTGTTCGAAGGCATAGCGAACAAGCGCGGCGATATCGGACACGCCCTTGTCGTCAAAGGAGGTGACGCTTGGGGAGTAATAGGTCCCGCCATTGCCGACGGCCAGATTCTTGAGGCGGTTAAAGTTGCCACCGAAGGTATAATCGTTGACGCCCAGCCGCCGGTCGCCGCCGCGTCCGTGGATGAAGATCACCGTAAACGCGCCACCCTTCTCCTGTCCCGTCCTGGTGACATCGAGCGCTCGGCCGTTGATCTGGAGCCGTTGGTTCTCCTGGACACGGCGCACGCCGAGCGAGACATAGTCATCCTTGACCCGTCGCTCCGGCTCCCGGTCGCGTCCGTTGATATCGCGCATCTCCTGGTAGTCGATGACCTTGAAGGCGCCGCCATCTGCCGACTGCAGCACCGCCATGGAGGAGAACAGGTCGTCCTTGTAGGGCGCGATCGGCCCGTCGTCCGCCACAGCGCCTCCGGCGAAGGAGACCAGCAGACAGGCTGCGAGCAGGCGGCGGATGAAATCAGCTGTGGACATGCGGCACTTCACCCGTTTACTACCGTCGTGCCGCCTTGCCATTGCAGGCCGCACGACGCATTCCTCGAACACACCCTTTTTCCCCCCGGGCATCGCGATACCGCCAGCTTTCTGGCAGAATCGGCGATGATTCGAAACAGCACGAGATGGGTATGGCATCTTCCTCCGCACCTCGGCAGGTACTAACGGCACAGCCGACGGATGACAACAGTGACCTCTTCGGTGATCTTCCACCCGTACCAAAGCCAGCCGAACCGGCTCCCGCGTTGAAGCCGGAACCGGCGACGCCACGCTCCTCTGGTGCCCCGGCGGCGCCCGGTGAGGAATATGGCGCTTCATCCATCCGCGTTCTGGAGGGCCTCGAGCCCGTGCGGATGCGGCCGGGCATGTATATTGGCGGCACCGACGAGAAGGCGCTGCATCACCTGTTTGCCGAAGTCATCGACAACTCGATGGACGAAGCCGTCGCCGGTCACGCCGATTTCATCGACGTGCACCTCGATGCGGAAGGCTTCCTGACTGTCAGCGACAACGGACGCGGCATCCCAGTGGAGAACCACCCTCAGGTGCCGGGCAAGTCCACCCTCGAAGTCATCATGACCAAGCTCCATGCGGGCGGTAAGTTCGACGGCAAGGCTTATGAGACCTCCGGCGGTCTGCACGGTGTCGGTGTTTCGGTGGTAAACGCCCTCTCCGATCTGCTCGAGGTCGAGGTCGCCCGAAACCGCAAGCTCTACCGGCAGCGATTCTCCCGTGGCGTGCCGCTGGCAGGCCTGGAGGAACTCGGCGACGTTCACAATCGCCGCGGCACTCGTGTCCGCTTCCACCCGGATCCGCAAATTTTCGGCGAGCATGCGCGCTTTGATGCAGGCCGTATCTTCCGCATGGCACGGTCCAAGGCCTATCTGTTCGGTGGCGTCGAAATCCGCTGGAGCTGCGATCCCGGCATTGTGCCGCCAGGCGGCGAAACGCCCGAGAAGGCGGTCTTTCACTTCCCCGGCGGCCTCAAGGACTACCTCGCCGCAACACTCGGCAAGGACTTCACCGTCACCCGCGAGATCTTTGCCGGACGGACGGAAAAGACTGGCGGCCACGGCGCGATGGAATGGGCCATCACCTGGTACGGTGGCGATCCGCAGGTGCATTCCTATTGCAACACCATCCCAACGCCCGAAGGCGGCACGCACGAGGCCGGCCTGCGCATCGCGCTGACCAAGGGCCTCAAGAACTATGCTGAGCTGACGCAGAACAAACGTGCCCGGGAAATCAGCACGGACGACGTGATGATCTCGGCCGTCGGCATGCTGTCAGTGTTTATCCGCGAGCCGGAATTCGTTGGCCAGACTAAGGACAAGCTGGCCACCGTCGAGGCCCAGCGGCTGGTCGAAAACATATTGCGCGACCCCTTCGACCACTATCTTGCCGGCAACCCCAACGAGGCAGCCAAGCTTCTGGAATGGGTGATTGAACGGGCTGAGGAACGGCTGCGGCGCCGCAAGGAAAAGGAAGTCAACCGCAAGTCGGCGGTGCGCAAGTTGCGCCTTCCCGGCAAGCTGGCCGATTGCTCGCAGAACACCGCCGAAGGCGCCGAGCTATTCATCGTCGAAGGCGATTCGGCTGGCGGTTCTGCCAAGCAGGCCCGCAACCGTGCGAACCAGGCGATCCTTCCGCTCCGCGGCAAGATCCTCAACGTCGGAAGTGCAAGCCGCGAAAAGCTGTCCGCCAACCAGCAGATTGCCGATCTCATCCAGGCCCTCGGTTGCGGCACCCGCACCAAGTACCGGGAAGAGGATCTCCGCTACGGCCGCGTCATCATCATGACCGACGCCGACGTCGACGGCGCCCATATCGCATCCCTGCTGATCACCTTCTTCTACCAGGAAATGCCGGAGCTCATCCGCGGCAACCACCTCTATCTCGCCGTGCCGCCGCTTTACGTGCTGCGCCAGGGCGCAAAATCGGTGTATGCCCGCGACGACGCGCACCGCGCCGAACTGATGGACACGGTCTTCAAGGGCAAGAAGGTCGAGATTGGCCGATTCAAGGGCCTTGGCGAAATGATGCCGGCGCAGTTGAAGGAAACCACCATGGACCCGGCCAACCGCACCCTTCTGCGGGTGGCGATCGACGATGTGGATTTCGAGGGCACGCGTGAAGCCGTCGACAACCTGATGGGAACCAAGGCGGATGCACGCTTCCGCTTCATCCAGGATCGCGCCGCCTTCGCGGAAAACCTCGATATCTGAACCCGGAAAAGGAGCGCGGCTAACTTAGCCCGCGCTCTTTTCTTTCAGTGCCTCAGCTGGTTCAGGGTTTGGTGCCCCGAGCACCTTTCGGACAGCACCGATCAGCGCACCGGCCTCGTAGGGCTTACGCACCACGGGAGCAGAGAAGCTCGCGGGAATGATCGATCGATCGCTGTAGCCAGTCGCGAATACGAACGGCACCTGGCGGCGCAGGAGTTCCTCGGCGATCGGTAGTGAGGTCGCCGAGCCCAGGTTCACGTCAAGAATCGCAACGTCGGGTGTAAAGTCCTTCAACCGCCGCAATGCGTCGGCGACAGATGGCGTGGTCGTGACCCGGTAGACACCGTGGTCCGCCAGCATCGATTCCACGTCCGCCGCGATCAGCATTTGGTCTTCGACCAGCAGGAATTCGAGATCGGCAAGCGCCGGCATCTCGTTGTCGCGGGCCTGATCTGCCGTTTCCGGTGTTAGTTCGGAGGCAATCGCATCTCCCTCTGCGTGAAGGTGCTTGCCGGGAACCACGAACCGCGCCTGGACGCCTTCCGGCGGGTAGCCGATCACCGCCTGCCCCTCGAGCTCGAAGGGAACGCTGCGTGAAATCAGCACGCTTCCGAACCCGCTACGCGCCGGCGGCTTGACGGCGGGACCGGCGGTTTCGACCCAGTTGATCTCGCAGTCTCCGCCCGGCAGAACGCCCCAGCTGATGTCGAGGCGACCATCCGGCACGGACAAGCTGCCGTATTTCGCAGCATTGGTGGACATCTCGTGCAGGACCAGCGCCATGACCGAGAAGGCCCGGCTGTCGAGCCACACCTTCGGGCCCTGGAGGCTGACCTTGCGTTCCCCCTCCCGGTACGGCTGCAGTTCGGCGTCGAGAAGATCCTTCAGCCCGCCGCCTTCGCCACCCCTGACGACCTGGTCGTGGGCAAAGGCAAGCGCCTGCACCCGCCCCTTGAGGGAGCTGACGTAGTCAGGAAGGCTGCGCGCCGCATCGACGGGATGGCCAATCAGCGCCTTGATCACCGAAAGGATGTTCTTGACGCGGTGGTTGAGCTCCTCGTTGAGCATCCGCTGGCGCACGTCCGCCTTGCCACGCTCGTCGGCCAGGAGTTCGTTGTGGTGCAACACGATCTCCACCAGAACGGCCCGGATGGCGTCTGCGACTTCCCGGTCGCTGTCGCTCCAGGGCTGTGCCTTCAGGCGCACCATTTCCTTCCAGATCGCAAAGCTCTTGCGAGGGGTCAGCCGGTCGCCGAGCGGACCGGTCTCGTAGGACTTGTCGGGATTGCCGGCCCAGTCCAATGTCTGGACCACTTCCTTGCGGAAGAAGAAGAGATAGTCGCGCGGCCGCTGCGAAAGCGGGATCGCCAGAACCCCGCAGACGTCATCGGGAGAGATCGGCAAATTCGGGAAGGACCGCGAAATCTCGTTGGTCGACCAGGTTCTGCCGCCAGCAACAGCGCTGACTGCGTCAGCCAGGTCCCGCATCAGCGGGTCGGCTGGTGCCGAACCATTGCCGCTCCATCGACCGTCCAGCCAGAGGCCGACACCATCACAGGGCAGCATCTCTCCGAAATCGCCGAGGGACTTGCGCAGCAGATCGGGAATATTGGCATGCATGGAGGCTGCCTGCAGGAAGCGATCGAGCGAGCGCCGCGCCTGGGTGGCCGCCTCCAGCAACTGCTTCTGCTTCAGGGCGCTGAGGTGCAGCGAGAAGAACTCGCCGAAAGTTTCCGCAGCGACTCGCTGCGGCATGGAGAGGATCTTCGGGGAATAGTGATGACAGGCAATGAGCCCCCAGAGATCACCCTCGACCACGATGGACACCGACATGGACGCCGCAACGCCCATGTTGCGCAGGTACTCGCAGTGGATCGGCGAGACGCTCCGCAGGTGCGCATAGGACATGTCGAGCGGCACGCCCTCCGTATCGAATTCCGGGACGATCGGAATGCGGTTGTCGTTGGCATCGGAGATGACGCGAATCGTGTTGCGGAGATAAAGCTCCCGCGCCTGCTTCGGAATGTCGCTGGCCGGAAAATACTGGCCTCTGAAGCTTTCGAGGTCTCGACGCTTGTACTCGCTGACGACTTTGCCCGCGCCGTCCCGCTCGAAGCAGTAGACCATGACGCGGTCATAGCCGAGCATGGCAAACATGAGCCGAGCAGCGCTCTCGACCAGCTTGTCGATGCTGGTCATGTTGCGGACGCGGCTGATCAGCATGCGCGCCACTTCCAGCGGCTGGTCACCGTCGGAAGATGCCGGCTCGAACTCGATGATGACCTTGGAGTCATATCGGTGCAAGGCAACGTCGAAGGTCTTGCCCGACGTCATCCGCAGGCCGTGGCGCAAGGCCGGACGCGCCGGGTCATCCGAAGTCGCAAGGGCGTTGCGTAGCGTATGGGCCGCATCGCCGCCAACCACATCTTCGAGCCTCTGCCCGTTGATCTCGCCGCTGACCCCGAGCATCTCGGGAAGATTCGCTGAGTAATGGAGGATGATCGATCCGCCGGGATCGCAAGCCAGGATGCAGCCATGCCCCTGGATGCTACCAGGAATGTGTATGGGCTCGCGGTCGCAATTTGTGAGGTCGACCGCTCGAGTATCGGGCATCACATAGATCCTTCAGGCCTCAGCCGGCATCTCCGGCAAAAAGGTCTTGGGTTCCGTCAAGGTCTGTAAAGGCCTTCCAGGAGGTTGAAAAATAGGGCCGAAGCTGAAACGCAGTCGACGCAGTTGCTAATGTCTACCTTATCCGGGCGACTGAGGGCAAGTATTTAGCCTTCATTAGCATGCGTGAATTAGGCTTGTACCGCCGGGCCTGATACACCATATCCCGGTAGAAAACGGGAGCGGCAGGAGACCCGATGAGCAGTAGTGATCGCCACGGACCAAAGGAGCCACCGCGTTGGCTCGGTCCTGTCTCATCAACACGAATTGCGTTGATTCCGCCGATCTCGGCTGCACGCTGGCTTCTTGTCCTGGTTGTGGCCGCTGGTATCTACTTCTTCCACGGCTTTCTCGTCCCGGTTCTGGCTGCCCTCGTCATCGGCTTCGCCAGCTGGCCGTTGTACAGCAGGCTGCTGAAGCGAGTCGGCGGCAGCACGACCATCGCTGCCACGCTCGCCATCATCTTCATTCTGGCATTCTTGATTGTCCCGATAGGGATCGCGATCGCCTACACGATCGGCGAAGTGCGCCAGTGGATCGTCTGGGCCGCGGAAGTCAATCGCTTCGGCGCGCCGCCCCCGGTCTGGATCACCAGCCTTCCTTGGGGTGAATGGCTCGGGCTGCAGTGGACAAGCCACATCGGCTCGCCGGGCTCCATCGGCGAATTGATCCAGATTGTCAGCGGCGCCAACATCGGCAACATCTACCGCGCCCTGGTGGCAGCCGGAGACGGCGCCTTCCATATCGTCCTCACCATGCTGTTCATGCTGATCGCGCTGTTTTTCGTCTACCGCGACGGCGCCTCCTTCACTCGGCAGATCGATCTGCTGGGCGAACGCATCCTGCCATCGCGGTGGGAGCGAATCTCCCGCATCGTGCCGGCAACGATCAGCTCCACCGTGACCGGCATGACCCTGATCGCCATCGGCGAGGGTATCGTGCTGGGCGTCGCCTACTGGGTCGCGGGCGTCCCCTCGCCCGTAACGCTCGGCGTCATCACTGGCGCCATGGCGCTCATTCCCGGTGGCGCGCCGCTGTCGTTCACCCTTGTATCCGCATACCTCGTGGCCAACGGGAACTATGTCGCGGGTTTCGGCCTGCTGGCCTGGGGAACCGTGGAACTCTTCATCGTCGACAAGACCGTACGTCCTCGCCTCGTCGGAGGGCCAATCAAGCTACCTTTCTTGCCCACCTTCTTCGGCCTGGTTGGCGGCGTGAAGACCATGGGCTTCCTCGGTCTCTTCATCGGGCCGGTGCTTATGGCATTGATGGTGGCCATCTGGCGTGAATGGATCCGGGAAGTGACACTTGCCGAGGCAGAGGCAACGACGCCGGAGCTTCCCGGCAGCGGTCCAGCCCTGACGCTGGGAATTGCGGTCACCCGAAAAGCCTCCTCAACTTGATGAGGAACTGAAACGATAGGCTGAAACGCGCGTCTTCATTCCGTCCCAATGCGGGCGAATACCCTTCTCCACGGCAATATGCCCGATCGCCAGCACGGCGGTCGCAACGGGTCCGGGAGACGGTGAATGAATTCTGTGCTGATCGTCATGACGATTCTTGGCTGCAACGACAGCGGCACTGACTGCCACTATATCGCCACCGCCAGCGAGCGTTGGCCGACGATTGCCTTGTGTGACGCCGTCTCGGAAGAAAAATTGCCGTCCTATGCGAACGCGCCGTATCCGGTGATCATTGCCGTCTGCCAGAACCCGGAGGTGGCGAAGCGTCCGGCCAACGTTCCGCATCCGCAGACCAAGCCCGATATGCAACCGTCAGCTCCGTCGACCGCCGTGGCCACAGACCAGCAGGCCCCGATACCGCCGGCAGCCGATGTCTCGGAGGAAGAAAAACAGTCACTCGCGACACGGGCAATCGAGCGAGTCCGCAATGTTTTGCCGACGACCGAAGGGGTCCGCACGATCATGACCAGGCCCGTGCGCCTGGTCGAGGATGGCTATTCCTGGGTAGCGAAGCGCTTTGCCCGCTAAGCATGTCGCGCAAAACCGTGCAGCGGTTTTGCGACAACGACACGCTTAGACGTCAGAGCTCTGTCAGGCAGCCAGCGAGGCGTCGATCGCGAAAGCACGGGCGTTTGTGCGGGTCTCGGATCGTTCGAGCTTCTCGATCATCGATAGCATTTCGATCACGGAGGCATCCTCCACCTGCACACGCGAGAAAGTCTCGAGCAACTGTCTGGAAATGCTGGTCACGCTGCGGCCGGCAGCCGCCTGGCGCCAGAGCAGGACCGCTTGCACGAACACAAGAGCCAGCGGACGACTGAGGCCGCAGGCCTCAAACAGCGCGCGCACCGCATGTCCCCGCCCGGTGGCAAGAATCGGCCGCACCCGCCGCTCGTCAAGCTGCGACAGGACCACCACGGCGCCTGCAAAGAAATCCACCTTGCCGGTGCACAGCGCCTGGATCAGGAAGGCGGGAGTAAGCCGGCCGCTAACGCGCAGATGCTCGGCCAGCGACGGAATGTCCTGAAGACCGACGATGCCCGCAATTGCCACCGCCGCCGCCTCTTCCGCCTCGCGGGTCATCCAGTCGATTCGGCGCGGGGAAAGGGCCGTCCGCACCAGGAGCGAACCGGCCAGAGCCGTGCTGACGTGCTCAACGAGCAGTTGGCGTGCATCGGCCGGCAAGTCGTCCCGGTCGAGCAGGAGATGGCGGATGGCGGCAACCGAACCCAGTCGTTCCGCAATGCGCCGGAGTGAAAACCGCGTCACGAGCGCCGTCGGATTTTCCAGAAGCAGGATGATCTCGCCTTCGTCACCGATTTCGGCAAGAGCCGCCGCTGCTCCTTGGGGAAGAGCCGGACGCGAGGCAACGATGCCTCGGATCACCTCATCGCCGCGCCCTGCGAGATCCACCAGATCCGACTCGCTGAGAACCGGCGAACGGGCGATCACGGTGCAGGCAATCTCCGGCTGGTCTTCCGCAAGAGCCACGACCACGGCACGCGGCGCATGGGCGGCATCCGCCAAGCCTTCGGCGAGCGCAAGCCGAACCCGTGGCGAAGGATCATCCAGAAGATAGGTCATGCCCAGCAGCGCCGAGCGCTGCTCTTCGCTGCCGGCGGGCAGGCGCAGGAAGGCCTGCGCCAGTGCGGTTGCAGCCTTCGACCGCTCCCCCGCTTTTGCAGTTTCCGCCCAACGAAGAAATGCCTGTACGATCACAATGCGCCTCAGATAGAGATGCGGGAGACCCAAAGCTCCGGCTGGATTTAACCTAAGGCGCAAACCTTTAAGATTGGTTCACCACGTTCCTTAACCATGCCTCACTCCCTGACCGATCCCAGCACTCAAGGCCCGTTTAGCACCGTCCTACAGCCACAGGCACCGGTCGTCGGTACCATCTCGCCTGCCCGCTCCTGGCTCCTTGTTGCACCGTTGCAGCTCTCGGCCGCAGACGAGTCGGATGCTGACTGCACCATTGTCGACCTGAGAGCTGCTGGAGATGCCCCTGCCCTTCTGGCAGCCCTGCAGGTTTGGGCAAACGAGGGTCCGGCAGGCTCGCGTGCCGCCCGTCTTCCCGCGGCATCCGCACCCGGCTTTGATGAGGCAGTAGAGTTAGCCGTGCACGCAGGGCTGGCCACGGTCTTTCTCTCGAATGCGGCCGGCGCAGCCGACGTCCAGAAGCTCGAAGTTGTGTTGCGGGTAAAGGAAGCGGCACTCGACCGACCGCCTCTGGCCATTGCCGCCCTGGTCAACGAGGCAGGCCTTCTGGCCGCACAGGGATTCCAGCGCTGCAGCACCCGCCTGTTCGCGCTGGGCTTGGACCCGCACTGTATCTGGCAGAATCGCGACTCTGATGTCGCGCGCATGGCAAGGGCGCAGATCGTCATAGCGGCCCGGGCTGCAGGATTGGCGCCGCTTGACACGACCTGTGGGGAAACCGGAGCGGACCTCTTCCAGGCGGAATGTGTCGGATCTCGGGAAAATGGCTTTTCCGGAAAACTCGCCGGTCACCCGGACCAGATCGGAATCATCAACAGAGTCTTTTCGGAGAAAGACTAGGCGCCGGGAGGGCGGGTGATCTCGAAGACGTCGGATCCACCGTCCGTGTAGTCGCGGTAACCCATCCGGGCCATCGGCCGCGCCAGTTCCATGTCGATACGCCCGTTGCGAATAATCTGCTCGGAGATGTGGATGCCGACCACCTGACCCAGCACCATGATTGATTCGGCGTCCTCCCCATCCAGGCCCTTGGGCTGAATGACCTCGGTCACCTGGCATTCGAGCACGGTAAAGGCCTCGGCGACATATGGCGCGTCCACGATCTCACCCAGCCGCGCCGTCAGTCCCGCCAGGTCGAACTCGCTGACGCCATAGTCGACCGGAGCGGACGATGCGTTCATCTGCTGGGCGAGATTGCGGCTGGCAAGGCTCGCGGTAAACACACCGGTCTCCTCCGCATTGCGCAGGCTGTGCTTGCGCCCCGAGGAGGAGAACATCACCAGCTTCGGCCGGTCCGACACGATGTTGAAGAAGGAATAGGGAGAAAGATTGTAGGATCCGTCCCTGCCCTTCGTGCCGATCCAGCCGATCGGCCGCGGCGCCACGATCGCCTTGAAGGGATCGTGGCTGAGACCATGCGCATTCGTGTCGGTGCGGTAGAACATCAGACTTCGCTGCCACCGGCATAGGTCACGATGTCGGAAAGCTGCGGGCGCGGACGGTCGGGCATCGGAAAATCGCTGGAGCCGATGTGAATGAAGCCAGCCACCTTCTCGTCGGGTCGCACGCCGAGCACGGCCTGTGCCCGTTCGTCGTAGGCGATCCATTCACTGCGCCAGTTGGCAACATAGCCATGCGCATTGGCGGCCATCAGCATGTTCAGGCAGACGGCGCCGGCCGATAGCACCTGTTCCCATTCCGGGATTTTCGCGTGCGGGGCGGCCGTGCTGATCACCCCGACGACCAGCGGCCCGCGGGTAAAGCGGGTCCGCTCCGCCTCCTGTGCAGCATCTGCCAGTGCCGGATTGTCCTCGAGTGCGATCCGCAGGAAGTCCTCGCCAAGGCTCACGCAGACATCGCCGCGATAGACGATGAACCGCCAGGGTGCGAGCTTGCCATGGTCGGGAACACGGGCCGCCGCGGTGAGAATGCCCTCCAGCTCGTCCTGCGAAGGCCCGGGTTCCTTGATCTGTGCAACAGCGGTCGAGTGTCTGTCCCGCAGGTAGTCCAGCAGTTTTACGTCGTTTGACATGGGGAACGCTTTCAATCGGTTCTGCAGAAGGCGGCGAGGTCTTGAAATTGCCCAAGCCATGGTCTTCAAGTGGCTGTTCGGAAATCCAGAGTCAACCATCACCTCATGACAGCTATCCGCTTCCTATCCCGCTGCATCCTTGCCGGCCTGACCCTGACCGGCGCTGGCGTGGGTCTTGGTGTGGGCGCTGCCGCGCAGGATGATGCCTTCGGCAGTTTCCACCAGCTGAACAGCACCAGCAAGATGCCGAAACTCAACGCCTTCTCCGCAGCCCCCGGCGCGTCTGGGATCGCCGCAAGGGATGTGCGCTTCGAGGCCAAGCTAACGCCGGCCGGCGAGATCATGCAGGACGGCCTCGCCTGGCGCGTGTTCAGCCCTGTGGCCGGCCAGGACGGCAAGCTCCCCCTCATTGCCAGCTCCAACGGTGGCTCCGCCGCCTTCCAGCTGGCGCCGGGCGACTATTTCGTCAACGTTGCCTTTGGCCGTGCCGGCGTGACCAAGAAGATCACCGTTCCGACGGAAGGCGATGTGGCGAAGGAGACGCTGATACTGGATGCAGGCGGCTTCGTCCTCAACGCCGTCGCCGGTGCCGACCAGAGCATCCCGCCGGCCCAGCTGAGCTTCTCCGTCTATTCCTCTGAAGTGCGGGAAAATGGCGACAGGGCGCTGGTCATGTCCGACGTCAAGCCCAACACGATCGTGCGCCTGGCCGCCGGCATCTATCACATCGTCTCCGAATACGGTGAGGTGAACGCCGTGGTGCGCGCCGATATCCAGGTCGAGGCGGGAAAGATGACGCAGGCGGTTCTCCAGCACAAGGCCGCCCAGGTGTCGCTCAAACTTGTGTCGCAAGGCGGCGGAGAAGCCATCGCCGATACGGCCTGGTCGGTGCTGACGGCGGCAGGCGACGTGGTCAGCGAAAGTGTCAGCGCCTTCCCGTCCATGGTGCTCGCGGAAGGCGATTACCTTGCGATCGCGCGCAACAAGGACAAGATCTACCAGCGGGAATTCAACGTGAAAGCCGGTCGCAACGCCGACGTAGAAGTGCTGATGCGCGATGCACATCCATCGTCTACCAGCCAGGATGCCGCCGAGCCGCAGGATTAACGGCCGTCAGCTGGCCTTCTGCAGCAGGCGCGACCGCTTGACCGGTTTGACCTCAATGGTCTTCATCGCAAAGACCGCGCCGTAGAGCTTCACGAGCAGGTCCTTCCGATCCGGAATGCCGGCCATGTCGTCCCAGCCAAGTACGCTTCCGACCCGCGCAGTGATCTTCGTGCCCGACAGCCGCTTGAACTCGCGGATCAGCAGCGACAGCCGCAGGGTCATCGAAATTCGGCTGGCGATATGGAAAAGCCGTCCGTTCTGGCCGTCGAAATAGATCGGAACCACGTCGGCGCGTGCCGCCTGGATGAGCTTGGCCGGAAAGATCTTCCACGGCAGGTCTTCAACCTTGCCGAACCCCTTCTTCGCCGTGGCCACGCCGCCAGCCGGGAAGATGATGATCGTCGTCCCCTCTTTCAGCAGCCGCAATGCCTCGTGCCGCGTCTTCATGTTGATCGCGACAGCCTCCTTGGTCTCCTCGAAAGACACGGGAAGCGAATAGGGTGCCATTTCCGGCACCTTGAGAAGCTCGTTGTTGATCAGCACGCGGAAGGGACGGCCGATCTGCTCTGCCAGTGCCAGCACGGCAATCCCGTCGCCGATCCCGAAAGGATGGTTGGCAACGATCACCAGGGGCCGGTCGTTGGCCACCGTCGGTGGCCATTCACCCCGGATGTCCAGCTCCACGTCAATCAGGTCCAGCATCTTGCCGAAAACCCGGTCGGTCTTGCCGACGATGTCTGCCCGCCAGATATCGTAGAGCCGGGCGTACCGGTCGCGGCCGGAAAGCCCCTCGATGGAACGGATGAACCAGCGCTTCAGGCGCGGGTCCCTCTCGTTGGCGTAGGATAGTTCCTTGAACCGCAAGTTCAGTCTCCGCGGAAACATCCGCCTTCATCACGCTATAGCATGTCACGCGGATGTTACAGCTTTCTGACAGCGCCCGACATGGCGCTGTCAGAACTATTTTCAGGCCACGCGTCTGCGAGCCAGGCGACGCTTGACGTCGGGAGGCGTTGCTTCCTCGGTCAGTGCGGTCAGCGCTTCCTCAAGCGGCATCGACGTCTGAGCCTGGCTGCCGAGACGGCGGATGTTGACCGAGCGCTCTTCAGCCTCCTTCTTGCCGCAGACGATGATCACCGGAACCTTCGTCACCGAATGTTCGCGGACCTTGTAGTTGATCTTCTCGTTGCGGAAGTCGGTATCCACCACCAGACCGGCGTCGCGCAGATATTCCGCGACCTCCCGGCCGTAGTCGTCTGCATCCGACGTGATCGTGGCCACGACCACCTGCATCGGCGCCATCCACAACGGCATGTGACCCGCGAAATTCTCAAGAAGAATACCGAGGAATCGCTCCATCGAGCCGCAGATCGCCCGGTGGATCATCACCGGCTGCTGCTTTTCGGAGTTGTGGTCGATGTAGAAGGCCCCAAACCGTTCCGGCAGGTTGAAGTCCACCTGGGTCGTGCCGCATTGCCACTCGCGGCCGATCGCATCCTTCAGCGTGTATTCGAACTTCGGGCCATAGAAGGCGCCCTCGCCCGGAAGAATACCCGTCTTGATGCGACCGCCAGATTGCTCCTCGATCGTATTGAGGACCTGCATCATGACATTTTCGGCGCGGTCCCAGAGCTCGTCCGATCCGACACGCTTGTCCGGTCGGGTGGAGAGCTTCACCACCACTTGCTGGAAGCCAAAGTCCTCGTAGACGGACAGGATGAGGTCGTTGATCCGCAGGCATTCCGCGGCCAGCTGCTCGTCCGTGCAGAACACATGCGCATCGTCCTGGGTGAAACCGCGCACGCGCATCAGCCCGTGCAGCGCCCCGGAGGCTTCGTAACGGTGAACAAGTCCGAATTCCGCCAGGCGAATCGGAAGCTCGCGGTAGGATTTCAGGCCGTGCTTGAAGATCTGCACGTGGCCCGGGCAGTTCATCGGCTTCAGCGCGAAAACCTTCTGGTCGGCTTCCTTGTCGTCCGGGTTGATGAAGGAATGCGCCGACTTCACCGCGAACATGTTCTCGTTGTACCAGCCCCAGTGGCCGGACGTTTCCCACAGCGACTTGTCGAGCACCTGTGGCGCGTTGACCTCTTCATAAGTGCCGGCAAGCCGGCGACGCATGTAGGAGGTCAGCGTCTGGAACATGCGCCAGCCCTTGCCGTGCCAGAAAACGACGCCGGGGCCTTCTTCCTGGAAATGGAACAGGTCCATTTCGCGGCCGAGCTTGCGGTGGTCGCGCTTCTCCGCTTCGGCCAGCACATGCAGGTACTGGTCGAGTTCTTCTTGGCTGGCCCAGGCCGTCCCGTAGATACGTGTCAGCATCGGCTTGGTCGAATCGCCGCGCCAATAAGCGCCGGCCACCTTCATCAGCTTGAAGGCCGTACCCACCTGGCCGGTCGAGACCATGTGCGGACCGCGGCAGAGGTCGAACCAGTTGCCCTGGCGGTAGATCTTGAGGTCCTGGCCTGCGGGGATCGTATCGACCAGCTCGACCTTGTAGGCCTCGCCCTTGTCGGCAAACACGTCCCGCGCCTTCTCGCGCGACCAGATTTCCTTGGTGAAGGCGGCGTTCTTCTGGATGATCTCCTTCATCTTCTTTTCGATCTTGGGCAGATCGTCGGGCGTGAAGGGCCAGTCTTCGCGGCTGTCGGGATGGACACGCTTGAAGTCGTAATAGAAGCCGTTCTCGATGACAGGACCGATGGTCACCTGCGTGCCGGGCCACAGGGCCTGCACCGCTTCGGCCATCACATGCGCGGCATCGTGACGAATGAGTTCCAGGGCACGGGCGTCCGTACGGGTGACGATCTCGATCTTGCCGCTGTCGACGGGATCCGAGAGATCGCGCAATTCTCCGTCGAGCGCGATAGCGACAGCCTTCTTGGCCAGCGACTTGGAGATCGATTCGGCGACGGCAAGGCCGGTCGTGCCGGGATCGTACTCGCGCACGGAGCCATCAGGAAATGTAAGGAAAACGGATTGGGACATGTCTTTCTCCTGTCCAGTCCCGCCAACGAATGCGGGTGGGTGGCAATAAGCCGAATAGGCCGGCCAGCAACGGTTCGCTGATAGTGCTTTCGGAGATTTTAGTAAAGCTGCCGAAGAGTTCAGCGGCGCCAATAACGCCAGGGCATCCACGCCTTGCGGCTCGACCCAAGGTCTACCGGCACCGGATCATGGCCCATGCTTCCGCCCGGACCACAACGAAGCACGCGAAACAATGCGAGCCAGCCGCCCCGCCACAGGCCATGCCGGGCAATCGCCTCGTAGCCATACTCGGAACATGTGGGGATGTGGCGGCAGCCATTGCCGACAAAGCCGGATAGGGTGAGCTGGTAGAACCGGATCAGGCCGGTGCCGAACAGCCGACCGGGCGTCCACCGGAAGGGTCCCGCCCAATTACGGGATCGTTTGCCGTTCGTCCGGTGGTCGTGCTCCCCTGGATGTTGGGGGGCTTGGTCGCACATCGCTTCACACCGCAGCGGGGTGGGAAGTCTGGGCTTCGATCTGGTCGATCGCATCGACCACCGCATCGAAGGTCAGCATGGTAGACGGGTGCCGCGCCTTGTAGTCCTTGACCGGCTGCAGGTAGCGCATGTCTTCGAAGCGCCCGCTTGGGCCCTCGCCGCCGTCCTTGAGCATCGCCAACATCTCGTCCCGAGCCCGTCGAATCTCCTCGGCGGTTGCCCCCACCACATGGCGCGCCATGATCGACGACGAGGCCTGTCCGAGTGCACAAGCCCGAACCTCGTGGGAAAAATTGGTCACCCGGTCCTGATCCATTTTCACGTAGACGCGTACTTTGGAACCACAGAGCTTGGAATGTTTCTCAGAGCTTGCATCCGCGTCCGCCAGGGCGCCACTCAATGGGATGTTGCCGGCGAATTCAAGGATCTTGCTGTTGTAGATATCGTCCATAAAGAGCTCGCTTCGGCAGTGCCGTTGGCAGATGAACACATCGTCCATCGCTGCGGCCTACCGGATTGGGTTGACCGTCTATATATGTGACCTCGGCGCGTAATCATCAAGATTGGCTGTTTTTACGAAATCCTGCGCAATTGAGACTAGGATATCTTGTAAAGACAGGCTCTGCAGAGCAGATAACGCCGAATGATAAGAGGTGGGGTGCTGCATAGAGCGCAGGCTCGACGGGATCAAAGCCAGTCGGATGCGGCCTTGAACCGCATCAGGAGACGTTAAATGGATGCCATAGTGAAGAATTTTCCGGCTTCAACGGACAAGGACGCCCGGCCGAGCCAGCAGGAAGCTGAAGATGCCGTAAAGGTCCTCTTGCGGTGGGCAGGCGACGACCCGGCGCGCGAAGGTCTGCTCGATACGCCTAAGCGCGTCGCTGCGGCCTACCGCGAGCTGTTCGGCGGCTACGGTCTGTCTCCCGAGGAGGTGCTCGGCCGGACCTTCGAGGAAGTCTCAGGGTATGACGACCTCGTCCTCGTGCGCGACATCCCCTTCTTTTCCCACTGCGAGCATCACATGCTGCCGATCATCGGGAAGGCGAGCGTCGCCTACCTGCCGAACGGGCGTGTGCTTGGTCTTTCGAAGATCGCGCGCGTTATAGAGATTTTCGGACGCCGCCTGCAGACCCAGGAAAACCTGACCGCCCAGATCGCCAGCGCCATCGACGAGACCTTGAAACCCCGCGGCGTCGCGGTGATGATCGAGGCTGAACACATGTGCATGGAGATGCGCGGCGTGCAGAAGCAGGGCTCCACCACGCTGACCACGACCTTCACCGGCGAGTTGAAGACCAACGCGGCCGAGCAGGCCCGGTTCTTCTCCCTGACCCGAAGCCGTTGAGCGTATCCCGATGACGATTGAGTTTGCGGCGCCCTCCCCGCACAAGGAAGATCTGGAGGGCGCCGGTGCCTTCACGCCCCGTTTCGACGCGGGCGGTCTTGTGACGGCGGTCGTCACCGACATGCGCGACGGCGAACTCCTCATGGTTGCCCATATGAATGCGGAAGCCCTGCGGCTGACGCTGGAAACGGGCATTGCCCACTATTACAGCCGCTCCCGGGCCAAGCTCTGGAAGAAGGGTGAGACCTCCGGCAATCTCCAGACTGTCCACGAGGTGAGAACCGACTGCGACCAGGACGTGGTCTGGCTCAAGGTCTCGGTCAGCGGCCATGATGCCGCCTGCCATACCGGCCGCCGTTCCTGCTTCTATCGCATGGTTGACGTCAAAGACGACAAGGTCTCGCTCGTAATTGTCGATGATGAGCGCCACTTTGATCCGCAGACCGTGTACAGTGACGGGAAGACCTCGTAGCGCATCCGCACCCTGTGCCGGCGCTGTTTCCCAGGTAAACTGTTTCGAAACCACGTGAGGCGCTAAAATACTGGGTGCGACCTCGGTGGGCACGGAGGAAATTTGTCGATGCTGAACTGGAGCAGGAATCGCAACGATCGGCAGAACGCTCCTGCGGATGTTGGCGGTCCCAACATGACCCCGCCGGCCCTGCCTGTTGCGATTGCACCGCCTCCGAAGGCAAAGTTAGCGTTGGCTCTGGGCGGTGGCGCGGCGCGCGGCTGGGCCCATATCGGTGTGTTGCGCGCTCTGGACGAAGCCGGCATCGAGGTCGGCATGATTGCCGGCACCTCCATCGGTGCGCTTGTCGGCGGCTGTTATCTGGCCGGAAAACTGGACGAGCTCGAACAATTCGCACGATCCCTCACCATGCGCCGCATCGCGGGCCTGCTGGATCTGACGATCGGCGGCGGTGGGCTGTTGGGCGGAATGCGGCTGACAAAGCGTATGCAGGAACATCTGGAAGGTCTGTCGATCGAGGATCTGAACAAACCCTTCGTGGCGGTTGCGACCGAACTCCACACGGGTCACGAGGTTTGGATTTCCAGCGGTTCGCTCATCACCGCCCTGCGCGCATCCTATGCGCTTCCCGGCATTTTTGAACCGGTGGTTTGCAACAACCGCGTTCTGGTCGACGGCGCACTCGTCAATCCGGTACCGACCTCCGTCTGCCGCGCCTATGAGCAGCCGCTCGTGGTCGCCATCAACCTGAACTACGAGATCTTCGGCCGTTCCGCCGTTGTCAAGCACAATGCCAGCGTCCAGCAGCTGGACACGCCGCGCAATCGACCGGACCGTCGGGTCAGCGTGACCGGAACCATGGTTCAGGCCTTCAACATCATCCAGGAACGCATTTCCCGTGCAAGGCTTGCCGGCGATCCGCCGGACTTGGCACTGCACCCGCGTCTCGCCGACATCGGCCTTTCGGAGTTCCACCGGGCAGGCGAAGCGATCGATCGCGGGTACCAGGAAACCATGGCGCAGATCTCAGCGCTGAAGCGCATGCAGGAGGTCTTTGCGGTCTAGCCGCAAATCCCCTGGATGACGTCGGGCTGTGTCCGTCAGCTGGCGATATAGGCCTTCATATGATCGGCTTCCGTCTCGACCTCGCGGATGCGAGCCTTGACCACGTCGCCAATCGAGATGATGCCGGCCAGCTTGCCGTCCTTTTCCACCGGAACGTGGCGGAAACGACCGGCGCTCATCATTCCCATCAGCTCGTCGACTGTCTGCTCTTCCCGGCAACGCTGCACGGCGGTAGTCATGGCGGTCTTGACGTGCTGGGTGAGCACCCCTGCACCTTCCGATGCCACGGCCCGTACCAGGTCTCGCTCCGTGAAGATGCCGGCAATCCGGTCTTCCATGCCGATTACGATGACAGCGCCGATCTTGTGGTCGTTCAGGATCTGGGCGACCTCCAGAAGGCTCCGGTCGGGGCTCACGGTCACGACCTCGCGGCCCTTGGTTTCCAGCATGCTTTTGACGTTTGTCGACATGGTGTTCTCCTCCTCAGCCACCTGCCGCACGATGTCTCCCCACATCGGCGACGCGCAGTTCTCCTGCCTCAAAAATTTAGAACGCCCTCAACAAGATATCAAGCCGCCGTGTCGCGGGCCGGAGCGACCGGCAGCGGGTCGAACAGGCCAAACAGCAGAAAACCGAACAGGAAGCCGCCGATGTGGGCATCCCAGGCAATCTCGCCTACGCCGCTGCCGATCAGCGGCAGACCAAGCGCAATCAGCACATTCCCGAACAGCCACATCAGGGTGAAGATGACCACCGTCCGGTTGCGGAAGGCGCCGAGGATGGTTTGCCGGGGATAGAGATGCCCGCCGATGCGGTCGTATCCGCGGCTGTTGGGAAAGGCGAAGCGGCAGGCAGCTCCCATCAGCGCCGAAACCACGCCGGAGGCACCCACCAGCATGGTCTCTTGTCCCCAGTGTAGGCCCGCATGGAAGAAGGCAGCCGCTGCCGCCGACAGCATCCAGAAGATAACGTAGCGAAGAGTGCCGATACGCCGGATCACCGGCGCGCCGAAGGCCGCAAGCCAGAGTGCGTTGAAGCCGATATGCTCCAGGCTGCCATGCAGCAGCGAATAGGTCACCGGTGTCCAGAGCCACTCCAGGTTCTGCTCCATCAGCGGATAGACGTAGCGGAGCGGCGTGAAGCCGAAATTGATCACGACATAAGATTGGCTGTCCTCGTCGAGGAGATAGGCCCAGACCCCATAGATGACGAACAGCAGGCCCAGCGTCACGACCAGGCTGCGGGGCATGTTGAAGATCGGGGGCGATGCCTCCTGCTCCGCCTGTCGCTCGGTCTCCCGACGCTCGACCTCATCATCGGTCACGTCCGGCCCCTCGTTCATGCTGTCGTGCTCCCGTGTCATGGGCCAAGCCTTAGCCCAGCGCGGTGCCGAAGAAAAGCGCGCAGCGTTCCGTCACTGCGGCCTGTCGGCCACTATGACGACAAACAACGCCGCTTTAACCATAACCCCGCGTTCACGGCATGATTTTCGCTCCGCAACAGGTTCAGGTCGTCCGAAAGGCCCGAGATGTATTGGAATGGAGCAGAGCAGCGCATATGCGGAACCAAGCCAGCAGGGAAATCTTCGACTATTGGATCACATTGTGCGGCGACCAGCCCGCTCCCCTGAGAACTGATATCGACCCCATGGTCCTGCGTCGTCTCCTCCCGCACCTTTTTATTGTCGTCGACACCGATGCTGCCCAGATCGACGACAGCACCCTGGAAGGCTCGGGCGATGCGATCTTCAGACTTGCCGGCACCCGCATCTGCGATCTCTTCGGCTGCGAACTCAAGGGGCGATCTTTCCGCGAACTTTGGTCTGCACGCGAAAGCATGCAGCCGCTCGACATCTGCCGCACCGTGATCCGCAATGAGCGTCCCGCCCTCCTCGACGTGCAGGCGCAGGGCTTCGAGCACGTCCGCCCCTACGAGATGCTGCTTCTGCCGGTCCGCTCGGGCACCGGGTCAAGCGACCGGACGCTGGGCGCCCTTGTGCCGCAGGCCGGCAAGGCGTTTCCGCTGTCTGCCCTACCGGTCGAAGGCCTCGTGCTGCAGAACTGGAGTTTCCTCGAAAGGGATGGCGCCGAAACACCCGAGGAGCAGAACGACAGGCCGTCCGGAACGTCCGTGCTCTGGAGGCTGTTGTCCCTTGCAAATTTCAGCGCCGGCAGGCCTTCCTGAGGCTGCTGACGCGCACATCGGCGGCGCGCGAGGCTATGTCTTAATTTCATCTTAACCCCCTTCCCCTATGATGAAGATTAGCCCAGCCGAGAGATGCTCGCATGTACTCGTTCCAACCAGCCCGGACGTCGCCGCAAGCTGTGTCCCCGCCGCGCTCGTTCCAGCGCGTGTCGGTGAACATTGCCGGTCGTCTGATGCTGGCCTCGCACGAGGAATTTCCGTGCACAGCGTATGAAATGTCTCCGGGCGACGTGAGCGTCTCCTGCGTGGGCCGTCCGCGCATTAATGAGCGGGTTGTCGCCTATCTGGATCAGATCGGCCGCCTCGAAGGCAAGGCCGTTGCCCTGGACGACGCCGGTTTCACCATGACGATCAACGCCACGGAGCGGAAGCGCGAGAAGCTCGCCGCCCAGTTGATCTGGACTGCCAACAAGCACGAACTCGGCCTGCCCGAGGACCGGCGCCACGACCGATTGACGCCGCGCAACACGCTGTCTCAATTGACGCTGGACGATGGCAGCACTCACTCCTGCAAGATCGTCGATCTTTCGCTGTCCGGTGCGGCCGTGGATATCGACCTGCGCCCGTCGATCGGAATGGCAGTCCGGCTTGGCAACATGCGTGGACGCGTCGTCCGCCATTTCCTCGAAGGCGTGGCGATCGAATTCAACGCGGTCCAATCGCGCGAAGCTCTCACGGAATTTCTCTAGCCGTCCCGTAACTGACGTCCTCACGCCATTAGCGACGCTTTCAGCCTGCTTGCGAGCAGGCTTTTTCGTATCTGCGCCGCGACCGGCTGCGGCACACTTTGTCTCTTTTTGAGATTCTTTTTTTTAGAGCCTGTCGTGGCGACCTGCCATTTTCGGGCGCTGTCGGACCCGGCTTGTGGCGTCCGGCCCTTGTCGTCGATCCGTGTTGCTCGTAGCTCGCCACCCCATGAGAAGCGGGTCCCAAGCGGAATACATAAGCCGATTCAGATACTTGATCCTAGAAATCCGGCGCTGCAGATACCGCAGACCAAAAGGCTCGTCGACCTTCTGTGGTTAACGCTTAGATATCCAGCTGCGCAAGCATTTTAGCTAAGTTTGATTATAATAAGCCTCTGATTTTACTACGCTATTTTGCGGTAGCTCAAAATCTCTCTGGCAATGTCTTCCCAACAACGGGGAGACAAAAAAATGAATTACCTCCAGGGACTGGCCCTCGCATTCGTCACCGCTGCCTTCGCTTTCAGCGCGGCCGCACCCTCCTTCGGCATGACCTCCGCCGGGATGCAGGTCATCGGGAGAGCCAACCCACCGATTGGTCACTACGAGTTCTGCAAGACTTATGTCAGCGAGTGCGCCGCGACCTACAAGGACGCCGGTCCCCTGCCGCTGACCGAAGATGGCTGGCGCACGATTCTCGACGTCAACTACACCGTCAACACCGCCATCACCCCGATGACCGACCAGGAAATCTACGGCGTCGAAGAGCGCTGGGCTTTCCCGCGCACGGTCGGCGATTGCGAGGACTTCGTTCTCCTGAAGCGCAAGATGTTGATGCAGAAAGGGATCTCACCCTCCGATCTGCTGATCACCGTCGTCCTGCAGCCGAACGGCGAAGGCCATGCGGTACTGACGGTTCGCACCGACCGTGGCGACTTCGTCCTCGATAACATGCGCAACAAGGTCATGCTCTGGACGGACACGGAATACACCTACCTGAAGCGTCAGGCGACCGACGATCCGGCGCGCTGGGTCAAGCTGCAGGATGGCCGCACCATCGCCGTCGGCAGCGTCAGCCAGTAATCCAGTCTTCAATGCCAGTTCTTGATCCTGCGCCCTCCGGGTGCAGGATTTTTTATGTCGGCGCGATGTGACGCCACCGACACCTTCACCCAAAATTAACCATGTCGCGCCAACCTTGAAGCAAGCTGCGCGTCGGGCTCAGTCGCCGTACCAAACTTGCACAGCACGGAAGCCTCCCTAGAATCGGAACGCAGTCATGTCCGGCGGCCCCTTGTCACCTTCCTTTGACGCAGCGGAGATGCCGCTGCTGTCGAACCGTATTCTCTACAGGGCCGTTGCCGCCATCCTCTTCCTGATCGTCCTGACCCTGGCCTTGAGCATAGGCGGGCGCTGGCTCGGGCAGCGGATCGCTCTCGGGGGCCACACCGACGATACCCAGGATGTTCGCATCGTTATCGGGCAGGACCGCCTGACGCTCCCGGCAAACACCATTCGCTTCCGTGAGCAGCGCCACGCAGGACCGGCGGAAAGGGTCGACCTCTATCTCGCTTGGCCCGAAATGCGCGGCTACGGCAAGGATATCAAAACCCGCTTCGATGACGTCAACCACCCGGAATCGCTGATCTTCCTGCAGCTCTCGCAAAGCACAATGTCCCGCGACATGTCCGGCCGGCTCGAACCCATCTACGCGCGCCTGTTCGAGGGCGAGCCGCAGGCGGCAGAGTTCGGCTTGAGCCTTCATCACCTGCGCCGCGACAGCGGCTACGGGCGTGAAGTCGTTCTTACCGCGCCGCGCCCCGGCGCGGATCCCTATGTGGTGCGCTGCCTCCTGCCTGTTGCGGGCGAGCAGCCGACCAGTGGCGACTGCCAGCGGGACATCCGGGTCGGAGAGGACCTGACGGTGCTTTACCGCTTCTCGAGCCAGCTTTTGAGCGATTGGCAACATATTGATGCCGCAGTTCAATCATTTGTCGCCGGGCATCTGGGCGGCAGCGAACCGGCGCCCGCAGCAACGGCTAAATTGCCACCGCGGACGTAAAGATCCGGTTCATCATAAACCTCTTGGTAACGCTGTTCCCCTAGATTGGTTTTCAACGGTCGTGACGGGGGTTCGTCCGGAAATAGTACAATAGTGATGCAAAGATGAGTGCGGCAGTGTCGAAAAGCATGTTCTCCACGTCCTTCCCCAAGGGTGGCGTACCAGCTCCCGGGCAGTTTCTCGGATTTTTCCTAACCATTGCATTGGCATTGACTGTCTGTGTCGGGACGGCGAAGGCTGATCCGAAATCCGCAGGCATCGTCGTCGATGCGAAGACCGGAAAGGTACTCTATTCCGAGGATCCGGATGGCCTGCGCTATCCCGCGTCGCTGACGAAGATGATGACGCTGTACCTCACCTTCGAGGCGCTTGAAGCAGGACGCATCAGCCTCGATTCGGCTGTTCCCGTCTCCGCGCATGCTGCATCCGAGCCGCCCTCCAAGCTCGGTGTCCGTCCAGGCGGCGCGATCACCGTCGACCAGGCCATCCGCGCCCTGGTAACCCGTTCTGCCAACGACATGGCAACGGCGCTCGGCGAATACGTCGGTGGCTCGGAAGATCGCTTTGCGCAGATGATGACCAGCAAGGCCCGTGCGCTCGGCATGACCCGTACCACCTATCGCAACGCCAACGGCCTGCCCAATACGGCGCAGATGACGACGGCACGCGACCAGGCCCGTCTCGGCATGGCTCTTCGCCAGCACTTCCCGCAGTACTACGGCTACTTCTCCATCCGCAGCTTCAACTTTGGCCGCCAGGTTATCGGCAACCACAACCGGCTGGTTGGCACGGTCAAGGGCGTCGACGGCATCAAGACCGGATACACCCGCGCCGCAGGCAGCAACCTTGCCACCTCCGCCCAGCTCGACGGCCGCTCCATCGTGGCTGTCGTGCTTGGAAGCCGCTCCAGCGCCGTCCGCGATGCTACCATGCGCAAGCTGGTCGGTCAGTATCTGCCGCAGGCCTCCCGCAGTGGCGATGGCGCTCTTGTCGCCCAGGCTCCCTGGCCACGTGCTTCCGTACCGGCTCCGTCTGCACCGCTTTCGCCGCAGCCACGCGTCATGGCAACCCAGTCGAACGCTCGCCAGCTTGCAGCCCTCGATCTGCCCAGCAACGGTCCGCTTCCGGGTGCCCGCTACGAGGAGCAGGCTGCGTCGACCGCTTCGGCCTACGCCGTCTCCACCGCCCGTAAGGACGCTGTTGCTGATGCTGTCAGCTCCGCACTGGTGACCGACACTGCCGTTCCTACGCCAGCACCGGAATACCTTCCGAAGCGCAAGGGCGAAGGGATCCGGGCCGATGTCGCAGGCGGCAACATCGACGAAGTCACCACGGCTTCCACCAAGGGCACGTCAAAGCTCGCGGGCCCCGTCGCATCCGGCTGGGTCATTCAGATCGGCGTCTCTCCCAACGAGAAGATGGCCCTCGATCTCCTGCAGTCTGCGCAGGATAAAGGCGGAAAGGTATTGCGTTCCGCCAAACCATTCACGGTCGCGTTCAATAGCAACGGCGGCCAGGTCTATCGTGCCCGCTTCGGTGGCTTCGACGACCAGAAATCTGCAACGGAGGCCTGCAGCGTCCTCAAGAAGAAGGGCGTCGGCTGCTGGGCCGCCATGCAGTAGGACGAAATGTCCGCCCGCAGCACAGGTCGTCCTGCGGTACCGGATGAGTGAGTATCAATAGACATACATGTCGCGCCTGTGTATGAGGCGCGGCGAAATCCTCGACTGTAGTGCGTAAACGGGGTTTCCAATGGCAATGAATGAAAACAGCGTGGAGGCGAGCTTGCTGTCGCCTTCCAGAGGCAGGGCAAGGGGCGTCACGCTCAACCCGCTTCACGAAGCAGCCCTGCGGCTTGCCGGTCTCGGCATCAGCCGCTCGAAGGGGAAGACCAAGGATCTGGTGGCAATGCTTCTCAGCCACGGCGCGCGCGCCTGGCGGCATTCGCAGCCGGATGCGCAGATCCACCTCCACCTGTCCAAGCGCAGCGGCCGAGCACCGGTGCGCATGAGGCTCCGGTAAAACCTACAAAAGGCCGAGTGCGGCGAGTTCTCGCCGCAACTCTTCCGGCATCTGGCCCATGCCATCGCCCAGGCTGCCGAGATCCTGCGGGACCTCCTCGGGCTTCAGATAGCGCCACCCCTGGAATGGCCGCCGCGGTTGCGGCACGGTTTCGATCACCTCGGGCCCGAGCAGAAGCTCGCAGCGCTGGATGCCGTCACCGCCGGTAAACGTCTTGATGTCGAGCATCTTCTGGCGCGCCATCACCTGCCCCTTGATCACCCAGTAGAGCGATCCCTCGCCGACAATCTCGTCGGCGCGCTTAGGCACCATGCGGGTGACGTGGCTGCTGTGTGGCTCGAGCCCGGCAGCCATGGCCACGAGCGAGCGTTCCGAAACCCAGCCGCGCAGATCCTCGAGCGATTCGGCACCGACGCAGAGCTTGATGAGATGAAGAGCCATGGCTTTGTCTTCAAGACCTCTCGGGCCTGCAGGTCAAGCCCCGGTCCGTCTCAACGGCACCTGTCCACAGCGTGGAACACCTTCAGCATTCCACGACATTGACGGCAAGGCCGCCCGTCGAGGTTTCCTTGTACTTCTCGCTCATGTCGTTGCCCGTCTGGCGCATTGTCTCGATGCAGGCGTCGAGCGGCACGAAATGCGTTCCGTCACCCTTGAGCGCCAGGGAGGCCGCGGTCACGGCCTTGACCGCTCCGAGCGCATTGCGTTCGATACAGGGTACCTGCACCAGGCCGGCAACCGGGTCGCAGGTCATCCCAAGATGATGCTCCAGCGCAATCTCGGCCGCGTTCTCGATCTGCTCGGGGGATCCGCCCATGACCGCGGCAAGCCCTGCGGCAGCCATGGCAGCCGCAGACCCGACTTCTCCCTGGCAGCCCACTTCGGCACCGGAAATCGAGGCATTGTGCTTGATGATGCCGCCGACGGCCGCTGCCGTCAGAAGGAAGTTGTGCACGTCCTCCCGGCTCGCATCCTCGTGGAAGTGCAGGTAGTAGCGGATCGTGGCGGGGATGACCCCGGCAGCGCCATTGGTCGGCGCCGTCACGACTCGGCCCCCGCCGGCATTCTCCTCGTTGACGGCCATGGCGTAGACGCTCAGCCAGTCGTTTGCAAGAAGCGGGTTCAGCCTGTTGCTGCGCCACTCCTCATTGAGCTTGTCATGGATGGCCCGCGCCCGCCGACGAACCTTCAGCCCGCCGGGCATGATGCCGTCCACCTTAAGCCCACGATCGATGCAACTGGTCATGGCATTCCAGATCCCGTCGAGACCCTCGTCCAGCTCAGCCGTGCTCATCTTGGTTTCTTCGTTCGCGCGCTTCATCTGCGCGATCGTGAGGCCTGAGCCGCGGGACATCTCGAGCATGGCCTTGGCGGTCGAAAAGGGAAATGGCACCCGGGCATCGGATGACGCGGTCTTAGCGCTCCGCATCGCCTCGAGTTCGGTATCGGTCACCACGAAGCCGCCGCCGATCGAGTAGTAGATCCGCTTGACGAGCAAGCGGCCGTCGCGGTCCAGTGCCGAGAAACTCATGCCGTTGGCATGCCCCGGGAGCGGCTGCTTCTTGTCGAAGATAAGGTCGGTTTTCGGCTGGAACTGATAGGCGGGATGTCCCGGCGGCGTGACTTGCCCGGCCCGCTCGACGGTCTCGATGATCGCATCCATCCGGTCCGGATCGACGCTTTGCGGCACCTCGCCCATCAGCCCGAGGATGACCGCCCTGCCCGTCCCGTGGCCGATCCCGGTAAAGGCGAGCGAACCATGCAGGCTGACCCGAAGGGCCGCCACATGGGCGCCGGTTGGACGCGGCCACTCGTTGGACAGAAGAAGCGCCAGGAACCGGTTGGCGGCCGACATGGGACCCATGGTGTGGGAACTCGAAGGGCCGATGCCGATCTTGAAGACGTCGAAAACGGATAGAAACATCAATTCCACGCAGCGCTGTTGTGATCGGCAAGCCTATGTCAGGCGGTGGGCATAATCGAGCAGCAGCCCGACATCCTGTTTCATCCCCGCGACATCACCACCAGATAGAGGGGAAAGGCGAGCTTTACCAGAGCGGACGACTTGCCGGAACAGCGGAAACCGATCATGAGGGAATGGACGCCAACGGTTTCCGAATCCGGGAAGACCCATGACGACCGCTGATTACGTTGCTCTCGCGCTGTTTGCCCTCCTCTGGAGCGGCTATTCCTGGCTGACCGCCGGCAGCGGTGGCCGTTTCCTCCCGCGTCTCAGCCTCAACCGTGCCATGGCCGAACGGCGTAGGCGCTGGATCTACAATTCGCTCCGACGCGACCTCAAGATGATCGACACGCAGATCATGGCCGGTCTCCAGAACGGTACCGCCTTTTTCGCTTCCACCTCCATCTTCGCCATCGGCGGCTGCTTTGCACTGCTCGGTGCAACGGAGAAGGTCGAGGCCATCTTCACCAATCTTCCCTATGTGGTCTATGGCGGGCGCACCGCCTTTGAGTTGAAGGTCGCCGGCCTCACCTTCCTGTTCGGCTATGCCTTCTTCAAGTTCGGCTGGTCCTACCGCCTGTTCAACTACTGCACCATTCTCTTCGGCGGCTTGCCAATGACAATGGATGCCGAGGCGGACCGGGCCGCAGCCGAGCGCGCGGCCGACCAGGTCATCCGGATGAACACCATCGCGGCTGCCAATTTCAACGCCGGCCTGCGTGCCATCTTCCTGTCGATCGGCTATCTTGGCTGGTTCGCAGGCCCCTACATGTTCATGGCCATGACCCTGATCGTCATCGTTGTCCTGACCCGCCGTCAGTATTTCTCCGAGGCGCGGCTGGCGATCATGGATCGCGACATCGAGTAAGCTGAAAGACCCTTCGTGACCCCTGCCGAAACCATCCCGCCCTCTCAGAAGCTCCCGCGCATTCCTCTGATCGATACACTGCGTGGCGTCGCCCTGATCGCCATGGCAACCTATCATTTCACCTGGGATCTTGAGTTCTTCGGCTATGTCGACCCCGGCACGGCGACCCAGGGCTTCTTCCGCATCTACGCCCGCTCCATCGCCAGCACCTTCCTTTTCCTCGCCGGCGTCGGCCTGGTGCTTGCCCACACGCCGCAGATCCGCTGGCAGTCCTTCTGGAAGCGTTTTGCCATGGTCGCCGGCGCGGCTCTGGCGATCAGCATTGCCACCTTCATCGCCTTCCCGACCGAATGGATCTATTTCGGCATCCTGCACAATATTGCCGTGTCCAGTCTGATCGGCCTGGCTTTCCTGCGGTTGCCGCTCGGCGTCACCGCCTTGGCGGCGCTTCTGATCGTGGCGGCCATGGTGGCCGATTACAGTCTGGCGCCCGGCAGCCTCGATCATCCGATGTTCGACACCCGCCTGCTCAGCTGGCTCGGCTTTGCCGACACGCCGCCGCGGTCGAACGATTACGTCCCGCTGTTTCCCTGGCTGGCAGCGCTCCTGGCCGGCATCGCCTTCACCCAGCTCGCCATGCGCCGGGGTTGGCTAGAAAAACTTGCTGCCCTGCAGACCAACCCCAACCTTATTTCGAAGGCCGGGCGCCACAGCCTCGCCGTCTACCTTCTGCACCAGCCTATCCTGATCGGTCTTGTCTATCTGTTTTCGCTGGTCCACCCGGCCCCCCCGCCGGATCCGCGCCAGGGCTATGTGAGAAGCTGCCAGATGAGCTGCGAGAATACCGGCGGCGAGGAAGCCATCTGCCAGCGCTTCTGTGGCTGCACCGCCGACAGGCTGATTGCCGGACAGCTCATGACGCCGATGCAGACCGGCGCGATCCCGCCGCAGGACGATCGGATCCAGGCGATTGCGGAAGAATGTTCGATGGGTGCGCAACTGCCCTGAGGCAGCGGCATCGGACTTGATGTCAGGTGCCGACGCCGATTTCAGCCAGCCGCGTCAGGCAGGCCTCTTCGGCATGGTTGAGCTCCTGAAGGGTCTCGTCGATGTCCTTGCGCTTCTGGCGAAGCTCGTCGCGCTTTTCGTCGATCCGCTTCATCATCAGCTTCAGCTGCCCGATCTCGCCCGGCGGCTCCTTGTAGACATTGATGACTTCGCGGATCTCGGCAATCGTGAAGCCGATGCGACGCCCGCGCAGGATCTCCTGGAGCAGCCGGCGATCCGCAGAACGGAACAGCCGGGTCCGGCCGCGGCGCTCGGGATGGATCAGTCCCTCATCTTCATAGAACCGGAGAGTTCGGGTCGAGACCCCGAACTCACGCGTCAGTTCCGTTATGCTATAATATCTGTCCACCAGCGATCCCTGTCGTATCCGCCACAACCTAATTGACTTTTACGTACCAGTCAATTTTTCGGGATCAGCGAACGCCGAACCACCAGGTGGCGAGACCGAGAAAGGAAAAGAAGCCGGTCACATCGGTAACGGCCGTCACAAAAACCGTGGACGCCACGGCCGGGTCGGCTCCCACCTTGTCGAGCAGCAGCGGTATCATGATGCCGGCAATGGCCGCGGCGATCATGTTGATCAGCATGGCGGTGGCGATGATCCCGCCGAGGTTGACGTTGTCGAACCACAGCCCTGCCACTACCCCGATCAGGATGCCGAACAAAACCCCGTTCAGCAGTCCAACACCCGCCTCGCGGCGGATGATGCGCCAGGAATTGTGAATGCCGATGTTGCGGGTCGCCAGCGCGCGCACAGTCACCGTCATGGTCTGGGAGGCGGCATTGCCGCCCATGCCCGCCACGATCGGCATCAGTACGGCGAGTGCGACGATCTGTTCGATTGTCGCATCGAACAAGCCGATCACGGAGGCTGCGAGGAATGCGGTCAGCAGGTTGACCATCAGCCACGGCACGCGCGACCGGGAGGTGTTGACGAGACTGTCCGACAGTTCTTCGTCGCCCACGCCACCCAGGCGCATGATGTCTTCTTCCGCTTCCTCCTGGATCACGTCGACCACGTCGTCGATGGTCAGCACACCGACCAAGCGGCCGTTCTCGTCCACCACCGCAGCCGACAGAAGGTCGTACTGTTCGAAGAGCTGCGCCGCCTCCTCCTGGTCCATAGAGGCCGGAACCGGATGGCTGGTCTCGCGCATGATGGTTTCGACCTTCACCTGGCGCTTGCTGCGCAGGATCTGGTCGAGATCGACGACGCCGAGCAGCTTGAAGGTGGGGTCGATCACGAAGAGCTGCGTGAAGTGCTCCGGCAGGTCGTCGTGGTCGCGCAGGTAGTCGATGGTCTGCCCGACCGTCCAGAACGGCGGCGCGGCCACGAACTCTGTCTGCATGCGGCGACCGGCCGAGCTTTCCGGATAATCGAGCGCGCGCCGCAGCCGGACACGTTCGGTAAACGGGAGCTGCGCCAGGATCTCGTCCCGGTCTTCCTTGTCGAGATCCTCGAGAATGTAGACGGCATCGTCCGAATCGAGCTCCCCGATCGCTGCGGCGATCTGTGAATTCGACATCTGGTCGATGATCTCAAGGCGGATGGCCTCGTCCACCTCCGTCAGCGCGGTGAGGTCGAAGTCCTTGCCGAGAAGCCGCACCATCGCCATGCGCTGGTCGGGCTGGATTGCCTCGAGCAGGTCACCCAGTTCGGATTCATGCAGCCGGACCACATGCTGGCGGAGAAACTCCACGTCCCGATTGGCGATCGCAGTGGTAACCTGGGTGAGGAAGTACCCCCGGATCGCGCCATCGTCCGTGTAGATATGGGCTGGCGCTTCGTCGTTTATCGTGCGGGGGCGCTGGTCTTCGCCGATATCGCTCATAAGGCCCTCGCTGATCGCATCCGACTGTCAGAGAATGGCGGTAAAAGTGATCGTCAACAACCAGATAGCAGACCGTGACGCAGACATTATGCCGCTGTGCCGGTGCTAGAGCAAATGTCCGCTCCGGTCCAGTCCGGGCATGGCCTGCAGGCTCCGCAGAAGCAAACCCGTGGCGGGAGATGGCATTTGTGATACAGGCTGCATCCCATGAAGATCCTCCGTTTCCCCGATCCTGGTCTCGCGACACCCTGCACGGATGTCACCGTCTTCGACGACGCCCTCTCCGATTTCGCAGCCGAACTCCATGCCACCATGCGCGCAGCACCCGGCGTCGGCATCACCGCCGCGCACGTCGGCTCGTTTGTGCGTCTCTTTGTGCTGGAACTGCCGGACTGGTCGCAGCCCCGCTACTACGTCAATCCGGTGATCCTAGAGACATCTACCGACACCATCCGCCATAGGGAGGGTAGCGTTTCCATGCCCGGCGCGACGGAGGAGGTCGAGCGCCCGAGGCAGGTCCGGCTCTCTTATCTGGATCTTCAAGGTGTCGCGCACGAGGAGATGGCGGAGGATTTTCACGCCGTCTGCATTCAGCATGAGATCGACCAGCTCGACGGCATGTTCTGGCTGCGCCGACTGTCCCGTTTGAAGCGCGAACGCCTTGTCCGGCGCTGGGAGAAAGACGGGCTTCGCCGTAGCGATCCTTGAGGCACGTCGGCCGCCTCTCCTTTCCTTCGGTGTGCAACGGAACCGCAACCCCATCGCCCGGGTTCTATGCTCCAGCCAGCGCGGCTGCCCGGATAGCCTGGGCGCCGGAATCCGCGAGATGACAGGAGACGACCATGACACCGAAGAAGGGCGCAGACGACATTTCCCGCGAGGAAGACTTCCGCGACTACGACACCCAGAACATTGACGAGGGCTGGCCCTATGCCGACCAGCCGGGGACGGGCTCGGATCCCGCTGAAAAAGGCGCCTCGGCTGATACTGGTCGCAATGGCGGCTTCATGGTCGATGAGGCCGATGCGGACGGTGAGGAACCCAGACAGAAACTGAGTGATAAGCCGGGCACCATCGGCCTCGAAGATTCCGACGATCTCGAAGAGCGGATCAATGATGCATTGGAGGAGATGGACGCTGTTGAAATGGAATTGATCGACATCCACGTGGACAGCGGGCACGTGACGATTGAAGGCATGGTCGATGAAGCGGATACCTCGAGACTCATCACCCGCCGCATCCAGGGCATGGCCGGCGTGCGCAAGGTGACCAACAAGCTGACCCTTGCAGGCGTTGACGCCGGTATCCCGGACGAAGACTAGCGGATCGTCACCACCAGCTCAGGTGGTGATTTCAGCGTATTGCTGACGGTGCAGATCTCCTCGGCCATCTGGGAGATCTGCATTTTCTGTGTCTGGTCCAGATCACCGTCGATGGTAAGATCAATAGACAGTCGCTCGATCCGGAACGGCTCCTCCGGGCTCTTCTCGCCCGTGACATGCGCTCGCGCTTCTCTGAACTGCGCAATCAGTCCGAGGCGGCTGGCAGAGATCCGCGCGCTTTTCACAAGGCATGCTGCAAGCGAAGAGAAAAGGAGGTCGAGCGGGTCAAATCCCGGCTCGGACGCGCCGGTGGCCACATCCAGGCTCCCGCCTGTCTCACTGCGCAGCTGGGGGCGGCCAAACCGCGCAATCACGGCTTCCGCCCCGATCGGCCGCTTCTTGATCGTCACGCCTGTCACCGGGCTACCTCAGGCGCTTTCCGACACGGTGGCGCCGAAGATCTCCTCGAAGGCCTCTCGCAGCCGCATATCCACATCGGTCATCATCACCGGCAGCCCAAGATCGACCAGGCTGGTGACCCCATGGGCGGAAATTCCGCAAGGGACTATGCCTGAAAAATGAGACAGGTCCGGCTCCACGTTGATCGACAGGCCATGGAAGCTCACCCACTTGCGCAACCGGATGCCCAAGGCAGCGATCTTGTCTTCCGCCATGGATCCGTCCGGCAGCACCGGCTTTTCCGGCCGCCGCACCCAGACGCCCACGCGGTCCTCGCGGCGTTCCCCCCGAACGCTCATCATGTCGAGCGTGCGGATCACCAGTTGCTCGAGGGCGGCCACGTAGGCGCGCACGTCCTGCCGGCGACGCTTTAGGTCGAGCATCACATAGGCGACCCGCTGGCCGGGACCGTGATAGGTGTATTCGCCTCCGCGGCCTGTGGAAAACACCGGAAAGCGATCCGGCTCGATCAGGTCGGAAACGTCAGCGCTGGTGCCGGCCGTATAGATCGGTGGATGTTCGACGAGCCAGACGAGTTCGTCCGCCTGCCCTTCGGCAATAGCCGCCACCTCACGCTCCATCTCAGCCACCGCCTCCTCATAAGGAACGAGGTGATCGGAGATTCGCCAGCGCACCGGCGGCGAACCGGATTGCGGCAGCATGGAAAGCTCGAGTTCGGTGCGTGTCAGCATGGTGGATCTTCTTGCAATTTGAAGGCTGTGCAGCAGGTTGGTCGCTGCTTTGCACAGATATATAGGTGCTTTGGCACTGAATGTCGGCCCGGGTCAAAAATCTGTCATGGCGCCCTTGTGCACCCCAAATGCTTTTGCTACATGCACCCCCGCCGGCGCAAGTCGGTTCTACCAGGAGCGGTCGTGGCGGAATTGGTAGACGCGCAGCGTTGAGGTCGCTGTGTCGCAAGACGTGGAAGTTCGAGTCTTCTCGACCGCACCAAATTAACCCGGCTTCGGCCGGGTTTTTTGTTGCCTTTTTTCCGGAACGCGACTGCCAGGCGACCTGCTGCGCTTGTGACGCCGATGAGGCTGTGCTTGAAGAAGCGCTGTCTTGAAGGACTGTGCCCTTGCCCCAGCCGATATCCGATAACCCCTTGAAGGGCATAGCCATCATGGCGGGTTGCATGATCGTGCTGCCGGTCATGGACGCCATTGCGAAATACATGGCTACCTTCGAGGCCATGTCGCCGGCCCAGGTCACCTTCTATCGATTCTTTTTCCAGTTCGTCTGCCTTCTGCCCCTGGCGATCCTTGTGGGCCGCCAGATGTTTCATGCCAGGCGTCCTTGGATGAACCTGCTGCGCGGCGCAATCCATGCGGCGGCAAGCCTCATGTTCTTTGCGGCAGTCAAATACATGCCGCTCGCGGACGTCTTCGCCATCTATTTTGTCGAGCCCTTCATGCTCACCATGATGTCGGCGCTCTTCCTGGGCGACAGGGTCGGCTGGCGCCGCTGGCTGGCCATCCTGGTGGGTTTCGGCGGCGCGATGATCGTCATCCAGCCGAGCTACGCCATCTTCGGCTGGACCGCACTGCTGCCCGTCGCCTGCGCCTTTCTTTATACGCTCTACCTGTTCCTCAACCGCGCCATCGGCGATGCCGACTCGCCGCTGGTGATGCAGGTTATGGCGGGCCTGGGCGGCACCTGCTTCATGGCCATTGCGCTCGCTGTAGGCAGCCGCAGCGGCCAGGCGGACTTCGTGCCATCCCTGCCCGCCTCCAGCCTCGGCCTCGTGCTGCTGATCGCGCTGGGCTCGATCTCCGGCTACATGCATCTCCTCGTCGTCCGCGCCTTCCGCATGGCGCCGTTGTCGCTGCTGGCTCCCTTCCAGTATTTCGAGATCATTTCCGCGACCGTGCTGGGCTATGCGCTTTTCGGCGACTTCCCGACCGCTTCGAAGTGGCTGGGGATTGCGATCATCGTCGCCTCCGGCCTGTTCATCATCTGGCGCGAACGTGTCAGAACGAAACAGCTGGAGCAGGCGCGACCGGCCTAGGCAGCAGCGGTTAACCGCGCTTCGCGTCTGCCTCGCCGGGACTGAACCAAAGACGGCTCTTCGAGTTCCAGGATCGAACGGAGAGCCAGGATGAGCGAGCACCGCTTTTCCTTCCCGGCATGCGTGATTGCCGGCAAGGGCCGCATCGAAGCATACGACGTCATCCTGCTGCGCAAGTTCGCCTTTGCGGACGGTGTGACCACCCGCGACCAGGCAGACGCCATGATCGCCCTCCACCGCCTCTGCCCCGACCAGTGCGCGGAATGGGAAGCCTTCTTCATCGAATCGATCGCCGCCTTCGCGGTCTTCGAGGAGGCGCCCGTCGGTCGGCTGGACGAGCAGAACGCCACCTGGCTGATCCATATGTTCTCTATGGATGGCACCGTCGCCAGCGCAGCGGAGCTGGACATGCTGGTTCATGCGGTGGAACTGGCGACGGAAACCGCCGAAAGCCTTTCCACCTTCCTGTTGGACCAGATCCGCCGGGCCATACTGCCAGACCTGGACTGCGCCCACGCCCTTTCCCGCCCGCCCGCGGCTGCCGTCACCGAATACGATCTCGCGCTCATCTGGCGACTGCTTCGCCCAGCAGTTGACCGTGGCAGGCTCCTGATGTCTCCGCGTGAGGCAGCAGTGCTTTATGACATCGACCAGCTCACGGAGCCATCCGGCAACCATCCCCTGTGGAACGAGATGATGGCACAGATCGTGACGCTGGAGCGGCCGGTTCACGTCCCCGCCATCAAGCGATGATCGGCTGTGCGGTCCGATGTTCCCGTGATCGCTCGGGTCTTGACATTGCCCCTGCCAACCGCTGCAAAAGGGCATGGAAAACCATTCGCCCCTGCCCGTTGGCTACTCCGCTGTACCGCCCGGCAAGATCGCCACTGTCGTCACCTGCCTCGAGATGCTGGTTCCGCCAGCGTTCAATAACGCGGCCGCGGGTCAAACGAGCGACCTCAAGATCGAGCGCTGGCATTCTCCCGCCAATGCAGACTACCGCCGCCTGTTCCGGGATGTGGGCGAACAATGGATGTGGGTGTCCCGGCTGGTCATGGCTGACCATGATCTTTCGTCGATCCTCCAAGACCCCGCCGTCGAAGTCTATGTGCTAAAGGACGAGGACCGCACCCTCGGCCTCCTCGAGCTCGACTTCCGCACCGAGGGCGAGTGTGAGCTCGCCTTCTTCGGCCTGGTTTCCGATGCCATCGGAAAGGGCGCAGGACGCCTGATGATGAACCACGCCATCCGCACGGCATGGTCGCGGCCCATCCGCAGGTTCTGGGTCCATACCTGCCACCTGGATTCGCAGCCTGCCCTTGCCTTCTACCAGCGCTCGGGCTTTACGCCCTATGCCAGCCTGGTCGAGGTCCTCGACGATCCGCGTCTGAGCGGCGTGCTTCCGCGGGATGCAGCACCGCATGTGCCTTTGATCGGCGGCTGAGCGATCACGCAGATACGATAGGTAGCGGCGCCTTGCGACTTGAGCCGCGGCGCCTGTCCATGCCAAAGTCGCCCCGAATCAAGAACCGTCAGGGAGACACGCCATGGACGTCCGCGCCGCCGTTGCCGTACAGGCCGGAAAACCGCTCGAAATCATGACCGTTCAGCTCGAAGGCCCCCGCGCCGGCGAAGTACTGATCGAGGTCAAGGCGACCGGCATTTGCCACACCGACGATTTTACCCTCTCGGGCGCTGACCCGGAAGGCCTGTTTCCGGCCATCCTTGGCCACGAAGGTGCCGGCATCGTTGTCGACGTTGGCCCGGGCGTGACCTCGGTGAAGAAGGGCGACCACGTCATCCCGCTCTACACGCCGGAATGCCGCGAATGCTATTCCTGCCTGTCGCGCAAGACCAACCTCTGCACGGCCATCCGCTCGACCCAGGGCCAGGGCCTGATGCCTGATGGCACATCGCGCTTCTCGATCGGCAAGGACAAGATCCACCACTACATGGGCTGCTCGACCTTCGCCAATTTCACCGTCCTGCCGGAAATCGCGGTCGCCAAGGTCAATCCGGACGCACCCTTCGACAAGATCTGCTACATCGGATGCGGCGTGACGACCGGTATCGGCGCCGTCATCAACACCGCCAAGGTCGAAATCGGCTCGACCGCCATTGTCTTCGGCCTCGGCGGCATCGGCCTTAACGTGCTGCAGGGCCTGCGGCTCGCCGGCGCCGACATGATCATCGGCGTCGACATCAACCCGGACAGGAAGGAATGGGGCGAAAAGTTCGGCATGACCCATTTCGTCAATCCGAAGGAGGTCGAGGGCGACATCGTCCCCTATCTCGTCAATCTAACGAAGCGCAATGGCGACCTCATCGGCGGCGCCGATTACACCTTTGACTGCACCGGCAATACCAAGGTCATGCGCCAGGCGCTGGAATGCTCCCACCGTGGCTGGGGCAAGTCAGTGGTCATCGGGGTTGCCGGTGCCGGACAGGAGATCTCGACCCGCCCCTTCCAGCTGGTCACCGGGCGCAACTGGATGGGCACCGCCTTCGGCGGCGCGCGTGGTCGCACCGATGTGCCGAAGATCGTCGACTGGTACATGGACGGCAAGATCCAGATCGACCCAATGATCACCCACACCATGCCGCTGGAAGACATCAACAAGGGCTTCGAACTGATGCACTCGGGCGAAAGCATTCGTGGCGTGGTGGTCTACTGATCCTTTGTATGGCGCGTCTCGAAAGGCGCGCCATCCAGGGTGCGCTTGCATTTCCGCGGTACATAATTATCATCATCGGCGTAAAATAACTGGGGGGAGAAAGACCATGTACAAGTTCGAAATCTACAAGGACAAGTCTGGCGAATTCCGGTTCCGCTTCAAGGCTGCCAACGGTCAGACGATGTTTTCATCGGAAGGCTATTCGGCCAAGGCGTCCGCGACCGCCGCGATCGAATCCATCAAGAAGAATGCACCCGGTGCGACGACTGACGATCAGACCACTGCCGTTGCCTAACGCCAGCCATCGTCTGAGCTTGGGGACGACTGTCTACGGAGGCAGGTGCCGGTGATCTATGTGGATGCCGATGCCTGCCCGGTGAAGCCTGAAATCCTGAAAGTGGCGGAACGCCATGGCCTCGAGGTCACCCTGGTGGCGAACTCGGGGCTGCGTCCGTCGCGCGATCCGATGGTGAAAAACGTCATCGTCTCTGCAAGCTTTGACGCCGCCGATGACTGGATTGCCGAGCGAGCGGCTGCAGGCGATATCGTCGTGACCGCGGACGTGCCGCTTGCTGTGCGATGCGTCGCTGCGGGCGCGCAGGTGACCGGACCGACCGGCCGGATCTTCGACAAGACCAATATCGGCATGGCATCGGCCATGCGCGATCTCGGCCAGCACCTGCGGGAAACCGGCGAGAGCAAGGGCTACAACGCTGCTTTCTCGCCGCGCGACCGCTCGAAATTTCTGGAAACATTGGACAGGCTGTGCCGTCGCGTGAAGTCAGGCACCTGAATGGGCAACAGCATGGCGAGCCGCCTGGCGAAACTGAAATACCACCGCCACGGCCCGTTCGTGGTGGCGATCGTGCTCGGCCTCCTCGCCTTCCCTGCTTTCCTCGTCTTCAGTCCCGAGCTCGCGCCGGGCATCGCAGTCGTCGTCTTCTTCCTCGCCTATCTGATCCTGATCGGCTTTCGGATCCCTCACCTCGATGGCGACCGGTTCCGTGAGACCGGCAAGGATGACGACGAACCGGCACCTGTCATTCTCGGCGTCACGCTGCTGACGGTCGCGACCTCCGTCATCCTGCTGTTCAATGCGGTGAACGCCAAGGGCGATGCCTCGCTCGCCGAAATCGCGCTTGCCTTCTCCTCCGTCGTGCTCGGATGGTTCACCATCCACACCATGTTTGCGCTCCATTACGCGCATCTCTACTGGCGCCCGCAGGCCCAGCGGCTGGCGGAGGAAGATCAGCGTGGCGGGCTGGATTTCCCCCAGACCGACGAACCGGGCGCCTATGATTTTCTGTATTTCGCCTTTGTGATCGGCATGACAGCGCAGACCTCGGACGTGCAGATCACCAGCACGGATATGCGCCGCATCAATCTTTTGCATGCGATCGTGTCGTTCTTCTTCAACACGGTTCTGGTGGCGGCATCGGTCAACGCTGCTGTCGCACTGGGCGGCTAGCACACCGGTCAGGATGCCGCGTTGACGTGGAAACCTATTCCCAAAGCGCGCTAGCAAGCGTCGAATGCCGCGGCCCGTCGAGCTTGAATTCGGAGACGATCCGGCTGGCGATCTTCTGCGCCAGCGCCTGATCGCCGTCCTCTTTACCAAACAGGTAGATCGACGCGCTGAAGCTTCCTTCGGCAACCGGTTCGCCGTCTCCCACAGCCACCGCCTGAACGGTGACCCTTGCCTCGTGGCGGCTGCCGACCAGCAGCGGCACGTGAAGGGTCTTGTCGATGCGGATGACGATGATGGTTCGCGTCAGGATCGTCGGCCGCAGCGTGGAGCGGATCGCCTCGTCCACCAGCATGTCCGTGGCAATCACCAACGATTGCGAAATATCCGGCCGCGCCGTCACGAAGGCGCCGCGCACGTCATAGAGAAGCTTATCGCGCCCATCGCTTTTGACAGGCATGCGGAAGCCGGTCAGCGACAGGCTGGCGGTGACGATGAGAGAGATGTGAAAGAGGCGGCGGAGCATGCGGGAACTCGATACAACGATGTTCCCGATGGTGGTTGAACAGGGTTAGAGAAGCATTAAACGGCTGCACCCAACGCGAGAAAAACTGCAGCGGCGGCCTGCATCTCCTCCCGACGCTTGGCCCGCCGCTGTTCGGCCTCGGCGTCTGCGCCCCAATGCTCGTTCGTCCAGTCCTCGTCCAGATGCGCCAGCGTCCAGACCTCGTCCGTGCCGAGACGGTTCTCCGCAAAGGCAAGCGCCAGCAGCGCGGAGCCGGTCAGTGTCGTGATCGTGTGAAGGGCGGCAAGTGCAATGGCCGCGTTGTGACGGCGCAGCAGTGTCGCGAAGGCGGCGACTGCCTCGCGGGGTTGGTCGGCCGGCATCACGCCCTCGATCAGGATGAAGCGGGCGCCGACATCCTGCGCTGCCCAGTCGAGCACCGGATCCCAATGCTCCCTTTGCCGCGCGACCAGGCTATCGGGACCCTCTGCCCGGTAGCACAGCATGTCGCTGGCCGAAAACCGCAGGATGTCCTCAAACACCGCCTCAGGCTCGGCAGCCACGCCGTCGATGGCGGTATTGACCAGGCGCGTGACCGGCATGCTGTGGGGATCGATCACCTCCACCTGGGCTGCCCACTCGTGACGCAGAAGCTCGGCAAGTGCTGCAGTCGGCGCCGCAAGCATCTGCTTGGCCGGCGTGCGCACCGGCCGGCCGTCAAGCAGGATGGTAAAGCCGGATTCGCCTTCGGCCACCGAAACCTCTGTGTAGAACCGCTTGGGCAGCGGCTTCTGCATCTGGATCTGGGCCCGGCGGGTCGGGTCTGGATGGCTGAGGGCCTGGGCGGGATCGGGAAACAGGTCGCGCATGATAAACCTCAGGCGAGATAGGCGAGAATCTCGCGCGGATGATGGACGATCAGGTCGGCGCCGGCATGCTTTAGTTCGTCTGCCGGAGCATAACCCCAGGACACGCCGATGGCCGTGGCGCCGGCTGCCTTGGCCATTTGCATATCGTAGATGGCATCGCCGATGACAAGGGTCTGCGACGGCTGCAGTCCGGTTTCGTCGCAGCACTCGCTGACCATGGCCGGATGCGGCTTGGATGGGCAGTCGTCGGCTGTGCGCGACACAACGAAATGGCGGCCGAAGGCATGCGCGTCCATGACGGAGTTCAGGCCGCGCCTGGACTTGCCCGTCACCGCGCCGATCACCAGGTCCTCGCGCGGTCCGATCTCGTTGAGCAGCGCTGCAATCCCCGGGAACAAGGGCTCCTTGTAGTCGAGGTCCTTGCGCACGGTGGAAAACAGGGACTTGTAGTAGGCCATCATCTCGACAGCCTCCTCGTCCGCGTGCGGCTTACCCTGCATCCGCGCAATCGCGATATCGAGCGTCAGTCCGATGATCGCCTTGGTTTCGGCACACGCCGGCTCCGGCTTTCCGAAATGCAGGAACGTCCGTCGCATGGTTTCATGGATCAGGTCGCCGCTGTCGACCAGTGTGCCGTCGCAGTCGAACAAAACAAGCTTCATTCCTCGTCGTCCCTGCGGCCGTTTTCCATGTCAAAGCCCAGCAGGTTCCAAGTCTGCACCATGTGTGGAGGCATGGGAGCCGTGATCCTCAGGCGGCCACCGTTCGGATGCGGGATGTCGATGTGCCGCGCATGCAGGTGAAGCTTCTTCTGGATGCCGCCGGGGAAGGGCCAGTTGTGGTCGTCATCGTAATATTTCGGGTCGCCGATGATCGGATGGCCGATGTGCAGCGCGTGGACACGCAGCTGGTGGGTACGGCCGGTGTAGGGCTCCATCTCCAGCCAAGCCAACGTCTGGGCAGCAGTTTCCAGAACGCGGTAATAGGACACCGCATGGTCGGCCCCCTCCTCGCCGTGCCGGGCAATCCGCATGCGGTCGCCGTCCGGCGTCTGCTCCTTGACCAGCCAGGTCGAGATCTTGTCTTCCTGGTTGCGCGGCGTCCCCTTCACCAGAGACCAGTAGGTCTTGTGGGTGTCGCGCTCGCGAAAGGCGGCCGTCAGCTTCTGGGCAGCGCCGCGGGTGCGGGCAATCACCAGCACGCCCGTGGTATCGCGGTCGAGACGGTGGACAAGCCGCGGCTTCTCGCCTCTGGGGCTGATCAGGGATTCAAGCATCTGGTCGATGTGGCGGGTCACGCCAGAACCGCCCTGCACGGCTAGACCGGCCGGCTTGTTGAGAACGATCACCTTGTCGTCTTCATGAAGGATCATTCGCTGCAGCAACTCATAGTCGCCGGCGTGCTTCAGGTCCTTGCCGGCGATCGGTCCGCGGTCCTTCGCATCCACTTCCATCGGCGGAATGCGAACCATCTGGCCTGGCTGGACGCGGGCGTCGGATTTCACCCGGCCGCCGTCGACACGCACCTGGCCGGAGCGCAGAAGCTTCTGCAAGGGGCCGAAGCCCAGGCCAGGATAGTGGATCTTGAACCAGCGGTCGAGACGCATGCCCGCCTCGTCTGGCTGAACGGGGATATGCTCGATGCCTGCCATCTATCGTCTTTCTTATTGTTTTTGAGATCTGCCCTGCCTTTAGAGCATTGTGCGCCCGAGCGCCAGTCCGGCGAACACGGCGGCAAAAGAGAGGCAAATGGTCGAAAGCAAGTAGCCTGCGGTCGCAACCATGGCGCCCCTCTCCATCAGCACCATGGTGTCGAGTGAAAACGACGAGAAGGTGGTGAAGCCACCCAATACGCCGGTCACCAGCAGCAGCCTCAGTTCCATCGAGGCGTTGAAGCGGCGGGCAATCAGCTCTGCCAGCAGGCCGATGGCGAACGAGCCGACCACGTTGACGGTGAGCGTCCCCCAGGGAAACGACGCGCCGAACATGCGTACCGTCCAGACTCCGACAAGGTACCGAAGGACGGATCCGAAGGCGCCGCCAAGCGCAACAAGAAGAACATTGATCATCGCGAGATCCACGTCATTAGAAATATCTGTGTCGCTAAATTGCCGTCAAATCCTTTAAGCCGCAACGAAGTGCCCTAATGTTATCCGTGCTCGATTGACGAGGACAGAAAGACCATGACGCAACTTGTCGCGGTAACCGCCGATACGGCCGCCCTGAACATCGAAACCCTTCGCAATCCGCGCAGGCTCTCGGTGAAGGATCGCGTCGCCGACGTCAAGACCAATGCCGAGCGCAACGCCATGCGGGCGGAAAATGCAGCCGACCTGGATGCGGCGGAGATCATGTCCCCGACGCTGTCCGTTTCGCTGGATTTTCTCGACGCAGGCGACCAGCCGCGCCAGCACGCAACGGTCCGGGAAGCGGAAGCCGCCTACCGTTCATTCGACGACTGAGCAAAGCAAGAGCCATTTGCCAAGGTGATCCGTAGCGACCATTCAACACGTAACACCCGCATGATTTGCCGCGAGAGCGGCATGCACCACTCAGGAGAACCCCATGAGCGATCCCACCAACGGAATTTTCGACTTCCAGCAAATGAATGTCATCCGCGACGCCCACAGGGATTGGTGCGCCGAGCAGTCGATCGATGTGGACAGCCCCGTGGGGCGTGATGCGGCGATCTTCATGTTCGAAGCCTATAGGGCCGGCAAGACCACCGCGGTGGAGCTTCTGGAAGCCTGCGAGGCGTTTGCGCAGGAGCGTCAGGAGCACGTGCGTCTCGGCGCGCCCGCGATCGAAAGCCGCTCCATCTAGGAGCGGCCCGTCAGCCGGAAAGTATAGACGCGGCCTCGAAGCCGCATCGCTTACGGCCGGGGCGCCGGACCTGCGGCCCGCACCGGCATGATAACCTCAACCTTGCCCGCCTTCGCAAAGGTAAGGGTCACGGATAGCTGATCTCCCGCCTTGAACGGGGACATCGGCGAAAGAAACATCAGGTGAAAGCCACCGGGCGCCAGTGTTATTGTCTGGCCTGCCGGAATGGCCAGCCCCGAATCGAGCTTCCGCATCTTCATGATCTGGCCCTGCATCGACATCTCGTGGATCTCGACGGCACCGGCATTGGTCGAAGAAGCCCCAACCAGTTGGTCGTCCGTATCCCCGGTGTTGCGGATCGACAGGTAGCCGCCGCCAACCCTTTGCCCCGGCAGCATCGCCTTCGCATAGCCGCTGCCGATCTCCAGCGTACCGAGCTGAACCGTGGTTCCGGCCTCAGCGTCTGCACCGGTTCCCGCCGAAACCGGCTCATTCATGGTCATGCCGACCACTTGCGTCCCCATGGCAGCCCCAATCGCAACAAGCAGGAAACAAGCGCAAGCAAACCTGTTGATCGTCTTCATGAATTGGTTTCCTCGCATGGCCGTCGGCGTCGCGGCTTGATTACCGCAATTCCTCCACCGACTGAAGCCGCTTGTCGTCCGACAGTTCGCCCGTATCACGCCTGCGACAAAATGCGTGTCCAACGCGACGGAGGGCTTGCCAAACCCCATGCCACGCCGATAATGGCGATACACCCAATGGGAGAAGCCGCTTCGATGCGGTGCCGAAGGAGCAACCGCCCCGGAAACTCTCAGGCAAAAGGACCAGCGGGTGACCAAAAGGACTCTGGAGAGAAGTCTTTCCTTGGAAAGGCTCGCCGAAGGGATAACAATCTCAGGCGCATAGGACAGAGGGGGCTCGAACACCGGCGCGTAACTGTGCCCGAATCTGAGCCGGCGGAATCCGCCAAACCTGGAGGTGTCCCTTTTGGGTGACCAGACCAACGAACAACCTGTTCTGAAGCAGACCCCGTTGCATGCGCTGCATATCGCGCTTGGCGCACGGATGGTGCCCTTTGCGGGCTACGACATGCCGGTGCAGTATCCGGCAGGCGTCATGAAGGAACACCTCCACACCCGTGCGGCCGCCGGCCTGTTTGATGTCTCGCACATGGGCCAGGTGCTGGTGAAGGCCACGTCCGGTACCTATGCGGACGCCGCTCTCGCTCTGGAAACGCTGGTCCCGGTCGATATTCTCGGGCTGAAGGAAGGCCGCCAGCGCTACGGCTTTTTCACTGCCGACAATGGCGGCATTCTGGACGACCTGATGATCGCCAATCGCGGCGACCACCTCTTCGTCGTCGTCAATGCCTCCTGCAAGGAGGCAGACATCGCCCACATGCGCGAACATCTCACCGGCTGCGAGATCGTGGCTCTCGAGGATCGCGCTCTGCTCGCACTTCAGGGACCGCGCGCTGAAGGCGTTCTCGCCGACCTGTGTGCCGACGTTGCCGCGATGAAGTTCATGGACGTGCGCGAAGTGCCGCTGCTTGGCGTCACCTGCATCGTTTCCCGCTCGGGCTATTCCGGAGAAGACGGGTTCGAAATTTCAGTTCCGGCAAGCCATGCCGAGGCGCTGGCCAAGGCGCTGCTCTCCCATCCGGACTGCGAGGCCATCGGGCTCGGCGCACGAGATTCGCTCCGGCTCGAGGCCGGCCTCTGCCTCTATGGAAACGACATCGACACCACCACCTCGCCGATCGAGGCAGCCCTCGAATGGGCTATCCAGAAGGTTCGCCGCCCAGGCGGGGCACGCGCCGGCGGTTATCCCGGTGCTGTTCGCATCGAGGAAGATCTGCTGAGCGGCCCCGTGCGTCGCCGGGTCGGATTGCGACCGGAAGGCAAGGCGCCGGTGCGTGCCCATGCTGGCCTGTTCGCCGAGGAGTCGTCTGCGTCACCGATCGGTGAAGTCACCTCCGGCACGTTTGGCCCGACAGCCGAAGGCCCGGTCGCCATGGGCTATGTGCCTCCGTCGCTCAGCGAACCGGGCAGCCGGGTTTTCGCCGAAGTGCGCGGAAAATACCTGCCCATGACGGTCACCGCCCTTCCCTTCATCACGCCCACCTACAAACGCTAAGAAAATCTCCGGAGAGAACAATGCTGAAATTTACTGCCGAACACGAATGGCTGAAGCTCGAAGGCGACGTCGCCACCGTTGGCATCACCCAGCACGCTGCCGACCAGCTCGGGGATCTCGTCTTTGTTGAGCTGCCCGAGATCGGTGCCGTGCTGACCAAGGACGGCAATGGCGCGACGGTGGAAAGCGTCAAGGCCGCCTCCGACGTCTATTGCCCGCTCGATGGCGAAGTCACCGAGGTCAACCAGGCAATCGTCGACGATCCTTCGCTGGTCAATTCCGATCCCCAAGGCGGCGCCTGGTTCTTCAAGCTCAAGCTGAAGAACGCAGCTGATGCCGACGCCCTGATGGACGAGGCCGCCTACAAGGAGCTGATCGCCTGATGACTGACAGCACCGACTTCCATTTCACGGACTACAATCCCTACGACTTCGCCAACCGGCGTCATATCGGCCCCTCGCCGTCCGAAATGGCGCAGATGCTGAAGGTCATCGGATACAAGTCGCTCGACGCGCTGATCGACGCAACCGTCCCTTCGTCGATCCGCCAGCAGGAGCCGCTGGCCTGGGGTGCTGCCCTCACCGAGCGGGAGGCGCTCGATAAGCTGCGCGAGACAGCCACCAAGAACCAGGTTCTCGTGTCGCTGATCGGCCAGGGTTACTACGGCACGGTGACGCCCCCCGTCATCCAGCGCAACATCCTGGAAAATCCTGCCTGGTACACGGCCTACACCCCCTACCAGCCTGAAATTAGCCAGGGGCGTCTCGAAGCGCTTCTGAACTTCCAGACCATGATCTGCGACCTGACCGGTCTCGACGTTGCGAACGCCTCCTTGCTCGACGAAGCCACGGCTGCGGCCGAAGCCATGGCGCTTTGCCAGCGGCAGGCAAAGTCCAAGGCGACCGCCTTCTTCGTCGATGCCCAGTGCCACCCGCAGACCATCGCGCTGATCGAGACACGCGCCGAGCCGCTCGGCTGGACGGTGATCGTCGGCGATCCGATGACGGATCTCGATCCGGTGGACGTCTTCGGCGCCATCTTCCAGTATCCCGGAACCCACGGCCACGTGCGCGATTTCACCGGCCTGATCGCGCGCCTGCACCAGACCGGTGCGGTGGCAGCCGTCGCTGCTGACCTTCTGGCGCTGACGCTGCTGAAGTCCCCCGGCGAAATGGGCGCAGACATCGCCATCGGCTCGTCCCAGCGCTTCGGCGTGCCGGTCGGCTACGGCGGCCCGCACGCTGCCTTCATGTCCGTCAAGGACGCCCACAAGCGCGCCATGCCTGGTCGCCTCGTCGGCGTCTCGGTCGATGCACGCGGCAACCGCGCCTACCGCCTGTCGCTGCAGACCCGCGAACAGCACATTCGCCGCGAAAAGGCGACCTCGAACATCTGCACCGCGCAGGTCCTGCTCGCCGTCATGGCCTCCATGTACGGCGTCTTCCATGGTCCGGAAGGACTGAAGGCCATTGCCCAGGCGGTCCACAAGAAGGCCGTGCTGATGGCAAAGGGCCTGGAGAAGCTGGGCTATACGGTTGAGCCTGACAGCTTCTTCGACACCATTACGGTCGAGGTCGGGCACATGCAGGGTCTCATCCTGCGCGCGGCCGTGGCAGAAGGCGTCAACCTGCGCAAGGTTGGCGATAACAAGATCGGCATGTCGCTCGACGAGCGCGCACGCCCGGCAACGCTTGAAGCCGTCTGGCGCGCCTTCGGTGGCAACTTCAAGGTATCCGATTTCGACGTGGACTACCGGCTGCCCAGCGCTCTGCTGCGCAAGTCGGACTACATGACCCACCCGATCTTCCACATGAACCGCGCCGAAAGCGAGATGACCCGCTACATCCGCCGGCTCTCCGACCGCGATCTCGCGCTGGACCGGTCGATGATCCCGCTCGGTTCCTGCACGATGAAGCTCAACGCCACGGCCGAGATGCTGCCGATCACTTGGCCGGAATTCGCCGACATCCACCCCTTCTGCCCGCCGGACCAAGCACTCGGCTACAAGGAGATGATCGACGACCTCTCGGCAAAACTGTGCCAGATCACCGGCTACGATGCCTTCTCCATGCAGCCCAATTCCGGCGCTCAAGGGGAATACGCGGGGCTTCTGACCATCCGCAATTACCATATCGCCAACGGCGATGCCCATCGCGACGTCTGCCTCATCCCCACCTCCGCGCACGGTACCAATCCGGCGTCCGCGCAAATGGTCGGCATGAAGGTTGTGGTCGTGAAGGTGCGCGAAAACGGCGACATCGACCTCGAGGACTTCCGCGCCAAGGCTGAAGCTCATGCCGCCAACCTGTCGGCCTGCATGATCACCTATCCTTCGACGCACGGCGTGTTCGAGGAAACGGTGAAGGAAATCTGCGACATCACCCACCAGCATGGCGGTCAGGTCTATCTCGACGGCGCCAACATGAATGCCATGGTCGGCCTGTCGCGTCCCGGCGACATCGGTTCGGACGTCAGCCACCTCAACCTGCACAAGACCTTCTGCATTCCGCACGGCGGCGGTGGTCCTGGCATGGGACCGATCGGCGTCAAGGCGCATCTGGCACCCTACCTTCCCGGCCATCCGGAAAAGGATGGACGTGACGGCGCGGTGTCGGCGGCACCATTCGGTTCGCCGTCGATCCTCCCCATCAGCTGGTCCTATTGCCTGATGATGGGTGGCGAAGGTCTGACCCAGGCGACCAAGGTCGCCATTCTCAACGCCAACTACATCGCCAGCCGGCTGAAGGGCGCCTACGACGTGCTCTACAAGTCGGAAGCCGGCCGCGTCGCGCATGAATGCATCATCGACACGCGTCCGCTCAACACATCGGCCGGCGTCAGCGTCGACGATGTCGCCAAGCGCCTGATCGACTGCGGCTTCCATGCGCCGACCATGAGCTGGCCGGTAGCCGGTACACTGATGATCGAGCCGACCGAATCGGAAACCAAGGCCGAGATCGACCGCTTCTGTGATGCGATGCTGGCAATCCGCGAGGAGGCCCGCGCCATCGAGGAAGGCCGCATGGACAAGCTCAACAACCCGCTGAAGAACGCGCCCCATACGGTTGAGGATCTGATCGGCGCATGGGACCGCCCCTACAGCCGCGAGCAGGCCTGCTTCCCTCCGGGTTCGTTCCGCGTCGACAAATACTGGTCGCCGGTCAACCGCATCGACAATGTCTACGGCGACCGTAACCTGATCTGCACCTGCCCGCCGCTGAGCGACTACGCGGAAGCGGCCGAGTAAAGGCCAGACGCAAAAAAAGGGGCGGCGCCACCAGCGCCGCCCTTTTCATATGAGCCTGGTTGATCAGGCCTAAAGGAAGAAGTCGCCCGCAGTCATCTTGGTGAAACCGTCCACCTTGACCTGGAAGTCCGCATAGCCGTCGCCGTTCACGTCGCCGGACAGGATGCCGTTGGACGCGAAGCGCAGTTCACCCGCCTCCCCGGTAAACCCGTGCGAACCAATGAAGTCGAATGCCTGGTTGCCGCTATGGGTGGTGTCGGCGTCGATGCCGCGAAGGTCGATATAGTCGTCGTCGCCCCGGCTGAAATCCTTAATGATGTCCCGTGCCGATGTCGGCTTGGACTCGGAGATCGAGTTGAAGATGAAGACGTCGGCGCCGCTATTGCCATAGAGGTAGTCGTTGCCCGACCCACCCGTCAGCTTGTCGTTGCCACTGCCACCATAAAGGTTATCGTTGCCGGAGCCGCCATAGAGCGTGTCATTGCCACCGCGTCCGTCGACGATGTCGTTGCCGCCGTCGCCCCAGAGCTTGTTGGCAACGGACGAGCCGTAGAGCTTGTCGGCAACACCGGTACCGGCCGCATTCTCGATGCTGTAGAAGGTTTCCTGGTAGCTGGTGCCGCGTGTCAGCGCCGTGCCCTGCGTCAGGTCGAGGACAATGCCGCGGCCGCTCAGGTCCGCGTCATCGTCCTGCGCCTCGTAGCTGATCGTGTCGTTGCCCGAGCCGCCGTTGAAGTAGTTGCGGAAACCGACCGAGAAGAAAACGTCGTTACCGTCTTCGCCGTAGTAGTCGCTGTGATAGGTGGACACGTCGAAGGTGTCGTTGCCGCTACCGGCATAAACCTTGTCATAAAGACTGGACGAAGTGGAAAAGCCCGTGGCGACGTAGCGATCGTTGCCGGAGCCGAGGTCGATCAAGTTATTGCCTTCGAACGAGTTTTTCACATAGTCATTGCCGGCGCCGGCATAGACCGTGTTGTAGCCGCCGTATTTGCCGACGAGATTGAGGTAGATGGAGTCATTGCCGCCATAGGTGTACACGGTCAGGGCCGAGCTGTAGTCGTCCTGATAGACGACATTGTTGTAGTCGTTGCCGTAATAGGTACCCATAATGCCTCCCAAAGTCCTTTATCGACACCCTGCGTGACGCAGGCTGGATGTGATGCGCAAGCTACTCTGATGATCCTAAACAGATCCGCAACGCGTCGTTGTCTAGTGTTCATAATCGACAAGAATACGACACGCATCGACGGAACGACTGCGGCGGCAACGCGTTTCGACAATTGCATGGGATGCTTAGGACAAGCATGCATACCGGAGCGTAACCCCAGGCTCGAATTCTCTTATTAGCTGATGCTGCAAGAGCTGTGATTTGCTTATTCTGGTCTGACAGCTGGTCGGGATGGCTAAAATTGTTTAAACTCGATGCAGCGACGGACGAAAGCCGGCAGCAAGGATGGTACTGATGATCCAGGGACAAGATAACCTTCCGACGATTCTCCTGGCACCGGATGATCTGGAATTGCTGCGGACATTTCTGGATGCATGGTGCGACGAGCATGCCGTCGATGTAACGGACGAGGCAGCATCCGATGTCGCGTCTGCTCTGATCTCCTGGTACCGGTCCGACGTGAGCGACAAGACGCTGCTGAAGTCCGGTCTGGACGAACATCTTCCCGATTCGCCGCGCATCCAGCTGCTATTAAGGCAGCTGAAACAGACCCGCCCGGTGAAGTAGTCCTAGAGACCTTCAGCCGGTCAGCAGTTGTGTATTTCCCGTAAGATCAACAGCGGCAAAGGCAGCAGCGATGAGCTCTGGCCCTGCGCCGGCGCTCATGGCATCCGACGACAGGATCTGGCGGAAACGACGGGCGCCGGGATAGCCCAAAAACAGGCCGACCATATGACGCGTCACATGATGGAGGCGTCCGCCACCCTGGATGACCTGCCCCGCATAGTCCATCATCCTGTCTCGCAGCGCGAGCCAATCGACCGGGGGCGTTTCTTCGCCGGCCAGCATGGCATCCACTCCCGCCAGCAGGCTGGTATTCTGGTAGGCCGCACGCCCCAGCATCACCCCATCCATCACCGTAAGATGGGCCGCTGCCTGCTCCAGGCTCGTGATGCCGCCGTTGATGCCAATGAAGGCTCCCGGGTTCTGGCGCTTGATCTCGTGTACGAGGTCGTAATCGAGCGGTGGAACCTCCCGATTCTCCTTGGGCGATAGCCCTTGAAGCCAGGCCTTGCGGGCATGGATCCAGATCCCGTCGGCCCCGGCGGCCAGCATCCGGGAGACAAAGTCCGGCAGAATTTCGGCTGGATCCTGGTCGTCCACGCCGATACGGCATTTGACGGTGACGGGGACCGGAGAGACCTGCTTCATCGCCGATACGAGGTCTGCCACATGCGCAGGCTCGCGCATCAGGCAGGCTCCGAACGTGCCCGACTGCACCCGGTCGGAGGGGCACCCGACATTGAGGTTGATCTCGTCATAACCGTAGTCGCTGGCAATGCGGATCGCTTCCGAAAGCTTGCCGGCATCCGAGCCGCCGATCTGCAGGGCCACGGGATGCTCAGCCGGGGAATAGGAGAGCAGCCGCTCGCGCGGCCCATGGATGATGGCATCCGCAACCACCATCTCGGTATAAAGCAGCGCCTTCGACGAGAGCTGACGATGCAGGAACCGGCAGTGCCGATCCGTCCAGTCGATCATCGGCGCGACGGCGAAGACTTTTTCGCTGCCCCTCTTTGGCATTTCTGCCACTGGCAGTTCAGTCTGTATCAAAGGATTCATCGTCGCTGGAGCGTCTCGTTCAATGGGTCAGGCTTGGGACCGCTCACGCGGCTCGCTTCGTGGTCGCGGCCTTGCTGTCTGTCCGGCTTTCCGCCTTGAGGGCGCGGCGATTGAGCTGCCGCTCTTCCCGGTAGAGACGGCGCTGCTCCCGGCCGATGAGATAGACGACAACGGCAAGTGCACCGAAAAACAGCAAGGTGGTGATGCCGATCGATTCGGCTGCGAGGCGGATCAGGTGGTGGTGTCTCATGTCAGGCTCGATAGAAGCTGGATCTTCTGAAGAGCTAGTCCTTTCCCGGGGTCGCGGCAAGCGGGGGTATCGCAGCAATCGCGAAGATTTGTAGGGCCGCAAAGGCTCTTGCGAGGCTCAAGCCGGCATCGCCGGTCTTTGGCTTACGAAAAAGGGCTAGGATTGCCCGGCCGTTTGCGAGACAAGGTATCATCAATGCCTCCAAAAAGGACCTCTGCATGCTCGCCACCGTGATCCCCGCCCCCGCCCCGGTTTTGATCGACGTCGAAGGATCGGTCGAGCAGTTTCCAGTCCGCCGGGTCTATTGCGTCGGCCGCAACTATGCCGACCACGCCATCGAGATGGGGCATGATCCCTCCCGCGAGCCGCCCTTCTTCTTTCAGAAAAACGCCGACAACCTCTTCAACGGCAACCGCTTTCCCTACCCGCCGCAGTCGTCGAACGTCCACTTCGAAGTCGAACTGGTGATGGCGCTGAGTGGCGGTGGTTCGGACATCCCCGTCGAGGAAGCGCTGTCGAAGGTCTATGGCTATGGCGTTGGAATCGATTTCACCCGGCGCGACGTGCAGGATGCGGCCAAGAAGATGAGCCGGCCTTGGGAAGCCTCCAAGGCGTTCGAGCATTCGGCGCCGGTCTCCGCGCTACGGCCTGCCGATCGGATCGGCCATCCTCAGGAAGGTGCGATCTGGCTGGAGGTCAACGGCGAGCGGAAGCAGTCCGGAAACCTCAACCAGATGATCTGGAAACTTCCGGAAGTAATTGCGGAGCTTTCCAAATTCTTTGTGCTTGCTCCCGGTGACGTGATCATGACGGGCACGCCGGCGGGTGTCGGCGCCATCGTCAAGGGTGACCGGATCGACTGCAGCATCGACCAGGTCGGTACGCTGTCGCTAACCGTCGCCTGAAGACAAAAGGAGCATCCGACATGCCGTTTTACGCTCTGGGTGACCTTCGGCCCAAGCTGTCCGCCCCAGACCGCTATTGGCTGGCGCCGGATGCCACGGTGATCGGCGACGTAGAGCTGGGCGATGATGTAGGGATTTGGTTCGGCGCAGTGCTTAGGGGCGATAACGAACCGATCTCGGTCGGTGCAGGCTCCAACATCCAGGAGGGCGTGATGGTGCATACCGATCCCGCCTTCCCGGTGCGGATCGGCATGCATTGCACGATCGGCCACCATGCCATCGTGCATGGGTGCACGATCGGCGACAACAGTCTGGTCGGCATGGGCGCGACTATCCTCAATGGCGCGCACATCGGAGCCAATTGCCTTATCGGTGCCAATGCGCTGGTGACGGAAGGCAAATCGTTTCCGGACAACTCGCTGATCGTCGGCTCGCCCGCCAAGGCAATCCGCACGCTGGATGCGGAAGCCGTGGAGAAACTGACGCAATCGGCGCTGCGCTACGTGGCGAACTGGAAGCGCTTTGCCGCCGACCTCCGCCCGCTGTAAAACGCCGGCAGAACTCAGACGACGCAGTTCTGGCAGAGACCACGGATCTCGATCGTCGTCTTGGCAGGCTTGAAACCTCGGCCCTTGGCCCAGTCTTCCAGCCGATGATCCACCTCGTCGTCATGGAATTCAGAGACGTTCCCACAGCTTTCGCAAATGGCAAACGCCACGGTCCCGTGGCAGTGGCCCGTCCCGCCGCAGCACTCGCTCTGCAGATGCGCGCAGGCGACGAAAGCATTGAGGCTTTCGAGCCGGTGGATCATGCCGAACTCGGTCAGTTTGTCGAGCGCGCGATAGACCTGCAGGGGCGCCCGGAACCCATGGTCCCGCAGCCGGTCGAGAATCGTATAGGCGCTCACCGGTGCCTCGGCACGGGTCAGCACATCGAAGACCAGCGACTGGTTCTTGGTGAGGGCGGGTGTGATGGTCGGTGCGTTCATCCTCGCACTCCTGTGTTGGCGGCGCGTCCGGCCGCAGGCTTGCCCATGCCGGGCAGCAGGCTCACGATGAAAAGTAGGAGCGCAGCGACCACGATGGAAGGGCCAGACGGCGTATCGTAATGAAGCGAGCCGAAAAGCCCGCCGACCACCGCAAGAACACCCAGCGCCGAGGCCGCGACGGCCATCCATTCGGGGCTGGCAGCAAAGCGCCGCGCCGTGGCCGCAGGGATGATCAGCAGCGCGGTGATCAGCATGATGCCGACGATCTTCATGGCAATCGCAATCACCAGAGCCATCAGCAGCATGAACACGAGCCGGGTGCGCTCCGGCTTCATGCCCTCGGCCTCCGCTATTTCCTCGCTGACGGTGGAGGCGATCAGCGGCCGCCACATCAGCGCGACGCCGAAAAGTACGACGGCACCGCCACCCCAGATTAAGGCGAGATCGCCGGGCGTCACCGCCAGGATATCGCCGAACAGGAAGGCGATGAGATCGATCCGAACCCAGCTCATGAAGGCGACCAGCACCAGACCGATCGCCAATGCCGAATGGGACAGGATGCCGAGCAACGCATCCGCCGAGAGCGACTGACGGCGCTGCAGGCCAAGCAGCAGCAGCGACACGGCGACGGCAACCCCGAACACCGACAGCAAAAGGTTGATCTGGAAGAACAGCGACAGCGCCACGCCGAGCAGGGCCGAGTGCGCCATGGTATCGCCGAAGTAGGCCATCCGGCGCCAGACGACGAAGCAGCCGAGCGGACCGGCAGTCAGCGCCACGCCGATCCCGGCAAGAATGGCGCGGGTGAAGAAATCGTCAAGCATGGTTCCTGTCCCCCTCAGCGGCCTTCGCCACCGGATGCGCATGGCCCCCGTGTTCGTGGGCACCGTGGTCATGACCTGCGTGACCATGGTCCGTGTGATGATGTCCGTCATCGGGATGGCAATGGTCGGTGATCGAACCGTCGCTGTGCTCCACCCGCCCGTCAGGCAGATGCGTGTGGTCGTGGTGGTGATTATAAACGGCGAGCGACCGCGCGCTGCCGCCAAACAGCTTCATATAGTCCGAACTCTGGCTCACCGTTTCGGGCGTGCCGCGGCAGCAGATGTGGCCGTTGAGGCAGATTACCGTGTCCGTTCCGGCCATCACCATGTGCAGGTCGTGCGAAATCATAAGGATGCCGCAGCCGGTCGAGCGGCGGATGCTCTGGATCAGCTCGTAGAGCGCAGCCTCGCCGGCGAAATCCACGCCCTGCACGGGCTCGTCCAGCACCATGAGATCGGGCTTGCGGGCGATCGCGCGGGCGAGCAGCGCCCGCTGGAATTCGCCGCCGGAAAGATGCCGCACCTCCGCATCGGCCAGATGCGCAATGCCGGTCGCCTCGAGCGCTGCCATCACGTCACGCTCGGCAAGCGGGCTCGTGAGGCGTAGCAGCCGTCGCACGGAAAGTGGCATGGTCCAGTCGATCGAAAGCTTCTGCGGCACGTAGCCGATGCGCAGGCCAGTAGAGCGCTCCACCGAGCCTTCGTCAGGCTTCAGCACGCCGATTGCCAGCCGTGCCGTGGTCGATTTGCCAGCACCGTTGGGACCGATCAGCGTCACCACCTCGCCGCGCCGGATCGTCAGGTCGACACCGCGGACGAGCCAACGGCCATCCCGCGAGATCCCGGCATTGGTCAGGCAAACCAGTTGCTCTTCCGAGCGGTCATTGGGCCGTTTCATCACCTGATGCATTTTCTCAAACACCCCGTTGTCAACCGTCATGGCACACGTTATAGCATAACGCAATTGATGTAATAACATTACATTTGAACATAAGGAAGACGCCCATGCGACTGATGCCTGCCCTCCTTCTCGCGTCCGCAACACTTTTCGCCGGTTCGACCGCGCAGGCTGCGGCGCCGAATGTCGTCGTATCGATCAAGCCCATTCATTCCCTGGTCGCTGCCATCATGCAGGGCGTCGGCGAGCCGAAGTTGATTGTTGAGGGCGCGGCATCGCCGCACACATTCAACATGAAGCCCTCCAATGCAGCAGCGCTTCAGAAGGCCGACCTGATCTTCTGGATCGGCCACGGCATGGAAGCCTTCCTCGAAAAGCCGCTGGAAGCACTGTCCTCCAAGGCCTCAGTGGTCACGCTCGAGGATGCACCGGGGCTCCACAAGCTGAAATTCCGCGAGGGCGGCGTCTTTGAACCGGAGGCGGAAGATGACGACGGTCATGACCACGGGGCTGCAGATGGCGCCGAGGCGGTGCATGACGACGGCGACCACGATCTGCAGGGGTTCGACACCCACCTCTGGCTTGACCCGATGAACGCCAAGGCCTTCGCCCAGGAGATCGAACGCCGGCTTGTCCAGGCGGATCCTGCCAATGCGCAGCGCTATCAGCAGAACGGCGCCGACCTGATGAAGAAGCTGGATGCGCTTGACGCTGAGCTGAAGACGCAGCTGGAACCGGTCAGGCACAAGCCCTTCGTCGTCTTTCACGATGCCTACCAGTATTTCGAACATCGCTATCATGTGAGCGTCGCCGGATCGATCACGGTGAGCCCAGAGACCATGCCGGGCGCCGAGCGGATCTCGGAGATCCACAAGAAGGTCGCGGACCTTGGCGCCACCTGCGTCTTCGCAGAGCCCCAGTTCGAACCGAAGCTATTGAGAGTGGTCACCGAGGGTACCAAGGCGCGTTCCGGCGTGCTGGATCCGGAGGCCGGTGCGCTCGACCAGAGCCCGGATCTCTATTTCCACCTGATGCGCGGTCTGGCGAATTCGCTCAAGACGTGCCTCTCAAACGAAGGCTGAAGGCATCCTCACCACGAGATAAAATGAAGAAGGCCTGCGGACGTCATCCGCAGGCCTTCTTGTGTGGCAGGGTCGTTGCGGCGGCGCCTTAGCGCACGGTGACAACCCGTGTGACCACACCATTGGACTGGCTCACCAGAAGGTAGTTTCTGTCGACGCGAACCCAGTGGTGGCCACGCGGAGGAGCGGACAGGCGGTAGCGGCGGTAGTCGCGGACTTCGGCCATATGGCGGCGCTCGGCCGGCGTCATACGGTGTCCCTTCACCCAATTCTTCTTGGTGATGACGACCTTCTTCTCAACGACCGGCCCGCGGTGGTGGCGTTCCTGTGCCTGCGCAGCAAACGGTGCAGTGAGCACGGTGGCGGCAAGGATGACGGCAAACAGCTTTTTCATATGGATACTCCTCGTGTTGCGAACGGTCCGAGGATATTGCTGTGGCCATGAATGAAAAATGAATAAGCGGATTACAATATCGTAATGATTTCATTGTCTTCCGACGTCCTGTTCACGAAAATGTTTATCTAACAGGATCGGATTTGAAGCAGGACGTCGTGGACCACCCGGCGGCAAGGCACCGCCGGGTGGTAAGCTCTCACTTGTTGCGCACTGGCCCCTCGCGCTCGGCGGAAGCCGCCCAGATATTGATGTCGGCTTCCTTGGCGTGGCTGTCGATGTCCGCCAGTTCCTCTGCCGTGAAGGTGGAGTTCGCCAGCGCCTGCACGCAGTCCTCGACCTGCTCCGGCCGGCTCGCGCCGATCAGCGCTGTGGTGACGCGCCCGCCGCGAAGCACCCAGGCGAGCGCCATCTGCGCCAGCGTCTGGCCGCGACGCTCGGCGATCGCGTTGAGCGCCCGCAGATTCTCCACGTTCTTGTCGTTGAGGAAGGCGGGACGCAGCGACTTGCCCTGCGCCGCGCGGCTGTCGTCCGGAATGCCGGAGAGGTATTTGGAGGTGAGCATGCCCTGCGCCAGCGGCGAGAAGACGATCGATCCGATGGCGAGCTCGTCAAGAGTGTCGAGGAGTCCGTCCTCTTCCACCCAGCGGTTGATCATCGAATAGCTGGGCTGGTGGATAAGGACCGGCGTCCCCAGTGCCTTGAGGATGGCCGCAGCCTCGCGGGTCCGCTTGGAATTATAGGACGAGATACCGACGTAGAGCGCCCTGCCCGACCGGACGATATGGTCCAGCGCGCCGCAGGTCTCCTCGAGCGGCGTATCGGGGTCGAAGCGGTGCGAATAGAAGATGTCCACATAGTCGAGGCCCATCCGCTTCAGGCTCTGGTCGCAGGACGAGATCAGATATTTGCGGCTGCCCCATTCGCCATAGGGTCCCGGCCACATGTTGTAGCCGGCCTTGGAGGAAATGATCAGCTCGTCGCGATAGCCCCGGAAATCCTCGCGGAGGATCTGCCCGAAGGCCGTCTCGGCGCTGCCGGGTTTCGGTCCGTAATTGTTGGCGAGGTCGAAATGTGTGATGCCGAGGTCAAACGCCTTGCGGCAGATGGCAACCTTGCGCTCGTATGGCGTGTCGTCGCCGAAATTGTGCCAGAGACCGAGCGAGATGGCCGGCAGCTTCAGGCCGGAATGGCCACAGCGGTTGTAGGTCATAGTGTCGTAGCGGTCGGATGCCGGTTGCCAGGTCATGATCGATTTCCTCCAAAGAAACAGTGCGCGGCGCAAGTGGCGCCACGCGCCAAGTCATACCCGATCAGCGCAGAAGTGCCAGCGCCTCGTCGATCCCAAGCGCTGCCGGCTGGGTGCAGGTCGTCGTCATCTCCACGAAGCGACCCTCCTCGCCGGACTTGAGGATTGACGTCATCACGTCCACCGCATGCAGCGTCCGATCCAAGGAGCATCGCGCTTCGCGCCCTTCGATCAGAGACATGGCCATGTCCGCAAGACCGGCGGTGCGATAGTTGGCGCGGGGTCCTTGCGGGTGCTCCTGGTTCGCCACGCCGAAGGGATGATCCCAGGGCTCAAGCGGCGTGATCTCCTTGGCGCGCCCGCTGACCTCCACCGTGCCGCCGAAGAAGTTCGGGTCGGGTACGAAGATCGATCCCTCCGTTCCGTAAAGCTCCATGTTGGCGTGCCGGTGCGACCACACGTCCCAGCTGGCCGACAGGGTGATCGTCGCGCCGCTCAAGAACTCAAGCAGGGCGTGAATGTTTGTCGGCGTCTCCACGGGAATGACCTGCCCGTTCAACGGCTCGCTGGTGACCGTCCGGGTCGGGCTTGCCATGGAGGTGAGCGAAGCCACACGCTTGACCGGGCCGAGAAAGTTGATGAGGTTTGCAATGTAATAGGGGGCAAGGTCGAGGATCGGTCCGCCACCCTCGATGAAAAAGAACCCCGGGTTCGGATGCCACATTTCCATGCCGGGGCTCATCACGTGGCAGGTGCCCGAGGTGATGCGACCGACCCCGCCCTCGTCGATGTACTTCCGCGCCAGCTGGTGCGCGCCGCCGAGGAATGTATCGGGAGCGCAGCCGACCTTAAGCCCCTTGTCTGAAGCAAGTGCCTGCAGCGCCTTTCCGTCCTCCAGCGTGATCGCCAGCGGCTTTTCCGAATAGACGTGCTTGCCGGCATCCAGAATGGCCCGGGACACGATGAAATGCGCGGCCGGTATGGTGAGGTTGACGACCACGTCGATCTCGCTGTTGGCAAGGAGATCGGGGATCGACTGCGCGCGGATCCCGTATTCTGCTGCGCGCGCCGCCGCTGCCTCGTCGTTGAGGTCGGCGCAGGCGACGAGCCGCAGCCCTCTGAAGAGCGGCGCCAGCTTGAGATAGGTCATGGAGATATTGCCGCATCCGATGATGCCGACGCCAAGGTCGTTGGACATCCGTAAAACTCCGATAAAGTTGGGATCAATAGGTCTGGAAAGAGGCGAGCGAGCGCGACAGCAAACGGTCGAGGTCCTTGGGATTGTCGTGCTCGAGCACGTAGTGCCTGGCCGGCGTGCGACGCAGGGCCACCATCAGATCCTTCCACGCCACGGTTCCATGGCCGACATCGGCCCAGCCGTCCTCGTCCAGGTTTTCGCCAGCCGGAGCGATATCCTTCACATGCACGGCAGTGATGCGCTTGCCATAGCTCTCGATCCACGACAGGGGGTCGGCGCCGGCGCGGATGAGCCAGGCCACGTCGATCTCCCAGGCGAGCTGCGGCCCACCCGCCAGGATCTGCTCCTGCGCGGTCGATCCGTCCTCAAGCGGCAGGAATTCGAAATCATGGTTGTGCCAGCCGAAGGTGTAGCCCGCGTCCTGGTACCGCTTGCCCACCTCTGCCAGGCGCTGTCCGAAGGCGAACCAGCCCTGTGAATCCGTGGGGCGCAGATCGGCGGCAAGGTGCGGGCAATAGATCGCCTCCATGCCGAGGGTCTTGGCAATCAGCAGCGCCTGTTCCGGCTCCTTCTCCAGAAGATCAAGGCCGAAATGGCCGGTCGGCATGGTGAGCCCATTGCGCTCGAGGTCCGACCGCAGCGTCGTCAGCGATGCTTGGTCCAACGTCGCGTAGATCCCGCCGTAACCCTCCACCTTTGTGTATCCCGCCTGCCCGACCGTCTTGAGGACATCGGCCAGAGGCGGGAAATTGCGGGCGCAGTACAGCTGGAAACCAAGTTCAGTCATCGTCATCCTCCTGGAAATTGTCATCGGTGCGGGGCTCTTCGAGTCAGAGCCTTTCCTCCGTCTCGGCGTCGAAGACCGACGCCATGGTCATGTCGCAGCCGAGCTTCACCGTGCTGCCCGGCTTGTAGCGGCGCTCGCCGCCGATGCGGACCGACATGGTCTGGCCCGCATATTTGAGCCACAGCAGGTTGTCGGCGCCCATCGGCTCCTCGATATCCACCACCGCCTCGTGAACCTCGCCGCCTGCCACATCGTGGTCGACCTTGATGTGCTCCGGCCGCAGCCCAAGAATGACCTTGCGTCCGGGTGTCAGCGGCTGTGCATGCCCGTAGCCGTCGAGGGAGAACCGCGTCTCGCCCGTCTTGAAGACGATACGCCCACCCTCTTCCGCCAGCTCCCCGGACAGGAAATTCATCGAGGGCGAACCGATGAAGCCCGCGACGAACAGATTGTTCGGCCTGTTGTAGATCGTGATCGGATCGTCCAGCTGCTGGATCACGCCACTCTTCATGATCGCGATACGATCCGCCAGCGTCAGCGCCTCGATCTGGTCGTGGGTCACGTAGATCATCGTGTTCTTGAGCGCCTGGTGCAGCCGCTTGATCTCCACCCGCAGTTCGGCGCGAAGCTTGGCGTCCAGGTTGGACAGCGGCTCGTCGAACAGGAAGACATCCACGTCCCGCACCAGCGCGCGTCCGATCGCCACCCGCTGCCGCTGGCCGCCGGAAAGCTCCGCAGGTTTGCGCTTCAGGAGCGGCTCGATCTGCAGGATGCCGGCGGTCCGTGCCACGCGCTTGTCGATTTCCTCACGGGGCACGCCGGCAACCCGCAGGCCAAAGGATAGGTTCTTCTCCACCGTCATCTGCGGGTACAGCGCGTAGGACTGGAACACCATGCCGATGCCGCGATCCTTCGGCTCCTCCCATGTCACGTTGCGATCCTTGATAAAGATCTGCCCCTCCGTCGGCTCCAGAAGTCCGGCGATGCAGTTAAGCAGCGTCGACTTTCCGCATCCGGACGATCCGAGCAGCACTAGGAACTCGCCGTCATGGATATCGAGGTTGAGGTTCTCCAGCACCGTGACGGCACCGAAGGATAGCGACAGATCGCGGATGGATACGCTGGTATCTGTCCGGAAAGACGTGTTGTCGTGTATCAAACTCTCACCCTTTCACTGCGCCGGCGGCAATGCCGCGGACGAAAAGCCGGCCGGAAACAAAATAGACGATGAGGGGTACGGCGCCGCTCAGAAGCGTCGCAGCCATGTTGACGTTGTATTCCTTCACGCCCTGGACGGAATTGACGATATTGTTGAGCTGCACCGTCATCGGGTAGTTTTCCGGCCGGGTGAACACCACCCCGAACAGGAAGTCGTTCCAGATCCCGGTCACCTGGAGGATCATTGCCACCACAAAGATCGGCAGGGACATGGGCAGCATAATCCGGAAATAGATCTGCCAGAACCCGGCACCATCGATGCGCGCCGCCTTGAACAGCTCCTCCGGCAGAGAAACGAAGTAGTTGCGGAACAGCAGCGTCAGGATCGGCATGCCGAAGATCGAATGCACCAGGATCAGCCCGGACAGCGTCCCGTAAATCCCCAGTTCGCGCAGCACGATCACCAGCGGGTAGATCATCACCTGGTAGGGAATGAAGGCACCGACGATCAGGATGGTGAAGAACAGGTCGGCCCCCTTGAACCGCCAGTTGGCGAGCGCATAGCCGTTCACCGAGGCGATCGCGATCGAGAGGATCACGGATGGCACCATGATCTTGACCGAGTTCCAGAAACCGCGCGAAAGCCCGTCGCAGTTCAGCCCGGTGCAGGCCTCTGCCCAGGCTTTCACCCAGGGCTCGAAGGTGATCTCCATGGGCGGCGAGAAGATGTTGCCGAGCCGGATCTCCGGCATTCCCTTGAGCGAGGTCACAACCATCACGTAGAGCGGAAGCAGGTAATAGAGCGCTGCAAGGCCGAGGGCGCCGTAGAGCATCACGTTGCGGCCCGAGATCGCTGGGCGAGGACGTTTTCCTTGCGGGCCTGCCCGCAGACGGTCTACAGCCGCGGGCTGCACGACGGTAAGAATGGGTGACTTATCCACGCTTGCGCCCTCCGAATTCGAGGTAGGCCCAGGGCACGATGACGATCGCGACCGCCAGCAGCATCATGGTGGAGGCAGCAAAGCCCTGCCCCAGGTTCTGTGCGAAGAACATGTAGTCGTAGACATATTTTGCCGGCACGTCGGAGGCGATCCCGGGGCCGCCGCTGGTCTGCGCCACGACGAGATCGTAGATCCGCACGATGCCGCTGGCGATGATGACGAGCGTCGTGACGAACACCGGCCGCATCATCGGAATGATGATGAAGAGATAGGTCCGCCACATCGGGATACCGTCGACACGTGCTGCCTTCCAGATATCCTCGTCGATCCCCCGCAGCCCCGCCAGCATCAGGCACATAACGAGACCCGTACCCTGCCAGAGGGCAGCGATCAGGATGCCGTAGATGACGATATCCTCGTTGTAGAGCGGGTCGAAGGTAAAGCTGGTCCAGCCAAGCGAACGGACCACGGATTGTACACCGAACTCCGGATTGAGGATCCACTGCCAGACCAGCCCCGTCACAATGAAGGACAGCGCGAACGGATAGAGGAAGATGGTCCTGAACGTATCCTCGAAGCGGATCTTCTGGTCCATCAGGGCCGCCAGCAGAAAGCCGATGACGAGGCTGAAGATCAGCGAGAGGATGCCATAGGTTGCCAGGTTTTGGATGGACACCAGCCAACGGGGTGTCGCCCACAGCCGTTCGTACTGGTCGAACCCGACGAAGGTCAGCCGTGGCAATAGCTTGGAGTTGGTGAAGGAGTAGACGACCGTCCAGACGGTCCCGCCGAGAAAGATCACCACCGCCGTCAGCACCATGGGAATGGAGGCGATCTTGGCGCTGAGGTTGCGGAACAGGCGGTTGGGTCGCCGCGCCCGCGTCTTCGGCCGGGCAGTGGACGATGTCACTGCCGAAGGACTTGTTCCCGGCGGCTTCGTGGAAAAAACCGTCATGGTTTCACGCCTCCTTACCGCCTGGCTGGCGGATTGGGTTGAGGACTGCGATGCCGAGCCAGGCGCCGCAAAAAGACGGACGGCCGGAGCGTCGAAGCACGAAAGGCAGCGGCGGCGCGCAGCTGACCTGCAGCGCGCCGCCGTCTCTGTCAGTCGGCGGATGCGATGATGCCGGCGAACCGCTTTTGCGCCGTCTCGACGGTCATCGAGCTGGACGCGAAGAACTGCGACATCAGATCTTCCATCTGCTTCTGCGTATCCTGCGAGATCAGCTGGTCCGTGCTGGTCATCACATTGCCCTTCGCCAGGATATCGAGACCCTTGCGCATGCAGTCATTCGCCGCCTGCAGGTCCACGTCCCCGCGCACGGGCAGCGACCCCTTCTTGAGGTTGAACGCCACCTGCGTCTTCGGATCGAGAAGGGTCGAAGCCAGCGCTTCCTGCGCCTTCGACTTTTCCTTGTCCTTAAGAACCGGGAAGTAGATCGCGTCGCCACCCGTCGTCAGCACATCGGTGACCCCGAGCCCTGGAAGGCAGGTATAGTCGACGCCGGCCTTCTTGCCGGCCAGTTGGAACTCGCCCTGCGCCCAGTCGCCCATGATCTGGCCGCCGGCCTTGCCGGTGATGACGAGATTGGTTGCCTGATTCCAGTCCTGGACGTTGGTGCCCTTCGACATGCGTCGGGCATCGTCTGCGGCCTTGAAGACCTTGGCCATCTCGGGCCCGGCCGCAGCCTTTTCGTCCTTGTCGCCGTAAACCTTCTGGTAGATATCCTTACCGCCGACAGTGATCACCAGCACGCTGAAGGCGTTGTTGGCCTGCCAGGGCTGACCGCCCATCGCCATCGGAAGAATGCCGACCTTTTCGAGCGCCGGCGCTGCCGCCACATACTCGTCCCAGTTCTTGGGAACCGGCACGCCGGCCTTCTTGTAGGCGTCGTTGGAAAGCCACAGCCACTGCCAGGAATGGATGTTGAGCGGCACGCAGTAGATCTTGCCCTCGAAGGTGCAGGATTTCAGAAGGCTTGCCGGACGGATCTTCTCCGCCCATTTCTCCTTCGCCGCGAGCTCCGTAAAGTCGCGCATCAGGCCCTCGTTGACGAGTTCCTCCGCCTGGCGGCCATGGTTGAACTGGGTAGCCCCCATGGGATCGCCGCCGGTGATGCGGCTGATCATGATTGGTCGGGCGGTTCCGCCGGAACCGGCGATGGCCCCATCCACCCAGTGGTTGCCTGTGGCGTCGAAAGCCTTGGCAAGTTCCGCAACTGCGGCCGCCTCCCCTCCCGACGTCCACCAATGTGTCACTTCGAGATCCGTCGCCTGTGTTGAACCCACAGGCAAGACTACGCTGGCGGCCAATAATGCCGCGACTGCGCGAATGTTCATTGAGTCTCCTCCCTCACTGAAACGTTGCAGTAAAAGGCTAGGACAATTCTGAACGGGAGGCAACCCGCTGTAATGTAAAAAGCTGCATGAATACAGAAATGCACGCATAGGGAGAGTTACAGGTAGTTGCCCTGTGCGCTGCCCACGTTGAATTTCGTGAGCATACGTCGCGTTGTAAGCCTGTATTGCTCCGCTCATTCCTCGCACATGCCGAAAAACATGCTGCAGTTGCGCGCTGCAACCAGGAGAAGGTAGCAAAGGCATAGTTCAGCAAAATTGAAGAAAGGCGGGTGCTGTATCGTTGCAGATTCTGCGCTATGATTGGTAAGACGGGACAGGCGCCCTGGCCTGCAGAACGGAACATAATGATGGATGACGTCAAGCCCGCCGACGGGTTCGCGGAGACGCCGCGGGAGAGACCGACACTAAAGACGATCGCCTATATGACGGGTCTCGGCATCACCACGGTGTCTCGCGCCCTGAAGGACGCGCCCGATATCGGCGCCGACACCAAGGAGCGCGTTCGCACTGTTGCCCGTCAGCTGGGCTACCAGCCCAACCGGGCGGGCGTCAGGCTTCGGACCGGTAAGACGAACGTCATCGCCCTGGTTCTTGGCATTGATGAGGAGCTCTTGGGCTTCACCAGCCAGATGGTCCACGGCATATCGGAGGCGTTGACCGGCAGCCAGTATCATCTGGTGGTAACCCCACACGCCTACCAGAAGGACCCGATGGGCCCGGTGCGCTATATTCTCGACACCGGCTCGGCCGATGGCGTCATCATCTCGCGCATCCAGCCGGAGGATCCGCGCGTCCGGCTGCTGACGGAACGTGGCCTCCCCTTCGTCACCCATGGGCGCACCCACATGGGCATCGTCCATCCGTTCCACGATTTCGACAACGAGGCCTATGCCTGCCAGGCGGTGCAAAAACTGGTCGCCAAGGGCCGTCGCCGGCTGGCCATCCTCACGCCCCCGACCACGCTCTCCTATTACACGCATAGCCGCGTGGGCTTCGAAAAGGGGCTAGCGGAGTCCGACGCCACGGAAGTCTCCATGGGCCGTCTGACAACAGAGATGCCGCTGGCCGAGATCAGGGCCGGCATGCTCTCCCTGATGACTTCGAGAGACGCGCCGGATGGCATTGTCTCGATCAGCGGATCAGCCACGATTGCCATGATTGCGGGCTTGGAGGCAGCGGGAAAGCGGCTCGGCATCGACGTCGATCTGGTGTCGAAACAATCCGCGGATTTCCTGAACTGGATCCGCCCGGAGATCTACACGGTTAACGAGGATGTTCGCCTGGCCGGACGCGAGATGGGCAAGGCTGTCATGGCCCGCATCGCCGGAACCGATGCAGCAGCGCTGCAGAGCATCAGCCGGCCCGTCTGGTCACCCATGGCTCCCAAAAACTGATCCTCGAGCAGATCCCGCAGGCAGCAGGTGCGGCCCCGAACGTCGTCCGGAGCCGCATTGTCGAAATCTCAGGAAAGGGTCGCGAGACCGCTTCCCCAGGGACCGTGATGCTTGTCGACCCCGTCCAGACGGTCGAAACCATGGGCGCCGAAAAAGTCCCGCTGCGCCTGGATGAGGTTTGCCGTGCCGCGGCCGCGGCGGTATCCGTCAAAGTAGGTGAGCGCTGAAGCCAGTGCCGGAACCGGAAGACCGGCCAGCGCAGCGTGGGATACCACCCGGCGCAGCGCCCCGTCCGTCTCCTTGACCATCGTCGCAAAGGCCGGTGTCACGATCAGGTTGGCTGTGTCGGGATCCTTGGTAAAGGCCGACGTGATCTCGTCGAGGAACTGCGACCGAATGATGCAGCCTGCCCGCCAGATCTTGGCGATCGTCGGCATCGGCAGGTTCCAGCCGAACTCCCGGGATGCTGCCGCCATGACGGCAAAGCCCTGCGCATAGGCGGCGATCTTGGCGGCCAGCAGCGCATTCTCGAGGTCACTGAGAAAAGCCGTGGAGTCTTGCGGCGCGCCTTGTCCCGACGGCAGGCCGAGGATTGTCTCGGCAGCCAGACGTTCCGTCCTCTGCGACGACAGAACCCGGCCCGACACAGCCGCTTCGATGGCCGTCGCAGCAACGCCCATGTTCTGCGCCTCGATCACCGACCATTTGCCGGTCCCCTTCTGGCCGGCCGCGTCGACGATGACGTCGACCATCGGCTTGCCCGAGATGGGGTCCGTCGCCTTCAGCACCTTCTCGGAGATCTCGATCAGGTAGGAGTTCAGCCGCCCGGTGTTCCAGCGCCCGAACACGTCGCCGATTTCCGAAGCGCTCATGCCCATGCCGTCGCGCAGGATGCCGTAGATTTCGGCGATCATCTGCATGTCGGCATATTCGATGCCATTGTGGATGGTCTTGACGAAATGCCCGGCGCCGTTTTCGCCGAGCCAGGCGACGCATGGGTCGCCGTTGAACTTGGCCGAGATGGAGGTCAGCACCTTCTCCACACGCTTCCAGCTGTCTTCCGTGCCACCGACCATGATCGAGGGACCATGCCGGGCGCCCTCTTCGCCGCCCGAAACACCCATGCCGATAAAGGTCAGGCCGCTGTCCTTCAGGCTTTCGAACCGGCGCATAGTGTCGCGGAAGTTGGCGTTGCCCGCGTCGATCATGATGTCGCCCTGGGAGAGATAGGGCTTGAGCAGCGCCATCTGCTGATCGACCGGATCGCCAGCCTTGATCATGATGATGATCGGGCGTGGCGGCCGGATGGCGGCCACGAACTCTTGCATGGTCTCGCAGGCGATGATCTGGCCCTGGAGATCGCCGGCCTCGGCGTAGAATTTGCGCGTGACCTCGACCGTCCTGTTGAAGACGGCGATCCTGTTGCCCTTTTCGGCAATATTGAGTGCCAGGTTGGCGCCCATGACGCCAAGGCCGATAAGCCCGATTTCTGCCTGTTCCAAGGATCCGCCTCCAGTTGGGAATATGGGGCTGTTTTCGCACCCAAATGTTTCATCGGCAAGTCAGCTCGAGGCCTAAACGGTTCTCTTGTCCCCGACCGCTGGAAATCGCCCCGCAGGCGAGCCATGATCCTGTTTAGGAAACCAGGATCAGGACGCTGCTCATGACCATCATGCCTGCCCGGATTATCCATATCGGCATCGCGTGCCATTGGATCGACGTCTGCGCATTTGCCGGCAACCCAGAAAACATAGCGCTGTGGGCGTCCGGACTCGCCTCCGGCCTTGTTCGTGACGGAGACGACTGGCTGGGAGATGGCGGCCCGATCGGCCGCATCCGGGTCCGGTTTGCGCCGCCCAATCCTTTCGGCATTCTGGATCACACAGTCACGCTCGAAGATGGGAATGCGGTCTTCAACCCGATGCGGGTCGTCCAGAACGGGGACGGGGCGTTGGTGACGTTCACGCTCTTCCACCGCCCTGACCAGGATGCAGCCGCCATTGAAGCGGATGCCGCACACATCCTGCAAGATCTGACGCAACTGAAGGCGTTGATGGAAAACGGGGTCTGACGAGCCGTCAGGCCGCCGGACGACGGCGGCGGTCTGCGGTTTCCTGAATGATCACCAGGGCGCCGACAAGGGTCGAGGACCGAAGGAATGGCGACATGCGGCAGCGCATCACGACCGTCTCCCCGTCTACCTGCTGCGCATAGGTGACCATGACGTTTTCGCCCTGGAAGCAGCGGTTGAGGTTGGGTTCGAATTCGTTGCGGAACCGGTGTAGGCCGATCAGTTCAGCCAGATGCCTGCCGATCAGCTCCTGCCGCGGCAGGTCCATCCGCTTCGCATTCACCTCGTTTGAGTAGAGCACCCGGTAACCGGGTGCGACGACGAGGATGCGATCTGAAATACAATCGAGCAGCGCATCGTCCAGTATGCCGCTGGCCGTCACCTGGTCGATGGTCGGATGATCGCTCGCCTCGCCGGCGTGCAGCGGGCTGGTGGCGGCAACGGCGGGGGGCGCGAGATAGCGCTCGACCAGGGTCTGCAGGAGATGCGCATTGCGGCGAACGCAGCCGCGATCGTCGGCCTCGGCGTTGAGCAGATCGAGGGCAAACTGGAACTGCGCCTGAATGCTGGCCGGATCCTCCACAGCGCTGCCGAACACGGCCAGAAGAAGCGGATCCAACTCCCGATCCAGCGCGACCATGCCGCGCTCGTTCTCGGACTCGATGGCCTGCTGCAGATCCGCATACTTTGACCAGAAAAGATCGATCAGCGCTTCCAACGATTTACCTTCCAGCTTTCCAACTTCATGCAGGTAGCAGATTGCCACCTGACGGCATGATTAACGGGAAAGCCACTTAAACATCTATCCCCAATGCGCCCCAAATTGTGGCGGATGAGTTACTGTATAAGCAAAGCAATCGCAATTCTGCAGGGATAGCCCCTCAGGAAGAGACCGTTTTCTTGATATGCCAGCGATCGTGATACCAGAGCCATTGCTCCGGATACTCCCGAACCCACGACTCGACCTTGTCGTTGAGCACCTGCGCCGTCGCCTGGACGTCGAGGTTCCCGGCAGCATCGCGCGGCATTTCGATCCGCGGTTCGATCTCCAGCCGGAAGCGATTTCCCGGAAGCCGGATGCAGCGGGCCGGATAGACTTCCGCATCGAACTGTCGCACCAGCTTGGCCAGCAGCGGATTGGTTTTCACAGGCTGGCCAAAGAACGAGGTAGGCAGGCCCTTCCTAAACTTCTGGTCCACCAGCACGCCGACGCCGCCGCCTGCTTCGAGCCGGCGCGCCAGGGCAAATGCCGATCCCGCATGTGAGGGGACAAGCTGCCCCATACGCGAACTGCGGAAGGAGAAAACCTTCTCGGCGATATAAGGATTGTTCGGCGGGCGGAACATCACCATGACCTCGAGCCCGAAAGACTTGCCCGCGACAGGAAGAATCTCGAAGTTACCGGTATGGGCCGTAAAAACGATGAACGGTCGCGGGTTGTCGCGCAGGTCGAGAAAGACCTGGGTACCCGAAACCTCGACCCTGCCCGGCTTGTCCTGTTCCGGATCGAAATCGAACAGGCGGTCGAGGAAGACATATTCCGCCGCAAGCCGCCCCATGTGTCCCCAGCTGGCGACAGCGATGTCCTGGAGCTCCGCCTCAGCCTTTTCGGGAAAGGCGTTGCGCAGGTTTGTCATCATCAGCTTGTGACGCCAGAGCTTCGGCCCGATGAAACGTCCGAGGCGATCCGCCGCGCGGATAGCGGGGTCGGCGGGAAAGATCTTCAGCGCGTTCAGCAACCCGAATGCCAGCTGCGCCACCAGCCACTGCTGGAACCGACGCAGCGTCAGAACGATACGGGTCAGAAACATCTTCAAAGGGGCGGGCCTCAGTCCATTCTCAGGACGATTTTGCCGAAGACCTGGCGGGTCTCCATACGTGACAGGGCCGTCTCGATGTCTGCAAAGGTGACCTCCGTGTCGATCACCGGCTTGACGAGCCCTTGCGCCATCTTCTGCATGGCATTCGCCATGTTCTCCATGCGGCAGCCGAAGGACCCGAACAGTTTCAGCTGCTGCTGAAACAGCATCATCAGGTTCATCTCGGTCGAGACGCCAGACGTGGAGCCGCAGGTGACGAGGCGCCCGCCGCGCTTCATGCACAGCATGGAACCGGCCCAGGTATCCTTGCCGACGTGTTCGAAAACGACATCGACGCCCTTCTTCTTGGTCAGCTTACGCACGACGCCTTCAAACCGGTCCTTGCGGTAGTTGATGACGTGATGCGCACCCAGAGCACGCGCCGGTTCGATCTTCTCATCGGACCCGACCGTCGTGATGACGGTGCAGCCCATCTTGGCGGCGAGCTGGATCGCGGCCGTGCCGATGCCCGAGCCGCCCGCATGAATGAGAATGGTTTCTCCAGGCTGCAGCTTGGCATTGTCGAACAGCATGTGTTCTACGGTGCCGAACGTCACGGGAGCAAGCGCTGCGGCGATTGCATCGACGCCGGGCGGTGCCGGCACCAACAGCCGCGCCGGCAGATTGGCCTTTTCCTGTGCAAACCCGTCCAGGTGAAATCCATGCACGCCCGAGACGTTTTCGCACAGATTGTCACGCTTCTCGCGGCAGGCCTTGCAGAGTCCGCAAGTGCGCGCACCGTAGATCGAAACGAGTTGTCCCGGCAGGACGTTTGACACACCCGGGCCGATGGCCTCGACCACACCCGATGCCTCGGCGCCGATCGTGATCGGCATCTTGCGCTTGGCAAACGCCATGCCGCGCCAGCCCCAGACATCGATGTGGTTGAGGGCGACGGCCTTGACGCGCAGCGTCACTTCGCCCGGACCCGGTGCCTCGGGCTCCGGCACATCGACGGCTTCAAGCCTGCGGTCATCGATCAGTTGCAGAGCGCGCATAGAAAGTCATCCCTCGCCCGAAGGCGTTTCCATCATGGTAAAACTGTTGGGGGCTGTCTCTAGGCCGGTTCCAGCGTCATGACAAGGCTGGCGTTCTGCCCGCCGAAGCCGAACGAGTTGGAAAGAACCGCCCGGGGCGCCCCGTCCCGCTTCGCGTTAGGCACCACGTCAAGCTCGATGCTCGGATCCGGAGTGTTGTAGTTGATGGTCGGCGGAAGCGTTCCGGTCAGCATTGTCTGGATCGAAAACACCGCTTCCACCGCGCCGGCGGCCGTCAGCGTGTGACCGATCATCGACTTGTTGGACGAGACCGGAATGCCCTTCAGGCTCTCGCCGAACACGGCCAGCATGGCACCGTATTCCATCTTGTCGTTTTCCGGCGTCGACGTCCCATGGGCGTTGATATAGCCGATGCCGCTCTCGTCCATACCGGCATCTTCCAGCGCGGCACGGATGGTGGCAATCGCTGGACCACCGTCCGGTGACGAGCGGGTGCGGTGGAAATGATCTGCCTTTTCGCCAAGCCCCTTTATGATCCCATAAACCTTCGCGCCGCGGGCAATCGCCGCTTCGAGCGATTCCAGCACCAGCGTGGCGGCACCTTCCGCGATCACGAAACCGTCGCGGTCCTTGCTGAAGGGCTTGGAGGCCTTGTCGGCCGGATCGTTCTGGGTCGACAGGGCCGACAGCAGCGAAAAGCGGATCAGCGCTTCTGCGCTGACCGAACCGTCGGTCGCCGCCACCAGCGCCCTGTCCGTGCGGCCCTGGCGGATCGCTTCAACCCCGAGCTGGATCGCCGTCGCGCCGGAAGCGCAGGCCGTCGACAGCGTCACCGGCAGGCCGCGGGTGCCGAACATGTCGGCAAGACGCTCGGAAATCGACCCGAACTGTACGGCCTCCAGAAATACCGGATCCGGACGCTCGCGCATCGCCGCCAGGAAGCGCTCATAGGCATCCCCTTCGGTCCTGGATGGCGCCGACCGGTCGGCCAGTGCGAAACGATCCGACCATTCCGGTTCGACCGGCGGCGCCGCAAGGAAAAGCGGCCCGTCGAAATCTCCAGAAAGTCCAGCCTGCGCCAGCGCTTCGCGCGTGGTCTCACGGGCAAACGCGAATGAGCGTTCCACCGCGTTTTCTGCCGGCAGAGTGATAAAATCAACCGTCCCGCTGATCCGCGTCGAAAGCGTATCGGTCGGAAAGCGGGTGATCTTGTGGATACCGGACGTACCCGCCGTCAGTGCGGCCCAGTTGTCCTGCAGCCCCTGGCCAAGCGATGTGATCACGCCCATGCCGGTGACAGCCACGATCGGGCGACCCAGATGATCCTTGAAGCGAGCGTCGCTCATGAAAATCCCCTTCAGGCGGCCGAGAGAACCGCAAGCCCCTCGCCGCGCGTATAACCGACAGTCGTCACCACCGCACGCGTCGCGGGAGTATCCATCGGTCGTTCCATTTCGCTGTCGAATACCGGCACCTTGGCGCCACCGTCGAGGCTGAGCGCCGCCAGCGCCAGTCCAAGCGGAAACTGCGCCTCCATGCCGTGTCCGGTAACGCCACCAAAGCCGCGGATGGCAGCGCCGGGAAACACCCCGTCGAGGACGCTTTTTTCGCGCCGCGACAGGTCGGCAATGCCGCTCGCTCCGGAAAACACCATTGTGTCCCCGTCCGGCGCATCCGACGCAAGCCCGGCCAGCCGCGTCAGCCGCTGCTCGAGCCGGTTGTCGTCGCGATTGCCCCGGTCGCCTTCAATGGCGTCGATCGTCGCGTAAATATGCGCGCCCCGCGCCTGCGCATAGGCCCGTGATTCCAGCACCAGGAAGGCGCCGACCGAGCCGAGCATCATGCCGCCGCCATACGCATCGCTGCGCGACCAGAGCGGAAGCCAGTCGCCCGTTGCATGGGCGCGGATCCCCTCCACCATAAGAAGGATATCGGCCCGCTCCGCCACGAAAGCGCCGCCCACCAGCGTATGGGTGGACTGACCGGCCTTGATCCGGTGAAAGGCTGTTTCCATGGCCGAGATGCCGGCAGCCTCTTCGCCCATGAAGGTGCGCGAGGAACCGGTGACCTTGTGGACGATGGAGATATTGCCGGCCATCAGGTTCGAAAGCTGGGCGAGGAAGAGCGTCGGGCGAAGCTCGGTCGTCAGCTTTTCGTTCAGCAGCAGTTCGCGGTCGTTGCGCTTGAGCGCTTCTTCCACGATGAGGGAATCGACCTTGATGTCGCGCTCGCCACCGCCGGCGGCCACGATCATGTCCATCGAGGCGCAGGCGTCCGCATCGCTCTTCAGACCGGCATCGTCCAGCGCCAGCCCGGCGGAAAACACGCCGAGCCGCTGCCAGTTTTCCATCTGCCGCTGGTCGCCGCGCTTGGCTATCTGCAGCGACCAGTCGATCTCCGGCATCGGATGCATCGGATAGGGCTTGAAGCGCTCCGTCTCGACGCGCGGCAGTCCCGCCTCCTCGCCGTTCAGGAACGCAAGATGGGCATCCTTGCCGACGCCCAGGCAGGTGACGATACCGACACCGGTGATCACGACATCATTGTCAGACTTCATTATAGCCCTCTTCGCGCAGCCTTCAGGCGCGCGCTTGCATGGCGGCGAGGAGACCCACGTCTTCGGCACGCTTGCGCACGATCGGCGCCAGCGGCACCTCGGAAAACGGCATGGTACGCAGCTTGAGCTGCGCGTCGCAGACCTTCTTGCCGCCGCTGGTGATCTTCGCCTTGGTCACCGCGTAACCGGATCCCTCATGCTCCAGAAACGCCTCGATGTCGAGCACCGCATCCGGCTCCACGAAGGCACGCATCTTGGCGCCATCGACGGACATCAGGAACGGCATGGCAGCGAAATCGGTCACGGCCAGCACAAGAAAACCGGAGGCCTGCGCCATGGTCTCGATCAGCAGCACGCCGGGCACCAGCGGCATCCCGGGAAAATGGCCTTCAAAGACGGGGCTGGCGGAGGGTACCACCGACCGCGCCTTCAAGGTCTTCTGGTCGAGATCGAGGCTTTCGACCCGGTCGATCATCTGGAAATATTCGAGCAGCATCGGCTCTGTCGGCGGGCGTCAGCCCTTTGCCGCCCTCAACTCGTCGATCTTGGCGCAGAGGTTTTTCAGAACGAAATAGGCTTCGGTCGAAACCTTGCCTTCGTTGACTTCCTGCGTCCACTGCTCGAGCGGGATCTTGATGCCGAACTCCTTGTCGATCGCAAAGACGATGTCCAGGAAGTCGAGGCTGTCGATGCCCAGATCGTCGATGGTGTGGCTTTCCGGCGTGATTGTCGCGCGATCGATTTCGCTCGTTTCGGCGATGATGTCGGCTACTTTATCAAATGTGGCGGTCACGAGCGGATCCTCTGAAAATACAAAACTTGATGTTCCACATAGGGAAATCATCTCGGCTTGCCAATGCCCCCGGGATTATGCGCACGCTTTTAAAGCCGAACTGTTGCCCAAACAGCCATCGAAACCCGGGCCGCGGCCCTACCGGCCGACGGCAAGCACGTCCCGCAACATTGAAAGGACCTTGTCGGGCTGGACCCCAAGCGCCACCGATTGGCTCGGCTGTGCGTCCCAGGCGCTGCCTTCGAACCGTCGACCGCTGTCCGGCGCCTGGATCGTCTTGCCGTCCGCCAATCCGCCGCAGACCACGCGCACCGGGCCGGACCGGTAGGTGAACAGCTCCGGCGCCACCAGATAGACGCAGGCACAGCTGTCGTGAACGGCCATCCCGTCGAGACCCACACGCTGGCGGTAGAAGTCGATGTAATGCTGCGACAGGTCGGACAGCAGCCGCATCTCGGTTCCGCCCGCCGCAGCCATATCCGCCAGATAGGCGGACGACATGATCGTCTGCATGGTCACGTCGAGCCCAAAAATCGTGACCTTCCAGGGTGCCACGAAGATGGCATCGGCGGCTTCCGGATCGCCAAAGATATTGGCTTCGGCAGCCGGCGTCACATTGCCGTTAACGTGGAAGGCGCCGCCCATCACCACGACTTCTCTGACCAAGCCGGCGATCTCCGGATCCGCCTGCAGTGCCAGCGCCAGGTTAGTCATCCGACCCACAGCCACCAGCGTCACCTCGCCGGGGTTGGCACGCACCGTATCGATGATGAACTGGAAGGCCGGCCGGGGATCGATCGGCAGGTCGATGTCATCAGGCACGCCGATGTTGCCAAGGCCATCCTCGCCGTGAACCACGGAGGCCAGATGATCGTCGAAACGCTCGGGGTGATAGGCACGACCCGCACCCTTGGCGATCGGCGCGGAAATTCCCCACTCGCGGTGCAGAAACTGCGCATTGCGGGTGGTGATCTCGAGCGTGGCATTGCCGAACACCGTCGTCACGCCCAGGAGGTCGATCTCCGGGTGCTTGTGCAGGAAGAGAAGCGCCATGGCGTCGTCGACGCCCGGGTCTGTATCGAAGATGACTTTGTGCATAGTGCCTGCCCTGCCGTTTGCCATGTCGTGCCGCGCGGCGGCGAACATAGCCGAACATTCGCGTTAGGCAATCGGGCGAAATGACGGGTCGATACGGATCCTCAGGAATGGTTGCGGTCGCCGCTTTTCGGTGCCACAAGCCCGCGCACCCCTTTCTCCCTATCGAGCATCGCCGTGACTGATTTGACGTTTCAACTTCTGGCTCTGCTCTTCCTGGCAGCGGTCTTCGCCGGGTTTGTCGATTCCATCGCGGGCGGCGGCGGCCTGATCACCATCCCGGTCCTGCTGATCGCCGGAATACCGCCGCTTGAATCGATCGCCACCAACAAGCTCCAGTCGCAGTTCGGTTCTGCCTCCGCCACCATCGCCTATGCCAGGCGCGGCCATGTCAGCCTCCGGACCCAGCTGCCCATGGCAGCCATCGCAGTGATCGGCGGCGGCGTGGGCGCCCTGCTGGCATCAAGGCTTCCCGCGAACCTGCTCGCCTCGGGCATCCCGTTCCTCCTGATCGCCATCGCCCTGTTTTTCGCGTTGAAGCCGAACCTCAACGACACCGACAGCCACCGCCGCGTCACGCCCCGCGTCTTCGGAATAACGGCCGTGCCGCTTGTCGCACTTTACGACGGCATCTTCGGCCCCGGCGCCGGCTCCTTCTACATGCTGGGCTTCGTGTTGCTCGCCGGCTTCGGCATGCTGAAGGCAACCGCGCATACCAAGCTCATCAACCTCGGATCCAACTTCGGGTCCTTCCTGGTCTTCGCCCTGACCGGTTCGGTGCTGTGGAAAATCGGCCTGCTGATGGGACTGGGCCAGTTGATCGGCGCCCAGCTGGGCTCGCGCCTGGCCATGAAGAACGGTGTCCGGATCATCAAGCCGCTGCTGGTGATTTCCTGCCTGATCCTGGCGGCGAAGCTGCTCGCCGATCCTGCCCATCCCCTGCGCCTGTGGCTCGGGGTCTAATCAGCTTCGTTAAACCTCAGCGTTCAGGCCTTAGCCCTTCAGCTTGAGCGGCAAGCCGGCGGCAATGAAATAGGCTTCGTCGGCCATGGCGGCGATCCGCTGGTGGAGCCGCCCGGCGTGATCGCGGAACTCGCGAGCCATTTTGTTGTCAGGAACAATACCCAGCCCGACCTCGTTCGAGACCAGCACGACCTGCGCGGAACAGGAAGACAGCTGCGCGATCAGCGCCGCACCGGCTGCATCGACGTCGCTGTCCGCCATCATCAGGTTGGTAACCCAGAGGGTGAGGCAATCCACGAGCACGGCGCGGTCGAGGGCATCGATAGCCGCCAGCTGTTGCGGCAGGTCGAGAGGAACCTCGTGTGTGACCCACCCCTCGCCGCGATCCGTCCGGTGTCGGGCAATCCTCTGCACCATCTCGTCGTCATAGGCGCGGCCAGTCGCCAGATAGTGCCGTTCCCGGCCGCTGGCAGATACCATCTGCTCTGAGAAATGCGATTTACCGGAACGCGCTCCGCCCAGCACGAGTACCACATGGCCTGAACGCGTCATTCGATCTCGTCGGTAAAAAAGGAAAAAGACCGGACGATTCGTAGATGAGGAGGCGTCCGGCCTTTGTTAGGTTACTGCTGCAGACTCGATGTCTGTGAGCTAATTGTGGGGTGGCGGAGCTTTCACGTCAACCTTTGGATCGCGACCTTCCGTCGCATGCGGCATTCCTGTCCTGTTTGCGACGCTAAACGGCCACTTCCAGCGTTGTTCAGATGTCGTTTTCGCTCTAATGCGACACAGCCAGAACACAGGGATTTCCAGGTGGAAACCCGCGAGGAAACGCCGATGCTTTACGTCTTCAAAAGTAACAATGGACTTCAGATTGCCTGGAACTCCGAGGTGCCGCGCCGGCAGCTCGATACTCGGTCCCAACAGCTCGATACCCGGTTTTCACTGTGGGGCTTGATCCGCACCAGCAAAGCAGGATGAGCGGAAATAGACATCTGGAGATTGCAACTCCTGGCTGCAAATCTCCGGCAGATCACAATAGATCTGCGCGTCAGCGTGAGGGCAACCGGAACGCACTACCTTATCCGGTGCCGACGCTGGACTGTTCGTCCACGCCCAGATGATTAGCCGTACATTCTTACCGGATGGTTAGTGCTTCACGCGACTTATGGGATTTTCCGCTTCGGCTGTCGTTTTTTTTTAGAAATCGCTACGAGACGGCAGCGGCGCTAATCGACTAGAAAAAGGCAAAGCCGGGGCGTGACATTTGCGCTTAAGCTTGCGTTGCCCAAAGCGTCTGCTGCCCAGTCGGGCAGTTGCGCGGCAAATGCTGATTTTTCCAGCTTATTTTGACTGAAATCCTGTTGTTACAAAGACTTGCTAATGCAAGCCGGCGAAGCCGTGCCTTGCAGTCCTGTTGATTTCTGTGCCGGAACACGTAGGCTGCTCTGGCTGAGGCAGTAAAGCGCGGCATCTGCAGGGCGATCCAGCGGGTGCAAACAAGACGCAAAGCACCTCGACAGGCTTGGCGTGATGGCACCCGCCGGTTGATCACGACGCGCCCTTCGCATGGGATGACCGGACAGCCGGCATCCGGTCCATGAAACACTGCAACAACAAGACTGGGAGGTCTTATGATGAAAAAACTCCTTGCTTCCGCTGTGTTTGCCGGCGGTCTTTATGCCTTTGCTGGCGCCGCTCAGGCAGACTGCGGCTCCGTCTCCATCGCAGAAATGAACTGGGCCTCGGCCGGCGTTGCCGCCAATGTCGACAAGATCATTCTCGAGAAGGGCTATGGCTGTTCGGTCGAGCTGGTCACTGGCGACACCATGCCAACCTTCACCTCCATGAACGAAAAGGGCCAGCCTGACGTGGCGCCCGAGTTCTGGGTCAATGCCGTCCGCACGCCGCTGGACAAGGCTGTCGGCGAAGGCCGGCTGGTGATCGCGGCTGAAATTCTCGCCGATGGCGCCGTCGAAGGCTGGTGGATCCCCAAATTCCTGTCTGACGCGCACCCGGACATCAAGACGGTACAGGATGCACTCAAGCATCCCGAGCTTTTCCCGGCACCTGAAGACCCGTCCAAGGCCGCCGTTACCAATTGCCCCGCTGGCTGGAACTGCCAGGTCTCTACGGCAAACCTCTACAAGGCGCTCGACGCCAAGGGTAAGAAGTTCGACCTCGTCGACAGCGGCTCGGCCGCAGGCCTTGACGGCTCGATTGCCAACGCCTTCGAAAAGAAGAAGGGATGGCTCGGCTACTATTGGGCGCCGACCGCGATCCTCGGCAAATACGAGATGGTGAAGCTTTCCTTCGACGTTCCTCATGACAAGGCCGACTGGGACGCCTGCACTTCGGTGCCGGATTGCCCCAATCCCAAGGTCAATTCCTACCCGACCTCCCAGGCCTTCACCGTCGTGACCAAGCAGTTTGCCCAGAAGGCGAGCGTCGCCATGGATTACATCAAGGCGCGCAAATGGGGCAACGCCACCGTCAACGGCATTCTGGCCTGGCAGACGGACAACCAGGGCACCAACGAGGATGCAGCCAAGCACTTCCTCGAAACCATGCCTGAAGTCTGGACCAAGTGGGTCAGCCCGGAAGTGGGCGAAAAGGTCAAGGCCGCCCTCTGAGCCAAACCGGGAAGCCGTTCCGGCGGCTTCCCGCGCTTCCGCCCGCCAGCCGCGGGCGTCTGCACGTCGCGCTCATGTCCTCCGGTGGCGCAAATTCGGCTCCTGCACCACCGGGAGATGTTATGATCGGCGAGCTCTCGGGAAGCCATGCCGGGCGCTGCGAAAAATCAAACCTATAAGGGGGACATCATGGCAACCTGTGAGTTTTTGCCGAATGCTCTCTGCAGCTTTCCGGCGATTGGCGACCAGTATATTCGTGAAACCCGCAAGGTGATCGACGACGGCTTTAAAGGCATCGTCCGCGAATACGGTTTCGTCATCGACGCCGTGACACAACCGCTGCAGGTATTTCTCAATTCCTTCGAGCGGCTGTTCACCAATTCACCGTGGATTGTCGTGCTGATCGCCATGATGGCGATCGTCTATGCGGGCAGCCGCAGCATCAGGATCACCGTCGGCACCGCGCTCGCCATGTGTGCCATCGGTCTGTTGGGCCTGTGGAACGATGCCATGATCACGCTTGCCATCACCACGGTGGCCACGTTGATCGCCATCATCATCGGCATTCCGATCGGCATCCTTATGGCCCGCTCCGATCGCATCCAGGGCACCATCAATCCCGTGCTCGATGTGATGCAGACGCTGCCGAGCTTCGTCTATCTTATCCCGGTCGTCGTCATTTTCGGGATCGGCAAGGTGCCGGGCCTGATTGCCGTCGTCATCTACGCCGTCCCGCCGATGATCCGCCTGACCAACCTCGGCATCCGGCTCGTCGACAAGGAAGTGCTGGAGGCGGCCGATGCCTTCGGCTCCTCCTCGAGCCAGAAACTGTGGAACGTGCAGATGCCCCTCGCCCTGCCGACAATCATGGCCGGCATCAACCAGACCATCATGATGTCGCTGGCCATGGTCGTCGTGGCATCCATGGTGGGCGTCGGCGGCCTTGGCAAGAACACGCTGCAGGCGATCGCCAACCAGTTCTTCACCTACGGCTTCATGAACGGCTTTGCGCTGGTCGCCATCGCCATCATCTTCGACCGGACCAGCCAGGCCTATGGCAAGCGTCTGCAAAAACATTCGGAGGTTGTCCATGGCTAGTCACGGCATCGAGATCAAAGGTCTCTACAAGATCTTCGGCCCGCGCGGGCGCGACTACGTTGACGCCGTCAAGGCGGGACTGTCGAAAGCCGACCTCAACGAAAAGCACGGCCATGTGCTCGGCCTGAAGAACATCGACATCTCCATGCCGGCGGGTGGCATCACCGTGGTGATGGGCCTTTCCGGCTCGGGGAAGTCGACGTTGATCCGCCATATCAACCGGCTGATCGAACCGACCTACGGCGAAGTCGTCTATGACGGCCTCGACGTCTGCGCCATGAAAGAGAGCGAGCTGCGCGAATTCCGCCGTCACCGGACGGCCATGGTCTTCCAGAAGTTCGCACTGCTGCCCCACCGAACCGTCATCGAAAACACCGTTTACGGCCTCGACATCCAGGGCGTTCCCCGCTCGGAAAGCACCAAGCGAGGCCAGTACTGGATCGAGCGCGTGGGCCTCAACGGCTTTGAGAACCACTATCCGAACCACCTGTCCGGCGGCATGCAGCAGCGCGTCGGGTTGGCCCGCGCGCTCACCAACGATGCCGACATCCTGTTGATGGACGAAGCCTATTCGGCACTCGACCCGCTCATCCGCGTCGACATGCAGACTGTTCTCCTCGACATCCAGGCGGAGCTGAAGAAGACGGTGGTGTTCATCACCCACGACCTCGACGAGGCGCTACGCCTGGGCGACAAGATCGCCATCCTGCGGGACGGCGAAGTCATCCAGCAGGGTACCGGGCAGGAGATCGTGCTCTCCCCCGCGGACGACTACATCACCGCCTTCGTCAAGGAAGTGAACCGCGGCCGCGTCATCCGGGCCGGCACGGTCATGCGCCCGCTCGAGGGGCCGACCGACGGCTTGCGGCTGAGTTCGGCCATGATGCTGGAGGCCGCCGCCAAGGAAATGTGCGAGCAGGGCCAGAATCGCGCCCTTGTGGTGGACGATGCTGGCGTCCCTGTCGGCATCCTTGATCTGCAAACCATCGTCAGCGCCATGGTGACGCCGGCCGCGACCGAACATCAGCAGATCGCCGCCGAATAGGCCGGCCTGCGAGGGCCGGATTGCCGGCTCGGCTTGCAATCATATAAAGCTATCTTTATATGATCTACAGCTACGTTTAGAGGAGTTCTCCCATGCAGCCCACCAATGCCCTGACCGAACTTCTGGCCGAAAAGGGCGTGCTGCTCGCGGACGGCGCCACCGGCACGAACCTCTTTGCCATGGGCCTTGAGGCTGGTGAAGCGCCGGAACTGTGGAACGAGACCGTGCCGGAAAAGATCGTCAAGCTGCATCAGGATTTCGTCGATGCGGGCGCCGATATCATCCTCACCAATTCCTTCGGCGGCACGCGGCATCGCCTGAAGCTGCATCACGCGGACGACCGCGTCTTCGCACTGAACAAGAAAGCCGCCGAGATTGCCCGCTCCGTCGCCGACAAGGCGGGACGCAAGGTCATCGTCGCGGGCTCGGTCGGTCCGACCGGTGAACTTCTCATCCCGCTGGGCGCCCTCTCCTACGAGGAAGCGGTTGCCGCCTTTGCCGAGCAAATGGAAGGCCTGAAAGCCGGCGGCGCCGATGTCGCCTGGATCGAGACCATGTCCTCGGCGGATGAAATCCGCGCAGCCGCAGAGGCCGCGACCAAGGTCGAAATGCCCTATACCTACACTGGTTCTTTCGACACCGCCGGCAAGACGATGATGGGTCTCGACCCCAAAGATCTTCGCGGCGTCGCCAGCGACGTTGGCGAAGGCCCGATCGCGGTCGGCGCCAATTGTGGTGTCGGCGCGGCCGATATTCTCTCGAGCCTGCTCGACATGACGGCGGCGGATCCGGATGCGATCACCATCGTCAAGGGCAACTGCGGCATCCCGGAATTCCGTGGCGCTGAAATCTACTACTCCGGCACGCCACCACTGATGGCTGAATACGCAAGGCTGGCGCGGGACGCGGGTGCGCGCATCATCGGCGGGTGCTGCGGGACCTCCTGCGAGCACTTGGCGGCCATGCGTTCCGCACTTGACGACTACACGCCGCGCCCGCGGCCGACCATCGAGGAAATCGTCGACAAGATCGGCCCGCTGCGCAATAAGATGGCCAGTGAATCGGGTAGCGACGGTAGCAGGGAAAGACGCCGTCGCCGTACTTAAGGGCGGGGGACCTCATGACCAGCATTTCGCCGATTGGCAGCCGAGAAACCGTGGCTGATGGCCTGACGTATCTATCTGACGAGCAGATGAACTGGCTGTCGCTTCTGATGCAGAACCCGGCCTCGGACGATCTCTTTCTGGAAGGCCTGCACCTCTACCTGGACCGGGCCTCGGAAAGCCGCTTTCTCAATTCCCTGAAGCTCCAGAAGTGCGGCAACTGGATTGGCACGAATGCCCCTGCCCGCCTGCAGATCCGCCTGATGGAAGCGGCCAAATCAAGCCAGCATCCGGCGTTTCAGGCCTTCCGCGCCGGTCTGACGGCCTCCGGCGGCCTGGAGCGGGCCTACCCCAAGGCAAGCATATAGCACCTGCGCCACGCTCGACGGCCGCGGTTCTCACCGCGGCCCCCTGTACTGGTAGTGTGGGCGCCAGACGCTCTCCTGGATGAAATCTGCGACGCGTCTTGCTCCGCCTTGCTCCCTGGCGGCCTCGGGCTCTCTTCAGGTGAAGGCGTCCGGCATGGAGTCCTTGCGACCTTTGATGAAGGCAAGCAGCGCCTCGTCGATCGCCTCGTCCAACGGCGGCGCCTCATAGGAATCGAGCCAGGAGCGGCAGAGCGCATTTGCCCGCTGTTCGATCCGCTTTTCCCCCTCGATCTCCCATTGCTCGAACGAATTGTTGTCCATCAGGGCCGAGCGATAGAAGGCAGTCTGGAAATGCGCCTGCGTATGGGCGCACCCGAGATAGTGACTGCCGGGCCCGACTTCCCGCATTGCCGAAAGCGCCTGCCCTTCCTCGGACAGATCGATGCCATCGGCCATCTTCTGCATCATGCCCAACTGGTCCTGGTCGATCATGAACTTTTCATACGAAGACACCAGCCCGCCTTCGAGCCATCCGGCCGCATGCAGCACGAAGTTGGTGCCGGCAAGCAGCGTCATATTCAGCGTATTGGCCGACTCATGGGCCGCTTGGGCGTCCGGCACCTTGGAGCCGCAGAGCGAGCCCCCGGTGCGGAACGGAAGGCCAAGACGACGCGCCAGCTGCGCGGCCCCGTAGGACACCAGCGCCGGCTCAGGCGTGCCGAACGTCGGCGCGCCCGACTGCATGGAGATGGACGCGGCAAAGGTGCCGAACAGCACCGGCGATCCCTTGCGGATAAGCTGCGTCAGAGCCGCCCCCGCCAACACCTCGGCCAGGATCTGCGTCAGCGTGCCGGCCACCGTCACCGGGCTCATGGCGCCCGACAGGATAAACGGGGAAACGACGGACGCCTGGTTATGCCGGGCATACACTTTCAGCGCACCGAGCATGGTGCCGTCGAAGACCATGGGCGAGTTAGCGTTGATGAGGTTGAGCGTGACGCAGTTGTTTTCGACGAAATCATCGCCGAACACGATCTTGGCGAGCGCAACCGTATCTTCTGCGCGCTCAGGCGCCGTGACGGACCCCATGAACGGCTTGTCCGAGTATTTGATGTGACTGTAGACCATGTCGAGATGGCGCTTGTTGACCGGCACATCCACCGGCTCGCACACCGTGCCGCCGGACGAGTGCATGGACGGCGCCATATAGGCGAGCTTCACGAAGTTGCGAAAATCCTCGACCGTCGCATAGCGGCGAACGCCTTCGAGATCGCGCACGAAGGGCGGTCCGTAGACCGGCGCAAACACGGTCGCGTTGCCGCCGATCTTGACGCTGCGCTCCGGGTTGCGGGCATGCCATGTAAATTCGCTGGGCGCGGTCTTCAGCAACTCGCGGCACAATCCTTTCGGAAAATGCACCCGCTCGCCTCGAACATCCGCGCCGGCCTCCTTCCAGAGCGCGAGCGCCTCCGGATCGTCGCGGAATTCGATGCCGATCTCCTCAAGGATCGTGTCGGCATTGCGTTCGATAAGCTGCAGGCCCTCTTCGTCGAGAACCTCGTACACGCCGATGCGGCGCGTGATGTAGGGAAGCGAGGGGCTAGCGCCTCCGCCTGCCCGCGCGGCACGGCGTCCGGCCGCCCCGCGTTCGCCCCGTCCGCGACGTCCCGCCGCCGCCGTCTGTTCCGTCACGTCGTCCATGATGCTCCTCACCCTGTACCGCTGCGATTGCTCATCAGATGCGCCATGCTAGGCGCAAGTGCAAGCCGGGCCCCGCCTTTCTGCGCCAAAGGAACGGCCTGTCTGCGCCAAGAATGGTGGGCAGGGTCGCGCGACGCCGATAGCGACGCATCGCATTTCCGACGCTGCACTGTCGCTTACGAAAGAAATTGCGACAGGATTTCAGGCTAGATATGGTTGTGAGCGAACATGATTTGCCAGCCTGGTTCCAATAGGGAAGAACGACCCCATGGCCGAAGACGACATCATTCTGTCGGAGCTCTCCGACGAGGAACTCGTGCAGCAGATGCACGATGATCTTTATGACGGCATGAAGGAGGAAATTCAGGAGGCGACCAATATCCTCCTGGAGCGCGGCTGGACGCCTTACGACGTTCTAACGCAAGCCCTCGTCGAAGGCATGCGAATCGTCGGCATCGACTTCCGTGACGGCATCCTGTTCGTCCCCGAGGTGCTTTTGTCAGCCAATGCCATGAAGGCAGGCATGAACATTCTTCGGCCGCTTCTTATCGCAACCGGCGCCCCCAAGCTTGGCAAGATGGTAATCGGAACGGTCAAGGGCGATATCCACGATATCGGCAAGAACCTGGTCGGCATGATGATGGAAGGTGCTGGCTTCGACGTAGTCGATCTCGGCATTAACAATCCGGTCGAGAACTACTTGGACGCAATCGAGCGCGAAAAGCCGGATATCATCGGCATGTCAGCCCTGCTGACGACGACGATGCCTTACATGAAGGTGGTGATCGATACGCTGAAGGAAAAAGGAATCCGCGACGACTATGTCGTGCTGGTCGGCGGCGCGCCTTTGAACGAGGAGTTCGGCAGGGCCGTGGGCGCTGACGCTTATTGCCGCGATGCGGCTGTGGCTGTCGAAACGGCGAAGGAATACATCCTCCGCAAGCATAACAGCCTCGCCGCCGGATCCTGAAACAGGCCGGCGGCAAGGCGTTTTAGAAATTAGTACTTGGCAGCGCGGTCGACCTTACGGCCAGCGGACTGGCTTGCGTCTACGGTGTTTGCCGTATCCTGGCCCATGCCACGGATCGTGTTGCCGCAGGATGAAAGCGAAACCATCGTCGCGAAAAGTGCGGCGATCACGGTGACTGTCTTGGCCGTCATGATAGAATACTCCGATGGAAGTGGACAAAATGATGTCGGAAATTGAGTTTCCGGCAGAGAAACGCCCAACTCACGAAAAGGTTCAAATCATTGCGTGCGGCGCGATCGCCCGTGAGATTCTGGCGGTATGTCGGCAGCAGGGTCTCGCCCACGTAGACCTGAACTGCCTGCCCGCCATCTGGCATGCCTATCCTCAGAAGATCGTTCCAGGGCTTGAGCAGGCCGTCCAAGAGGCAAGACAGGCCGGCTTTACGCGCATCTTCTTTGCCTATGCGGATTGCGGAACCGGCGGCGACATCGACAGGCTCTGCGAGCGCGAAGGCATTGCGAGGATCCCCGGCCCCCATTGCTACTCTTTCTTCGATGGCAACGACGCCTTCGCCGCCCGCGGCGACGACGACATCTTCTCTTTCTTCCTCACGGATTTCCTGGCCCGACAGTTCACCGCCTTCGTCATTGAGCCGCTCGGCCTCGATCGCCATCCGGAGCTGAAGGAGATGTATTTTGGCCATTACAGGAAACTGGTCTACCTGAGCCAGGAAGAGGATCCGGTACTGCAGATCAAGGCGCGTGAGGCGGCAGACTACCTGGGGCTCGAGTATGCGTATCGCTTGACCGGCTACGGCGATCTGACCACGGCGCTGCTTGCCGTTTAACGGTTTCTTCGATGTTCCCGCCGATGGTGCACGGGCAGCGCAGGGGAACAGCAGATGCAGGTTAGAGACCCGTCTCGGATCGTGGTGATGACGGCTGGCGGTCTCGGTCCCCGCGTCATGATCAACGCGCTCGCAAAGCATTTTTCCAATGTCCATGTCATTCAGGAACACCCGGAATCCAAGCGCGCCATTGTCATGCGCCGCGCCAGACGGTTCGGCTGGCCGACCGCGCTCGGCCAGCTCGCAACAACCGTTGCGGCCCGGCTCGGAAAGAAGGTCGGCGCCAGACGTTCTGCCGAGATCATCGCGCACTACGGACTTTCCGCCGAAATCGATCCCGCCATCCCGCTGACCCAAGTTACGTCTCTCAACGACCCTGCCTGCCACGATCTGCTGCGACAGCTGCAGCCGGCTGCCATCTTCACCATCTCCTGCCGCATCCTCTCGCAGGCCACGCTTGCCGTAGCGCCCTGCCCCGTCATCAATTTTCATGCCGGCATCAACCCCGCCTATCGGGGTCAGATGGGCGGCTACTGGGCCCGCGTCGAAGGCGACGAAAAGAATTTCGGCGCCACCGTCCACCTTGTCGATGCGGGCACCGATACGGGCGGCACGCTGCTGGAGCACCGCCTCTCCCCGACCGAAAGCGACACCATGTCGACCTATCCGCTGCTGATCACCGCAGCCTCGACGGATCTGGCTGTCCAGGCGCTGCGCGACGCTGTCGCCGGAACTCTGCGGCCGTACACACCGTCCGTTCCCTCCGTCCTGCGCTTTCCACCGCCGGTCTGGACGTGGCTCTATCATGGCCTTACCAAGGGGATCTGGTAGCGCGTCGTTTTTCACCGCATGCCGCGTCGTGCCGAGCGCAGTCTCCGGCCAGCGCTGCAGGCATGGTGGATAGCAACAAGGGGAGGCTCGATGGCGGATCGCATCATCGTCTACTGGCGGGATATCCCGGCCCAGGTCATCGTCAAGCAGGGACGCAAGGCCGCCAAGCGCGAGCTCTCGCTCCGTTTCACAGAGGCGATCGACATGTGCGCCATGCGCAGCGGTGCCGCCGAGACGGACGATTACCTGGCCGAATGGCGCAAGGCCGACCCCGTACCTGTTTCCGAAGATCTCGAAGCGGAAGCCGATAAGGCGGCGAGCGACCTGGAGACGGCGTATGACCGGGAGAGGCTGGTCGCGCTGGTCAAGGCGGGCGGCCGCGAAACAGCATAGGCATCTGACCGAAATCAATTGACGCCCTCACGGCGCCTGGGAGGACTGAATGACCCGTACCATCGTCGCATCAGCAACCCGTGAAGTCATCATCGGCTTCGACCAGCCCTTCTGCGTGATCGGCGAACGGATCAATCCCACCGGCCGCAAGAAGCTCGCAGCCGAAATGATCGAGGGCAACTTCGACACGGTCATCAGGGACGCTCTGGAGCAGGTTGCCGCGGGCGCTACCATGCTCGACGTTAATGCCGGGGTTACCTCCGTCAATCCGAACGAAACCGAGCCCGGCCTCCTCGTCCAGACGCTGGAGATCGTCCAGAACCTTGTGGACGTGCCGCTGTCAATCGACAGCTCGGTCACGGCGGCGATCGAGGCGGCGCTGAAGGTCGCCAAGGGCCGCCCGCTGGTGAACTCGGTGACCGGCGAAGAGGAAAAGCTCGAAGCCATTCTGCCGCTGATCAAGAAGTACAACGTGCCGGTGGTGGCCATCTCCAATGACGAGACCGGCATCTCCATGGACCCGGATGTGCGCTTCGCCGTGGCGAAGAAGATCGTCGAGCGCGCCCACGACCATGGCATCAGGCCGGAAGACATCGTCGTCGACCCCTTGGTGATGCCGATCGGCGCACTCGGCGACGCAGGCCGCCAGGTCTTCCAGCTGCTTTACCGCTTGCGCAACGAACTTAAGGTCAACACCACCTGTGGCCTCTCCAACATTTCCTTCGGACTGCCGCATCGCCACGGCATCAATGCCGGCTTCATTCCCATGGTGATCGGCGCCGGCATGACCTCGGCCATCATGAACCCCTGCCGTCCCCAGGAAATGGAAGCCGTGCGGGCCGCCAATGTCCTCAATGGCACCGACGAGAACTGCGGCAACTGGATCATGACCTACCGCGACTACAAGCCGGCCGAAGGTGGCCCTGCGGCTGCCACCTCGGCACCGGGCGCCTCCAGCGGTCGCCGCGGCGGACGTGCGGCGCGGGCGGGCACCGGCGCAGCCACGGAGTAGCGGTCACGGCATGGCAGACATTTCGGAAAGAGATCCCCTCGTCCTCTTCATGCCCTCGGGCAAGCGCGGCCGCTTTCCGGTCGGTACCGGCGTGCTCGATGCCGCCCGTGAGCTCGGCGTCTATGTGGAAAGCGTCTGTGGCGGACGGGCGACCTGCGGTCGCTGTCAGGTGACGGTCCAGGAAGGGCATTTCGCCAAGCACGGCATCACCTCGGTGTCCGAAAACCTGTCTGCCATCGGTCCCAAGGAGGAACGCTACGACCGGGTGCGCGGCCTGCCCGACGGCCGCCGCCTCTCCTGTTCCGCCCAGATCCTGGGCGACCTCGTCATCGATGTCCCGCAGGACACGGTGATCAATGCGCAGGTGGTGCGCAAGGCCGCAGACGAACGCGTCTACGAGCGCAGCCCGGCGGTGCGCATGTGCTATGTCGAGGTCGAGGAGCCCGACATGGAACAGCCGCTCGGCGACCTCGACCGCTTGAAGGAGGCGCTCGCCGCCCAATGGCATTTCGATGACGTGGAGGTAGATTTCCATCTGGTGCCCCAGGTCCAGTCGGTTCTCAGGAAGGGCGAGTGGAAGGTTACCGCGGCCATCCACAGGGACCGCGACGACGACCGTCCGCGCCTGATCGCGCTCTATCCCGGCCTCAAGAACGAGGCCTATGGCATCGCCTGCGACATCGGCTCGACCACCATCGCCATGCACCTGTCGTCCCTGCTCTCGGGCCGCACGGTTGCGTCGGCCGGTACCTCCAACCCGCAGATCCGCTTCGGCGAGGATCTGATGAGCCGTGTCTCCTACGTCATGATGAACCCGGAAGGCCGCGAGGCGATGACGCTGGCGGTTCGCGAGGCATTGAACGGCCTTATCGACAAGGTCTGCGCCGAGGGCGGCATCGCCCGCGCCGACATTCTCGACAGCGTGTTTGTCGGCAATCCCATCATGCACCACCTGTTTCTGGGCATCGACCCGACCGAACTGGGGGGCGCGCCGTTTGCGCTCGCGGTCTCCGGTGCGGTGAAGGTGAGGTCGCAGGAGATCGGCCTGCCGATGAACGCCGGCACTCGCACCTACGTCCTTCCCTGCATTGCCGGACACGTGGGCGCCGATGCCGCCGCGGCAACCCTTGCCGAAGGCCCGCACCGCCAGGACGAGATGATGCTGCTGGTCGATATTGGCACCAATGCCGAGATCATGCTGGGAAACGCCACCCGCGTCGTTGCCGCCTCTTCCCCGACCGGGCCTGCCTTCGAGGGCGCCGAGATTTCATCCGGCCAGCGTGCAGCACCAGGTGCCATCGAGCGCGTCCGCATCGACCCCGTGACGCTGGAACCACGGTTCCGGGTCATCGGTGTCGAACCCTGGTCGCACGAGCCAGGCTTTGACGAAGCCGCAGCTCAGGTTGGCGTGACGGGGATCTGCGGATCGGGCATCATCGAAGTCATCGCCGAAATGTTTCTCGCTGGCATCATCTCCGAAGATGGGGTGGTGGAGGGATCGCTCGCCGAACGATCTCCAAGGATCTTCGCCAACGGGCGCACCTTCTCCTACCTTGTGCACGAGGGCTCACCGCGCATCACCGTCACCCAGAACGACGTGCGTGCCATCCAGCTCGCCAAGGCGGCGCTTTATGCCGGCGTCAAGCTGCTGATGGACAAGCAGGGTGTCAACCACGTCGACAGGATCGGGCTCGCCGGCGCATTCGGCACTTTTATCGATCCGAAATACGCGCTCGTGCTCGGCCTCGTGCCCGATTGCGACCTCGGCAAGGTCAAGGCGGTCGGCAATGCCGCCGGAACCGGCGCCCGGATGTGCTTGCTCAATCGCGGTTACCGTCGTGAGATCGAAGAGACCGTCCGCCGCATCGACAAGATCGAGACGGCGCTGGAGCCAAAATTCCAGGAGCATTTCGTGGCTGCGATGGCGCTGCCAAACAAGGTCGACAGCTTCCCCAACCTTGCCCGCGTGGTGACGCTGCCCGAACGCAAGGAGTCAGCGGATACGGGCGAGGCCGGCGGTCGCAGGCGTCGCCGCAATCGCGACTGATACGCTTTGGAGTCAGGCCGCCGCCGAGATCATGGCACCGAACGAGTCGCGGATGTTTTCCGCCACCGCCTTGCCCGGAATGGAAAGCTGCGGCGCCGTCAGCAGCCGGATGTCGAAGTTGAGAAGCTCTGGCATGCCTTCCTTCGCCCCAAGAACCTGCATGTCATCGCTGACATAGGACAGCGGAAACGGCGCGATGGCGAGGTCTGACAGCACGGCCGCCCGCTGCGCCATCGTGTGGGCACTCGCATAGGCAATCCGATAGGCGCGCCGGTGCTTCTCCAGCTGCGAGATCGCATCCTGACGCCAGACGCAGCCGTCCTCCCAGACTGAAATTGGTAGCGGATCCCGCAGATAGGCCGTGCCGCATTTGGCTCCGGCCCACACCAGCTTTTCGCTGTGGATCAACTCGCCGCCGGTGGCGAAGGGTCGCGTGGCGCAGTTGATCAGTGCCAGATCCAGCCGCTGTTCGTCCATGCGCTTGCGCAGCGCCAGGCTCATGTCGACGGTAACATCCACCATAATGCCAGGAAAGCGTTCCGCGAAATTCTTGAGGACCTTGGGAAGCAGGCGCTCGGCGATATCATCCGGCGCACCAAGTCGCACCACACCGGCAAGCTCCGGCATCACGAAGCGAGAGACGGCTTCGTTGGAGAGCGCCAGCATGCGCCGGGCATAGGAAAGCAGCATCTCGCCGTGCTGGGTGAGCGTCACCGAGCGCGCGTCGCGCAGGAAGAGCGTCGTCTTCAACAGCTCCTCCAGCTTCTTGATCTGCATCGACACGGCAGACGGCGTCCGCAGCACGGCCTCGGCCGCGGTGGAGAAATTACCGGTCTCGGCGATCGCGACGAACGTGCGCAGAACATCATTATCGAGCAGCGGAAGCGGTGGGCGGAAGGGTGTGGTCATGGGTGCAACCATCAATTCTGTTGAACCTAAGCACCATATCATTTCGTTTGATTGAAAGTCAAACCAGTTCATGATGGCAATGTTGGATGACGCTGCGCCTGCATGACATAACAGAATATCATGATTGGCATCATCTCCATACGATTGAATGATGAATGGGCGACGCTCACTTTGTAAGGGGCGCTGCCATATCGACCCAAGGAGACAGTAATGACGACCACCACCTATCCGGATGTTCTCATCCGATCGACCACGGGACCCACGCCCAGACACTGGTTGGTCAAGACCGGCCAACTGTTCGTGACCATCGGCAAGCACTGGGAAAGGCGACAGGCCGAAAAGGTTCTCGAAGCCCTCCCAGCCAACCTCCGCAAGGATATTGGCTGGCCGACCATCGACCAGAACACAGCCACCCAATGAGCAATTGTATTTCCAAACTCTGAGGTCCGCTTTCACCAGCGGACCTCAGCAACGTTTCAGCGCTGCGAAATACTAATAATCAGGCTGACAGTTGCGACCTCTCGATGTCGCAAATATATCCTAGCCCCGTCGTGGAAGCCCCTTCTCCGTCACGTTTTTCCATGTCAATGTCGCTTTTAAAGGATCCCCGCTGCATAGGCGGAGGATCTAAAAAAAGGGAACGGCAGCATGGACATTACAGGCAGAGGCCCGGGAAAGAAGCGCGCGATCGTCTTCTTCCTCGTTCCGCACTTCACGATGCTGCCCTTCTCGGCGGCAGTCGAAACACTCCGCATCGCCAACCGTATGCTTGGCTATCCCGCCTACACCTGGCGGCTCTGTTCGGTGGATGGCGAGAAAGTCTATTCGTCGAGCGGGATCGGCATCGAGGTGAACTCGTCGCTTGCCGATGAACGACGCAACCTCGGTGGCGAAAACCGGCCCAACATGGTGCTGGTCTGTTCCGGCATCTATGTCGAGGAATTCCGCAACAAGTCGGTCAGTGCCTGGCTTCGCGAGACGTATAACCGCGGCATCGCGGTCGGCAGCCTCTGCACCGGCGCCCATGTTCTGGCGCAGGCCGGCCTGCTCAACGGCAAGCGCTGCGCCATCCATTGGGAAAACCTGCCCGGCTTTGCCGAAGCCTTCCCGCAGGCGGAAGTCTATGCCGACCTCTACGAAGTCGACAGCAACCTTTACACCTGCGCCGGCGGCACCGCCTCGCTGGACATGATGCTGAACCTGATCGGCCAGGATTTTGGCGAGAACCTCGTGAACCGCGTGTGCGAACAGCAGCTGACCGATCGGGTCCGCAATCCGCACGATCGCCAGCGGCTTCCGCTCAGGGCACGCCTCGGTGTCCAGAACAGCAAGGTTCTTTCGATCATCGAACTGATGGAGAACAACCTGTCGGAGCCTTTGTCTCTGGTGGAGATTGCCGATGACGTCGGCCTTTCGCGCCGCCAGATCGAGCGCCTGTTCCGTCAGGAAATGGGCCGTTCGCCGGCCCGCTACTACCTGGAGATCCGGCTCGATCGTGCTCGCCACCTGCTCGTCCAGTCGTCCATGCCGGTGGTGGAAGTGGCCGTCGCCTGCGGCTTCGTCTCCGCCTCGCATTTTTCCAAATGCTACCGGGAGATCTACAACCGTTCGCCGCAGCAGGAACGCGCTGAACGCAAGCTGACCATGAACACGGCCCGGACTGGCGTCGTCGTCTGACGGCAGTCACGGATCAGGTGTCAGACAATGGTCGCGATGATGTGGTCTGAAACCTGGTTGCGGCCACTGTTCTTAGCCATGAACAGGAACTGCTCGGCGGCGTTCAGATAGTTGTCGAAGGTTTCCAGACCGTAGACTTCGGCAAGGCCGATCGACACGGTCACTGCGATCTCCACATCGCCGAAGCTAAGGACAGTTGAAGCGATGGCTTGGCGCAGGGTCTCACAGAGCCGAGCTGCGCTTTCGCCATCCAGCCCTACCAGCAGGAGCCCGAATTCCTCGTCTCCCAGGCGCGCTGCGAAATGGCAGTCAGCGACCTTACGCAGATGCCCGCCGACCGCGGCCAGAACCGTCTCGGCCACCGCCTGGCCGTGCAGTGCGCTGACCCGGTGGAAATGGTCGATATCGAGGAGCGCCACGGCACACGCCACCCCATGCGACAGGCAACGTGCCACCACCGGCTCCCCCTCAGTGTAAAACCGCTCCAGCCCAGGAAGACCCGTCATAGGACAGGTACCGCGGCTTCTCCCGCCCTGCGACTTGGCGGAAGAGTGGTTCGGGTAGACGGGCGGAAGCCCGGTCACCGGCCTTTGCTGGCTGTGGATATAGGGCACGCGGGCTCCTGATCTGTCACGCCACGTTTTTGGCAGCCGCCTCTCTGCGCGCCGAATGCATCGAGCGGATCTGTATCAGCGTGTCGAGGTTCTGGTTGACGCGGCAGTAGAATTCCTCGTCGATAAAGGGCCGCAGCATGAAGTCGTTGCCACCCGCCTTGAGGAACCGTGCCGACAGCAGTCGGTTCGACGACGACGACACACCGATGATCCGCAGCTCGTGCGAGCCACGCACAGAGCGGATGCGTCGGGTCAGCTCGAAGCCATCGATATCCGGCATGTTGTAGTCCGTGACGACGAGCCCGATGTCAGCGTTCTTCTTGAGGATCTCCAGCGCCTTTGCGCCGTTTTCGGCCGTGCTGACGCGGAAATTGTAGCGCTTCAGGCGGCTCGTCAGCAGTGCGCGTGCCGTTGGGCTGTCATCGACGATCAGCACATGGTGCCGGTGGTTGGTCAGGAACCGACAAACGGATTCTGCCAGCATCTCGACGGCAAACACATTGTCCTTCAGGATGTAATCGACAATGTCCTTGGCCAGCAGCTTGTCACGCATTTCCTGCTGGAACGTGCCGGTAAAGACGATGGTCGGGATCGACAGGTCGATCAGATACTCGAGCGCTTCCCCGTTTTCCGCGCCCGGCAGGTTGATGTTGGAGATCGCCAGAGTGACGGGCTCGGGCGAGCGGTCGTAGGCAAGCTGCAGTTCTTCGAAGTCTCGGCAGATCTCGACCTCGATCCCGAACAACTCCTTCAGGCGCGTCCCGATCATCGAGGTGAAGACGTTTGAATCCTCCGCCAGCAGGATGCGTGAAGATGCCAAAGACTGGCCGGAATACTGCATCCCGGAAATGCCGAGGAATGTCATGGTGCCCCTATCGTGTTACTGTCCCCACATAGGACAGTTCTACCGGCACCCATTTGCAGAACTGTTAATCGCCACGCGCAACAAGCATCTATCGGGGCGGTTGCCCCGATAGACTGTTCGCTAGGTCAATGATCCCTTACTCGCTTTTGCCAAGAACGAAGCCTGGCGCGGCTTTTCAGGTTCCTGGAGCGATCCCAGGGGTCACGCACCGCCCCGGGCATCCTCCTCATCCGGCAGCATCGGCTTGCCGCGATGGAAGACGATTTCCTGCTGCGGGAACGGAATCTGGATACCCTCGTCCCGGAAGCGCCGCAGGATGGCGATCCGGAGATTGTTGCGGATCCGCATCCCCTCGCCCATGTCTGCCAGATGGAATCGGAGTTCAAAATTAAGCGACGACGGCCCGAACGTCAGGAACTCCACATGCGGCTCCGGATTGCGCAGCACTTCGGGAACCTCATCCACCAGTTCGAGCAGAATGGCCATCACACGCTCCGGATCAGCGTCATAGCTCACCGCAACCGGCACCTCGGAGCGCCCGATCTTGTTGCGGTGCGTCCAGTTGCCGACCGGCGAGTTGATCAGGTCCGAATTCGGCACGATGATCGACTGCTTGCGGAATGTCTCGATCTCCGTGGCGCGAACCGAGATCCGCTTGACGATGCCTTCCGTCGCGCCCGTCACGACATGGTCGCCCACCTTGAACGGGCGTTCCACCAAGAGGATCAGGCCCGATACGAAGTTCGACACGATGTTCTGCAGGCCAAAACCGATACCGACGGACAGGGCCGAGGCGACCAGCGCGAAGCTTGAGAGGTTGATGCCGGCCGCCGACACCCCAACCAGGACCGCCAAACCCACGCCGAGATAGCCGATGCCGGTGCGCACGGAGTTGCGCACGCCAAGGTCAACTTGGCTGCGGGCCAGTACATTGCCGTCGACCCATTTCTGCACCCACCGGGTAATCAGGTAGCCGAAGCCGAAAAGCAGGATGCCCGCCAGGATGCCGACCAGCGAGATCGACACATTGCCGATTCTGATTTCCGTGAAGAAGCGGAAGAACCAGGCCTGGATGTCGGCGATCTGGAAGCCCCAGGTGATGAGGATCAGCGGAATGCCGAACAGGAGGGCAAAGGCATAAATGCCAAGGCCAGCCATCAGACCCGTCTGGTCGAGCGCCACCTCGTTGAACCTGTTGCGCGTGGCGAGACGGCGACCGAGGATGGTGTCCTTGAAGGCGCCCTGTTTGGAGATCGATTTGCCGGAGAGAAAGCCCACGTAGATGAGCACCAGCGCAGCGCCCGTGAGGATGATCTGCGTCGCCGCAAACCGGGCAAGGCCGACGTAACCGGTCAGCACCGCAAGGATCAGCACGCCACCGAGAATGCGCAGCGGGATCGACACCACCCGCGGCCATGCGTGGCCATGCGTTTCCGCATCCTCTCCATCCCGCATGGTTGGCCGGATGAAGGAGATAGCGATGAGAAGCAGGCCGACGATGACAGACGCAATCAGGCTCTTCACGATGGTCAGAACGAGCGGCGAATTCAGGGCTTCGCTGACGGACGCCAGCACGACGCCAAGGCCGTTGACGATCGCCATGGCCAGAACCGCAACCGTCAGCAGCTTCGCACCGCGGTTGGTGATACGCACCAGCCGCCATTCCGGTGCGCTCGGCGCAAACACGCCGTAGGTCAGCTTCCAGACGAAATTGACGAACCAGATGAAGCCGAACACGGTCGCGATGATCGGCGCCACGTCCGGTCTCAGGATGTTGAAACCGTCGAAGAACAGATAGGAGGCCGACAGGAAGGCCGCCAGCGAGACGGTCTGGATCACCGTTGACCAGAACACCACCGACAGGCGTTTCAGGTAGGAGGGATCGCCATCGCCGTTGCGACGCAGGAACCGGCCGAACACTCTGTAACCACCCCAGAGCAGCAGCATCGCCGCTCCGAGTGACATGGCAATAGCGCCCCAGAGCTGGATCTGTTTGAACCGAACCACGAAGCCGATCCAGCCGCCAAGCGTGTCACGGAAGCGGTGGACCTCATCGATGAAGGCGGATCCGGCATCGGTGAAGAGTTCGCCCGAAATCTCCGTGTGACGGAAGAGTGTCTGGGCAAACAGCATGCGGCGCAGGTTGGTGATGCTGTTCGCCAGCTGGTTCGCGCTGTTGGTCAGATTGCCGGCGTCGTCAACGATCAGGTTGAGCTGCGAACGCTCGTTGAGAAGCTTGGCGCGTTCCTCCGCCACCGCTGGCGCCTCGGGTGGTTGCCCTTGGGGTGGAGCCTCTCCGAGACTGCCGAGCCGCGCCTGGATCTGCTCGACGCGGGTCTTCATCACGTCCGACGTCGCCTGCATCTCAGTGACGATTTCCTCGGCCTGTACCCGCAGCTCCGCAAGCCGCGCGTCGTCCGTCGCATCGGCTTTCAGCCTCTCCTGGAAGCTGGTCAGCTGTTTGCGGATCTGGTCGACCTTGCCTTTCACATCGGCATTGATCGAGTCCATCGTCACATCCGGCCGCTGCTGCGCGGGCGCGGCTTGCGCCACTGGCGCTGGCTGGGCTTGCGGCTGCTGCGCTGGCGCAACTTGTTGCGCGGGCGCTGCCTGGACCTGCGGCTGCTGCGCTGGCGCCGGCTGGGCTGGCGCTGGTTGAGCTGGCGCCGGCTGGACCTGCGGCACCTGCGCAATGGCAGGTGCAATAGCCAGCAACACGAGCACGGTTGCCAGCATGGCAGCGACCGACCGCGACCGGCCGAAAGACCAAACGACTGCACCGGAAATACCCCAACGGAAATAGGACGATGCCGGTGAAGAACCGGAAGGATGTGCCGTGGACAAGAGGCTCTCTTTTGCGCGAGGGGGCAGATTCGGTGGGAAAGCTAGAGGCACAACAAGGCAAAGAAAAGGAAGAGTCAGCTTTGGATCAATTCGTTGGGAACCCGGGAACATTTCCGCGCGTTACAAGTCGCACACCGCAACAAAAGGGTAAGGTCATGGAACAAGCAGGTATCGGCTGGATCGCAGCAATCATCATCGGTGGCATCGCCGGTTGGCTCGCTGAACAGTTCATGAAAAGCAATATGGGGATGCTCATGAACATCATCCTCGGCATCGTTGGCGCCATCATTGCCAATGCTCTGCTGGGCGTGTTCGGCGTCGTTCTCACGGGCTGGATCGGTTATCTGATCGCGGGCTTCGTCGGCGCTTGCATCCTGATCGCAGTGGGTCGGATGATCCGCCGCTAAACCAAATGCAACCGGCGCCGTCCCGAACGGGATATGGCGCCGGTTGCCTTCAAGTTTTTGAAAGTCCCAGCGCTGACTGCCATATCACCGGCCAGGATCTCACTTCAGCGCAAGCTCGCTGTAATCGCGGCCCAGCATTCGGCACAAACCATCCACCACCATCTCATGATCATCCCGTTGCGGTAGGCCAGACACGGTCACTGCCCCGATGCAGCCGACGCCGGTCACGTTGATGGGAAAACTCCCCCCATGCGAAGCATAATCGACGGATGAAAGCCCGAACTTCTCGTCCAGCGTCGTCTTTTGCAGCGCAAGCTTCCTGCCCATCCCGTAGCTCGACTGGAAGAACCGCAGCACCAGCCGGCGCTTGCGCATAATCCAACCAGGATTGTCGGCGTTCGATCCGGGCATGGCGGCATAGAAGGCGGGCATTGAGTGCAGGTGAACGTCGATCGCAACGCCCAGCCCACCGTCATGCGCCATTTCGCGTAACATCGACCCGAGCCTCCAGGCGGCATCCAGATCAAATCGATCGAACACCAGGCTGTGTTCCTGCCGTCCGATCGTGGCAATATCGTCTTCTAGTGTCACCCTGTCCTCCTCAGCACATCCTCGACCGGTCATTGGTAGACGCACCACCGGACGAAGTGAAGCCCGGCGCCTGTTCGGCAGGAACCGCGTGCTATTCCGCAGCAGCTGCGGCCAAAGTGTGGGTCGGGAAGAAGGCGGCAATTTCATCGATCGCAAAGCCGATCCGCTCCTTCAGCGCATCCGAGCTCACCTGATAGTTGGTGAAATCGCGATCGGAGGCATAGATCGCCGTCGGCAGGGTGTGCGCCATGAAGAACCCGAACAGCGGGCGCAACTGGTGCTCGACCATCAGGGCATGCCGTTCACCGCCACCTGTCGCCGAGATCAGGATGGGCTTTGCCCGCAACTGCTCCGGATCGATCAGGTCGATGAAGTGCTTGAACAATCCCGGATAGCTACCCTTGTAGGTGGGCGAACCGATCACCAGCACGTCGGCGGAAACCACGTCCTCAAGGATTGCGGTAGCACCCGCATCCAGATTCGAACGCCATTGGGCCTGACCGAGCGATGGACCGACGTCAGTGAGATCGTGAACATGCTTGTCGAACCCGTAGCGGGCGCTCGCAAGCGTCGCGATATGATCGACCAGCGCAAAAGTTTTCGAGGGCCTGTTATAGCTGCCTGCAAGGCCCACCAGTTTCAAACGCGACATTCAATACCTTCCCGGCCCGTCTCGGCCCAATAACAGCAGCATTCGAGGAGCTTAGACCAAAATGACGGCCATGGAAGACATGAAGCCGCGCTCCACGCCGCCGGAAACAGAAAACGATTCCAAATTCGAATTGGATCAGGCGATACGGGATGCGGCGGGCAAGGCAAGCCTCACCTCATCCGCGATCGTCTCCGCAATGTGGCGCGCCTGAACGCGGATATCGGGAACAGCGGTGATTTCCCAAAACTGTCCCGCGGTCAGTGCGCCTGCCGCAAAGAAGTTTTCCCGGGGTGAGCCTTCTGGATCGAGCACCCGGGACTGCCTGTCCACCGAAATGCCGAGCCCCAGCGCATCCATGGCGATCATGCCGCAGTCGCACATCTCCTTCAGAAGCGGCGAGTGGCCGATACCGGCCCGCTCCATCCCGGTGCAATTGACGATCCAGTCCGTGCGGATCGTCTCGACATGCGTAGTGCCGCGCACGCGGTAGCCAACATGAGCAACCGTGTCGTCTGTGTCGATCGACTGTAGGAATCCGGCCTTCACGCTGACCGTTCCATCCTCGACAAGCGCGTCAAAGGCCTTGTAGACATCCGGCGCGATCCGGTGCCGGTGGATATTCCACCAGGCCAACCCGTGCCGCAGGAAGCGCGATCTCTGGTCGAGCGTCAAACCCTGCCAAAGCGCTTGCGTATGCGGCCTGAGGCCATCCACCACACCCCGCCAGTCTGCGCCCTCGGCAACGGCACGCCGCAGTGTGCGGACAATCCGGCTGATGTCGCGACTCCCGGAAAGATCGACTGCGACAGGCGCAGCGCGCCGGACCGGATGCGGGTGCGGAACCAGACCCCGACGGGACAGAACGCGGATCTTGCCCCGGTGCCCCCTCGCCCGCAGCGAAAGTACTTGGTCGATCATTGTCAGACCGGAGCCGAAGATACAGATCTCGTCGTCGCGTCCAACCCGTGAGAGCCACCCCATGCGCCAGGGATTTTCTACGATGTGCCGGTGTGCCTCGGTATCGATCCGGTCCTCGGAAATCGGTAGACCCGCACTTCCGACACCCAGAGCCAGCACCACGTTGCGCGCTTCGAGTTCGCCGCCAGCGTCGAGCACGAAACGCACGGGCTTGCCGGGTACCGACCCGCAGGCAACCGCCCTCGCCCGCACGAATTCTACCTGGGCGCGTCGCTCCCTTGGGCGCAGGCGCGACGCAAGCGTGTCTCGCAGGTAGAGACCGTAATCGCCGCGGGAGGCAAAATCGTCTGCAAACACGGCCTTGCCTTGGGATCGCAGCCATTCCACGAAGTGATCTGGGCGATCCGGGAATACGCTCATGCGCGCCGCGGGAACGTTGAGCCGGTGAAGGTAGAATTCCGTGCGATAGGCCGTACCGCGACCAAAGCCGGGATCGTCGCCGATCACCGCAATCGACGCGGTAGACGGGAGAACCTCGAGAAGGTTGATCGTGAGGGTAATTGCGGAAAAGCCGGAGCCGACAATGGCGACATCATAGGTCAAGAACAATCTCCTCTGCCTGTGGCGTTGAAGTCTTGCCGGTGATGAGCGGACCAGCATGGTGCTGATCCGCTCACTGCTCAATCTCGACCAAGTTAATAGGGAATAAGATGGTGTAAAGGTTTTTTTACCCCACCGCTTATTGGCAGGCCGGATCCGCCCGCGGAACGGTGACCATGTCGGAGGTCGGGTTCGAGTTTGCAGAGCCACCCGGAGCCTGGCAATGATCTTCGTGATCGGCAGTGCCGGTCGTGCTGTTGGTGGTGGTGCTGTTGATAGAGCCGGGATCGCTGACGCCCGGCGGCGGCGAGCCCGGGATCACGTTAACGTTCGCGTCGGATGACGTTGTCACACCGGGAAGGTTGGTAGAAGGCTCTACAGCTGTCTGTGCGAGGGCAGGCGCTGTGAAGGTCAGGGCAATTACGCCGATCAGGGCAAGTCTACGGGCAGCCATGGGTGTCTCTCCGGTTGATCTGCGCGGATAACCGGAAGCTCAACCCTTGGTTCCCTGTGTGCCCTTGGTTCCCTCATATGGCTGGACGCTACGAGTTCGGTGGCGAAGACTTAGCTTTAGCGGGTTAGCTCGTAGATCGAGGCCAGCAACTGATCATGCGGGTAGGGTTTGGGCAAGAAGACGGTGTTGGCGGGCAACAGCATCGGGTCGAGGTTGACCACACCCGAGGTGATGATGATCCGGATGCTGGGGCGGATCGCCCGGATCCGCTGCGCGAGCTGGAGCCCGTCCATGGATCCCGCCATGTTGATGTCTGTGAAAAGAATATCGATGTCGGCCCGGTTGCGAAACAGCACCATGGCCTCGTCCGCACTGCCGGCCTCGAGCGCGGTGTAGCCGACCTCTTCCAGGGCATCGAGCGTCGAAAAACGGACAAGCGGCTCGTCTTCGACGATCAGGATCACGGCGTTGCGGGGTTCCATCATATGTCTCCTGGCAGGCAATCCGGCGGGTCCGGCAGACCAGGGCTGCGCCGCGGGCCTGTAGGCCGGCGATATAGGCAACAAGCCGGGACGGAGCAAGCAGCAACCGCGAGCAACCTTAATGGCTTGCCAGACCGCCGAAACCGCTTGTCCCGGAGGGCGAACATGTGGATAGAAGGTTTCAACCCTTCCCGCCCTGCATCAGGTTCACGCCCAATGATGGAATTGTTCACCACCGCTGGCTTCGCGGCTCTCGTCGAAGTCATCGCTATCAACCTCGTCCTATCCGGCGACAACGCCATCGTCATCGGCCTCGCCGCCGCCGGCCTGCCGGTCGAGATGCGCCGCAAGGCGATCCTGTTCGGCATTGCCGCCGCCACCGTCCTGCGGCTTCTGTTTGCGGCCGTCACCACCTACCTCCTCGGCATTGTCGGTCTGCAGCTCCTCGGTGGCCTGCTTCTGTCCTGGGTCTGCTGGAAGATGTGGTCGGAGCTGCGCCAGGGCGGAGACGCCCATGCGGATGCGCTTGATAACGCTGCAGGCGCGCCACAAAAGACCTTCCTGCAGGCCGCAACGCAGATCGTCATCGCCGACGTCTCCATGTCGCTGGACAATGTTCTGGCAGTCGCCGGCGCGGCGCAGGACCATACTCTGGTTCTGATCATCGGCCTCGTCGTTTCCATCGCCTTGATGGGCATTGCCGCCAACTTCGTCGCCGGGCTTCTAAACCGGTTCCGCTGGATTGCCTATCTTGGTCTCGCCGTCATCGTCTACGTGGCGATCACCATGATCTACCACGGTGCGCTCGAGGTTTTGCCGCTCGTCCGCGGTGCCTGATGCCGGTGCAGGGCTGCTTTCCTGCATGGGATCTTTGACTTTTGCCGGATGCGGACCGAACTTGGAAACCGACCGGCAGAACGGCAAGGATAGCAGACCATGAGCGAAGACCACGGTTCCCACGATCATTCCCATGCACCCGAGCAGGCCAGCGTCGATTGGCGCGAGCATGGCGTAAAGGTCATCCCCGCCAATTCGCTCGACCCCAACACGGCACAGACACCGGGAATGAACCGGGCGGCCGCGATCAACCAGGCCCGCGCCGGGGCAGAAAAGATCTGGGCCGGCACGGTGACCATCCATGCGAACGCCAAGACGGGCGCCCATCACCACGGCGATCTCGAAAGCATCATCTACGTGGTCAAGGGCAAGGCCCGCATGCGCTGGGGCGAGAACCTCGAGTTCGTGGCGGAGGCAGGACCGGGTGATTTCATCTATGTGCCGCCCTACGTGCCCCATCAGGAGATTAATGCCAGCCGCGACGAGACGCTTGAATGCGTCCTCGTCCGCTCCGGCCAGGAGCCAGTGGTGGTAAACCTTGACATTGAGCCGGTCGAAAAGCCCGAGGACGTCGCCTGGACGGATCCAATCCACCGCTAGGCCGGAGCGCGCGGTCGCTGCGCCGTTTCGATTGACCGCGCCAAGCCTCTCCTTTAGAAGGCGGCATCTTCCGAGAGCGGATTTCGGAAGATATCCCAAGCGCCGGAGTTGATTCGAATGGCTGTGTTTCCTCGGGAAGCACATGTGGAAGGCCCTGACGGGCAGGATCACTTCCTGCGGCGCTGGCCTGTCTTTGCCGTTGCGCTACTCATTCTCCTTTTGGGATCTCTGCCAGGCATCGTCCGTGAAGCGGAACTGTGGCGCGGCCTGCAGGCTTCAGGCAGCAATTCCGACACACCCTATTTTGCCAAGCGCGAACCGCTTCGGGCGCTGGCCGCCCTGGAACGCAAGGATGGCCAGACCAGCCAGTGGCTGGGTGCCGATGGCATGCTGGTACCAGCCGCAGACAGGACTGTTGCGCCCGGTCATCTCCGCATCACGGCGCAGACCATTCCCGACGCAGCCGCCCGCCTGCCCTTCTGGCCGACCCCCTTGCCGCGGGCTCCGCCACGCACCGTCTGAACCGCTGCGCTTCGGCGCCTCAAGACACGAACTTTCATGCCCCCGCGCTTTTAAAGGCGCGCCAAGGGCTCAGCAGGAACAGACCCATGAGAAATTCACCCTGGCTGGTGGCGACCTATGCCTTCATCATCATTATCGGCATGCTCGTCGCCCTGCCGAACGTTCTGCCGCAATCGGCCCTTGACCGGCTGCCATCCTGGCTGCCGCATAGCCGCGTCGCCCTTGGCCTCGACCTGCGCGGCGGCTCCCACCTTGTGCTCGAAGTGGACCGGCCCGACCTGATCAACGAACGCGTCCAGGCCCTTCTCCAGGATAGCCGTCGTGTTCTGCGCGAGGGCAATATCAACACCTCGGCGATCCGCCGCGCTGGCGATGCCATCCTCGTCACCCTGCGGGATCCGGCACAGCGCGACCAGGCTCTCACGCAACTGCGCACCCTGGCGAACCCGATCGGCTTTGGAACCCCCACCGGTGGCACCGACATTGCCATCACCACGCCGTCCGACAACACGATTTCGCTTGCCCAGACGGACGCGGGCATCAACTCGCACATCACCGCCGCCATCGAGCAGAGCCTTGAAATCATCCGCCAGCGCGTCGACCAGGTCGGCGTTGCAGAACCGACCATCCAGCGCATCGGTTCCGACCGTGTGCTCGTCCAGCTTCCGGGCGAGCAGGATCCCTCGCGCCTGCGCCAGCTGCTCGGCTCGACCGCCAAGATGACCTTCCACCTGCTCGGCGAAGCCGGCCAGCCGGGCGTCACCATGATCGCCGACGAGCGCGGCACGGAGTATCCGGTGCTGGATCGCGTCGAACTGTCGGGCGAACGCCTGACCGATGCCCGCGCCGCCTTCGACCAGCAGACCCGCCAGCCGATCGTCACATTCCGCTTCGACAGCGCCGGCGCCAGCCGCTTCGCGTCGATCACCCAGGCGAACGTCGGCAAGCCCTTCGCGATCGTGCTCGACAACAAGGTGCTGAGCGCCCCGGTCATACAGACGCCGATCACCGGCGGCTCCGGTCAGATCTCCGGCAGCTTCACGCCCGAGGAATCCACGACGCTGTCCGCCCTGCTGCGTGCAGGCTCGCTGCCTGCCAAGCTCACTGTCATCGAGGAACGCACTGTCGGTGCCGATCTCGGCGCCGACGCGATCCAGATGGGCATCTACTCCGGCCTTGTCGGCTTTGCCCTCGTCGCGATCTTCATTCTTGTGCTGTATGGCTGGTGGGGCGTTCTCGCAAACGTCGCGCTTCTCATCCACACGATCCTCACCTTCTCGGCCCTGACCCTGGTCGGCGCGACACTCACCCTTCCCGGCATCGCCGGCGTCGTGCTCGGCATCGGTCTTGCGGTGGACGCCAACGTCCTCATCAACGAGCGCATCCGAGAAGAAACGCGCAAGGGCAAGAGCGCCTTTGCCGCCATCGATACCGGCTTCTCCAAGGCCTATTCGACCATTATCGACGGCAACATGACCGCCCTTATCGCCGCGGCCATCCTGTTCTACTTCGGTTCGGGCCCCGTGCGCGGCTTTGCCGTCACCATGGCACTCGGCCTGATCATCTCCATGTTCACCTCGGTCGCCTTCGTGCGCGTCACCATGGTGGCCCTGGCACGTCGCTTCAAACTGAAGACCCTGAACATCAAGCCGATCATCCCCTTCAACCCCTACAACCGCCACATCCAGTTCATGAAGGCCCGCTTCCTGGGCATCACCGTGTCGGCCGTCCTGTCGCTCGCTTCCATTGGTCTCTTCTTCTACCCGGGCCTCAACTACGGCGTCGACTTCCGCGGCGGCATCCAGATGTCGATCAAGACGGAAGGTCCGGCCGACATCGCCAAGTTCCGCGAAGGCCTCAACTCGCTCGACCTGGGTGAGATTGCCCTGCAGTCGATCGGCGATCCGAACAGCCTCCTTATCCGCGCCCAGCGCCAGGATGGTGGCGAAGAAGCCCAGACCGCGGCCGTAACCAAGCTGAAGGACGAGGTTCTCAAGATCGACCCGACCGTCACGGTCCAGGGCACCGACGTCATCGGCCCGAAGGTCTCGGGAGAACTGGCGATTGCTGGCTTCCTGTCCGTCTTCATCGCCAGCATCGCGATGCTGATCTACATCTGGGTTCGCTTCGAGTGGCCGTTCGCGGTCGGCGCCATCGTGACCCTTGTGCTGGACGTCACCAAGCTCGTCGGCTTCTTCGCGATCACCGGTCTCGATTTCAACCTCACGGCAATCGCGGCGGTGCTGACCATGGTCGGCTACTCGGTCAACGACAAGGTCGTGGTCTACGACCGCATGCGCGAAAACATGCGGCTCTACAAATCCATGCCACTGCGCGAACTGATCGATAAGTCGATCAACGAGACCCTGGCACGAAGCCTCTACACCAACGCCACGGCCTTCCTCTCGCTCTTGCCGATGGCAATCTGGGGCGGCAGCGCCGTGTCCAGCTTCGCCATTCCCATGGCGTTTGGCATTCTCGTCGCCGGCGCATCGTCGATCTTCATCGCGGCCCCCATCCTGCTCTTCCTCGGTGACTGGCGCCGCCGCCATGGTGTCCACGTCGCAGAAACGGCAGAACTCGCTGCCGCGGACCGCGACCGCGCCACCAAGGCCTGATCGAGAGACCTGATTATCGAGACAATGAGGGGCGGACCGGATCCGCCCCTTTTCGCATCACCCTGAGAGTCAGACACCGCGCATGATTGATCTCGCTGCCTATGCCGGATTGTTTGCATCCGCCTTCATCGCGGCAACGATATTTCCGATGCAGTCGGAAGCGCTTCTGGTGGGGCTAGTTGTTGCCGATCGCTATTCGCTGGCCGGCCTGCTTCTGGCGGCCTCTGTCGGCAACACCCTGGGTGCCGTTCTCAACTGGCTACTGGGACGCAGCATCGAGCGGTTCCGCACCCGCTCGTGGTTTCCCGCAAACGAGGACAAGCTCGAAAAGGCGCAAGCCTGGTACCAGAAATATGGGAAATGGTCGCTGCTCTTGAGCTGGCTACCGATCGCCGGTGACGCGATCACGGTCGTCGCGGGCGTGCTGCGGGAACCCTTGCCGACCTTTTTGGCGCTCGTCTTCATCGCCAAGGCGCTTCGCTACATTGTCGTGGTCGCCGCAACCCTCGGCGTCACGACCTAGCAAACGTATCGAATGCGGAATGTTCTTCCAATGGATCCTGCGTCAGCTGTTTGAGGAGCCGGACTTCCGACGGATGGCGATCATCCCGTCTTCGGCAATCTCAACGACCACGTCCGTATAGCTGGGAATGGTGGAATGCGGCGTCTCCGTGCGGATCGTATGCGTGGCGCTGATCACCATCACATCGGCGCCTGCTGCCTCCCCGGCCTGGATGCCGGCGAGCACATCCTCGAACACCAGCGCGTCGGAGGGACTGATCCCGAGACGCTTGGCCCCCAGCAGATAGCCCTGCGGGTTGGGTTTGCCGATCGTCACGTCCTCCGCCGTCACAATGTGACGCGGCACGGTGATGCCGGCGGTCTCCAGGCGGCGCCTGGCAAGGTCGATCGGCGACGACGTCACGATGGCCCAGCGCTCGGGCGGCAGGGCCGCAAGAAACTCGATGGCGCCGGGAATGGCAACGACACCCTCCACGTCATCAATCTCGGCGCGCAGGATCTGCTCCACCTCGACCGCAGGGTCGATCCCCGGCAGGTTCAGCGCGGTGATCGTGTCGATGCCGCGCTTGCCATGCATGAAGGGCAGGAACTCGGCGACGTTGAGCCCCATGCGTTCCGCCCAGCGGCCCCAGACCCTTTCGGTCGACGCGGTTGAATTCAGGATCGTGCCGTCCATGTCGAACAGGAACGCGGCATAGCTTCTGGACGGAAGCACGATGGCAGGCAATGCTGGTGCAGACACGAATAACCCTCTCATCGGCGGCGCAGAAGGCACCGGAACCTTCCATCGACTACCGTCTTCAACAACGAGACGCAAACAGATGATGTTCCCATGATCTATTTCACCAGCGACACCCATTTCGGAGATCCCCGCGTCCGGCAAATCGATCGGCGCCCCTTCGCCAACATGGAAGACCATGATGAAGCTCTGATCGCCAATTGGAATGGAAGGGTGACGCCGGATGACGAGGTCTGGCACCTGGGTGATTTTGCTTACTCCAAGCGCGACCGCACCCCGGAGCTCCTCGCCCGCCTGAACGGCACCAAGCACCTCATCATCGGCAACAATGACCCGGTAAGCACCGTCGAGGCGCAGGGCTGGGCGAGCACCGGCTATTACGCGGAGCTGCGCCTGGACGAACAGGTTCTCGTGCTGTGCCACTATCCCTTCCGCACCTGGAACGGCATGGGCAGGAAATCCATCAACCTGCATGGCCACTCGCACGGCCGGCTGAAGCCAATGCCGCGCCAGTTCGATGTCGGCGTCGATCCCCGGGACCTGCGCCCGGTCACCCTTGCCGAACTCTTGGCCCTCGCCGGAGGGAGAGCGGAGATCTGGCGGCACTGACGCAAAGCTGTTGAACGAGGGCGACCACCGGTAACCTGTCTCCATCGCCATTCTGTGCACGACGCAGGGAAACAGGTGACGAAAACCCGGGAAGCTGGTTCAACGTCTTCTGTGACCGCAAGGGAGGTGACCTTGAACAACAGCGCAAATTTCGGACATGACCTGCAGGACAAGCCTGTCCTGATCACCGGTGGCGGCTCGGGTATCGGTGCAGCCCTCGTCGAGGGTTTTGCTGCCCGTGGCGCAAGAACCGCCTTCATCGACGTCGCCGACGCGCCGAGCCAGGCACTGGTGCAACGTCTGCAGCCAGCTTCGCGCCACACGCCGATCTATCTGAAAGCCGACCTGCGTGATGTGGCGCAAGCCAAAGCCGCCGTCGCTGAAGCGGCAGATCGCATGGGCGGGCTCTCGGTGCTGGTCAACAACGCCGGATGGGACGACCGGCACGATCTGGATACCGTTACCGAAGAATACTGGGACAGAAGCCAGTCGATCAACCTGAAGCAGGTCTTCTTCGTCTCGCAGGCGGCGACACCGCACCTTCGCGCGGCGGGAGGCGGGTCGATCGTCAACTTTTCGTCGATCGCCTATCTCTTGAACATGGGGGAGATGCCCGCCTATACGACGGCGAAAGCCGGCATTGTCGGGCTGACCAAGAGCCTTGCGGGCCGGCTTGGACCGGAGAACATCCGCGTCAACGCCCTTCTGCCTGGCATGATCGTGACCGAGCGCCAGAAGCAATTGTGGCTGGCAGAGGCGGATATCGCCGCAATGATCGCGCGGCAGTGCCTGAAGCGCGTCCTGGTGGCCGAGGACCTCGTCGGTCCCTGCCTCTTCCTGGCATCGTCCGCATCGGCTGCCATCACCGCCCAGACGCTCGTGGTCGACGGCGGCGCACTTTGAAGAAGGAGCCGGGCGGGCCCCCGGTGGAAAGAGCCCGCCCGGCCTGGAGGCCAGCTACTCCGCTGGAGAGAGAGCGGGCGCCGGCTCCGACCCATGCTGGCGCAGGGGTCGGTTTCCAGTGAGCAGGCGCGCCAGCACATAAAACACCGGCGTCATGAAGATGCCGAAGAAGGTGACACCGATCATGCCGGAGAACACCGCGATGCCCATGGCGGAGCGCATTTCCGCACCGGCACCCGTGGATATGACCAGCGGCACGACACCCATGATGAACGCCATCGACGTCATCAGGATCGGCCGCAGGCGAAGCCGGCTGGACTCGATCGCCGCCTCGATGGGTGTCCGCCCCTCGAACTCGAGTTCGCGGGCAAACTCCACGATCAGGATCGCGTTCTTCGCAGACAGGCCCACAAGCACCACCAGACCGATCTGGGTGAAGATGTTGTTGTCACCGCCTGTCAGCCAGACGCCCGTCAACGCTGCCAGCACACCCATCGGCACGATCATGATGATCGCCAGCGGCAGGGTCAGGCTCTCGTATTGGGCCGCCAGCACCAGGAACACCAGCAGCAGCGCAAGCGGGAAGACGATGACGCTCGAGTTGCCGGCAAGGATCTGCTGGTAGGTCAGGTCCGTCCATTCGAACTCGATGCCCGGGGGCAGCGTCTCGGCGAGGATCTTCTCGATCGCGGCCTGCGCCTGGCCCGACGAGAAGCCGGGTGCCGGGCTGCCGTTGATGTCTGCAGCAAGGAAGCCGTTGTATCGGTTGGTCCGTTCGGGACCGGTCGATGCGCCCACCTTGAGGAGAGCCGACAGCGGGATCATCTGCCCGGATGCCGAGCGCACCTTCAGCCGCCCGATGTCTTCCGGCTCCGCCCGGAACTGGGCGTCCGCCTGGACACGCACGCTGTAGGTGCGGCCGAAGGCGTTGAAGTCGTTGACATAGAGCGAGCCGAGATAGATCTGCAGCGTCTGGAAGACATCCGTGACCGAAACCCCCAGCTGTTCAGCCTTGGAGCGGTCGATATCGGCAAACAGCTGCGGCACGTTGACCTGGAAGCTCGAGAAGATGCCGGTCAGCTCCGGCGTCTGGTAGGCCTTGGCGATAACCGCCTTGGCCGCCTCGTCGAGGGCCTGGTTGCCCAGGCCGGCGCGGTCCTCGATCTGCAGCTTGAAGCCGCCCGTCGTGCCCAGTCCGTTGACCGGTGGCGGCGGGAACATGGCAATGAAGGCATCCTGGATTACGCCGAACTTCTGGTTCAGTGCAACCGCAATCGCTCCGCCCGACAGTTCCGCGCCCTTGCGCTCCTCGAAATCCTTGAGCGTCACGAAGACGATGCCGGCATTCGAGGAGTTGGTGAAGCCGTTGATCGACAGGCCCGGGAAGGCGATGGCATTGGCCACACCCGGCTGCGCAAGCGCGATATCCGTCATCCGCTTGATCACGTCTTCGGTGCGGTCAAGGCTGGCCGCATCCGGCAACTGGGCAAAGCCGATCAGGTACTGCTTGTCCTGCGACGGCACGAAGCCGCCGGGAACGGTGTTGAACAGCTGATAGGTGGCGCCCACCAGAAGCAGATAGATCACCATGACGACGCTCTTGCGCGACAGAAGCCCACCCACGCCCTTGCTGTAGGAGCGCGAACCGGCACCGAACACGCGGTTGAAGCCACGGAAGAACCAGCCGAAGATCGCATCCATCAGTCGCGTCAGCCAGTCCTTCTTGGCGTCGTGGCCCTTGAGGAGCAGCGCTGCCAGTGCCGGCGAAAGCGTCAGCGAATTCAGAGCCGAGATGACGGTCGAAATCGCGATCGTCAGCGCAAACTGCCGGTAGAACTGGCCCGACAGCCCCGAGATGAAGGCGAGCGGCACAAACACCGCGACCAGCACCAGGGCAATGGCAACGATCGGGCCCGAGACTTCGCGCATCGCCTTGTAGGTCGCCTCCCGCGGCGACAGTCCCATCTCGATATTGCGCTCGACGTTTTCCACCACAACGATGGCGTCGTCGACGACGATGCCGATCGCCAGCACGAGCCCGAACAGGCTGAGCGCGTTGATGGAGAAGCCAAGGACATACATGACCGCGAAGGTGCCGATGATGGATACCGGAACGGCAATCAGCGGAATGATCGAGGCGCGCCAGGTCTGCAGGAACAGGATGACCACGAGCACGACGAGCGTGATGGCTTCCAGCAGTGTATCGATGACCTTTTCGATCGACGACCGCACGAACTTGGTGGTGTCGTAGGCGATCTCGAATTTCACCCCGGCAGGCATGCCGAGCTGCAGTTCGTCCATCGTCGCGCGGACGTTATCGGCAATTTCGATGGCGTTCGAACCGGGCGCCTGAAGCACCGCGACCGCAACCGCCGGCTTGCCGTCGAGCAGGGAACGCAGCGTATAGTCTGCGGCGCCGAGCTCGATCCGGCCAACGTCGCGCAATCGGGTGATTTCGCCGCTGGTGCCGGTCTTGACGATGATGTTGCCGAACTCCTCGGGCGTCCGCAGGCGACCCTGGACGTTGACGTTGAGCTGCACATCGACCCCCGGCCGGCTGGGCGATGCGCCGACGATGCCGGCGGCTGCCTGGACGTTCTGCGAGCTGATGGCGCTGCTGATGTCACTGGCCGAAAGATTATGCTCGGCCGCCTTCTGCGGGTCGATCCAGATCCGCATGGAATAGTCGCCGGCGCCGAACACCTGAACCTGGCCAACACCTTCTAGCCGCGCAAGGCGATCCTTGATGTTGAGCGTCGCATAGTTGCGCAGGTAGGTGATGTCGGAATTGCCGTCGGTCGACACCAGGTTCACGACCATGATGAAGTCGGGCGAGCTCTTGACGGTGGTGATGCCGAGCGAACGCACTTCCGCCGGCAGGCGGGGCTCAGCCTGCCCGACGCGGTTCTGCACCAGTTGCTGCGCCTTGTCGGGATCCGTCCCGAGCTTGAACGTCACCGTCACATTCAGCGAACCGTCGGAGGTCGCCTGGCTGGACATGTAAAGCATGCCCTCGACGCCGTTGATCTGCTCCTCGAGAGGCGTTGCCACCGTCTCGGCGATGACGCTGGGGCTGGCGCCCGGATAGGTCGCATGCACCACGATCGATGGCGGCACGACGTTGGGATATTCGGAAATCGGCAGTGATCGCAGGCCGATCAGGCCCGCCACCACGATGAGCACCGACAGCACGCCCGCAAACACGGGACGGTCGATGAAAAAACGGGAAAAATTCATGTCAGAACCCTCTCTCCAGGGATGAACAGGACACGCGCCTCACCTTGCCCGCAGTGCGACGACTGCGGGCGGCGGGAAGGCTCCTGTTCGGGCCGGCAGATCTTGGCCGGCCGATGAATGCTACTTGTTGGCGATTTTTGCTTCGTCCTGCGGCGCAACGACCGCGCCGGGGCGAATGCGCTGGAGGCCGTTCACCACGATCCGGTCTCCGCTGTTCAGGCCCGCTTCCACAACGCGCATGCCGTCCAGCGATGAACCAAGCTGCACCTGGCGGGACGAAACCTTGTTCTCACCGTCCACCACGAACACGAACTTCTTATCCTGGTCGGTGCCGATTGCCTTCTCGCTCACGAGAACCCGCTCGACCTCCTTGGGCTGTCCGAGGCGCACCCGGACGAACTGGCCCGGAATAAGCGTACCGCCCGGGTTGCCGAAGACGGCCCGAACCCGGATCGTGCCGCTGGCGGCATTGACTTCATTATCCACCAGCTGGAGCTTGCCGCGAATGGCGGCTTGGCCTGAAAGCGTCGTCACCTCCACCGGCACCTGGTCGAGAGCAGCAGCGCCCTTGTCGGCGGGCAGTTCTGCCAGGATGCGGCTCACGAATTCCTCGCTTGCATCGAAGCTGGCATAGATCGGATCGACCGAGACCAGCGTCGTCAGCGACACCGAGGCCGAACCGGCCGCCACAAGGTTGCCGACCGTGACCTCGATCCGACCGACACGACCGGAGATCGGAGCGTGGATCTGCGTATAGTCGAGGTTGAGCTGCGCAACCTTGAGTGCCGCCTTGGCCGACTGGACGCCGGCCAGCGCCTCGCTGCGGGCGCTCTGCCGCTGGTCGACATCGGCCTGGGCGATCGTGCTCTTTGCAAACAGTGTCTTGCCGCGTTCAAGTTCCGTATTGGCGAGTGCAAGCTTGGCTTCCGCCGAGGCGACCTGCCCTTCCGCTTCTGCAACGGCGGCCTGGTAGGGCTCCGGATCGATCGTCACCAGAAGGTCGCCTGCCTTGACCAGCCCGCCCTCGCGGAAATGCACCGACTGGATGGCACCTGCCACGCGGGGGCGGACCTGCACCCGGTCGACAGCCTCTAGGCGGCCGGAAAACTCCTGCCAGGTGGTGATCTTGTGCGGCTCGACGGTTACCACCGTCACCGGCGCAGCCGGCGGTGGTGCGCTGGCAGTGGCCGGTGCAGCCGTCGCACCGGTCGGCAGGTCCAGATAGAGCGAGGCGCCCGCGATCAGCGCAGCAGTCCCGATTCCAGTGCCCAGCAGGGCCCAGTTCTTCAATTTCGACATGACTTTAATCTCCGGGCGGCACTCTTGGGATCTGCCGCCAACTTCACGTACCAAGGATGATCTACACACTTAACTCGCGAACGAATTCGCTGAATTCATTACAGAATTCTGGCAACCACAAACCACCGTCCTGGTCCCCCTTGCCCCGATAGATACCCGTCCAGCCTTGGCCGGACGGGAAGATTTTCTGGCGGACATGAACGCCTGCCCCGCTCATTCGCCCCGCGTAGTCGACGACCTCGTCCCTTAGCGGGTCATCGTCGGATGTCACCACCAGAGCCGGCGCGACACCCGATAGCCTCGAACAGAGACAGGGCGCCGCATAAGGATGGCGGGAATCGAAGAACGATCCCAGATAGTGGCTCCATCCGTCCGACCAGCGCTGCCGCATGCCGATATCGTCGGCCTTGCGACGGATCGATTCCGAGGTCATCTCGGGGTCGATCATGGGAGACAGGAGAACCTGTCCGTCCAGTTCACCCGGCATCCGGTCGCGCGCTTTCAGCGCAACCCCTGCCGCGACATTTCCGCCGGCCTCATCACCGGCGATGATCAGCAGCGATTTCGCGCTGCCGAATTGCTTGCGCCGGCTGCTGAGGCAGTCGAGCGCCTGGAAGGCGCATTCCATCGCCTTGGGAAAGACATTGGCGGAAACGCTGCTGTAGTCTGCCTCGAGTACCACGGCGCCCGTATCGGCCAGGGCCTTGGCAACGCTCCGCTCGCCCGAAAGGCGCTGCTCGTCCAGGAAGGCACCGCCTCTGAGGTAGAGCACCAGTGCCGGAACCTTGCAGCGCTTCGTCCCTTCGTAGACACGCATCGGAAGCGGTGGCTTGGTGGAACAACCGAATTCGACATTTTCCCACTGAGCAGACATTGGCATTCCTGACCGGCAACCACCCTCATCATGAAGACGCTTGCCCCTTTCGTTCGACATGATATTATTATTCGGAGAACAACCTACTAGCCACCCGATACCGGCAACACTGTTCCAAAATGCGGGATAATGTTGCAACGCACCAATGGGCGAGGATTTCATGGATCAACTTTCAGCAATGCGTGCCTTTGTCCGCGTGGTGGAGACAGGCAATTTTACCCGGGCGGCAGCCAGCCTGAACATCCCGAAGACCACCGTCACAAACATGGTGCAGGGGCTGGAGGCACACCTCAACACGACCCTCCTCAACCGCACCACCCGGCGCGTGATGGTGACCACCGATGGCGCGCTCTACTACGAGCGGGCCATGCAGATCCTCGGCGAAGTCGATGAGCTGGACAGCAGCATTTCCAATTCCCAGCTGCAACCTCAGGGGCGCCTGCGGGTGGAGATGGCAGGTGCCTTTGCCGACCTCCTGGTCATCCCTGCCCTTTGCGACTTCTACAAGCGCTATCCGCAGATCCAGCTCGACATCGGTGTCGGCGACCGGCTTGTCGACTACATCGCTGAAAACGTCGACTGCGCCCTGCGCGCCGGCACCCCGAGCGACCAGTCGCTGATTGCCCGCAAGGTGGGTGAGCTTCCCATGAAGACCTATGCGTCACCCTATTACCTCAACAACTTTGGGACGCCCGCGCATCCGACCGAGCTTGAGCGCGACCACCACTCGATCGGCTACCTCAACGCACAAACAGGCCGGGTGATGAGCATGAAGTTCTGCAAGGGGGACGAGGAGTTCGAGATCAGCCCGCGGTATATGGTCTCTGTCAACGACGCGAGGTCCTATCTGAACGCCGCAGCCTCGGGCATGGGCATTGCCCAGGCGCCGCAGTTCATGGCGAAGGATGCGCTGGCACGGGGTGAGCTGGTCGAGATATTTCCGGAATGGAGTTGCGACCCGCTGCCGCTCTACATCGTCTACCCGCAGACACGCCATCTCAGCAACAAGGTCCGCGTCTTCGTCGACTGGCTGGTCAAGCGGGTGCAATCGCTTCGCACCGTCGAGCAGCAGGTGGAGACACTGCGAAAGGCCGGCTGACGGTTCCGCCTCACATTTACTCGCTGAAGAACTGATGCTTCGCGCTATGAACTTATTCTGCCCCGCAGCACCCGATGCTAGGTTTGCGCGCATCGGTCATTGGGGAGGATGGCGCACATGACCCGTTGGGCACATGTCGCGGTGGCAGTTCTGGGCGGCATGGCAGCCGCCATGCATATCGGCAAGGTGCCCCCGGCCATTCCCTTGCTGCGCGCCGAGTTTGATATGAGCCTGGTGCAGGCGGGCTGGGTCATGGGTCTCGCAAGCGCGCTCGGGGCCGTTTCCGGCCTGATCATCGGACGCCTCACGGATCACCTAACGCACCGCTGGTCGATGGTGCTGGGGCTGGCGCTGGCCCTCGCCGGCAGCCTCATCGGCACCGCCTCCACCTCCGTTCCGTGGCTGATGGCAAGCCGTGTCATCGAAAGCTTCGGCATCATCGTGACTGTGGTGGCCGGCCCGGCGCTGGTGTCCTCTGCCGCCGCTCCGGGCAACAGGCAGGTGGCGCTCGGCATATGGGGGCTTTGGCTCCCGGTCGGGGTGGCCGCGATGATGCTGCTGTCACCTGCCCTGCTGCCGCTCTGGGGCTGGCGCAGCAGCTGGCTGGTCGCGTCCCTTGTAAGCCTGGTTCCTCTGATCGCCCTCGTTTTCCTGAAAATGCCGGCACCCCTTGCCACCTTGCGCCCCGTGCCGCTCCTCGCCGCCCTGAAGCTTACCGCCGCCCGCACCACCTCGTGGATCATCGCCGGGATCTTCCTCACCTACAGCGCCAGCTTCATGGCCGTCTTCGGTTTTCTGCCGACCCTGCTCACCGAAAGAATGCACCTTGGCCTCAACACGGCCTCGGTCCTTACCGCCTTCGCCGTGCTCGCCAATGCCGTCGGAAATGTCCTCGGAGGTATTTTCGCCCGCCTCGGCGCACCGCGCTGGCTGTTGATCGCGCTCCCCTGTGTTCTGATGTCCGCAACGGCCCTGCTTGTCTTCGGAGACTCCCATTCGCTGGCGCTGCGCTACACCGCCTCCGTGCTATACGCGGTCAGTGGCGGGCTCTTGCCGGCAACCATCATGGGCGCTCTCCCGGTCTATGCACCGCGCGGCGACCTGGTGGGCACTTTCAGTGGCTTTGTCATGCAGGGATCGAACATTGGCCAGTGTTTTGGCCCCATGCTTTTAGCGGTCATCGTGGCGAGCCACGGCTGGACAGCAGCGCCAGCCTATATCGCGGCGATGATGAGCCTGGGCTTGGCTCTGGCCCTGCGGCTGCGCCAGATCGAGAACCGGACCCACGCCCTCGCCTGACCCTCAAGATGTGGTGGCGTCAGCCAAAGGGGGATTGGCAGGAGCGGCGCGCACTGCCGTCGAACGGCTGGTAGCTGTTGTCGTCCAGCCGGTAGGACCGGTAGCGACCAAGGCACCATTCTACATGGCTGCGCGCCTGGCCGGTCATCTGCATGCCCTGAGACGCATCGGCCGTCTCGCTGACGCTCTGTACAACGCCGTGGGCAAGATCGGCCGGATGGCCGGGTGCTACGGCGAGATTTGAAACGCTCTGCTGGATTCCGCTGACCGGCGATTCGCACGTCCGGCGCGGTCCGCTGAACGGCTGGTAGCTATTGTCCTCGACCCTGTAGGAGCGGTAGCGGGCAAAGCACCAGTCGGCCTGCGCCGAATCGACGGCCGTTCCGGACTGGCCTGCATCTGCCAGATCCACGCTGCCGGCCTGATCCATGGTGGCAGACGCGCTCGTTTCCCCGTTGGCCTCGGCCGTGTCGGTCGCGGTCGGGGAGGTCGTCAAGTCCGAAGCCGGAACGGAGGCAACGACGGCAAGGCCCGGAATGCGCTCGTAAGCCTGCTGGGTGCCATCCACCCGAACCGGCGACGATGTCCATAGATCCGGCGTGTCGAGATGGGCGAATTGGTGTGGAGCCGGTTCCGCAATCACGAGAGCAGCCACGTAGACACAGGCCAGGAATGCGCCGACCACACCCACCAAGCTTCCAAGGACCACCAAAAGCGACTTCACGACCGATCTCCATATCCGATTGAGGATCAGAATGCAGGTCTGGCCATAGAGTTCCGTGTTGCAGTGCAAAAGGTTAATATAGGCAAGGTGCTAAGGTGCAGATATGCCACAGCAATCACCGCGCCCTCTCACTGGTGAGGCCTGATTGCCATCCATGACCAGCGAACGGGGACGATTGGGGCCTGAGACGTCCGTTTCCGACGGGCCTCGCAATTGCAGTCAGGATGCCCTATATAGGCCTTACAGCGGACCTCGCCTGATTGCGACCCGCACAATTTCCAGGAGATCAACACCATGTCCGATTCGAAAGGCGCGTCTGCGTCGCTCACACCTATTGCCGTGGCCAAGAAGTACCGGATCTCGGTTGAGGACGCGAAGGCCATTGTCGAGCAGCATGGTGACGACCCCAAGGCCGTCCATAAGGCTGCCCGGCGTATCGCAGCCTAAGGCTGCCGGCGTATCTAGCCTCGGCAATCAGTTTGAATTCCCCGTACGCCCCGCGTGCGGGGATTTTTTGTATGTGCGGTCCTGCAAATCCGCGCCCTTGAAAAATAAGTCTGATGCCGGTCCGGCCCTCGGCAGCTACCGCCCGCACCTCCCCTTCCAGGCTGCCCCATGCTAGGGGACGCTCTCCAAGGCGATCGCAAACAAGGGAGCAAAGCGCTGGACCAGGAGCAAGATACACCGCCAGCGGATGCCCCCACCAAGCGCATGCTGTCCTGGGCGAAGAACTCGGCGATCTACCGACTTGGGCGTCGGATGCATACGGAAAAGCAGCTCTACGACGCGATCGCCCGCAAGGCCCGCGAGAAGTTCGAGGGGATCGAGCCGGAGCATGTCACGGCCCTTGCCCAGTACGCTGTAAAATTCGCTTATGACAACGCCGCCCTGGATGATGTCGCGTTTGCGCAGATGAGCACGCGCAGCGGCATGCGAGGCGGCCGCTCCAAGCGCGCGATCGCACAGAGACTGTCGCAGAAGGGCGTTGCTGCGGAAACCGTCGCTGCAGCCGTTAGCGAGGCGGACGACCTCTATGGCGCGATCGTCCTCGCGCGCAAACGCGCCTATGGTCCCTTCCGCAGGGTGGATCTCGACGACAAGAGGAAGGCCAAGGAAATGTCGGCCTTCGCAAGGGCTGGCTTCAGCTTCACCATCGGCAAGACGGTCTTCTCCATGTCCCGCGAAGAGGCAGAAGAAACCCTGGCGGCACACCGCGAGGCCTGACCGACCGGGTCATTTTCGACCACAGTCGTCTCTGCGAGGGCCTCGGTAATATCGTCCGGAAATTCGGAGGTAGAGCCGTGCGGGCAAGGACGGTAAACGCCCTGCTCCATGGTGCTTCCGCACCCGGCATCACGGATGCCTGGCTTAGTGTCGGCATGCTATAGCAACGCTCAAGTCCCTGCTTTCGCAGGGCTTTCAGCGTTCTATTACCGACTAAGGAAAGATAGTGGTGGGTGATGTAGGGTTCGAACCTACGACCCGCTGATTAAGAGTCAGCTGCTCTACCAACTGAGCTAATCACCCGAAACCGGCGGCAGAAGCTTTGTTCGCCGCCAGTGATGGGCCGTATAAAGGGGAAGTTTCACCTTGTCTAGCGCCTGCCGGAATTTTCTTTGGTTAACCCGTGAAAATCTCAAAACCTTGCGCCATTCCCCTCCCTGCCGAGTACGCCAGGGCCGATCAACCAATAAAATCAGATGTCCAGCATCCCCTCGGCAATCTTGATCGCCTGCCCGCCGATGCGCGCGCGCGATATCCCGTCCTCCCGCACGTCGAGATGCAGGTGAATGTAAGACGGGCGTCCCATCTCCACGCCCTGCTCGATCATGATGGGATGATGTCCCTCGGGCAGCGCATCGAAATGGTGGATGGCGCCAGACAGCGCCGCGACCGCAGCACCGGTTGCCGGGTCTTCGGCAATCCCCATCTCGGGCGAAAACATCCGGGCATGGAACTTCGCCTGATGGTGGACGCCACCGCGACAGTAGACATAGGCGGAGGCGAGGCTCCCCTCGGCAAAGGGCGCCGCCTGCTCCCAGAGCGTCGGATCGAACTGGAGCCCCTGCACGGCCGCCAGATTGCGCAGCGGGATCATCAGGAAGGGCACCCCGGCCGACCACACCGACGCGACATGGTTCTCGAAGCCGATGTCTCCGACCTTGACGCTAAGAGCATCGGCAATCCGCTGCCGGTCGAGATGCAGCTCGGTTTGCACCGGCTTGCGCGGCAGGTCGAACTCTGCAAAGCCCACCTCCCCCCGTCGAAGCCGCACGGCGCAGCGAACCGGGCCGATCGCCTCCTCCAGCATGCAGACGAGGTCCAGTTCGTCCAGATCCTCGCCGTGCTCGAGTTCCGCCAGGGCAACCGCCGTGCCGACGGTCGGATGGCCGGCGAACGGCAGTTCCTTGGCGGGCGTGAAAATGCGAAGGCGGGCGGCATGAGCCGCATTTTCTGCCTTCTGCACGAAGACGGTCTCGGAGAGATTGAGCTCGCGGGCCACCGCCTGCATCATCTCCGGGTCGAGTTCATCACCGTCGAGAACGACGGCGAGAGGATTACCGGCAAGCTTGCGGTCGGTGAAAACGTCGTAGATGCGATAGCGGCGTAGCAACGAACATCCCCTCATCTGATGATGCTCGCCGCAAACTGCCCGACCGCGCCGCCCCGTGCAACCCTCTTCAGCCGTACGAAGGCCGATCGCGGAAATACCAGTCGAGCACCGGCAGCATGCCGACATTGTAGGGATGGGCCTGCGGATCGGCCGAACGGATGATGACCGGCCCGGCGATCTCCTTATCTTCGGCGACCTGCATGTGTGCCTCGATGCGCGCACTCAGCTCCTGCGCCGTCAGGTCGAACCGGTATATCCGGAACAGCGTCACGGCCCGGCGAAAATGTGCCGCGTGGTACCCAGGCTCAGCCTGCGCGTCGCTGAGATCGAGCCCCGTCTCCTCCAGCACCTCACGCCGCATGTTGTGATCCGGATCGCAGAACCCACCGGCCACATCCACGGGCTCGAAGGATCCGCACGCGAAGTAGACCATGCCCGCATTGGCCGTATGGCTTCCCATGCGGATGGCGACAAGAGCGCCATCGGAGGTTTCCAGCACCGGATAGGCATAGATATGAACGCCGCCGCGCCGCTCTGCCTGCTTGCGCCACCAGAGGAAGGTGGCAAAGGAGATCTCGTGGCCCTGGCTGACCATGCGCCGGCGGGAAAGCCCGATGCGCGCCTGCAGCAGCATGCGCCCATTGAACAGATCGGGATTGGCCGCGACCTCCAGGGCCCAGTTCTCGGCGATCGCCTCGCGCTCGGCGATGTATAAAGGGTGGTCCCCCGATAGCACGGCGATCTCGACCTCATCGATCGCGAACACGGCCTGCTCGGCCGGCCAGTCTTGAAAATCTTCGGAAAGCGGGAATCTCATGGGCTTCCAGACGTATCTTTCATGCAGCAACAGGATGCGTCCGCGTCCCGGATCGAACGATCCTAACCCGACCATCCGAGTTCTGGCTACAGCCGCCATCCGTGATGGAGGATAGCCGGCACGCTCTCGCCCACCTGCACCGAGACCCGCGAAAAGGCCCGCACCACCTGCCCGTCTGGCAGGCTGAGCTTAACCGCGTAGCGCTCGCCTTCAAACAGCACCGACAGAACCTGTGCGGCGATCCCGCCCGCGGCGATCTCCACGTCCTGGGGCCTCACCAGCACATCGACCGCCACGCCGGCGCCTCCCTCCAGCATGCGCTGCATCGTCGCCCGGTCGAACAGACGATAGTGACCGACCGGTGACGGCAGCGACAGGATGGCGCCCTGCCCGATCAGCGATCCCACCAGCCGGCCTTCGGGCCGTGCATAGATCTCCTCGGGCGTCGCGACCTGCAACAGCCGGCCTTCCGACATCACCGCCACGTCGGTGGCCAGCGCCATGGCCTCCGCCTGGTCGTGGGTTACATAGATCATGGTGGCGCCGGACCGCTGATGGAACTCGCGAAACGTCTCTTCCATCTCCTGCCGCAAATGCCGGTCGAGATTGGCGAGCGGTTCGTCGAGCAGCACCACATCGGGATCTGTCACAAGGCAGCGCGCAAGCGCGACCCTCTGGCGCTGCCCGCCGGAAAGGTCGGCGGGACGTCGGTCCGCATAAGCGTCCAGCCGCACGGCAGCGAGCGCACTTGCTACCCGGCTGCGCTGTTCCTCGGTGCCGAGCCTGCGTACCTTCAGCGGATAACCGACATTCTCCGCGACGCTCATGTGGGGCCAGAGCGCATAGGACTGGAAGACCATCGCCATGTTGCGGTGTTCGGGAGCCTCCATAGTGTCGTCGGAGGCCAGGCAGCGCTCGCCTATTTGAATCGTGCCCCCAGTCGGTGCCTCGAACCCGGCGATCATCCGCAGCACGGTCGTCTTGCCGCAGCCGGACGGCCCCAGCAGCGCCAGCAGCCCGCCTTCGCGCACCGTCAGAGTCACATTCTCCACGGCAGCCCGGCCGGTGCCGTCGAACCGCTTGGAAATGTTCTTAAGAATCAGCTGCGCCATGGCACCACTCCCTTTGGCAGCCTGCTGCCCATGGCTTCCAAGAGAAGCATCATCGCGATCACCATGATGACGACCAGCACGGAGAGTGCGGACGCGAGGTTGAAGCTGCCGCTGTCGTCGAGATTGTAGATGGCGACGCCGAGCGTCTGCGTGCCGGCGGACCAGAGCAGTGCGGAGACAGTGAGCTCGTTGCAGGCGATCAGGAACACCAGGATCACCGAGGCCCCCGCAGCCGGCGCGACGAGCGGAACAAGGATGTCCCTCATCCGACGGCCGAAGTTTGCGCCGGAAAGCCTTGCAGCTTCCTCGAGCGAGGGATCCACCTGCCGGAAGGCGCTGGTCACCGGCTTCAGGCTGACGGCGAGGAAGCTCGAGAGATAGGCAAGCAGGATGATCCAGATCGTGCCGTAGATGGAGACGTTGATCAGCGGCAGCGGGGCTGCGAAGAGAAGAATGAAGGCAACCGCCAGCACCACGCCTGGAAGCGCGTAGGGCATCTCCGCAAGCGCCGTGATCACCGCTGCAAAACGGCTGCCTCCCCGCACCAGGAAATATCCCATCAGCACCGAAACTAGTAGCAGTCCGAAGGCGGTCGTCAGCGACAGGCCGATCGAATTGACGAAGGCGGTGCGCGTCACCGCCTGGCGCAACAGGATCTCCTCATAGGCATGCAGGGTGACCGTGGCCGGTGTCAGCGTCACGCCATAGGCAGGCGCGAAGGAACTCGCCACAAGCGCGATCAGCGGCAAAAAGAGGATGATCCCGATGGTCAGCCACAGCAGCAACTCCGCAGCGAGCCTAAAGCGGCCGAGCCGGAACACGGCAATCTGGCCCGACAGTCCGATCACGCGGTAGTCGCGTCCCCGCAGCACCCGGCTTTCCACCAGCAATCCTAGAACGCAAAGCACCGCGATCAGCCCGGAAAGCACGGAGATATCCGCGAATGTCCCCGCATCGAAAGCGGCGAACTTCTGGTAGATCAAAGTCGGCAGTGTGTAGATCGAGGCCGGAATTCCAAGGATGGCCGGGATCCCGAAATTGCCCACGCAGGAGACGAAGGCGATGGCAGCGCCGGCCGCAAACCCAGGCAGTGACAGCGGCAGGATGATGTCCTTCAGCACCTGGAAAGAGGACGCCCCGGACAGCCGCGCTGCCTCGACGGCATCCCGCGGCAGAGCCAGCAGCCCTGCCCTCAAAGACAGGTAGACCAGCGCCGCATTCTGCACGCCGAACAGGAAGGCGATGCCGCCGATCGAATAGAGCGGCTGCGGGCTGCCGAGCGGCGGTGCCAGCCCGATCGCCTTGAGGAGCGTGCTGGAGGGACCCATCATGCTGATCCAGGACAGCGCGGTCACCTGCGGCGGGATCATCGTGGGCAGCATGAACAGGAACCCGAGCACCCTCTTGCCGCGGATGTCGAACAGCGTCAGCAGGAGCGCAAACCCACCGCCCAGCAAAACGGCGGCCACCATGCCGAAAAACGAAGTGACGACGGTATTATAGACGGGTCGCCACAGAGTCGGATCCGTGAGGACGCCCTGCGCTCCGCCCGCCAGCGCTGAGGCGACGCCGGTTACCGCAAGCCGCCCGAGCGGCAGCACGCTGAGAATGATGATGGCTGTCACCACGAAGGGAAACAGCCAGCCCGGCTGGCCGTTTGCCCTCTTGCGAAACCTGCTCATGCTAGCTGAACGTCAGCCCTTGACGGCGAAGATGTCGGAGAAGGTCTTCACGTCGGTGCCCGAATTTTTCAACGCGTCCGTTGCGTTGATCGGCAGAAGCTTGATCTTGTCGCGGGCCGGGAAACCGGCGGGCACGCCCATGCCGTTGCGGGCCGGGATATAGCCGAGCTTCAGGAAACCTTCCTGGCCCTTTTCCGACAGGACATAGTCGATGAACTTCTTGGCGGCATCCGCATGCTTGGTTGAAGCGAGGATCGCGACAGGCTCGGTCACTGCCGAAACGCCTTCCTCCGGAAACACGAATTCGATCGGTGCGCCCTTCGCCTTCTCACGGATCGGCATGTAGTCGACCACTACGCCATAGGCCTTTTCGCCCGATGCCACCGACTTCAACACGGCGCCGTTGCCGCCGGCAGCGATCGCACCATTGGCCTTCAGCTGCTTGTAGTAGTCCCAGCCGAGGCTCGAAACGGAGGCAAGCGTCTGCGCATGGATCAGCGCTGCACCCGAGGCGAGCGGGCTTGGCATGGTCACGAGACCCTTTGCCTCGGGGCTGGTCAGATCCTTCCAGCCGCGTGGCTTCATCGAAGCCTGCGTGTTGTACATGATGCCCGTGGTGATCAGCTTGGTCGAGTAATAGGCACCATCGGCATCATAGAGCGTCTTGTCGTAATGGGCAGCTTCCGGCGAGGCATAGGCCATAAGCTGGCCCGCCTGCTTCAGGCGCTCCAGCGTTACCGTGTCGGCGATCAGCAGCACGTCGGCAGCCGGGCTACCGGCAGCGATTTCCGCGTTCAGCTTCGCCATGATCTGGGGTGTCCCGTCGCGCACCCACTGGACGTCGATGCCCGGGTTGGCAGCCTTGAAACCATCCACAGTCGCCTGGGCGTCCTCATTAGGCTGGCTCGTGTAAAGCACGAGGTCGGCAGCTTGGACGGCGCCGGCAGCAAGGCTGAGCGTGACGACGGCGGTGAAAGCGGCAAGCAGGTTTTTCATCTGAGGTCCTCGGGCAAGGGAGAAGTACCGGACCTAAAGCACTCCTGGTTGACAGCCATGTGACAGAGGCCGCACCGCGTGCACCAATCAAGCTCCCTGGGCCCACCCGTAAGTGATTTACCATGGTGGTATTTATAACCGCAGCATTGATGCAGTAACGCCTGGCGGTTGATTGTATTGGTCAGGGAATCCTGCCATGCAAATCAGGGGGATAGAGCTTAAGGGGTGAAGATGAAGGGCCAAGCGGACTGGGCTGCGCGCCTGCGTTACGAGTTCGACAAGAGCATGGCGGGCGGAGCCATAGCATTGATCGGCTGGCTGGCGCTGATCTCACTTGTCGTCATCGTCTTCGCTGGCCTCGTCATCGCACTGAGCGGCATTGCGCCGGACGGCAAGGAGCCCATGGGCTTCATCGAAGGCGCCTGGGAATCGCTGATGCGGACCATGGACGCCGGCACCATCGGCGGCGATGAGGGCTGGAGCTTCCGGGGTGTTTCCTTCGTCGTCACCATCGCCGGTGTCTTCGTGTTTTCGGCGTTGATCGGCGTCATCTCCTCCGGGCTCGAGGAAAAGCTTGGCGAGTTGCGCAAGGGCCGCTCCCGCGTGCTGGAGAAGGATCACACCATCATCCTCAACTGGTCGCCCTCGATCTTCGACATCATCAACGAACTCGTCATCGCCAACCAGAGCCGCCGCAAGCCCTGCATCGTCATCATGGCGGCCCGGGACAAGGTCGAGATGGAAGACGAGATCGCCGCCAAGGTCAGCGACACCAAAAACACCCGCATCGTCTGCCGCAGCGGCGATCCGACGGATCTCTACGACCTGGCGATCGTCAACCCGCAGACCTCGCGTTCTGTGATCGTACTCTCGCCGGAGGGCGAGGACTCCGACTCGCAGGTCATCAAGACTGTGCTTGCCCTGGTCAATGATCCGAACCGGCGTGCGGAAAAATACGTGATCGCGGCGGAAATCCGCGACGCCGACAATGCCGATGTGGCGCGGATCGTCGGCGGCAGCGAAACGCAGTTGGTGCTGGCGGATGACCTCATCTCCCGCATCGTCGTTCACACCAGCCGCCAGGCGGGCCTGAGCGCAGTCTATTCCGAACTGCTCGATTTCGACGGTTGCGAGATCTACACGCTGGCGCAGCCCGAGATCACCGGCAAGACATTTGGCAGCGCCGTGCTTGCCTACCACAACTGCACGCTGATCGGCGTCCGCAGCAAGTCCGGCGAAATCCAGCTCAACCCCAATCCCAACCAGGTGATCGGTGCCGAGGATCAGGTTGTCATCATTGCCGAAGACGACGATTCCATCCGCACCTGGTCCGGCGACGTGGACATCGACAAAAGCGCCATCCGCCCGATCGTGAAGCGCCCGCGCGCACCGGAACGCACATTGGTTCTTGGTTGGAACCGGCGCGGCAAGGTCATCGTAGCGGAACTGGCACGCTATGTGGCGCCCGGATCGCTGGTCACCATCGCCGCCAACACGCCCGAATTCGAGACCGAGATCGCCGCTCTGGACGTCCCGCCGACCACCATGATTGTCGAGCACCACGTCATGGACACCAGCAGCCGGCCGGCGCTCGACGCGCTCGACATTCCCTCCTACGACCATGTGCTCGTGCTCGGCTACAGCGACCACATGTCGGCCCAGACGGCAGACACACGCACGCTGATCACGCTCCTGCAGCTGCGCAAGATCGGTGAGACGGCCGGCAAGCACATCAGCGTCGTCAGCGAGATGATCGACGTGCGCAACCGCGAGCTGGCGGAGGTCACAAGGGCGGAGGACTTCGTCGTCAGCAACAAGCTCGTCAGCTTGATGCTGGCGCAGGCCTCCGAGAACGAATCCATGGCCTCCATCTTCGAGGAACTGCTCGACGAGGAGGGGTCGGAAATCTACATGCGGCCGATCGCCGACTACCTCGATATTACCCGACCCGTGAACTTTTTCACGGTCGCCCTGTCGGCACTGCGGCGGGGCGAAGTGGCGATCGGCTACCGACGCCAGCGGGCCGATGATGCTGACCTGCGCAACCTGGGTGGGGTGGTGGTCAATCCGCCCCGCAGGGAGCCTATCACCTTTACCGATGCGGACATGGTCATCGTGCTGGCGCAGGACTGAGCCCCCCTGCAGCCTCAAGCGGAAACAGAAAAGCCCTTGCGAACGCTCGCAAGGGCTTTTTCGTGATGTCTCCCTTGCGGGATGATTTCCGGTTCAGATGATCGGAAGCGTGGGATGCTCGCCAACCGAAGTGCTGGCGACCAGCCGTCCGAGGCGCTTGATGCCTTCGTCGATCATCGCGTCGTTGGTGCAGGAGAAGCTGATGCGCAGCGAGTTGGCATTGCTGCCATCCGCAAAGAAGGCCTTGCCGGGAACGAACGCCACCTTTTCCGTCGCCAGCGACTTGGCCAGAAGCTCTGCCCCGTCCATGCCCTCCGGCAGCGTCACCCAGATAAACATCCCGCCCTCCGGCTTGGTCCAGGTTGCCGTCTTCGGCATGTATTTCTCCAGCGCCGCCAGCATGGCGTTGCGGCGTCCGCTATAGGCCTTGCGGATCTTTGCGACCTGCTGGTCGAAACCGCGGGACGCCACGTGTTCGATGGCAATCTGGTTGATCGTCGACGAGTGCAGGTCAGCCGCCTGCTTCATCAGCACCAGCTTGCGGATAACCGGCATGGCCGCGATCACGAAGCCGACGCGCAGGCCCGGCGCCAGCGTCTTGGAAAAGCTGCCGCTGTAGATCGTGCGGGTATTCTCGATGCCGCCGCTTCGGGCGATGTCGAGCGAAAGAATCGGCGCAACCGCCTCGCCGTCGAAGCGCAGGTGCTGGTAGGCCGCATCTTCGAGGATGGCGATGTCGAGTTCGTCGGCCAGCGCCAGCAGCCGCTCGCGGGCAGCCTGATCGATGGTCTCGCCGGTCGGGTTCGAGAAGTCAGCCGACAGATAGGCGAACTTGACGCTGCCGCCGTTCTTGCCGGCCGTCTCCCGGTAGGATGCCGGCGTCCGGTTGCCATTCAGCGACAGCTGGTCGTAGGAGGGCTCATAGGCGTTGAAGGCCGACAGCGCGCCGAGATAGGTCGGCCAGGTCACCAGCGCCGTGTCCGACGGGGACAGGAACAGCTTGCCGAGATAGTCCAGGGCCTGCTGCGAACCGGAGGTGATCATTACGTTCTCGGCCGTGCACTCGATTCCGATCTTGGCCACATCCGCCACGATCCAGTCGCGCAGAGGCTTGTAGCCTTCGCTCACCGAATACTGCAGCGCAGAGCCGACCTGCGGGCCGGAGAAGATGTCGTTATAGGCATCCTTGAAGGCTTGGTCGGGAAACAGTGCAGGATCCGGAATGCCGCCCGCAAACGAGATGATGTCCGGCTGCTCTAGAAGCTTCAGCAGTTCGCGAATTTCCGAGGCACGCATGCGGCTCGTCCGGCTCGCGAAGATATGTTCCCAATCCAGCATCGGAATGTTTCCTCTTATTACCATTTTTGTGTCTTGGACTTTACAGAAGTGCCGACAGGTCAGCAATACTGACCTATTGGCCATGCGCGATTTTTTTGCACATCTGCCGCTTTTTCTGGCTCCTTCAAGCGCCGCCTGTGCTAGCCGTCTGAGGTCAGCTGGTAGCAGCATTCGAGGAGGAACAGCATGCTGAAAAATATCGATCCCGCGCTTAACGCCGATGTCCTGTACGCCCTGCGGTCGATGGGCCACGGTGATACGCTCGCCATTGTCGATACCAATTTCCCCGCCGATTCGGTGGCACGTCATACGGTGCTGGGAGAACTTTTGCGGATCGATAATGTTTCCGCGGCCCGTGCCATGCAGGCCGTCCTGTCCGTGTTTCCGCTGGATACGCCACTGCAGCCATCGGTCGGACGCATGGAGATCATGGGCGAACCCGACACCATCCCGGAGATCCAGAAGGAGGTGCAGGCGCAGATCGATACGGCTGAAGGCGAACCGGCCCCCATGTATGGCATCGAACGCTTTGCCTTCTACGAGAAGGCCAAACAGGCTTATTGCGTCATCGCGACGGGAGAAACCCGCTTTTACGGCTGCTTCCTGCTGACCAAGGGCGTGATACCGCCCAAGGTCTGAGTATAGTGGTCCGGCGCGCGCAGTCTTGTCCTACGCGCGCCGTAACCGAGCCGAAGCTTAGTTGACGGCCTTGTCGACGAGCTTGTTCTTGCCGATCCAGGGCATCATGCCGCGCAGACGCGTGCCGACTTCCTCGATCTGATGGCTGTCGTTCATGCGGCGGATGCCCTTGAAGCGCGAGCCGCCGGCACGATATTCCTGCATCCAGTCGGACGTGAACTTGCCGGTCTGGATGTCGGTCAGAACCCGCTTCATCTCGGCCTTCGTTTCAGCCGTGATGATGCGTGGGCCGGTGACGTATTCGCCCCATTCGGCCGTGTTCGAGATCGAGTAGTTCATGTTGGCGATACCGCCTTCATAGATCAGGTCGACGATCAGCTTCACTTCGTGCAGGCATTCGAAATAGGCCATTTCCGGTGCATAGCCGGCTTCGGTCAGTGTCTCAAAACCGGCGCGGATCAGCTCGACCAGACCGCCGCAGAGAACCACCTGCTCGCCGAACAGGTCGGTTTCGCATTCTTCGCGGAAGTTGGTCTCGATGATGCCGGAACGACCGCCGCCGACGCCGCAGGCATAGGACAGCGCCAGTTCAAGCGCATTGCCGGACGCGTTCTGGTGAACGGCAACCAGGCACGGCACGCCGCCGCCCTTCTGGTATTCGCCGCGAACCGTGTGGCCCGGGCCCTTCGGTGCGATCATGACGATGTCGACGGAAGCCTTCGGCTCGATTAGGCCGAAATGGATGTTGAGACCGTGCGCAAAGGCGATCGCAGCACCGTCACGGATGTTGTCGGCAATGTCTGCCTTGTAGATGTCGGCCTGGAGCTCGTCAGGCGTCGCCATCATCAGGAGGTCACCCCACTTGGCGGCTTCGGCAACGGTCATGACCTTGAAGCCGTCGGCTTCGGCCTTCTTGATGGTCGGCGAGCCGGCCTTGAGCGCGATCACGACATTGCTGGAGCCCGAATCCTTCAGGTTCAGCGCATGAGCGCGGCCCTGGCTTCCGTAACCGACGATGACGACGTTCTTCGACTTGATGAGGTTGAGATCGGCATCCCGATCGTAATAAACGCGCATTGTGTGTTCCTTCCCTTCGCGTGTCTGTATTGGTTGATTTATCGCCCAGTGGCGGCGGTGCCGCTCGTACTGGTTCCTTGCGCACCGCAGAGCGTCAGAAACGCCTCCACGGCTCGCTTTGCCTGAATGCCATTGTCCTTCAGGCCCGGTTCGCCCAGCAGCATGCGCACATGCAGGTCCGAAACGATCAGGCCGTAAAGTGTGTGATAGGCCTGGTCACCGTCGGAGAACCGCAGCAGCCCTGCCCGCTTTCCGGCGTCGATCAGGCCTTTTGCCCGCCGGTCGAGCTGGCGGCGGCCATGCTCCACCAGCATCCGGCCGAGCTTGGAGCCGTCGCGGCTTGACTGGCCGATCGCCAGGCGGTTGAGGGCCAGCGAGACATCGCCCGACAGCACCTCCAGCAGATCCCGCGCAAACACCTCCAGGTGATCCCGCAGAACCTCGGCTGTCAGCCGTTCGCCGGAGCGCTCGACGGTCCGGACCTTGCTCTGCTGGAACGAGATCATCGCGGCCAGCAGGCCGTCACGATCACCGAACCACTTGTAGAGGCTTTCCTTGGAGCAGCTTGCTGCACGGGCAAGCCCTGCTGTCGTCAAAGCCTTGTCGCCGCCTTCCACGAGAAGACGCAGTGCCTCGGCCAGAACGGCACTCTGGCGCGGCGAAAACTCTGCGGGCTGGACGGACTGGATTGACACAGGACACCTCTAAGTACCGTACGGTACGGTTCTTCTTTAAGCTGGCCCGCCTGCTCCGTCAAGATGACTTTTTAGTCGTTCTTCATTTTTGCTGCACTGCACTCACGAAAGGGTGAATAGGTGTCAGAAAATCTTCACAAACGCCGAGGGCGGTTGCAGACCTTCACGTCAACTCACTGTAAGGAATGTGTAATTTCAAATCCAATCCAGGGCGTCGTTCGGGGATCGACCGAGATGCACCGTCTCATCCTGGCATGGCTACCTTGTTGTGCAGCACACGTGGACCCAGATAGCAGGCATCGAACCAGGAAGTTCGATGGAAAAATCAGCATTGCTGAGTTTGGAGACCACCATGAAAATCATCATTCTTGCCGCCGCCGCTGCCGGCATCGCCCTCACCGCATCGGCAGCTTCGGCTGCGCCGCGCAAACATTCGCAGACTGAAAAGTCGCCCCAGGTAACGGCTCATGAGCAGACCACCTCCCAGGCTGCCCCCGGAACCGACTTCTGGGGTAAAAAGGCCACGTACAAGCCGCACTGGCGGAACCACTATACAAACTGACCATTGACGGCGGGCCGTCAACCGGTTTCGGTTGGCGGCCCGACACCCCTAGGAGTTGACGATGAAGACGATATTGATAGCGCTCGCCCTGGTTTCGCTTGGATCCGTTGCCCAGGCACGTCCCCTGGCACCCGTCGAGGGCAGCATCACCTACAGCAATCCGGACGTCCGGATCGGCTTCAAGCGCACGCCCGTCGGATCGACCTTCGAACATCATTTCTACGACAACAGCGGCAACCGCATCGTGGAAACCTACCGGATCCGTCCGGATGGCACGCTCGACATCATCGACCGCATCAACCGCCAGCACGGCTAGGCAGAGCGTCTGTTCGTTAAGCGTCGAGCAGGGCAGAGACGTCGCGAAGCGGCGGCAGGCCGTAGAATCGGCTGTAGTCCCGGCTGAACTGGGATGGGCTCTGGTAGCCCACCTCATGGCCCGCACTGCCCGCGTCCATCCCCTCCACCAGCATCAGCCGGCGCGCTTCGTGTAGACGCAGCTTCTTCTGGAACTGGACTGGCGTCATGGCCGTCACGGATTTGAAGTGATGGTGAAACGATGAAGCGCTCATCCCCGCAAGGTCGGCAAGCGCCTCGATCCGCAGCGTCCGGTGAAAGTTGGCGCGCAGCCAACCGATGGCCCGCGCGACCCGGTTGCTCCGGCTTTCGGCCGTGGCAAGCTGCAGCAGACGCGGACCTGCAGGTCCCGCCAGCACCCGGTAGAGAATTTCCTGCTCGATCAAAGGCGCCATGGCCGGAATATCCTCCGGCCGGTCGAGCAGCCGCAGCAGCCGCGTCGCAGCATCGAGCAATTCCGGCGGCGCGATGTTGGTGACAATGCCACGCCCGCAGTCGCTATCGGCATCGGGCTTCGGCATCTCGATCCGCTGCATCAGGCTCGACAGCCGATCCGTATCGATCGCCAGCACGAAGCAAAGATGCGGCACTTCCGGGCTGGCCTTGGTGACCTGCGCCGTGACCGGCAGTTCGATCGACGTCAGCACGTAATCGCCAACGCCGTAATGCATGGTCTCGTCACCGAGCTTGACGCTCTTGGTGCCCTGCAGGACCAACCCGATACAGGGGCGGTAATCCACGTAAAGCGGAGCGGTCGGAACTGACCGGCGACTAAGCACGAGATTGGCGACAGCGGTGTTCACCTCTCCGTCGCTTTTCACAAATCGGGTCGCGATCGAGGCAATCTCTTCGTAGGGGCTGAAAGGCAATGTCATCGAAGGTCCTGCATCTTGGATAGGCAACGCTTTCTAGGTCAGGCGTGGATCGAATGAAACAGCCGGATTTTCACTTTTGCAGGATCAGGCAAGAAGCTTGCAGGATCGCTCTAACACCGGATGACCTGGCTGGAGCATAGTGACGACGTCAAATTCCCGACCTCAACATTGGAGTCTCCCATGCCTATTGCAAAGGGCTACGCTGCGACTGACGCGTCCCAGCCCCTCACCCCCTTCACCTTCGAGCGCCGCGAACCCAATGCGGACGACGTTGTGATCGACATCAAGTTTGCCGGCATCTGCCATTCGGACATTCACACCGTCCGCAACGAGTGGAAGAATGCCAAGTACCCGATCGTCCCGGGCCACGAAATTGCAGGCATTGTCTCGGCCGTCGGCGCAAGTGTGACCAAGTTCAAGGTCGGCGATCGCGTCGGCGTGGGCTGCTTCGTGGATAGCTGCGTCGGCTGCGCCTCGCGCGATGTCGACAACGAGCAGTATATGCCGGGGCTCGTCCAGACCTACAACGATGTGGAAGCCGATGGCACCACGGCGACCCAGGGCGGCTACTCCGATTCCATCGTCGTCAAGGAAGGCTATGTCCTGTCGGTCCCGGACAATCTGCCGCTCGATGCTTCGGCGCCGCTGATGTGCGCCGGCATCACGCTCTACTCGCCGCTGCGCCACTGGAATGCCGGTCCCGGCAAGAAGGTCGCGATCGTCGGCATGGGCGGCCTCGGCCACATGGGCGTCAAGCTCGGTGCGGCCATGGGCGCGGATATCACCGTGCTCTCCCAGTCGCTGTCGAAGAAAGAAGACGGGCTGAAGCTCGGCGCCAAGGAATACTATGCCACCAGCGACGCGGAAACCTTCACCAAGCTCGCCGGCACCTTCGACCTGATCATCTGCACGGTAAGCGCCGAAATCGACTGGAATGCCTATCTCGGACTTCTGAAGGTCAATGGCAGCATGGTCGTTGTTGGTGCGCCTGAAAACGCGATCCCGGTCCACGCCTTCGCGCTGATCCCGGGCCGCAAGAGCCTGTCCGGCTCCATGATCGGCTCGATCAAGGAAACCCAGGACATGCTGGATTTCTGCGGCAAGCACGACATCGTCTGCGAGATCGAGAAGATCAACATCCAGCAGGTCAACGAAGCCTACGAGCGCGTTCTGAAGAGCGACGTCCGTTACCGCTTCGTCATCGACATCGCGTCGCTGGCGGCCTGATCAGGCCTCATCACGAACGGACGGGGGCGGCCAGCCGGCCCCGTCCATACTGAAGCCGATCAGGCCAGATCGCCGTCGTCATAGCGCGCGCGGGCGGCCTTGACGGAGCCGTGATTGTCGGACGCCCATTGCAGCACCTTCGACAGGGGCTCGAACAGCGATCGCCCAAGCGGCGTCATGCTGTATTCCACGCTCGGCGGCTTGGTCGGGAACACCTGCCGGTCGATATAGCCGTCGCGCTGCAGGTCCCGCAGCGTCTGTGTCAGCATCCGCTGTGAAATATCGGGGACCAGGCGCCGCAGTTCGCCGAAACGGTATGGCTGTTTTGCCAGCGCCTCCATCAGTAGCGTCGACCATTTCCCCGAAATACGGTCGATCACGTCCCGCACCGGGCAGTTGCCGGCATCCCATCCACGGGTGTCGCAGATCTCTCCGTCAAGCACGGGTGGCCGTGTTGCGATGCTTGCCATGGCGGTGGTTCCCTTCTGGTAACGATCTCCCCGGAAACTGCCTTCTTTACAGCCCTTCCCGGATGCATATTTTAGTATTAGTCTCTTTTTGAGACCAAGTCTAATCCCGCCTGTCGTCTCGACAGCCAAAAGGAAATATTGTCATGGCTAGAATTCTCGTAACCGGCGCTGCTGGACAACTGGGTCGGTCGGTGATCCGCCACCTGCTGGATACCTACGGCCTTGCGCCTGCGGATCTGGTGGCTGCCAGCCGCAATACAACCAAGCTCCCGGAACTGGCAGCCTTGGGAATCGAAACGCGGCGGGCGGATTTCGATGACGAGGCGGGTCTGGTCGACGCCTTCACCGGCATCGACCGTCTGCTCATCGTCTCCACGGATGAACTGGCCGTACCCGGCAAGCGGCTCACCCAGCACAAGACGGCCATCGCCGCGGCAAAGACCGCAGGCATCCGCCACATCGTCTACACCTCCATGCCGAACCCAGACAAATCGCTGGTGACCTTTGCGCCCGACCACCTGGGCACCGAGGAGGCGATCAAGGAAAGCGGGCTCCCCTACACCATCCTGCGCAACGCCTGGTACCACGACAACTACATGATGAGCATGCCGCACAATCTGCAGACCGGCACCTGGTACACCGCCATGGGGACCGGCCGTATCGCCAACATCAGCCGCGACGACTGCGCCCGTGCCGCCGCTGCCGTCCTGGTGGATCCGCCGATCGGAAACCGCACCTTCACTCTCACCAGCGCCGAATCCCTGACAGCCGAGGAGATTGCCGCTCGCGCGTCGACCGCCACCGGCAAGCCTCTGAATGTTGTCCACGTGACCGGCGACCAGCTGGCCGAGGGGCTCAAGGGTGCAGGCCTGCCGGATTTCGTCGTGAATATGCTGGTTTCTGCCGACGCCAACGTAGCGGCCGGCAACTTCGATCTCGTCACCCGCGACTTCGAAACCCTGACCGACACGAAGCCGCAATCGCTGACAGACTTCTTCGAAGGAAAGAAAGAACAGATGAATCCAGAAAAGCAAGGATTGTAAAACTCCAGAATCTGCGATAATTAGATACATCGTCTAATTATCGTTTGATCTGGAGAATTTCATGCGCAGGATAGGCCTTATCGGAGGAATGAGCTTCGAGAGCACTCTGGTCTACTACAAGCTTGCGAACGAAATGGTGCGCGACCGCCTCGGCGGCCTCGCATCGGCCGACATCATCCTCCACTCACTGAATTTCGAAGAGGTGGTTGCGATGCAGAAGGCCGGCCGCTGGGACCTGGCCGCCGCTCATCTGGCTGGCAGCGCCCGCGCACTCCAGGCCGCTGGCGCCGACTGTATCTTGATCTGCACCAACACCATGCATCTGATAGCATCTGAGGTTCAGGCCGCCGTCGACATCCCGTTGATCCACATCGTCGATGAGACAGCCCGGGCCCTCAACGCCCGTGGCCTCAAGCGGCCGCTGCTGCTTGCGACCCGCTACACCATGGAGCATGGCTTCTACGCGCAGGGAATGAAGGCCCTGGGTATCGACGTCATGGTGCCGGAAGCCGACGACCGTGGCGACATGCACGAGATCATCTTCGGCGAACTGTGCGCCGGCAAGGTCATCGACACCTCGCGGGCCCGTGCCATGGCCATGATCGAACGCGCGAAAGACGCAGGCGCCGACAGCGTCATTCTCGGCTGCACCGAGATCTGCCTGCTTCTCGACCATGAGACGCTGCCCTTGCCCTGCGTCGATTCGACGACCGTGCACACAAGGGCCGCCGTGGACTTTGCATTGGCAATCCCAGGTGGACAACGCGAAGCCGCCTAGTTACTTGACTCAGTCCATTAAATATCGGCAGATATCCTCATGGGAGATCTGCCGATGACGGACATTGCCTTTCTCGACGCAGTCAGAGCCTTCAATCGCTTTTACACCAACAGGCTTGGCTTGCTGGCCAAGGGGTATCTCGAGACCGACTACACCTTGACTGAAGCGCGTGTGCTCTACGAGATCGGCGCGCACCAGCGTGTCTCCGCCACCACGCTTGTCCGCGAGCTTGGGCTCGACCCTGCCTATCTCAGCCGCTTGCTGAAGAAATTTCGCGAGGCCGGCTTTATCGAAGCGGAGATCGATCCGCTCGATCGCCGGGCGCAGGTGCTGCATGTCACCACCAAGGGACTGGAAGAGCACGAGCGGCTTGGCGCTCTGTCTCGTCGCCAGCTTGCTCTGGAACTGGATGGCTTGGATGAAGCCGGCCGCAAGGACCTAATTCTGTCGATGCAGTCCATACGCCGACTGTTCGAGACGCAGACTGTGGCTCCGGCCGTGACTCTTCGTCCCCATCGGATCGGAGATATGGGCTGGGTCATCGAAGCCCATGCCCTTGCCTATGCCAGGGATTATGGCTGGAACGAGAAATTCGAGGCGCTCGTTGCGCAGGTCTGCAGCGAATTCATCACCCGTTTCAATCCGGACAGGGAGCACTGCTGGATTGCCGAACGGGAAGGCCAGCGGGTGGGATCCGTCTTCCTGGTCGACGCAGGCGCAGGCGTTGCCAAGCTCCGGCTCCTCTACCTCGAACCGCAGGCCCGTGGCCTCGGCCTCGGTAGCCGGCTGGTTGAGGAATGCATCGCCTTTGCCCGGGCATCCGGCTACACGACCATGTCACTGTGGACCAATGATATGCTCACCGCCGCGATCAGGATTTACAAAGCTCTTGGCTTCCGTCTGGTCGCAGAGGAAAAGCATACCATGTTCGGCCCCGAATGCACCGGCCAGACCTGGGAACTGGACCTGAGGCAAGGATGATCTGCGGGACCCGGCTCAAGGGTCGCTCTTCAGCGTTTCCTTCTGGGTGATCAACCGGGCGCTGTGCTGGCCGGACAGGTAGATCCACAGCCAGCTCCAGGCGACGGCCAGTCGCGACCGCGTGCCGATCAGGAAGTAGATGTGTGCGAGCCCCCAGATCCACCAGGCAAGCGCCCCGGTCAGTTTGATACGGCCGAAGTCGATTACTGCGGCACGCTTGCCGATCGTCGCCAGACTGCCCTGGTGTCTATAGCGGAACGGCGCCGGAGCGGCCTTGCCCTCGAGTCTTGCCTTGATCACCCGTGCGACATAGGCGCCCTGTTGTTTCGCCGCCGGTGCGATCCCTGGAACAGGCTTGCCGTTCACCTGGTTCACCAGCGCCGTGTCGCCGATCACGAACACATCGTTATCGCCCTCGACAGTGAGATCCTGCCCAACCTGAGCGCGACCCGCCCGGTCGGCCGGCGCATCCACCCATTTCGCAGCGGGTGAGGCCTGCACGCCGGCGGCCCAGACCACCGTTCGGCACGGTACGAAGCTGTCGCCGATGGTGACGCCCTCCTCGGTGATGGCCGTCACGGCCTGGCCTAGCCGCACGTCGACGCCAAGCTTGCCGAGCGCCGTCTTTGCATACTCCGACAGGTCCTCGCTGAACGCCGGCAGCACACGTGGACCGGCTTCGATCAGCAGCACGCGGGTGCGCCGGGTATCGATCTTCCGGAATTCCGGCGGCAGGATATTGTTGGCGAGTTCGCCGATCATTCCGGCAAGCTCCACGCCGGTCGGGCCCGCGCCGATGATGGCAAAGGTCAGCAGCGCGTCTGCTTCCAGGGTCTTGTCCGTGAGTTCCGCCCGCTCGAAGGCAAGCAGGATGCGCCGCCGGATGGTGGTTGCGTCCTCGAGCGTCTTCAGCCCGGGCGCAACGCCCTCCCACTCGTCATGACCGAAATAGGCGTGGCGGGCACCGGTGCCCAGCACCAGAGTATCGTAAGGCAGCACGGCACCGGACCGCAGCGACACCGTCTTGGCGAGGCGATCGACGCCCGTCACCTCGTCGAGAAGCGTGGAGACCTCCCGGCGGGTCCGGAACAGCCGGCGAATCGGCCAGGCGATCTCGGAGGTCGCGAGCACCGTCGTCGCCACCTGGTAGAGCAGCGGCTGGAACAGATGGTGGTTGCGCCGGTCGACCAGCGTAATGTCCGCTTCCGTGCCCTTGAGCCCGTTGATGACGCTCAGGCCCGCAAACCCTCCACCCACGACGACGATTCGATGCTGTGCCATGACGACCTTCCTTTGGCGCCGGATATCAAAAATGCTGCACTGCAGCAAATCAATCTTTTCCGGCGAAAAAGCGGTCGCGTCAAACTGTTTGTCCGCAGGCCTTCCGGAAACGCCGAACCGTCTCTGCCATTCCGTACTCCAGTGCATCCGCAGTCAAACCGTGTCCGATCGAGACTTCAGCGAGCCGGGGGATGCGGGCAACCAGGGCCGGCAGGTTCGCAACGGTCAAGTCGTGGCCGGCATTGACGCCCATGCCTTCGGCCAAAGCAGCATCCGCAGTGCGCCCAAGCATCTCCAGGATCGTCTGCTCTTGCTCCGGATGATCGAAGCAGCCGCCAAAGGGGCCGGTGTAAAGTTCGATCCGGTCCGCGCCCGTCGCTTTTGCAAGCTGGACTGCTTCGAGATCCCCATCACCATCGGCAAACAGCGAGACCCGCATACCGCCCTTCTTGAGCCGCGCCACGATCGGCTTCAGCATCTCGCCGGTGGCACGGAAATCAAACCCGTGGTCTGAGGTCGCCTGGCTCGGATCGTCCGGCACCAGCGTCACCTGTTCCGGCTCGATGCTCTCGCAAAGCGCCAGGAAGTCCTCGCTGGGGTAACCTTCGATGTTGAATTCGGCGTCCGGGAATTCATCGTCGATCAGGGCCCGAAGCACCGGCAGGTCCGAAAAGCGGATGTGCCGCTGGTCCGGCCGCGGATGAACCGTCAGGCCCGCCGCGCCCGCCTTAAGCGCGATGCGCCCGAGGCTTTCGACGCTCGGCCAGGGAAGATCCCGGCGGTTGCGCAGCATGGCGATGGCGTTGAGGTTGACGGAAAGCTTGGTGGGCATCGATCAGATCCAGTTCACGAGCAACGTGCCTGCGCTTTTAGTCCGATCCTGAGCTCAGGGCCAATGACATTCGCACGTGCAAGCCATGCAAAACATTGATGGAAGCAGCAACCCTATCGGACGATCGTCAGCGTTTCGGCAGCGCGGGTGATCGCCGTATAAAGCCAGCGCTCGCGGGTATCCCGAAACGCCCAGCTTTCGTCGAACAGCACCACGTTGTTCCACTGTGAACCCTGCGCCTTATGGACAGTCAGCGCATAGCCGTAGTCGAACTCGTCATAGCGCTTACGCGTCGTCCACGGAATTTCCTCGTCCGTTTCGAAGGCCTGCTTGAGCAGCTTGATCTTGGAGGCGCCGCGGTCCATGTCGTCGTCTTCAGGGCGGATCATCAGGTTGATGCCGGGCTTCACCGTCTCGCGCGACGAGCTCATCACCTGCCAGAGCGAGCCGTTGAGCAGCCCTTTGACCTGGTCGTTGCGCAGGCAGACCAGCTTGTCGCCGGACTGCGGATAGTCCTGCGTAAAACCTTTGAGTTCCCGAAGTCGCTGATTGTAGCGCTTGCGGGTCTTGTTGGTGCCGACCAGGACCTGGTCCGCATCCATCACCAGCGGCTGCGTCACCTCGTTGCGGGAGATCACCTTGGCGGTCCCGTAGTCGCCATGCATGATTTCCTTGCCCTCGCGCACATCCATCGCCAGCTTGATGATGGGGTTGTCGCGCGCCTGCCGGTGGATGTCCGTCAAAAGATAGTCCGGGTCCTGCTCGGTAAAATATCCGCCGCCCGTCACCGGCGGCAACTGGCCGGGATCGCCCAGCACGAGGATGGGCGTGCCGAAGCTCATCAGATCCTTGCCCAGCGCCTCGTCCACCATTGAGCATTCGTCGATGATAATCAGCGCGGCCTTCGCCAGCGGGCTCTGACGGTTGATGGAAAACATCGGCGAGACGGAGGTTCTGCCCGTTTCCTGGTCTTCAACCGCCTCTTCGCCACGCGGGCGGTAGATCAGCGAATGGATCGTCCGGGCATTGCGCGCGCCACGCGCCCGCAGCACCTGCGCCGCCTTGCCGGTGAAGGCGGCAAACAGCACCTCCCCCTCGACATTCTCGGCGAAATGCTTGGCAAGTGTGGTCTTGCCCGTTCCGGCATAACCGAACAGCCGGAAGACAGGGCTGCGCCCCTCTTTCAGCCAGCGTGAAACGGCCTTGAGGGCCTCGTCCTGTTGGGGTGCAAATTGCATGGCAGGACTAGGCAGGATTCGAGCGCAATCCGCAACCCAAAAAGAACGAAAGAGGATCAGATGCCCCGGCTATGAACAGCTGACTGGTTCTCGCCTGCCTAAGGCCTTGGAAGATGACGAACCGCATCCCTGAGAGGCTTTACCGACACGGATCATTGGAGAGTACGATCACCTGGCCATGAGGCGTCGCCTCGGCGGCGCGCTGCCAGCTGTGCTGGAGAGCATTCAGCGTCTCGGCATCGGCGACACCCTTCTCGCTGAGGAGTGCACAGAGGGCCTCCACCCAGCAGTCGAAATAGTCGCTGCCATCCGCGGACCGCCCGGGCGCATGCACCTGCTGTGTCAACGCAGCCGCCCATTCGCTCCAGCTGAAAACGCCCCGCTCGTGCAGGTGAACCGTCATGCCGAACGCTTCCGCCGCCCATGGCTCGGGGAACACCGGTTCGCCCTCCGGCGATCGGGGCAGCCCCGGAGACTGAACGAGCGGTGACATGGTCTCACAGGCGCTCAAGGTAACTCTCCCAAGCATCGATCGAAATGGTCAGCGTCGGATCGGCGCCCTCGCCCCAGATCTCGCCAGCCGAAAAGACCACCGTATAAACCCATTGCGGGTTCTCGCCCTTGCCATGCGCATTGTCGTCCGGAAACACGAAGCTTCCCTGCACTGCCTCGACGACGCCGGTCTTGGCGCGGGCATAGCGCGGCAGCCGTGTGTGGGTCTCCGGACTGAAGTTTCTGGTCCTCACCCGATCGCCAGGTTGGAACAGCGGCTGCGTCTCGAGCGGCCGATCGCAGGGCCCGCCCTTGGCGAGCACGGAAGGCACCAGATCCGCCGTCAGCACCCGCTTCGGCACTGCCGGTTCGGATACCCGGTGCCCGCCATCGACCTCCGTGCGACTGGCAAAGCCATGCCGCTCTAGCAGGGTCTCCAGCGCGCGGATCCAGATCTCGTAGTAGCTGGCGGAAAGATAGTTGGCCGGTGGGATGTTTTCCCGCGCGTGCCGGCTTTCGTCGATAGTCCAGGCGGCGAAGGCGCCGCAGGAAAGCGTTAAGCCAAGTGCCCGCTTTTCCCAGTCGGCGTGAAAGTAGGGTTCGTTCGGTTCGGGCGCCACCGGCCCGAAGCCCATCTGTCCGCCAAGGTCATGCGGCCCGTTCACGATGCAGCTCCGGCAATGGCCGTGCCGATCATCGCGTCGCGGCTGACGAGGGCGACGAGATCGTCTTCGCTCAAGCCCTCCGTGCCCTCCGGTCGCTCCGGTATCACCAGGTAGCGCAGCTCTGCAGTGGAATCCCAGACGCGGATCTTCGTCGTCTCCGGCAGGGTAAGACCGAACTCGGCAAGCACGCCACGCGGATCGATCACGGCCCGGGACCGATAGGCCGGTGCCTTGTACCAGACCGGTGGCAACCCAAGCACGGCCCAGGGATAGCAGGAGCACAGCGTGCAGACGACGAGGTTATGGGTTTCCGGCGTGTTGAACACCGCCCGCATATGCTCGCCCTGGCGCCCGGTAAATCCGAGGCTGGCAATGGCAGCCGTCGCATCCTCGTGCAGAAAGGCCGCAAACGCCGGATCGACCCACGACTTGGCAACGACTTGGGCACCGTTGCGCGGCCCGACCCGGGTCTCATAGGTCTCGACGATCGCGTCGATGGCGGCAGGGTCTATCAGTCCCTTTTCCGTCAGCACCGTTTCCAGCGCCCTCACCCGCGCCTGCATGTCGCTGTAGCGGTTGTCGTGATCGTGGTCGTGGTGGTGGTCGCCATCGTGGCCATGGCCGTGGTCGGGGTGATCCGTATGCATGCGTCTGCTCTCCTCACCGTGGATGCAGCCGTCTGCCCACACCGCCACCCTCCGGTTTAGAAGCAGCACTGGCGATCTTCAAGCGGAACTTGGAACTCTGATCCGATGCCTTATGTCTAAGAGGACCGAAGCAAAGCAGCGAGACCCGATCCCATGCCCGATATTCCCAATGTTGCATTTTCCGATGGCACGTCCGTTCCTGCCCTGGGTCTCGGCACCTGGAACATGGGCGAGCATGCGAAGACGGCGCCCATCGAGGTGGAAAGCCTCAAACGTGGCCTCGACCTTGGCATGACGCTGGTCGATACGGCCGAAATGTATGCCGAGGGCGGCGCCGAGGAGATTGCCGGCGAGGCGATTGCCGGGCGGCGGGACGAGGTGTTTCTGGTGAGCAAGGTCTACCCGTGGAACGCCAGTCGCCAGGGTGTGATCGATGCCTGCGACCGCAGCCTTGAGCGCCTGAAGACGGATCGCCTCGATCTCTACCTACTGCACTGGCGCGGCGAACATCCGCTAGCGGAAACCGTCGCCGGCTTCGAGGAACTGCGTCGCGCCGGCAAGATCGGCGCCTGGGGCGTTTCCAACTTTGACCTGGACGACATGCAGGAGTTGATGGAGGTTCCGGACGGTCGGAACTGCGTCACCAACCAGGTGCTCTACAATCTTTCGCGCCGCGGCATCGAATATGACCTCCTGCCCTGGTGCCAGGAGAATGGCATCGTCGTCATGGCCTATTCACCGATCGAGCAGGGCCGCATCCTGCGCAACCCGGAACTCATCCGCATTGCCAAGGCCTACCAGGCGACCCCGGCCCAGGTGGCCCTCGCCTTTCTGCTGGAGCGAGACGGCCTGATCGCCATTCCGAAGTCGGCCAATCCCCAGCGGGTCGAGGAAAACGCGCACGCAGCCGAACTCGATCTGAGCGACGAAGATCTCGACGCCCTGGATGCAGCCTTCCCCCCACCGGAACGCAAGCAGCCGCTGGAGATGCTTTAGTCGAGATCCAGGTCGCGCCGCTCCGCGACCAGCATCTCGATCGCCCGGAAAACGTCGATCTCAACCCATGTCCGGGTGTCCCGGTAGACGGGGTAAAGCGCAAGGGCTGCAGCGGCGAGCTGGTCGACGGTTGCCCCTGTTGCCCGGCGGCTGCCAAGTGCCCTGCGTGCCTCCTCCGAGAAACGGTCGTCGGTCAGCCCCCAGCCGGCATAAAAAGGAGCGCCGTAGCACCGCACCGGCAGACCCCGGAGAAGTGCATCGAAGCCGAACTGGCTGGACACCGTCCAGACCTCGTCCACCGCCTCAAGCACGGAAGCGGCAGAGATCGGATCGGCGGATAGGATCACGCCCGGCTTGGTCGCAGCATGCTCCGCCAGATAGCCTTTCCGATAGCCCGCCATCACGTCCGGATGGGTGCGCACCACGCACTGGGCGCCGGTCGCCACAGCGTCATCCAGCATCTGCGAAAAGCTCTGGGCAGTTCCCTGCGCCAGCGGCACCGACACATCGCCGGCCACCTGGTCGACCAACAGCAAGCGGCGGCGAGTCGTCTGCTCGAAGCGCGGCGGCCTGTGTGGCAAATTGTTGTACTTGGAGAGTCGATGGTGGACGATGGCCTCCCGCACCGAACTCCCGAGCGTTTCCGCTTCCTCGCCGGCACCCGAAATAAGACGCTCGAGACGCGACGGGCGCGAGCAGTCAATCGGCATGCCGAGGTCATCGATCTGGATGGAGATCGGCAGGGCCAGCGACTTGCCGAGCCCCACCGATCGAAGAAAGCCGTCCTCCAGATACCACACCGGAAGCCGCCGCGTTGCCGCGATCAGGCTCGCGGTCTTGGCGGGGATGCGCCCGCCCCAACGAACGATGGCGCCAATGCCCGGCGACAGCGTCGATTTCAGCGCATCGACGCCAAAGTAGTGCTTCAGCCAGGGCTGGGACTGGCGAACATAGAAGGTAGCGCCGATCGGCGTGCCGGGTGCTGGAAGCCAGTCTTTCCGCACGTCTTTCAGCCCCATCTCCGGCGCGGCCGGATCACATGCCCTGCGGCCCGCGGTTCATCGCGGCGATTCCCGTGCGGCAGATCTCGATCAGCCCGAGCGGCTTCATCACCGCCACGAACTGGTCGATCTTGGAGGACTTGCCGGTGATTTCCAAGATGAAGTGCTCGATCGTGGCATCCACCACCTTGGCCTGGAAGGCATCGGCCAGCCGCAGCGCTTCGGCGCGGTGATCGCCGGTACCGACCACCTTGATCAGCGCCACTTCCCGTTCGATCGGCCGCTCCTGACCAAGGTCACGGGCCCGAACGGTGAGGTCCAGCACCCGGTGCACCGGCACGATCCGTTCCAGCTGGGCCTTGATCTGCTCAAGAACGGTCGGCGTCCCGCGGGTCACAATGGTGATCCGCGATAGATGCGCCTCGTGCTCCGTTTCCGACACGGTCAGGCTTTCGATATTGTAGCCGCGGCCGGAGAAAAGGCCGATGACCCGAGCAAGAACGCCAGGCTCGTTGCTGACTAGAACCGACAAGGTGTGGCTTTCCGCCTTGGCCGTCTCCGGGGCGATGAAATAGGCTGATCCGGTCGGTTGCTGATGCGCATTCATGATGTTGGATCCGATTCCTGAAAAACTGGTTGAAGAGACCGCGCCCGTCCTAGACGAGCTGGCGGCCCTTGGCATCGATGGCGGTCGCAACGGCCTCGTCGGTCGCTTCGTCCGGCAGCAGCATTTCGTTATGTGCCTTGCCCGAGGGGATCATCGGGAAGCAGTTGGCAAGGTTCGCGACCCGGCAGTCGAAGATCACCGGCTTCTTGACCGCGATCATCTGCTCGATCTTTTCATCCAGTTCCTTCGGATCATCGCAATAGAGGCCGACCGCACCATAGGCTTCCGCCAGCTTGACGAAGTCGGGCATGGCTTCCGTGTAGGAGTTCGACAGCCGGTTGCCGTGCAGCAGCTGCTGCCACTGGCGCACCATCCCCATGTACTGGTTGTTGAGGATGAAGATCTTGACCGGCAGCTCGTGCTGGATGGCGCAGGACATTTCCTGGATACACATCTGGATCGAGGCATCGCCCGCGACATCGATGACCAGTGCGTTCGGATGCGCGACCTGGACGCCGATCGCTGCCGGCAGACCATACCCCATGGTGCCGAGCCCGCCCGACGTCATCCAGCGGTTCGGCTCCTCGAAGTCGATGAACTGCGCCGCCCACATCTGGTGCTGGCCGACCTCCGTGGTGATGAAGGTATCATACCCTTTGCTCAGCGCATTGAGGCGCTCGAGCGCGTACTGCGGCATGATGACATCGGTCGAGTTCTTGTAGGAAAACGACTTGCGCGAACGCCAGCGGTTGACCTCGCTCCACCATTCCTCTGTCTGCGCCTTGGCCGGCGGCTGCGGCAGGGCCCGCCACAGGCGGACCATGTCCTTCAGGACGCTGCCGACATCGCCGATGATCGGGATGTCCACATGGACGTTCTTGTTGATCGACGAAGGGTCGATATCGACATGGATCTTGCGGCTGTTCGGCGCAAACGCATTGAGCCGCCCGGTGATCCGGTCGTCGAACCGCGCACCGATGCAGACCATGACGTCGCAATCATGCATCGCCATGTTGGCTTCGTAGGAGCCGTGCATGCCGAGCATGCCCAGCCAGTTGCTGCCCGATGCCGGATAGCAGCCGAGGCCCATCAGCGTCGAGGTGATCGGGAAGTTGGTGAGTGCGACCAGCTCCCGCAGCAGCCGCGAGGCCTCCGGTCCCGAGTTGATGACGCCGCCGCCGGTGTAGAAAACAGGCCGACGCGCCGATGCCATCAGCTCGATCGCAGCCTCGATCGCCATGATGTCGCCATCGACCTTCGGCCGGTAGCTGACATTTGCGGCAATCTCGGGCTTCGACGTATAGGTGCCCGTGGCGAACTGGATGTCCTTGGGAACGTCGACGACGACGGGACCCGGGCGGCCGGTCTGGGCGATGCGGAAGGCCTCGTGGATGACGGCGGCCAGTTCATTGACGTCCTTGACCAGCCAGTTGTGCTTCGTGCATGGACGGGTGATCCCGACCGTATCGCACTCCTGGAAGGCGTCGGATCCGATCAGCGTGGTCGGAACCTGGCCGGAGATGCAGACCAGCGGGACCGAGTCCATGAGCGCATCCTGCAGCGGCGTCACGGCATTGGTTGCACCCGGACCGGAGGTGACCAGCATGACACCAACCTTGCCGGTCGAGCGGGCATAGCCCTCGGCCGCATGGCCCGCGCCCTGTTCGTGGCGAACCAGAATGTGCTTGATGTCCTCCTGCTGGAAGATCTCGTCATAGATCGGCAGCACGGCGCCGCCCGGATAGCCGAAGATGTGTTCGACGCCGTTCTCCTTCAGCGCTCTCAGGACGATCTCTGCGCCGGTCATCCGCATATCCGGCATCTGGTTCTTGGGGTCCGTCATGTCTTGGTCCATTCTCGCTGCTGAGTTCCAGCGGCTCCTCCGAGCCGGATTGAAGGCATAAAAAAAGGCCCCTTGAGGAGCCTGTCTTTCGCGCATGGGTGGCTATCGCCGGATGGTTAGACCATCCTGCCCATGCGCGTTCCCACCACAATAAGATTTATCGAGATTTTCATGGGCCGGATTGTTAGCCGCAGAATGGCCATCCGTCAACGTCACCGCCAGATGAAAATGCCATCTAACTGATATCGCTGCTCAACTACGTGTAAACTGCAAGGTTTCCTATACTGATTGTTAATCCGCCGGCACCTATAGTCACACGGTTATGCCCCGCCTTGCAGAACTTGCCGCCTATAGTCCCACCCCAATGAAGGGGCGTCCGTTGCTCAACAATCAACTTCACAACTCCGCTTCGGCCGGCGAACAGGATCGCCGCGACGGTCAGGCCCGCGGCAACCGCATGCTGGGCAGAGTTGTTGCCTGCACCGGTTCACGGGCAAAAATCGAGGCAGTTGCGGACCGCGGCGAGACCGACCTGACCGAACTCTGGTCGGTCGGACGGTTGATTTCCATCAGCGTCGGCAGCAACCGCGTGGTGGCCCTCTCCTACTCCATGCAGACCGGCGACCAGGATTGGCGCGAAAGCGAGGACAACCGCTTCCACATCGACGTGGAACTGCTGGGCGAAGTCCGGGTCGGCGAAAACGGGCACGAGGAATTCACCAGCGGCATCACCCGCTACCCCTATCTCGGCGCGATCGCGCACCGCATCCGCTCGGCCGACCTCTTGCGCATCTATGACGCCGGCAAGAGCGACACCTGCGTCATCGGCAAGCTCAGCCAGGACGAGAGCATCGACGCCGCCATCCACATCCCCTCCATGCTGTCCAAGCATTTTGCCATCGTTGGCTCCACGGGCGTGGGCAAGTCCACGGCTGTGTCGCTGCTGCTGCACAAGGCCATCGAGGCCGACCCGAAGCTTCGCGTGCTCATCCTCGATCCGCACAACGAGTTTGCCGCCGCCTTCCCCGAGCATGCCGTGGTGATCGATACCGATACGCTCGACCTGCCCTTCTGGCTGATGCGGCTCGAGGAATTTTCGGAAGTCGTCTTTCGCGGTCGTCCGCCCGTCGCCGAAGAACTGGATATACTGCGCGACCTAATTCCCGACGCCAAGCGCGCCTTCCGCGGCAGCGATTCGAGCCTGATGCGCCGGGCAACCGAAAAGAGCTCTCTTACCGCCGATACGCCGGTGCCCTATCGCATGGCCGACCTGCTGGCGCTGATCGATGAGCGCATCGGCCGCTTGGAAGGGCGTGGTGAAAAGCCTTTTCTTCGCGCACTGAAGATGCGGATCATGTCGGCGATCAACGACCCGCGCTACCACTTCATGTTCTCCAACAACACGATCAACGACACGATCATGGAGACCATTGCCCACATCTTCCGCATTCCGGGAGACGATCGACCGATCTCGACCTTCCAGCTCGCGGGCATTCCTTCCGAAGTCGTCAATTCCGTCGCCTCCATCCTTTGCCGCATGGCCTTCGAGATTGCGCTCTGGAGCCACGGCGCCATCCACATGCTGGTGGTCTGCGAGGAGGCGCATCGCTACGTACCGGCGGACCGGGAGAAGGGGTTCTACCCGACCGTTCAGGCGATCTCGCGCATCGCCAAGGAAGGCCGCAAATACGGCGTCTCGCTCGGCGTGATCACCCAGCGCCCGGGCGAACTCGACCAGACCATCCTGTCGCAGTGCTCAACCCTGTTCGCCATGCGCCTGTCCAACGAGAGCGACCAGGAAATCATCAAGTCGGCCATTCCGAATTCGTCGATCTCGACAACCAGCTTCCTGTCATCTATCGGCAACGGCGAGGCGATCGCTTTCGGCGAAGCGATTTCGGTGCCGATGCGGATGAAATTTGCCCGCGTCGAAAAGCGATACGTGCCAAAGGCGATGGGTGTGGCCGACAAGGGGTCAGAGGAAACGCCGGATACCGTGGACCTGCGCACGGTCGTTGCCCGCATGCGCTCCGCAACCGGACCCGATCTCCATCCATACGCGCAGGGCTACGCCCAGGCGAGCACCGCTGCGGCAGACGCCCCGGCAGCGCAGGACGACCTCACCCGCGAGTACCCGCCCGCAACGACGGCCGAGGTTGATCGCTGGCGGCGTGAGATGCAGGCGCCGGACCGTCCGGCCGTCGCTCCTGCCACACGCCATCCCACAACGCCTCCGCTGGAGCCCTACCGGGCTGAAATGCTGCCCGGCGGCACCTTCGGCCGGGATCGCAGCCCTTCGCAGCCGGATCGCCCTGCCAGCCTTCGCAGCGAACGTCCGCTCGAACCCGCACCGACGGCAAGGCCCGGCGAGTATGCCGCCCGGCCGAACCCGCTGCTGCGACGGGAAGGCTCGCTGCGCGACAGCCTTCTCAAGAAACCCCTGACCAGCCTCTACGAAAAGGACTGATCGGCCGCGCTTCGGTCGCTCAGGAGGAGAGACGCTCCCATGTCTCGTCCAGCTGGTTGCGGAACCAGGTCATCTGCCGCTTGGCATATTGCCGCGTCTGGGCCGATGCGCGCTCAATGACCTGTGCTCGGCTCATAGCGCCGGAGAGCATCTCGCCGATCTCGCGCACGCCGATCGCCTTCATCACCGGCAGGTCCGGCAGCGGATCAGCAGCCAGAAGCCGCTGCACCTCCTCGACGGCCCCCTCGTCCAGCATCTGCGCAAACCGCCGGTTGATCCGTTCGGCGAGCACCTGCCGGTCCGGTAGAACCACCAGCTTGCGGGCGCGGCTGGGGTCGATCAGCATCGGCCCTTTGCTGTCCTGGAAGGTGCTGATAGAGCGACCCGTTTCTTCTAGAACCTCGAGCGCCCGCACGATGCGCTGACCGTCGTTCGGCTTCAGCCCGCCCGCAACCGGCGCATCCAGGCTTGAGAGTTCCGCATGCAGGGCCTCTGGCCCCTCCTCCTTGAGGCGCAGCCGCACCCGGCAGCGGATCTCCTGGGAGATTTCCGGCATGTCTGACAGGCCGCCGGCCAGCGCCCGGAAGTAAAGCCCGGTGCCGCCGACAAACACCGGACGCTTGCCCGCAGCCCTCACCTCGTCCAACAGAGGCATCACATCACGCGACCATTCGCCCGTGGAGTAGGCTCGCAGCGCGCTCACATGACCGTAGAGCCGGTGCGGCACACCCTGCATGTCGGAGTCCGCCGGGCGCGCCGTCAGCACGCGGAGCGTGTCGTAGACCTGCATGCTGTCGGCGTTGATCACCACCCCGTCGACCTCCTGCGCCAGCCGCAAGGCAAGCGCCGACTTGCCGCTGGCAGTCGGGCCGGTTATCAGGATCGCATCGATGTTTTCGTCAGGGTTCGTCATATGGCTTTCGTTGCCACGCTTATTGCTCATCCGTCAAATCCGGTTCTCACGCAGGCGCTGGGTGAGCAGGCGGCGCAGAGTGTCAACGCCGCCGGGCTCTACTGGCTGGCGGACGGTATTGCCTGCGATATCGCCCTGCGCGACGATGCGGATCTCGACGCGGTAGAAGCCGCTCTCCGGGCTGCCATCGGCACCAATCCCATCGATCTTGTGCTGCAGGAGGCCGAAAGCCGACGCAAGCAGTTTCTCATCGCCGACATGGATTCCACTATGATCGGCCAGGAATGCATCGACGAACTGGCCGATGTGGTCGGGCTGAAGGAGCAGGTCTCCGCCATCACCGCCCGCGCCATGAACGGCGAGATTGCCTTCGAGCCAGCCCTGCGGGAGCGGGTCGCGCTGCTGAAGGGCCTGCCCGTCAGCGTCGTCGATGACGTAATTTCCAGGCGCATCACGCTGACCTCCGGCGGACCGCAGCTAATTGCCACCATGAAGGCTCGTGGCTTCTACACCGCCCTCGTCTCGGGCGGGTTCACCGTCTTCACCCAGAAGATCGCGGCCACTCTCGGCTTTGACGAGAACCGGGCCAACATTCTCTTGGAAAAGGACGGTTTTCTGACCGGCGAGGTGGCCGAACCCATACTCGGCAAGCAGGCCAAGGTGGATGCCCTGCTGGAGATCGCCACTCGTATCGGTATTGCACCGGAGGATGTTATGGCGGTCGGCGACGGCGCCAACGATCTCGGCATGCTCGGCATATCCGGCTCGGGCGTGGCGCTGCACGCCAAGCCCATGGTCGCGGCACAGGCGCGGATGCGCATCGACCATGGCGACCTGACCGCCCTTCTCTACATCCAGGGCTACCGTCGGACGGACTTCGTCACGCCATGAAGGACCGGACGATCATCGTTGAAACGCCACGGCTTGTGCTGCGCCATTGGCTGGCCTCCGACCGCGACCTCTTCCGCGAGATCAATGCCGATCCGAAGGTCATGGAGTTCTTCGCGTTTCGCCGCACGCACGAAGAGGCGGACGCCTTCCTCGGGCGACTGAACGGAATGATCAACGACAATGGCATGGGTTTCTATGCGGTGGAGCTAAAGGCAAGCCACGAGCCTATCGGCTTCTGCGGCCTCTCCTACGCCAACATGCCGGGCATCTTTCCCGACCAGGCCGTGGAGATCGGCTGGCGTCTCGCCACCCGCTTCTGGGGCAAGGGTTACGCCAGCGAAGCGGCCCGGGCCCTGCTCGACTACGCATTCAGCGAAAAGAAGATCGAGGCCGTCGTATCCTTTGCCGTCGCGGAAAACCACCGCTCGACCGCTGTCATGAAACGGCTCGGCATGCACCGGGTGCCGACCCTGGATTTCGACCACCCGCGGGTCCCGGATAGCCATCCGCAGCTGAAACCGCATGTGGTCTACGCGGTCACGGCCGACGAATGGAACCGGCAGGCTGCAACCGGCAGCCGGCCGGCCTAGCGCCCTACTCGAGCGGCAGCGCCACGAAGCGCAGGTTGCCGGTCTTGTCGGCGATCATCACATGCGCGTTGCGACGGCCTTCCGTCTTGAGGGCTTCCATCTTCTCGCTGACCTCACCCGGGTTCTCGACGAAATCCTGGGCAACCTCGACAATTACCTCGCCGGGCTTCAGCCCCTTCTCGGAGGCCACGGATCCCGCGTCCACCTTGGTGATCACCACGCCCTCGACGCTTTCGGCGATCCCGAAGGTCTTGCGCTGTTCGTCACCGAGCGTCGCAATCGTCATCCCGAACAGCGTCGCCGGCTCCTGGCTCGTCTGGTCCTGGTCGTCCGGTGCGCCGCCCTTGTCGCCGGGTGCCGCGCCGCCGCCGTCCGGAGTATCCGGCTGGTCGTCGTCCTTGGCATCGGCGGTATCTTCGAGCTTACCCAGCGTCACCTTGACGGTCTGCTGCTTGCCCTCACGCATGATCACCACGTCCACGGCCTTGCCGACCGGGCTTTCCGCCACGATTCTGGGCAGGTCCCGCATCTCGTTGATCGGCTGGCCGTCGAAGCTCAGGACCACGTCACCGGCTTTGATCTCGCCGCTTTTGATGGGGCCACTGTCGACGACGCCCGACACCAGCGCGCCGCGCGTCCGGTCAAGGCCAAGGCTCGCGGCCACGTCGTCGGTCACCGGCTGGATGCGTACGCCAAGCCATCCGCGACGCGTTTCGCCGAACTCGATCAGCTGGTGAACCACGTTTTCCGCGATCTCGGTCGGAACGGCAAAGCCGATCCCGATCGACCCACCCGATGGCGAAATGATTGCCGTGTTGATGCCGATCACCTCGCCGCGCATGTTAAACAGCGGGCCGCCGGAGTTGCCCTTGTTGATCGCCGCATCGGTCTGGATAAAATTGTCATAGGGGCCGGCATTGATGTTGCGGCCGCGTGCCGAAATGATGCCAAGCGTCACCGAGCCGCCAAGACCGAAGGGATTGCCGATCGCCATCACCCAGTCGCCGATTCGCATCTGGCGCGAATTGCCGAACGGTACAGATTTCAGCGGCGCCTTGGGCTCGACCTTCAGAACCGAAAGATCGGTCTTGGTATCCGTGCCGACCAGTCTTGCCTTCAGCTTAGTGCCATTCGGGAAGATGACTTCGATGTCGTCGGCACCCTCGATAACGTGGTTGTTGGTGACGACGAACCCGCTCTTGTCGATCACGAAACCTGATCCGAGCGACGAGACCTTCTGGTTCTTGCCCTGGTTGCTCTTGTCGTCGAAAAATTCGTCGAAAAACTCCTCAAACGGCGATCCCTGCTGGATCTGCGGCTGCGGACCTGCGCCCTCGTCCTTGACGCTCTGCGAGGTCGAGATGTTGACCACTGCGTCGAGCAGCCCTTCCGCAAGGTCCGACACGGACGACGGACCTGCAGGAACCGCGGCAGCCGGGGCGGGTGGCGCGGCAAGCGTCGATGGGGTCGTCGGCGGTGCCGGCAGCATGCCACCCGGGCTGGTCGCCTCGGGTGCAACCGGTGCCGGAGCGGCAGCTCCTGGATTTGGAGGAGCCGGAGCCGCTGGACCCGGGAGCGCCGGTGCAGGCGTTGCAGGCGCCTGTGCAAGGGCATGCAAGGGAGCGCCAAGCAGGGAAAGTGTCGTTCCGACGGCAACCGCGCGCTTGAAGGACGATAGGGTGGAACGGGCCATGTGGCATCCTCGCTTATCGATGATCAGACTACCGGACGTCGCCGCACCGGCTTTCATGGCACTTGAGCCGCGGAATCAGGCGGAGTTTCGACAGCCAGCCTATGTGGCCATGCTCGCGGGCAAAATGCTCTTGCCCATGAGGCAGATGAAGCGGCCGAAGCCGCTCCATCCTGTTCGATAGATCCTGTTACTGACCCGCGGGCGCCGGAGTGGCCGCAGGCGCAGCGCCGGGAGCAGGCGTAGCTGCCGCCCCGGGGCCAGGCGTCGGCGCAGGAGACGTCGGTGCCGCCCCGTCTGCCGAGCGGAAGAACCGGAAGAACTCCGAGTCCGGCGAAAGCACCAGGGTCGTACCGCTGTCTGCCAGCGACGACACATAGGCTCGCATCGAGCGATAGAACTCGAAGAAGGCAGGATCCCGCTGGAAGGCACCGGCAAAGATCTTGTTCCGCTCCGCATCGCCCTGACCACGCAGGATTTCCGAATCGCGCTGCGCTTCCGAAACGATCTCCACCACCTGGCGGTCGGCGATAGCCCGCCGACGCTGGCCGGCTTCGTTACCACGGGCACGGATCAGTTCGGCTTCCGCAAGACGTTCCGCCTTCATGCGCTGGAAGGTCTGACCGGAGACTTCCTGCGTGAGGTCTGTGCGACGGATCCGAACGTCACGGATGTTCAGGCCGAGGCTTTCGCCAGCCGCGTTCAGATCCGAGCGCACTTCCTGCATCATGGACGCACGTTCGTTCGACAGAGCCGAATCGAAGTTGCGCAGACCGTAGACCCGGCGAAGAGCCGCATCGAGACGCGTGCGAAGGCGGGACTCGGCCGATTCACGGTCGCCGGAGACCGTTTCACGGAAACGCCGCGGATCGTCGATCGAGTAGACCACGAAGGCGTCGACCTCGTAAAATGCACCGCCGCGGACCTGGACGCGGATATTGTCCAAGTCGAACCGCAGCGCGCGGTCTTCCACGTACTGGACGCGGTCGGCGTCCATGAAGCCGAAAGGCAGCTTGAAATAGATGCCCGGCTCGCGCTTGACGTCCTGGATCTCACCGAAGCGGACGACGATCGCCTGCTCCCTCTCGTTGACCACGAAGACGGACGAGTAGACGAGGAACAGCAGGACCGCGAAGGCGATCAGGAATGCGGGGAGACGATTCGAGTTCATCGGATTGCCCCCTGCGTCAGGCCGGGTTGCGCCTTGTTGATCTCATTAAGCGGAAGATAGGGAACCACGCCTTCCTTTCCGTCGAGAATGATCTTGTTGGAATTCTTCAATACGGCTTCCATGGTTTCCAGGAAGAGACGGCGCCGGGTAACGTCCGGAGCGGTGGCATATTGCTCCTGGATGGAGATGAAGCGCTGTGCCTCACCTTGCGCTTCGTTCACGACGCGATCCTTGTAGGCGGACGCTTCTTCGCGAACCTGGGCGCCCTGGCCGCGGGCCTGTCCGAGCTTCTGGTTGGCATACTGGTTGGCTTCCTCGAGGAAGCGGTCTTCGTCCTGCTCAGCGCGCTGAACTTCTTCGAAGGCGTCGGCCACTTCGCGTGGCGGTGCAGCATCTTCGATCGGCACGGCATTGATGGAAATGCCCGAGCCGTAGGTATCCATCGTGCCCTGGATGATGTTGCGGACTTCGGAAGACACGCTTTCGCGGTTATCGCGGAAAATGTCCTGTGCAGGACGACGTCCTACGATTTCGCGCATCGCGCTTTCAGCCACTTGCTGCAGGGTAGCGGCCGGCGTTTCCAAGTTAAAGAGGTAGGCCTTGGGATCGCTGACTGTAAACAGAACCGAGAACTGCACATTGACGATGTTCTGGTCGCCCGTCAGCATCCAGCCGGCATTCGAATTCGAGCCCCGGGGAGCACCGACATTCTGCTGCTGCTCGGTCACCTTCACGATTTCGACCGATTCGAAGGGCCACAGATGGAAGTGAAGACCGGGCATGGCGATCTCTTCCTTCGGCCGTCCAAATCGCAGCTCGACACCGCGCTCGTCTGGCTGAACCGTATAGATCGACTGAAACAGCAGGAAAGCCCCAACCAGAACGAGAACGATCAGAGAGGCACCGCCGTTGAAGCCGCCGGGCATGAAGCTGCGCAGGCGATCCTGGCTGCGACGGATCAGGTCTTCCAGGTCCGGCGGGCCACCGTTGCCACCACCGTTTCCTCGGGGCCGGTTCGGTCCCTGCCCCCATGGGCCCTGGTTATTACCGCCGCCGCCGCCGCTACCGCCGCTTCCACCGCTGCCGCCCCAAGGGCCACCGCCGCCATTCTGATTGCTCCAGGGCATTAAAACCTCATTGTTATTGCCACTCCCGCGCCGACCGTCCTTGTTCCAGACCCCCGGCCTTGCCGTTATAGGTATCAGCGCAGACGCTTTCAACGCGCGCTCAATAACTTCCAAGTGTTTGGTCACCAAATGGCTCAGTTTGTCGCGGTGCGACGGGTGTAGAGCACGAAACGAGTCGGATAAGTGTCTTGTTCGCCCGCAGCGTAAGCCGTTTCCGAACCCTTTTCGAAAACCTTTGGGTCGATCTCGGGGAAGAAAGTATCGCCGTCGGCGATCTCGGCGTCCACATGCGTCACGTAGAGGCGGTCGGCTCGGTCGATGGCCTGGGCGTAGATCTCACCACCGCCGAGAATACCCACTTCCTCGGCCTTGGTCTCTGCAGCGATTGCCTGCGCAAGCGCCAGAGCTTCATCCAGGGAAGCGGCAACCTGTGCCCCTTCCACTTCAAAGTCTTCGCTGCGCGAGACAACCACATGCGGACGACCGGGCAGCGGCTTGCCGCCAAACGACAGCAGCGTCTTGCGCCCGACGATCATGGGCTTGCCAAGAGTCATGGCCTTGAAGCGCTTTAAATCTGTTGCGAGGCGCCAGGGCATGCCACCATCGCGACCGATGACGCGGTTGCGCGACATGGCCACGAAGATTGCGACCGGCACCGTCATCAGACAGCCACCGCCGCCTTGATATGTGCATCCGCCTCATAGCCTTCGAGCTCGAAATCCTCGAACCGGAAGGCGAAGATGTCCCTGACCTCGGGGTTGATCCGCATGGTCGGCAGGGCCTTCGGCGTACGCGTCAGCTGCAGCGTCGCCTGCTCGAAGTGGTCAGAGTAGATGTGCGTGTCGCCAAGCGTGTGGATGAATTCGCCAGGCTTCAGCCCAACTACCTGCGCCACCATCATCGTCAGCAGCGCATAGGAGGCGATGTTGAATGGTTTTCCGACGTCGCTGATTTTTGACATTGTTCGGTACACTAAAGCTTTCTCCATTATCGAAGTGCTCGCTGACGTTACATGACACGAGACATGGGTCTAACCCTTCTGGAAATATCCTCGGGGGTCCGGGGGCAGACAGCCCCCGGTCTTGCTCCAGCGCGCTACGCGGTTATGGAGTCCGTCGTTGGAAATCTGGGAGTGTGATATTGAGCAGAGAGTGCCACCACTTCCAACGAAGCGGTGGCAGCCTAACCCTTCACGGTCATCGGCATCCCTGCCTGTACCGTGAAACAAGGTTTACACAGATCATCGTCAGTGCCAAGTCCGAGAGGGAGTTTTCCGAGTTTTCGTCCGGCTTGATTTGGTCCTCAGCCGCTTTCGTATGCCCATCTCGTTGCGGCTATCGGTCATACCGGCCCATTGTCAGTATCAGCAAGTCGGCGGGAATGCGCCGCGATAATTCATAGGTAGAGGGGAACGTGTGTTGGCTGCTGTGTGCCCTGACCGTTGCCGGTCCGATTTCTCAGACTGTCACTGACCTGAGACTTGTGGCTCGCCCTATAGACATTTTTGGCAATAGCAGAACGTGGAAGACACGCCTCCGACGACCCGGTTCCGATCGCTTTGCAAAAGCGAACGAGATTGATACATCACTTCCGTATGGCGTGAGGCTAGAGCGTGCTGATATCGGCGCCTTCGCGCCAAATATTTTGATGAGACCAGCGAGTGTCAGTTCTCGACCGGATTCATAACCACTCCATGCGGCACCTCGAGCCACGGCATTAGCTCGCCGATTGACGGCGTGCACTGGTGCGGTCGACGCGTGATACCGATCTGGTTTACTTCTAAAACAACTGAAGCAGCAGACTGTAGGCGGCAGCAGGTAGAAATTAGAAGTGTGGACTACGACCATCCAACCCACGCATTCATTGTCAGCAATCTTTTAACTGATATGTTTGAAGCGAACACAGGATGATTCAAGGTCAAAGATGACAGGGGTTATTCACGACCGCGGTATCCAGATAGCAGACTTATCGTCGCCGAAAGGCACAGCTCCGCCATCCAGCACGCACGCTCCCACCCAGCAGCACACTACAGCGTCGAGCATGTCCTCGAACGCCTTGAGCTCGTAGGTCCGTGCTTCTGTGGTTGGTATCCTCAGCATTAGGCCAATACCCGTGATTCGGGCGTCCAGACTGGCAATGATCTGACTCCAAGTATCCACAAGGCGGCGCTTCCTGTCGACGATGGCATCACCAGGCCAGTATTTGCGAATCTTACCGTGTTTGTAAGGCAGGCGTCGGGATGCGGACATGAGTTCGATCAGGGCAGGATGCGGATACACTTCAAGAAGCGCCGGCACCATGGCCTCACTGGTGGCAAGCGGGTATCCGAGAACTGAAAAAGCCTCTCGAAGATCGTCGCTGATCCGGCCGGGACGGATGGCACTCGGAGTATGCGTCCCGGCGTGACGGGCACCGTACGCGACGGAAACCAGGTCGTCGGACGTTCGCCTCGCGGTTATTGGCTCGAGGGAGAGCGGCATATCGACCGCAACGATGTCGACCCCGCTTCCGGTGATGCGTTTTGCAGTTGACAGCATCGCTGCTGCATTTGCCAGGTCTCCCCTGGGCCGCGCATACGGCAGCGGCGGGGGAAGCGTCGATGGTATTGAAATCGGAGTAGGAAGACGCAGCCGCCTCTAGCCGCCAGCCGGAACCATCGTCGGCGATCAGCGCCACTCCGCTGGGCTGGTTTGCAGTCCACGCAGCATCGATCCCGAGAACACTCCGCACAAACTTCTCCTTAAAAACCACCTAGTTCAAATCGTGGCTACGGTGTTCATTTCTTTAGATTCAGTCGCGTTCACCGAATTCAATGAAGCCGAATCACTGACCACGATTGCTCAATAGCGCGCCTTTGCCGAGACATGTGAATATCGCTAACCGCCCGTCACCACTAGAACACCTGCTTTATCCTGCAATTGACCGGCTTCTTTTAGTTTCGCGATTCGTTGGACAATGATGTCTCTGAGCTGGCCACTTGTAGCCTTGAAGCCCATTCCCCGTGCAACCGCATTTACCGCTTCATCAGGCGACGCCCCCAGCGAATGTCCGATTATGTCGACGAGGCCCGCATCGATCTCCATTGGTGGCAGCATGTCCAGTCGCCGGAGAGACGTAGAAGAGGCCTCCGTTCGGTCACGCAGTTCGGCAGGCCTACTCGGCCAGAGCAGAAACTCGCCATCCCGTAGGATTTCGCCAGAGCTGGCCGCGAAGGCGATCGCATTGCCAACATGGGAATCAATACGTTGCCCGGCCCTCTGTAGACCCCATGCCGTACGAATACGGGTGATCACCTCGTCCCGATGGATAGGGCTCTCGACTTCGACGGTCTCCTTTATGAGCCTGACGAGCTGGCCGGTTGAGGCTTCATGGAGTTCTGTCTGCGTCGACGGTCTGAGCTGAGCCTGTCTGTAGGACCGATTCCTGGCCGTCGGTTCCTGAACGGGAATGAGCCCGATTTCTGTAACGTCTGCTCGTTCGACGGTGACGACTTCCACCGGAACCGCGCGACCGGACATGCCCTGTTGGGCAGCCCCTGACAGAGCCTCCGCTTTTGCGCGTTCGATTGTTGCAATCAGCCGGTCGAGTTCGGCGTTCGGACGTTGGAACCAATCCTGGCTCCAAATGCGGTGGATTGTCCATCCATGATCTTCGAGGACCGCCTGCCTTAGGCGGTCGCGGTCCCTGGCAGAACGAGAATCATGGTAGGCAGCTCCGTCACATTCGATGCCGACCAGATACCGCCCTGGCACTTCAGGGTCGGCGACGGCTAGATCGATGAAGAACCCTGCAATCCCGACCTGCGGATGGATCTGATAGCCCTTATCCTGGAGCGCGGCCATGACCTGCTCCTCGAACACGCTATCCATGTCGCGTCCTGTACGCTCCGCCATCGCAAGCCTGCCGGTCCGAGCGAAGTGCAGGAACAGCTTGAACGCGAAAACACCCTTCCCCTTGCCCCGTTCGAGATCGATGTCTTCGTCGGTGATGGAGGCGTATACTTGGCATCGTCTTTTCGCACGGCTGATGAGAACGTTGAGACGGCGCTCCCCACCCTCGGCGCTGAGCGGTCCGAACCGCATCCCCATGTAGCCTTGCGAGTTCCTAGCGTACGCGACAGAAAGGAGCATGACGTCCCGTTCATCGCCCTGAACGTTTTCGAGGTTCTTGATGAAGAACGGCTCATTCGGATGAGCGTGAAAGAACTCTTCGGTATCCGGATTGAGGCGACGCAGCAATTCGACCTGGTCCTGGATTTCCCGACGCTGCTTGATCGAAAAGGCGGCAACCCCAAGAGATTCTTCCGGCGACTGCTTCGCATGTCGTATGATTGCCTCAGCGACAACCTTGGCTTCGACCTTGTTGACGCTCTCCTCGAACACACCGCCGGGAACGTGGTGGAAGCTAAGTCCCATCCCCGCCTCCTGCGTAAACGGGCTCGGCACGATAAAGAGCTTGCTGTCGTAAAACTGACTATTGGACACGGCGATCAACGACTGGTGCCGGCTGCGGTAGTGCCAGCGCAGCATCCGCTCCGGCAGGCCGCGGGCGGAGAACAGTCCTAGGATGCTCTCGATGTCGGAGACCTTTGCCCCTTCGCCTTCGTCGTCTTCGTCCGACGAACCCGCCGTCATCTTAGCAAAGAACTTGGTTGGCGGAAGCTGCCGCTCGTCGCCGACGACCACGACCTGCTTGGCGCGTGCAACAGCTCCGAGCGCGTCGACCGGTTGGATCTGGGAAGCTTCGTCCATGACCAGCAAGTCGAATTGAAGGACGCCTGGCGGGAGAAACTGGGCGACAGACAATGGGCTCATCATCAGGACAGGCTTCAGTGCCTGGATGGCAGGCGCTGCACGCTGCATCAGTTGCCGGATCGGCATATGACCTCGACGACGAGCCATCTCGCCTCGGAGGACCCCAACCGGACCCATGCCGCTGATCGCCGGAATGCGCTTATGGTGTGCACGGACCACTTCCAGCCGCGAAAGGGACATTCTGCCGAGATCAAGATTGGCGAACTGGCCGACCAACCGACTGTGCACCTCCCCATCGAAGCGGGTGAGCGCCGGATCCTGCCTGTTCTGGTCCATTAGGATGGCTTCGTAGAGCGACATTTCAAAGTTCGGGACGATGGTATCCGGTTCGATACGGCCGTCCTCGAGACGCTTCACTAGGTCACCTACCCCAGCTTTAGCCGCGTCCTGCGCGCGACCGTTATAAGCCGACCATTTGGAAAGCTGCTCCTGGGCGCCGATCCAAGAAGAGAGCTTACGGTCGAGCGCCGATGCTGGAATCGCCGCCGCGCTGTTAACGCTGAAAATTGCAGCCACGTCGGCGTTCAAGAATATAAAGATCTCATCCAGCTTCTCCGCCAGTTCCTGCGCCGCGGAGTTGGCGATCTGGGCGCGTTCAGCAAGCCCTGCCCGGTCAGCGACCTGCGTCGCCAGCAACCTGATATCAGAGTTGGCGGCCACCCAGTCCTTCACGTCGCAAAGTCTTTTCCTGTCGGACCGTGGTCCGCTCCAGAGTTTCCCGAACGCGCTCCTGCAGACCGCATCCGTTGCTTCGACCTTGATAGACTGCGCCTGCGCTGCACGAAGCCTTCTCAGAACCTGCACCCGCCCACCGCCGGTGTCGACGGATTTCAATGTCAGAGGAGCGAACGTCTTCTCCGCATCGGTGATGTCGCGGAATATCTGCGCCGCCTGCGTGAGCACGACAGCCTCCACTCCAGGAGCGTCGGGAAATAGACTCCTCGCACCTTCGCCGATGTCCAACCAGAATGAACTCAGCAGCCTTCGCGACTCCTCGAGTAGATTGCGGACCTGCTCGCACCGTTCCGAGACCGCACCTCTGTCGGACAATCGGCTCGCGATCGTCCTGGCTTCGGTTCCAACGCCGCGGAGACTCCGCATCCAAAGAACAAGATTTTCCAATGGCTTTGGGTCGGAGCGCTCGCCACGCCAATCAGCACCGAACGCAGATCGACCGAGGCTGTCACCATCCTTGACCACCTGACGCGCTTGTTTGCCCTTGTGAAGAAGATCAAGGACGCGGACCGTCTCGTCTACGTCCGTGTGCCCGACCATGACCGTCTTGAGCACTGCTTTGGCCGAACGCCAATCGCTACTAAGAAACTTGAAAAGCCGCTTGCCGTGAACGGCGACGGCCGCTCTTGCGGACACGAGGTCGATGTCCCAAGCCTGGTCGGCAACCTTTCCAGTTAGCTGGGCCCGAACATCCTTCAAACTGGCAACCGCCTCGGCGAGATCCGCAGCCTGATCCAACCCCCTCTCCCAGATCGCAGCCACAAACGCGTCCGGACTCGCGTCAGGCGCCTCCGCCACTCGCTGGCCGATCGTTATCAAGCGCTCGATCGATGACAGGTTCGGCGAAGCGTTCACCCCGAGCAAGGTCTTCAATGCCTGTGCAGACGTCAGGAAACGCGGAAGCACCGATGACAACTGAGCGATTGCAACAAAACCTGCATCTAAAAATTCGGACGGCAGTCTTTCGAACTGTGAAAGCATCGGATCAGGATTCGCTGCCCATGCGCTTTCGGTCAGCATGCTGCGGACTTCGGTTTCGAGCGTCTGAAATCCTTCAAGATCGGCGAGCGCCGTCGAGATGAAGGCTAGTTCTTGCGTCCACGCCGAGTTTGCCAATGCGCTGACATCGGCGAAGTTTGGGCAGGACGCTAGTCTGGTTGCGAGAGTGAGATCATCACCGAAGGCGCCAAGCGATGTGGTGGGCGGCCTCCCCATGGCCGCCGTCACCTCGCCCATTTCGCCGACGATGTTCGAAAGGGCGGATGATGCATTGGCTAGACGGGAGACGAGCCGTTCAAGATCCAACGGAGTGATGCTCGTCAGGCCTACACCATACCAAGGATGATCCGCAGGCAAACCGATGTCCTTGATGCGCTCGGCAAGCTCGGAGAGCAGGCCGGTCATGCGTGCCCGATCATCCGGAGACCATTTCGTCGAAATTGGAAGCTCGACCTCAGAAGGGGGAAGCCCAAGGCGACGAAGCCGGGCCAGATGCCCAAGGACCTGATACGGCGACAGCGAATATGGATGATAGACCTTGTGGATCCTGCTGGGGTGGGCATTCAGTTCGTCTCGCGCCTCTGTGAGCCTTCCGTCGAGGGAGTCACTGCGTTCACCCTTCGGTGCGCCAAGCTCCCAGGTATGCTGAAGTTCGGCCAGAACGGCACGCTTGTTGGCCTTGTTGCTATGAAGTTCGAGGCATGCGTCACCCACCCCGGCTTTGTCGAGACGTCGTTTGACGACATCGAGGGCCGCCATCTTTTCCGCGACGAAGAGCACCGTCTTTCCATCGGCTATGGCTGCTGCGATGATGTTCGCGATGGTCTGCGACTTTCCCGTCCCCGGTGGCCCTTGGATGACGATGTCGCGTCCGCGTCGCGCCTCGTGGATAGCGATCGTCTGTGAGCTGTCGGCATCGACGATGTGCGTCATCTGGCCAGGCTCGATGTGGTGATCGACGTTGGCGTCCTCCCCAAGCATGTCGTCCGATCTCGAGAATCCGTTCGATACCAGCGACGTGATGAGGGGAAGATCGGTAAACTTTCCTCCTGCTGGCCACAGCGTCGGATCGAGATCGCGGTACATCAGGAACTTGGCAAATGAGAAGAAGCCAATGACGACGTCGTCCTTTTGAACGGACCATGTCGGTTTGATCGATACTGCGGCTGATACCTTATCTACATATTCATCGAATGAAAAATCGTCCGCCGCCTCGAAGCTCGGCATTCTGATTGCGTGGACCCTGTCGAGAAACGCTTCAAGCGACAGGTTAGATGAGAAGTCCTCCTGACGGGCCTTGAGTTTGAACCGTTCGGCAGCCGTCCCGCGCTCGAGTAGCACCGGAACGAGGATCAACGGGGCATAGCGAATATTCTCGGCGTTATTAGGGTCGATCCACTTCAACGTGCCAAGGCCGAGGAAGAGAATGTTGACACCCTGCTCTTCCTCAAGCGTCCGGGCGTCGAAATAGAGGTCTAGGAGGCGCTTTTGCAAAGCGTTAGGGGTCATCCCCGTTTGCAGCTTGGTATCGCCATGACGGACCAGTTTTCCCGAGCCATCCCTGTCGTCGTCGTCCGGGAGAGCGAGCTCGATGAGTTCCTCGCCTTCGACTCCCTCCTTGTTTTCACGGCCCTTCGCCCCGGCGAGGAACGTCATCGACTTACCTTCGGTCACGAGTATCCTGAAGATGTCGGCGGCACTCTCGTCGATGATGTCGATCGTCTTGGCGCTTTTAGAAAACCGCGGGACATTCAAGAGCCGGTTGCGCGCAGAGAGGTCGAGGAGCTCCGTTCTCGCCCGTTCGATCTTCGCCTCCACTGAGAGACCGCTCTGGAACACAGACTGCTCGGATTCCGAAATGCTCGTGTCGTTCATGCCCCATCCCCTTTTTCAGGAGTCATGCACAAAGGCAGGGGCGGGTCTAGTCAGGACGTAGCAACCATTGCGGTTATCAGTAACGCAGGCGGCAGAAAACACACCTTAGATCGAGCGTAGACCGAGATAAGTCCAAGGTGTGAACTCCCGAGGTGACCGGCAGCAGCCAAATCCTCCAGTCGTTGCTTCTTCAGCGGACCAGCGTGATCGACACGGGGTCATCCGGCTCAATCTTCAGCAGCTCGTCAAAATCGACCTGCCTGCCCTTGGCGCGGAGCTTGTCGGCCCTTTTCGTTGCGGCATCCATCAAAGCTTTCTGAGAACTGGGCATTCCCCAGCGAACCCATGCTGCCTCGCGACCATCGGGCGTATTGCGCACGATGGGTGCCATTCGGTAGGGGTAGAGATCAAGCGTGGGCTGAAAATTGCCGAGTCTGTCAAAGGCTTTTGTGATAGCCCTGCCCAAACATGACCGCTCTCCCCGTTCATGGTGATTATAGGCGTGATGAGAAGATGGGAAAGCGTCTCAATCCCGCGGCATCAATTCGGCCTGAACCCTGTTGCCTTGACGATTGCCACAGCTCTGGGCACCGCAGCCGTCTTGCCAAAGCCTGCATCGACATGGAAATGCCAACGCGACGAGCCAAGGACTGCCAGTACCCGGTGAACCCGACCGCAACTCCCGCAGGTACAGACCAACCGATGCCATTCCGCCAGCGTCTCGAACGTGTCAGTCGGCGCAAGATCGATCGAGCGGCGGTGTTTCATCTTGCCCTCGCCAAGGGAAGGTCGGTGGCGCGCGTGGTATATCGAGGCGACCGCATGTCAGCCTTAGTCTCGAAGCCACGCTGGAAGCCCTCGGAGGCCAGCACAACGGTCTTCTTGCCCCACCGGTCGTTCACCGCATCCAGTGCCGCAGACAGCTTTCCGCTCTTCTCCTGCTCGAAGCCGAACAAGTCATTGGGCGCAAGTTCCTCGGCGATTAGGTCATCGAGGATCACGCCCGCCTTGGTGTAAGCAAATCCGTTTCCCGATGGATCGCCCTTCCAACCCTTGGCGGCACTGGAGAGAGCAGCCTGCACTAGCGCGAAGGTGGCATTGGATGGAGGAGAGAGCCGTGCCGTCCGCGAGGCGCTGTTCTTCGGCGTGCCGTTGTGGGGATTGGTGTGGAAGAAGGTCGTGACATGGGCTGCGACCAAGCCGTGTCTCCTCAGCTTCTCTGCTGCTCTTGTGGCGTGAGCTGTGATGGCCTGCTGTAAAACAGCGAGCGTGGTCATGGGCGTGCCAGCCGACCGGGTCACCGCCATGCCCTTCCGTTGAGGCTCTACATCTTGAATGTCGATGCAGCGGTTGCCCTGCAGCTCGGCAACGGTACGCTCCAGCACAACAGTACCAAGCTGACGGGCAAGCGGCATCGGCATGTCGCGGAGCTGGGCAACAGTACTGATGCCGACTGCACGGAGCTTTGCCGTCGTCTGCCGACCAACGCCCCAGACATCCGATACATCCGAACGGCGCATGCAGAGGTCAACAATCACCGCGTCCATCATATCGCAGACTCCACCGAACATGGGGTTCTTCTTGGCGATGAAGTTGCCAAACTTGGCCAGCGTCTTGGTCGGCCCGATGCCAACGCAGGTCGGTATCCCAACGTTCTGCCGCACACATGCCCGCATCTCGGCCGCATGATCAAGCATTCGACCACCAAACCCGCTGAGGTCCACAAAGGTCTCGTCGATGGAGTAGATTTCGGTCACTGGGGAGAAGTCGGCGATGGTCGAGGCGACCCTTCGGCTGATGTCGCCATAGAGGGTGTAGTTTGAGGAGAACATGCGGATGCCATGCTCCCTCACCTTGTCTCGAAAGAAGTGGGCAGGCTCGCCCATCTTGATGCCCAAGACCTTCGCCTCGTCGGACCGAGAGATTGCGCATCCGTCATTGTTCGACAGGATGACGATCGGCTTTCCTCGCAGCCTCGGATCAAACAGCCGCTCGCAGCTCACATAGAAATTGTTACAGTCGATAAGCGCGATCGGTTCAGCCATGGGGTCATTCCACCGGGTAGCGCCGCGCAATGCCTGCGACTACGCCCCAGATTTCCGTGGTCTCGGTGACCGGCAATGCTGGATAACGATCAGGGGAGCGGGCCTCCAGCCACATCCGCCCGTCACGTTTCGTCAGAACCTTCAGCACCATGTCGTTGTCGTAGACCGCCAGCACAGTCCGCCCAGGCATGACCTTGCCAGCCTTGTCGATCGCAACCCAGTCGCCATCCATAATGCCTTCGAGACACAGTGAATTGCCGCTGACTTTCCACCAGAAGGTCGAATGTTCATGGCGCACGATCCACGCGATGATATCGACGGTGTTTTCGAGGTCATCGCCTGCCGGAGATGGAAACCCGGCCGACACCTTCAAGCCAGCGGTTTTTACCTCCCTGAGAACATATGAGACGGGAATAGGCGTCAGCATCGAGCTGGCCCGAGTGTGCATGCTGCTGACCATCAGTCTCGGTCGTACTTTGGTTTCCAGCCACGCGTCATGCCTGCGCTCATGGCGGCCTGTGTAGCTGTGAGTTGCTGGCGCAGGTGATGGCAGTCCTCCAACAGCGTCATGATCGCGGCGTGAGCATCACCTTCGTGATACGCCAATACGGTCTCTACGGGGTCTTCACAGGCAGCAGGCGGTTGCTCTTCAGGTTGGGCATTCATCGTCATACATCCAGATTGAGCAGAAGCGGCACGTCCGCTTTATCGCTGTTGATGTTAGTGGTGGGTTCGAGCTTTGCCTTCGGCGTTCGCATGGAGCGAGGTTTCTTGGTCTTCCCAGCTAAGTCGGGCGAAAGGATCAACGGCAGTGTATCGGCATTCCCCGCAACTCCGTCCAAGGGAACGTCTACAACACGTGTCGCTTCATCGACGATTGGTCCGGCACAGGAGTCACGCATACTGCTTCTTGAAATGGGCAGTTCGTCGGCAGCGGAATAACAGATCACAACCTACATGCCTCCCCTAGATCGTATCGAAAAGACATAGGTTCTACTTCGCGCCGGAGCGCGTCAATCGGCGAAAACTTATGGATAGCCGCCCATCATGCGGCTTCTGTTCTATTTATGTTCTCGTATCGAGATGAGTCAACAGGGAATCTTTTTAAGCTTTTTCTGATGCACTGTCGGCATGACCAAGCGCCCGACAAAAGCATCGAAGCCGCTCCTCATTGACGACACAGCGCCGCTCCAAAGCAGGCGCATCCAGAAGCGCGACCCGAACCAGGCTCAACTGCCTTTCGACCGCATGCCTGAGCGGATTGAGCCGTGCCTTGCTCTTCCTGCTTCCCACCCGCCAAAACTGGAGGCCAGTTTCCCATAGCGACCAAACCAGAGTCGCGATGTAGAACGCTGCAAACAAGTAAGCTGCTCGCACATCCGCACGCATCAGGAGCACCGCAAAGCAGATAAGCAATAGCCCGGCGAGAAGGTAATACAGCGACCCACCAAGCCTGATGAGCTGAAAACCGCCATAGATGAAATAGCCACCGACGAGCAGAAGAACGACCGCAATCAAAAAGGCGTAAAGCCTTGTTGCCATCGCCGTCGGGATATTGCTGGTGTTTGATTTGGGCAAACTCAACGCCCTCCGAGTTAGAGCTATCGTGAGCAGCATCCACAGAGCAGGCGAAAATGCCGAAGCCAGAAATGGGACCTGCGCTTTGTCGCCGGGATCAAAGTTGCGAGATCGGTTTAGAGCTCTCTCACATTATGCGATATGCAAGCCGGCGGCGGCTGACGAGGGCATACTGCCAAATTGTAAATTGAAAAGTACGATTGCCATCTACTCTGAGTTTCCCCCAAGGATACAATCCCCGGTGCCGCGAATGTGTTTCCGGTGTTTAATCACATGGAGACGGCATTGATAAAAACCCTCGCAGTTCACGTTAATTCTCCAACATGGCCCACGGGCAAGAGGCCACCTCTGTCGTTACGGCACATAACGTCCACTGACATGAATGTCATGGACATGATGTTGTTTATTGGGTGCGTCGCAATACCACCACACCTATCACAGGTGTCGTTAAATGCCTGGTGGGCTTGGCTACGTTACATAACTGCCTTTGCATCGGGTAATTCATTTATGCTCCGAGCGGAATACGGAGATCTTGATCCGCATCAGAAGTCCGTTTTGAGCGATGATTTTGGCATGGGAGCGTCGCTGTCGTTTCTTGTAGAAAAGTTGGACCTTCAAACTGTCTTTGACGGCAAATACTTCGTGGAATTCCTTGCTCCGACTGTGAGCGCCCATGTCGCAAAAATTGCCAAAAACGGGCAGTTCAAGACTCCAGATTTTATCGGTAAGGATTCTAAGGGCAAATGGCACGTAATCGAATGTAAAGGGACTCAGACTTCTTCCGATGCCCGTGAAGGCCAGATGACACGTGGGGCCTCCCAGAAGGCAAACATCGTCTTCAATCGTAAATCAATAAGCGGCCAGAAACTTGTTTCAGGTCTTTTAATCGGCCGCGAGAACGGAGGGTTCTCGTCGTCACTACGCATCGACGACCCCGAGGGCGATACAGAGTTCGAGATTAACGATCTTAACATTGCGCAGGCGCAGGAAGCAGGTTCACGAGCGACGGTTGGCAGGGCATTAGGCGTTGCAGGTTTTCCTTCGTCTGCCTACTTGATTGCATCTCCCTACGGTACAAAACTATACGACCGTGAGACTGTAGGAGAGGAGGAAGCGCGGCGAAAAGACATATTGGCGTCTATGAGACGTTCTGCTGCGGCTGAACTACAGGCCTCTTTCGCGACGGCTCCGGGACGTGTGACGGATGGCGACCGAATTGGCCGTATTGTAACGATGGAACTACCCGTACCAATCTCCATTGGGAAAAAGATATTCAATCACATCGAGGCGCGTTTAACGGTGTCGAAGGACGTTTATGAAAGGGTTCAGGAGGCGGCACTTAGCGAGGGTGGTAACTCTACTGATTTCGTTCAATCCATTCCGTTGGAAGGCTTTCGTCGCTCAGGCCAACGATCGTTTCGGCAGTTGGAAATCGGCAAGCTGTTCCGTGGAGAGCTTGCTCTGCGAACACTCTGACAGTTGCTGTTGATTTTTTTGCGAGCGTCGTTGTCGGCGCAAACTGCAAACCTTCGATCTAGGTTTAGCAACCTGTCGTCGTAGCGAACGCCGTTTTGTAAGCACTCGTCACCAATCCCCCGAAGCAGGATGAAAAGCTTCATAAGCTCGGCGGTGTGTTTGCCGGTGATTAGACATCGGCTCCGTCGCGGCCTTTCGACCCGGACAAGTCAGCGATGATCGCTTTTGCTTCAAGCGTGACGCTCAGAAAACCTGGCGCATTGATGTCAGCAGGATACACTGAGTAATTGTGATCTTTCTCCATTTGGTCGTCTCTCCAAAGCGCTGATCGCTTTGATTCATAGTTGAAGGCAAGTACTTTTTTCGCTTCTGATGATTTGAGGATCTTGCTCACAATCTTACGGTCAGGGTGATCGCGATGCTGACCGTCCGTCGAAAACGCGTAATATTCGCTCTTAATGAGAGAGAGCAAATGTTTGCTCGTATTCTTCGTCGCGCCGTGATGGGAAACCTTCATGACGCTGACTTCTAATGGAAGGTCTTGCGTCGCCCCCAGCTCTCTGATCCCCAACGCAAGGTCTTCGGCGTGGCAGTCTCCCGTTAACAGGATGCTGTGGCCGAATGCGTTGAGCAGAAATCCAATGCTACTGCCATTGGGCCTGGCCGTGTCGGGAATGTCGTTTGACTTTGCGAGCTCCTCGACGTCGATCGGTTTCGTGCCGAAGGACTCGAGACCACTTTGTGTCTGCAGACTTGTTTGGGAATCGACTTCCGTCAGAATCGCATCCCATCGGGTCGCTAACGCAGCAAGTTTACGGCTACTCGGTGTAACAATCCTAATCTTGAATGGTCCGAGCTCGACAGGTAAAGGGACGGTATCACGTGATAGCGGTCCTTTAGAGGTAATGGAGTTCCAAGGGGTTGTCATTGAATTGAGCAGTCGTGAAAGCTGATCAGCTTGCTTCGCACTGAAAGCTTCGATGTCGGCCGGTCGCTGCTGCACAGCTATCACCTGCTCATAGCCGTTGAACCAGATTTCCGAAACGGCCACATCCCGGTTCACATCGCGAAGAAAGCTAATTATTCCTTCTACATGGTCGCCATCTATGTGAGTTACAACGAGCAGGTCGATGATTTTTCGGGATGCCAGAAGCTGGTCGAGATGAGGCTTCCAGATTTCATATGAACGAGACCGGCCCCCATCAATTAGGATCGATGTCGTCTCGGCCTCTGCACCTATCGCCTGAACGAGAATGCAATCGCCATCGTTTGCGGGGAGCATGCTAAAAACTAGCTCTCCTGTCACGGGCGAACCGTTGTAAATGCTTCTGTTGCGACCGTCCTCATGGCAACTGCACGCACCATTTTTTCGGCTGTTGCAACGTCCCTGTCATCACCTGACAGAACCGCGAGTGCTTCGGATAGAAGCTTGAGGCCCATGGCATAAAAAGGCACACCCGCACTCATGGCACTTTCTAGCATCCCGCGAGCCCGTGCTTTGTCTTCGACGCTTTGCGACTGCATAATGAGGCGCCATCCGAGAATAACCGATAGATCGGGTAGCCAGTTGGCATGCCCCTCCGCCTTCGCCAGAAGGTCGATCCAGCGAGATGAATCAAAGCAGTCGTGCTCCGCGTATGCGAATGCGCATGCCTCGATCGGATTTGATTGGACGAGCGCTTCACGTTGAGCCACTGGCAGCTCGTCGTACGTAGATCTGGCATATTGTCGCATCGACTCCGAATTACCCGCAGGAATGAGGTCTACCATCACCGCGGTCTCAGGATTCGTGGTCGCCATGAACGGCACGCCCTCTGGCGCCGACCTAAGCACGCACACGTCCGGATCACGGCTCGGTGAGAACGGCAGGCTCGCTATCGCCCATCCGTCGCCTCCCCAATACTCGACCCAGTTGCGTTCATCCCGCGAGCCAGCCGAGAGTTCTATATCTTGATCTCGTTGGAAGCCAAGAGAAGTGAGCGGTAGTTGTGACTGCTGTTCAATCCTCTGCCTATCACACACAAATCTCCAGGTATCGAGACGATCGTCCGAGACAAATACTTCGTGCGTCTGAGTTGACCCAAACATTCCTCCTGCGGAAGGTTTGGTGAAGTCTCTGACCGAGTTATGAGACTTGCCAACGGCCGGAGCGGTCACTTTGACCTTTTGCGCTACCGCGCTTAAGACATTGCAGTTGTACCGCGACGCTTTTCCATTGCGCCATCTTATATCTATCACGAAGTATCCAAGATCTACTTCGAGAGCCGAGTCCTCACCCGCCCGTACAAGCAATTCAGTCGCGTCATTTTCAAGGGGCGTGCCATCAATATCAGCAACACGCCAAACTCGCGCCGCTGCCCGCCCTTTGTCCAGATGGGAGGCTGCTTCGAGATGAACAAGCAGTTTGCCCTTCATTTGACCGCTTCCCCCTTCATGTCCAGAACGATCTCCGTATAGGGCGATTCTATCCAAATACTCTCATCCACTGATGGAAACTCGCCCGCGACGCATGCTGTGACGGCAAACCTGTGCATACCTCTACTAAGTGACAACCGCCACTCGAGTTCAGCATCATCCGACAGCATATCACCACGGAAACTGACTACGGGCTTCTCGGTAGAATGGCAGTGGATGTTGACACTGCAAATAGTTTCGGTCGGATCGCAGCTCAACACAACCGGAATTTTGGTCGGAGTCGACCCAATGAAACTTAGATCAAGCTGATCGCCCTCAAGCTGGCATCTCTGATCCTTGACGAAACGTTCCATATGTCTCTGTAACTCACCCGTGTTGGTCCACCAGCCCGTTTTGGGATTTTTTCTTACGGCAGTCGATTTGGCCGTTCCGATAAACTCTTCTGCGAACAACGACAGACCATTAGTGCGACCATGCGCCAATGCACCCTCGGCAGTGGCGAACAACCTGCTTTGGCGCGGAACGTTCCCCAATTGTTGGCGCGTACTCAGAACAGTACGCGCCTCTGGATCTCCACCGAGCACGCCCGTACCTTCGTTTCTACAGGTGTCGTAAAAGAATATCTGGTGCCCCGGCCCAATGATCCGCATCGGCGAGTCGATAGATGAACGTTTCAGAACCCCGTCCCAAAATTGGTTCGGCTTTTCGCCGAAGGAGCGGCTCAGAATAAAGTCGAGAGTGCCCACACGCAGACCGTGACCACAATAATAGAAGACGGTGCGATTTTTTACGTTCGAGCCGGCTCGAGCCGCCCAGGCGTCGATGGCATCGACAATGTCGCCGGTCGAACCTTGGGGTACGGTGAATACTTCATGGGTCAATGGGTGGGTGTATTCGAAAGCTAACTCGTCTGAGACGACAAGGGAAAGCGAAGCGAGAGGGCAGTCCGGATCTTGAAATTCGGTTATCAACCAGTCAGCAATGGCCCTTGCAGTTCGTGGCGGCGAGCCAAGGTTGTCTAGTGACACCCCTTCAATATTGCCCCCGTAAGGATAGTAGCCAAGTCCGATAACAATGGCATGAGTTCGTGGTTCAACCGTTTCACTATCAACATGGTGTACAATGTCTGTTGTCTTACTCATGTGGACTTGTCGAATCGCGCGCCAACCAGATATTAATTTTCATACAACTTCCTGTGGTCTGCGTCACCTGGCACATCCACCGAGAAGTATCTGACACCGACATCTGAAGCTGTGGATCATGCCCCGTATCGACCTGATTTTGTCATTGATCCGCGCTGCGTCGCAGAGTGACACGAATGGGGTGCGTGCGGCCACAGAAGCGATGGCGAACGAAGAACTGCAACGCGGCCACGACAAGGCTGCTGACCGGATCCGAAATGCACTCGGATCCGGTGCTTCTTCATCTCATCTCGGTAAACTATCCAATTCAAGCGATCATATTGGCAAACTGTTTTTTGAGTTTCCAGCCAAAACCGGGCTCGCGCAGCTCGACCTAGATGAGAGAGCGAGGTCGGACCTTGTAGCTATAGTAAGGGAGCAAAGAAGCTCAGAAAAGCTTACCGCTGCGGGACTTACCCCGCGACACAAGGTTTTGCTTTCCGGTCCACCAGGCAACGGAAAAACCTCTGTTGCCGAAGCTTTGGCACATGATCTCGCGTACCCCTTCAACGTCGTAAGCTACGGCGCGCTGATAGGCTCGCTGCTTGGAGAAACAAACCGACGGATCGAAAGCCTGTTCCAGCACGCAAGTTCGATGCCGTGCGTCCTTTTCTTCGACGAGTTCGAAGCTATTGGTAAAGAACGTGGGGACCGCCAGGAAGCTGGCGAAATGAAGCGAGCGCTTGCCTCCCTGCTAACTCAGATTGATGCTCTACCGTCCCATGTCGTCGTTGTCGCGGCGACTAATCACCCCGAGATGCTCGACCGGGCTGTGTGGCGCCGTTTTGAACTCAAACTTGTATTGAACCCGCCGAATTATTCAAAGGTGATCGGGTACCTCATGCAGGAGCTTCAGCTCCGGCCTGAACTGAGACTGATTCAGACACTCGGCCAATGCTTCCCTAACAAGTCCTACGCCGAACTCAAGGATTTCACATTGGATGTCCGGCGCCGCGCGGTGCTGGATGAGATGAACGTCCACGCCGCACTGCGGCAGGAAATTACGCTGCGTTTCCCAGAAATAGATTGGCCATTCGATGACGGATCCGACCAGACCTCTTCTACGACTAGACCAGCCGAGACACGAAGCGCGGAAACCAGGAAAGCAAAGGGGCCGCAGCGGGAACAAAAAGTTCGAAAAAGCGGACCAGCAAAAAAAGTTTGAAAGCCTCTTCGACAGGGTCGCGAGTACTCTCGCAACAGCTAACGCAGGCGGCATGATCACAAGAGACCCGACTGCTCTCCTCCCCGAGACGCTGCTCGTTTTCACCGTTAGTGGCGAGATTCAGGACCTTGCGAAAGCATTGAAAGCAGTACCAGGTCTCGAACTGATCGGAGAAGACTTAGAAGAGGAAATTGCGGAGTCGGATGGTGAAATCGACGAAGACGAAGACGACGAAAGTGAGAATTTTCTTTATCTCATGCTTCCGAATCAGGCAGCTCTCGCCGAGATCGAGCGGTTGTGGCGGCGTTGGAACGACGGCGACACAGGCGCATTCGCAGCTCCGATCAGGAATCTGTTCGATTGTTTGAAATCCATACGTCGCTGGAGTGCACAGGACCGTGTTTCCGCCACGGACGCTGAATCGCTTTCTTTGCTCGTTCGCGATAATCCAAATACGCTCATTGGCGTGGAGATCGAACTCGTATTTAGAGAGTCTGCGGCGCAAGCGCTGGTCTCCCGCCAGGCCGTAATCAACGCGGTTGGCAAAGCAGGGGGAACGATCCTGCATGAAAGCCGTCATCCGCAGTTTTCATCAGATGCGTTGCTCGTAGAGCTTCCAGCATCACAAGTGAACCTGATCGTTCAAAAATCCGAGAACTCGCTGGCAGGTCTTGAGCCGATTCTGGCGATTGGCCCGCAGACGACAATTTCCGTGTCCTCAGCAACGGTCGAAGGTCCTGGAATCGAAACCCCTGACCAACGTCCGGCAAAGGAACCGTTGGCCGCACTTTTTGATGCCGTTCCGCATCTCGGGCATGATCTGCTAACCTCGCGGATGCTGTTCGATGATCCTGCCGGACTCGATGCGATCTCGGTCGGACACCGAGCCCATGGTACGGCGATGGCATCGCTTATCATCCATGGTGATCTAAATGATCCGAACTCATATCCGATTAGCCGGCCACTTTATGTGCGTCCAGTGATGTATGCTCGACAAGTGAACAGTGCAGATGAGGTGTTCCCGCGAAATCGACTGGTAGTCGACGATTTCTACGATGCCGTAGTGAGGATGAAGACGGGACACGCGGACCAACCCGCGTCCGCCTCTACCGTGCTCATTGTAAACGTCTCCCTAGGGGACAGCAGACGAAGGTTCGCAGGGCGTTTGTCTCGTTGGGCACGCGCGATCGACGAGCTTTCCTGGCGGTACGGAATTCTTTTCGTGGTGAGCGCAGGGAATCTCGATTTGAAGGGTCTGGATGACCTCTCCGTTCCAGGCTTCGCCGACCGAGCCTCGTTCGAGTCGGCCTCGGAGGGTGACCGCCAAAAGGCGGTTCTCAAGGGCATCGCCTCCTCGATTCGTGATCGCTCGCTATTGGCACCAGCGGAGGCAATCAACGCTCTTACCGTTGGTGCTCTCAACAGCGATCAAATCTCCCTCAAGCCCAAGCGGGGGCTTTTGCCCTATGTACGAACCGGTTCGCTACCGAATCCAAGTTCCGCGCCTGGTTTGGGTTATGCGCGCAGCATAAAACCGGATATTCTCATGCCTGGAGGTCAGGAACGAATCCTTCCTCGCGACGGATCGTCGGGTGTGAAGATTGAAACCATGCCGTTCGACAGCGCATTTGGGCTGAAGGCGGCAATTCCCTCACCATCCGCAACCGGATCGAACTCACTTGTTTCTCTTGTCGGCCACACAAGCGCCGCCGCCGCTTTGGCAACCCGGACCGCTCATCGATTGCACGACGCACTCGAAGAAGCTTACGGGCAAAGTTTCCTGATTCTACCTGCCCGTCACAGGGCGCTTGTTTTAAAAGCGTTACTCGTTCACGGGGCACGCTGGACCGATGCTGCGCAAATGATTGACGAAGCTTTCGGCACTGACCAGCATTGGCAACGTCGTCGGGCAAACATTACACGGCTTTTAGGTTACGGCGTAGTTGACGCCGATGATGTACTTTACTGCACGAAGACCAGGGCCACCGCTTGGGCGGTCGGAAGCATTCCAAAAACCACGGCGGCCATAGTTAATCTTCCGCTACCGGCGTCATTATCAGGAGTTGCGGTACCGAAGTCGATTTCTGCGACCGTGGCATGGTTCTCACCGATCTCCCCAGGACGAAGAAGTTACAAGACGACCCGGCTGATTCTTACAGACGTTAGCGCGGACGAACTTGGAAGGCTCGGTATTCAGAAAAGTACCGATCAGCCGGATGTCAACGCTACGAGACGCGGTACGATCGCCCATCGCGTATTCAGTGGACCGAACGCTGCCGCACTGGTGACGAATGACGGTTTGCAATTCCGGATCCAACGCGAGAAGGAAATCGGCGCCGTGATCGACGATGATATTGCCTTCGCAGTTGCTGTAACCGTCCAAACCAGCGCAGATCTTCCTATCTACGAAGAGGTAGCGGTGCGGTTGTCGATCAAGCCTTCCATAACAGTCACGCCATCGCCGTGATGTTTGTTACAGCCCGGAAGCTGAGGCTAATTTGCCCTCGCGTGATACGTCGCAACTAGCGAGCAAGATTTCGAGTTTTGAAAGGATTGTGTTCCCTAGGACAATTCACGTACACTCGCCAGGGTAGCAGCATCATGCTCGTCAGGGTAAGGACTTCGTTGGATGTCGAAGCTGATTTTAATCTTCTCTGACGGCACTGGTCAGATCGGCGGACTTCGCCCCGATCAACGCCTCTCGAATGTCTATAAAATGTACCGCGCCATGAGGCCCGGTCCTGACTCTCCTATCAAACCGTCTGGGCAGGTAGCATTCTACGACGCTGGCCTGGGAGCTGGCGAAACAACTGGTCTCACGTTTCGCAGAATTCGGAACACACTCTCTTCGGCGATTGGAACCGGTATCGACCAGAACGTAATAGATTGCTACTCCGCGATCATCGCCAGCTATCAGCCTGGAGACCGGATTTGTCTATTCGGTTTCAGCCGTGGTGCCTATACCGTACGCTCGCTGGCAAATGTGCTCAATCTCTGCGGCGTGCCCACCAGGAACTCCGATGGCGGTCCCGTGCCCAAATACGGTTCGTCACTGCGCAAGATCGCCAGCGACGCGGTGAAGTACGTCTATAATCACGGTGCGGGTTCGCAACGTTCCAAATACGAGAGAGAGCGTGAGACTAAGGCGGCTCGGTTTCGTGAGAAATACGCTTCAACGGGTCTTGGGGCCGACGGTGAAGCTCAGGGCAATGTGCAGCCGACGTTCATCGGGGTTTTCGATACAGTCGCCGCACTCGGTAGCAGGTGGGCTACCTTCCTTGCTGGTTTGGGATTCGCCGCGCTGGTCTGGATCACGCTGATATTCGCGAAGCTGGATATTTGGTGGATCACCACGCTTGTATCGCTCCTGCCGGCCGTTGCGCTTTATTGGACAGTCGCAGCGCTCGCCGGACAGATAAAATATTTTTTCGAGGATCCGGATAGGAAACCGAAACTTTGGAATCCATTGGACTGGATAGATATCTTTCGCAACGGGCACATCGCATGGTGGTCGGGCAAGTACTACGACCGATACATCGACCGCGAAGTGCCATTCCTCAGACATGCACTGGCGATCGACGAAGCCAGGAAAAGTTTTGCTCGAGTTCCTTGGGGCCGCTCTTCCGATGTCGAGTGGAACAACAAAAAGGGAAATTCGAACTGGCTGACACAGGTCTGGTTTGCGGGGAACCATTCAGATATCGGAGGCAGCTACCCCGAAGAGGAGTCCCGACTTTCAGATATCGCTCTGCAATGGATGGTAGAGGAACTGGAATCCGCCATTCCGCAAGTTCAGATCAGGAGCGAGCTCATCATCACGGCTCCGGATGCGGAAGGACTGCAGCACGACGAGCTTCAAGCCGTACTTGACCGGCAGCCTGCCCTGATCCGGCGGCTGACGCGTGGCCGGTTAACGTGGCCCATGAAACTTCGAAAGATCGATGTTGGATCGACCCTGCATCCAAGCATTCTGTTACGCTTTGAGGCTGCAGCGGTGCCGCAGATGGGAAGTGTAAAACCATACCGACCGGAGAACCTTCGTGCACACCCCCTAGCGGAGCAGCACTATCAAGGCTGAAACAACTTGCTGGCAAATATATCCTATAGCACGATGGAGCGTGGACTGATGCTCGCTCCCTGTGCCGCAGGTCACCTGCCGGCTAGTTTTAGATATTCGCCACGATCCGGGGACTGTCGCCCGTATTGTCGTGGAATTAGACAGAGCGAATAAACGGCTGCAGTCTGCTGGCGGTTATTGGAGGAAGGGGTTAGCTTGGCTGATATGGGGGGTGGACGGTTTCGGAGTAGCGATACCCGAAAATCGGACGATGGATTTGTGACCGGCTAAGCTGTAGTGGTCGTGCAAGCCCCGTGCTTCCCAGACACGCTGTCTGCATGCAGTTCAATAGACCAGACGCCGAGGTTCGCTGTGACAAACGTTTGCCCGCACTGTTTCCGCGACGACGGTCTAAAGAAGCGCATAATCAGCATTCGTCCAGATTTTCCAGATGAGAAATGCCACTTCCACCCTCGGTTCAAAGGTGTCCCAGCGGCTGAGGTGGCGAAAATCGTCGACCCGATTTTCCGCAGCCAATATGTATGGGGAGAGTTCAACTCCTACAGTGGCGAGCAGCAAGGTGATCCCTTGGACTACCTTGTTGGCGACCTCACTGTGGCTGAAGACGAACCAGCCGCCAAAGCCGTGTCGGGCGCACTCATGGAAGACGAGGCTTGCTGGCCTCAAGACGGTGACGAGCCGTTCTATGCCGACGACCAGAACTATGTCAGGCATGATCAGGTCCTTGATCACCACGGCAACCTTTGGGACACCTTTGTACGGAGTATCTTGCACGACCAGCGCTTCTTCAACACGCGTGCACGCGAATTGATCGCCGAGATTTTCGATGGACTGCAATATCAGAGAGATAATGCTAGACGCTCCCCGATCTATCGGATTGATCCTGGCACACCGGAGGCAAGCTTCTACCGCGCCCGCCAAGCGAACTCAGACGGTGACATCGACCGGTTACTAAAGACTCCTCATAAGGAGTTAGGCCCTCCTCCAGAGCGCCAACGCCGTCCGGGCCGCATGAATCCGGCCGGTATTGGCTGTTTCTATGGAGCCTATGACCTTTCGACTTGCGTAGCCGAGCTTCGGCCTCTGGTGGGAAGTATGGTTATAGGCGCAAAGTTCGAGCTAACCCGACCTATCTACGTGCTGGACACGACGCGCTTCGAAGCACCTATGAAGCCCTTAAGCGTTTTCTCGAAAGACTATCTGGGACGAGTAGAGCAGTGGTCATTCATGAATACGTTCGCTCGAGAGATCGCGAGGCCTATCTCTCCGAGTGACGAGCACCTGGATTACATTCCAACACAGGCGGTAGCTGAGTATTTCCTACATCACCACAGCTTCAAACGCGATGGTCAACCAGCTAAGATCGAGGGCATTGTTTTTCAGTCGGCACAGTTACCACCCAACAAAAATATCGTACTTCTAGGGGACGCGGCTCAGGTTCGAGGGCCTGTTCCATCCAATAACAAGCGCTCGCGTTCCGATGCAGATTCGTTTTCGGATGTGTTTATGAGCGTGTTCGAACAAATCCATTCATACAATCCGGGGCTGTCGCTTTCCGACGATCCAGTTGAGGTTCTTCGGGTTACCAGCGCGCGCTTCGCCAGCGACACTTATCCTTGGCGTACGGCGCTTCATTCAAGCGACTGATAGCTACCGCTTTTCAGCAACACCGCTTACGCCCCTTCGAAGATTTCCGTGTGACATTGAGAGCCGGAACACGGAAATCGCAGACGGGACCCGAAGGCGACAGTCGCCAGCCGGGAGCGTGCCAACGCACGGTCGCATTCAACATTTGAATTTCTGCGATGTCGAGGGTGGTTCGGTCGTATTATCATATGACGCTTGTAAAAGACGACAAGTGAACTGCCAACACATGTCAGGTTTGGGCCAACTCCGGACCACCGGCTTCACGCCTTCATGTCGGACATGGAGACCCAATTATCGGATCCCTGAAAGCAGACGTTTCCGCCCACCACTATGGAGGTTATGGTTGCGCCAGTAGCAGAGGATGCGGTAGGGCCACAGAGCGGACCCTCGGGGATAGTCTCCCGGTGCTGCGCCCTTGCGGCCAGCGCGCTAGAGCGTAGGCCCGATATCGAGAATAGGGTGTTGTCCAAACCAGTCTGTGAGCGTCGCCATGGCCGAAGGGTCCAGCTTCTGCGTAAACAAGAGCGCCAGACGACGCTTCGGACGAGACACCGCAACATAGAACAGGTTGCGATAGCGCTCATAGGCGGCAGCCTTGGCCGCTATCTGAGCAGGATTCTTGGCCATTCCGAGATAAGCGTTGAAGTCATACTCATTCCAACCGCGGCCAAATACGACGAGTACGTTCTCGAACTGATCTCCCTTCACCCCGTGCTTGGTTTGAAACGGCGAGTGGCCGTCGAGGTAAGTACAAAGGGCAATGACATCCGCGTAGGCGACGTTGTGCAGCTTGCTTAGTTCCTTCTGGCGGCTCGACAGCTCCCCTCCAGCGGCGATGGCATGGGCCAGATCCTTCTCCTGACGCTCGACCGCGTCCGACAAGATCGGCAGACCCGTCGCCTGCAGGTGAGCAATGACTTCGCCGACCGTGCCGGTATTACGCAGCTCGCAAAGGCGCTTCATCGCGCCCGCCCATTTTGCCTTGTCCGCCGGTCCAGACATGATCGGCCGCCGGGCATCAATGGCCTCGAACATCGCGCCGTACTTCCCGTCGAGATACGCGCGCGCCGCCGGCTCGAGATGTTCGTGAAAGTACGCGATCACCTCGTTCGCCTTCCTCGTATAGGAGTCGGCGTAGCTGAAGACGTCTCGCATGGAGCTGTAGCCCATCTCGGTTGCGAGTGCCCGATGGGTGAGCATCAGGATCTTGGTGTCGCCTGCGAAGTCCCAGCCATAGTCAGCCGCCAGCGTCGCGCGCACCTTTGTCAGCGCGCTTGCGGCCTTCGGCCCTGGCAAGTCTTGCTGCCAGTGGTTTCTTGTTTCCCGCGCCCCGATCCAGCCGTTCGTGTGGAAGATATGCACCGAGCCAGGCGCAGAAGGGTCCTTCACCGCTTGGGCAAGCTCTGGCCGCATCAGGTTCAATGAATCGACGATGGGCTTCGCGCTTCGGAAGTTGGCCTTCTTTCCGATACGCTTCAGCGCTTCATGCTCAATGGCTCCGCAGGTGTCATCGTAGATGCGCTGCCAGTGGTCGCCGAAGAATCCAAACTGCGGTGACTTCGGCTGGCCCAGGAAGTGAGATGCTAGACACTCGATTAGAGCCTTGTTGCTATCTTGGTACTCGTCGACCAGCACAATCGGGAACCGCGACGTCACTGCATTCCGAAACTTCTTCGATTCCATCAGCTCGATGAACATCGGGAAGATATCGTCGTGGTGCAGATTGGCGGTACCATCCTCGATCGTACGCCGCCCGAGGGCATAACCGACACCAGTGATGTTCGCTGCCTCCAACTCCTCAACGCGGTCGACCCACCCGGAAAGCGTACGGACGAGCTCGACGAGGCGCTTCTGGAAGCCACTGATGAGCATCCACGCGAAGGCGTGGGTGGTATCGCAGTAGATCGCCGGGTGGCCGTCCGTCTGAGCGACGATCATGTCGCGCGCTACGTTGGTGTAGGTGATGCAGGCAACTTGCTGATGGGATCGTTGGAGTTCGCGGGAGCGCTCTTTCAAAATGTGTCGCAGCGCTTCGACCAGCGAAAAGGTCTTCCCGGCCCCGGCTCCCGCTTCGAAGACGAAGCTCGACCCGTCATCGAGATAGCTGCGAAGCTCCTTCCACGAGAGAACCGCCGCCGCTTCAGCAGGATTGAGTTCCGCCTCTTCATTCATTCGGCGGCTCCCGTGATGGTCTCTTCTCCAAGATTTTCGATCGGGCTCGCCGCCTGTGCTTCAGCCGCCAGCGCCACGCCGGGATCGACAACAGCCGCGTTGCTGTCGGCAAGCCAAACGATGCCATCCTTGATGTACCGGGGCGTTGTCCAGTTCGTTTTGTCTATGGCGTAGGTCAGAGCAAATTTGGACTTCTTCTGCTTGGCCGCCTTATCGGCGGCAGCTTTCGCGAGCGCGTCGTTCGTGGTGCCGGTGATGCCAAATAAGCCTTGGTTCGCGAGGATGAAAGCATCTTCGAACGTGCGGCCACACGGCCCCCCGTCCGCTTCTGGCACCTGGTAGGCAATGCGGAGCGTGCCGCGGGTCTTCTTCGCGGCATCAGCCGTCATGGCTACTGCAAGATCGAATAGGGTTGTGCCTTCCTTCACCTCCTCCTCATCGTCATCAGCGAGATCGACGACCGCTTCGGCTGCGGCTTCGACTGCCGGCTCCGCCTGCCGCTCTTCGACTTTTTTAGCTTCCGCAGGGGGAGCAACCGCAGCGAACCAGCTCTTGATGCAAGAGTTACTGGTGCTCTCTCCCTCATGGACGAGACACGCTTCGAGCTTGCTCTTCTCGTTCTTCTTGACCGCATCCAGGTCGGTCACGATCAGGCTTCGCAGTCCAAGGAACTCCAGCAGGGGTATGAAGAGTTGGGCGTACGCACCGCCAACTTCCATGATCGTCGTGTACTGACTGCCGAGCTTCAAGGTTGGATCGGCCTGCTCTAGTGCCCGCATCACCTGGGGCAGCATCAACCGCTCCGTCGTGCCCTCGATCAGGATCGCTTTGTCAGCGAAGAACAGGTCGCATCGCGTTAGCGTGAGATACTGGTGCAGGAAGTTTGCGACCGGTCCTTTGAGGCCCGCGAGATCGCTACTTAAATCCTTCACCTGCGTGCAACGGACGCCGACAGGTCGATCCTTCGACGTGATCGCAAAATAGCGGATGGTATCGAAGCGCGCTTCGTTCGCGACGTGCGGAGAGTGGGTTGAGACGATGAACTGCACTGGCCAGGTGACGTTCTCACCCTCCAGTGCGCAGAGCCTTTCGACGATCAATGGAAGCTGCCGAATGAAGACTTCCTGCATCTGAGGATGCAGGTGCGCCTCAGGTTCTTCGATGACGATGAGCTGAAGGCCGGGCGCTTGAGCCTGCGCGCGGAATGCGCGGAAGAACCCAACGATCTTGAGAAGAATGTAGAGGAGGTTCCGATAGCCGAGTCCGTTGTAGGACTCCGGAAGCTGCACGCCGTTATGACCCGCATACTTAACCTTGGTGAAATTGGTCAGGAGCTTGCCGATTTCGAGCTTCGTCTCGGGATAGAGCGGGCCATTATCGAGTCCCGGATAGCCGAAATATTCGACGGCCGGCATGAGCTTGGCCAATTGGCCTTTGAAGTCTTTATCGATCCCCGTCTGGATTTCCTCGACAGCCTTCTTAAGCCCTTCGGCGATATCCTTTTGCGAGCCGTCGGCTGTCGAAACCGAAGCACTTTGGAAGAGACCCTCAAGCACCTTCGCCAGAACGTCGGTGTCACGTCCGCCGGTCGCATCAAGCGCGCGCTGCGCGTTCACGAAGCCAAGCGACAAGAGCTTCGTGACGGCCGCCGGCGTCACCTCATGCGTGTTGGTCGGGTCATTAGGATCTTCAGCCCACATACGTGTGGTGAAATGGCTAGGAACGCGTTCGGCCAAGCTTCGGAACAGCGCGAGCTTGTCCACTTCGGTGTGCTGCGCAGGATCGCCTTCAAAGACGATCTCCCCATGGCCGTCGAAGAGTGAATCAATGCGGCCGTCAGCCAGAGCGCGCCGACAAACGATGACCGCCTCGGTACATGTGTCGTCAGTGTCAATTACGAACTCCTGCAACGGCCCGAATTCCGGAATGGCCGGGTCATATTTTACGTGAATGCGGAGCTCGATGGTCGGGACCAAAGCGCGGACTTCTTGCGGGTCCGCGTTATTGAGGTACGCCCGGTGCGCGGCACAAAAATTTTCGTAGGACGCGCTGGAGAAGTCCTCGATCTCGAAGCTGCTCTTTTCGGAGAGAAACTTTTTAATTACGTCAGACAATGACGTTTTGCCGCAGTTGTTCCGACCCACAACAACCGTCGTCTCTTTTTCAAGCTGAAGAGAAACGTCATGTAGCAGGCGGAAGTTTTGGACTTTCATTAGACTTATTTTCACGCGGCGAGCCCCCCGAGATTTTAATCCCCAACAGGAAACTAGACCATCAGTGCAGCCAGCGGTAGTGTCGAAACGGCGCTGATCGAACAGGCGGCTGGGGCAAGCGGCGTGCCGCGAAGCGGACCGCCCGGACTTCCCATATGAGTCAGTGACGGCCTCGGTCAGTCATCAGCGATATGTCCGCTTTACGTCCGAAGTCCGCAATAGCAGACAGTCAGATCTCGGCCCCAATATGGCCCAAACAACATGAGGCCAGTGTGCCTCGTTGGCTCGTACAAGCCACGGGTTCATCGGCTCCTAGATTAGTACAGCGGTTTCAAGTTGGCTTCGATTTGAACCCGTTTGTGTTCCAATAACGGTGGAAGCGACAGGCTTTCACCGAGCGTTTCAAGCCTATCGCGCGAAAGTTGTGAATGCCACTACTGAGACTGTTACCTTATAGAGCATATGTCGGTATTGCCATCGAACCTGTCACGTCGGACGGCAACACTGCTCTACGATCCTGGCTCAGATCTCAAAAGATCGAGCTTCCATGATCTTCACCAAGGCTGAACACCGTCATGTCCGAAGAAGCCGCCCGTCGGGCCGTCGACGCCGATCGTCGCGAGCCGGATCGCGCTTGCGGCACCCTCGTCCGGGGTCAGTGCTCCATTGTTGCCATTGAGGTCAGTAGCCACGCTGCCCGGCTCCACAGCGTTTACCTTGATCCCGAGCGGCTCGAGCTCCTTGGCGAAGGCGACGCTCACGGCGTTGAACGCCGTCTTCGACGAGCTGTAGGCGAGCAGATTGGCCTTGGAGTAGATGGAGGTCGGGTCGGTCACGAGAGCGAGCGATCCGAGACCGCTGCCCATCATCACGACACGGGCACCTTCGGCCTTCTTGAGCAGGGGCAGAAACGCTTGGGTCACCCGCCATGACAAATGGAAGGGATGTCTGATCACCGAAGGGATGGGCGCAGACGACGAGACGGCGCGAACCATGGCTGCTGAGCTGGCCAAGGGCGGTCGCGACATCATCAGCAACTACATCCGGGCACATCACGCGAAGGATCCGGAGCGGGTCACCGACTACGTCCTGATGACCCTCCGCGGCCTCTCGTCCTATGCCTGCCTCGGTTACTCGACCGAGCGGCTGACTGAATGCGCCAAGATGGCCGGCCGCGCGCTCGAGAATGATTTCCTTGCGCAAGCGGCCTTAGATGATGGCCGCCTAGATCCCGGATAGAACTGCGATATCACCAGACCGCCACACGTTGTCGACCGTATTGCGCGTGATGACCCAGACGTCACCGTTTCTTGCCAGCTCGACATCATAGCGGTTTTTCATGACGTAGTGCCTAGCGGGATCGTTTCGCGGTACATGCTGGGCTTCGACCAGTGCGTCCATGCGTGCGGTGTCACCGTTGATGGTCACGCGGGCATTGGTGACAGAATGCGTGGTGTCGAGTGAGCCCAGCGAGGTCGAAAGCGCCGAGGCGATAACGTCCCTGCCCTCGATGACGGGATATTCGAATCCTGCCTTGGCTGCCGCCGGGCGAAAGTCCGAGACTGCATTTTCTGCAAGCGACGATGCGAGCAATTCCTTGTCGCGCAGATCGATGCCGGCGGCAAAGCGGTAGAGAGCGTCAACTACAGCGAGTTTATCGGCGGCCTGGGTGAGTGACGATGTCGAAGTCATGGATGAGTTTCCTTGTATTCCGGGATCCTCGCAATGAGAACCTTTAACGGTTACTGCGCCTGTGTGCGATGGTGGTTGAGATGGCGGAGCCGCCTATTCGAGGTCGGCATCGATGCGTTCGATCAAGCCTTCTGAATTGATCGCAATCTTGAGAATGCCGACCTCGTGGCCGAAGTCGCCGGTGAAATCGAGGCGGACGACCGCATTGTGGTCATCCGGTTGGCCAAGGGAGAGCAGCTTGCTCGAAGTGTTGTAGCCCACAAAAAACTGCTCGAGATAAAGGCGAACGCCGTCATGCCCCTTGAATGCGTCACCGACTGAAACGTCGTCGATAACGGCATTCGGTGCGAACAGGGCGAGCGTACCCTCGATGTCAAAAGCGTTGGCAGTTCGGATGAAGTTTTCAACGAGCGTCTGCATGGCGTAATCCTCAGACATCGATGATCGTGGTGTCGGCGATCGTCTGGGCAAAACCGCTGCCGAACAATCCGGCAGGAGTCTGGAAACCGGGACGCGCCTCCCCTGCAAGAACACGGCGGCCAGCTTCCGCCACCGCTATTGCCGTGAACGAGTAACCGTTGACCGTATCGAGGATGGACCGCAAGACGGTGCCATCGGCGCCCGTGACCTCGACGACTGCCTTGTAACGATTGTCCAGTCGTTCCTGGTCGGTTGGGCCGTCGGGAAGCGCCGACAGATCGCCCTGCGGAAATCCTCCGCCTGTCACATGGACGAAGGTCTCGATGTTCGGAACGCCGGTGGCCCGCCAGATGGTGATGAGATCGGGAAGCGTGACCTGGAAGCTGTCGACTGCCCCCTGCCCGAAGTCGAGCTTCTGGATGCTGTTGGCGACCGTCACCAGCTCGCCATCGACGCGGGCAAGCGTCTGGGCGGTCATATTCTCGGTCGCACTGTTCGCCGATCCCCGTGACATGCCGCCTGCGACATGCATCGCGATCCGGATCTTGCCGGGAGTTTTGACCCTTGCGACCGCATGCCCGGCAAGGCTTCCCAGCATCGCCACGCTGCCACCGCCGCCCGGCAGCAGCGTCACGCCCGCCGCTTTTGCATCAGCATCCAGTTGTTCTGCCAGACGATAACTGTCGAGCTCGGCGGCGGTGTCGATATAGTGCACGCGGTTGCGGATGGAGGCTTCCATCAACGGTTTCGCCGTCCGCAGGAAGGGGCCTGCAGCATTCACGATGACCGCAACATCGGTCAAAGATCGATCGATCAGCGCGCCATCATCAAGGGTGAACAGCCGATACTCGACACCGAGTTTCGCCGCGAGTTCAGCAAGCGGCTTTTCGCTCCGGCCGGCCAGAATAATCGGCGTTTCAGCAGCCTTCGCGTGTTCCGCAACCATGCGACCTGTGTAGCCGGTCGCGCCATAGATCATCAGTTTTGTCATGTTAATGCTGCCATTCCTTGTAGACGAATTCGAGTGAATAACCGTCGGGATCGCGGATCTGGGCCGCGTAGTACCGGGGATCGTAATGAAGCTGCGGTCCGGGCGAATGGATCTCGGTGGCCCCCGCCGTCATGGCTGCGGCATAGGCTGCATCCACCTGCTGCTTGCCATCGGCAACGAAACCGATATGGGCTGCGCGCCCTTCGACGGTGCCTTCCCGCAGCCAAAAGAATACACGGCCGTTCGCGCCAAATCCCTTGAGATCGGGATGGCCGGGAGGACCTTGCCTGCCATCATAGTCGACGGCGTGAGCGATCCCGAGCGGGGCAAGTGCTTTCTCGTAGAAGGTGATCGAACGATTGATATCGCTGACCGAGATGAAGACGTGGTCGAGCATGATGCTCTCCTTTCGATCAGATGATGTAGCCGCCGGTGACTTCGATATTCTGCGCATTGATCCAGCGGTTTTCCTCAGACAGCAGGCTGGCGATCACGCCGCCGATATCTTCCGGTTCGCCGACACGACCGAGCGCGGTCTGCCCTGCCAGCATGGCCTCGAATTCATCATTGAGGCCACCGCCAAGTTCAGTGCGGATGGCACCGGGTGCCACGGAGTTCGCCCTGATCCGCCGCTCGCCAAACTCCTTGGCCATGTAACGGGTCAGGACCTCCAACCCGCCCTTGAAGGCCGCATAGGGCGCGACACCTGACGTGGCGACACGGGTGGTGGCACTGGTAAGGTTGACGATGTGACCGCCGTCCTCCATCAGCGGCAGCAGCGTCTGGGTCAGGAAGAACGGTCCCTTGAGATGAACGTTGAACAGGCCGTCGAACTGTTCTTCGGTCACGGTCGCAATCGGATTGAACAGTCCGTACCCGGCATTGTTGACGAGGTAGTCGAATGTCTCCCTGCCCCAGATCGCTTGAAGCTCGACGCTGACGGCATCGCGGAACTCGGCAAACGAGCTGGAATTGCCGACGTCGAGCTTCAGCGCCACGGCCTTGCCGCCGTTCGCGGCGATCGCGCTGACCACCTCGCCAGCCTTCTCCGGATTGCCGTTATAGGTGACGATCACGCCCATGCCGCGCTCGGCGCATTTGATGGCGGTGCTGGCTCCGAGGCCGCGGCTGCTTCCGGTAACGATGACGATCTTCATGTGTCTCTCCATGTATCTGGTATGACATCAAGCTAGGCTCACCTGGCCAGACCCGCTCACCTATTCCTCTCTGAAACTTGCCTATTTCTGCTTTGACCTTGTGCGCCCTTCCAGGCTCTGTCAGGGTCGGGTGATGGAAAAGCAATTAAACGAACTGCGGGCACTGGCCGCGAAGGCCGAGAACAAGCGCACTGAAACGGGCATTCCGCGCGTAGCGATGGTCCAGGGCGAGATTCCCGAGCATCAGCTTGCCGCGGTCTACGATCCGATGGTCAACCTGATCCTGACGGGATCGAAGACGATGACTGTCGGCGAGAGGACCTTTCACTATGACCCGGCGACCTATTTTGTTATGTCGGTGGATCTCCCGGCCGTCGGCTCCGTGCATTCCTCTGAGGCGGGCGAACCCTATCTGGCAGTCAGCCTGACCCTCGATCCGACCATCGTCGCAGGCCTGATCCGCGACCTTCCGGTGAAGGTCTGCAGCGAGCTGTTCGGATCGGGATTTTCAGTTGCTCCGGTCAACGAGGATTTCCTCGATGCCTGGATTCGCATGCTGCGGCTGATGGAACGTCCGGACGAGATTGTAGTGCTCTCGCCAGTCTACGAGCGGGAAATCCTGTTCCGCGTGCTTCAGGGGCCGCTCGGCTGGATGCTGCGCGATATCGCATCTCCGGACACGGCGCTATCGCGTATAAGCGTGGCAATCAACTGGATCCGTCAGAACTTTGCCCAGACGATCAGGGTCGAGGCGCTGGCTGAAATGGCGGCCCTTAGCGTCTCGGCGTTCCATCGCCACTTCAAAGCAGTCACGGCACTCAGCCCACTGCAGTACCAGAAGCGCGTCCGCCTTCTTCACGCCCGGACGCTCCTGATCGCCGGGCAGGGAAACGCAACGTCCGTGTCCTTCGGGGTGGGTTACGAAAGCCCGAACCAGTTCAGCCGGGAATACGCCCGCCTGTTCGGATTGCCTCCGTCGAGAGACCTCGCGAAGGCGACGCAGGACCTCAAGGTCGCGTAGCCGATCAAAAGCCGTAGGGGAACTTAATTGGATCAACTTCTCGCCCTCCGCGTATTCGTGCGCATCGCCGATGCCGGGTCCTTTGCAAAAGCTGCGGATTCACTCAATCTGCCGCGCTCATCCGTCAGCAAACTGTTGCAGGATCTCGAACAGCATCTCGGCACCAAGCTTGTCGAACGTAGCACGCGGGCGCTGACCGTTACGCCTGAGGGCGAAGCCTATCGCGACCAGGCTCTGGACCTGCTGGCCAGTCTGGAGGAGATGGATCTGGCAGCAAGGGATGCCCGCGTAAAGCCGCGCGGCAAGCTGCGTGTCGATGTCGGATCGTCGCTGGCAAACATGATCATCGTTCCGGCGCTTCCCAACTTCCGGCGGCGCTATCCGGATCTCGAACTGCTCCTTGGGGTCAATGACCGCCCGGTCGATCTGATCGGCGATGGTGTCGACTGCGTCATCCGAGGCGGGGACTTGGCAGATACCTCGCTGATCGGCCGCCGCCTGTGCACGCTCGACTTCGTCACCTGCGCGACCCCGGCCTATCTCGCTGAACATGGAAGCCCCTTACATCCAACCGAACTTGAAAAGGACCACCTCGCCGTCAGCTACTTTTTTCCCAAGACGGGCAAGGCGCTGCCGATGCGTTACTCCAGGGATGACGAGAGTTTCGAGATCAATGCGAGGGCGGCCATCAGCGTCAGCGAAAGCACGGCGCAGAACGAGGCTATCCTGGCAGGACTGGGCATCGGTCAGATCTTCGACTTCAGCGCCCGGCCGCATTTCGAATCTGGACGACTGGTACCCATCCTTCAAGACTGGAAGCAACCGTCCCACCCTCTTCACCTCGTCTACCCGGCAACCCGGCACCCGAGCGCAAAGCTAAGGGCGTTCGCGGACTGGGCCGTGGAAGTGTTCCGCCGGAAAGACAGCCACCTCGACTAGGCCACTTCCGCACCTTCCAGCATCGGGGTCGCGGCGGTCCGACGGGAAGCCGGTGTCTTGAACCGTGCGACATCGCGGACAGGTGGCAGGCCGTACATGCGGGCATATTCCCGGCTGAACTGCGAGGCGCTTTCATAGCCGACCGAAAACGCGATCGCAGCGGCATCACGGGGCTCGAAAATCAGCAGACGTCGTGCCTTCAGGAGCCGCAGCCTCTTCTGATACTGGATCGGGGTCATGGCAGTTACCGCCTTGAAATGCCGATAGAATGCGGCAACGCTCATCCCCGTCATTGCTGCCAATGGTTCCACCCTGAAGGGTTCCGTGTAGCGGGCGCGGATCCAGTCGATTGCCCGGCGGATCTGCGACAGCCTGCTCTCTTCTCGTGCGATCTGCCGGAGCATGTCGCCCTGCGGCCCTTGCAAGACGCGAAACAGGATTTCCCGCTCGATCATCGGTGCCAGCATCGCCACTTCGTCTGGACGGTCGATCAGCCGCATCATCCGGAGACAAGCATCGATCAGTTCGGGCGTGGCGGTCGAGACCGAGAAGCTCGAGGGCGAGCCCTTAGACCGGTTATCTTCGTCACCGACCAGCACCGCCGCGAGAACTGCAGGATCGAGCGTCAAGCTCATGGCGAGGTATGGGCTTCCGGGTTTTTCGGAATCGACCTGCCCGATCGCAGGGATATCTACGGGCACGATAAAATAGGTCGCGGGCGCAAGGCTGAGAACCTCCTCGCCAACCGACAGCTCCTTCGTTCCCTGCAGAACCAGATGGAGCATGGGCTTATAGACCTGGTTGGAACAGGCTTCCGCCTTCACCATCTCGACACGAGGGATCCCGGTGGTCGTCCATGTGTCACCCGCACGCATGACGATCGCGCGCAACTCTTCCAAAGCGTTTTCCATGGTGAGAATATGGCACCGTTCATTCCCGCCAGCAAGGCAATGATAAGAATAGGCAAGAATGTGCGAGCAATTGGCACGCGGGCCGAGCGTAGACCTCTTAACTTTGAATGACCGATGGAGCCACCCGGCTTCTGACGTTCAAACGCAAAGCGAGGACTACGAATATGAAACTCAGTGGAAAAGTTGCCGTCGTAACCGGTGCATCAAGCGGCATTGGTGCTGGCATCGCGAAGGGTCTTGGCGCAGAGGGCGCGACTGTTATCGTCAATTACTCGTCGAGCAAGACGGGGGCTGATTCCGTTGTTGCATCGATCGAAGCGGCCGGTGGCAAGGCCGTCGCGATCCAGGCCGATGTCAGCAACTCGGCTGATGTGATCCGCCTCTTCAACACGGTGAAGGCCGACTACGGTCGCCTCGATGTGCTTGTCAACAATGCAGGGTTTGCCATCTTCGAGATGGTCGCCGACCTGACAGAGGAAGCCTTCCACAAGCAGTTCAACGTCAACGTGCTCGGCTACTTTCTGGCGATCCGGGAAGCATTGAAGCACTTTGGTGAAAGCGGCGGAAGCATCATCAACATCAGTTCGATCCTCAGCACCGATCCCTACCTTGCTTCCAGTGTTTACGCCGCAACCAAGGGCGCCGTCGATACGATGACATTCGCGCTCGCCCGAGAACTCGGACCGCGCGGCATCCGGGTGAACTCGATCCTTCCCGGCCACACGAACACCCCCGCCACCGATGGAAACTTTGCCGGTGATCTCGGCGTGAAGCTGCTCGCCGGCACGCCACTCGGCCGCTTCGGCGAGCCCGAGGATATCGCGCCTGTTGCCGTCTTCCTGGCATCCGACGACGCGCATTGGGTCACCGGCGAATCCATCCGTGCCGCCGGCGGCGTACGCGGCGTCGGCTACTAACCGCCCCCCTCGCCTTCAAAGTTCAGATCAGCGTCCGGTCACCCGTCCGGATGCTGATCTTTCCTGTTTACGCCAACTCATCAACAAATGGAGATGCCACATGGCAAGCTCGATCCGTGGGAGCGCTACTTCCACATCGCGGCGCCGCGCCCTCGCCCTGATCACAGTTCTGACAGCCCAGTTCATGCTCTCCATGGACCTGTTGATCGTTGTCGTCGCATTGCCGCGCATTCAGCAGGATCTGGGTTTCAACCCGGCATCACTGACCTGGGTCCTCAATGCCTTCGGTCTGGCGTTCGGTGGTCTACTCCTGCTGGGCGGCAGGCTTGGCGACATGATGGGACAGGTCCGTGCCTTCCGCCTCGGGCTCGCGGTGTTCGTTCTGGCCTCGCTTCTTGGTGGTCTCGCGCCAAGCCCTGCCATTCTCCTGATCGCGCGTGTCTTGCAGGGAATGGGTGCCGCTTTGGCGGGACCGAGCGTCCTTGCCCTGGTCATGCTGACGGCGCGTGACGAGACAGAACAGGCGCGTGGCATGTCGCTCTTTATCGCGGTCTCGACCATTGGTGCCTCGGCGGGAATGATCCTCGGCGGGGCTCTGACCGAATTCCTGTCATGGCGATGGTCGCTGCTGATCAACGTCCCCGTGGGCATCGTGGTGGTGATGGCGATCGGGAGGCTCGTCGCCGAGACCCATCCCAAGCAGGCGCGCCTCGATGTGGTCGGCGCCTTGACCGCGACGCTCGGCTCAGTCGCACTGGTCTATGGATTCATCAGTGCCGCTGAACACGGCTGGGGATCCATTGGCACCGTGCCTTCTTTCATTGCCGCACTTGTCCTGTTTGTGACCTTTGTCAGGACGGAGAGACGGCACAGCGAGCCTTTGCTGGATCTCCATCTCCTGGATGACCGATCACGCGTCGGTGCGCTTGCGGTCATGGCGCTAATCGTCGGTGTGCACTTCGCCGTGCTGTTCATGCTGGTCCAGTATTTCCAGCGGATCCTTGGCTATTCCCCATTGGTTGCCGGCCTGGCCTACATGCCGCTGACGGCCACGGTATTTGTGATCAGCCAGTTCGTGCCGCCACTGCTTGCTCGCTTCGGATTCGGACTGCTGCTCGCCTTCGGAAGTGTGCTGGTGGCCGTCAGTCTGATCGGGCTGGCCTGGCTTACAGAAGGCGATGGATATTTCCCGGCAGTCCTAATTCCGCTTCTGGTCCATGCGGTCGGTATCGCCCTGGTGTTCGCGCCCGGAACGGTGGCGATCATGCACGGCGTGCCCGACGAACATGCGGGTGCCGCGTCCGGGTTGTTGCAGATGGATCAGCAGATCGGTGGCGCACTCGGGATCGCGGTGATCACCTCGATCTATGCGTTTGCTTCCGTGCCGGACAGTTATGTTTCCGGACTGCCTGCAGCTTTCGGCAGCGGTGCTGCCATCGCTTGCCTGGCGGCGGTCATTGCCTGGTCGTCGGTTCGGGGTGGCAGGCAGGACGTCAGCGTTGATGCACTCAGGGGCTGAGTCCGCCCGTCGGCATGATCATCCATACCCGTGGATAGTGACTCCACGGCCACGAGCTTCTGTCGCCCCGGCCATCAGCTTACGTTCGGGTCAGGATGTCGGACGGAATTGTTCGGACCGACCACTCCCACCAAACGGAGAATGAACATGTCTGACAGACTTGACGGCAAGATCGCAGTCATCACAGGCGGCACCACCGGCATCGGCCTTGCCGCGGCCAAGACGTTTGCGGCTGAAGGCGCGCATGTCTACATCACCGGCCGCCGCGCTGATGTGCTGAAGACCGCCGAGCAGGAAATCGGCGGCTACGTCACCGGAGTCCTTGCAGACTCGACCAGCAACGACGACCTCGACCGTCTGATGGCTCAGATCAAATCGGAAGCAGGCCGCATCGACGTCCTCTTCGCCAATGCCGGTGGCGGCACCATGCTGCCACTCGGACAGATCACCGAAGAACACATCGACGATATCTTCGGGCGCAACGTCAAGGCAATGATCTTCACAGTTCAGAAGGCCTTGCCGTTGATGGTCAGGGGCTCCTCGATCGTCCTCGCTGGCTCGAGCGCCAGCATCGAAGGTGCGGCCGCGTTCAGCGTCTACTCCGCATCCAAGGCAGCCGTTCGCAACCTTGCAAGAAGCTGGGTGCTCGACCTGAAAGACTCGGGCATCCGCGTCAACGTGCTGAGCCCTGGGCCGATCCGCACTCCGTTCCTGCTTGATTTTGCTGGCAACGATCCCGTCCAGCAGAAGGGCATGCTCGACTATCTCGGCACCCGCGTTCCGCTGGGCCGTGTTGGCGAACCGGAGGAGATCGCCAAGGTGGCGCTATTCCTTGCCTCCGACGATTCAAGCTTCGTCAACGGCGCGGAAATCTTTGCAGACGGCGGCCAGGCTCAGGTCTGATCCTCCATCCATCCAGGCGTGGCAGCCACATTAGCGGTTGTCACGCCCACTCCAACCTACTTCATCTCCAAGAGGGCTGGCACTTGTCGCGTCTCTTGGAAAGGATTCAGATAAGGATATCGATGATGACCAGTTTCACCCATATTGCAGTCGGCACCAACGATGTCGAACGCGCACGCAAGTTCTACGACGTAGTCCTGGCAACGCTCGGATGGATACGACTTGCCGATCTCGGTGACGGCGGATCGATGTGGGGCGACGGTCGACCCAGCCTTATGGTGGCTTTACCGCGCGATGGAAAACCTGCGACGGTGGGCAACGGAGTGACCATCAGTTTTGAGGCATCAAGCCATGCCGCGGTTGATGCGTTTCACAGTGCCGCCCTGGCATTGGGCTCACCAGACGAAGGATCCGTAGGCCCGCGCCAGTGGGCGCCGAACGCGCTTGCGGGATACACGCGCGATCCTGACGGCAACAAGCTCGCTGTTTATTACCTGGGTCTCGAGAGACTATAGCGGCGACGAAAAAGCTACAAATGATAATAACCCTTCCGGACTACCTGACGACCCAGCAGGCCGTCTTTCGTGTCGCTGATCCGATGATGAAGGAATACATCGAAGCATCGATAAATGGTGCTGACCTCAAGCGGTGGCACGAGCTTCCGGATTGGCGAAATCGCCTTGGTGCAGACAATGGCAAGTCCCTTAACCCAACCGTCGATATCTATGCCGATAGGTTCGTCTCGTACTCTCTTATGCTATCAAGGTGCTCGCCGTTCCTCGGAGCCAACAAGGCGACAATCAAACGCGCGCGCGGAGGGCATCGCCTTGGTCGGCGGCGACAAATACAAGCCCGCCCTCAAGGCGCCAGAAAAATATCAACGTGACTCTCACAGCGTACGCGGGCGGAAAGCGACTGGCAGTCTCGTAAACGTCCGACCTGACCGCATATCTCGCAGGTTACAAGAGATAGGACGCGCGCGCGTTCTCGCAGTTCAATGAAGGATTTGAAGGGATGCGGTTCTGTATTGCCGACGGTTACGTCAGGTGAGTGGAACTGGGCTAGAAGATGCAATGCGCCTTTTCGACGGGTCGCTCCCGTAATCTCAAAACTCCATTCGTCTGGAAAGCGAGCTGCGTCGTCGATCGTCGCCGCGAGTATAGGCCACCAGCCGTTCCCGACGAAAAAATCATTTAACATTGACTGCGCCTTTACAGATGTGAGGCTCCTTGGAGAACCTCCTACTTCATTGCTTCCTCGACTACCGCCAGAACTCTTTCGCCGGATAAGCCACTGTGCTCGAGCAACTCACCGTGGAGCTTTACCGACGCTTCACGGTGACGTTCGATGATCTCGTGGGCTCTAGCGACTTGCTCGCGAAGGATTCTATCGGCCCGTAACATAGTGCTTTGATCGACATCTCTGAACTCCGCCATACCTCGGTTGATGTCGCTGGAATGTGCAAACAGGTGCTCGCCCAATCCAAGGACGAATTCCATGTCGATGGCGAGCCTCGTCGCTCGTTGTAGATCGGATGCTTTGCCTATTGCCCACCCGTCATCGTGACTGCCGAGAAAGATATCCTCCGCAACGGACCCTGCCACGTAAACCGCAATCATATCGAGATAGTGCTGCCTTGTTCGCCGCTCCCACGGCCGTGAAGCAAAACATGCGCCGCCTAGGCCTTGCACGTCCGACGTCAGCCGTATCACAGGAGAGATCTCTACATGACGGAGTTCTAAGCCCAGAGCTACACCGGCGATGGCGTGACCGATCTCATGTACGGCGTTCGCATAGAGGTTCTCCCGTGGGATCACCTCTGATTTCGGCATCACGGCACGTAGGTCCTGCTGAAGCATTGATCGTTTTTTACGGCGCGCGAGCCTTCGCGCGTCTCGGATCAGTCGTGCGATATCGGCTCCAGTGGCGCCGACAGAAGCGAGGGCGAATTCTGTGATGTCCTCAAGTGCAAGTTCACCACGGAGATGGATGCGAAGGATTGCCTCTCGTGCTTCTGCATTTGGAAGCTCGATCCTAATATGCCTGTCCAGCCGTCCGGATCGCAGGATGGCACCATCGATCCTGTCGGGAAAATTACATGCGGCCACGACTACTACACCGTCGCGGTCTTGTGATCCGTCCAGGCATTCGAGAAGCCCATTGATAGCCTTTGTGTCATAGGACTGATTGTTGCTCTCGTCATTTCGGTCGCCAAAAGAGTCCAGTTCGTCGATGAAGAGAATGGCTGGCGCTAACTTCTTGGCTTCCGCAAAACTCGCACGCATGGCTTTTAGGAAATCCCCTAGATGACCCCGAGCCTGCCACTGCGAGGCCGATCCATGGACGACTGGCACGCCGCACGTTCTCGCCAGCGCATCAGCGTATATAGTCTTACCCGTACCAGGAGGCCCGGACAGAAGCAGTCCTTTATCGACATCATTCCACTCGATCAGCCCCGCTTTCAAATCGTGGATGTCGGTGGCCAATTCCAGACCCCAGTCACGGGCCTCGCCGTACCCTGCCATATTCTGGAGGAATAGTTCCGAGCCGTCAGACTCCGACAGACCCGATGCAACCGTAGTATTGTGATTAGTCAGCGTCGACAACACGCGCGAAATCGGGCGACCGGGCCGCACAACGTGCCGCAGCCTCTCCCAATCATGAGCAAGCAGCTCCTTGGCCTGCAAACCAGAAATCTCAGTGCGATAAACCCAACGCATTACACCTCTTGCCTGTTCGGGTGTCGGTATCCCGATGCGCACTACTAGGTCTAGCGCGACACGGATATCAGGTGGAATACTATCCTCCCGCTCGAAGAGAATGATCACTTTGTCGTTTTCAAGCGCCTCGATGGCATTACTGTGCGACGTTTGAGGCTGCGCATCTTTGAAAATGATTGGAAGCGTTCTTACGTCTGAGTTTCTCCTACCGTCGCCAGGTTTCAATACGGCGTGGGCCGCACGGTAGTATGTGTCAATATCCGCCGATTGGCTGATAACGAGGCCCACCGCAAAGTGAGGTGCTCTGCGGATGTGACGTACAGCGGCAGCGACGCTGCAGTAAGCGAGGTAATCCGGCAAGCAGAAATTTGGCCGCGTCCGCGATATGAACTTCATCACCGCACCCGTTTTTCAGCTACCCAACTCAAAAGCGAGGTGTACGAGATCCGATAAACTGGCTTCACTTTAGGTACTCTAGGCTGCCTAACCGGTACCAGCGACTGAATGTGCGCGCTGCTCGCTTGTGAGGATCCATGTAAAAGATCTGACTGGTGACCGAAGATTTCCCATCTTTCAGCAAAGGGTGATTAGCGATCCGGCCGGCCAAACACGGGATTGTCCGATGAGCTATTCTGAATTCATCGATTATGGGCGCCGATCCAAGAATGGAAAAATCAAAAGTGCCGTTTTCAAGGTCTTTCAGATCTCTAGCGAGGTCAGCAACAGCCGCGACGTCGGTGTAAATATTGGTCAAACGAGTCTCCAAGTTAGGCGGATCTGATTCGAGAGATTCAATCGCAACGGAAAACTCGTGCGATTAAACCGCACGACCGTGCGAATCATTTGCACTATCGTGCGATATTTTCGCACGTTGTCAACAATATTTGCAAGGGGCCGGTTTGCGTGACATTGAATCCTTATGAGGCCTCCATCGAAGATACTAATTGCGGCACGCTTACTCCTCGGTCGAACTCAGGCCGAGGTCGCTAAGGAATCTGGAATCGGCGCACGGACGATTTTCAAAATGGAGCATGCCGCGGGAGACGCCGTCACGGTGGAGAAGCTTGTCCGCCATTACGAAGAGAATGGGATCGAATTTTCGTTTCCAGCCGGCGGAAAAGGTTGGGGATTGTCAAATTGCAATCTCGTGGAATCCTTTGATCAAGAGAAAGACCGGCGGCGCAGCGTTAAGGCATAAGCGAAACCGGCTGGCCGGACGGGCCCGCAAGAACGACTGAAGATCTGATAATCTCACGCTGATCGGAGCAATAGATACCTTGAGGTAACCGACAAATTAGCTTTTCCCCGGCGGCATATCGGCGAACAATGTCAAACCCCGTTCTTTTAAATGATTGAAACTGGCTCATAGAGCTGAGCTCAGTTGTCACGCACTCTGTTTGAGCTGATCGCACTTGGCGCTTGCCCGATAAGTGACAGACGTGCCTCTGTCCAACTTTGAATCCGCCGCGGCGTGGCTAGAGGCCACGTCCCTTGCACCATGGTGGTCAGGCTCTTGATGCACCAGCAAGAGCTCTATCAGTGCAACATGATTTCCGCTGGAACGGGCCAACGGTGAACGAACAAATGGATTGTTAGCCTGGCCGATTCGTCCGGATGACGGATCGTGGACATGAACCCTACGCGCGCGCCGGCCTGAGCCACCCCCCGATAGAACCCTTCCAACCAAGCATCAAGGTTCTGCTTCGCAGGGAAGTCGTAGATTTGGCATTTCACCTCGACGTAGATCGAATCAAGCATGAGATGCCCAATGACGAGACCACCCTCGTGTGGCGCAAAATCTCGTTTGACTATCTTCATTTCAGTTCCGCCGGCACCTAACCCCTCCTCAAAGCCAAGATCAAAACAGGTCTCGATGAGCAGTAGGTCCGTCACGTCGCGCACCGCTGTATGTCGGACATAAATTCTTCCTCCCTGATCAACCCAACGCTGAGCCACACTGCTTCCACGTACATATGCTGAAAATCTGGATCAGCCGTTACCGACGAATTCAGGGCGGCGCCTTGCGAAGCACGCCTGAACCAAATCGCTACTCAGGCGGCCATCGCCACCGGATCCTTCCACAGCAACCGCCTGTCGATGGAGTTTGCGATAAACCTCGCCATCTTACGCGCCTCGGCCTCGTTGCCGGCTTCGATCAACTCCGCGATCTTCTTGCCGAGCACGATGATATTCTCCTTTTCTGCGGCCCGGTCCTCTTGGGGCTCGATCACGGCCCCCTGCGTCCGCAAACGCGCGATCTCGGTCCTGCGAAACATAATGTCATGCAAATACGGCTCAAGCGATCGTGTTGAAGTATGTCCCATCATTTCCGCAGCGATGACCAGAGCCGTCTGGTGCCATCCTGACGAGGGGTCAAGCGTGACGCCTGCCTGCTCTAGGTGGTTCAAAGCGGTTTCTACGGCATTATGTGCAAAGCGAGCTCGAAGCCGATGGATGTTCGCCCTGTCTACGTCCGCTGCATTGAATAGTTTGTTACATATACGGCTGACCGAGTCAGCCACGAGCGGGGTGCCTCGTTCTGAGAGAAATATGGCGCCCTGGTCCTTACAGTGACTATTCGCTATTATTTTTGTCCGCTGTTTTTCAATATAGTTGATCGTGTCCCAGATGACATCGGCCGGAACGTATAGAACGCCACCTTCTTTGTGCCATTTTCGTTTTTTTAGGTTGATGGTCCACTGATCCTTTTCGATCAGCTCGGCATACTGGTCTTCTCTAGGCAAATCGTCGCACTTAAGTCCGAGGATTTCACTGACGCGCGCTCCGGTCCTAAGTGCCCAGTTCATAATGATGACGTTGCGAATTCCGTGCTTCTCAAGGTCGGTAAAGGCATAGATGCGGTCGATCTCCTCCAGCGTAGGGGTATGTCGACGGCCGTACCGTGCTCCGGGTCCGGTCTCGAGAAATGGCCAGACCCAGTGAAAGCGCTTGTTTCCACGGCTTGTAACGACCATAACCTCCTCGGAAGAAATCGGAAATCTATAGTCGACCATCGACTCCGCATAGTTGCTAGGACGACCGACCTGAGCGATATGCTTGTAGATATTCTCGACCGCGGTCCATTTGAAAAAGGCATGGACTGTACGTAGCAGGGTATTTCGACGAGGCGTCGTCGTCCCGCGCGCTCTAAGCTCTTCTCGCCATGCGAGGAGTACGTCATCGTCGACTTCGCGAAGTGCTATTTTGTACTTTCTGCAGAATTTCAGGAACTGCCGGATGTGCTTTGCGCTCTCGTCGACTGACGTCGGTTCTCTCCTCTTTTTGAACACGAGAAAACGAAACCAGTCATTGTAGTGCTGCTCAGATGAATGTGATACAATCGTCGGGACCGTCCAGATTTGTCGATTTAATTTGACTTGAGCCCATATGATACGGGCCTCGCGGTCGCGACGCCGCATCAGCGTCACATTGTCATTCGCCGACTCGAGCCCATCTGCCGCCGGCTGAGATGTCGCCTTTCTAAGAGACTCCCAAGCTACGAGCATTTTCTTCAACTTCTCGCTGGAACTTAAAGTCGCTGGTCTGCAGCCAATCAATGCGGCGACCCATTTCCTGCAGACGCCGCGCTTGGTCCATCGGGGAAATTCACCATTAAAGTTCGCTGCTATGAGCCGTGAAAGCCTATCGTAGATGCTCTCCTCTTCCATATCCTACACTTCCCTTATCCCAACTTGGCGGAGACGTCCGAGCAAGTACTGGATCCGATCGTCGTGTTCCCTAAGCATTGATTGAAGCTCGCGCCTATCCACCTCCAGATTGCCGACCCTCTTGGTCATCTGCGCCAGCTCATCGCGGGCCACATGCCACTGCCCGGCGACTTTATTGAGGTCCAGGAGCGCCGCATCGCGTTCATGCTCAGCGAGCCGGCGGCGCGTCGCCTCGGGCTTGTAGGGCCGCCTTTTATTTTTCGACTTCGCTTTGGTTTCCTTGCCCCTCTTCTCGTTCAGAGCCGTGATCAAGACTTGGAGCTTTGCTACCTCGCCCCCAAGGTCAGGATCTGTAGTCGTGAACCCATGCTTCGAACCGATCCGCGAAATCCCAAGCTCCGGCTTATGGTATTGGCGCCATCCATTGAGTGAAGTCGGTATGTCATCAAGGTCCGACGGCACCTGTGTCTTTAACCATTTTGTTACCAGCGCTATCCGTGCCGCGATGCGTGTCGAGAGGCTCTGTTCCATTCGATCCCCCACTATTGAAACTCCCTCTCAAGGATTCACGATACCGCGAGAGCACCACGACCTTCTCAGAGGCTAGTTCGGCGAAGACGCCCGAAGCTTGTGCCGCGGTATTGGTCAGTTCCTCGAGTTCAAGTTCCATGAAGTCGACATTCCCCTCAGAGACGAGTGCCCATGGGCATCCAGGACATATCGACGGTCCTGCTGCCACGAAGTCCGGCCCGACCGAACCAGATGCAAAGCCCGCTTCTTTTCGACAGGCCGCCCGCTCGCAGCCTCCTTGTGTGGCCGGGCAGCAGCACGTCACCCAGCCCTTCACAGTCACGACCAGATGCAGCCTCTTCATGAGTCGCAGAATTACTTCCGCCTTTTCTTCCGGGACGATCATGACGTTCTGATCGAGCACGCGACGCACGCGCTCGATGTATTTCTGCAGGCGATCTCCCATCGGGCCGGCAAAGGATCCGTCGTTGGCGGCCACACGCTCGGCAACAAAGGTCTTGTAGTTGGCGATCTCCTTGAGCCATATATCCGACACCTCTGGGTCCAGTCGGAGGTAGTCGTTAGCCGTCTGAAGATCATGATGCCGAAGGTGGTGAGCCAGTGTCTCCTTCTTTCCAAACCACCGGTAGATGTACAAAACTGCGAAGAATCGGCGAAACTGGCGCGGCGTCCAGTTCCATTTGAGTGGTACTCCACCACGACCGACGTATGCGTCTGCGCCAAGCTTTTCGGCAAAAGACTTCATCCGATGCTTGAGCTTGATGCGCCTTCCAGTCAGTGGATCGTTCAAGGTAAAAAGGGACTGGCTGACGTCCGGATTTTCGGCGTCCATCGATTTCATCGCCTCGACAGCCCGCGCCACGATCCGGGGAACAGGTATCCAAGTCCATTCTCTTAACTTTTCGATGTAGACTTCCATCCACCATCCGTGCTCGTCACTGCCTTTAAGGCAGCTCCTACGTAACTTGTAGATTTCCTCAAGGCGGCGTGCGGTGAACGCCGCGATAAGCACGAAAGCCGCGTCCGCGACCCACTTCACCTGCGCCTTGGCTTCTCGGGCGGTAAGCTCGCTCCACGCTTCGGTCCCCGCGCTCGCCCTTACCTTGAGGTACTGCGCGGTCACCCTTCGCGCGTTTCGGACGATGTAATTGGCGCTCTCACGGATGAACTTGAGGACGAGCTCGGGGGGCGCGATAGGTGTAGGAACAGTATTCGCACCGAGGCTGACCGCCATCGCATAGGCGCCATCGTCGAAGGGATCGAATTCTATTGAATCCGACTCCATGAAGTGGCGGAGCTGAAAAAGCGCTTCGAAAATGATGGTGATTAGGTGTACGTTTTGCACCGTGACCTGTTTCGGGCCGGCACGGGCCATCATCTTTTCGTTCAGCCGGGCCGTAGCGTAGGCTATCTCTCTTCGAAGCGGAGGCCTGTCCCAGCCATCAGGAATGTGCAGGGCCGAGACCAAACGCGGGAAGTCAAAACTTTTCCCTGCTGCAAATTGCAATGGCACCTCGCTCCAAGAAGCGTACCCATCAAGTACTGTCCTAAGAAGGAGCGATGCGCTGGTAATGCCGTCTCGGCCTTTCTTACTTCCCTCACAGATTTCGTGGACCACATCTTTGGACAGTCCGGCAAACGAACTATAGCCTCTCGCGACAAGACCCCAAGCGATCTGTATGATCGACAGAGCATACTGCTTGTGCCGGGCGGCGTCGTCGATACGGGTGTAAGGCCCCTCGCGGATCCAGAATATGAACTCTTTAACCGTGCGGTATAGCTCAGGCTCCTCCGTCAAGTAGCGACCGTTCGGAAGTGGGACATGAAAATCGACCGTCTCAGCGAACCCCTCGCCGATCGTGTCAGTTATCACCCAGGTCGTCGCTTCATATTCGTCTTGGAGCCACTTCGCATCACGCTTGTGCAGCCGACGCGGAGATGACGTAGTCGTCAGACCTGCCACCTTCAGTGCCATCAGTGAGGCCTCCTAGGTTTAAAATTGGGATGAGCCATGATCTCCGCAGCTATTGCGGTCGCTTCGCGCCAGATCCCGCCCATGGCTGTCAACAATATCTTCCGCTCGACAGTCCGTATAAATTCCAGCCACGGGAACCAAAGAGCGTACCACCGCTCTTTCCGCTCGAGTATCCATAAAGGCTCGGCTTCGATCAGCGAGGCCCTCCAGATTATCAGGAAGGCGAGATCTCTCTTTCGAGCAATCACGACGAGCTGTGGGCAATTGTTCCAGCAGTCGAACGTGCGGCACTTTCCACCGTCGTTGCCAGGGCGTCCATGAAGGTCTCGACAGAACGTCCCCAGACCAGTCTCCATCAAGTTCTCTATCTTGACATCGATGTCGGCCTTCGTGAAGCCAAGCCATTCCGTGACATCTTGCTCGGCGTAAAAGGATGCAACCTCCAAGCTGTCCACGAAGTCTCGAATGCCCTCGTCATTCATGTAACGCGTCGGTGGATGGGCGATATACCCTTGCCCGACATTTAGCCCATGTTGTCCGAGAGCCGCGGCTCGATGTGCGTCGGCATCACCTTCGAGTGCCGCGATCAGCAGGACGGTCGGTCGCAGCATGGCCGGTGTGATTCCAAGCTCGGCAATTTCCGGTATGTTGTCCGCGATCCGTTTCAAAAAGGCCCGTAGATTGTATTCCTCTACTGGCCGTCCGACGGAACGCTGATTCACGACAAAAAGAAGCTTTCTGTCGTCCGAATTTAGCTCTAGGCGAACGCTGGCTGATGCCTGCAGCAACCAGTTCATCCCCATCACTGCGTGGGACCGAGTGTCAAGATGCGCATGGATCGGCTTGCCGCCCGCTCTCGCCTTCTCACCAGTTATATGAGTGGCTCCGGCAATTTGCGACGGCTCCATCGCGTCGACGAACAAGGTTCGACCAACTGCCATGTTAGCTCCCGACCCACACAGATAGAGAAGTATGAGTGCGTAGACCGCATGGGGATGCGGCGTGATCATCGCCTGGAGCTCGACTTTGCCCCCTAACTCCAGCGCGCGCTTCGCAAAGAACTGTCCGAAATGCACATTCCCCTGATTCTGGGAGGGATAAATGCCATTAAACTTGTCTGAGACCAGTCTGATGAGATTGGCGGTTGCACGGTCCGAGTCATCAACCGGGAAAAATGCCCGCATCTCACTTCGCCGAACATATTCATTGCGCGAGCCAGCGAAGAAAGTCTGCTCCCAATCCGCACCCACGCTTTCGCCAACTTGGAGGAGCTCCTGCCCCCGCTCCCATTTACGCCGCCAGCGCACGTAAAAAGCAGCGAGTGCATCTTCGATCAACTTTAGCCGGCGCTTCAATACATGGAGGATGACCTTGGCCGGGCTGTCGTCTGCACCCAAATTGGCGGACGACAGTTCCGCACGCAATGTCTGCAGAAAACCTGCCTCGTCATCTGTATCGATATCGACCTGTCGGAGCTTTGCAGCTTCGTGAAGCATGGCTGTGGCAAACGCAAGATAATCATCGACCCCTTCCGAGGCTGGTGCCTGCGCCAACGTGCGCCTGTGCGAGCTTGCCTCGCCTTTAGCTCTCAGCGCCATCTCGAGTTCTGGAAAAACACCAAGGTTGCCGAGATGTCTTAAAACATTGTTCGCGGAACCTAGCTTTGTCTTCGATGTCCCCCCTTTGAGATCATCGCGGTCATCGATCCAGGTCGAGTATGCTTGCGTGGCAAGTGTCCAGTCCTGTGGCCGGACTGAACGGACTCTAACAATGTTCATAGCCGACTGGACGGCCCGACACGATGGATCGTCTGAGCCCCCTATGTACCGGAGTATTTCAATTAAACTATTATAGGCAACCTTCGCCTTGTCCGGACTCTTCGTACCGTAGATCTTTTGGAAGCCATCGGCCACCCGCTTTAGAAACTGGTGCGACCATCCAGAATCCAGGAGGGAACGCAGGGTAAATAGCCGTCCAGCGAAGACACGACACAGATCGTCGCTTTCGACGTGCTGAACGAGACGGATGTCGGCGTCTTCGAGAACCTGCGCGAAAGGCGGCCGCACAATGCGGCCCAACGATATTTTTGTAATTCTTGAGATACTCTTCCTGTCGATAGACAGGCCGGTCTTGAAGATCGGTGGATCGTCTTTAAGGACAGCCCTGAGAAGCTTGATCTCTGGCACTATTCGGTTCGGAAGATACCCAGTCGATTTCACCAGGTCGTCGTATCTCGTCAGTAGCGCGAGAATGGCGGGGTTGCGGACGAGTATTGTCTTGTTCTCAGAAAGCCCGAAATGCCGATGGAATTGAAGACGGGCGACCTTTCCGTTGCGGACTTCCAATGTCCCGTCTTGGAACGACGCGGCGAGGAATGCTTCCATTTCGGGAAGGCGACGTGCATGACGGTTATGCAGACCGCCTGTTGCGGACTCGTAGTCACGCAGGATATCAACATAGTTGCTCATCGCGTTGGACGCGAACGCAAATCTCGCGGATAGCGCTTGCCGATCGATCTTTCCACCTCGGCTGCGTGGGATCGTGCCGCTGACCAAATCCTTATTCAGTATCGTAACAAGCCGACCCCTAGTACTCTCTGAAGGATAATACTGGTGCTTCTCGATCCCCGGATATCGTGCAATGAGGTCGGCATCTACCGGGACGAACGTCTCTGGCATGTTGCCGTTCGCACATTCCCGATAGTCCTTTACGACATCGCGATAATTAATGCTGATTGATGTTTCGGTTACATTCAGGGCAATGGCCAGTTTTCGTTGAACCAACGGTGCAGACCGGTCGTGATCGAAGTGTTGATTCAACATTTCCACGAGCCTTTGTCGGGTCGATCCGACCTCGTAGAACTGGTGTTTACGAAGCGCCGGATGCTTTGACATCAACACGCTGTTCTCAGGGGTCGTAGCGGCAGCCGCACCGGCAGGCTTGCTTGTTGCCGCAGGTTCTGCGGTGGACAGTTTGCTGCTCACCCCTAGCTGTTGAAGTCGTTCTTTTGAGCCTGTGGTGGTTCTCTCTGTGACATTGGGCTGGGGCTGGGGCTGGGGCTGGGAGGCGAGCCCGAACCGATCGGGTTGTGAATTTAAATTACTCTTGCTGGGTTTAGCGGGCCTCGGAAGACCCTTTTCGATGAAATCGTCGTGGGCACCATTGTCCTCCTCCGGCGACGGCCTCGTCGCGATGTCATTACATATTGCTGATTGGCTCGCGGCGACCTGAGGCGAAAATGATGCTGAAGGAGGTTGTTCTGAGACCGCGAGCGGCCCGCCTGGCCGCATCTCATGCTTAAGATGGCATTCAGCCTTGGCTGAGATACGCTTCTTTGTGGTGTTCGATTTGGCTGCGCCCAGGTGCGAACTAGCTTCGAGTAAGCGCCGCTTGTGGAGAGCTTCATATTTCTGAATTAGGCCACCTACGGCTGGGTAGCGGGTTTCGAAATCGGAGCCAGTGATGCCAAAAGCATCCTTAAACTGTTGCCGCACGAGCTTGCCGCTCGTGTTGAACCGAAGCAAGCCTTCCTCGAAGTTTGTTTGCAGCCATTTCGCCATCTTTTCGAGGTCGTCGTCGCGATAGCGGCCAGTTCCTCTTAGTTTCGTTTCGAAAACTTGGAACACAGGGATATGCGGCGTGAGTCCAGATTTGGTGACTCCGAGCTGAACTGCATAATGCGACCGGTCGATCTTTCCGCCGCGGCTGAAGGGCAGAGTGCCTGCCGCGAAGTCACGAGAGAGCAGTTGGACAAGGTAGATTGATGTGGGGACGGCACCCGCCTTGGCTTCGTACTCGTCAAAAAGTTTCTTGTAGTACTGGGTGTTGCTGCAGGCCGCCCGATTTGCATAGTGCCGTTTGTCGATGAAGCCGGGCCTAGAAAAGGTCAGGTCTCCGTTTTGAAAGTCTTGCTCCAACATCGATCGAAGGACACTTTCGGTCGATGCTTTCTTGGGGCCAAAGCCATCGAATCGTTGAAGCACACCTTGCGGAAGCGCTCTCCTACTGACCCCAAGACGACAGGCGTAGATGGCCCGGTTTACGATTCCGAGCTCGTTCCAGACGATAGTTCCTCGCTCCAAATCGTTACGAAGCTCGCCTTCAAGCCGCTTCGATAGGAGCCCCTCCATTTCAAACCGCCACCGGTGCCTGGATGGCGGGGTGAGGGTCATATCCCTGAACTTCGAAGTCTTCGATCCGATAGCCGTCTATGCTCTGCGGTCTGCGTAGTAGGCGCAGCTTTGGAAACGGTCGAGGCTCACGCTTCAAAATCGTCTCGGCAAGCTCGATGTGATTGAGATAGAGGTGAACGTCGCCGCCGACGCAGATCAGCTCATGGGGTTCCATATCTGCCTGTTGCGCGACCATCGCCAGCAGCGCTGCCTGCTGACAGGTATTAAATGGATTACCAAGCCCTAAGTCGTTGCTTCTCGTTCCAACCATCAGCGATAGCCGCGGCTTTCCGCCCGGTTGCAGGTCGTTCAAGCCGCCAACAAAAAACTGATAGAAATTGTGACAGGGATTTAGGGCCATTTGATCAAGATCGGCTACATTCCACGCGTGGAATAGCATGCGCCTGCTTGTAGGGTTCGACCGCAAAGTTTGGATGATCGCGGCAATCTGATCATATTCTTTGCCATCGGGGCCAACCCAACGGCGCCACTGCTTGCCATAAACTGGGCCGAGATCGCCCCATTGTAATGCAAACTCGCTGTCAGCAAGTATGCGCGCCTCGAAATCATCCTGACTGATATCCGAACCGGTAGCCTTCCGAAACTTGTCGAGAGGCCAGTCCGTCCAGATTTTTACGTTTTCCTGCAGCAGCGATCGGATATTAGTCTGCCCGGTCAGAAACCATAGCATCTCCTTCACGGCTGTTTTCCAATACACCCGCTTCGTGGTGTAGACGGGAAAAGTACCGTCGCTCATGTCGAACCGCATCATGGCGCCGAACGACGCTAGAGTTCCCACGCCCGTACGATCAATGCGCCTGTCGCCATTCTTAAGTACGTGTTCGACAAGATCCAAATACTGGAATTCCGGGTGACGAGCCATGAGTCTTTCCTAATCTATACGAGATCGTGACGCCCACAAGCCGCTGGTGCAAGGCGTCGGAAATTGCAAAAATTCAAATGATAAAACCAGAGGTCGAAACGACCACGAATCCTTCGCGGCTGTTGAACCACCCGATACCGCCGATGGCTTACCAACCGCGCGCCCGCCAACTCAGTAGCCGCAGCTATACCGGTACACTTGACGAGGCTTCAATGGATTGTGATATTACAATCACTTCCGATCGAAGATACCGACCCGCTGTCGGAAAAGAAGGGCACGCCGAGAAACACGTCTCCGGAACGCTGGTACAGCTGGCACGACAGCTTGCCGTCCGCCACGTAGAACTGGAACAGGCAGTGGCATGGTGGCAGCGCCATCTCGTCGACTTCGCCGGGGTTCCACGCCGACACAATATGACGGCGGGAGTTCGGGTTTACCTTCAGCCCCTCGATGAGCTGGGCAATCTGGTCGATATGCCGACCGTCCGGCGTCGGCCAGGAGCGCCACTGGTGACCGTAGACCGGCCCGAGATCGCCGTTTTCGTCGGCCCAGTCGTCCCAGATGGAAACGCCGTTGGCCTTCAGGTAGGCAATGTTGGTGTCGCCCTTCAGGAACCAGAGCAGTTCATGGATGATCGACCGCAGATGCAGCTTCTTGGTGGTCAGCACAGGAAACCCCTGCCCCAGGTCGTAGCGCATCTGGTAGCCGAACACGGAACGTGTGCCCTTGCCGGTGCGGTCGCCGCGGTCGGTTCCCTGTTCCATCACATGGCGAAGAAGGTCGAGATACTGCTTCATGGATCCTGCCGAGCGTCCGGGTGCCGCGGTGGTCGCGACACTGGTTGCTTTATAGACGATTCCCAGCCCGGACGGCAAACCGCCGCCCAGGCTTTTCCAAGCTTTTGCTGGCGCTGCTGGCTTACGCGGGCACGTAGTCGCGCCAGTTGTGCTCCTCGGCAAAGCCCAGAACATCCCGGATTTTCCGGTTGCTGATCGGCGCCTCGAACTCGCCCATGTCTCCTTCGATCGGCGTGCCCGGCGCAAAGCGGGCAAGGAAGTCCCGCGTCGGCTCCCGCGCCGTGATCGTGTCGTTGACGGCATTGAACACCTGGAACCCGAGACCGCTCTTGTCGATGCAGCGATCAACGATCTGGCCAAGATCGCGGGCGTCGATATAGCTCCAGGCATTGCGCTTGCGCGACGGCGGGTCCGCGAGATAGCCCGGGAACTGGCTGTAGTCTTCCGGCGAGATCACATTGCCGATTCGCAGCGCGTAGATGTCGGCGCCGAACCGCATGGCAAACGCCCGCGCCGTCTTCTCGTTGACCACCTTGGACAGGCCGTAGCTGTCCATCGGATCGACATCATACTCTTCGGTCAGCGGGAAGGAGTGATAGTCCTTGTCGCCTTCTGCAAAGCAGACCCCGTAGGTGGTTTCGCTCGACGCGATGATGACCTTGCGGATCCCGAGCTTCATCGCTGCCTCGATGACATTGTAGGTCGAGGTGACATTCGCCTGGAAGGTGAGATTGTCCGGACGCAGCAGGATGCGTGGCACCGCCGCAAAATGTACCACCGCGTCCACACTCGCCGGACCCTGTCCGCTCTCAAGCCCCTTGAAGTCGAAATGCATGGAGAGCGCATTGAACACCTCGCCGCTGTCGCGAAGGTCGGTGGTCAGCGTGTTGACGCCCGGGCAGTCGAGAGGCACCAGATCGAGGTTCAGCACCTCATGGCCCTTCCCAAGGAGATAAGGCACCACATGCCGGCCCGCCTTGCCGCTGCCGCCCGTGAATAAGATCCGCTTGCCCATGAGATTACTCCTCCAGATGTCTTTACCGTAGCCGGCTGCCGGCCTTGCGACCTTAACTAGAGGCGACACATCGATTTCGCCAGTGAAAGCGCAAAGGAATGATGCTCACCTCTTTTCATGAGGCCAAGAACGGCCTATATGAACTGTGCCGGACTTCGGTGCGGCTATGGCAATAAACGGCCGGTGTAATAAACCTATTGGACCCGGGGGCGGTACCCGGCGCCTCCACCAAAAACCGGTCGGCCTTTCCATTGTTGGGAACAGGACCGGCTTCTGATGGGGGCGAAATAGGATCGACAAGGGCGTAAAGATCGAACTTTTGCTCGGCATGATACCACCGTTATCGGGTCAAACAGTGTAGTTGCAAACGACAACAACGCTAAGGGTTACGCTCTCGCTGCCTAACGGCGGTGCGGGAAATCCGAACCAAGCCCTCTAGGTTAGCCCCTTGAGGCGGGGTCCGAAGGCACCTGGCAACAGAAGCCTTCACCTTCGTCCTCCGCTCGCTTATTATGGTGCCTGACTCGAACGCCGCCGCGGGCTTTTCCGCGCGCGACACTCATGGCATAACGTCTCCAGCGAGACGACAAGGAAAGACAGGACCGAATGGGGCAGGATCACATCCGTTACGATATTCTGGCGCAGGACGCGCTGCGTGGCGTCATCCGCAAGGTTTTGTCCGAAGTCATGGCGACCGGCCGACTTCCTGGCGACCATCATTTCTTCATTACATTTCTGACCGGTGCACCGGGCGTGCGGATCTCCCAGCACCTGAAGTCGAAATATCCGGAGCAGATGACGATCGTCGTCCAGCACCAGTTCTGGGATCTCAAGGTCAACGAGACCCAGTTCGAGATCGGCCTCTCCTTCTCCGACACGCCGGAGCGTCTGGTCATCCCGTTCAATGCCGTCCGCGGCTTCTACGACCCGTCGGTGAACTTCGAGCTTGAGTTCGAGGTGCCGCTGTCCGACGAGGAAGAAGAAGTAACCGCTGAAATCACGGCAATCCCGCTCGATCCGGTCGCTAAGCCTGCCGAATCGCAAGCGGACGCATCGGAAGACAAAAAGCCCGGGTCTGTGGTCTCCCTCGACTCCTTCCGCAAGAAGCAGTAGCCAGGGCGAAAGCCATGAGTGCCGAACTCGTCAACCTTCGCCAGGTCCGCAAGGACAAGCGGCGATCCGACAAGGAAAAACAGGCGGAACAGAACCGCCTGACCTTCGGCCGTACCAAAGTCGAGCGGTCGCTCACCCAGGCAAGGAACGAGCTCACTGAGAAAACCCTGGACCAGGGCAAGCTGGAAAAGCCTTTTCGGGACAAGGACTAACACTGTTAAGGCTTCTTTAGCCGCGCTCGTGCCATCGCCTTGACGGAGCGCAGCTGACGATCTCAATAGCGCTCTATCAATCACCATGAAGGTGACGGGGCGACACTTGATCCGAAAACATTCTGCGACCTTGCACGGTCACCGCACAAGTTTTTCTCTTGAAGACGAGTTCTGGCTGGAGCTGAAAGCGATAGCCGGAGCCCGCAACGTCAGCCTGGCGGCACTGATCGCTGAGGTGGACGATACCCGCAGCGAGGGCAACAATCTCTCCTCCGCCCTGCGGCTACATGTTCTGGCATGGCTGAAGTCAGGCCACGGCATTGGGCTTAAGAAGCCGCCGAAGCCCACCTAGAGAGACCTTCAAACATAACCTTGGCCTTAACCGACGGTCCGTTGTCCCGCAGATCGCCGTGGCGACGCGGCGTTACGGCTGCACGCCCGGCAGGTTGAACGACGGCGCCGAAGACGGTCCGCCCGGCGAGGGTTGGACATCGGGAGCATTGAACGTATCCGGTATCGGCGAAAGCACGAACGGCTGCGGCGTGGCTGCTTGGCGCAAACGCTCCTCCTGGGCCTTGGCAGCCGCAGCGGCTGCCTCCGCTTCGCGTCGTGCCCTATCCTCGATCTCCGCCTTCTCGCGCGCTGCCTGCCGTTCCGTCGCCCGGAACGTGTAAAGCGCTGCCTCTCGACGCAGGCGCTGTTTTTCCAGCACGCTGGCCTGCAGCGTTTCCACGCGGCGGCGTTCCTGCTCGAAGGCGCGTTGCGACAGGAAGTTGCTCATGTCGGCGAGGTCGAGCCGCTCCTGTGGCGCCTCAAGAGAGCCGGAATAGGCGAGGCGGATGGTCGGATCGCCGCCCGCAATGGCCTCGTCGCCCGGGTCGAAGGTCAGGCCGAGCTCGGCCGAAATCTGGTCGTCCAACGGGTCGAGACGCCCCTCGCCCAACAGCTTGGTCGATCCCGCCCCGGCCGTCACGTTTTGAGCCCTTGCTTCTCCGCCAGCGATTGTGAAGGGCACGGTAACGTCGCCAACCTGGGTGCGGCCGGCATGGATCAGGGGCGGCACGAGCGGTCGTACCCGCTCCTCGGTAATCTCGCCCTGCAGCCTGTCTGCGGCGGCCATCAGCGGCGTCATGGCATTGGCATTCAGCCTATCAATCGCCAGGTCCTTCAGGCGCAGCTCGCCCGAGCCGCTCGCGGCATGCAGGAGGTCCGACAGCGTCTTGCCAGTCGATTCTGCCGATAGCCCGAAGGACATCTTGCCGGTCGCAACAGGCTTGCCGTCCCGGGCCCAGATGATCGGCGCGAGGTCTGCATTCTCCGCAGCAACACGCAGCTGCAGGATCCCGGCGCCCTCGCCGTTCGACATCATCACGCGCCCGCCGATCGTTCCGCCGAGCCATTTTCCGATGGCATTGTCCACCGTCAGTGTACCGCTTCGGTAGGTGACCTTGCCGCCGAAATCGCTGGCGCTGCCAAGCGGCCCGGCCCGCAGAGCGCCGGCCTTCACGTCGAGCGACACATCGGCTTCGCCAAACATTCGCAGTGCCAGGGGTTTGCCAGAATACGCGCCGGTGGAGGGATCGGAGATGGGCCCGTAGACACCCTCCGCCAGCCAGGGAAGATCGAGGGTGTCCATCTGAAGACTGCCGGTGACCGGCTGGCTTGGCGCCGTCCGGTCCATCGACAGCACGCTTCGGAAACCATTGCCCGCGATCTTGCCGGACAGCCCGCTCACCTCCACGCGCTCGGGCGTCAGTTTGACATCCCCCGCCACGCTTGTCGCAAGGCCGTCGCCGAACTGCGGCATCCCCACTCCCATCGTCAGCAGATAGGGATCGAGGTCTTCGCTGTTGAGCGTCACATGCGCCTGACCTTCGCCGAAGCCATCGTTCTGGATGGTGACCGCGCCCTTCGCTTCAAACGCTGTCTTCGGCGTTTTGAACGACAGGCTGGTCGCGGCAGGGCCACTCGCGCCCTGCTGCACGTCGAGCACCAGCGCGCCGGCACCATCACCGCCAAAGGGCAGAGGATCGAGACCCGCCTGACCGAGCAGGACGGAAGATTCAGGATTGTCGAGGCGTGCGTTGAGGGACAGCGCAGTGCCGCCTGTCAGGTTCAACACCCCCGGCAGCTTCAGTTCGCCAGCCAGCTGGCTCCCGTTGGTCGTACCCTTGAGCGTGACGTCGACACCACCAGGCGCACCACCGACGGTGATATCCGCTCGCAGATCCGAGTTGGCGTACCAGCTCGCATTGCGCTCCATCCGCGAAAGCAGCGGATGGGCAGGAAGCCTCTCGCGCAGCATCGACAGGAAGGCCGACGGATCCTTCGACTTCAGCGCGACACTCCCGGACCCCGCGTAGGATAGCAGCGAGCCCTCGATGCGGCCCTTGGCCGCAATATTGGCACCCTGGATATCGCCGACGTTCAGCCGCTCGAGCGACAACACGCCCTCTGCGATCGTGAACGCGGTATCGACCTTGGAGGCGGCAACGCCGAAGGCTGTGAAGCGGTCCGCCTTGAGAGTCGCGGCGATGCGATGATCAAGAATGTCCTGGCCCGCATCATCACCGGTCAAAAGCGATCCGAGCGCCCGCATGGCATCGATGTCGATCTCGTTGCCGGCAAGCGTCATCGAAAGGTTCGGCATATGGTTTGCCGGCGACTGCCGCTCCACGCGCCCCTTGAGCGTCGCGGCACCAATGGCGATCTCCAGGTTGTCGAAGCGCTGCAGTTGCGGCGTAAGGTTCACCCGGGCTGAAAACCCGGCGGACCGCAGCTGCCGGATGGCAGGGTCCACTCGACCCGAAAGCCAGTCGGCAAGGCCGGACGGCTGGCTTGACGCGACGAGCATATCGCCGGTGAAGGAGACCCGGTCGCGGAGGTTGAGCGCGCCCTTGGCCTCCAGCTGGGTGCGACCCGGAAGGGTCGCGACGCCGTTGTCGACGGTCCAGCCATGTCCGGCCGGCCGCACGTCGAGGCGGATGTCGCGGATCGTCGTGTCGTTGATGACAATCGCCGGAAGCTTCAGGCTCGCGCGCCCCGGAACCTGCGGAATAGGGATCGACGCCGCCATCTTCAGGAAGGCATTGATCCGACGCTGTGCCGAAGCGGCCGGATCGCGACCGGTCTTGGCCTGCGGTCCCTCGCCGAGCTTGTTGACGTCGATCTGCTGCCCTTCCGCCGTCAGCAGGAACTCGGGCTTGAGGCCCGTATCGAGCGTCGCCTCCCCGGTCACCACGTAAGGATTGTCGAGGGCTCCCACTTCGAGGCGGTACTGCGGAATGCGGATCCGCTCGTTGGTAAGCTGGAAGTCGCCCTTCACCCGGGGCCCTGCCGGCGGCAGGCTGACGGGCTCGCTCTCGTCCTCCTCCTGCGTGAAATGCAGGTTGAAACCGCCATCATATGCTGGCTTGTTGTCCACCGTCGTCAGCGTTCCGTCGAACTCGACCTCGACGGGCTGGAAGTCCGGCGTGATGCGCAGCCGCAGCGGCATGGTTCGGGCGACCGTATTGGCCTCGCCACTCAAGAGGTTGAACTTCGCCTCATAGCCGTCGAGCGTGGCATTGCCTTCGCCGCGCCAAGGGCCTCGCAGGCTGTCTGCCGCAAGATTAGCCGAAAAATCCGTGATCCGCCGCGCCTGGCCGCTCTGCTCGTCGATGAGGTCGATCTCGCCGCCCGTCACGTGGACGTCTTCGATCACCACGGCATCGGCAGGCAGGGCCGCACGGCTGCCCCGCATCCAGTCCAGCGTGCCGTCCTTGAGGATGCGAAGCCGCGCCTTGGGCTCCTCGATGCGCATGTCGAAGATGCGTGCTTCGCCAGAGAGGAAGGGCGCCAGCTCCATGTCCATGGAAAAGCGTGCCACTTCCATCAGCGGCTTGCCGTCGACGTCCTGACCGATCCGCACATCGTGCAGCGTCACCGAGGGAAACGGCAGGATGCGCGCATCGACGCTGCCGTGCACGCTGACCTTCTTGCCGAGAAGCCGGCTAGCCTGTTCCTCGAAGCCGAGCCGGAATGTCGACCAGTTGACAAAGAACGGAGCGAGAAGCGCCGTAAACAGCGCCAACACGACCAACCCACCCAGTGCCAACATGATGCGTCCGAACAATGTCGGCATCTCCTTGCTCGTTAGGAAAAGACTAGTTCCATAAGGCCGACAGACAAGTCAACCTTACCGCACCCGCTCAGGGCACCATCCGGAAGATCTTGGACGGATTGAAGATATTATCCGGATCGAGGCTGCGCTTGATGGCGCGCATGAGGTCGAGGGAGCCGCCCAGCTCTTCTTCGAGGAAGGCCATCTTGCCCTGCCCGATGCCGTGTTCGCCGGTGCATGTGCCGTCCATCGACAGCGCACGGCGGTTCAGACGCTCGGTGAAGGCTTCCACTTTGGAGACCGAAGCGGGATCCTTGCCGTCGAACAGGACAAGCACGTGGAAATTGCCATCGCCCGCATGACCGACGATCGGCGCCAGCAGGCCTTCCCGCGCGATGTCCGCCTGGGTTTCGACCACGCAATCGGCCAGACGCGAGATCGGCACGCAGACATCGGTCGACAATCCGTCGAGCTCGGGAGCGAGCGCCCGGCCGGCCCAATAGGCATTGTGGCGGGCGTTCCAGAGCTTTGCCCGCTCCTCGGCGTTGGCTGTATAGTGAAATGCCTCGCCGCCGCACTCATCTGCGATCTCCCCGAACTGCTGCGATTGGAGCGCGACTGTCTCGTCCGTCCCGTGGAATTCCAGGAACAGCGTCGGCTTCTCCGCATAGGAAAGTCCGGAATAGGCGTTGCAGGCGCGGATCTGCACGTCGTCGAGCAGCTCGATGCGAGCAACCGGAATGCCCATCTGGATGGTCATGATCACCGCGTTGCAGGCAGCCTCGACGCTCGGGAAGGCGCAGACGCCTCCCCCGATCTTCTCCGGTATGCCCTGCAGCCGCAGCGTGACCGAGGTAATGGCGCCGAGCGTGCCTTCCGATCCGACGAACAGCCGCGTGAGGTCATACCCCGCCGATGATTTCTTGGCCCGACGCGCCGTTCGGATCTCCTCGCCGGTGGCGGTGACCACCGTCAGCGACAGGACGTTGTCCTTCATCGTGCCGTAGCGCACGGCATTGGTGCCGGAAGCCCGTGTCGCGGCCATGCCACCGATCGAGGCATTGGCACCCGGATCGATGGGGAAGAACAGCCCGGTCGCCCGTAGTTCGCGGTTGAGCTCTTCCCGCGTGATCCCCGGCTCGACGGTGACGTCGAGATCGGCCGGGCTGACGCGCAGCACCTTGTTCATGCGGGTAAAGTCCATGGAGATGCCGCCCGAGGGCGCATTCACCTGACCCTCCAGCGACGACCCCACACCGAACGGAATGATCGGGGCGCGATGGTTGGCACAGATCGACACGACCGCCCGCACGTCGTCCGCGCACTCCACGAAGACGACGCCGTCGGGAAGCTGCGCCGGAAGATAGGTGGTCGTATGGGCGTGCTGCTCGCGAAAGCTCTGGCCTGTCTGGAAGCGTTCGCCGAACGCCTGCTTGAGGATCCCGAGCGCGGCCGCAATGCCCTCCTCGTTGCGAGGGCCTGGCTTCACGTCCCGCAGTGCCATAACGCGTCTCCCGATCTTCAATGCGTGCAAAAAGCTCTAATCGGTGCCTGGGTTAGGGCGTCGTCCAAGCTTTGTCCAGACGAAAGCCCGGGAGACACCAAGAGCCCTTTCGTCAACCTTTAAGACCGCACCGGCCGCCCCTATTCTGCGGCGAGCAGTGGCCGCTCCTTCTTTTCCGGCTCTTCTCCCGGACGGGTCGCGTGGGCAAGTTCCTGGTGGAAGCGCTGCTCCTCATGGGCATGCGGCGTGGTGAAGCGTGCGAGCAGCAGATAGGCGACCGGCGTGATGAACAGCGTCACCAGCGTCGCAAATCCAAGCCCGCCGACGATCACCCAGCCGAGCGCGATTCGGGCCTCTGCACCGGCCCCCTGCGCCATCACCAGCGGCACGCCGCCGACGACGGTCGCGATCATCGTCATCATCACAGGCCGCAGGCGCATCCGGCAGGCGGTCTCGATCGCGACGCGGACGCTGTCGCCCCGGTCACGGAGCTGGTTTGCGAACTCGACGATCAGGATGCCGTTCTTGGCCATCACGCCGACCAGCAGCACCAGCCCGATCTGGCTGTAGACATTGAGGCTGGACCCGGTGACCAGTAGGGCGATCGCCGCGCAGGCGAGGCCCAGCGGCACCGTGGACATAATGATGATCGACGAGAGCACGCCTTCAAACTGCGCCGCCAGCACCAGGAAGATGATGGCGATCGCAAAGCCGAAGGTCATCGCCATGGCGTTCGAGTTTTCGCCCAGCGTCTTGGCTTCCGACAAAGGAATGAGCCGCACACCTGGCGGCATCAGCGGCACGGCGATGGCCGTGACTTCCGCCACCGCATCACCGAGCGCGACACTGTCGGCAAGGTTGGCCTGGAATGAAACGGACGACAGCTGCTGCTCGCGGTTGAGCTGCGGGGCGACCGCCGTTTCGACAAGCGATGCGATGGTCGACATGGGAACGATCTTGCCGTCGCCTGTCCGCAGAAACAGGTTTTCCAGGTCCGTCGGGTCATCCAGCGGGCGGGTGGTCGAGTTCATCTTCACCGACAGCGCGTCGCCATTCACGAAGACATCGACGACCGAGCGCCCTTCCAGCAGCGACTGCATCGCGGTCGCAAGCCCGTTGATCTCGATCCCGAGATCGGAGGCACGCTCGCGGTCGATGCTGACCGACAGCTGCGCCTGGGTCGGCTCGTTCGCAAGCCGCGGCGTGTCGAAGGAGCGGCTGTCCTCCATGGCGTGAATGATCTTCAGCGCCGTCTGCGTCAGCTGCTCGTTGTTGTTACCGACCAGCGCCATCTGCAGGCCGTTGCCCGCACCACGGATTTTCAGACTGTTGCCCTGCTGCGCAAAGCCGCGCAGCGCCGGTACCTTGGCCAGGGCCTGGTTGACGTCGAGGGCGATTTCGTCTTGCGTCCGCGTCCGCTCGCTCCAGGGGGCGAGCGTCAGCACCATGAAGCCGCTGTTGATATTGCTGCCGAAGCCGGAGATGGAGAAGATGTTGCGGATTTCGCCGCTGTCGCGCAGGGGCTGAAGGTTCTCCTCGACCCGCCGCATCTGGTCCTGGGTGTAATCCAGGCTGACGCCCTGCGGCGCACTGAGGCGCAGCATGATGGACGAACGGTCCTCGCGCGGCGTGATCTCGCTCTTGACCAGTCCGAAGGCCTGGTAGGCCCCGAAGGAAAACACCAGCGACACCAGGACGACGATGAGAGGCGCATTGAGACAAAAGCGCAGGCAGGTGGCGTAAAGCCGCGCGAACCCTGTCCCGAAGGCACCGAGCAACCCGTGCTTCTCCACCATCGGCCGCGTCAGCATGCGCGAAGCGAGCATCGGACACAGCGTCAGCGCCGTGATGGAGGACAGTCCGACCGCAAAGGCCAGCACGAAACCGAACTCGCGGAACAGGCCGCCGATCTGCCCCGGCAGGAAGGACAGCGGAATGAACACGGCAGCCAGCGTGGCCGTCGTCGCGAGCACGGCAAAGAACACCTCCTGCGTGCCGAGCACGGCCGCTGCCCGCGGTCCCATGCCCTCCGTTCGCCGCCGCACGATGTTTTCCAGCACCACGATCGCGTCGTCGACGACCAGACCGGTGGCGAGCACGATGGCAAGCAGCGTCAGGATGTTGATCGAGAAGCCCGCAAGATAGACCGCCACCAGCGTCCCGATCAGGGCAACCGGCATGGTCAGCGCAGGGATGATTGTCGCCCGCCAGTCGCGCAGGAACAGATAGATCACGATCACCACGATGCCGGCCGACAGACCGAGGGCCAGTTCCACCTCGTGCAGCGCGCCCTGGATGAACACCGCGTCGTCGCTGGTGATCGCGATACGCGTACCCTCCGGCAGCGTCGCCTGCATTTCGGCCACGGCCGTTTTCACGCCGGAAGAGATGTTGAGCGTGTTCGACTGCGCCTGGCGGATGATGCCGAGCCCGATCCCCTGCACGCCGTTGGAGCGGAGTGTGGTATTGCCGTCGTCGGGACCAAGCGTCACCGTCGCCACGTCGCGCAGGCGCACGTTCCGGCTGATCAGCATGTTCTCGAAAGCCTGCGGTGTCGTAAGGCTCGCCGTGGCCCGTACCACGATATCCTGGCGGATACTTTGGAGTGATCCCGCCGGCACGTCCAGCGCAGCCGTCTCCAGTGCCGCTGCGACATCGCTGACCGTCAGCCCGCGGCTCGCCAGCGCTCCTTGGTCCACATCGACCCGGAAGATCTTCTCCTGGTCGCCGTAAAGCGTGACATCCGCCACCCCTTCCACGGAGGCCAGCCGGTCGACGATCTCGTTGTTAACGAGCTGGGTGAGGTCGTCCATCGACAGTGTCGAGGATGTCACCGCAAGGCGCAGGATGGCGTCCGAATCCGCATCCGCCTTGACGATCTGCGGCTCGTCGGCCTCATCGGGAAGCTGGTTGGCGATGCGTCCGATCGCATCGCGAACGTCGTTCGCGGCCTCGGAGAGATCGACGGAATCCGAGAATTCCATAGTGACGCGGCTGGTACCGAACTGCGAGGCAGACGAGAGGGCCTTCAGCCCGCTGACCCGCGCCACGGCCCCCTCGATCACTTGGGTAACCTCCTGGTCCATCGTCTGCGGCGAGGCGCCGTCGTAGAGGGTCCGCACCGTGATCACCGGCTGGTCCACGTCCGGCAATTCGCGCACCTCGATGCCCACATAGGCGGCAAGACCGGCCACCACCATCAGCGTGTTGATGACCGCCGCAAGGATCGGGCGGCGCACGAACAGCGCCGTGAACCCCTGCCCTGCCTTGCAGTTTGCATGGCCGATCGGGTGGCTTGGCGTGTGGCCGTCGTTTGGAAGATCCTCGCTCATTGGCTGGCAACCTCCGGACCGCTCGCGCCTGCAATCCGCACCGCGCCGCCTTCGCGGACCCGCTGCAGACCTTCGATCGCCACCTGGTCACCCTCCTTCAGGGCCGCTTCCACCATGACGGTGTCGGCATTGCGCTGAACGATCCGCACGCGCGTCTTGACGGACTTGCTGTCCTTGATCTGCCAGACGAAAGAGCCCTCCGCATCCCACTGAACGGCCAGCGGATCGACCGAGGGAAAGGTCTCGCCCTTGAACCGGACGGCGACGCCGAAGGACATGCCCGCGCGAAGCTGGTCGCTGGCGTTGTCCACCTTGGCGCGGATACGCATGGTGCGGCTGGCTGCGTCAATGCGGTTGTCCACCGCCTCCACCACGCCCTGGAACAACTGGCCCGGCCGCGCAATCGAGGTCGCCTCGACCGGCTGCCCTGGCACGATGGCCGTTGCAAACCGCTCAGGTGCCCAGAAGTCCACCAGAATGGAGGTGCGGTCATCCAGCGTCACCACGCTCGTCTGGGTGGTGACGTTGTCGCCGATGTTGACAGCGACGATCCCGGCGATGCCGTCGATCGGTGCCATGATGTTGCGGCGCTTGAGGTTCAGCTCGGCGGTCGAGACCGCGAGTTTCGCCCCCTGCTCGGCAATCTGCGCATCGAGCAGATCAAGGCGCGCCACCGACTGGAGGTTTCGGTAGGAGGCTGATTTTTCGGTCGCACTCTTCAACGACACTTGCGCTTTGTCGCGCTCGATCAGCTGCTCGTCGTCGTCCAGTCGCGCGAGGACATCGCCCTTCTTGACCTTCTGGCCCGGGGAGACCAGAATTTCGGAAACCGTGCCGATGGCTTGCGGCATCACCACGACCGACTGGATCGCCTCGCCGCTGCCGATGGCCGACAGGCGGTCGTTGACCGTCCCGAGTGCCACAGGTTCAACAGCAACCAGAACGGCACGCGGCCCGCTTCTCCGCTGACCAGCAGCCGGTGCCGGCGCAACAGCGCCGGGCTGAGCCGGTTCGCCCTTCGCGGTCTGGTCGGAAGCAGCTTCAATTGAGCTTGGGGCACCCCGCAACAAAGCGACCGCCTGGCCGGGCAAGCCCATGCGGATCAGAGTGTCTCCGGCACTTGGCACAAGATACACCCAGAGCCCGAGCAGCACGAGCAAGACCATCACGCTGGCTAGCAGCTGTTTCCAAATCCGCACCGGGTTCTCCGCAGAAGTTGCATTGTCAAACCGAGTATCCTTGTTTGATGCAGTGCGATCAATAGGATCTACCCGTGCCTTACGGCATTGTAATGTTGCTTGGATCACGAATATGTCAGAAGGCGCTGCCTGCGTTGACGATCACTCAAGGCAGCCTGACACGTCGCGATGATGGACCCACCCTGCCCCCTTACTGTGAATGAAAGCAGAACATTCTGGTCTTTCGACCTCGAATCACTACATTGGCCCCATGACGAATAGCTTTGATGACATTCCGTTTTTCGATGACGTGCCCGAAGATCCGGCGCAGCGTCGGTCGTCTGCGGCGGCAACCGGGCCTCAAGGCGGTGCGAACACGGGCGCGCCCGGCGGGCTGGGCATCGCTGCCCGCGCCCTGGCTGCCCGCGATATCCATCGTCCGCAGGCGGATTATCTCTCCGGCCTCAACCCGGAACAGCGCGAGGCAGTCGAAACCGTGGATGGCCCAGTGCTGGTGCTGGCCGGCGCCGGCACCGGCAAGACGCGCGTTCTGACCACCCGCATCGCCCATATCCTCGCCACCAACCGCGCCTACCCAAGCCAGATCCTCGCCGTCACCTTTACCAACAAGGCGGCCCGCGAGATGAAGGAGCGCGTCGGCGTGCTCGTCGGAGGCGCCGTCGAAGGCATGCCCTGGCTTGGCACCTTCCACTCGATCGGCGTCAAGCTTTTGCGCCGCCATGCCGAAATGGCCGGCCTGCGGTCGGACTTCAGCATCCTCGATACCGATGACGTGGTGCGGCTGATCAAGCAACTGATCCAGGCCGAGGGCCTCGACGACAAGCGCTGGCCGGCCAAGCAGTTCGCCGGCATGATCGACGGCTGGAAGAACAAGGGGCTGACCCCGCCCGATATTGCCGAGGGCGACGCGCGCGCCTTCGCCAACGGCAAGGGTCGCGAGCTCTATGCCGCCTACCAGGCGCGGCTGCGCACGCTGAACGCCTGCGATTTCGGCGACCTGCTGCTGCACCCGATCGCCATCTTTCGCAAGAACCCGGACCTCCTGAAAGAATACCACCAGCGGTTCCGCTATATCCTTGTGGACGAGTACCAGGACACCAACACCGCCCAATACATGTGGCTGCGTCTTCTGGCACAGCGCCCGAAGGATGTCCCCCAGAACGTCTGCTGCGTGGGCGACGACGACCAGTCGATCTATGGCTGGCGCGGCGCCGAGGTGGACAACATCCTGCGCTTCGAAAAGGATTTCGCCGGCGCCAAGGTGATCAAGCTCGAGCGCAACTATCGCTCCACCGAGCATATCCTCGGTGCGGCCGGCCACCTGATCGCCCATAACGAGGGCCGGCTCGGCAAGACCCTGTTCACCGATAGGGTCGATCCCGAGGATGAAAAGGTCCAGGTGCACGCCGCCTGGGACTCCGAAGAGGAAGCCCGCGCGGTTGGCGAGGAGATCGAGCGGCTGCAGCGGGGTGATTCCGGCGGCAAGAAGCACAGCCTTAACGACATGGCGATCCTGGTGCGCGCATCGTTCCAGATGCGCGAGTTCGAAGACCGGTTCGTCACGCTTGGCCTCAATTACCGCGTCATCGGCGGCCCGCGCTTCTACGAGCGGCTTGAGATCCGCGATGCCATGGCTTACTTCCGGCTCGTCTGCCAGCCCGCCGACGACCTAGCTTTCGAGCGCATCGTCAATACGCCGAAGCGCGGCCTGGGCGACACCACGATCCGCAATCTGCATGACTATGCCCGCGCCCGCGACATCCCCATGCTGTCTGCCGCCTCCGATATCATCGAAACGGACGAACTGAAGCCCAAGGCCCGCAAGGCCCTGTTCGACGTGATTCAAAACTTCAGGAACTGGAGCGAACGGCTTGAAAGAGTGTCGCATCTGGAACTGGCAGAGCAGATCCTCGAAGAGAGCGGCTATACCGACATGTGGAAGGCCGACAAATCGGCCGAAGCACCCGGACGGCTGGACAACCTGAAGGAACTGATCCGCTCGATGGAAGCCTTCGAGAGCATGCGCGGCTTCCTGGAGCACGTCTCGCTGGTGATGGACACCGAGCAGAATGCCAATACCGATGCGGTGTCGATCATGACGCTGCACTCCGCCAAAGGCCTGGAATTTGACACCGTCTTCCTGCCCGGCTGGGAGGAAGGCCTGTTTCCGCACCAGAGGGCCCTCGACGAGGGTGGCCGCTCGGGCCTGGAGGAGGAACGCCGCCTCGCCTATGTCGGGCTGACCCGCGCCAAGCACCGCTGCCACATCTGGTTCGTCTCCAACCGCCGCATCCATGGCCTTTGGCAATCGACCATGCCGTCGCGCTTCCTCGACGAACTGCCGCCAAACCATGTGGACGTCGCCGTCTCCGACAGCAATTACGGCGGTTATGGCGGGCGCGGCGGTTACGGCCAGTCACGCTTTGACAAGGCAGAGCCCTTCGCGAACTCCTATTCCACCCCGGGCTGGAAGCGCGCTCAGACCAACAAGACGGATGCCACCCGCGACAACTGGGGCACACGCTCCGGACACGCGGTGGAGCGCATCGGCTATGGCGAAAGCGGCCCGCGCGGCCGCACCATCGACGGCGAACTGGTCGCCAAATCGACCACCGACACACCGTCCAAATTCACCGTCGGCGACCGTGTCTTTCACATCAAGTTTGGCAATGGCAATGTCGTGGGGATCGAAGGCAACAAGCTGACGATCGAATTCGACCGCGCCGGCCAGAAGCGCGTGCTGGACGGGTTTGTCGATAAGGCGTAATTGCAACTTAAAAGATTGCATGAAAGATACTTCCCGTTTATGTTGAATTTCTCTAACGGGGGAAATCGATATGCAGCCTATAGTGATCGATTGGAATCTTTGGATTGTTATCATCATGTCGATCGTAGCGGCGGGGATGCTAGGAGGAACCGCAAGCTGGCTCATAGGCGTCCCGAGCTTGAATGGGGAGCAAACAGAATCGCCAGTGAGGTGGGGCCCGGTCGGTCACGCCTTTCTAGGCATAGCGGCAGCCTCTACAGTGCCATTCGTCCTGACAACCCTCCAGAGTGACCTGTTAAGTACGCCGGCCAAGATACTTGAGCCAAAGACTGTTCTTACCTTCTTCGGCATTTGCGTGGTCGTGGCGTTCGCATCACGTCGTTTCATGAGCACTATATCCGAGAACCTTCTCCGTCAGTTGCGGGAGAGCCAGCGGACATCGGAAGAGGCACTCACAATCGCAAAACAAGCCGAGGAATTGTCAGACGAAGTCCATGAAAACTTTACCGAGGCAAGCCAACCTCCAACTCCCCGGGCGACACCGCCGGTTGGGTTCACTCCCCCCGATCTCACTCCCGCCGAGCAACGTGCTCTGAGAGCATCCGGTCTCATGTCGCGTCGTACTCGGACCGGAATTGCGAAAGATGCACAATTATCTGTCAGTACAATAAGTGAGGTGATCGATAGCCTTATACGTAAAGGGCTGATCAGAAGGACGAGATCGGAAAGCACAGGAGGCTTGAGGTTCGAAATAACGGAGTTTGGGATTAATACTCTTAACGCGGAAACAAGCACTTGATGCTCACACCCCCGCCTCTACCTCACCCGGTGATCTGCATCACAGAATGAGGTTCCCATGAAAGCGATTGTCACGGCCCCAGGCGGCCTGGATGCCCTGAAGCTGGTTGATCTTCCCGACCCCGGGAAACCCGGCGCTGGCGAAATCCGTGTGGCCCTGCACGGCAGTTCGCTGAACTACCACGATCTCGGCGTAGCGTTAGGAAAGCCGCCGACCGACGGCCGCGTGCTGATGGCCGATGGTGCAGGCGTGGTCGAGGAAATCGGCGAAGGCGTGAGCGAGTTCAAGGTCGGCGACCACGTCGTCTCCTGCTTCTTCCCCGACTGGCACGACGGCCGGCCGCTTCCCGGCGGCTTTGCCCGCACGCCCGGCGATGGCATCGACGGCTTTGCCTGTGAGTACACCGTGCGGCCAGCCACCGAATTCACGCGCGCGCCAAAAGGCTTCAGCCATGTGGAAGCGGCAACCATCACCACGGCAGGCCTCACCGCCTGGCGGGCGCTGGTGGAAATCGGCCGCCTGAGGGCCGGCGAAACTGTTCTGGTGCTCGGCACCGGTGGTGTGTCGATCTATGCGCTGCAACTGGCCAAGGCCATGGGCGCCCGTGTCGCCGTCACCTCGTCCTCCGACGAGAAGCTCGAGCGCGCCACCGCTCTCGGCGCCGATTACACGGTCAACTACAAGACCCATCCGGAATGGGCCAAGAAGGTCCTCGAATGGACGAATGGCGTCGGCGTCGATCATGTCATCGAGGTCGGCGGCCCCGGAACGCTCAGCCAGTCGATCCAGGCGACCCGCATGGCCGGCAGCATCACCCTGATCGGCGTGCTGACCGGCATTCAGGGCGATGTTCCGACGGCCATGATGATGGGCAAGCAGATCATCCTTTCCGGCCTCATCGTCGGCAGCCGCCGGCACCAGCTGGATTTCGTCCAGGCCCTCGATACCGGCATCTTCAAGCCGGTGATCGATCGGACCTTCAGGCTCGAAGAACTGGCAGACGCCTTCCGCTACGAAAAGAGCGGCAGCCATTTCGGCAAGATCGGGCTGGAATGGTAGTGCCTGTGTTGCGGGCGCGCCCCGGCTCGCGACCTTGCCAGGCTTAGATGAGACGGCTACCCCTGGTTGGAGCATCAACCAGGGGAGCACGCCCATGTCCCTCACCAACCACGACATCATCGAGGCCACAGTCTTTCGGCGCCGGCTGCATGCCATGCCCGAGATCTCCGGTGAGGAGAGCGAGACGGCAGAAGCGGTCGCAGCCTGCGTCGCCGAAACGAAACCGGATCGACTGATCACCGGTCTCGGCGGCACCGGGGTCGCAGTCATCTACGACAGCGGCGCACCCGGGCCGACAGTGCTGTTTCGTGCCGAGCTTGATGCGCTGCCGATCGAGGAAACTGGCGTGCCCGCCTACCGCTCGACCATACCAGGCAAGGGCCATATGTGCGGCCATGACGGACACATGGCGATCCTGACCGTGCTCGCGAGGCATTTCGGGCGCGAGCGGCCCGCTCTGGGCAAGGTCGTACTTCTGTTCCAGCCGGCGGAGGAAACCGGCGCCGGTGCTGCCGCGGTGATCGCCGATCCGCTTTTTGCAGAACTCGCACCCGACTACTGTTTCTCGCTGCACAATTTCCCGAGCCTGCCGCTCGGCCACGTCTGGCTGAAGGAAGGCACCGCCAATTGCGCGTCGCGCGGCCTGAAGATCACCCTGACCGGGCGCACGGCGCATGCGTCCATGCCGGAGACCGGCATCTCCCCCATGCCCGCCATGGCCATGCTGATGCCGGCACTCACGGCCCTCAGCCAGGGCAGCATTATCGGTGACGACCTCATCCTTCTCACCGTCACCCACGCGGTAATTGGCGAGCCGGCCTTCGGCATAGCTCCTGGCCGGGCGGAGTTGTGGGTGACGCTGCGCACCATGACGGACGACACCATGCAGGCGCTGGTGGAGAGGGCCGAAGCCATGGTCTCCCGGGTGGCAGGCGAATGCGGCCTGGGCCACGCATTCGAATATCATGACGTGTTTCAGCATTCCCGCAACGACGCCGAGGCCGTCGCGATCCTGAGAGCGGCGATGGATGCGGAAGGGATCGTTCACGAGACGGGAGAAGCGTTGCGGGCTTCAGAGGATTTCGGAAGATTCGGTGCGGTGTCCCGCTCGGCCATGTTCTTCTTAGGAGCCGGGGAAACCACCCCTGCCCTGCACAATCCGAACTATGATTTTCCCGATGATCTGATCCCGATCGGCGCCCGGATCTTTATCCGCACCGCCCGAGATCTTCTCGGCCGGCGCAACCAATCGTAAGCGCTGCTCTGGCAGCTATGGGGATCAGGCGTCCTTGCCGCCGAACAGCTTGGCGAGGAAGCCGCCATTCGTGCCGCGACCGGGGCGCTTGCCGTCGTACTTGGGCACGATCACCATGTGGGTGATTTCGCCGCGCTGGAAAGCCTTCAGGAAGCGGTCGTATTCGGCGAAAGCGACGCAGCCGTGGCTGTCTCCGCGAACCCGCAGCAGGTAGCTGTGGGCGAGCAGGCCTGTGCGGCCCTTGGGAGCCTTGCCGTCGACCGGCGTCAGGCGGATGGCGGCCACGCCATGGAACAGGGATTCGCGCATGGAAAGCTTGTAGGTGCCGGGAGGCGTCGGCCCGCGCATGGTGACGTGGGTGAAGTCCGGGTTGTCGCGCATCTTGCCGATGCCGGAATGGGCTTCGAGCTTGGTGCCGTTCGGCATGTAGACCACGCCACCGGAGATGTCATAGACGGCAACCTTGGTGCCGATGCCGTTCCAGTTCGGGGCAGGACCCGGAATGGAGGGCGACGGACGACTGGAATCGTCACGCATCGGATTGTCGGGCTTGGCAAAAGCAAGCACCGTCGGCTTCTCGTCCGTATCCTTGTCGGTCTTTTGCGGCGCAACCGCTGCAATCGCTGCAAGCGCATTGGGCTTGGCCGGCTTATCCGTACCGTAGGAAGGACGGATGACCGGCAGCGGACCCGCCTGCGGCAGTGCGTAGGCCAGACCGGCAGCAGGAGACTGCGTAGGGGCCGGAAGCGGTACGGGGACTGTCTCTTCGGCGATCGACATGCTGTCGCTCGCGTCGTCGCCGGTGTCTTCGAGAGCTGTCTGCTCCAGCGCCGCCATCTGGACCGGCTTCATGGTCTCAAGCTCGGCAACCTTGGCTGTCGTTTGCGCGTCCTGGATCAGGTCAGGCAGGTTGCCTTCAGGCCCGGCAGTGCCAAGGCCGCCACGCAGCGAAGCCATTTCGGTCGCAGGCATGCTGGTCTCGCCCCGCGGCGCAACCACGACAAGGCTCGCCATGGCAGAACCGAGGACAGCCCTGATGGCCGAAGCATCCGGACGATTGTTCTGAAGGGCCGCGAACTGCTGGTCGCCCTGGGCGTGACGCGAGGCCTTCGCCATCGCCACATGCACTGCATCGCGAAGGCTTGAGGCATCGGGACGCCGGGCGGACAAGGCTGCAACATCGGCACCGGCCAGACGACCGGCTTTCTCACTGGCCGTTGCGCTGCCGGGAAGGCGCGAGAACTTGGACACGTCGATACTGCGATCGGCCGAGGCGACCAGATGCGACAGGGGCGCGTGTTGGGGCGATACCAGCGCCGTCTCGAACTTCACAGGAGACGCCGTCTTCACCGCCGTTGCCATAGTGACCACGGAAGCACCGACCAGCGCGGAAACCGTAAGCCCGATACCGAGCGTCAGGTTGACGAGAACGGAGCGGGATTTCTTGCGGCGGGAGGGGGACTTGGTCGATGGCTTGACCGGAGCTTGAACTTTTGTTGAACGCGCCATTACATGCTACCCGAACCGTTACTCACACAAGCGAGAACTGCATCTGCAGCCCTGCCGGCTAGATCACCTCGAAGGCAGACAACAGGCGAGATCCGCTCACTGCCGCCATCCGGTTGCTTATGAGAATGAACGATTATGGTAACCAATGTCTTTACGTCGCCCCGATTGAATTTCGGTGGTGCAGCTAAAGCGCACGCCGCCGGCGCTTTAACGTCAATGCGGCACCGGGCTCTTCGCTCGATGCAGCAATCTGGGCGAGTCAACCCGCCGACTGTTGCTGTTTAGCGACAAACGCCCTTTAGTTCAAGGCAAAGAGTTAATTTCTGCACATAAATGCATCTCGGCCACACCAGCGGTCCGTTATTTCCGCAATCCATCGATTTTGACGGATGTCACGCCTGAGGCCTGGCAAAGATCATTTGCGGCTCCCCGGCAGCATGGCCTGGCGGATTTGCCCTCGCGATTTGCAGGAAACGAGGCCTCCGGAAAGCCTGATATTGATCCCCGGAGGCGGTGGCAAAGCTAGCCGTCAACCAGCCGTGGGCTGCGACGTTCCAGAAAGAACCAGGGGCGCAGCTTGACGCCGATGACGTTGCCGAAGAAGGCGGCGAAGGCCCAAAGATAGCCGTGCAGGCTGCCCGATGCGATCCCGGAGAAATAGGCGCCGATGTTGCAGCCGTATGCGATGCGGGCACCGTAACCGAGCAGCAGTCCGCCCACCACGGCCGCCAGCACCGAGCGCAACGGAATGTTGAGGCTTGGCGCGAACTTTCCGGCGAGCGCTGCAGCCAGCATGGCGCCGGCGATGATCCCGAAGTCCATCACCAAGGTGACGTCGGCAAACACGCTACCGGCGAGCGCCTTGGCATTGCCGGCCTGCTGCCAGTAAGGCCACGCGGTGGGATCGATGCCGATCAGCTGGGCACCCTTGGCACCCCACAGCGCGAAGGCAGAGGTAATCCCCCAGGGCCGTCCGGCAATTGCCAGCGTCGCGAAGTTGAGAAGCGCCAGCGCCACCGCGCCGAACACCAGCGGCCAGGGTCCGCGCAGCAGGCGGGAGACGCCCTGCCGGGATGAAGCCGGTTCGGCTTCAAGCACGCCGTGCCGCTTCTTCTCCACCAGCACCGTCAGAGCCGCAATGGCCGCAAAGATAACCAGCGAGAACAGGATCCCGCCAATCGCACCAAAACTCTGCACGAAGGAAATCGGCGGCAGCGAGGGAAGGCTCGTCCACCAGGTGAAGTTCACCGTCCCGAGGACGGATCCGACGATGAAGAAGAACAGTGTCACCAGCATGCGCGCATTGCCCCCGCCGGCGGTAAACAGCGTGCCGGATGCGCAGCCGCCACCGAGCTGCATGCCGATGCCGAAGATCAAGGCCCCGACGAGCACACCGGTGCCGGCCGGCGAAACGGATCCCTTTACCTCATGACCGAACAGCGTACCGCCGGACAGCACGGGGAAGAACAGGATGACGGCTAGAGCGAGCAGGATCATCTGCACGCGCAGCCCGCGCCCCCTGCCCTCCGCGATGAACACGCGCCACGCGGAGGTGAAACCGAAAGCCGCATGGTAGAGCGAGATGCCGAGCGCGCCGCCGATCAGGAACAGCGCCCCTTGCGCCGGACCATAGTTCAGCCCGAGCGCGATGGTTCCGACCGCAAGGGCAAGAAGCGCCACCAATCCGGGCACGCCGAGCGGCGGGACGCCCGCGGCGCGGGTGTCGATGGATGAAGAAATTGCCATGGGGAGATACTCCAGTATTGTATTTCCCATATAGGGCCCGCACCCACCATTCTCGAGCAACGGCTTTCCAAGCTTCAGCTCAAATGGAGAATGACGTTCCGCGAACGCAGCGGATGTCGCAGCAGACTTTCGCTGGCCGATGCGTCCTGCGCGCCTTTACGCCTTGCCCCGGAACCCAAGGATTGGCATCTTGGCCGGCACAGAGGAGGACAGGCGATGAAGGCTTTGCTGCTGGTCGATATCCAGAACGGCTTCTGCCCTGGCGGCAACCTGCCGGTTCCACATGGCGACGAAATCGTGCCGATTGCCAACCGCCTGATCGAAGAGGGCGGCTACGACGTCATCGTCGCCTCGCAGGACTGGCATCCCGCCAATCATGGAAGCTTTGCCTCGCAGCATCCGGGCGCAAAACCTTTCGAGATGGGCGAGCTTTCCGGCCAGCCCCAGGTTCTCTGGCCCGACCACTGCGTCCAGGAAACCGCGGATGCGGAATTCCATCCGGATCTCAACCTGGACGCCGTCGACTACATCCAGCAGAAGGGCGACAACCCGGCGGTCGACAGCTACTCTGCCTTCCGAGACAATGACCAGGCTGCGCTGACCGGTCTCGCCGGTTATCTCAGGGCCCAGCAGGTGACGGAACTGGACGTCTGCGGGCTCGCCACCGACTACTGCGTGAAGTTTTCGGCGCTCGATGCTCTCGACATGCTGCCCAACGTCAAGATCCGCTTCATCGAGGACGCCAGCCGCGGCATCGACCCTGGTGGCGTCAAGTCGGCCATCGAGGCAATGCGCGCCAGGGGAATCGGCATCGTTTCGAGCCAGGAGATCCTGGAGGACTAAAGCTCTCCTGCGGGTAGCGCCGTGTTCCATCAGCGAAATCTATCATATCATCAGCCTAATTCGTTTGCTCCTCCCGGTTGGCGGCTCTAAAGCCGGCCACCAGCAGGAGTGAGCAGCGATGACCAGGGAAGACATCCGATCCGGCCTGAGAGGCGGCCTCATCATCGCCATTTCCTCGGCACCCTTTGCCGTCCTGTTCGGAGCTGTCGCGACGGACAACGGCCTGAGCGTTGCAGAAGCGGCACTGATGAGCGCGACCGTCTACGCGGGCGCCAGCCAGTTGGTGGGCATCGAGTTGTTCGGCCACCACGTCGCGCCATGGCTGGTCATTCTGTCGGTGCTGGCAGTCAACTTCCGCCACGTGCTCTATTCGGCGGCCCTTGCACGCTACATCGCGCATTTCACCCCGGTGCAGAAGTTCCTCACCTTCTTCCTGCTGACCGACCCGCAGTTTGCCGAAAGCGTCAGGCGCGCCGAAACCCACGGCGGCGTCAGCTTTCGCTGGTATCTTGCGTTTGGCACGGCGATCTACTTCCCATGGGTCTTCTTCAGCGCCGTGGGAGCCTTTTTCGGACAGATGATGGGCGACCCGAAGGTGCTCGCTATCGATGTCCTCCTGCCGATCTACTTCCTGGGCCTGGTACTCGGCTTCCGCCGCAAGTCAGGCTTCTATCCGACAGTACTCTCCAGTGCGGTGGCCTCCGTCGTCGCCTATCACACCGTCGGCTCTCCCTGGCATGTCAGCATCGGGGCAGCCGTCGGCGTAGCCGTCGCAGCCCTCCTCCCCTTGCCGACGCTTGCCGAGCCTGTGTCGACCGCCGGCCAGACCGAACACTGAGGCGCGCAGACATGTCGACCGAAACGCTCTTCCTCATCCTTGCCGCCGCTGTCGCGACCTTTGCCACGCGAATCGGTGGCTATGTGCTGATCACCCGCTTGAATTCGATACCACCACGCATGGAACAGGCGTTGAATGCGGTTCCGGCGGCGGTGCTGACGACGCTGGTCGCGCCGGCCTTCTTCAATGGTGGCGCAGACGTCAAGATCGCCATGCTGGTCGCCCTTGTGGTCGGCATCCGCTATCCCGGGCTGCTGATCCTGGCGGCAGGCTGGGCGGCGGCCATGATCTGCCGCCACCTGCTTGGTTTCTGAACGAGAACCTAAAGCGCCTCGGTCGCGGCAGTCAGCCAGTCGCGCACCGCCGGCGCCTCGATCAGCGGCAACAGCTTCTCCCGCACCTGCACGTGGTAGCTGTTCAGCCACGCCAGTTCATCCTGCGTCATCAGATCCACCATCACCAGCCGGCAATCGATCGGGCACCAGGTGAGCGTGTCGAAGGACAGCATCGGCAGATCGCCGCCATCCACCGGCGCGGCCGGCTTCACATGGATGAGGTTTTCGATCCGGATGCCGAAAGCGCCCGGTCGGTAGTAACCGGGCTCGTTGGAGAGGATCATGCCGGGCAGGATTTCCTGCGTCGAGAGACGGGCGATGCGTTGCGGCCCTTCGTGCACGGAGAGATAGGAGCCGACCCCATGGCCGGTGCCATGCGCATAGTCGGCACCCGCCGTCCAGAGCGCGATACGCGCGAGCGGATCGAGGTCGCAGCCGCGCGTGCCCTTGGGGAACCGCGCCGCCGAAATGGCGATCATCCCCTTCAGCACCAGCGTAAAGAACCGCTTGCGGTCATCCGCCACCGCACCGACGGCCACCGTCCGGGTGATGTCCGTCGTGCCGTTGACGTACTGCGCGCCCGAATCGATCAGGAAGAGGTCGCCCGCTTCCAGCCGTCGATTGGTCTCGGTCGTGACCCGGTAGTGGATCACCGCGCCATGCGGGCCGGCACCGGAGATCGTGTCGAAGGAAATGTCCTTCAGAGGGTTCTGCATGCTCTGCCCGACCCGCGCGCGCGCCTGCTCGAGCGCCTTGACCGCGTCGATCTCGGTAATCGAGCCCGGTGTCTGCTGGTCGAGCCAGTAGAGGAACTCGACCATGGCGGCGCCATCCTGCAGATGCGCCCGCGCCGAGCCTTCGAGTTCCGCCGGGCTCTTGCAGGCCCGCGGCAGCTTGACCGGATCAGCCGCTTCGACGACGACGCCGCCCGCCTGTTCGATGGCGTAAGTCAGCGCAAGCGGCGCGAGATCAGGATCGACCAGCACCTTGCTCCCGTTTTCACAGATCTCGGCGAGCCGCTGGATCAGGTCCGACGGGCGGCGAACGCTTGTTACCGCCGCAAGTGCTGCAGATGCCTCCGGCCCGAGCTTGCCTTCGTCAATGAAGATCTCGGCAGCGCCCGATGCGCTGATGATGGCACGTGACAGCGGGTGCGGCGTATGCGGCACGTCATTGCCGCGGATGTTGAACACCCAGGCGACGGACGATGGATCGCTCAAAAGCACGGCGGCAGCGCCCGCGTCGGACACGGTGGCGGCGATGTCCGCGACCTTCTCGCCCGCTTCCCGGCCCGCCAGCGCCACCGGCTGCAAGATGACCGGCTCCAGCGGGTCGGCCGGGCGGTCGTGCCAGATGGCGTCGAGCGGATTGGACGCAAGAACCACCAGCGAGCCACCGATCTCGTCCAGCGCCTTGCGCAACCGCCGCACCTCGGCACCTGCATGCAGCCAGGGGTCGATGCCGAGCTTCAGACCATGTCCGGCGTGGGGTGGCAGCCAGACATGCGGCGGCGCATTGACCAGGTCGCCGCCGGTGAACACGGCATCATCCACCTGCTCGGCTAGCTGGGTCGTGTAACGCCCGTCGACGAACACCACGGCTTGCCCACGCGTGATCAGGGCCACGCCAGCCGATCCCGTAAAGCCCGTCAGCCAGCACAGCCGTTCCGCGCAGGCAGGCACATATTCGCCCTGGTATTCGTCCGCACGCGGCACCAGGAAGGCGTCGATCCCCAGGTCATCAAATGTCGCACGCAGCGCGTCCACGCGCTCGCGCCCGAACTGCGGGGTGGATTTCGTTTCGAACGACTGGAACATGACACGGTTTCCGACTGACTGATTCAACGAATTTCCCTGTATCTGTAACGCAGATCCGCGCGGGACCGCCAGCCTCACGAAAGATGCCGAACAATTCGGCAAATGCGAAGGGAAATTGACGATATCTGGTGCGATCCATGCGCCCAGCGCACGACACCCCTGTGAAGCTTGGCATGACTGAACGCCCTGGGTCCGCTTATATTGGGGTTACGGATGGGCAAGCATACGGCCTGTCACCACGAAGGGACACACACCATGGCCAACTCATTTTTCCGGAACGCCTTTGATCGCATGGTTGAAGCCCGCGAACGCCAGATGGCGCGTTACGTGAATGGCGCCCTGCTGAGCCTCGACGAAACAACGCTGAAGAATATGGGCACCAGCCGCGCGGAACTTCGCCGCAAGGGCGCGTCGCAGTACCTTCTCTAGGCTGAAGATCCTGCCTGCCGGAAGCTAAGAGCTCTCCCCGGGCCTGACTTGGAGACGTAAGAAGGCGGCCACAGTGCCGCCTTTTGTATGCCCGGATCACCGTCGTCATGCGCGCAATTCATTGCTGCGCCACAGCACTCAGCCGCGCCGCAGATGGATCGTCACCCAGCCATTGCGCCAGATGGTGCGCACGTGCCGGAGCCTGACGCCATTGTACGCGGCAATCACCTTCCATCGCTGCGCAGCCAGGATCCCGGACAAGATCACCGAGCCGCCCGGCGCCAGATGGTGTGCCAGCTGCGGCGCCATCTTCATCAGCGGCCGTGCAAGGATATTGGCGATCACCAGGTCGAAGGGCCCCGCCTCGGCAAATGCCGGCGAGTGGAATCCCGGCGCCGTTTCCAGCCGGATGCCGCTGGCGATCCCGTTTCGCCGCACGTTCTCCTTGGCCACACGCACCGCGACCGGATCGATATCCGTGGCAAGCACTGGAATGTTGCGCAGCTTGCGCACGGCAATCGCGAGTACACCGCTGCCGGTTCCAAGATCGAGCGCATTGCGCGGAGCATCCGTACGGACCACCGAGTCGATCACCTCAAGGCAGCCCGCCGTCGTGCCATGGTGGCCGGTGCCGAAGGCCTGGCCGGCGTCGATTTCGATGGCAAGGTCGTTCGCCTTGGCCTTGGCGCGGTCGTGCGACCCGTGCACCAGGAAGCGGCCTGCCCGCACAGGCTTCAGCCCCTCCAGAGACTTCGCCACCCAGTCCACGTCTGGAATGATCTCCTTGAAGATCTCCATGTCCGGATAGTCCTCGCGCAGTCCGTCGGCGATGCGCTGGCGCATCTCGTCCTCGTCCTCGGCCATCATGTAGACAGAGGCCTCCCAGAGGTCCCTCTTCTCGTCCACCTCCGTGGTGGCGATTGCCACATCCTCTTCCCCGAAGACCTCGGTGAGGAGGTCGAGGATCTTGGTCGCACCCTTTTCGGTGGACGTGACGTAAAGGCGGATTTCGCTCAAGGCGATGGTCTCTCAGCTATCGTTCCTGTGACGGGGAGGAGTGGCACAGAATGGTAGAACTCTTCAACCGCCAAAGCGATCAGCCCTTGATGAGATTGGCGAGCTTCTTTTCCGCGACAGCCGGGTCTTCGCCGTAGGCGATCGTTCCCGCAAAGCGGCCGCCACGGTCAAGCAGGAAGACCGAGGCCGTATGATCCATCGTGTAGTCGCCACTGGGGTTCTTCTCATCGACCGGCACCTTCTTGGCGTAGATCTTGAACCCCTTGATCATCGCCTGGACTTTCTCCGGTGGCCCCGAAATGCCCTTTACGCGATCGGTGACATTGGAGACATACTGGCCGAGCACCTCAGGCGTATCCCGCTCTGGATCGACGCTGACGAAGAAGCCGTTGAGGCGGGACCCATCCGGGTCGACCTTGTGCAGCCATCCGTTCATCTCGAACAGCGTCGTCGGGCAAACCTCGGGGCAATGGGTGAAGCCGAAGAACACGGCCGTTGGCTTGCCCTGGAAGGCCTTCTCGGTAATCGGCTGCCCGTCCTGCGCAACAAGCTGGAATGGCACGCCGAACGGCGCCTCGGCGAGATCCTGCTTGGAGCGGGTGACTTCGAGCGTCAGCCATGCAAGCACGCCGGCAAGCGCCACGACGGCAACCCAGAGGATGGTTCTGAAGGCTTTCATTCGACTGTCTCTTCCCGTGAGGTCACAGAGGACGGATAGACCCGCTGACCCTTGGGCGCAATTCAACTGGCCGTTTTTCGTGCAGTAGCGCGCTCTTATGTCTCGGCCCCCACGGTAGACGACCGTGCATCTTGATTAGCGAACGGTTAAGTTTTTCATGCCAAATTTGGGATGCGGACATGATCAGCACATCGTCGCTTGGGTACTGGATGCCTGAACCAAGCGACAATGCCTGCTGCTCGAGCCAAAGCTGACATGACGTCGACGCTCCCCTTTCCGCATGTCCATGAAGCTCGCCGTATCATTCGGCATCAAAGGACTGCACCCGTATGGCCCTGGCAATCCGCAAGTCGATATCCCTGAACCAGCGCCTGTGGACCCTGGGGGGTGCCGCTTTTGCCGGCATTGGCGTCATGCTGTTCATCGGCTGGCATGAGGGTCGGGAGGTCGACCGGGCGCTCGCACGTGCCACAGAAACCCAGAGACAAGTTGCCTCCGTCAACGACCTGAGGATCGCCAATCTCGAGCTCATTCTGGCCGCCATGGACGCGCTCGTCGACCGCGACGAACGGCAGGTCGATCCAGAGCGTCTGAAGAAGATGGCGGACGCGGTCAAACAACTAACCGACGGTGCAAAGGACCTCCGCCTGCTGGCCGCCGAAGTCGGCAATACCACCGTGCTTTCGACCTATGATGCAGACCTTGCCACCGTCTCGAAATCCATCCAGATCGATCTCAGGGGTGCGATCGAAACGGGCGCGCCTCCCGCCGAGTTTGACCGGCTGGACGATGTGATCGACGGTGAAGGCGACCGCCTCACCGAAACCCTCGCCAAAATGTCGGTATTTGGCGACAAGGCCGTCGTAGACCGCGTGGCCGAAGCCAATCACTTGTCCGGCCGTTCCCTCTATGTGCAGCTCGCCGTCGGGCTGGCGGCACTGGTCGTCATGGCCATCCTTCAGGTCATCCATGGCGGCGCCATTCGTCGCGGCATCGCCGGGGTGCGGGCCAGCATGCAGCGCATCGTCGGCGGCGATTACACAACCCACGTCGAGGGAAGCGAACGCGGCGACGAGATCGGCGACATGGCCCGGGCGACCGACATCTTCCGCGCCGCAGCCGTCGAGCGGCAGGCGCTGGAGGCAAGCCTCGACCAGGAGCGCAAGGAATCCGACCAGGAGCGCCGCAAGCGCGAAGCCTTGCAGAAGGAAGATGCCGAGGCCCTGCATTTCGCCGTGGACGCGCTCGGTCGCGGCCTCAACCGGCTGACCGACGGCGATCTTTCCGCCTCCCTCAATCAACCCTTCCGCCAGGACCTCGAGCTCCTGCGCAGCGACTTCAACCGGGTCGTCGACAAGCTGCGGCACACGATTTCGGAAGTTTCCAGCAGCGCAAGCTCGATCGGTGCCAATGCCAACCAGATGCGCTCGGCGGCCGATGACCTTGCCCACCGGACGGAAAAGCAGGCTGCCTCGCTCGAACAGACCTCGGCGGCACTCGACCAGATCACTACGACGGTGCGCAATGCCACCGCGCGGGCAGAGGAAGCGAGCAGGATGGTCACCAAGGCCAAGGGCTCCGCCGAGCAGTCGGCAAGCGTGGTGCGCCAGGCGACAGAAGCGATGAGTCGCATCGAGGATGCCACGGGCGAAATCGGGAAGATCATCAACGTGGTGGAGGAAATTGCCTTCCAGACCAACCTGCTGGCGCTCAACGCCGGTGTCGAGGCGGCCCGCGCAGGCGAAGCCGGCAAGGGGTTTGCAGTCGTCGCCCAGGAAGTGCGGGATCTGGCCGGACGCGCCTCAGGCGCCGCCAAGGATATCAAGTCGCTGGTCACGCGCTCCAGCACCGAAGTCCGCACCGGCTCGGAACTGGTGAGAGCGACAGGCGAGGCTTTGAACCAGATCGGTGAGGAAGTTCTAAAAATCAACGACCATGTTCACGTGATTTTCACTTCTGCACGCGAACAATCAACTGGACTTAACGAGATCAATACCGCGATCGGACAGATGGACCAGGCAACGCAACAGAATGCTGCAATGGTGGAGCAGAGCACGGCTGCCAGCCATTCGCTGGCAAGCGATGCCGAGACCCTGAACGCCCTGATCAGCCAGTTCCAGCTCCAGGGCCATGCAGGCCCGCGTGCCATCGATGCCGCCAGCATCATGCCGGCGCAGCCTAAGTCATCCCCCGCGCTCAATCTTGTGAACAGGCTTGCGGGAGCCTTCAGCAACAGCCCTGCCCCGGCCAGATCAAAGGTCGCGGGTTCCACAGAACGTTGGAAAGAAATCTGACATGTCGAACGCCATCAAGCAGTCCGGTGCTTACCTGGAGATCGTATCCTTCCACCTTGGCGATCAGGAATTCTGCATCGACATCATGGCCATCCGTGAAATCCGCGGCTGGGCTCCCGTGACGCCGATGCCGCACACGCCGCCCTATGTGCTCGGCCTGATCAACCTGCGCGGCGCCGTCATTCCCGTCATCGACATGGCCTGCCGCCTTGGTATGAAGATGACCGAGCCGTCGGAGCGCTCGGCGATCATCGTGACCGACATTGCCGGAAAGCTTGTGGGCCTTTTGGTCGAACAGGTCTCCGACATGATGACCATTCGCGGCGAAGACCTGCAGCCGGCACCGGAGATCATTCCGGAAACCCAGCGTGCCTTCTGCCGCGGCATCGTGGCGCTGGAAAAGACCATGGTCTGCTTCCTCAACCTCGACACCGTCATCGCCGACGAACTGGCCCGCGAAGCGGCCTGATCGCAGCCATCGCGCGACATCCTGATCTTCCGCCACGCGCTACTGTTGCGGAAGATTAAACCTTTGTAAGAATGGGCAAACCTACCCTTTTCGAGGGAACGGGCAGCATTCTGGCATGGTTATTCCATCGCGACCTCGGCTAAGCGCATTCCACGCAAGGCAGGCCGCGAAGATGGAGAATGATCATGAAGAAACTTCTCGCAGTCGCCCTTGTCCTATCCGCAGTTGCCGGCGGTACAGCCAGCGCCCGCCAGATGGGATCCACAATACGCCCCTATGCCGATGTCGATGTAATCTACATGAACGGTCATGCCGACATGGGCGCGTTCGACGAGATGATGACGCCCGACCGGACCACGCAGCAGCAGGCCGAGGCCGAGCTGCGCAAGGACCCTGCCCTGCGCAGGGTGCTGATGCGACATGATGTCGAGATGAAGAACGTCATGGCCATCGAGGCCTCAGCGAACGGCAAGACCACCGTTTTCGTCAAATAGACGAGATCAATCCTAACCAAGCCATGGAATGCGCCCCTGTATCAACCGATGCGGGGGCGCTGTCGTTTACGGCTGCGGCTTGCCCTTGGTCCACGTGACCGTCTGGTTGTATAGGGGGACGGTCGAAATCGCCATCTTGGCGGAGCCGTTGACGATCTGGCGGCTGTGCACCAGGTAGATCAGCGTATCGTTCTTGCGGTCGTAGATGCGGTTGACGATCAGGCTCTTGAAGATCAGCGACATGCCTTGGCGAAACACTTCGCTGCCATCCTTGGACAGATCGATGTCGCCGACCTCGATCGGGCCGGTCTGGCGGCAGGCAATCGAATTGTTGGACGGATCTTCGAACCAGTTGCCGTTCTTCAGCCGGTCGAGCACGCCGCGCGAGAAATAGGTGACATGGCAGGTCACGCCTTTGACCTGCGGATCGGCCAGCGCCTCGACGACGATGTCGTTGCCCATCCAGTCGACACCCACCTCGCCCACGACGTCCGCATGAGCGGAAGGGGCAAGCAGGCCGAGGGAAAGGGCCGCAGCCGATGCGAACCTGGTCAAGCGCTTCATGGTAATGAGATCTCCGGTCAATGATGCGCTGCAGAGATAAGACGCCACGGCCGCGTTGCAAGACGGCCAGACATATTCCCGGCGCGCTGTGTCGCGTTAGGCGGAAAGGGCGCGCGAGCCCGCCCGCAGCGTACATGGCGCATAGCCGCCCGAATACAGCCGCCCGACCTTCATGCCGATTGCCACCGGAATATCGTGCACATGCGATGCACCGAGCGAGCGGGCCATGGCAAGGCTCGCCTCGGCACAGATGGCCGCGTCTTCCGCAGCATTGTGGTGCGCGAATGTGAGGCCGAGATGCTGGGCAAGAACATTGAGCTTGTGCGAGATCAGATGCGGCCAGACGTGCCGTGCCATCTTCACGCTGCACAGATAGGAAAGATCCGGATATCCGACGCCGTAGGTATCGAGACAAGCGCGCCACACGCTGAAATCGAAGGCGGCATTGTGGGCGATCATGGTCGAACCGCGGAAATCGTCGGCGAACTCGTCCATGACCTCGGGAAACTCCGGCGCATGCGCGACGTGTTCCGGCCTTATGCCGTGGATGGCGATATTGAACGAGGAAAAGCGCATGCCGCGTGGGCGAATCAAACGCTCCTCTACCCGCACCACGCGTCCGTCCTCGATCCAGGCGAGGCCGACCGAGCAGGCGCTGCCCCGCTGCTCATTGGCGGTCTCGAAGTCGATGGCGATGGTTTTCAAGGATGCGGTTCCAGATGTTCGTGCTGAGCGACTTCTATCCCTGCATGACTGATTCGGCAAAGCTAGCTTGACGGCGGGGAAACGGTCTGAAATCTTGTTACCATGATCAGTTCGCGCAACCATCTTGTGATGACCCACACCATCCGCCCGGTAGGGTGTGTGGACGGTCGGCGCATGGCCTGATCCTTCCACACTTCCCTGCCGGATAAGGCAGGGACCATCTAGATGGCTCTGCCTCGGCTTTTACGAGAACCCGAGAGAGCATCATGGAAGACGAACCGCCCGCCCCTCAGCTGCAGCCCTATCCTGACCTTATCATTCGCGCCGCACGACCATCGGATGCCGAGGCGATCACCACGCTCGTCAATCTGCCGCGGTTTCGCCATGGCACTCTGCGCATGCCCTACCAGACCCTTGCTGAAACGACCCGGCGCTTCAGCGAAGCCAATCCGAACAGGCACGGGCTGGTGGCCGAGCGGCAGGAGCAGATCATCGGCGAGATAGGCCTGATGCGCCAAAGTGGCCGGCGCGCGCATGTCGCATCGATTGGCATGGGCGTTCATGATGCGCATGCCGGGCGCGGCGTCGGCTCTGCGCTCTTGGCCGCCGTCATCGATCTTGCGAACAACTGGCTGAACCTGCGCCGTCTGGAGCTGACAGTATTCGTCGACAACCAATCGGCGCTCGGGCTTTACCGCAAGTTTGGTTTTGAAGTGGAAGGGACGCACGCCGACTTCGCCTTCCGCGAAGGACGTTTTGTCGATGCCCATGCCATGGCGCGGCTTAAATGACGGTCACCGAAATGGGTGGCGGGGTGGCCCGTTGAACGGGCCCCTCATCCGCCGATCAGCTCCAGCCATTCCTCCTCGGTCATCACCTGGACGCCGAGCTCGGCTGCCTTAGCAAGCTTGGAGCCGGCGCCGGGACCGGCCACCACGTAGTCGGTCTTCTTCGAAACAGAACCCGCCACCTTGGCACCAAGCCCCTCCGCCCTCGCCTTCGCCTCGTCGCGGGTAAATCTTTCCAGTGATCCGGTGAAGACGACGGTCTTGCCGGCAACCGGGCAGCCGGAGGTGCTTGCCGCCTCGGCCGCTTCGGGCGTCACCTCTTCAAGAAGCCGACCGATGACCTCGCCATTGCGGGGCTCCTTGAAGAACTCGACGATGGCGCGTGCCACCACCTCGCCGATCCCCTCGATGCTGTTGAGATCGCTCCAGGCTTCGCTGCTGAGATCCGCCGCATCCCGCATCGCCTGCCCGAAGGCATCATAGGTGCCGTAGTGCCGGGCGAGCAGCTTGGCCGTCGTCTCGCCCACGTGCCGGATGCCGAGCGCGTAGATGAAGCGATGCAGGGCGATGCTACGGCGCCCATCGATGGCGTCGAACAGTTTTTTGACGCTGACCTTGCCGAACCCGTCGATGTTTTCGAGCTTCAGCAGATGCGATGTTTCCTGCCGCTTCTTAAGCGTGAAAATGTCGGGCGCTGTCTTAATCCAGAGGTTCGGGTCTTCTGCCTCGAAGAAGAAGTCGATCTGCTTGGCTCCCAGCCCTTCGATGTCGAAGGCATTGCGGGACACGAAATGCTTCAGGTGCTCGACAGCCTGCGCCCGGCACACGAAACCGCCCGTGCAGCGGGTGACCGAATCAAGCTTGCCGGTCTTCTCATGTCTTTCCCGCACCGCATGGCTGCCGCAGACCGGGCATTTCTTCGGAAATTCATAAGCCACGGCATCGGCCGGGCGCTTCTCCATCACCACGTCCAGCACCTGCGGGATGACGTCGCCTGCCCGCTGGACGATGATGGTGTCCCCGATACGGATATCATGACCTTCCGGTCGGATCGGCTCTCCGGAATTGCCGAGACCCTTGATATAGTCTTCGTTGTGGAGCGTCGCATTGGTGACAACGACCCCGCCGACCGTAATCGGTGTCAGCCGCGCCACGGGCGTCAGCGCCCCGGTGCGCCCCACCTGGATGTCGATTCGTTCGACGTGAGTGAAGGCCTGCTCGGCGGGGAACTTATGGGCTGTTGCCCAGCGCGGCGAGCGGGACCGGAAGCCGAGCCGCTGCTGCAGGTCGAGACGATCCACCTTGTAGACGACTCCGTCGATCTCATAGTCGAGATCCGGGCGTTGCAAGCCGATCTCGCTATAGTGGGCGATGATCTCCTCGACCGAGAACAGCCGCTTCATCAGCGGGTTGACCGGAAAGCCCCAGTCCCGGAAGGTCTCCACCATCCCCAGCTGGGTGTCGGCCGGCATTTCTGACATCTCGCCCCAGGCGTAGGCGAAAAACTTGAGCTTTCGGGTGGCCGTCACCTTCGGGTCGAGCTGGCGCAGCGAACCGGCGGCCGTATTGCGCGGGTTGACGTAGGTCTGCTTGCCGTCGGCGGCCATCTTCTCGTTGAGCGCCAGAAAATCGCTCTTGGTCATGTAGACCTCGCCGCGCACCTCCACCACCGCGGGAACCCCGGCAGGCAGGCGGTTGGGCACATCCTTGATGGTCTTGATGTTCTCGGTGACGTTTTCGCCCGTGGTACCGTCGCCGCGGGTTGCGGCATGCACCAGCCGGCCGTTTTCGTAGCGGATCGACATGGAAAGCCCGTCGATCTTCGGCTCGGCCGTAAAGGCGATCGACCCGTCCGGCATCTGGCCGAGAAAGCGGTAAACCGAGCCCACAAAGTCACGCACGTCGTCGTCGGAAAACGCGTTGTCGAGCGACAGCATCGGCCGCGAATGGGTGATCTGGGCAAAGCTGGCAAGCGGCGCAGAACCAACCCGTCTGGAGGGGCTGTCGTCCCGCACCAGCTGCGGGAAACGGATCTCGATTGCCTCGTTGCGTCGCTTCAACGCATCGTAGTCGGCATCCGAAACCTCCGGCGCGTCGTGACCGTGGTAGAGCTCGTCATGGTGGGCAATCTCGGCGGCCAGCTGCGCGAGTTCTGCAGCCGCCTGGTCTTCGGCGAGATCTTCGACGGGCGTCTTGTCGGCGGGCATGCGGTCAACTCCTCGAACCAGAGGAGTCGGTTTTTAGGGCTTTTTCAGCGGATGAAAAGAGAGATCGTCATCAGCCGCCGCCAGACAAGAGCCGCTTTGCCGCCGCGCGTGCCTCGTCGGTCACGGAAGCGCCGGCCAGCATGCGTGCGATCTCTTCCGTGCGATGCTCCGGCTCCATGGTCGCGACGCGGGTGGCGATCTTGTCGGAGCCTTCTGCAGCCGGTCCCTTGGAGATGAGCAGATGCGTGCCGGCGCGCGCCGCCACCTGCGGGGCATGCGTCACGGACAGCACCTGCACCTTGGCGGAAAGCCGCTTCAGGCGCTGACCGATGGCATCCGCCACGGCGCCGCCGACGCCGGTGTCGATTTCGTCGAAGACCAGCGTCGGCGCCGAGCCGCGATCAGCAAGCGCCACCTTGAGCGCCAGCAGGAACCGAGACAGTTCGCCACCGGAAGCCACCTTCATGATCGGCCCGGGACGCGTGCCCGGGTTTGTCTGCACATGGAATTCGACCGTGTCGATGCCGTCGGCTGCCGCGGCCTCGGGATTGCTCGCCACCTCGACCATGAACCGGGCCCGCTCCAGCTTAAGCGCCGGAAGCTCTTCCATCACCGCGTCTGCAAGCGCTACGGCACCATTCCGGCGTTTCTCGGAAACAGCGACGGCCGCATGATCGAAGAGGACCTTGGCGGCGGCGGCCAGCTTTTCCAGTTCGCCCAGCCGCTCCTCGCCCGCATCCAGATCGGCAAGGTCGGAAACCATCTTTTCTGCCAGCGCCGGCAGATCCGCAACCGGCACGGAATATTTACGGCCGGCGGCGCGCAGCCCGAACAGACGTTCCTCGACGCGCTCGAGCTCGCGCGGATCGAACTCGGTGCGACGCAGGGCCGCCTCCACTTCCATCTGCGCATTGGAAAGGTAGTTAAGCGCCTGGTCCAGGAGTTCGACAGTCTCTTCGAGGAGACCCGGGGCCTCGTGGCTCTTGCGCTCCAGGCGACGGACCATGGACGCAATCAGCGGCACGGGTGAGCTGTTGCCGTTCAGGAATTCTGACGCCTCGGAGATATCCCCGGCAATCCGTTCGGATTTCTGCATGCGAGAGCGCTGCTCGGCCAGCTCCTCTTCCTCGCCATCCTGGGGGGAGAGTGCTTCCAGTTCCTCCACCGAAGCTCGGATGTAATCCGCCTCGCGGGCGGCTGCCTCCACTTTGGCCTTGTGCGCCTTGTAGCCGCGCTCCGCATCCCGCCAGGCGCGGTAGAGGCCAGACAGCTGCTGCACCTCTTCCGTGAGCCCGGTGAAGGCATCCAGCAGCGTGCGGTGGGCATCCGTATCGGTCAGCGCCCGGTCGTCGTGCTGCCCGTGGATCTCGACCAGCATCTGGCCTGCCTGCCGCATCAGCTGCACGCTGACCGGCTGGTCGTTGATCGAAGCGCGGGTGCGCCCATCGGAGGATTGGATACGTCTGAAGATCAGATCGCCGTCGTCGTCGATGCCGTTGTCGCGCAAAAGCTTGCGGGCGCCATGCGTCCCGTCCACGTCGAAGACGGCCGTGACCTGGCCCTTGTCCTCGCCGTGGCGCACCAGTCCGCCATCACCCCGCCCGCCGAGCGCCAGCGAAAGGCTGTCGAGAAGGATGGATTTGCCCGCACCGGTCTCGCCGGTGAGTACCGAGAGCCCCGATTCGAAGCTGAGATCGAGCCGCTCGATCAGGACGATATCGCGGATCGATAGCTGGATCAGCATGGTCCCTCGACGACTGGCCCCTTAGGCACCGGCAAGCTTGGTCGCGGCACGCGAAATCCACGAACGCTTGTTCTCGCGCGGCTCGACGCCGCCGGACTGCAGCAGCTTGTACGAATCGGCGTACCACTGGCTGTCCGGATAGTTCCGGCCGAGCACGGCAGCAGCCGTCTGCGCCTCTTCCACAAGGCCCATGGCGTAATAGGTCTCGGTCAGACGCGACAGCGCCTCTTCCACCTGGTTGGTGTTGGAATACTGCTCCACCACGGTGCGGAACCGCTGGATGGCTGCAAGATATTCCTTGCGCTCCAGGTAGTAGCGACCGATCTGCATTTCCTTGCCGGCCAGCTGGTCGCGCGCGAAGCGGATCTTGGCCTGGGCATCTTCCACGTATTCGGAATTTGGATAGTCGTTGACGACCTTGGTCATCGCTTCGATCGTCCGGGCCGAGGCCTTCTGGTCCTGCGTCACGTCGGCGATCTGCTTGGAATAGGAAAGCCCGACGAGATACTGCACATAGGCCGAATCGTCCGAGCGCGGATACTGCTTCAGATAGCGATTGCCGGTGCTGATGGCGTCGTCGTTGTTGCCCAGCCGGTACTTGGTGAAGGTGCTCATCACCAGCGCCTTGCGGGACCATTCGGTGAAGGGGCTCTGCCGATCGATCGCATCGAACTTCCGGCTCGCCTCGGCAAGCTTGCCTGCCTTGATGTTGGCAAGACCCTGGTTATAGAGGGTCTCCGGGGGATCGGTCTCGACGCCGAGCTTGGTGATGTCGATATCGGGATCGGACTGGCATGCGGTCATCCCCGCGCCGGCGCCGGCCAGCACCAACGAGACGACAGCAACCCGTGCCGCTCTACGCATTCCTACAGACATCGCTTGGTTCATTCGTGAGTTCCCGATCCGTCCCGCGCACCCAGCCTGCTGGAGGCAGGCCGTTCTAGCCATAAAAGCAAAGGCAGGGCAACGCAATGATGGCGCATTAATGCATTTTTGTGGCGCCAGCGACTGCGATTGGCTCTGGCGAAAAAGAAAAGCCGCTTACCCGGGGGGAAGCGGCTGAGTTGACTTGGAGATCAAGCCTCATGCAAACCAGGGCGCGCACTCGGCCATGGTGGTGACCGGTACGAACTCGCCGGCCCTGACCCGCTGAGCACGTGAGGATGGAGCCTCGACGACTTCGTAGGCGGTCGGATCGCTGAGCAGCGCCTTGAGTGCATTGGCATTCATTTTGTGGCCGCCGCGATAGGAACGGTAGCAGCCGATGAACTGGGCGCCGGCAAGGGCAAGGTCACCCACGGCATCCAGTGTCTTGTGGCGGACGAACTCGTCCTTGTGACGCAGGCCTTCCATGTTGACGACCGTATCGTCGTCCGAAATCACCACGGAATTCTCGAGCGACGACCCGAGCGCATAGCCGGCCGCCCAGAGACGCTCGACATCGCGCATGAAGCCGAAAGTGCGGGCCCGCGACAGCTCGCGCTTGAAGGCTTCCGCGGTCAGGTCGCCCCTCCAGCTCTGGCGGCCGATCAGGGGCGAAGCAAAGTCGATCTCGACCTCGAACCGAGTGCCGTCATAGGGGCGGAATTCCGACCAGGACGCACCGGCTTCGATTCGCACCGGCTTCACGACGCGGATGTAGCGGCGCTTGATTCCAAGGTCGACGATGCCGACCTGTTCGATCGCCTCGATGAAAGGATAGGAACTGCCGTCCATGATCGGCATCTCGCCGCCATCGGTCTCGACGATGATGTTGTCGATGCCGAGCGCGTAGAGCGCTGCCATGACATGCTCGATGGTCGCGATGGAACGTGCCGGGGAAACGCCCAGAACCGTGCAAAGGTCGGTGGCGCCCACCTGCGCCGAGACGGCGCGGTATTCGGCGGTGGTTCCATCGGCGAGATTGCGAGTGAAAACTATGCCCGTGCCGGCATCGGCGGGCTGGAAGGTGATACCAACTGAAGCGCCCGAATGAACGCCGGTGCCCGTCAGGCTGACGGGAGCGGCGATTGTTGTCTGGAAACCGAGCAGCCCAGTGGTCATTGCGAAAGCCTTCTTTTTGCCGCAGCCTCAAGTGTCGTAAGGTCCGGCAGTCCTTTGAGCGTCATCCGCACCATCTGGTTTGGCGGGCAGTCGACGTCTGTTGTTGTCTTACATACGCAGCGTTTCGGCACATTCCAAATCACTGTTCGTTTCGGATTGTTACGCCCGAAACACGATCGGATCGCCCCGCTCGGGACCGGTCCATGGCCGCCTCGCCCGCCCCCGCAAACCCTTGGCAGAATTACGGAATTTTCATCAGTAACGGGACTTTTTGACCGGTGCTGAAGACGGTGTAACGAATGGGGCCCGGATCTGGTGATCCGAGCCCCATTCACGTTTGGTGACTGCCGTTAACTCAGTTCGACTGACGGCGAAGGAAGGCCGGAATTTCCAGCTGATCATCCTCGTGATGAGCCTGCGGAGCCGCACGACCGTGATCGTCGAGGTTGCCGCGGCGCGGGGCGTAGAGGCTGGCCTCGGCCGAAAGCGGGCGACGCTGCTGCGGCGCCGGAGCCTGTGCCGACGGCTCGGCTGCGACGACGTCGTCTTCCTCGCGGCGACCCAGCGAGTTGGTGATCCGCTTCAGGAGACCCATTGGGCCCCGCTCTTCCTGGACATGCTGGACCGGCTGCGAGCGGTGATCCATCTCGGCCTTCACCGCTGGCGGGAAGTCCTCGACCTTGGGCATGCGCACGGGCTGCATGACCGGCGATACCTGGGGAGCGGCTGGCTCCTGGTACATCGTCTGCGGCATCCGCGGTGCAGGCTGGCTGACGGCCGGAGCCGGCTGTGCCTGCTGCAGGTGATGGCCCGGAGCCGGAGCGGCCGGACGCATCTGGACCTGCGGCTGGGCTTCCGGGGGAGCGGAAGCGAAGATGCGGCTCTGCGGACGGAAGGCTTCTTCGGCCGGAGGCTGCATCACCGGCTGATGCTGCACGGGCTGCTGCATGACCGGCTGGGGTGCCGGAGCCATGGCGTGCTGCGGGATGGCGAGCTCGCGCTCCATGTCCGCTTCGGCCTGACGGATGGTTTCGGCGATCGGATCTACGGCCCGGGGAGCCGGCGAAAGAGGTGCCTGCATGACTGGGGCAGGCTGAACGGCGGCCGGAGCCGAAGCAACGGCCGCAGAAGAACGGATAATCGGCTTCTGCGCCGCGCGCATTTCGGCTGCACGCAGGTCGAGGTCGTTCTGGGCGCGGTCGATGCCGGTCGCGACGACGGAAACCCGGATGATGCCCTCGAGCGATTCGTCGAACGTCGCGCCAAGGATGATGTTGGCTTCCGGATCGACTTCCTCGCGGATGCGGGTGGCAGCTTCGTCCACTTCGAACAGGGTCAGGTCGCGACCGCCGGTGATGGAGATCAGCAGGCCCTGGGCGCCCTTCATCGAGGTTTCGTCGAGCAGCGGGTTGGCGATGGCAGCTTCGGCAGCCTGCATCGCGCGGCCCGAGCCGGAAGCTTCGCCGGTACCCATCATGGCGCGACCCATCTCGCGCATCACCGAACGAACGTCGGCGAAGTCGAGGTTGATCAGGCCTTCCTTGACCATCAGGTCGGTGATGCAGGCAACACCCGAGTAGAGAACCTGGTCGGCCATGGCGAAGGCGTCCGCGAAGGTCGTCTTGTCGTTGGCGATCCGGAAGAGGTTCTGGTTCGGGATGACGATCAGCGTGTCGACCGACTTCTGCAGCTCGTTGATGCCCATCTCAGCCAGGCGCATGCGCCGCTGGCCTTCGAAGTGGAACGGCTTGGTGACGACGCCGACGGTCAGGATGCCCTTGGAGCGTGCCGCCTGGGCAACCACCGGAGCAGCACCCGTGCCCGTGCCACCGCCCATGCCGGCCGTGACGAAGCACATGTGCGTGCCGTTCAAGTGGTCGATGATTTCGTCGAGGCATTCCTCGGCGGCCGCGCGGCCGACTTCCGGCTGCGAACCGGCGCCGAGACCCTCGGTGACCTGCACACCCATCTGGATGATCCGCTCGGCCTTGGTCATGGTCAGCGCCTGGGCATCCGTGTTGGCAACGACGAAGTCGACGCCTTCGAGCCCAGCGGTGATCATGTTGTTCACGGCGTTCCCGCCGCCGCCACCGACGCCGAACACGGTAATCCGAGGCTTCAGCTCGGTGATATCAGGCTTCTGCAGCTTGATTGTCATTGTACCATCCTTCTTTCTCTGGCCGCATTGCCGAGCTGGCCAATCAATTTAACCGTTGGAACCGGGGCTGCCCCCGGCTCAGAAACTTTCTTTCAACCACTGTCCCACGCGGGCCAGGCGGCCGTTACCGTTACCCAGCGAGCCGATCAGGCCACCCTGGCCGGCATGCGTTTCGAGGTCAGCGACCTGGGGGTAGATCATCAGGCCGACCGCCGTGGAGAATGCCGGACCCTTGGCCGCAGCCGGAAGGCCGGAAACGCCCATGGGACGACCGATTCGAACGTTGCGGGCAAGGATGCGCCGCGCCGTTTCCGACAGTCCGGTCAGCTGGCTCGCGCCACCGGTCAGCACCACGCGCTTGCCCACGATCGGGCTGAAGCCCGACTTCTGGATGCGGTCGCGGATAAGTTCCAGCGTCTCTTCCGTCCGGGCCCGGACGATCCGGGTGACCAGCGAGCGGGGAACCTGGGTCGGCTGGTCGCGGTCGTCCTCGCCAATCGGCGGCACGGAGATCACGTCCCGGTCGTCGGCGCCATTGGCGACCGCCGAGCCGTGTACGACCTTCATGCGTTCCGCATCTTCGATCCGGGTCGAAAGTCCGCGGGCCAGATCGGTCGTGACGTGGTGGCCACCGAGGCTGATCGCATCCGTGTGAACCAGGCGACCTTCAGCGAAAACGGAGATGGTCGTGGTTCCGCCGCCCATGTCGATGGCAGCGCAGCCCAGTTCCACTTCGTCGTCGACCAGGGCCGCGAGTCCGCTGGCGTAAGGCGTGGCAACCATGCCCTCGACCGAGAGATGCGCGCGGTTGACGCAGAGTTCCAGGTTCCGCAGCGTCGCCCGTTCGGCCGTCACCACATGCATGTCGACACCGAGAGCATCGCCGAACATTCCGAGCGGATCGCGGATACCGCGTTCGCCGTCGAGGCTGAAGCCCGTGGGCAGGGAGTGCAGAACCGCGCGATCCTGGCGCAGCGACTGCTGGCTTGCCGCAACGAGCACCTTTTTCAGGTCGGCTTCTTCCACTTCCTGGCCACCCAGGTCGATCGTGCCGGTGTAGATGTCGCTGGCCACGCGGCCGGCGGACACATTGATGATGAGGCTGTCAACGGTGAGGCCGGCCATCCGCTCGGCTGCGTCGACGGCAAGCCGCACCACGCTTTCGGCCGCATCGAGATCCGCAACCACACCGGACTTTACACCGCGCGAACGCTGGTGGCCGATGCCGATGATTTCGACATGATGGGTCCGACCCGGCAGGATCTGGCTTTCCTGACGCGGCGTCAGGCGGGCAATCATGCACACCACCTTGGTGGAGCCGATGTCCAGCACCGAGACGACATGGCTGCGCTTGGAGGACAGCGGCTTCATCCGCGGCAGACCGGAATGCGAGGAACCGAACACGCTCACGTTTCACCTGCCTTTTTCAACGCCTTAGTCCTGGCTTCCAGAGCCTCGCCGCGGCGCGCGGCGGCGGCAGTGGTCAATTCGACGGTGGTGCGGTCTTCGAGGCGCAGATCGACGGCAGCGACATCCCGCTCCAGGATCCCCTGCTCCTTTTCCAGCCGCGCCAGCACGGTGAGAGCCTTGCCGACATTGGTCTCGGGCAGCTTCAGCACGACGCCCGTGTCGAGGTGCAGGTCCCAGCGACGGCTGGCAACCCGGACATAGGCCTTTACCCGGGCGCGAATTTCCGGCCACTGGGCCATGTCGTCCACGAACGTCGCAGCGGCAGCTTCCGCGCCCCGGCCGACGAAGAGCGGCAGCGAGGCAAATTTGCTGTCGCGCAGCGGCGCGATGATGCTGCCGTTGCGCTCGATCAGGGAAAGCTCGGATCCATGCTGCCAGACACCGAAGGCTTCGCGCTCCTTGAGCATGACCTCGATCGTGCGCGGGTAGATCTTGCGCACTTCGGCGTACCGAACCCAGGGAAGCTCGGACAGCTTGCGCCGCGCTGCATCCACATCGAGAGCAACAAGCGACGTCGTGCCATCCAGGCCGAGAAGCTGAAGGATGTCGATCTCCGACGTTTCATTGTTGCCGGATACCCGCACATCCTCGATGGCGAACCCGACGGCAGCGGTGGTTGCCTGCGCCACGTCCTGCGCATGGCCACCCAGCGACATGCCGTAGAGGCCAACCACACCAATGAATGCGAAGGTTGAAAAGGTCCCGACATGCGCAGGGATATGGATGCGGCCGGTCGCCAGGCTGATGGCAAAGCGCATGCCACGGCGCAGCGGCTTGGGCAGCACGCGACGCTCGTCGCCACCGATGTAAGAGGCCTCAGGACGGCCGCGGGTCTCGCCCGCTCTTTTGCCGATCAACGCAAGCACGACGCGTCCTCCACCATCCAACGGACCAGGGCACCAAAGCTGCGGCCACTGTGAGCGGCCATCTCGGGTACCAGCGACGTGGGCGTCATGCCCGGCTGCGTATTGATTTCCAGCCAGATGATCTCGCCCTCGTCCGAGAACCGGTCGTCGTACCTGAAGTCGGAACGGCTAACGCCTCGGCAGCCCATCGCCTGATGCGCTGCGACCGCCATTGTCTGTATTTTTTGGTAAATATTTAGTGAAAGCTGCGCAGGAATGACGTGCTTTGAGCCACCCGCTGCATATTTCGCATCGTAGTCGTAAAACTCGGGACCCGTGGGAATGACCTCGGTGACGTCAAGCGCCATACCCCCCATGACGCCGCAGGTTAGCTCGCGACCATAGATATAACGCTCGACCAGGACCCGGTCGCCATAGCGCCAGTCCGATGAGGTGATCACCTGCGGCGGATGAGACTGACCTTCCTGTACGATGACGACACCGAAGGACGAGCCTTCGTTGACGGGCTTGACCACATAGGGCGGCTTCATCGGGTGTTCGCTGGTAAAGTCGAAGCGGCTCATCACCCGCGCTTCAGCGACGGGGATGCCGGCGGCACTGGCCACATGCTTGGCCTGCCCCTTGTCCATCGACAGGGCGGACGCTAGCACGCCGGAGTGGGTATAGGGAATTTCAAGGTATTCGAGGATGCCCTGGATCGTACCATCCTCGCCGAACGGGCCATGCAGGGCATTGAAGGCAACATCGGGCCGCAGCTCCGACAGTACCGAGGCGACATCACGCCCCACGTCGACGCGAGTCACGCGGAAGCCTTCGCCCTCGAGAGCGTCGGCACAGGCTTTGCCGGAAGACAGACTGACAGGCCGCTCGGAGGAAAACCCTCCCATCAACACTGCCACATGCTTGTCTCTCATCAATACGCTCCCGCAAATGGGCTTCAGGGTATGAGCCGGCGCTTGCGCCAAACTTGTTTCTGTTGCGAATCTCGCTCTTATTCAGCGCACCTCCATTAGTGCAGCAAAATGGTTAACAAATGGTTTACTTTGATGAATGGTAAGTCCTAAACCACTGAAAACGTACGGAAACATCCCCCGTTAAAAGTTAACGCGGGTTGCCGGCGGCAGGGGTATCGGCGCTGGAATCAGATCTTTTGGCGAGAGAGTACCGGCCATTGCGGCATGGAAAGCGGCTGGAAACTTCTTGAATATTGCGCTTTATCAGTTTGAATTGTCACAAAATTACGGTATGGCGCCCGCAAGCCTCCGAGGGACGTTCTTCCCGGAAGCCCCGTCGAAACATTATGAATTGGAAACAGCATGACCAACGCGATACCTTCCGCGTCGTCGTCGGCTGAACCGTTAGCGCCTGTTGCAAAGAATTCTCCTGCACGAGTCCTGACGGCCAGCCTGGTCGGCACGACGATCGAGTTCTTCGATTTCTACGTTTATGCCACGGCCGCAGTCCTGGTCTTCCCGACCCTGTTCTTCCCCAACAGCGATCCGACCACCGCTCTGCTGGCATCTTTCGCCACCTTCTCCATCGCCTTCTTTGCCCGCCCCCTGGGTGCCGTGGTCTTCGGCCACTTCGGTGACCGGGTGGGACGCAAGCGCACGCTGGTCGCAGCTCTCCTGACCATGGGCATCTCTACCGTAATTATCGGCCTGCTGCCCTCCTACAACTCCATCGGCGTGCTGGCGCCCCTGCTGCTGGCTTTGTGCCGGTTCGGCCAGGGTTTCGGTCTCGGCGGCGAATGGGGCGGCGCAGTCCTGCTTGCGACGGAAAACGCCCCGCCCGGCAAGCGCAGCTGGTACGGCATGTTCCCGCAGCTGGGGGCTCCGGTTGGTCTCTTCCTGTCGTCCGGTATCTTCTGGATCCTGCTGCACTTCATCAGCCAGGACGCTCTGCTGAGCTGGGGCTGGCGTATCCCGTTCCTCGCCTCGATCATCCTGATCGTTGTCGGTCTCTGGGTTCGGCTGTCCATCACCGAGACACCCGCCTTCCAGAAGGCGATCGACAGCCACGAGCGGGTTGCGGTGCCGGTTGCGACCCTCTTCCGCAACCACAAGCGCAGCCTCGTCCTTGGCACCTTCGTGGCGCTTGCCACCTTCGTGCTGTTCTACATCGGCTCGGCCTATCTGCTGTCCTACAACATCAAGGTGCTGAAAATGCCCTTCCTGGACGCGCTGGAAGTGCAGATCATGGGATCGGTCGTGTTCGGGCTCTTCATTCCGATCATCGGCAAGCTGGCCGAACGCTACGGACGCCGGGAGATGCTGATTCTCACCACGGTCCTGATCGGCTTGTTCTCCTTCGTGCTGCCAGCCCTGATGACCAATGGCGAAAACACCATCTTCCTGTTCTCGGCACTGGCAATGATGCTGATGGGCATGACCTACGGCCTGATCGGAACGGCGCTTGCTGCCCCCTTCCCGACGGCCGTGCGTTACACGGGCGCCTCGATCACCTTCAACATGGCCGGCATTTTCGGGGCATCGCTCGCCCCCTATATCGCCACCTGGCTGCAGGTGAACTACGGCATGACCTATGTCGGCTTCTATCTCGGCATTGCCGCAGTGATCACGCTTATCTGCATCCTGCTCTCGGGCAAGGACGAAGTCTGATCCGCATCAGCCGGAATCAAGATCAAAAAAAATCCCGCGAAGCCTTAGGTTTCGCGGGATTTTTTTGGGTTGGGCTTGGGGTTCCAGAGTCTCCGCTCTGGGTTTTTATAGTGATCGTAGATCAGCCATGCCCCGCCAACGACATTGACGATCCAAGGAAACACGTACCAGAAGAATTCCTTCGAGGTCATGGTCTCAGCCCTCAAAGCGCTCCAGCCAAAAGCTTCCGCCTCTCGTTCCCGACGAGGCTCAGACGCCGCTCCTCTGTGTTAGCAGACAGGGCGTCGCTCATCCCTCACTCCGTCGTGGCACCCTGGAACGGCCGAACCTCGCGGCCGGGCATGAATATACCGAGCCGCTTGATTTCCCACTCGAGCTTGATGCCGGCATTCTCGAACACGCGCTGACGCACGCTCTCGCCAAGATACTCCAGATCGTAACCCGTCGCATGGCCGATGTTGATCATGAAGTTGCAGTGCAGCGATGACATCTGCGCGCCGCCATTCATCAGACCGCGGCACCCCGCCTCGTCGATCACCTTCCAGGCGGAATGTCCCGGCGGGTTCTTAAAGGTGGAGCCTCCGGTCTTTTCCTTGACCGGCTGCACCGTCTCGCGGTGCAGACGCACGGCGTCCATCTCGGCACGGATCGTGGCACGGTCTTCGCGATAGCCCTGGAAAACCGCATGCGTGAAGATCAGCTCCCCCGGAGCAGACGAATGCCGGTAGCTGTAGCCCATCTCCGAGACCGGCAGCACGTGTTTCTCGCCGCGGCGGTCGACCGCATGCACTTCTACGAGGCGCTCGGCCGTCTCAGATCCGTTAGCACCGGCGTTCATCCGCAGTGCCCCGCCGATCGAGCCCGGAATGCCGTAGTAAAAGGCAAAGCCGCCAATCTCGTTGTCCATCGCCATGGCGGCAATATGCTTGTCCGGGCAGATCGCGCCGGCCTTGATGCGGTTTTCGCCCTCCAGGTCGATACCGCCGAAACCCTTGGCCGACAGCCGCAGCACGACGCCGGGTATGCCGCCATCGCGCACCAGGAGGTTGGAGCCAACCCCCACGACCGTGAGCGGCACGCTCTCGGGCAGCAGCTTCAGAAAGGTGACGAGGTCATCCACGTCGTGCGGCTGGAACATCAGTTCCGCAAGGCCGCCCGCCTGAAACCAGGTCACCTTGTCCATGGGTGCATCCGGAGTGAGCCTTCCCCGCAAATCCTTGACGCCACCCCCCAGCGACGCAAGCAGCTTTTCCCCGTTCACCTGTTTCATTCTTAGCTTCCCGAAATGCTCTCTAGTTCCTTGGGCAAGGTCGCTGCCCATTGCGTGATATTCCCCGCACCCAGAAGAACCACAAAATCACCCGGTTTCGCAATGCCTGCCACGATCGGTGCAATCTCCGCGGGCGAAGAAATATACCGGGCATCACGGTGCCCGCTCGCGCGGATGCGCGACACAAGTGCCTCCGAATTGACCCCTTCGACCGGTTCTTCGCCGGCAGCATAGACGGGCGCGAGAAGAATCGTGTCCGCATCGTTGAAGCAGTTGGCGAAATCCTCAAACAGGCTCGCCAGGCGACTGAACCGGTGCGGCTGGTGGATGGCGATGATTCGGCCTTCGCAGGCCTCGCGCGCCGCCCGCAGCACCGCTGTGATCTCGACCGGGTGGTGTCCGTAGTCATCGAACACGGACACGCCGTTCCAGTCGCCGATCAGGGTGAACCGGCGCTTGACGCCGCCAAACGCTGCCAGCCCCTTGCGGATGTCTTCCTCCGAAATGCCGAGCCGGTTGGCGACCGCGATCGCGGCAGTGGCATTGGAGATGTTGTGACGGCCCGGCATGGGCAGCGTCAGGTCGTTGAAGTTGAACACACGGCCCGTGCGGCGGCGGCGGATCTCCACGTCGAAGATCGACTTCGTGCCTTCCATGCGCACATTGAAGTAGCGCACATCAGCCTGCGGGTTGGCACCATAGGTGACGATCTTGCGGTCCTCGATGCGGCCGACAAGCGCCTGAACTTCGGGATGGTCCAGGCAAAGCACCCCGAACCCGTAGAAAGGTACGTTCTCGACGAACTGGCGGAACGCGGCCCGCACCGCGTCGAAGGTGCCGTAGTGGTCCAGATGTTCCGGATCGATGTTGGTGATGACGGCAACATCTGCCGGAAGCTTCAGGAAGGTGCCGTCCGACTCGTCGGCCTCCACCACCATCCACTCGCCCTCGCCCATGCGCGCATTGGTCCCATAGGCATTGATGATGCCGCCGTTGATGACCGTCGGATCCAGCCCGCCTGCGTCCAACAGGGTCGCGACCATGGAGGTCGTCGTCGTCTTGCCATGCGTGCCGCCGATGGCGATCGCATTGCGGAAGCGCATCAGTTCGGCAAGCATTTCCGCCCGGCGCACGATCGGCAGCGATTTTTCGCGCGCGGCTGCCAGCTCCGGATTGCTCTTCTTGATCGCGGTCGAAACGACGACGACTTCCGCATCACCGAGGTTCTCGGCCGCATGGCCGACGAACACCGGAATGCCCTTGTCGCGCAGCCGCTGAACGTTGGCGCTCTCGGACTGGTCGGAACCCTGAACCTTGTGGCCGAGGTTATGCAGCACTTCGGCAATGCCGCTCATGCCGATACCGCCAATGCCGATGAAATGAACGAGGCCGATGGCCTTCGGCATCTTCATGCCTGTACTCCCTTGTCTTTCGACGTCTTCAATTCGGAAATGGGTCTGCGTTCTGCAACCGCCACAACCATGTCGGCGAGCGCGACAGCTGCATCCGGATGGCCGGCCCGCTTGGCTGCCGCCGCCATCGTCTCCAGCCGCTCCGGCTCCTTCATGGCGGACGCGATCATTGCAGACAACCGCTCCGGTGACAGCTCGGACTGCGCAACCACCTGCGCGCCGCCGGTCGCAACGAGCGCCGCCGCATTGGCGGCCTGATCATGGTCGAGCGCATAAGGATAGGGCACCAGGATCGACGGCCGGCCGATCACGGCAATTTCGGAGACGGTCGAGGCACCAGACCGGCAGATCACCAGATGCGCCATGGCAAGCCGCTCCGCCATGTCGGCAAAGAACGGCGAGACGTCGACCGGCGCCTTCAACTTGGCAAAGCAGGAGTTCACCCGTCCCTGGTCCTCCGGACGAGCCTGCTGGGTGACCACCAGCCGCTCGCGATCCGAAGCGTCCAGCAGGCTGAGCGCGGTTGGCACGGCAGAAGAAAAGAACTGGGCGCCCTGGCTTCCGCCGAACACCACCAGCCGGAAAGGGTCCCGTCCGCGCGACGCCACATAGGGCACCTGCGCGGCCGCAAGCACCGCCGGCCGAACGGGATTGCCGGTCGTCATGATCTTGGCAGCAAGCTCGCCCTGCCCCTCCGGCAGAAAGCCGCCGGCGATCGCCTGCACGCGCTTGGCCAGCGCCTTGTTAGCGCGGCCCATCACCGCATTCTGCTCGTGGATCATCGTCGGCACGCCCATGCCGGTGGAGGCAATCAGAGGCGGCACGGTGGGATATCCGCCGAAGCCCACCACGGCCAGCGGCTTCAGCCGGCTGATCAGCCGGCGCGCGGCCCGCAGGCCCGTCCAGAGCTTCCACCCTGCCCGGATAACGGCAACCGGGTTCTTGGAGGAAAGCGTTGCGGAGGGGACGACGTGGATCTCGTCAGCGGGAAACGTTCCGGCGAAACGCTCGGCGCGGCTGTCGGTGACGAGATGCACCGAATAGCCGCGGCGTTTCAGTTCATGGCCCAGCGCCTCGGCCGGAAACAAATGGCCGCCGGTTCCGCCGGCGGCTAACAGGATGATGCCCTTGGTCATGCTCTACTCCGCCGGGACGCTCGAGGCCACGCGAAATAGGCTGCGCTCCTGTGCCCGCTTTTCCGGTCTGTGACGGGTCAAGGCAAGAATAAATCCGGCTGTGACGCAAATAGCAATCTGCGAGGAGCCGCCGTAGGAGATCAATGGCAAGGTCATGCCCTTGGCCGGCATCAGTTCGAGGTTCACGCCGATGTTGATCATCGACTGCATGCCGATCTGCAGTACCAGCCCCGCGACCGCAAAGCGGGTAAAGTCGTTGCGCTCCTTGAAGGCGTGGTTGAGGCCACGCAGCACGATGAAGGCGAAGATCAGCACCAGCGCCATGCAGAACACGATGCCGAACTCCTCGGCCGCTACCGAGAACACGAAGTCGGTGTGGCTGTCGGGAAGGATGCGCTTGACGATGCCCTCGCCCGGACCCTGCCCGAACCAGCCGCCACGCACAATGGCCTCGTGCGCCGTTTCCACCTGGAAACGGTCGCCCTCGCCGGTCAGGAACTTGTCGAAACGCGCCGTTACGTGCGGCAGCATGTAATAGGCCGCCATCAAGCCGCCGGCACCGGCGCCGCCAAGCACCAGGATCCAGAGCCAGGGCATGCCGGCCATGAAGAACATGCCGCCCCAGACGACGCTGGTCAGAATCGTCTGCCCAAGGTCGGGCTGCGCCACCAGGAGCGCCGCGACGATGCCAAACAGGATGATGGCAAAAAGATTGCCGGGAATTTCCGGCTGCCGCGCATGCTCGGCAAACAGCCAGGCACACACCACCACGAAGGCAGGTTTCATGAATTCGGAGGGCTGGATGGAAAGCGCCCCGACGCCGATCCAGCGACGGGCGCCCTTCACTTCGACGCCGAAGAACAGCGCCAGCACCATCAGGGCGAGCGACACCACGAGCAAGATGATGGCGGTCCGCCGCACCTGCCGGGGCGTAAGGAAGGACAGGCCGATCATCACGATGATCGACGGGATCAGGAACACCGCATGACGTTCGACGAAGTGGAACTCCGGCAGGCCGATACGCTGCGCCACCGCGGGAGAGGCCGCAAACGACAGCATGAAGCCGATGCCCATCAGCAGGACGAAGGCGGCCAGGAAGAAACGGTCGATCGTCCAGAACCAGTCTGCGAGTAGGCCACGATCTGCACGACTAACCATATCAGTTTCCTCTTCCGGTCTCGACCAACATCGTGATGCCATCCAAAGCGGCAACGAGGCTCACGAAGGCATCGCCGCGAACCTCAAAATTCCTGAACTGGTCGAAACTCGCGCACGCGGGCGAGAGCATGACGCACGACGCCTGCGGATCCATGGCAGCATCGGCCGCGGCATGGGCAAGAGCCTGTTCGAGCGTCCCCGAAATCTCGTATGCCGCAGCGTCGCCGAGCGTCACGGCAAAGGCAGGCGCCGCCTCTCCGATCAGATAGGCTTTGACGATACGCAAGAAGAGTGGCGCGAGGCTTGCGATGCCGCCTTCCTTGGGAAGACCGCCTGCAATCCAGTAAATACGATCGAAGCTGGACAGCGCCGGTGCCGCCGCCTCTGCATTGGTGGCCTTGGAATCGTTAATGAACACGGTCTGCCCGCGCTGCCCGACTGGCTGCATGCGATGCTTGAGACCTGGAAACGAGCGCAGTCCTTCGACGATCTCGTCAGCCGAAAGCCCGACAGCCAGGCAGGCAGCAATGGCCGCCGCTGCGTTCTGCGCGTTATGGCTTCCCTTGAGCGTCTGGATGCCGGCGAGATCCACTAGCAGGCTGGACGCGCCGTCAGTGCTGTCGAAAATGCGGCTGCCATCGGCATGGACGCCGTTCGAGACGGGAACGCGCTTGGAAATGCGCCGGACCTTGACACCCGCCTGCTCGACCTGCTCGGCGATCAGGGCGCTGTGGCTGTCGTCCACGCCGATCACGGCAGTACGGCTGCCGGCCACCAGCCGCGCCTTGATCTCCGCATAATGCTCCATGCTCCCGTGCCGGTCGAGGTGGTCTGGCGTCAGGTTAAGCAGGATGCCGGCGGTCGGATTGAGGGTCGGTGCAAGATCGATCTGGTAGGACGAGCATTCCACCACGTAGAAACGATCCGCAGTCGGCGGATCGAGCGTCAAAATGGCCGTGCCGATGTTTCCGCCGAGCTGGGTGTCGCGCCCGCTCGACCTCAGGATATGGGCGATCAGCGCCGTGGTCGTCGATTTGCCGTTGGTCCCGGTGATCGCAATGAAGGGGCAATCGGGCGCAGTCGCCCGACGCTCGCGCACGAACAGCTCTACATCGCCGATGATCTCGACGCCGGCGCCGCGCGCCAGGTCGACCGTCCAGTGCGGCTTCGGATGCGTCAGCGGCACGCCCGGCGATAGCACCAGCGCGGCCTGCGACCCCCAGTCGATCGTCCGCAGGTCGCCGGTCACGATCCCCGCAGCCTGCGCCTTGGCGATGCTGTCAGGATTGTCGTCCCAGGCGATGACCTGTGCACCGCCTGCCACCAGCGCCCTTGCCGTGGCAAGGCCGGAGCCGCCCAGTCCGAAGAGGGCAACCTGCTGATCCTTGAAGGTGGTGACCGGGATCATCTGCGCCTACCGCAGCTTCAGGGTGGAGAGGCCGAGCATGGCAAGCCCGACGGCGATGATCCAGAAGCGAATGACCACCTGGCTTTCGGTCCACCCCAGTTTTTCGAAATGGTGGTGGATCGGCGCCATCAGGAACACGCGGCGGCCGGTCATCTTGAAGAAAGCCACCTGGATGATCACCGACAGGGTTTCCATCACGAACAGGCCGCCGATGATCGCCATGACGATCTCATGCTTGGTAGCGACCGCAACCGATCCGATCAGGCCGCCGAGCGCGAGCGACCCCGTGTCGCCCATGAAGATGGCGGCGGGCGGTGCGTTGAACCAGAGAAAGCCAAGGCCCGCCCCGATCACGGCCCCCATGATCACGGCAAGCTCACCGGTCCCTGGCACAAAATTGATCTGCAGGTAGTTGGCAAACACCGCGTTGCCGGCAAGATAGGCGATGATTCCGAACGAGGCAGCGGCGATCATCACCGGCACGATGGCCAGGCCGTCTAGTCCGTCGGTCAGGTTCACGGCATTGCCGGCTCCGACGATCACGAAACCGCCAAACAGGATGAAGAAGTAGCCCAGATTGACCAGAAAGTCCTTCACGAACGGGAATGCGACAGAGGTGGCAAGCGCCGGATTGCTGGATTGCTCCGTCACCATCGCGAGCCGCATCATGAAGAACACGGCGATGCCGGCGATCAGGAATTCGATGCCCAGCCGCGCCTTGCCGGAAAACCCCTTGTCGGTCTGCTTGGTCACCTTCAGGTAGTCGTCATAGAAGCCGATCGCGCCAAAACCGAGCGTCACCAGCAGTGTCGCCACCACATAGATGTTGGAAAGGTCCGCCCAGAGCAGCGAGCCGCCGACGATGCCGGCAAGAATCATCAGCCCGCCCATGGTCGGCGTGCCGGCCTTTTTGAAATGGGTCTGAGGTCCGTCGGCGCGGATCGGCTGGCCCTTGCCCTGCCGGATACGCAGCGAGTTGATGATCCGCGGACCGAACAGGAAAACGATCAGAGCCGAGGTAAAGAGCGCTGCGCCGGTCCGGAAGGTGATGTAGCGGAACAGGTTGAAGAATTGAACCTTGTCCGATAGTTCGACGAGCCAGATCAGCATGAAAGCCCTTTCTCAAGCCGCATTGGAAATCACAATTGGTGCCCCGTGTCGGCAAACGGCGGATAGTTGTCAATAAGCGCGGCAACAATCTTGCCAAAGCCAAGCCCCAGCGAGGACTTCACCATCAGCACATCGCCGGGTACGACCGAGTGCACCACGAAATCCCCGAGTTCCAGCGTGGTGGGGAAATAGACCACCTCGACGCTGTCAGGCAGGGCATCCCGCAGCGCCGCCATCTCTGCGCCCGCAAGCCAGACATGGGTGATGCCGGCAGCAAGAATGGGTCCGGCCAGTTCCTCATGCACCTGCTGCGAAAACTCTCCCATCTCCAGCATGTCCCCGAGGATCGCGATGCGCCGCCCGGAAGAATGAGGCGTGGTGGCTGCAAGAAGCGCGATCGCCGCGCGAATCGAGGCGGGGTTGGCGTTGTAGCTTTCGTCGATCAGCGTCAGATGGCCCTCGCCGATCGCAAGGCGATGGCGCTCGCCGCGTCCCTTGACCGCCCGGATACCTGCAAGCGCGCTCACGGCTCCCGCCATGTCCGCCCCGACGAGCAGCGCAGCACCGAGAACCGCGAGAGCGTTTTCAGCGATATGGCGTCCGGGCGCCCCGATATGCACCTCGACCGTGTCGCCGTTGAGTACGGCCCAGATTGTCGAGCTCTCAGACCCGCCTTCGAAGTCCGCTAGGCGAAAATCGGCCTTGGCGTGCTGCCCGAAGGTGCAGATATGCGAAACGCCGACGGAATGCGCCTGCGCCTCCAGCACGTCGAACTGCTTGTTGTCGCGGTTGAGGATCGCGGTACCGCCCGCCTCGAGGCCTTCGAAAATTTCGGCCTTGGCTGCGGCGATCTCCTCCAGGTCCTTGAAGTGACCGAGGTGGGCAGCCGCGATCGTGGTGATGATCGCCACATGCGGGCGCACCATCTTGACCAGTGGGCGGATTTCGTCGGCATGGTTCATGCCGATCTCGAACACGCCGAACGCGGTTTCTGCCGGCATCCGCGCCAGCGTTAGCGGCACGCCCCAATGGTTGTTGAAGGAGGCAACGGCCGCGTGCACGTTGCCCGAAGGCGCGAGCGCCTGCCGCAGCATCTCCTTGGTGGTGGTTTTGCCGACCGAGCCGGTGACGGCGACGATGCGGGCACTGCTGCGCTCGCGCGACGCGACCGCCAACTTGCCGAGCGCCGAAAGCACGTCCTCGACCACGATCATCGGAACGGTCAGGCGCCCGAGTGCCGGAAGTTTCGCCTCGCTGACGACAATGACGGAGGCGCCATTCGCAACGGCAAGGCTTGCATAGTCATGACCGTCAACGCGGTCGCCCTTGATCGCGAAGAAGGCATCGCCGGCCACGACCGATCGGCTGTCGATGGATATTCCGGTGATTCCCTCCGGAAGCGTCCCGATCGGACGCCCGCCGAGGGCAGCATTCATAGCCTGCGAGGTCCACAGCCAGTTCATGACGTCAACTCCTCCAGCGCCTTGCGAACTTCCACATGGTCCGAGAATGGCAGCACCTTGTCGCCGATCGTCTGGCCCTCCTCATGGCCCTTCCCCGCCACGATCAGTGTGTCGCCCGATCCCATCATGTGCACGGCTTCACGAATGGCTTTTGCCCGGTCGCCGATCTCGAGCGCAGCCGGGGCCGCCGCAAGAATTTCGGACCGGATCGTTTCGGGCACTTCCGAACGCGGATTGTCGTCAGTGACGATGACAACGTCGGCAAGCCGGGCGGCAATCTCGCCCATGATCGGCCGCTTGCCCTTGTCCCGATCGCCGCCGCAGCCGAACACCACGATGACGCGCCCAGTCGTAAACGGTCGAACCGACTTCAGCACGTTCTCCAGGGCTTCGGGCTTGTGGGCATAGTCCACATAGGCAAGCGCACCGGCTTTCGTCTGACCGACCAGTTCCAGTCGGCCGGCAGCCCCCGTCAATTTCTCAAGTGCCGCCATGGCGACAGCGGCAGGCACGCCGGTCGACATCGCAAGACCTGCCGCGACCAGGGCGTTGGCCACCTGGAAATCGCCGGCGAGCGGGATGTCGACCTCGAAGATCTCCCTGCCGACATGGATCTCGGCAGTCTGCTTGTGGCGAAAATGTTCGACCCGTTTCAGGCACAGATAGTCGCCCTTGCGGCCAACGGTCCGTACCTCGAGGCCGGCAGCCGTCGCAGCGTCGATGGCCTGCTGCGACCACTCGTCGTCGGCAAAGATCACCGCCGGGCCGCCCTTCGGCATCAGCGTATCGAACAACCGCATCTTGGCTGCCATATAGCTCTCGACCGTCGGATGGTAATCCATGTGGTCGCGGCCAAGATTGGTGAAGCCGGCAGCCATCAGGCGCACGCCATCGAGCCGGCTCTGGTCGAGACCGTGGCTGGACGCCTCCATGGCGGCATGCGTGACGCCTTCATCTGCCAGTTCGCAAAGCAGCTTCTGCAGGTCGACCGGGTCCGGCGTCGTCAGCGAGCCGTAATCATTGCGAGTGGGCGAGATCACGCCCGTCGTGCCGATCTGCGCTGCGGCAAGACCGGCATGCGCCCAGATCTGGCGGGTAAAGGAGGCAACGGAGGTCTTGCCGGCCGTTCCTGTCACCGCAACCATGGTGTCCGGCTGGCGACCATAGAAACGCGCGGCGGCCATGGCCAGCAGCCGGCGTGGACTAGGGACGACCAGGACGGGAATGCCCGCATCGGCCGGATGGGCGGAAACCGCAGCAACCGCGCCGCGCGCGGCTGCATCGCCAACGAAGGAAGATCCGTCACCCTTGGTTCCGGCGACGGCGACGAACAGCATGCCAGGCAAGACCCGGCGACTGTCGGACGTCACCCCGGTTACGTCGATCTCACCCGCCGGTCCATCAAGTAGGTCCGCCAGTTCCGGATATTCATGTCCGGCCAGATCACGCAACTTCATCGGATGCCTTTCCATTTCCTGCGAAGACGATTCGCCCGCCGCTTTTGGGGGCTTAATAAGACACAAGCAGGGCAGAGCCGTCATTGCCGAACTTCGGCTTTACCCCGAGAATGGGCGCGGCCCTGCTGATGATTTCCTTGACCATCGGCGCGGCCGACATGGCGGCGAGTGCCGCACCATTGCCCTTGTCCGTCTTCGGCTCGTCGCTGAAGCTCAGCACGACGTACTGCGGATTGTCCATCGGGAAGGCCGCCAGGAAGGCGTTGAAGTTCTTGTCGTGGGCATAGCGTCCGTTGACGACCTTGTCGGCCGTACCCGTCTTGCCGCCGACGTCAAAGCCTGCAACGCGGGCGTTTTTGCCCGATCCGTTGGTGCCGTTCCAGTCGAACAGGAAGCGCATGTCCTTGCTACTCGACGGCTTCATGACCTGCGTCGCCATTGCGTCCGCCTCTTCCCGGGTGCGGGGAAGGAAAGTCGGGGGAAGATATTTGCCGCCATTGACGAGCGAGATACCGGCGACAGCCGTCTGAAGCGGTGTGGTGGAGACGCCGTGACCGAAGGAAATGGTGACGGAGTTGATCTTCTTCCACTCACGAGGCTGGCTGGGTGTTGCGACTTCGGGCAGTTCCGTCTTCATGCGGGTCAAAAGGCCAAGCCGGGTGAGGAATTCCTTGTGGCCCTCCATTCCCACCATGTCGGCAATCTTGGCCGTGCCGATGTTGGACGAGTACTGGAAGATCTCAGGCACGCTGAGAATCCGGCCCTTGCCGTGAAAATCCTTGATGGTGAAGCCGCCGATGCGGATCGGGAACCGCGCGTCGAACGTGCTCTGCAGCCCCATCTTGCCCGAATCGAGGCCCATGGCGATGGTGAAGGACTTGAAGGTCGAGCCCATTTCGAACGTGCCGTTCGTCATGCGGTTGAACCAGCCTTCTTCGCCCCCGGTTGCCGGATCGTTCGGGTCGAAGTCCGGTGCCGAGGCCATTCCGAGCACTTCGCCTGTATGGACGTCCAGAACCACGGCGCCACCGGCGATGGAACGGTATTTCTTGAGCGATTCGACAACCACCTCGTGGACGATCGCCTGAACCCGCAGATCGATCGAAAGCTTGACCGGCTCAAGCGGCTGGTCCGAGGTCATGCCGACGGACGCGAGATCCGCCAGGCCTTGCGTGTCGATATAGCGCTCCATGCCGGCTACGCCGCGGTTGTCGATGTTCACATAACCGACGATGTGCGCGGCGGTCGAACCGCCCGGATAGAAGCGGCGCTTTTCAGGCCGGAATCCGATGCCGGGAATGCCGAGCGCAAGGATCTGGCTCTGCTGCTTGGGCGTCAGCTGGCGTCGCAGCCACTGGAAGCGCGAGTCAGTCTTGAGCTTGGCGTAGATGGATTTCGAATCGAGGTCGGGCAGCACGGTCGCAAGCTTTTCGATCACCTCGTCCGTGTCGACGATCTTGTGCGGCTCGGCAAACAGCGAAACGGTGCGGATGTCGGTGGCGAGCACCTCGCCGTTGCGGTCGACGATATCCGGGCGCGAGGCAAGCAGGCGGTCAGCCGGCAGGATGCTCGATGTCGTCTCGGGCTGTGCGATGCCGTACTGCGTCAGTCTTCCGCCGATCACGCAATAGAACACTGCAAACCCGGCGATCAGCAGGCCGACACGGTTCTTCGCCTGGGCTGCCTTGCGCTTGCGGGTGCCTTCGAAGCGCGCAGTCTGTTCCGCCGGACGCCCGCGTCCGCCTGCGGAAAAATGCGCTTTGCTCTTCAGCACCATGACTCGCGAAAGAAAAGACATCAGCGTTTCACCGAACCAGTTGCATGGGGATCAAATGTGGTCTTGCGCACGGTCGGGACCGGCACCTTTGCAGGCGGCTTTGCCTTGGCGGCCGCAACGCCCTTGAGGGCGGCCGCAACTTCGCTGTCCTTGCCGGCGATGATGTCCTCGATCGTCGTCTCGGGCTGCGGCAGCTGCGAGCGCAGCATGGGCAGTTCCTTCGGCATGGCGAGCTGGGTCGTCTCGGTGGAAGCGAGGCTCAGCTCACCATTATAAAGGTTGATCAGCCGGTGCAGCCGGTTCGGCTGCGTGAGAAGCGCCCAGTCGGCCTTCAAAAGGTCGATCGTGTCCTTCTCAAGCTTGATCTCCGTTTCCAGGCGCCGCACTTCGGTGAGCTTCTGGTCGGCCCGATGCTTGATCGAATAGGTGACGACCGCGGTGGCGGTCATGATTCCGATCAGAACGAGATCGAAGCTCCTGAGCATCGTTTAGGCTCCCATCTTTGCAAGGCTGGCGAGATCGGGTAGGTCGAAGATCGACATGTCCGCCGTCCGGGCTGCATTCTGCGTGCGCAAGCCTGCGCGCAGCTTGGCTGATCGCGCCCGGGGATTAATCTCCGCTTCAGCCTCACTCGCATGGACGACAACCTTGCCCAGCGTATCGAAGGTAGCCGGCTTTGCCTCGACCATCGGAAGGTGTCGGGAGCCGGAAACCTTGCCCGAACGCTCGGCGAAGAACTGCTTCACGATGCGGTCTTCCAGCGAATGGAAGGTGACGACCACCAGCCGTCCGCCGGGCTTCAATGCCTGTTCGGCCGCAAACAGAGCCTGTGCCAGCTCCGCCAGCTCGTCGTTGACGAAGATGCGCAGTGCCTGAAAGACACGGGTGGCGGGATGGATCTTGTCCTTGGCCTTGCGGGGATTGACGGTCTCGATCAGGTTGGCGAGTTCGCGCGTCGTGGTGAAGGGCTCGCTCAGGCGCCGCTTCTCGATGGCGCGGGCAATACGGCCGGAGCGCTTCTCCTCTCCGAGAAACCCGAAGATTCGGGTCAGATCGGAGACCTTGGCGCGATTGACGACGTCCGCTGCCGAAACGCCCTGGCTCGACATCCGCATGTCGAGCGGACCGTTGCGCTGGAACGAGAAGCCCCGGTCCGCCTCGTCGATCTGCATGGACGACACGCCGATATCCAGCACGACGCCGTCAAGCCCGCCTTCGGGAGCATGCGCGGCAAGGTCGGAAAACTGGGCGGAAATGAGGGACAGTCGACCGGCATAGCGCTCCCTGAGCACCTGCCCTGCGGCAATCGCCGTCGGGTCGCGGTCGAGTGCAATAATGTTGGCACCGGCATCCAGCAGCGCCGTGCTGTAGCCGCCGGCACCAAACGTGCCATCGAGAATGATCTTGCCCGGCGCAGGCTCGAGCGCGTCGATGACCTCCGCCAGGAGAACCGGGATGTGGCGAACCGGTCCGCCATCGGGCTCGGTTGTTGCCTCGCCGTGATTCGCCGCCATCCCGCTCCCCTGTGCTAGGCGGGACGCAAAATCTGGCGCCCCTCTCTTGCCGCCGCCTGCGCTTCCTGAAACGCCTGCGGCCGCCATAGCTGAAAATGATCCGAGCGCCCGACGAACGTAACGTCCGAACTGATTCCTGTGAAGTCGCGGACAAAATCCGTGACCATCAGTCGGCCTTCCGCATCGAGCCTCATGAAGACGCCGCCACCATGAACCAGCAGCGACATCCTGTTTGCTTCCGGTGAAAACGGATCGACGGAGGCGATCTGCCGCTCGTAACGATCGAGCAGATCCGGCCCTCCGACGCTGATCGCCGGATAGATGAAGTCCTGGAGACAATAAAGCTCCTGGATCCCACGCTCCGAAAGCGCCGATCGGAACGCCGCAGGCACGGAAACCCGCCCCTTCGCGTCGATCTTGTTCGTCGCATTCGATAGGAAGCGGCTCACCACGCCAAACATCCGCCCCGTTGAAAATCCGGGCAAGACCATCCTTGCCCGATAGCACCACTCCACACGCAGCTTCGCCGCTCGGTTGGACGCAAATCCTCCCGACCAATGGGCCGAAACTCTGGGATTCTCGGGCAGTCATTCGCCCTTGTGCAGTGCGATTTTGGGATACCATGGGACCATATGGGCGTCAATGGGAGAGGCCCCGCTAGCCACCCCCAGTTCGGATTTATTTATAAGCTGTTAAGTTTAACAAAGGGTTACCGCGGCACTTGGACAAACCGCCTGCGCACGCCTGTGCAACCTCACTGCGGATTTCCCGTAAGGCACGGTAACTACGTAATTTTCCGCAGGCGCTTATATAAGATAACCCTGCACCAGCGCGCTACCTTGCGCCCGCAAAGGTTGAATTTCGGCAAGTAATCGCCGAAAAGGAAGTCGCCAGTCGGCCTGTAAGCCGGGTTCTGTATGGCCCCGATGCGAGCATCGGAACGTGGCAGCCATTCATCTGGGACGATGTTTACACATCGCCTCGCGCAACCCACCCGGATGACGAGCCCGGAAACAGGCTTGACCTCCGCTTTCGCGGAAATCGTGTCATCCCTATTCGGTCTTGCTCCCAGTGGGGTTTACCGTGCCGCTTCTGTTGCCAGACGCGCGGTGGGCTCTTACCCCACCCTTTCACCCTTACCCCGCCGCGGCCGACCGCTTCCAAAGAAGCAGTGGAGATGCGGGGCGGTCTGCTTTCTGTGGCACTTTCCCTAGGGTCGCCCCCGCCGGACGTTATCCGGCACCGTGTTTCCGTGGAGCCCGGACTTTCCTCACCCCACCGTCTTTCGACATTGGTGGAGCGCGGCTGCCCGGCCGACTGGCAAGCGCTCCTTAGCGGAGACCGCTCGCCGATGCCATAGGCCCGAAGCCATTCTTGCGGCCTGGATTGCGGATTTCTAAAGATAATCCGCGCGGAAATCCGTCATCGCCGCATAGCCCTCGTCCAGGATGCGGCCGTGGTGAATGAGTTCGGCGCCCAGGCGGCCGATCTCGTCTGAACTCTTGGCGGCCGCACCACATCCGCCCGACAGGATGCCGACCCGGTCCTGGCCCGTCATGGCGATCGCCGGATAACCGGTCGGCGTAAAGGACGTGACGCAGGCCGCCATCGACGATCTGGAAAGGTCGAGATCCGGCATGAGGCCGCTGATGACCCGCGTGAGATGGGCTTTGGTGCTCTCGCGACCGCCGGACCGGAACCACGCCCTCACATCCGGCTCGCGCTCGAGCAGCAGGTCGTCCGGGTCGCCACCGATCTTCAGGTAGTACTTGCCGTCCGGATAACGCACCGGCGGAAGCAGGTAGATACCGTCGCCCTCTTCCGTCCACTTCCAGATCAGGGAAGGCAGCGCCCCCATCCGATCGAGCGCATCCGCATCGACCTCGAAGAAGGCGACGGTGCGGGCGTAGACCTCCAGGTCCAAGCGAGCCCCCAGCAGGTTCTCGTTGATCGAGAACCCGCCGGCCGCCACCAGCACCCGGTCGGCGTGGTAGACCTGCCCCTCCGCAGTGGTCACCACGGCGACCTCCCCCTCCTGTCGAACGGAGGAGACTGTCTCGGAGATCATGGTCGTGCCCTGACGCTCCGCAAGCAGTGCCTGTGCGGCGACGAGTCGGCGCGGGTTGATGTGCCCGGCGTTCCTCGCCTCCCAGATACCCTCGCTCGGATGCGGAAAGGAAAAAGCCGGAAAGCGGCCGGAAAGCTCTGCGTCATCGAGCGTTTCCGTCTCCACTTGGAGCTTGTCGGCGGCATCGAGAACACTGCCCACATAGGAAGGACCCGCCCCCTGCCTGGGTCCGACCAGCAGGCAGCCGCTCTCGTGGTAGAAGTCGACGCCGCTCGCCGAGGCGATCTCGCCATATCGGGTGATGGACTGGTTGGCGAGGCGCGCCCAGACGGGATCGGGATCGATCGTCCGGGTGATCCGGGCCTCGTCGTAGTGGCTGGCAAAGACGCCCTCATGGCGCCCGTAATCGGCCGGCTCGCCCGGACCGATCAGCGCGACGCCGTCTGTCCATTGGCTCAGATGCCGGGCCGCCGCAGCCCCCATCATGCCCCGACCGACGATGATGTACCTGAATTGTTTCGCCATGCCTTGCCGCTCACCCGTCGAAATTCATGCTGACGGGGACAGGTGTGCAGCCTGACGGATCAAAATACCAGAGGTGCCGAAGCCAGAAATGCAGATCCGTGCGGTTCGAAAGCCAGGATGTTCAGGTCCGGCGCTGCATCGGGAAGATCCATGCTGGCGAGAACCTTGTGAACCCGGTTGCAGTAGCGTTGCGAGACCGGGTTCATCCGCTTGGCGGCATGGCCGGCGTTGTACTTGAGGATCGTGCTGCAAACCTCGCCGCTGCCCCGCTCCTGCGCACCCGACAGGTACTTCATGCCGAAGCGGATGTTGGTCTCCGGGTCGTAGAGACCATAGTCCGGACCTTCATAGCCCATCAGCCGGGCGGTCGCCGGCTTCACCTGCATCAGGCCGATCTCGCCGGCGCTTCCCTTGATGGTCGACCGGAAATTGCTCTCGATCTGGATCACCGCATGCGCAAGCTCCACCGGAACGTCGTAGACCGCGGCATATTTGTTGATCAGCCCGGTATAGCGTGCCTGGCGGATGGCGCGGCCATCTTCGGCGGTGGACGCAACCATGTCGGTCTCCCGGGTCTCCCAAGGTTCGATAGGAGGAGCGGCGGGGGTTTTCGCGGCAACGGTGGTTTCACCAGCGTCTTCGGCGCGCACAAGTTCGGTACCCGCGGCGAGCATGGCAAGGCTCATCGCGGCAGCAACTGCCAGGGTCTTCATGGATAAAGTCAGTCTCCGGACGTGCAGGTCCGCGAACATCGATACGCAGATGTTCCCGTGTCGCGTCGCCGGTAGACGGCGCGGCTGTTAACGAAACCTGGTCGTTTTAAAATCTGCAACGCCGTCCTACAGAAGCGTCGCGCTAAGGCTCCCTTAGAGCCAGCCAATGAGGAGATGATGTGGCAGTGCACAAAAAGGGGGTTTTGCAAAGGGAACCCGGCGCCGGCGAAATCGTTAACTCCTGTTGAACTTCGGCAGTGCACCCAGCAGCCTGTGTAGCGTCTCAATGGTCGACGAATCAGCCGTTCCGTCCACCCGCGCGGGTCGGAAATGACGCTGGAAGGCCTCCACCACGCCCTTCGTCCGCTCGCAGAATTCTCCAGTGACTTCAATTCCGTAGCCATAGAGCGCCAGCATCGCCTGCAGGGCCTCCACAGGCTGGCCGGCGTCACCAAGCTGGAAAAACCGACCACCGGTAATCGGCGCCGGCTCGATCCAGTGGCCCACACCGTCAAGATACAGCTTTTGCCAGGGGAAATTTTCGCCCGGATCGACCTTGCGCACAGGCGCCACATCGGAATGCGCCAGCACCCTTTCAGGGGCTATCGACCAGCGTTCGCCGCAATCGCGACACAATTGCGCGACCGCCCGCACCTGCGCTTCGGGGAAATCCGGCAATCCGCCGGGATGGCCGGCATTGGCGATCTCAATGCCGATCGAACAGGAATTGATGTCGTTCTCGCCGTCCCAGACTCCCTTGCCGGCGTGCCATGCCCGCCTCGCCTCCGGTACGAGCTGCAGCACGCGGCCGTCTTCGTACACGAAGTAATGGCTTGAGACCTGGCTTTCCGCAGTACACAGCCATGTCAATGCCTGATCGGCCGTGCCCATGCCGGTGTAATGCAGGAGGATCATGTCTGGCGAACGTCCGTCCACCCGCTCGCCGTGATTGGGTGATGCAGTGACCGACGCGCCGGCATAGTCGGCGGCAAAGCCTGTCATGCGGCCTTGCGCTCTTTCTCGATGGCTTCATAGGCGGCATTGAGCGCGGCCATGCGTTCGTTGGCGGCCGCATGCAGCGAGATCGGCACACCCCGCGCGATCAACCGGTCCGGGTGGTGTTCCGACACCAGCGATCGGTAATGCTTGCGGATGGTAACAAAATCATCCTCCGGCGAAACGCCGAGAACCAGATAGGGGTCGGACCCTTCCAGATGCACGTGACGCGCCATGATTCGGCGAAAATGCTGTTCGCTGATGAGGAAGATCTCGGCGATCCGGCCAAGGAATACCAGTTCCTTCTCGTGCACCAGCCCGTCGGCCTTGGCGATGTGGAACAGACCGTCGATGACGTTTTCCAGCATCGGGCAGTTCTCCGTCGCGCCCGTGCTGCAGAGACCGGCGAGCTTGGTCGCATAGGCTTCGTAGCCGGCCACGTCCTGCCGGGCGAGATTGTAGAGCCGCGCCACGTTGCGGGCTTCCTCATCAGGAAAATCAAAGATCTGCTGGAATGCCTGCACTTCGGCTTCGGAGACGATCCCGTCGGCCTTGGCCATCTTGGCCGACAGCGCGATAATGGCCACGGAGAACGATACCTGCCTGCGTGTTTCCGGATCACCTTCAAACAGCGTGCGGATAGCTTCGATCACCCGGCCGAGCGTGCTGCCGGCAGCATCGCCGATAGCGCCGAGGAGGCGCTCCCACAGGGAAGAGATCTGAAGACAGGCAAAATCGATAATCATGCCGCAAATGACCAGAATTCCGTTCTTTTTGCAAGGCAGCAACGGCCCGCTACGGGTTAAACTATGTTCATGATTCCGGGACAATCCGGGCTGCCAGGCGTGCGCCGGCACGCTGGGTCGCCTTCCCGCGACCCCAGGTCGCAGCCCGAACCACAGAAGCAGCGATGAAAATAACGGTCGCACCTGGGCTTTTCGTATCCTCAGATGATGCTGCCGGCGGCTCCAAGAGCTCAATCGATTTAATCAGCGCATGACCGGCGCCCGCAGGCGCATTCCAGCCAAACCATCTGGTTCTTCTTCAGAAATTCACTTTACAGGCGCTCGCCCGTGTCGCATCCATGGCCGGATTTGAAGCGGACGCGATGACGCGCATCAAGGAGGATCGATGGCCAGACAGAAAGTAGCAATGCTGACTGCAGGGGGCCTCGCGCCCTGCCTTTCGTCGGCTGTCGGCGGCTTGATAGAACGCTACACGGACATTGCGCCGGACGCGGAACTGATCGCCTATCGTTCCGGCTATCAGGGCGTGCTCCTCGGTGACAGCATCGAGATCACCCCCCGGATGCGAGAAAAGGCCCCTCTCCTTCATCGCTTCGGCGGCTCACCGATCGGCAACAGCCGCGTCAAGCTCACCAATGCCGCCGACTGCGTGAAGCGCGGGCTGGTCAAGGAAGGCGAGAACCCGCTGCAGGTGGCCGCTGAACGGCTGGCAGCCGACGGCGTCACCATCCTGCACACGATCGGTGGCGACGACACCAACATCACGGCGGCGGACCTTGCCGCCTATCTCGGCGGCAATGGCTATGACCTGACTGTCGTCGGCCTGCCGAAGACTGTGGACAACGACGTGGTGCCGATCCGCCAGTCATTGGGCGCCTGGACCGCAGCCGAAGTCGGCGCGCAATTCTTCGACAATGTCTCCAACGAACAGACCGCGGCGCCCCGCAGCCTGGTCATCCATGAGGTCATGGGCCGCAGTTGCGGTTGGCTGACCGCCGCGACGGCACGCGCCTACCTGCAGAAGGCGCAAGGCCACGAATACATGGAAGGCATGTTGATGAACGCCGAGCTCAAGGGCATCGACGCCATCTACCTGCCGGAAATGGCCTTCGACCTCGACAAGGAAGCGGAGCGCCTGAAGAAGGTGATGGAACGTCGCGGCTCGGTCACGCTGTTCGTTTCGGAAGGTGCCTGCCTCGACGCGATCGTCGCCGAGCGCGAGGCCGCCGGTGAAGCGGTCAAGCGCGATGCCTTCGGACACGTCAAGCTCGACACGATCAACGTCGGCAACTGGTTCCAGAAGCAGTTTGCGGCACTGCTCGGGGCCGACCGGTCGATGGTGCAGAAGTCCGGCTATTTTGCCCGCTCGGCAGCCGCCAACGGTGACGACCTTCGCCTCATCCAGAGCATGGTCGACCTCGCCGTACAGAGCGCGCTCGACAAGGTCTCGGGCGTCACCGGCCACGACGAAGGCCAGAACGGCAAGCTGCGTACAATCGAATTTCCCCGAATTAAGGGTGGAAAACATTTCGATCTGACGGCAGAATGGTTCACCGACGTGATGAACCACATCGAGCAGCCTTTCCGCTCGGCAAAATGACTGGAATGGCGGGCGCCCCGAGGCGCCCGGGAGGACTGGAATGACGACTTATGGCTTGCTCGCCTTCTCAGCGATGGCGTTGTTCTTGATCCTCGTTCCAAGTCCGCTGTTCCGCTTGACAGCGCGCTTCGTGCTCCAGCGCGGCCGCAGTGCGGCGCTGGCAACCATCCCCGGCCTCGCGGTCGGGCTCTCCGTTGCGGCAGGCCTTGCGACCCTCCCTCTGCTCCTCTTGTCGCGCTTTGCACCGGATATCATCGGCGCCGCCGCCTTCGTCGGCCCCTGGTATCTTCTGGGCCATGTCGTCTTCTGCTACCTCGACCCTCGCCGACGCAGGCCGATGGCAGACAACGACAACCTGCCGGAGCGCCGCACCTTGCGCATCTTCGCCCATGTGGCGAAGGAAGCGGTGCTGTCGCCGCGCTACACGCTGGCCTTCATCGCGGTCCTCATCCAGGTCTGGGATGCAGCCATGCAGCCCCTCGCTCAGGTCCTTGCCGTCGAACTGGCCTGTGGCACGATCATGATGGGGGCAGCGGCCGTACAGTCCCTCCTGCCGCGCCGTTTGCTGAACCGGAAACGGCCGGCCACCCGGGGCAAAACAGCCACGCGCAAGGCGCAAACGGTATTTATCGCACGGCGCGCAGTGACGGCCGGATACAGACGAATTGCAGCCTGACCGATCACGTCTTGCCCGGCGCCGCCTTATACGTTAATGAAAACCAACCTTTCGGTGAATTTCGGGCGGTTGAGGTAACCATTTTCATGAAAGCGACCTGATGGCGGCAATCAGATCCGTCGGCCGTAGAACGGTCGTGGCATTGGCGATGACGTCCGCTCTGGCGGGATGTTCAAGCGTCGAGCGCGACACCAAGATGGCGTCCTCGCAGGCAACGGCAGAGGGCGATACCATGGCTGAATACAAGTCTCCTCTTCCCGTCGGCCAGCAGTCCGGGTCCCAGACCGTCGGAGTACCGGCACCCGGTTCCCAGCCCACGGTCGTCCTGGTGAAAATGAGCCGCCTTGTGGTTGCCGTTCCAGCCGAAGCCGAGATCGCCCCTGTCCAGACGCTTGCCCTGGCGTCCCCAACCATGCCGGCCATCGTCGCCCTCCAGCCGCAGCCGGTGGTCGCTGACGCCACTCAAATCCCAGCCTCTGCGACTACAGCACCGCTGTTTGCATCGATCGGCGCCAAGTCTACGCCCAAATCCAGCCGTCTCGTGTCGCCGCCGGTCGCGGCAGCCGTTGCGTCCGGCCAGATTTCGCCGGTCGCAGCCGAAGCCATTGCGCTCGATGAACCGCAGCTGACGCCGGACATGGTGGCGCTGCAGTCGGTCATCCCGATCCCACGCCCCGACACCACCACCCTCGCCTACGCGGCCCAGCCGAAGGCGATGGCAGCGATGAGCGCAATCGACCAGCGCCTCGATTTTCCGCCGGCTCCGGGCGAACCCATCCCCTCGACGGCATCCGGCGCATCGCCTGAACTCGTAAAGCTGATCAAGCGCTATGCCGGGCTCTACGGCGTGCCGGAATCGCTGGTGCACCGTGTCGTGCATCGTGAAAGCAAGTACGATCCCAAGGCCTACCACAAGAACGGCTACTGGGGCCTCATGCAGATCAAGTATGCGACGGCCAAGTCCATGGGCTACCAGGGCAAGCCGGAAGGCCTGCTCGACGCCGAGACCAACCTCAAATACGCGATCAAATACCTTCGTGGCGCCTGGCTCGTCGCAGACAACCAGAACGACAATGCCATCAAGCTTTATGCGCGCGGCTACTACAACGACGCCAAGCGCAAGGACATGCTGCAGGTCCTTTCCAAGTAATCAGGGCGCAGCCTCGGTAGCCTTGGCGATCGCCGCAAGCATCGGGCCCGAATCATAGCCCGACCGGGATGGCGTCAGTCCCAGCCGCACCACGACCAGATCGAGCGTCGGATTGATCGCGATCGTCTGACCATCGTGTCCCCGCATGAAGAAGGTGCCTGCAGGCGCGAGTGTCTGCCCGGGATTTGGCAGCCAGGTTTGCATCTTCGAAAAACGTCCGCCGGAATGGGCATTCGGCGCCTGCATCGTCCCCACAAAACCCTCCGGCAAAAGCCGCTCGCCCTGCCAGACGCCGTCATGGGCCAAAAACAGGCCGAAGCGCGCCCAGTCCCGACCCGTTGCGTAAAGGTAGGAGCTTCCGGCAAATGTCCCGGCGGCGTCCGCTTCGAAAACGGCACTGCGCATGCCAAGCGGCGCAAACAGCGACCGGTCCGGATAGGCTGTCGCTTCCGCAGGATCAGCAAAACTGTTCATCCACAGCCGCGAGAGAAGCACCGACGTGCCCGAAGAGTAACTGAAGCGCGTGCCCGGCGGCGCCTCCAGCGGCCTCGATGCCACGAAGCCAGCCATGTCGTCTTCGAGGAAGAGCATGCGCGTCACGTCCGCCACCGTGCCGTAGTCCTCGTTGAACAGAAGCCCGCTCTCCATGGCGGCAAGCTGGCCGAGCGTAATGTCGCGGCGTGCATCCGAACGCCACTGCGGCAGCAGATCACGGGCGTCGAGCGAGATCCGGCCCTCGGCAACCAGGCGACCGATGACGGCGGCATTGACGGTCTTGGTCATCGACCATCCAAGCAACGGTGTGTCCTTCGAAAAACCCGCGCCATAGGCCTCGCCGATGATCCGACCGTTCTTGACGACGACGACCGCGCGCATGCCTTTTCCAGTCAATGCTTCGTCTGAAAGAACCTCCGCAACCTGCGGATTGGATTCGATGACTTCACCTTCCGGCCAAGGTCCCGACGGATCGCTGGAAGGGATCGATTCACGAGTGACTCGGAGAGCTTCCAACGCCTCCGGCCGTTCCGTGACGGCGCAGCCGAGGCCCTCGCGATAGACGGCGTCGCTGCTCGCAAACGCGCCGAGCAGTGCTGCATGAACGACTTTGCGATCCCAGTCGACGCTGACATGCATAAGCCGCAGCAGCGGATTGCCCGGCGCCTGCACGTCGGTCGAAAGCACTTCGTCGGCGGCGCGCCCGGCAATGAAGACGTTCGAGCAGACGATCTTGGCGGCGTAACCGCTTCCCACGCGCAGCAGCTCCGGCGGCTGGAAATGCAGCCAGGCGCCACCGCCGATCATCAACGCGAGAACCCCGAGACTCACCACTTTCACGCTACGCACTGCCCAACTCATTGACGTCTCCTGACCGAATGCCCGCATGCAATCAGGTTTGCGGCTTTGACGAAAGGTCAAAACCGCAATGGCTGGCCGGTCAGCCAGGCTCGGTCCACAGCTGTGGAGGCAGCCGTCATCTCCCTGTTGCATGGGAGGTCTAGATGCGGCGAAACCCAAGAAAAGGCGGGGATTCGGATTATGGCTGACATTGCACAGGAAGCCGGCTTTCGGAAGAACCAGAAGCTGAAGGACGCGCTCCTCCAGCACAAGGCGCTTTCCAGGCAGGGCCTATCGGAACGGCTGTTCGGGCTTCTCTTCTCCGGTCTCGTCTACCCGCAGATCTGGGAGGATCCCGAGGTCGACATGACCGCCATGGGGTCGATCGACGGGCTGTCGATCGTCACGATCGCGTCAGGCGGCTGCAACATGCTGGCCTATCTGTCGCAGTCGCCGAAGCGGATCGACGTGGTCGACCTCAACCCGCACCACGTCGCTCTCAATCGCCTGAAGCTTGCGGCCTTCCGGCATCTGCCGAGCCACGGCGACGTCGTTCGACAGTTCGGCATGGAGGGCATGACCTCCAACAGCCAGAGCTTCGATCGTTTCATCGCTCCCCATCTTGATCCGGTGACGCGCACCTACTGGCAGAAGCGCTCGCTGCTCGGTCGCCGTCGTATCAAGGCCTTCGACCGGAATATCTACAGGACCGGCTTGCTCGGCCGGTTCATCGGCGCCGGCCACCTGATCGCCCGTCTGCACGGCGTCAATCTCAAGGAGATGACAAAGACAAACTCGATCCGCGAGCAGCGCCAGTTCTTTGACGGCCAGATCGCGCCGCTGTTCGACAAGCCGCTGATCCGCTGGATCACCGGCCGCAAAAGCTCGCTGTTCGGCCTTGGCATCCCGCCGCAGCAGTATGACGAGCTGGCAAGCCTTGCCGGCGACGGTTCCATTGCGCCGGTGCTGCGCCAGCGCCTGGAAAAGCTCGCCTGTCACTTCCCGATGCGCGACAATTATTTCGCCTGGCAGGCTTTCGCACGCCGCTATCCGACCGCCAACGAAGGCAACCCGCCGACCTATCTGAAGGTGGAAAACTATCGGGCCATCCAGGCCAACACGGATCGTGTCACCGTCCACCATGCCAGCTTTACCGAAATCCTGCGGCAGAAGCAGGCCGCTTCGGTCGATCGCTACGTGCTCCTCGACGCGCAGGACTGGATGACCGACGAACAGCTCGATGGCCTCTGGTCGGAAATCACCCGCACCGCAGCCAGCGGCGCGCGGGTCATCTTCCGCACCGCTGCGGAAAAAAGCGTGCTGGATGGTCGGCTGTCGCCGGCGCTGATGGACCAGTGGACCTATCTCGATGAGCGCTCCCGCGAGCTCACCCTGCAGGATCGCTCGGCCATTTACGGCGGCTTCCACATCTATGTCCGGAAGGACTGACGCCGTGGCCCAGGTGCAGACCGCCCCTCCCGTCGAGCACGCAGAGCGCATGGATGCGATGTACCGCTACCAGCGGCACATCTATGACCTGACCCGCAAATACTATCTGCTCGGCCGCGACCGGGCGATCGCCGGCCTGGACGTGGCGCCCGGCCAGACTTTGCTGGAGATCGGCTGCGGTACCGGTCGAAATCTGGCCCTGGCGCATTGGCACTATCCGCAGGCTCGTCTCTTTGGGCTGGATATCTCCGCGGAAATGCTGGTCAGCGCCCGCTCCAACCTTCGCGGGGTCGGCGAAAAGCCCGTGCTCCAGGTCGCCGATGCCACGGATTTCACCGCTGCAGACTTCGGACAGTCGGGTTTCGACCGGATCCTCATCTCCTATGCCCTGTCGATGATCCCCGAATGGGAAAAGGCGATCGATTCGGCCCTCGGAGCACTGGCGCCCGGCGGCTCGCTGCATGTGGTGGATTTCGGCCAGCAGGAGCGTCTGCCGCGCTGGTTCGGCCGCATGCTCAAGGCTTGGCTCGTCCGCTTCCACGTCACGCCCCGCGCCAACCTCCGCGAGGCGCTCGAACGCCGGGCTGAGGCCCACGGCGCCCAGTTGAGCTTCCACGACGTCGGGCGGGGCTACGCCTGGCTGGCCGTCATCCGTCGGCGCGACTGACGACATCCTGCCCGACGCTGACAATTTCGACTTGCCCTAACCGTTTTTTTACGCAGTTATGGTGAAAAGGAAGTTCATGCCTTCGCGCGCAATCATTTGGCGCGGTGGAGGCTTCCAGCACCGGCATAAAGCGGGACATCCATGTCACGGCTCTTCCTTGTTCTACTCGCGACGACCCTGCTCGCCACCGGCTGCACCTCGACAGACTACGACCTGATGAAGACCTCTTCGGTCGGGCGGACGAAGTTCAAGGACAACGACCCCCAGGACTTCGGCAAGGATCATCCCGGCCGGCACGAGATTCACGGCATCGACCTTTCCAAGTGGAACGGCAGCGACATCGACTGGCCGACGGTCAAGAAGTCGGGCGTCTCCTTCGTCTTTATCAAGGCGACCGAGGGCAAGGACCGCATCGACCCGATCTTCGAGAAGAACTGGCGCAGTGCCGCAGCGGTCGGCATCCCTTACGCGCCCTACCACTTCTATTACTTCTGCTCGTCGCCGGACGAGCAGGCGGATTGGTTCATCGCCAATGTTCCGAAGGCCTCCATGCAGCTGCCGCCGGTGCTGGACGTCGAGTGGAATCACGCCTCCAAGACCTGCAAGACCCGTCCCGACCCGGAGACCGTGCGCGCCTCGATGAAGCGCTTCATGGACCGACTCGAGGCCTACTACGGCAAGCGCCCGATCATTTACACCTCGGTGGATTTCCACAAGGACAACCTCGTCGGGGCCTTCAACAACTATCATTTCTGGGTGCGCTCCGTGGCTGCCCATCCCGAGAAGATCTACCCCGAGCGGCGCTGGGTCTTCTGGCAGTATACGGCGACCGGCGTGGTCCCCGGCCTCAAGGGCGAGACCGACATCAATGTCTTCGCAGGCTCCGCCCGCAGCTGGAACAACTGGCTCGCAGCGGTCAGCAAGCCCTCGCCGGCATCGGTCGCATCCGCGACCCCCTCCAGCCTGCCGTTCCCCGCCCCGACGCCGGCCAGCACGCTCGCCTATGCGCAGGCAGACGACGCAGAGATCGCGCAGTAGCGGTCTGGAAATCGCCCATATTTTTCGATAAAAGCAGCGCTGCCTGCTTCCGGCCCGGCCTCAGGTCGTCCTTTTGGGCAGGCTGACCTCATGATGATGCTAGGAACACCGATGTCTTCGACGATACTCCACCGACTGGCCTATGGCTGCCTTCTGACCGCTGTCATGTCCTCGACAGCCCTTGCCCAGGCGCCTGCAGCGGCCTGTGGCGGAGACCTTTCAGCCTTCCTGGCAGGCGTAAAGACCGAGGCAATCGCCGCCGGTGCATCGGCCGAGGCCGCCGATCGCGCCTTGGAAGGTGCCCAGATCGACCAGAAAGTCCTGTCGCGTGACCGGGCCCAGGGCGTATTCCGCCAGACCTTCCTTGAATTCTCCCAGCGCACCGTCAGCCAGGGCCGTCTCGACATCGGCCGCCAGAAGATGAAGCAGTATGCCGAGGTCTTCGATCGGGCACAAAAGGAATTCGGCGTTGCTCCCGGCATCATCACCGCCTTCTGGGCCATGGAAACCGATTTCGGCTCCGTCCAGGGCGACTTCAATACCCGCAATGCCTTGGTCACCATGGCGCATGACTGCCGCCGTCCCGAGCTTTTCCGCCCGCAGCTGATCGCACTCATCGAGATGGTGCAGCATGGCGACCTTAACCCGGAGACCAACACGGGCGCCTGGGCTGGTGAAATCGGCCAGGTGCAGATGCTGCCTAAGGACATCATCGAACACGGTGTCGATGGCGATGGCGACGGCCACATCAACGTCAAGGCAAGCTCTCCCGACGCCATCCTGACTGCTGCCAAGTTCATCCAGAGCATGGGCTTCGCCGCCGGCCAGCCCTGGATCCAGGAAGTGACCCTGCCGGAAAACCTGCCCTGGGAAAAGAGCGGGCTTGGAAACGAGATCCCGGCCAGCGAGTGGTTCTCGCTTGGCGTGACCCCGCGCGACGGCAACACCCAGTTCGGTAACCTGCAGGCTGCCCTGGTGCTGCCGCAGGGCCGCAAGGGCCCCGCCTTCCTCACCTATCCGAACTTCGGCATTTACCTGAAGTGGAACCAGTCGTTCATCTACACGACCTCCGCGGCCTATTTCGCCACCCGGCTGTCCGGCGCCCCGACCTACCAGAAGGGTACGCCTGAACAAGGTCTCGATGACGCCGGCATGAAGGCGCTGCAGACCAAGCTCGAAACGCTCGGCCATGACATCGGCAAGGTTGACGGTATTCTGGGCTCCGGTACGCGCGTCGCTGTCCAGAAGGAACAGGCGCGCCTCGGCATGCCGGCCGATGGCTGGCCGACCCAGGCGCTGCTCTCGGCGCTTTAAGCGTCCCCACATCATCCATTTTGCCCGCCATCCCTCTTTTCGGGTGGCGGGCAACTCAGGCCGCGGCTAAGGCTCGTCATCCGCAGCCGAGAAAGCCTCATGACCACCGAAGCCATTCAAGCCAAACCCGCAGCCACCACGGCCTGGCTTCTTCTTTTCGTCCTCGGCCTCCTCTGGGGCGGTTCCTTTTTCTTCGGCCGCATCGCAGTCGCCGAGATCCCGCCGTTCACGCTGGTGTTCTTCCGGCTGTTTCTCGCAGCCCTTGCCCTCCATATCTACCTGCACGGGCGCATGCGGCTCTACGGGCTGCTCGCCGAGCACTGGCGCTCCTTTGCCGTCATGGGCCTCATCAACAATGCCCTGCCCCACACGCTGATTGTCTTCGGCCAGACGGAAATAGGCGCGGGCCTTGCCGCCATCCTCAATGCCACCACGCCGATCTTCACGGTGATTGTCGCCAACCGATTTACCGAAGACGAAAAGCTGACCACCGCAAAACTCGTCGGCTGCCTGCTGGGACTGGCGGGCACGGCGGTGCTGATCGGGCCCGGCATCCTCTCGGCAGCATCCGTGCCCACCTGGGCGCTGGTCTTGCCGCTCGGCGCCGCACTCTCCTATGGCTTTGCCGGCACCTACGGGAAACGCTTCCGCACCATCCCGGCGCCGGTGACGGCCACCGGTCAGCTGACCGCCTCTTCGCTGATGATGCTGCCCGTCATGCTGCTCTCCGACCGGCCCTGGACGCTTGCCATTCCGTCCGCAACCGCGATCGCCGCAGTGCTGGGCCTGGCGCTTCTGTCGACCGCACTCGCCTACTTCATCTATTTCAAGATTATGGCGCTCAAGGGCGCCACCTACGCCTCGCTGGTGACCCTGCTGGTGCCGCCGAGCGCGATTTTGCTCGGCGTGCTCTTCCTCGGCGAACGGCTGGATGGCAGCGAACTGGCCGGAATGGCGCTGATCGGGCTCGGTCTTCTGGTGCTGAACGGGATACTGCCGCGACGCCGCTGATGTCGCTGTGGGGAAAATATGCGTCGGTTATCCACAGGCCGACCACACTCGTGTTGATAATCGTTAACCGGTGGCGCTCCTATTTTAACGCCCCGTTAATCCGCCCGCTGTGTTCCAACCTGCCGTATTTGCAAGGGATTGGCCGCTTTAGACTGACGCAGGCCGCTTGCCATGCTGCGCTGCAACCTCGATTTGCGTTTGCAATTGTGACAGATCCGGTCACAATCCTGTCGTCAACGCAGGGAGGCAGACATGGGACGTACTTATCCTATCAATGTCCTGGTAGTCGGTGCAGCGTTTGTTTTCGTGGTGATTATGCTCTTCATCTGAAGCCTGTCGCGCAAAACTGTGCAGCGGTTTTGCGACAACGACATGCGATAAAAGGGCAACCAGAGGCTAGTAACTGACGCGTCCAATACGTCTGATGCACAACCATTAAAGTGCGCATGTTCAGGAGGAGCCTGCGCTCTTTTTCATGGTCAGGCGGCAGCACCGATGCTGGCAACCTGGCCGCGGCTGCGACCAAGCCGCTCCAGCACACCCGAGACCAGCGGAGCACGGTTCATCGTGTAGATGTGGAAATCATCGATCCCCCGCTTCATCAGATCGGCAATCTGCTCGGCAGCAATGTCGGCCGCGACTTCCGCCCGCTCTTCAGGCTTGTCGCCCAGCCCTTCGAAGCGCTGATCGAGAAAACTTGGCACGGTGGAGCCGCAGCGGCGCGCAAAACGCTTCAGCTGGGTCAGGTTCTGGATCGGCATGATACCCGGCACGACCGGGATGGTGATCCCCGCCGCCCGCACCTTCTCGAGGTAGGCCTCGAACAGATCATTGTCGAAGAAGAACTGGCTGAGCGCCCGTGCAGCACCCGCATCTGCTTTGCGCTTCAGCGTGTCGATGTCGGCAGCCATGTCCGGGCTCTCCGGGTGCTTTTCCGGATAGGCGGACACGGAGATGTCGAGGTCGCCATAGGCCACCAGCATGCGCACCAGATCGGATGTGTCCGAAAAACCCTCCGGATGCGGCGTGTAGGAACCATTCATGCCGGCTGTCGGGTCGCCCCGCAGCGCCACGATACGGCGCACGCCGGCCGCTCGGAATTCTTCCACCACCGCCTTCACCTCGTCACGCGTGGCATCCACGCAGGTGAGATGCGCTGCGGTTGCGAGCCCGGCGTCCCCGATCATGCGCCGCACCGCCGCAAGCGTCGGTTCCTGGGTGGAGCCGCCGGCGCCATATGTCATCGACACGAAATCGGGCTGCCAGGTGGAGAGCTGCTCGACGGCTTCCCAGAGCTGCACCTCCATCTCGTCGGACTTCGGTGGAAAGAACTCCAGCGAAAGGTGGAAGGGGGATGATACTGCCTTGTCCATGTCGATCATTCCTCTCCCTAGATAGCGATGGCGGTTTCAGCGAGCGCACTGTCGGCCATCAGCAGACGGCGGTCCCGCGCAAGCCAGACGGTTACGGTAAGCGAACCCTGCTGGCCCGGACCAAGGTCGATGACCTCGTCCACGTCGAGACCGAGCTTGCTCAGCCATTCCGCCATCACCTGATGCGAAAAGCCGAGCCGCACATGAGCGTGCTCGTCGCGCAGGTGCTCCAGCGTGTGTGGTGCGAAATCGACGATCAGCAGCCAACCACCGGGCCGCAGCACACGCGCCGCCTCGGCAATCGCCAGCTCCGGCTGGTCGAGGAAATGAAGCACCTGGTGGATTGTCACGAAATCGAAATCCTGCCCTTCCAGCGGAAGGTTGAGGATGTCGCCATGCCGGACCGAGGCCTTGACGACGCCGCTCTTGTCGAGGTTGGACCGGGCGACCGACAGCATGTCGCGGCTGGCGTCGACGCCGATGGCGCGCCGGTAGAGCGGTGCGAGCAGTTGCAGGATCCAGCCGGTGCCGGTGCCGAGATCGAGCAGCGAATCGATCGGCCGAGATCCGATCAGCCGCAGCAGAGCCGTTTCCACAGCCTTGTCGCTGACATGCAGGCGCCGCAGTTCGTCCCACTCGGAGGCATTCCGGCTGAAATAGGCCTGCGCCTTCTCGGCCCGCAGCCGCTTGACGGTGCGCAGGCGCTCGCCGTCGCGCAGAAGAACCGGATCCTCGTCCGCCGCCGCCGCAAGCAGCGTCCGGATGAGCGCCGCAGCCTCTCCATCCTGCCGCAGCCGGAAGTAGGCCCAGGCGCCCTCCTGGTAACGCTCGATCAGGGCTTCTTCGGCAAGCAGCTTGAGGTGGCGCGAAATGCGGGGTTGCGATTGCCCCAGGATATCCGTCAGGTCCGTCACGGTCAGGTCGCCGGCGCCGAGAAGCGCAAGCAGGCGAAACCGCGTAGGTTCACCTGCCGACTTCAGCACGTCCACGAGAATATCCAGAGCCAGTCCCATCTACCACCCACTCAAATCACACATAAAGATATGTTTATGTCTTTTTGAACGTGATGGCAAGCTGTTATTGGCCGTCGAGCCGGGCGCAGGACGCGAAAAAGGGCGCGAGGCTGACCTCGCGCCCTTTTCACAGTCTGCTTAGTTTTCAGAACTCCTGCCAGTCGTCCGTCTTCGCCGCCACAGCGAGATTGCCGCGGTTGGAAGCGAGACGAGAAGGAGCGGCTGCCGGACGCGCCGGAGCCATAGCCGGGCGCGACTGTATTGGCCGAGACGCCGGCTGATCGGACGAGCGCATGCGGGCAGCGGTCTGGCGGAGCTGGGTCGGTGCCGCGCCGAGCTGGAAGCGGGACAGCAGGTCGTGGAGATTGCCACTCTCCTGCGCAAGACCGGCGCCGGCTGCGTTCATTTCCTCCACCATGGCCGCATTCTGCTGGGTGGCCTGGTCCATGTGATTGACCGCGGTGTTGACCTGCGCCAGTCCGACCGACTGCTCCTGCGCCGCCGTGGCGATGGCATCCATATGACCGTTCACGGTAACCACCAGCTGTGCGATCTGCGACAGGCCTTCGCCCGTGTCGTTGACAAGCTTCACGCCCTCGCTGACGGCGACTGCCGAATTGCTGATCAGCCCCTTGATCTCCTTGGCCGCATTGGCCGAGCGCTGCGCAAGCTCGCGGACCTCCTGGGCCACGACGGCAAAGCCCTTGCCGGCTTCCCCTGCCCGGGCCGCTTCCACGCCGGCGTTCAGCGCCAGCAGATTGGTCTGGAACGCGATCTCATCGATCACACCGATGATCTGGCTGATCTGCTTGGACGAATGCTCGATCCGCTCCATCGCGGCGACGGCATTGCGAACCACCTGACCGGAATGGTCGGCGCGGCTGCTGGTGGCGCGCATCACGTCGCGAGCCTCGGAAGTCCGCTTGGACGTGCCGACGACGTTCGAGGTGATTTCCTCAAGCGCTGCGGCCGTTTCCTCCAGCGAGGCTGCCTGGTGTTCCGTGCGCTTGGCCAGGTTGTCGGACGCGTCGGAGATTTCTTTCGAACCCCCGGCAACCGTCGAGACGGCCTGCCCGACAGAGAGAAGAGCTTCGCGCAGCTGGCTGACCGAGGTATTGAAGTCGACGCGCAACGGGTCAAACTGTGGTGCAAGCGCGTCGTGGAGCTCGCAGAGCATGTCGCCTGAGGCAAGCCGGCGCAGGCCGCCCGCCAAAGCGCTGGTGGCCTGGTTGAGGCGTTCTTCCGCCTCCGCTTCGGCCCGGGCCTGAAGCTCGGCCTTTTCGCGCTCGGAAGCGATGCGATTGCGCTCCGCTTCACTTTCGAGCGTCTTGTTGCGGATCGCCGCCTGCCGGAAGATCTCGAGCGAAACAGCCATCTTGCCCACTTCGTCCTTGCGGTCGACGAACGGCACGGCACTGTTCGTGTCGCCGTCGGCAAGCGCCTGCATCGACGACGTCAGGGATCCGATCGGGCCAACGACACGGCGAACCACGATCACCAACCCGGCAAGACCGACCAAGACCGATAGAAGCAGCATGACGAGGTAGGAGATCACCCGCTGCATAGCGTCGGCGGCAGCCGTCGCTGCGGTCTGGTCGAGAACGTCCATTGCGCCTAGCGCCACGTCCGCAACCGATGCCTGGCTAATCTTGCTACCATCCTGCCAATCCTGCAGGCTGACGCCCGCCGGATTTCCGCCGATTACGTTCTTGACGATGCCATTGCGCATGTCGGCGATCTTGCCGGAGAAGTAGACGGCTTCCGCATTGGCAAACAGCGTCTTGATCTGCTGCGCGGTGCGCGGATGGTCGACCAGCGTCCTGACCTGCGACCAAGACGCAGTCGCCTTGGCGAAGTTCTGGCTCATCTCGATGAGTTCGGGAACGGTCAGCGGAGCGCCTGTTCCTGTCGCCTTGTTGAGGATGATCGCGCCGGCACCGACCGAAGCACGGGTCGCCCAGGCATTCGCCCGGATCTGGATTAGGTCGATCAGCGAATTGTCGATGGCCCGGATCCCGCCCTCGGCGATGTTCGAGGCGCTTTCGAGATCCGTCAAGAAGGCCGCGCCGAAGGTCAGCTGCTTGTCGGTGACCGCCTTGTCGCGCTCCGGCAGCGGCTTTGCAAGCTGCGCCTGAACCTCCTTGCGAAGTCCCTGGTTCTGATCATAGGTCGCCTTGATCTTGGCGAGAACAGGAGCGAGCGCCGGATCCGCGATCGACCCGGAGGCCGCGGCAAGATCTGCCATGCCGGCATCGACCTTGGCGTGGTCGCCGGGAATATCGCTAAGCGCGCTCTTGCCGGCTTCCGGCGTGTTCGAGAGCGCCGTGACGCTATGACCCCGCTCCAGACGATAGTTCAGAAGGATGTCGAACAATGCCTTGTCGACGGCCGTGTAATTGGCGACCTGTCTGAAAACGCCGCACTCCCCGTAGGACTGCAACAAAGACTTTCCGACCAGTCCGCTCAGGGCAACACTGATGACCAGAAAGACGGCAAGAAGAACGTTGCGAATGGACAGCATAGCGGGACCCGCGGTTGAGACTCTTGGTAATACCAGAATTGGCACAGTCGCAATAACAGTAGGTAAATGACGAAAGTAGTGTCGTGGCAGTATAGCCTTCGCAAACAGCCGGTCCTGCCGCATGCACCACAAACAAAAGACCCGGCAATGTGCCGGGTCCATAAGGTCAGAGTTGAGATAGGCTCAATGTCAGATGGCCGTTACCGCGTCAGGCGCTTGTGCGCCTGGCTGCCCGGGTTCAGGGCATCGGCGCCAAGACGGCGGATCTTGTCCTGTTCGTAGTCTTCGAAGTTGCCTTCGAACCACTCCACATGGCCGTCGCCTTCGAACGCGAGGATATGCGTCGCGAGACGGTCGAGGAACATGCGATCATGGCTGATGATGATGGCGCAGCCGGCGAAATTCTCGAGCGCCGTCTCCAGCGCGCCAAGCGTTTCCGTGTCCAGGTCGTTGGTCGGTTCGTCGAGCAGCAGCACGTTGCCGCCGGCCTTCAGCATCTTGGCCAGGTGAACGCGGTTGCGCTGACCACCGGACAGGTTGCCGACCTTCTGCTGCTGGTCGCCGCCCTTGAAGTTGAAGGCGCCGCAATAAGCGCGGGAGTTCATGTCGAACTTGCCGAGCTTGATGATTTCTGCACCGCCTGAGATCTCTTCCCAGACCGTGTGATCGCCGTTCAGCGCATCGCGGCTCTGGTCGACATAGCCCAGGTGAACCGTCTCGCCGATCCGCACCGAACCTGCGTCCGGTGTTTCCTGGCCGGTGATCATCTTGAACAGCGTCGTCTTGCCGGCGCCGTTCGGGCCGATGATGCCGACGATACCGCCCGGCGGCAGCTTGATCGAAAGGTCGTTGATCAGCGTGCGGCCTTCAAAACCCTTGGTGATGCCTTCCATCTCGATCACCACCTGGCCGAGACGTTCGGAGACCGGGATGATGATCTGCGCATCGCCGGGACGCTGCTTGTCGGCGGCATCCACCAGCTGCTCGTAGGACTTGATACGCGCCTTGGACTTGGCCTGGCGCGCCTTCGGGCTGGACGCAATCCATTCCTGTTCGCGGCTGATGGCCTTCTGGCGGCCGGCGTCTTCGCGGGCTTCCTGCTGCATGCGCTTGGCCTTGGCAGTCAGGTAGGCCGAGTAGTTACCTTCGTAAGGAATGCCGCGGCCGCGGTCGAGCTCGAGGATCCAGCCCGTGACGTTGTCGAGGAAGTAGCGATCGTGGGTGATCATCATCACGGCGCCGGGATAGTCGCGCAGGTGCTTTTCGAGCCAGGCGATGGTCTCGGCGTCCAGATGGTTGGTCGGTTCGTCGAGCAGCAGCAGGTCGGGCTGCGACAGCAGCAGGCGGCAGAGTGCGACGCGGCGACGTTCACCACCGGAAAGGCTCGTCACATCGGAATCGCGCGGCGGGCAGCGCAGCGCTTCCATGGCCATTTCGACCTGGCTTTCCAGGTCCCACAGGTTCTGGCTGTCGATGACGTCCTGGAGCTTGGAGCCTTCTTCGGCGGTCTCGTCGGAGTAGTTCATCATCAGTTCGTTGTAGCGGTCGAGCACGGCCGTCTTCTTGGCAACGCCTTCCATGACGTTCTCGAACACGGTCTTGCTCTCGTTGAGATGCGGTTCCTGTTCGAGGTAGCCGACGGTCGCGCCTTCGGCGAGCCAGGCTTCGCCGGTGAATTCCTTGTCCTGGCCGGCGATGATGCGCAGCACGGTCGACTTACCGGCGCCGTTCGGGCCGAGGATACCAATCTTGGCATCCGGGTAGAAGGACAGGTTGACGTTCTCGAGGATTTTCTTGGCGCCGTAAGACTTGTTGAGTCCCGACATGTGGTAGATGAATTGGCGTGCCATGGATGATACTGCTCCGGCGGGAATTTGGGTTTGCCGCTATGTAGGCGAATTGGCCCGCGGGGGCAATGCGGGAGGCCGGAGGAAAGACATGTTCGACACCACCCGGTGGCTGGAAACGCCAGGCGGCGCCCGGCTTGCCTGCCATCATATACCGGCCGAGGGGCAGCCGATCGCCATTCTGCTTGTCGCGCATGGGCTCGCCGAGCACTCCAGGCGCTATCGCCGCTTTGCTGAAGTCATGGCGGGGCGCGGGTTCCATGTCTATGCCTGGGATCATCGCGGCCACGGCGAAACCACGGCACCCGATGCGCCGCTCGGACGTTTCGGACTGAGGCATGGCACAGATCTCGTGTGCCAGGATGTGAAGTCTGTGCGCGACATGGCCGTTGCGGCCCATCCGGGGCTGCCGGTGCTTCTGTTCGGCCATTCCATGGGCGGGCTGATCGCACTCAATGCGGCAATCAATGATCCGACAGCCTATGACGCCCTCGCCGTCTGGAACTCCAACTTCAACCCCGGGGCGGCCGGACGCGCCGCCCAGGGCATCCTTCTCGTCGAGCGGGCGCTGAAGGGATCGGACGTTCCGAGCACACTTTTGCCGAAACTCACCTTCGGAGCCTGGGGACGCTCCATCCCCGGCCGCCGCACCGACTTCGACTGGCTGAGCCACGATCAGGACGCCGTCGACGCCTACATCGAGGATCCGCTATGCGGCTTCGACGCCAGCGTCTCGCTCTGGCTCGACCTTTTTGACATGACCTTCCGGGCACCAAAGCTGCTGGACCGCCTGCCGCGCCACTTGCCCATCCATCTGGTCGGCGGCGCCGAAGACCCGGCCACCAACGGCGGCCGGGAGATCAACTGGCTGTCGCAGCAGTTCAGGGCGAAGAACTTCACCCATGTGACCACGCGCATCTGGCCCGCCACCCGCCACGAGACGCTGAATGATACGGTACGCGCGCGGGCCATGGCGGAATTCGCCACCTGGGCTATCTCGGTACTTCCCGCACACGCTGCCTCTGCGGAATAACCTCATGAGATTTAATCACGTGCCGAGCCGGCAGCGACTGATTATACAACGGGCATGACCGTCCGAGCAGCCAGCACAGAGGCCGATTCTCCCGCCGCAGGCATACCTGCCGGCATGGGCTTGATGATCCTCGCCATGATGATCACCCCGCTCGTCGACGTCTTCTCCAAGCTCGCCACGACCACCGCGTCGCCAACAGCGATCACCGCTGCACGGTTTCTGGTCCAGGCGCTCTGCATGCTGCCCTTCGTCATCCGGACGGGCTCCTGGCGCAGGTTTTCCTGGCGGCTCAGCGGCTACCACGCCATCCGCGCCGCCATTACCACGATCTCCATGGTTTGTTTCGTCGCCACGCTCGCGGTCATGGAGGTCGCGGATGCTGTGGCGATCTTCTTCGTGGAGCCGATCATCCTCACCATATTGTCAGGCATATTTCTGAAGGAAGTGATCGGCTGGCGGCGCTATTCGGCCTGCGCGGTCGGCTTCCTGGGAGCCATGATTGTCATCCGTCCGAGCTTCCAGGATATCGGATTGGTCGCCCTGCTCCCGGTGGTCACTGCCTTCTGCGTCGCGATCTTCGCACTGATGACCCGGGCGCTGGCGCATCGGGAAGACCCCTGGGCCATGCAGTTCCAGATGTCGCTCTGGGGCCTGCCAATCTGCGCCGTCCTGCTGGCGATCGGGCAAAGCCAGGACATCGCCTTCCTCAAGCCGTCGCTGCCGGATCCGACTACCCTGTCGTGGATGATCGGGGTCGGCGTGCTTGCATCGTTGTCCGGCATCCTTGCCATCTACGCCTTCCGCGCAGCACCCGCGTCCGTCATCGCGCCGCTCCAGTATTTCGAGATCGTTTCGGCCACCCTGTTCGGCTGGCTGGTCTTCCATGACTTTCCGGACCCGGTAAAATGGCTGGGCATCGCCATCATCGTCGGCTCCGGCCTCTTCATCATCTGGCGCGAACGCCGGGCCGCTTCACGCCAGCCCGTTACGCTCAGCGCCGACACCACACTGGCTCCGTAACCATGCTGAACGACGAAAAGCCTCAACCCCTGTCCGGCATCCGCGTCATCGAGCTCGCCCGGGTCCTCGCCGGCCCCTGGGCAGGCCAGATGCTGGCCGACATGGGCGCAGATGTCATCAAGGTGGAGAACCCGGACGGCGGTGACGATACGCGCGCCTGGGGACCGCCCTTCGTGGAAGGTGAGGCTGGCGAAAACCTGTCGGCCGCCTACTACCACTCCACCAACCGCGGCAAGCGCTCCATCATCGTCGACCTGAAGACCGAGGAGGGTCAGGGCATCGTGCGGCAGCTTGTCGCCGGTGCCGATGTGGTGATCGAAAACTTCAAGCGCGGCGGCCTGCAGAAATACGGCCTCGACTACGAGAGCCTGCGCGCCGTCAACCCGCGGCTCGTCTACTGCTCCATCACCGGCTTCGGTCAGGACGGCCCCTACGCCGATCTCGCCGGTTACGATTACATCGTGCAGGGCATGTCCGGCTTCATGTCGGTGACGGGCGAACCGGACGGCCAGCCGATGAAGGCGGGCGTTGCCATCGCCGACATCTTCACCGGCGTCTATGCCGTCACCGCCATCCAGGCGGCCCTGATCCATGTCATGCGGACCGGAAAGGGCCAGCATGTCGACATGGCACTGCTCGATGTCATGGCAGCGGTGCTGGCAAACCAGAACATGAACTACCTCGTCTCCGGCACCGCGCCGAACCGGCTCGGCAATGCGCACCCCAATATCTCGCCCTACGAGGTGATCCCGGTCCGCGACGGTCATATCATCCTCGCCGTCGGCAATGATGGTCAGTTCAGGCGCTTCTGCACCATCCTGGGTCTTGAGGCGGCAGCCGACGACGAGCGCTTCGCGACAAACAGGGCCCGTGTCGCCCATCGGGTCGAGGTGCGCGACCTGCTGGTTGGAAATACTGTCCAGTGGCCCAAAGCCGAGCTTCTGGATGCCTGCGGGAAAAACGCCGTGCCGGCCGGGCCGATCAACTCGGTGGCCGAAATGTTCGACGATCCGCAGGTGAAGGCCAGAGGCATGCGCATCGACCTGCCGGATGCCGACGGCAATCTCATCCCGGGCGTCCGCACCCCGGTCGTGCTCTCGGAAACACCGCTTGCCTATCACCGCCCGAGCCCAAGGCTCGGCGAGCACACGGATGAAGTCATGATGGAACTGATGATTGGCGAAATGAAGAAGGCTGCGAGAGGAACTGTAGAATGAAGACGGGTGGACAGCTGATCGTCGAGGCGCTGAAGGCCAACGGGGTCAAGCGCATTTCCTGCGTGCCGGGCGAGAGCTATCTGGCGGTTCTCGATGCGCTTTACGAAAGCGGCATCGAGGTTCTCGTTTGCCGCCAGGAAGGCGGAGCGGCAATGATGGCCGACAGCTGGGGCAGGCTCACCGGCGAACCCGGCATCTGCATGGTCACCCGCGGTCCGGGCGCCACCAACGCATCCGCCGGCCTGCACATCGCCCACCAGGATTCGATCCCGATGATCCTCTTCGTCGGCCAGGTCGGGCGCGACATGCGCGAGCGCGAGGCCTTCCAGGAGGTGGAATACCGCCGCGCTTTCACCGAATTCGCCAAATGGGTGGGCGAGATCGACGATGCCCGCCGCATCCCGGAATTCGTCACCCGGGCATTTGCCGTCGCGACCTCCGGCCGCCCCGGTCCCGTCGTGCTGACCCTGCCGGAAGACATGCTGGTGGACATGGTGGAGGCAGCCGATGCCCGCCCCTATACGCGCGTCGAAAGCCACCCCGGCACCACGCAGATCGCCGAACTTGGCCGCCTGCTGGAAAAGGCCGAGCGCCCCATGCTCATTCTCGGCGGCACCCGCTGGAGTGAACAGGCCGTGGCCGACGTCACTGCATTTGCGGAACGGTTCAAGCTGCCGGTCGGCTGCTCCTTCCGCCGCCAGATGCTGTTTGATCACCTGCATCCGAACTATGCGGGCGATGTGGGCATCGGCATCAACCCGGCGCTTGCCCGCGAGGTCAAGGAAGCGGATCTGCTGATCCTCATCGGCAGCCGCATGTCCGAAATGCCCTCCTCCAGCTACACGCTGCTCGATATCCCCTATCCGAAGCAGACCCTGGTCCACGTGTTTCCGGATCCGGAAGAGCTCGGCCGCATCTATCGGCCGGACCTTGCCATCTGCGCGGCACCTACGGAGTTCGTGGAAGCCCTGTCGGCGCTGCCGACCCCGGACGCCCCCGCATGGGCAGATCGCACTGCCACCATGCATGACTCCTACCTGACATGGTCGACGCCGCCGTTGACGGGCCCCGGCCCCGTCCTTATGGGCCCGATCATGCAGTGGATCGAGGAAAACGTGCCAGACGACGCCATCTTCACCAATGGCGCCGGCAACTACGCCACTTGGGTGCACCGCTTCCACCGCTTCCGCCGCTACAACACCCAGTCGGCCCCGACGTCCGGCTCGATGGGCTACGGCCTGCCAGCCGCGGTTGCCGCCAAGCAGCTGTTTCCGGAGCGGGAGGTCATCTGCTTTGCCGGCGACGGCTGCTTTATGATGCACGGCCAGGAGTTCATCACCGCCGTGCGCTATGGGCTGCCGATCATCACCGTGCTGGTCAACAATGGCATCTACGGCACCATCCGCATGCATCAGGAGCGGGAATACCCGGGCCGCGTCAGCGCAACGGACCTCGTCAATCCCGACTTCGTTGCCTATGCCAAGGCTTTCGGTGGCCATGGCGAACTGGTCGAACGGACGGAAGATTTCGGGCCGGCCTTCGAGCGGGCGCGGGCGAGCGGCAAGCCTTCGATCATCGAGGTGAAGCTTGATCCAGAAGCCATTACCCCGGCGAAAACTCTTGCCCAGATCCGTAGCGGGTCCTAAGCGGGGCGCGGGAACCCAGCGCCTGTCTCATCGTTAAAGCGGCATGACAAACGAAACCAAACGCAAAGCACTCGGCGGCATGACGACCTTCGTCATTGCCATCTTCCTGATCGCAATCGCCCTGGCGGCCTTCTATTTCTTCGGACTGACGCCCGGCGAGGCTTAAAAGCCGACAAGAGCAACAAACAAAAAGGGACCGGTGCGAGCCGGTCCCTTTTCTTCATTCAGGTAGAGGTCGATGCGGCTCAGTCGAGAGCGGCAGTCACGATGAACTCGACCTTGTACTTCGGCGCTGCGAGCTTGGCTTCGCTGGTGGCGCGTGCTGGAGGATTGGCCGGGTCGATCCAGGCTTCCCAGACGGCGTTCATGTCGGCGAAATAGGACATGTCCGAGAGATAGATGATGGTTTGCAGAACCTTGGACTTGTCGGTCCCGGCAGCGGCCAGCAGGCTGTCGACTTCGGCAAGCGCCGACTTGCACTGATCGGTCACGCTTTCGCCGTCGCCGACCTGGCCCGCCAGATAGACCGTGTTGCCGTGCACGACCGCGCCGCTCATGCGGGCGCCGGGTTCGATACGCTTGATGCTCATGCAGATGCTCCTGAGTGTTAGCTGAAGAAGACGCCGCGCAGGTGTCGGCGCCTGGATCGGATCTTTTAGCCGCGGACGTGCTGGCTTTTCTCGTAGATGGCCGTGGAGCGCGCGCCCGAGCGGCAGAAGCCCAGCATCGGCCGCGGCAGCTCGTCGAGCGCATCGACCATGGCATGGACGCCATTGGCATCGACGCCCATCCGGCCGACCGGAATATGCCTGATCTCAAGCCCGAGTTCCTGGGCGCGAGCCGCGATAGTGGCGAAGCCAGGCTGGCCCGGTTCTTCCTCGTCGGGGCGGTGGCAGACGATCGACTTGAAGCCCAGGCTCTTGATCTGGTCGAGGTCCTCGGTCGTGATCTGTCCCGTGACGGAGTACTCGTCGTTGATCTGTCGAATATCCATGGTGCATGCCTCCGTTCGTGTCGAGCCGCAAGCATTACGACGCAGGCGCATGGGCGTCAATCGTGGCTTCCGTCCTCAGGCAAACAGGAAATTCAGCCCGTATTCAATGCTCTCGCCAGGTTTGAGGCTCGCCAGCTCTCCACTGCGCGCAAGCTCATCGCGGTGAGCCAGGCGGTGCGAAACCGGCTCGATGCCAAGCACATGCGCCGGTGCCTTCTGGTTGCGCCAGACTTGCAGGTAGGGCAGCGTGTCGGTGCGGAACTTCACGTGCAGCGTCAGCCCGCCGATGGCGGCAATCGGTCCAAGCGCAACCTCGGCCCAAGCCTCCCCGTCCACCCGTGCCGGCACGCAGAACACGCTGCCTGGGTCCGCCCCGAACGCCCAGGGCAGGCTGCCCTTTTCCAGCATCCGCCCGGAAAGCCGCACATCCGCATCGAACAGCCAGGCGCCGATATTCATGTGGTACATATGCATGGGCGCGAACGGCCGGCTTCCGGTATTCGTCAGCCGGTCGCGCAAGCAGACCTCGCCCGTGACAGGATCGATGCTCCAGTGGCGCTCCAGTTCTGCAGGTTCCCCCGTTGCCATGGTGACCCGCACCCGCGCCGTGCACTCGGCGCTACCCGCCTGCGCATCCCAGAACAGGATCTCGGCCGGATGCGACGAAAAGGATCCGTGCAGGGGATATCGGCTGCCATCGGTTCGACCTCCGATCGGTTCCGGGTGACGGATGTGATCCGGGCCGCAGGTAAACAGGAACCCCTCCAGCGAATGATCGATTCGCGCATCGCCGTCGTCAGGGATGGCGCGCCCGGGTGAAAGATCGACATCGCCGACGAAACAACCGCCGATATCCAGCAAGGACGTCGAATCAAGAAGCAGACGTGGCCCGGCGGCTCCAGAAAATACCTTCATTTCATCCTCTTCACGCTATTTTCACTGCAAGCATGCGGTTGTGAGCGAAGTTTAACAGTCTGTTCATCGCGATTTCACCTTTTTCACACTAGGGTCAAATTTACCCTGTCTGAGCTTAGCGATGCAGCAGCCGGAACAAACCGCTGCTCTTGCTATTACTTGCACACGAACTCGATATGCGGTGACATCGTGAAACGCCTACTGACAACAAGCCTGAGCCTCCTGGTACTGACCCTCGCACAGGGAATGCCGGCAGCGGAGGCGCAGACTCGATACTACCGCGCCAATCCCGATGTCCTGCTCGTCGCGCCCGATGGCGCGATCCTCGATTACACGCCCAACCAGCGCGGCATTATCGTCAGCCGCGACAGCAATGGCCGCCGCGTCTATCTGGACGGCTACGGAAACATTCTGGCAACCGAGATGCGGCGCGCTCCCAATCGTCGCGCCCAGTCCGCGGAATACCCGCCGGCACCCGGCGGTTACCGCGCCAGCGGCAGTGACCAGCGCGGCTATGGCTACCCGGACGGTGGCGATGACGGCTTTTCTCAGCAGGGCAGCGCCCAGCAGGGCGGCTACCGCGATTACCGCCAGTATCGATCCGGCGAGCCTGGCGGCGTAACCGGCGGCATTCCCGGCGAAGGCTCGGTTAGCCGTCTGCCGCTCGACGACCAGACGCTTCCGGGCGTCGACCCGCTCTATCCGCAGGAAGCCTCGATCGACCCGGATGACCAGCCGGCCGGTGAACCGCTTCAGCAGCAGCAGCAACAGCAGCAACAAACTCCGATCATCACGGTGACCAAGAAGCCCCAGGCGCAGATCACGGCGCTCCAGGTCTTCCTCGATCGCGAAGGCATTTCGCCCGGCGTCATCGACGGTCATCTGGGCGACAACGTCAACAAGGCGATTGCCGCCTGGCAGGAAATGACGGGCGAGACGCTGGATCCGAATGATTCCGAAGCGATCATGCAGCGCCTGACCTATTCCGGCGGGCTGCCGATCGTCGACTACACCATCACCCCAGCGGATGCGGCTGGCCCCTATGTCGCATCCATCCCGGAAGACTATGCGCACAAGTCGCAGCTGCCCGCGATGTCCTATACCTCAGTGACGGAGAAGCTCGCCGAGCAGTTCCACATGGACGAGGCCTACCTGAAGGCGCTCAATCCGACGGCCGACTTCACGCTACCCGGCAGCACCATCAAGGTGGTCAATCCCGGCGCGCCCAAGACCGGCCAGGTCACCAGGATCATCGCCGACAAGGGCAAGAAGCAGGTCCTCGCCTATGGTGAAGACGGCCGCCTGGTTGCTGCCTATCCGGCGACCATCGGCTCGAGCGATACCCCCTCGCCCACCGGAACCCACTCCGTCGAGCGCATCGCTCTCGATCCTGGCTATACCTACAACCCGAAAATCAACTTCAAACAGGGCGACAACGACCAGATCCTGCAGATCCCCCCGGGACCAAATGGCCCGGTCGGCACCGTTTGGATTGCCCTCTCCAAGCCGACCTACGGCATTCACGGCACGCCGGAACCGTCCAAGATCGGCAAGACCAACAGCCATGGCTGCGTGCGCCTGACCAACTGGGATGCGACCGAGCTTGCCAAGATGGTCAAGCCCGGCACTACGGTCGAGTTTATCGAGTGACCCTTCTACTCGGGATGTGAGAATGGAAACAGGTTTTCATTCTCACATCGCACCCCGGCCGGACTAACGAGTCATCGCCTACGCGATCCTCCGGCCAATCAACCAGCTGGCGCTACGACCGAAGTCGGCCCGAAGCGGACTTCTTGAAACCGACGGTGGGACAACGGCGTATCGAGGCGGCGGATAATCAAAGCTGGCGAGCGTCGTATCTAAGGCGGTTACCTGCAATTGCCCCTTGATGGGCTGCAGCCCACTCGGCGAGATGCCTCGCAGTATCAGACAGGGAACATCCGAGCGGCGTCAGCATGTATTCAACCTGCGGCGGAGTGGTGTGGCGAACGGTGCGTTCGACCATACCGTCCCGTTCCAGTGTCTTGAGCGTCCTCGTCAGCATCTGTTGCGAAATACCACCCACACGCCGCTTGATCCCGTTGAAACGCTGTGAGCCTGAGCGAAGGGCGACAACCACCTGGATTGTCCATTTGTCACCGACGCGGCTGAGGATTTCGCTCACCGCCCGGCAGTCGGCCCCCGCTGGCTTGGCAGTCACATCCATCTGACCTACTCCTAAAGATATGCTTTTGACGACTTGTTTTAGGTCCCATACATGGTCGTGGTCAACATTCGAGACCTAGTCTCCGAACCACCAATGTCCGGATGGGTCCCGACAAGGAGCCAAGTATGAACCTCTTCTATTATCCCGCCGCCTGCAGCCTGGCCGACCACATCGCGCTCATCGAGGCAGGGCTTCCCTACAAACTTCTCAGCATCGACCGCGACAAGAAGACCGAAGATGGTCGCGATTTTTTGGCGATCAATCCAAAAGGTTACATCCCGACCCTTGAGACGGACGACGGGACGATCATGACCGAGAATCAGGTCATCCTCGCCTATATTGCGGAACAGAGTGGCAAGCTCCTGCCGGAAGATCGCGTTCTTCGGTGGCGCACATTCGAGGCGCTTGCCTTCATGTCCTCCGAAATCCATGGAGCCTACAGCCCATTTTTTAGGGACTTCCCGGAACCGGAAAAGGTGCGCGCTCGCGAGAAGATCAAGAAAGCCTTCGCCATTCTCTCCGATCAGATGGGCGAACAGGCGTTCCTCGTCAGTGATGAGATGACAATCGCTGACTGCTATCTCTTCTGGATTCTGATGGCCGCGCCAAAGAGCGGCGTTGATCTGCCGGAAAATCTGCACAACTGCTTTACCCGCATGAAAGCGATGCCTTCGGTCACTCGGGCGCTTGCAGAGGAGGGACTGGGCTGATCCGGTAAGTCTCCATCTCGTTGGGCATTGCTTCGCCGAGCGCACCATCACAGTCGTGCTCTCGGCGAGATTTCGGGCGAAAGACCATTTCTGGCACTATCCGGCCGTGGCGCTCTTCTGCGATTGAAACCTGAGACGCTCGCAGGTGTCGTCCAGGCAAGGTGGGATCAGCACTTCACATACGAAAAAAGGCGCCGGTTTGGCGCCTTTTTTATGGGTTGGTGAGAGTGCAGCCTGCTGCCGGATCAGGCGGCGTTGCGGCTGAACCCGAAGACCCGGGCCGTTCCCGTGCGGATGACCTTCATCGGCATCAGACGACGGGCCTCATCAGCAAAGGCACGGGCATTCTCACGGGCACGGTCAAGGTTGCTCACCTTCAAAGGGTCGAGCGTGTGCAGCGTACCGCCCGTCTCGAACAGCTCTTTGAAGGCATTGCGCTCGCCGATTGGCGTGTTCAGCACGTTGACGCCGCGGGCCGCCAGCAGTCCCTTGATGGCAACCATAGCCCTGGTGGTCACCATCGAAGTGACCCGGGTCAGCACCACCGAATGTGGAATGGTGAGATTGGCCTTCTCCTTTAGGAAGGCCAGGAGATCGAGGATCTGTGCCGCACCCTTGGCATCCATGGCCGACCCCTGCACCGGGATCATCACATGGTCCGAAAGGCTGAGCGCCGTCGTCACCAACGCGTCGCGGGCTCCGGCAAGATCGATGATGAAGAAGTCGGTGCGCGGCGCGAGTTCGCGCAGATGACACTGCAGCGAGGCAACCGTGACCTCGGAGACCACGTCGATATTGCGCACGGGGCCAGACAGCTCCCGCCATTGGCTGATCCAGCGCTGCGGATCCGCATCGATCACCGTGACGCGCAGCCCCTGCTGGGCAAGTTCCGTGGCGAGCAGAAGCGCCGCCGTCGTTTTTCCGGCTCCACCCTTGGCGTTGGCAAAAGAAATTACAGGCATAACTGTCCCCGAAGGTGTTTGAGCGGCATCGCTCACGAGGACACCGGAAAGCATGGTGTCTTATCCGCATACTTGCCAGACGTGGTTAACGAAGCGTGAATTAAGGGTGCGCTAATATCACCCGGGAGTTTTGACGTTTGCCCCAACATACCGAAAACCCGGCGTTTCTAGGCGCCGGGCTTTCGTTAATACGTGACGTTTGCCAGTCCGCGGACCGAAAGAATTTCCGCGTCAGAAGCAGTCCAGGAACAGCGCCCGCGTATTTTCAAGCGTCATCGGCACTGGGTTACCACCACAGCTCGGATCCTCGATCGCCATCGCCGTCAGTTCGTCGATTCGGTCCGGCTTGATTCCCATGGCCGACAGGTTCTGGGGTACGCCCAGTTCGGCACGCAGCGACAGCACGTAATCGTAGAAGCCGTCGAAACCGCCGGCAATCCCGAGATAAGCAGCCGCACGGCCGATCTTCTCCTCGATCGCCGGACGGTTGAAGCGCAGCACCGGCGGCATAACCACCGCGTTCGTCATCCCGTGATGGGTGTTGTAGACGGCGCCGATCGGATGCGACAGCGAGTGGATCGCCCCGAGCCCCTTCTGGAAGGCGACAGCACCCATGGCGGCTGCCGACATCATGTTGGTACGGGCCTCGAGATCTGTCCCGTCCTTGAACGCCCGCGGCAGGAATTCCTTGACGAGCCGCATGCCCTCAAGCGCGATGCCGCCCGACATCGGATGATAGAAGGGCGACGAATAGGCTTCAAGGCAATGGGCGAAGGCGTCCATGCCGGTGCCGGCAGTAATCGCCTTCGGCATTCCCATGGTCAGTTCAGGGTCGCAGATGACGACGCCCGGCAGCAGCTTCGGATGGAAGATGATCTTCTTCACATGCGTCTGGGAATTGGTGAGCACCCCTGCCCGGCCCACTTCCGAGCCCGTGCCCGCGGTGGTCGGAACGGCAACGATGGGCGCGATTTTCGAGGCATCCGCGCGGGTCCACCAGTCGCCGATGTCTTCGAAGTCCCAGACTGGCCGGGTCTGTCCGGCCATGAAGGCGATCAGCTTGCCGAGGTCGAGGCCCGAGCCGCCGCCGAAGGCCACCACGCCGTCATGCCCGCCGTCGCGGTAGACCTTGACGCCGGCCTCGAGATTGGTCTCGTTCGGATTGGGATCGACCTCGGAGAAAATAGACCGACCCAGCCCGGCCTCGTCGAGCACGTCCAGCGCGTGACCTGTGATGGCCATCGAGGCCAGTCCCCGGTCGGTGACCAGCAGCGGCTTCTTCAGGCCGAGCGTCTTGCAGGCATCCGCCAGTTCCTTGATCCGTCCGCGGCCGAGCTTGATGGCTGTGGGGTAGCTCCAGTTGGCGACGATGTTCATTGGGTGACCTTCTTCAGATGGTAGGATTTCGGGCGGGTCAGGTTGTGGAAGCCGAGCACAGACAGCGACCCGCCGCGTCCGGTCTGCTTGACGCCGGTCCACACCAGCGCCGGGTCAAGATAGTCGCAGCGGTTCATGAACACCGTACCGGTCTCGATCTCGCGGCCGATGCGCCCGGCGCGTTCAGGATCCTGCGTCCAGAGCGACGCCGTCAACCCGTACTTGCTGTCGTTCATCAGCAGGGTCGCTTCCTCGTCGCTCTTCACCTTCATGATGCCGACTGCCGGTCCGAAGGTTTCCTCGCGCATGAAGGTCATGGAGTGATCCACATTCACCAGCACCTGTGGCGCGATGTAGGCGCCGCCGTCGTCCGCCGGAAACAGCTTGGGGTCGACCAGCGCCTTGGCGCCATGCGCCACAGCATCGGCCACCTGGTCGCGCACCGTCTGGGCGAACCGCTTGTGGGCCATGGGCCCAAGCGTCGTTTCGGGATCGAGTGGATTGCCGAGCTTGTAGTTGGAAACCCAGGCAACCGACTTCTCCACGAAAGCGTCGTAGAGGCTTTCATGCACATAGATGCGCTCGATGCCGCAGCAGCACTGGCCGGAATTGAAAGTGGCCCCATCCATCAGCGTGTCGACGGCGGCGTCCAGATCGGCATCCTCCATCACATAGCCCGGGTCCTTGCCGCCGAGCTCCAACCCGATGCCGGTGAATGTGCCGGCCGCTGCCCGCTCGATGGCGCGCCCGCCTTCCACCGAACCGGTAAAGTTGATGAAGTTAAACAGGCCCTCGGCAATCAGCGCACCACTCGTCTCATGGTCGAGAAACAGGTTCTGGAACACATCGTCCGGAACGCCGGCTTCGACAAAGGCGCGCGCCATCCGCTCGCCCACCAGCAGTGTCTGCGCGGCATGCTTCAGCACCACCGTGTTGCCGGCCATCAGCGCCGGGGCGATCGTGTTGATGGCGGTCATATAGGGGTAGTTCCACGGCGCGATCACCAGCACGACGCCATGCGGCTCGCGCTCGATGCGCCGCTCGAAGCTGGCGCTGTCCTCGATGCGAAGGGACGCAAGCGCATCTGCCGCGATCGATGCCACATAGTTGGAGCGCTCGTTAAAGCCCTTGAACTCGCCGCCGTAGCGAACCGGACGACCCATCTGCCAGGCCAGTTCAGGCACCACCTCGTCGGTCATCTCGTTCAGCCGCGCGACGCCCTTGAGAACCAGCTGGACGCGGTCTTCCAAAGGCCGCCTGGCCCAGCTCTTTTGCGCCTTCCGCACCCGGCCGACGGCCTCGCGGGCAGCCTCCGCCGACATGGCCGGACGCTCGGCATAGACCGAACCGTCGACCGGCGAGATACATTGGATCATCGTCATTGAAGAGTACTCCGGAGTTCAACAGGCAAGCGTGCGGACATGACCCGCCACGCCATAGGACAGAATTGCGCGATCGCGCGTGATGATCGTCAGGTCATGTTCTCGCGCGGTCGCGATCAGGATGCGGTCGATCGGGTCTTTATGGATTGGCTGCGGCAAAAAACAGGCTGCGACGAATATCGTAGATGTGACCGGATGCTCGGTGAAGCCTCCATCCTGTAAAAAGTCGATATACCATCGCTCGGCATCTCGGGTTTCACGAATGCGCCCCTTGGAAAGTAGCATTCCCAGCTCCCAGGCGGTGACAGCCGATATGAAAACGGGGACGTCCTCCGCCTTGCATTCAGCCAGTACCGTCAATGCTTCTGGCGCCAAAACTTCGTTTTGGGACATCCAGATGACGAAGCATGTATCGAGTAGAAAGCCCCTACTCATTGTAAAGCTTTTCGCCCCATTCCTCGTCCCAATCCATGGGCGCCGTTAGATCGACACCGGGCATGACCGTGATCGTTCCCGCCATGCATCCATAGGCCGGATGCAACTCGACGAGCGTCCCGTCTGCCGTTTCCATCCACCGCTTGCCATCCTTGTAGATGATATCGTCCTTCGTGAACATTTTCACGGGCGCGGCATCCGGTGCGGGGTCGTAGGCTTCCTGCTTCGACTCCTCAAAACCATAGACCTGGCCCCGACGATGGGCGGCGACGAGCTCGAGATTGATGCCGAGAAACGCAGCGACGTCGTCCTGCTCGTCAGCGCTCATCTTCCGCTCACCGTTCAACATCCGCGATACGGCACTCGGATCGAGCCCCATGAAACGCGCCATGTCCCGCAGCGATGAGCCCTTGTCGGCCAGCATTTGATAGAACCACGCACTGTCGATGGTTGCCATGTCCACCTCCGGGGATTTGCGACCACCCATCATAGCACGATGCGGTGAAAGCAACAATGAGAACCCGCTGTTGCGATTATCTCAAACTCTCTCGAATCCGCGCGCCACTTCCCAGTCTGTCACGCGGCGATCGTACTCCTCCTGCTCCCACTGTCCGGCGCGGACATAATGGTCGACCACGTCGTCCCCGAAGGCAGATCGCAGCAGCTCCGAGCGGTCCAGCTGTTCGGTCGCATGGCGCAGCGTCTTCGGGATCTCGCGGATGTTCTTGGCACCATAGGCGTCGCCCACGAAGGCAGGCTCCAGCGCCATCTTCTTTTCGATTCCGGCAATCCCGGCGGCGAGCAGTGCTGCCATTGCCAGATAGGGGTTGAGGTCCGAGCCGCCGACCCGGCATTCCACCCGGATACCCTTGGTGCCTTCCCCGCAGAGCCGGAAGCCCGCGGTCCGGTTGTCCTTCGACCACACGGCCTTGGTCGGCGCGAAAGTCCCCGCCACGAAACGCTTGTAGGAATTGATATAGGGCGCCAGGAAATAGGTGATGTCGCCGGCATGGGCGAGCTGCCCGGCCATGTAATGCGACATCAGCTCGGAGATGCCGAACTCGCTGTCCTTGTCGAAGAACAGCGACGTCTTGCCGTCCGCGCTCCACAGCGACTGATGGATATGCGAAGAGCTGCCGGCCGCGCGGTCGTTCCACTTGGCGAGGAAGGTAATGGCCTTGCCCTTGCCCCAGGCAATTTCCTTGGCCGCATTCTTGATGATGACGTGCCGGTCAGCCATGGTCACCGCCTCAGCGTAGCGGACGTTGATCTCCTCCTGACCGGCCGAAGCCTCGCCCTTGGAATTCTCGACGGGAATGCCGGCGCCCTGAAGTCCGGTGCGCAACGCCCGCATCACCTCTTCTTCTTTGGTCGTCTGGAAGATGTGGTAATCCTCGTTGTAGGCGCTTGCGAGCTTGAGGTTCCGATAGCCGCCTTCGCGGGCGTTGTCGTAGGTCTGGTCGAACAGGAAGAACTCCAGTTCGGTCGCCATGAAGGCCTTCATGCCCATCGCCTCGAGCCGCTTAACCTGCTTCTTGAGGATGGCGCGCGGCGAATGCGGTACCTCCGCATGGGTGTGGTGGTCGTAGACATCGCAGAGCACCAGCGCCGTACCTTCGAGCCAGGGCACCCTGCGCAGCGTCGAAAGGTCCGGCTTCATCGTGTAGTCGCCGTAACCCTGCTCCCAGCTGGTCGCCTTGTAGCCCGAGACCGTCTCCATCTCGATATCGGTCGCAAGCAGGTAGTTGCAGCTGTGGGTTTCCTCATAGGCGCTCTCGACGAAGAATTCGGCCTGGAAGCGCTTGCCCATCAACCGTCCCTGCATGTCTACAAGCGCGGCGATCACGGTATCGACCCGGCCGGCTGCAACATCGAGCTTCAGGTCGTCGAACGAATAGGTGACGGTCATGATGGGTCCATTTTAGGTCAGAAGGATCACGGTGAAGCTGCCGCAGTATCTGCGACAGCGCCAGCATCATCGGCTTTGCAGAAAAAGGGAAGCCGCCACGGCGCCTTCCCCCGGTAAGTTGGTGGTTATTCGCCAGGCACGGCAGACACCGCCCCGGTTTCCCCGACCGCCGCTTCGGCGGCCGCAATCTCGGACTTGCGCCTGGCGATCATGTCGCCGATCGGCGGGCCCTGGAAGCGATTTTTCTCGACCGCGAACCAGATCACCACCGCCGCCACGATGAAGCCGACTGTGACGCCGAACACCTTGTCGTTCGGTGGCTGGATGGCGATGTAGATGATCAGCACCATGCCGAGCGTCGCCAGCACGCCGACGGTCTTGTAGACGCCGGCACCGAGGTCCCAGGGACCGGCAGCTGGCCACTTGCTTGTGCCATAGGCGAAGATGCCGAGCACGATCGGGAACAGGAAGGACAGGAAGAGGAAGATCAGCGTCGCGTTGACGACGGTGACATAGAGGCTTGCCTCGCCGACCGAGATGAACAGGGCACCCCAGACGAACAGGCTTTCAAGCGCCGCACCGGTCCAGATGGCAGCGACCGGCGTGCGGAACTTCGGGCTGACGCTCGACAGGGCCTTGGAACCCCAGGGAATGCCGCCGTCGCGCGAGAAGGCGAAGATCATGCGCGAGCATGAGGTGACCGTGGCAAGGCCGCAGAGGAACTGCGCGATGAAGATCGCCACGTAGAGCGTGGTCACCAGCCAGGCCGGCATGATGGCGTTGATGGTGGCGAAGAACACGCTCCAGCCCTGCTTGGCACCCTCGGCCATATCAGGAATGGCGATCACGAAAGACGACAGCATCACCCAGCCGGCCAGCGATGACCAGAGCACTGCCGAGACCATCGACCGCGGCACCGAAAGTGCAGCTTTCTTGGTTTCTTCCGACGTATGTGCCGAAGCATCATAGCCGGTGATCGTGTAGATCGGCAAAAGCAGTCCCAGCGCGAAGATGTACCACATGCTGTCCGACTGCGGCCAAACCGATCCGCCCGCCTCGCCGGAGTAGTTGGTGAAGGTCCAGAGCCGCGAGAAATCATGCGTCGGCGCAAAGTAGAAGCAGGCGATCGTCAGCACCGCCGCCGTCACCAGGATCAGCGTCCCGGAAAAATCGGTGAGCTTGGCGGTCAGCCCGATGCCGAAGTGATTGATCGCGGCCTGGACGAGCGTGAACAGCACGACCAGCACCACCTGCATCGTAGGCGACACCACGCCTGTCGCATCGGCGATACCGAGCTGTGCGCCGAAGGTACCGCCGAGGAAGAGTGCCGTGCCGATGTTGATGGCGCCGAGCACGGTGATGAGGCCGAGAAGGTTGAGCCAGGCGGTCAGCCAGCCGGTGAAGCGGGTGCCGAGGATGGAGCTCCAGTGATAGAGACCGCCGGCCGTCGGATAGGCCGAGGAGATCTGGGCCATCCCGAGCGCAAAGAACAGCGAGATGATGCAGCCGATCGGCCAGCCGATGCCGATCGCGGCGCCGCCGACGCCCGATGTTGCCTGCGCCAGCGAATTGATCCCGCCCGACAGTATGCAGATGATGGAAAACGAGATGGCGAAGTTGGAGAACGAGCTCATCCGCCGTTCCAGCTCTTGGGCATAGCCCATGGAATGCAGGATGTGGATATCCTGCTTCTTGTCGACTTCGGTATAATCGGACATGACTTCCCCCGTGTTGACGGCCGACCGCAGCCAAGCGGCCTTGAGCCTCCTGCGACCCGCGGCTTGATCATCCGCGGGCATTCACACCACTGCTCCCCGGGTCTTATCGTTGGATGCCGTCGAGACTGTCCCGCAGCAATCCTGTCAGAAAACCGGCCACGACCCGCTGGCCGGCTTCGTTTTGTATGAGGTCGTTTCGAACTTCGATCATCACGTTCAGCAGCCCGGCCTCGATGGCATGGACGTCGAGCGTGTGGGTCACGCCGTCGGCGGGACCGTAGGGTTCATTGCGCTCCACGCGGTAGTCGCTGCCGCGCGCTGCCAGCTGCAGCATCGCATCCGCCAGCCGGGCGTCCCTGTCGTGCAGGATTCCGATCTCCACCTTGCGCTCTGTGCCGAAGTAGACCGGCGTGAAACTGTGGATGGTAACGAGAACCGTCTCCAGCCCCCTCTCCCGGCGGCTGTCGATTGCCTGGCCGATCCGCTGGTGGAACGGCCGGTAGAGCGCCGCGGTTCTTTGCGCCCGCTCCGCGTCGGACAGGTTCTCGTTGCCGGGAACGCGAAAAATTTCGCTCACATCCCGCATGGCTGCGGGCGATTCCGGTGGCCGGTTGCAATCGTAGATCAGCCGCGAGAACCGCTGGTGGATCAGGGTCGCATCGAGCCCTTGCGACATCTGCTGGGCAAGGCCGAGCGCGCCAGGGTCCCAGGCGATGTGCGAGGCAAGCGCCTCCTGCGACAGTCCGAGATCGCCATATCGCTGCGGCAGGCGTCGTGAGGCGTGTTCGCATACCAGGAGAACGCGGCTTGTTCCGTCCGCATTGTCCACAGCAACGGGCTCGCCGTCCGTATCCGTGAAGAAATCCGACTGAACCAGCATGACCCGCCTGGAAGGTTAAAAGGAGATTAAGAAGAGAATTCTTCACTTTCCAACCAACGTCAACGTGATTCTGAAAAATTCTCTTCACTGCCACCCGTTGACATCACTTCCGAAACAAATCTTAATCTTCGGGCAAAACCGGCGAAGACCGGGGGGAACAGTGTCCGTGGCACGCACCGTATCGGATGTCATTCGAGTTCGTTACGACGCACTGACGCGCGCGGAAAGGCAGCTGGCAGACAGCTTGTTGGAGAATTATCCCGTGTCGGGACTGGGCAGCATCACGACCATTGCCGAGAACGCGGGCGTTTCGACACCGACGGTCGCACGCATGGTGCAAAAGCTCGGCTACAAGGGCTATCCGGAGTTCCAGCTGCATCTGCACCAGGAGCTGGAGGCAACGATCTCCAACCCGATCGCCAAGCACGATCGCTGGGCCTCGAACGCGCCCGGCACGCATATTCTCAACCGCTTCGCCGACGCGATCACCAACAACCTTCGAGACACTCTGAGCGAGCTCGACACCCGCACCTTCGAGGACGCGGCAGGCCTGCTGCGCGACCGCGACCGCAATATCTATTTCGTTGGAGGGCGCATCACCGGTGCGCTTGCGGAATACTTCTTCACCCACATGCAGGTGATCCGCCCGAAGACGACACTGATCTCCAACAATTCCAGTTCCTGGCCGCAGCATGTGCTGAACATGAAGGCAGGCGACGTCCTGGTGATCTTCGATATCCGCCGTTACGAGCAGGAGATGGCGACGCTGGCGGAGGCCGCAACGGCCCACGGCGTCGTCATTGTCCTGTTTACGGATGTCTGGTCGTGCCCGGTCGCCAAGCATGCGCGGCATGTTTTCAAGGTTCGCATCGAAGCGCCCTCCGCCTGGGATTCCTCCGTCGTCACCCTCTTCGTCGTCGAGGCGCTGATCGAGGCCGTCCAGAGCGCCACCTGGGAAGAAACCCGGGAACGCATGAACTCACTCGAGGGCCTATTCGAGAGAAGCAGGTTGTTCCGCCGCCCCGGCCCACGTGGCCGCAGCGACTGAAGCCGCAGGATCCGAAATGACAAACGGCTGGAACACTTTATGAGAAAATACTGATGCTCCGGCACTGTCATAGACGATACATAAACTGTCACTACGAGTTGCGCCCAACACCAACAAACCTCAGGAGGATACCGTGCTCAACAAGACCCAACGTCTTCTGTCCGCAACGACCGCGATCGTTCTCGCGTCGGCAAGCCTTGCAGCTGCCGAACCGAGCGCCGATCTCATCGCTGCCGCCAAGAAGGAAGGCACGCTGACGACCATCGCGCTTCCGCACGACTGGTGCGGTTATGGCGACGTCATCGCCGGCTTCAAGGCGAAGTACGGCCTCGAAATCAACGAGCTGAACCCGGACGCCGGTTCGGGCGACGAAATCGAAGCCATCAAGGCCAACAAGGGCAACAAGGGCCCGCAGGCTCCCGACGTGATCGACGTCGGCCTGTCGTTTGGCCCGTCCGCCAAGGCCGAAGGCCTGCTGATGCCTTACAAGGTGTCGACCTGGGACAGCATCCCGGACAGCGCCAAGGATGCCGACGGCTCCTGGTATGGCGATTATTACGGCGTTCTCTCCTTCGTCGTGAACACCGACATCGTCAAGAACGTGCCCAAGGACTGGGCCGATCTGAAGGGCAAGGACTTCGCCAACGCCGTCGCGCTTGCCGGTGACCCGCGCGCCTCCAACCAGGCCGTTCAGGCTGTTTATGCCGCCGGCGTCGCTGCTGGCGAAAAGGACGCAGCCAAGATCGGCGCAGCTGGTCTTTCCTACTTTGCAGAGGTCAACAAGGCCGGCAACTTCGTCCCCGTGATCGGCAAGTCCGCCTCGCTCGCCCAGGGCTCCACCCCGGTCGTCGTCGCCTGGGACTACAATGGCCTGTCCTGGCGCGATACTCTGAAGGGCAACCCGCCGGTTGAAGTCGTCGTTCCGAAGACGGGCGTCGTTGCCGGCGTTTACGTCCAGGCGATCTCCGCTTTCGCTCCGCATCCGAACGCTGCAAAGCTGTGGATGGAATACCTCTACTCGGACGAAGGTCAGCTCGGTTGGCTGAAGGGCTATTGCCACCCGATCCGCTTCAACGATCTTGCCAAGAACAACAAGATCCCGAAGGAACTGCTCGACAAGCTGCCGCCGGCCGAAGGTTACGCCAAGGCCGTCTTCCCGACGCTCGACGAGCAGGCCAAGGGCAAGGAAGCCATCACCAAGAGCTGGGACTCCGTCGTCGGCGCCAACGTCAAGTAATCTGACTTCGATCTGCCTTCCCGCATTCTGCGGGGAGGCTTTTCCTCCTCCGGCAGAAGCCCCTCCTCATGAGCACCGCCTCCCCGTCCTTCATTGATCGCCGGACCGTCGTCGACTGGCTCGGCATCGCGCCGTTCATGATCTTCGCGCTGATGTTTCTGATCGTGCCGACGCTTTATCTGGTGATGGGCGCCTTCTTCACGCCGGAAGGGGAGCTGACCCTCAAGAACATTGCCGATCTCTTCACTCCCTCCATCCTCGCTGCCTACTGGATCAGCATCAAGGTCTCGCTCGCGTCGTCTCTCGGCGGCGCGGTGATCGGCTTCTTCCTGGCCTGGGCGATCGTGCTCGGCGGCCTTCCAAGCTGGATCCGCTCCAGCATGCTGACCTTTTCCGGTGTCGCCTCGAACTTCGCCGGCGTGCCGCTCGCCTTCTCCTTCCTTGCCACGCTTGGCCGCACTGGCCTGGTCACGGTGCTGCTGCGGGACTGGCTGGGCTTCAATCTCTACGGCACAGGCTTCAACATCCTGTCCTTCTTCGGCCTGACCATCACCTACATGTTCTTCCAGATCCCGCTGATGGTGCTGATCCTGACGCCGGCGCTCGACGGCATGAAGAAGGAATGGCGCGAGGCATCCGAAATCCTCGGCGCCTCCACCTGGCAGTACTGGCGCATGGTGGCGCTGCCGATCCTCTGGCCAAGCCTAATGGGCACGACGCTGCTGCTCTTCGCCAACGCCTTCGGCGCCATCGCGACCGCCTATGCGCTGACCGGGTCCTCGCTCAACATCGTACCGATCCTGCTTTACGCGCAGATCCGCGGCGACGTGCTGCACAACGCCAATCTCGGCTACGCGCTGGCGCTCGGCATGATCGTCATCACCGGCATCTCCAATATCCTCTACATCCTGCTGCGCATGCGCGCCGAACGGTGGCAGAAATGAAGGCAGCAAAATCCTCGCCTGGGCAGCACTTGCCATCGGCCTCATCTACTTTTTCGTGCCGCTGATCGGTACTCTGGAATTTTCGCTGCGCATGCGCCGCGGCGCCTATTCGCTCGATGCCTACAGCACGGTCTTTTCGGATATCCAGTTCCGCTCGACCTTTGGCTTTTCCATGCTGATGGCGCTGTTCACCATCATTTTCGGCATGCTGCTGGTGGTGCCGACAGCCTACTGGGTCCGCCTGCGCCTGCCGCAGATGCGGCCCGTGGTCGAGTTCATCACCCTGATGCCCCTGGTCATCCCGGCAATCGTCATCGTCTTCGGCTACCTTCGGCTTTATAACTCCTCGTCTTGGATCCCCTTCACCGGCTCAACCCAGGGCACCAACATGTTGCTGGTGTTTTCCTACATTACCCTGTCCCTGCCCTACATGTACCGTTCCGTCGATACCGCCATGCGTACCATCGATGTGCGCACGCTGACGGAGGCTGCCGAAATCCTCGGCGCCAAATGGCCGACGATCCTGTTTCGATGCATCTTCCCGAACGTGATGTCCGGTGTGCTCTCGGGCGCCTTCATCACCTTTGCGATCGTGATGGGTGAATTCACCATGGCAGCACTCCTCAACCGTCCGGCCTTCGGCCCCTATCTCCAGCTGATCGGTGCCAACCGCGCCTATGAGCCGGCGGCGCTGGCCGTCATCGCCTTTGCGATCACCTGGCTCTCCATGGGGCTGCTGCAGCTCGTGTCCCGTTTCGGCAAATTTGCGCCTTCCCGGCCCTAAGGAATTTCGACCATGTCGTTCCTCGTTCTCGAAAACATCAAGAAAAGCTTTGGCGCTACAGCCGTGGTCAAGGACTTCAGCATGTCGATCGAAAAGGGAGAATTCGTCTCCTTTCTCGGACCGTCGGGCTGCGGCAAGACCACCGTTCTGCGCATGATCGCGGGCTTTGAAAGCCCCAGCGACGGCACGATCGTCATCAACGGTCGCAACCAGAATGGCCTGAAGACCAGCCAGCGCAACATCGGCATGGTCTTCCAGGCCTATGCACTTTTCCCCAACATGACCGTTGCCGACAATGTCGCCTTCGGCCTGAAGGTCGCCGGCAAGCCGAAGGAAGAGATCGGCGCGCGGGTGAATGAGATGCTGAAGCTGATCTCGCTCGAACACCTAGCCGACCGCTACCCCTACCAGATGTCCGGCGGTCAGCAGCAGCGCGTCGCACTCGCCCGGGCCCTTGCCCCCAAGCCGCAGGTCCTGCTGCTCGATGAACCGCTCTCGGCGCTCGACGCCAAGATCCGCGTCTCGCTGCGTGAAGAGATCCGCCAGATCCAGCGCCAGCTCGGCATCACCACCGTCTTCGTGACCCATGACCAGGAAGAAGCCCTGTCGATCTCGGACCGGATTGTGGTGATGAACGCCGGGCGCGCGGACCAGATCGGAACGCCCTCGCAGATCTACAACCGCCCTGCCACACGGTTCGTCGCCTCCTTCGTTGGCACGCTCAACATCATCGAGGCGATCGTCGTCGATCCCGCTGCCAATTCGGTCAGAATCGGCAACAGCGTGGTGACACTGCGCGACCCGATCGGCACCTCCAAGAGCGGCGGCCCGATCTCGATCGCACTGCGTCCCGAAGCGGGTTCTATGGCCGCCGACGCCAAGGGAGACACGACGCTTGCCGGCAAGGTCATCTCCTCCCACTTCCTCGGCTCCGTCATCCGCACCAAGTTCGATGTCGCCGGCAGCCAGGTTTCCTTCGACATGTTCAATTCGCCTGACTCGCCGCTGCCGCAGCCGGGCGAGACCGTAACGCTGCGGTTCCTGGCCAGCGACCTTCTGGTGGTTCGCGAGTAGAGCGAAGGACTGAGGGGTTGCGCGAATAAAAGGACAAGGGCTTGAAAAGCCTGCGCCAATGACGCATTCGAGGCGGCCAGCTTTCCGGAACTGGGAAGCGCCATCATCGGTTGAAGCCAATGTCGCCTGTCCAAACGCCCGCCCCTCCCCGTCGCCTCACCGCGCAGGATTTCCGCACCCTCGGTCTTGCCGCCCTCGGCGGTGCTCTCGAGTTCTACGATTTCATCATCTTCGTCTTCTTCGCCGCGGTAATCGGCAAGCTCTTCTTCCCGCCCGACATGCCGGACTGGATCGTGCTGATCCAGACCTTCGGCATCTTTGCCGCCGGCTATCTGGTGCGGCCGCTGGGCGGCATCGTGCTCGCCCACTTTGGTGACATGTTCGGCCGCAAGCGGGTCTTCTCCTTCTCGATCCTGCTGATGGCGCTGTCGACGCTCGGCATGGCAGTGATGCCGACCTATGCCACGATCGGCGTCGCGGCACCCATCCTGCTGATCGTCATGCGGCTGCTCCAGGGCGCCGCAATCGGCGGCGAAGTGCCCGGCGCCTGGACCTTCGTGGCCGAGCACGTCCCCTTCCGCCGTGTCGGCTTTGCCTGCGGCTTCCTCTGCTCAGGCCTGACGCTTGGCATCCTGCTCGGCTCGCTGATCGCCACGATCATCAACTCTGTCTACACGCCGGAAACGATCGCCGCCTGGGCCTGGCGCATTCCCTTCCTGCTCGGTGGCGTGTTCGGTCTCGTCGCTGTGTGGCTGCGCCGCTGGCTGCAGGAAACGCCCGTCTTCACCGAAATGAAGGCAAGCCGCGCGCTGGCGCCGGAACTACCGCTGAAGACCGTGCTGCGCGATCATACGCGTGGCGTCATCGTCTCCATGCTGCTGACCTGGATCCTCTCGGCGGGCATCGTCGTCACCACGCTGATGACGGCAACCTTCCTGCAGAAGCTTTACGGCTACACTGCCCAGCAGTCGCTCGCCGCCACCAGCTTCGGCACGCTCTTCCTGATCTTCGGCACCGCCTCGGCCGGCGCCATTGTCGACAGGGTTGGATCGGGCCGCTTCTTCATCGTCGGCGGGATCTTCTTTGGCGCAGCCACCTTCGCCTTCTACAGCTTTGCCGCCACCTCGCTGACCGTCCTATTCGTCTTCTACGCAATCATGGGTCTCTCGGTCGGCATGGTCGGCGCTGTGCCCTATGTCATGGTGCGCGCTTTCCCGGCGCCAGTCCGCTTCTCCGGCCTCTCCTTTTCCTACAACGTCTCCTACGCCATCTTCGGCGGCCTGACCCCGATCGCCGTCACCACGCTTCTGGCCGTCAATCCCATGGCACACGCCTGGTATCTGCTGTTCATCGCAGCGCTGACCGTCGGCCTCGGCATCTACCTCAGCCTGCATGGCGACACGGTGGAATCGGAAGCCGGCATCGAGGAACTCTCGGCTCGGCTCGCCAAAGCTTAGATCTCTTTCAGACCAAACGAAGAAAGGCCGGGGCGCGTGATGCGTCCCGGCCTTTTTGGTTTAGGGGTGTCCCTAATCAGGCTGCGTCGTCGATCGCCGCGACCGGACCCGGCACGTAGTTCAGCACCGGTCCAAGCCAGCGTTCCATCTCCTCGACCGGCATGCCCTTGCGCTGCGCATAATCCTCCACCTGGTCCCGCTCCACCTTCGCAACCCCGAAATAATAGGACTGCGGATGGGCGATATAGATGCCCGAGACAGAGGAGCCGGGCCACATGGCATAGCTCTCGGTGAGCTCCACGTTCGTCGTTGCCGTCGCATCGAGCAGACGGAACAGAGTTGCCTTTTCCGTATGGTCCGGCTGGGCGGGATAGCCAGGAGCCGGACGGATCCCGTCATAGCCCTCGCTGATCAGATCCGCCGGACCGAGCGTCTCATCCGGTGCATAGCCCCAGAACTCCTTGCGGACCCGCTGGTGCATGCGCTCGGCGAAGGCTTCCGCGAACCGGTCCGCCAGCGCCTTCACGAGGATCGACGAATAGTCGTCATTGGCGCGCTCGAAGCGTTCCGCGATGGCCACTTCCTCGATCCCGGCGGTGACGACGAAGGCCCCTACATGGTCCGGCTTGCCGCTGTCGACCGGCGCCACGAAATCCGATAGCGCCACGTTCGGGCGGCCATCGCGCTTGGACAGCTGCTGTCGCAGCGTGTGGAGCGTCGCGAGTTCCTCATTCCGGTCCTCGCCAGTGTAGAGGCGAATGTCGTCGCCGACAGTGTTCGCGGGCCAGAAGCCGATTACGGCCCGCGGCCTGAACCAGTTTTCCGCAATGACCTTCTCCAGCATGGCCTGCGCGTCTGCGAAAAGCTGCCGTGCCGCCTCGCCCTGCTTCTCGTCCTCAAGGATCGCCGGATACCGGCCCTTGAGCTCCCAGGTCTGGAAGAAAGGCGTCCAGTCGATGTACTGCGCAAGCTCCGCCAGATCGTAGGTCTCGAACACGCGAGTGCCGATGAACTGCGGCGTGACCGGCTGGTAGGAGGCCCAGTCGACCTTTTCCGCATTCGCCCGTGCGCGGGCAATCGGCAGCCGTGTCTTCTCGGCCTCGGAGCGGGCATGGGCGGCGGCCACCTTGGCGTATTCCGCCCGCACGGTCTCGATATACCCGTCCTTCGTCTCTTCCGACAGGAGCGAGGAGACGACGCCAACGGCGCGGCTCGCATCGTTGACGTAGATCACCTGCCCGGCCTGGTACTTGGGATGGATCTTGACCGCCGTATGCACGCGGCTGGTCGTGGCGCCACCGATCAGTACCGGGATATGGAAACCCTGCCGCTCCATTTCAGCCGCCACATGCACCATCTCGTCGAGCGAGGGCGTGATCAGGCCGGACAGTCCGATGATGTCGACCATTTCGGCGATTGCGGTTTCTAGGATCTTGGTCGCCGGCACCATGACACCGAGGTCGACGATCTCGTAATTGTTGCAGGCGAGCACGACGCCGACAATGTTCTTGCCGATGTCATGCACGTCGCCCTTGACGGTCGCCATCAGGATCTTGCCGGCCGTCTTGCGCTGGTCGCCGCCCTTGAGGCGCTTTTCCTCTTCCATGTAGGGAAGCAGAACCGCCACCGCCTGTTTCATCACGCGGGCAGACTTCACCACCTGCGGCAGGAACATCTTGCCTGATCCGAACAGGTCGCCGACGACGTTCATGCCGGCCATCAGCGGGCCTTCGATCACGTGCAGCGGACGCTCGGCCGCCAGCCGGGCCTCCTCCGTATCCGCGTCGATATACTCGGTGATGCCGTTGACCAGCGCATGCGACAGCCGCTTTTCGACCGTCCATTCGCGCCAGGTCAGGTCCTGTGCCTTGGCCTCCCGGCCTGGCCCGCCACGATAGCGTTCGGCGATATCCAGCAGACGCTCGGTCGCATCGTCCCGCCGGTTGAGCACCACGTCCTCGCAAGCGTCGCGCAGTTCTGGGTCGATGGTCTCGTAGACGGCGAGCTGGCCCGCATTGACGATGCCCATGTCCATGCCGACCTGGATGGCGTGGTACAGGAAGACCGAATGCATGGCCTCGCGCACCGGCTCATTGCCGCGGAACGAGAAGGACAGGTTCGAGACACCGCCCGACACATGCACCAGCGGCATCCGCTCGCGGATCGTCCGGGTCGCATGGATAAAGGCCTGGCCGTAGTCGTTATGCTCCTCGATGCCGGTTGCCACTGCAAACACGTTCGGGTCAAAGATGATGTCTTCCGGCGGGAACTTCGCCTCCTCGGTCAGCAGCTTGTAAGCCCGCTCCGCGATCGTGACCTTCCGCTCGTAGGTATCGGCCTGGCCCTGCTCGTCGAACGCCATGACGACGACCGCCGCACCGTAGTTGCGCAGCAGCTTCGCCTGGGCGATGAACTTCTCCTCGCCTTCCTTCATGGAAATCGAGTTGACGATCGGCTTGCCCTGCACGCATTTGAGACCCGCCTCCATGATCTCGAACTTGGAGCTGTCGAGCATGACGGGCACGCGGGCGATATCCGGCTCAGCGGCGATCAGGTTGAGAAAGTCCACCATGGCTTTCTGCGAATCGATCAGGCCCTCGTCCATGTTGATGTCGATGATCGAGGCACCGTTTTCCACCTGCTCGCGAGCAACGGCCAGTGCCGCCGTCAGGTCACCGGACGTGATCAGCTTGCGAAACTTCGCCGATCCCGTGACATTGGTGCGCTCGCCGACGTTGACGAACGGCACGTCCTTGGTGAACACGAAGGGCTCGAGCCCTGCCAGCGACATGAACGGCTTGTGCTCGGGCACCTCTCGCGCCTTGAAGGACGCGACGGCATCGGCGATGGCCGCGATATGCTCGGGCGTCGAACCGCAGCAGCCACCGACCACATTGACCAGACCCTCTTCCGCAAAGCCGCCGATCTGCCGGGCCATGTCGTCCGGCGATTCGTCGTAGAGCCCGAATTCATTCGGCAGGCCGGCGTTCGGATAGGCCGAGATGAAGGTGTCGGCAACAGTAGAAAGCTCCTGCAGGTGCGGACGCATGGCATCGGCACCCAGCGCGCAGTTGAGGCCGATGGTGAAAGGGCTGGCGTGCCGCACCGAATACCAGAAGGCGGACGGTGTCTGGCCCGACAGCGTCCGACCGGAGAGATCCGTGATCGTGCCGGAGATCATTACCGGCAGGTGGATGCCCTTTTCCTCGAAGCGTTCGGCGCAGGCAAAGATTGCCGCCTTGGCGTTCAACGTGTCGAAGATCGTCTCGATGAGAATGAGGTCCGCGCCGCCGTCGATCAGCCCGTCGATTTGCTCTGCATAGGCAAGCCGCAGGTCGTCGAATGTCACCGCCCGGTAACCGGGGTTGTTGACATCAGGCGACATGGAGGCCGTGCGGTTGGTCGGCCCGATCGCACCGGCGACGAAGCGCCGGCGGCCGTCTTCCTTCTCGGCCCGCCGAACCGCGCGGCGCGCCAGCCGGGCGCCGTCGCGGTTCAGGTCGTAGACCGCATTCTCCATCTGGTAGTCGGCCTGCGCGATCCGGGTCGAGGAAAAGGTATTTGTCTCCACGATATCCGCCCCGGCCTTGGCATAGCGGTAGTGGATGTCCTCGATCGCTTGCGGCTGCGACAGGATAAGCAGGTCGTTATTGCCCTGCTGGTGGCAGGCGCAGCCAATGAAGCGGTCGCCGCGGAACTGGTCTTCGTCCAGTCCGAGCCCCTGGATCTGCGTTCCCATGGCGCCGTCGATGACGAGGATCCGCTCCCGGGCAGCAGCCTGGAGCGCCGCCAGGATCTCTTCGCCATTGCGAGGGGCGGTCTTTTCGCCGAACAGGTCATCAAACATCATGCGCTCCAGTCTTCATGCAGTGGCGAATTAACACATAAACATATCTTTATGTCAACTTCCGATCAAGCTTTATCAGCAACTTCACCCATGACAGGAGAGGTTGCGGACGCTATATCCGACGAGCATTCCTGCCGCTCTAGTCCAGAGGTTCGCATGACCGAGCAAGACACCACCTCCCTTCACTGGGCATCCCTGCCCTACCACCGGAAATGGCTTGTGGATCGTGCGGACGGACTGTTCGACTTCTTCCAGTACCACGCGGTCAATCCGAAGGGCGGCTTTTTCGATCTGGACGACCAGGGCAATCCGCTCGGCGGCGACAATCCAGTGCGCGGCATCCATGCCTCGGCCCGCATGGTGCATTGCTTCGCCATCGGCTACCTGCTGGGCCGTCCGGGCGCCGGCGATGTGATCGACCACGGCATGCGCCATCTCTGGGAACGCCATCGCGACACGCAGAACGGCGGCTATTTCTGGCAGGTCGATGACAACGGCGCCGTCGATGGCGCCAAGCAGGGCTATGGCCATGCCTTCGTCCTCTTGGCCGCCGCCTCCGCCAAAACCGTCGGACATCCGCTGGCCGACCAGATGCTCGCCGACATCACCGAGGTCATCAACACCCGCTTCTGGGAACAGCAGCACGGTGCCATCGCCGAGGAGTTCACAAGCGACTGGTCACCGATCGACGGCGGCCGCTATCGCGGACAGAATTCCAACATGCATCTGACGGAAGCCTTGATGGCAGCCTTCGAGGCGACCGGTGAGCGATCCTATCTGGACAAGGCCGAAAGCATCGCCGAGCGGGTCATCCACCACGCGGCCGGCAGCGTCGGCTTCCGCGTTGCCGAGCACTTTGATGCGAACTGGACGATCGACCAGGGCTATTACCACCCGGACGAAATGTTCCGCCCCGCCGGCACCACGCCGGGGCATTCGCTCGAATGGTCGAGGCTGATCCTGCAGCTCTGGTCGATGGGCGGCAAGGCGCACAGCTGGATGCCGGATGCAGCACGATCCCTGTTCGTCCAGGCCATGTCACTGGGTTGGGACAAGCAGAAGGGCGGCTTCTTCTATACGCTCGATTGGCAGGACCAGCCGGCCAAGACCAACAAGCTCTGGTGGCCCATGTGCGAGGGTGCGGCCGCAGCTCACTACCTCAACGAACACCTGCCGTCCGATCCCTTCTACGAGGACAGCTACCGTCTGATCTGGGGCACGATCGCCAACCGTTTCCTCGATCACCGCAACGGCGGCTGGCATGAGGAACTGACAGAGGATCTCGCGCCGGCCCATACGCTGTTTCCCGGCAAGAGCGATCTCTATCACGCGCTGCAGGCCTGCCTCATCCCGCTCTTCCCGGCGACCGGCAGCCTGACCCGCGTCATCGCGGAAGCTGACGGAAAGATCTGAGGCAATAGCCGCGATCGGCGGCGGCATCATTGCCGCCGCGCACACATGTTGGCTTCACGAGCGCGTGGAAAAGCCTCAAGCTTTGGACGACGTCGGCGCCGCAACCATCGCACGGATCCGGGCTGCCAGCAGGTCGTAATCGTAGGGCTTGGTGATCAGCACCGTGCCGGCAAGGTTTTCCGCTCCCGGCACATTGCGGTCTCCGGTCGCAAAGATCACCGGAAGGTCCGCGAACCGCTGCCGCAGGGTCAGCGCCAGTTGCAGCCCGCTCATGTCGGGCAGATGCACATCCGTCACCAGCACGTCGAACGCCTCGCCATCGGCCGCGCTCAGCGCCTCGCCGGCGGATCCCGCGTCCACAACCTGCATCCCGACCTCCTGAAGGAAATCGGCGGTCGAGAAACGGATCAAAGCCTCGTCCTCGACCAGCAGGACACGGATCGGCTGGCCCTGCGACGGAGCGTCCATCGCCGGTGCTGCCGCAAGAAGATTGGGCAGGGCGATTTGCGACGGCGGCAGGCTGCGGCTGAGATCCAGCACATGCCGCAGCTTTCGGGCGAGCGCATCGCGGGTATAGGGCTTGCTCAGCAGTTGCACGCCGGGATCGAGCCGTCCCCCGTGCACGATGGAATTTTCGGTATAGCCGGAGGTGAACAGCACCCCGACCTGCGGCAGGCGCTGCTTCGCGCGCACAGCCAGTTCGCGGCTCTTCAGCTTGCCCGGCATCACCACGTCGGTGAACAAAAGATCGATCGGCACGCCGCTCTCGATGATGGCAAGGCCGCCATCGGCATCCTTCGCCTTCAGCACCCGGTAGCCGAGTTCGCTGAGCAGGCTGACGGCAATGTCGCGCACCGCCTCGTCATCTTCCACCACCAGAACCGTCTCGCCGCCGCCGGCGGGCGCCTCGCCCGAGCTTTCAGGAGGGCAGTCCTCGTTTTCCAGCGACCGCGGCAGATAGATCCGCACCGTCGTTCCGTGTCCCGGCTCACTGTAGATCTTGATATGGCCTTCCGACTGTTTGACGAACCCGTAGACCATGGAAAGGCCAAGGCCTGTTCCCTTGCCCTCGGGTTTGGTCGTGAAGAACGGATCGAAGACTTTCTCCAGCACATCCTTGGACATGCCGGAGCCCGTGTCGCTGACGGCGATCATCACATACTGGCCAGGTGTCACGTCGAGAGCGCTGCGCGCATAGTCTTCGTCGAGTACCGCGTTGCCCAGTTCGATCGTCAACCGTCCATGCCCGTCCATCGCGTCGCGCGCGTTGATGGCGAGGTTGAGGATAGCGTTCTCCACGTTGGTGGGATCGGCCATCGTGTTCCACAAGCCGGCGCCGACGATCGTCTCGATGTCGATCGCTTCTCCAAGGCTGCGGCGCAGCAGGTTGTCCATCTCCGTCACCAGCCGCCCAAGGTTCACCACCATGGGCGCCAGAGGCTGCCGCCGGCCGAAGGCGAGAAGCTGCGAGGCAAGCTTGGCGCCGCGCGATGCGCCTGCAAGTGCGCTGTTGACCCTCTTTTCCGCGGTCTCGCTACCGGCCACTTCCCGGCCCAGCAGCTGCAGGTTTCCGGTGATCACCTGCAGCAGGTTGTTGAAATCATGCGCGATGCCACCTGCAAGATTGCCGATGGCCTCCATCTTCTGGCTCTGGCGCAGCACCTCCTGCGTCCGCTCCAGTTCCACGGTGCGCTCCTCGACCCGGTGGCCAAGCGTCGTCGCCAGCTGCTCAAGCCGGCTCTCGTTGTTCTTCTGGTCTTCGATGTCCGTGTTGGTGGCAACCCAGAACAGGATGCTGCCGTCGGCCGCCCGGATCTGCAGCGCCCTGCTGAGAAACCACCGAAAGACCCCGTCGCGGCGGCGCATGCGCAGATCCGTCTCAAACGTCTCGCCGGTCCGCACCGCTTCGCTCCAGAGAGCTCGCACGCGCGATTCGTCCTCCGGATGAAGAAGCCCGGATCCCTTATCCGTACCGAAGGAAAACGTCTCGGCACCGCTGTAGTCGAAGACGCGGTCGTTGCACCACTGTACCCGCCCATCAGGCGTTGCTGTCCAAACCTGGTCGGGAAGCGATTGCGCAAGCGAGCGGAACCGTTCCTCGTTCTCCCGCGCCGCGTCCTGCGCCCGGCGCAGTTCGGTCACATCGTGGCCCTGCACGAAGATGCCGTTGACATGCCCCTGGCCGTCGCGGATCGGCTGGTAGACGAAATCGAGGAACCGCTCTTCGGGTGGTTCACCTGGCTGGCGCTGGAGAAGCACGCGGGCTGCGGATCCGGTGTAGGGAACGCCGGAGCGATAGACTTCGTCCAGACGCTCGTAGAAACCCTGCCCCTTGATGTCCGGAAGCGCCTCGCGCACGCTCTTGCCGATCAGGTCGTCGCGGCCGACCAGCGCCCGATAGGAGCGGTTGGCGATGTTGAAGACGTGGTCGGGCTCCCGAAGCACGGCCATGAAGCCTGGTGCCTGTTCAAACAGCGCCCGCAGGTATTCCCGTTCCGCACCCAGCGCAACGTTCTCGCTACCGACGGCCTGGGCACGCTGCATCAGGTCCGTTTGGATCCGCCAGTCGTTGGCGCCTGCCGCCTGCCGCAGCATATGCAGTTCGCTGACATCGACCGTGTGCTGGAGAATGAAACCGACCTGCCCCGCGTCGTCGAAGACAGGCGTATGGGTCGCGCTCCAGTAACGCTCCTGCAGGGCGCCCGTCTCGTCTTCGATCGGGTAGGCGATCAACGGGATGTGGTCGACGCAGCCGGTTTCCAGGACCTTGGCGAGAGAGATCCTCAACATGCGGCCCGGCCCGGAATTCGGGTCGCTCGGGAAAGCATCGAAGATACCCTGCCCGGTCAGCTCTTCGCGCGTCCGGCCGGTGACGGCAAGGTAGGCTTCATTCATGCCCACCATCCGCAAATCCCGGTCGAGGACGACATAGGGGTTCGGCAGGAGATTGAACAAGGCATTAAAATTAAAGGACGAAAAACCCGTCAGTCGGAACATACCCAATCCCTGTCATCGCGCACAGGAAAGCTTATAGGGTGCAAGTACGGAATGACAACGGCAAAGCGCCGGCGCTTTGCCCCTGCGCGCCAAGATGAACGGCAACATCTTGGTGATCATTGTCATCCACCGAAGGTAGCTGAAGGCTTCCGATAGTTCCCATGATAGGTTGCTCGGACAATAATGTTTTAGGCGGCATTGGAAAACGATTCGCGCAGATAACCTGACCTGCGCGATCATCTTGGGTGGCGGGGATTGATGACTTTAGCCGATTTCAGTGATCGCAAGGAGCGCTTCGTCCGGGCGTTCCTGAGCCGCAAGTTCACGCCGCGTGACATCTTCGTCATCGCGTGGGTGAGCGTGTCCGCCGCATTTGTCGTGCGCCTGGCGCTGTTCGTCCCCCTGGACGACAAGGCGAGCTTCGTCTTCTTCGTGCCGCCGATTCTCATGGTGGCGGTCATTGCCGGCTTCCGCGGCGCCGTCTTTACCTGCGCGCTCTCCGTCTTTGCCATCTATCTGCTGAAGGAATGGACCACTGTCCGGGGAGCAGTCCCCACGGAGATGCTCGCGGTGGCTGCCTTGAGCCTTGTCACGGCGCTGGTTGGCGACATTCTCCATGTCGCCCGCAAGGCCATTGCCCGGTCACAGGCTGCCCTGGATGCCCGAGAGGCGCTTCTGAGCTCCATGCTCGATACCGTGCAGGACGCGGCGATCGTCAGCAGGTGCGACGGAACGATCCTGTCGTTCAACTCTGCAGCCGTGCGGCAGTTCGGCTATGCGGAGCAAGAGGCTGTCGGGCAGAACCTGCGCATGCTGATGCCCGAGGCCTACCTCAGCCTGAACGACGGGCTCCCTGGCAGCTATGTGGGAACTGGCGAAGGGGGAATGATCCGGTGCGATGAGGTCGTGACCGGCTTGCGCAAGGACGGCACGACCTTCCCCTTGAAGCTCGCCATCGGGAAGACGCTGTCGGGCACCGAAACCGTCTTCACCTGCTTCGTGCGGGACCTGACGGAGCGGGAGGAGACGGCCGCCCGGCTCCAGCAGATCCAGAGTGAGCTCGCGCGGCTGGCACGGCTGACGGAAATGGGCGAAATGGCCTCCAGCCTTGCCCATGAACTGAACCAGCCCCTGTCGGCCATCGCCAACTACGTGCACGGCTGCACTCGCCTGCTGCGCGGTATCGACAGCGAGGTGGCGGCCAAGATGCGCGAGGCCCTGCAGGAAACCGCGGACCAGTCGCTGCGGGCCGGGCAGATCATCAAGCACCTGCGCGAGTTCGTGAGCAAGACCGAGACCGAGAAGGCGCCGCACAACATCCGCCGCCTGATGGAAGAAGCCGCATCCCTTGCTCTGGTCGGCGCGCGGGAAAAAGGTGTGCGCGCCATCTTCGAGCTGACCCCGGGACCAGAAATGATCATGGTGGACCGGATCCAGATCCAGCAGGTGCTGATCAACCTGATGCGCAATGCCATCGAGGCCATGGGTGACAGCACAACCCGCGAACTTTCCATCCGCGCCCGGGTCGAACCCGGCGATGAACTGGCGGTCCTGATCGAGGACACCGGTCCGGGAATTTCAAAGGACATTGCCGCACAGCTGTTCAAACCCTTCGTCACCACCAAACCCGAGGGCATGGGCATGGGTCTGTCGATATGCAAGCGGATCGTCGAGGCGCATGGAGGCGGGCTTACCGTGAGCGGAAACCGGGCTGGCGGCGCCAGCTTCCGGTTCACCCTGCCTGTCTACAAGGAGGAGGAGCTCGCGAATGCGCACGGCTGATTACACCGTTCATATCGTTGACGATGAGGAAGTGGTTCGCAAGTCGCTGGCCTTCATGCTCACCATGAACGGCTTTGCCGCCCGCATCCATGAGACTGCCTCCGCCTTCCTCCAATTTGCGCCCAGTATCCGTCACGGCGTGCTGGTGACGGATCTCCGCATGCCGGACATGAGCGGCGTCGATCTCATTGCGACTCTGCGCACCATGAAGATCCGAATGAATGCGATCGTCATCAGCGGTCACGGCGACATTCCGCTCGCTGTCGAGGCCATGCGGGCGGGTGCGGTGGACTTTATCGAAAAGCCCTTCGCCGATACGGTCATCATCGATGCTATAAGGCGGGCCGCGAGCATGCTCGAAGAGCCGCCCGCAGTGTCCACCAATCTTGCCGACGTGGAATCCTGCCTCGCCAGCCTGAGCGACCGCGAGCGCCAGGTGCTGACGGCCGTGGTTGCCGGGCACCCCAACAAGGTGATCGCTCACAACCTGCAGATCAGCCCGCGGACGGTGGAAGTCCATCGGGCCAATGTCATGGCGAAAATGAAGGCGAACAGCCTGCCGCAGCTGGTGCGTATGGCACTCGCGGCTGGGCTGGGTGGTCTCTAGAAACAAGAAAATTGCAAAACTTGATTTAAAGCAAAGCGCTCTGCGGGAATCGGCACTAGAAACTTGGCTGGTAGTCAGTTTTTGGGTCCTGCCGTGATATCTCCGACGATCATCGTCATCGCTGCCGATGCTGGCTTGAGAAAATCCCTTGTCTTTGCCCTGGAGGTCGAGGGCTACGAGGTCCAGGCTCATGAGGCATGGCAGGGATGGCCGATCCATGTCGCTCCCCGTTTCTGCATGATCATCGACGGCGATCTGATCGACGACGGCATCTGCTTCCTGGAGCGCATCCCCCACGATGACAACGCTCTGATTGTGTTGGACGATGGCTTGGCACCGGTCCTGTCGAGCCGGCGGGCTGATATCCTGACCAAGCCCTTCGCAGGCGCCGACCTTTTGCGGCTGGTCAAGAGCGGCCCGGCGAGGCCTGACGCAGGTCGTGGAGGGTCGTTCCACGATGTCGCAATCAGGCAAATCGCCCGGTAGGTAGATCCCCGTAGGCACTCACACCAATATCGCCTTGCCTGCGGCTCGGGCATCCTGATCCGAATTCGCTGATTGGGGATATGATGAACGCAACGTCTTACGCAGCCCGCGCTCGCACAACCGCGGTTCATCCGGTCCCGTCGACCCTGTTTCCCCTGCACAGCACCGTCCCGCTCGTCACCTTCGCCGCAGGCTGCGAGGTCTATGCGCCGGGGCAGAGGGCGACCTGCCTCTACCGGATCGAATTCGGTGCCGTGCGCCTGCACGGACTGCTCTCGGATGGCCGCCGGCAGGTGATCGGTTTCTATCTCGCGGGAGAGACCTTCGGCTTCGAGGCAACCGATACCCATAGCTTCTTTGCAGAAGCCGTCGTGGCGACGGGAGCACGGACCCACCATCTGGCGGACGGACTTGGAAGCCAGGCCGAGCTCACGGAGCTTGCGCTGCGCGGCATGCTCAGGGCCCAGGAACATGTCCTGGTCATCGGCCGACAGACAGCGGTGGAACGGGTTGCCGGCTTCCTGCTGGACATGGCCGAGCGGCAGGGAGGCCTGAAGCATTTCGACCTGCCCATGAGCAGGCTCGACATCGCCGACTACCTCGGGCTGACCATCGAGACGGTCTCGCGGGTTTTCGCAAAGCTTCGAAGCGCAGGTCTGATCAGGCTCCGCAGCATCCGGTGCATCGAGATCGCCGACATCGGCGCCCTGCGCGGCCTCTGCGCCTGAGCGCCGGCATCTCAGGCCCGTCCGTCGATACCGCCGATCACCCGGCACATATCCCGCACGATGTCGCTGCTGGTATCGTATGACTGTGCGGGCTGGAAGCCGAAGGCAATGGCCCGCGCGTCGGTGCCGGCAATCGGCGCCCGGCAGGAACTGTGCACCTCGGATGCCCCCGTCTGCCGCAGCACCCGCTCCACGTTGGACGGCTTGATCCCGCTTCCCGGCATGATCGACACCCGATCTCCTGCGCGCGCGACAAGCTCCTGCAGCAGGTAGAGCCCGTCAAGGGCGCTGGGTTGCAGCCCTGAGGTCAGCACCCTCTCCACCTGAAGCCCGATTGCCTGCTCGAGTGCCTCCACCGGATCCGGCACCAGATCGAAGGCACGATGCAGCGTCACGCCGAGCGCATGGGCTTGGGCACGCGTCACCAGCCGCTTGAGCAGATCGAGCTCAAGCCGGCTGTCCTCGCGGTTGGCACCGACGACCACGCCCGCCAGGCCCGCCTCCCCGACCGCATCGATGTCACCCATCATGACGGCCTCGTCATCGTGGCCGTAGACAAAATCCCCGGCCCGCGGACGGATCATCGCATAGACGGGCACCGGCACGCTTGCGGCCAGCGCCATCAACCCCGGAGATGGCGTGAGCCCTCCGACCGTCAGGCTGGCACAGAGTTCGATCCGCCCGGCCCCGCCCGCGATGGCGGCTCTGAGACCCTCGGCGCTATCCACGCAAACCTCCAGCACGACCGGCAAATCAGCCTCCTTCGCCCGCAAGGGCTCTTTGGTGGCCGAGCACCGCAGCACCCACCAGCCCGCCATCCTCCTGCCGCGCCGCCGGCACGACCAGGGGGCTGTCGAAGCGGTTGAGGATCCGCTTGCGCACCGCCCGGTCGAGCGCTTCGATGAGCGGCGTCACGGAGGCCAGTCCCCCGCCCACCGGCACGATGGAGGCGCCCGTCACGTTGACGGTAAGCGCCAGCGGATCGGCGACCAGTTCCAGGTAGGCAGCGACCGTGAGCCTCGCTCCGTCGTCGCCGGCCTGCCATTGATCGAGAATGTCGTGGCTAGTCTCTGATCGACCGTGCAGGAACCCGTGCAGCCGCTCGATGCCGCGCGCGCCGCCAATCGTATCGACGCATCCGGATTGGCCACAACCGCAGGAAAACCGCGGGATGTGAAGGGTCTTGCCCTCGATCTCGACACTCGTGTTGAGGATGGGCCCGTGGCCCCACTCGCCCGTGACGCCACCCGCGCCGCGCACCAGGTGCCCATCGATCGCAAGCCCTCCCCCGATGCCGGTGCCCATGACCGCGCAGAAGACGACAGGGTGCCCCCGTCCGGCACCTTCGTTGGCTTCCGCGAGCGTCAGGCAGTCCGCATCGTTGGCGGCAACGACCGGGCGCCCCAGCAAGGCCGATAGATCAAGAGCGATGCGTCGGCCGGTGATGCAGGGAATATTGGCGGAGGTGGCAACGCCGGTCCGCGGGTCGACCAGTCCGGCGATCGAGAGAGCCAGGGGGGCCGCAATCGGTGCGGAGGCACGATGCCGATCCAGAAGCGCCGAGATCGAGCCCGCGAAAACGTCCCAGTCGTCCGCAGGCGTGTCGATCCGCTCCAGCGGCACGAGGGCTCCAGGCGCCGGCGACACCGCGAACTTCATGAACGACCCGCCGATATCGATGCAAAAGACAGGACCACCGCCGTTCGTGATTGTAGGCTCGACATGGCCTGTCATTTGCGCGGATCCAAGAGGTCGCGCAGCCCGTCGCCGAGAATGTTGAATCCCAGCACGGTGATCATGATGGCAAGACCGGGAAACAGCGACATCCAGATGTTGAGGCCGAGATAGTTGCGCCCGTCGCTCATCATAGCGCCCCATTCGGGAAGTGGCGGCTGGGCGCCCAAGCCGAGAAAGGACAGGCTCGCGGCCGACAGAATCACGGTCCCTGCCGTTAGCGTCGACTGCACGATGATCGGCGCGATCGCGTTGCGCAGGATATAGTGGGTCATGATTCGGCGGCTGGAAATGCCGAGCGAGATCGCCGCTTCCACATAGTCCATGGTTTTCAGCCCGAGCGTGAGGTTGCGGCTGAGCCGCGCATAGACCGGCACTGAGAAGATGGCAATCGCGATCATCAGGTTGGCAAGGCTGGTGCCGAGTACGCTGACGATTAGGATGGCAAGCACGATGTCCGGGAAGGCAAACAGGATGTCCATCGCCCACATGATGCCCTGGTCGATGTAGCGGCCGCTCATGCCGGCGAGGATCCCGAGCGGAACGCCGACGATCATCGCGAGACCGACGCTCAGCACCACCTCGAGAAGCGAGATCCGCGCCCCGTGCACGACGCGCGAGAAGATGTCACGGCCATTGTCGTCTGTGCCGAAGGGATGCGCCCAAGAGGGCGGCTCCATCGTGGCGATCAGATCCTGGGCGTAAGGGTCGACCGGCGCGATCAGCGGCGCAAACAGCGCGGCGAGCACGATCACGGCGACCAGCAGACCGCCGAGCGCGACGCTGCGGTGCCGGCCGAGCCAGCGGAGAGCCGTGACCGGCCTGGACCGGCGACGCGGGGTGAAATCGGTTTGAGACGTTGCCATCAGTCCAGCCTTATCCGGGGGTTGACGACAGCGATCAACAACTCGGCGAAGAAGTTCATCAGGACGACACCGGTCACCGCAACAAGGGTCACGCCCTGGATCACCGGATAGTCGCGGTAGCGCACCGCATCGACGAGAAAGCGGCCGAGGCCCGGCCAGTTGAACACCGATTCCGTGACCACCGCGCCGCCGATCAGGCTGCCGAAGTTGAGGCCGACGATCGTGATGATGGGGATCAGCGCATTGCGCAGCGCGTGGTTCCAGTAGATCTGCGCCGGCGTTACCCCCTTGGCATAGGCGGTGCGGATAAAATCCTGGTTCATCACCTCGATCATGCTGGAGCGGGTCATACGCGCGATCACCGCGGTCGGGAGTACCGCGAGCGTCACGGATGGCATGATGAAGCTTTTCCACGACGTGGCGCCAAGCAGCGGCAGCCAGCCGAGCTGCACCGAAAAAGTGTTCATGGCCATCAGCGCGAGCCAGAAGTTGGCAACCGATGCGCCCATGATAGCCAGGATCATGACAGCTTGGTCTGGCCAGCCGTGGCGATAGATGGCAGCGATCATGCCGGCCGGAACGCCGATCCCAATCGCGATCAGATAGGCGGTCAGCGCAAGGCCGATTGTGAACGGAAGGCGTTCGCCGATCTCGCTCACCACGGGCAGCTTCGACTTGATCGAGGTCCCGAGGTCACCCCTCAGAGCATCGAGCGCAAAGCTTCCGTATTGCGCCGGCAGGCTGCGGTCGAGACCGAGCCGGGTGGTCATGTTGTCGACCGCCTCCTGCGTCGCCTCCGGCCCCGCCATCAGCCGCGCCGGATCACCCGGCAGCGCCCGGATGGCAACGAACACCAGCAGCGACACGCCGATCAGGATCAGCGGCAGGGACAGGAGTTTCTTGGCGATATAGGCTTTCATGATGCCCCGGGCATGCTGTTCCAGATGCAAGCGATGGGCGGCAGCGATGCGCGCCGCCCATCCTGCCTTCTTACTGCTTCTTGGCTTCCTTCACCACGACCTGGCCGCCCGGGATGACCCAGACCCCTTGCACATTGGCGCGGGTCGCAAACAGGTCCTGCTTGGTGAACAGCAGCACGTGCGGAGCCTGCTCGTTGACCTCCTTCTGCGCCTCGCCATAGATCGCGTTGCGGGCCGGCTCATCGAGTGTCGAAGCCGCCTTGTCCACCAAGCCATCGAGCTTCGGATCGGAGAAGAAGCCGAGGTTGGCGCCGGCGGGCGAAGCGCTCTTCGAGTAGTAGAGCGGGCGGAACTGGAGGTCGGCACCGTTGACGCCGGACGACCAGGAGGCGATTGCCGAACCGATGCCGTCCTTCTCCTTGCCGGCCGGATCGAGGAAGGCCGCCTTCGACCAGACGCCGCTTTCCATCCGGCGCACGTCGAGCTTGACGCCGGCCTTCGCCCACATGGCCTGCAGCAGTTCGCCCATACGGGCTTCCTGCTCCTGCACGATCGTGGACATGGCAAAGCCGTCCGGGTAACCGGCTTCCTTCAGCAACTGCTTGGCCTTCTCGATGTCATAGGTGTAGGGCGAAAGCGACTTGTCGTAGCCGGGCGTCACCGGTGCAAGCGGCGAATTCGCCGGCGTCGCAAAGCCTTGCATGAACGCCTTGACGATGCCCGCCCGGTCGGTGGCGTAGTTCAGCGCCTGCCGCACGCGCACGTCGTCGAGCGGCTTCATCTTGGTGTTGAGCGACACCCAGAACACCGCCGAACCATCGGTGGTCGACAGCTTCATTTCCGGATTGGCCTTGATCTGCTGGGCGAACGCCGATGGGAAGGGGTTGATCACATCTGCATCACCCGTCTGCAGCGCCATGTTCATGACGGAGGTCTCGGCGGTCCAGATCCACTTGATCGCGTCTTCGCCCTTGGGCGCACCGCCCCACCACTCGGTGTTCTTGGCCTCCAGCACGTATTCGCCGGACTTGTATTCGGCAAGCTTGTAGGGGCCGGTCCCCACCGCCTTGGAACCGATGGTGCCGGCGGCATCGGCCGTCGGGCTTACCATCAGGCAGGGCCCGGTGCTGAGAAGCGCCAGGAAGGCCGGGTACTGGGTCTTCAGCTTGAACTGCACTGTTCCCGCATCGACAGCCGTGACGCTCTCGAGAAACGTGCGAAGCCGTCCGCTCGCTGCAAGTCCGCGCTTGGTATCAAGGTGCCGGTTGAAGTTCTTGACCACCGCTTCTGCATCGAACGGCGTGCCGTCATGGAATTTGACACCTTGGCGCAGCTTGAAGGTCCAGACGAGACCGGACGGGTCCGACGACCATTCGGTCGCCAGCGCCGGCTTCAGGGAAAGGTCGGGGTCGCGCTTGACCAGCCCCTCGTACATCGGGTCGAGCAGCGCCGCCGTATAGGTCGCGGTCTGGTCGCCCGGATCCATCGAGCGTGGCGCCTCGCTTTGCATCACATTGAGGGTCGCGGCTCCTGCGCCAAGCGGAAAGGCCAGCGAGCCAGCCAGTGCCGATGCCAGCAACCAGCGGGAATTCGTCATTGAAATCGTCATGATGTTCACCCTTGTTTCGTGGAAACTGACGCCGTTGCCCGGCGCTTCGATCATTTTTATAATTTAATGACGTTGATTTGTTCATTTCCTGAACTTAGTGTCAACCCTGTCCTCAACCACACGCGCCAAACATGCTCACCCCCAGCCAGCGCCAACTTCTCCGCATCATCAGCGAGTCCGGTCCACTCAGCCGGACCGAGATGGCGCAGATGCTTGGCCTCAGCAAAGCGGCGATGAGCGGGCTTGCCCGCGATCTCATCGACCTGGGCATGCTGCACGAGACGGACACGGTTTACGGCCAGGGCCGGCCATCCGTACGGCTCGACCTCTATCCGGAATGCGCCTTCTTCATCGGCGTCTCGCTTCTGGAAGAGCCGGCGCCGATGATCCTCAGCGACCTCAACGGAAAGATCATCGCGCGGGGATCCATTCCCCTGTCGCGCGATCCGGCCGTCGTTGCCGAAGCGATCGCCCAGGCGCTGCCGGATCTTCTCGACAGCCACCCGGATGCGCGCGAAAAACTGGCCGGTATCGGCATCGCCCTCTCCGGCTTCGTCGACGAGACCCAGGCCAATTGCGTGCAGTCGACTCTGCTGAACTGGCAGGACGTGCCGCTTGCCCGGATCGTGCAGGAGCGCTGCGGCATCGAAACCTTCATCGAGAATGACGCCAAGGCCGTCGCGGTCAGCGAAAAGCTGTTCGGCAGTGCCCGCGACATCCAGAACTTCAGCGTCGTGACGCTAGGCGACGGCATCGGCTGCGCCCACTTCATCGACGGCAAGCTCTACCGCGGCAACCATGGCGGCGCCGGCGAAATCGCCCATTGCACCATCGAACCGGGCGGCTCACCCTGCCGCTGCGGCAAGCGCGGCTGCCTCGATACGGTCGCTTCCATGAAGGCGGTGCGGGAAATGGCCCGGGCCGAAGGCTTCTCCTGCGACACTCTGGTCGAACTCGAAACCGAGGCTTCCAAGGGAAATGCCGCGGCGATCCGCATCCTGCATCGCGCCGGCTCCGCACTCGGCCTTGCCATTGCCAACCTCATCCAGATGAACGACCCCGGCCTGATCCTGATCACCCATGTGGAGGGCTCGTTCGACGGCCTTTTCGGGACGGTCCTGAAGCAGGCGGTCGAGGCCAATGTGCTGCCACGCTATGCCGGCCAGACACCCGTCCGCGTCAAGCGCGTCGATGGCGACATCTGGGCCCGCGGCGCAGCCAGCATCGCAGCGCATAAGTTTTTGATCGGCCCTCACACGAACTGAAGGATATTCCATGCGTATTGCTGTCGGCGGCATCCATATCGAATGCAGTACCTACAATCCGGTCCTGAACGAAGAGAAGGACTTCCGCGTCGTGCGCGGCGATGCCCTGACGGCAGCACCCTATTTCGCCTTCCTGAAGGATTACGACGCCACCTTCCTGCCGACGATCCATGCCCGCGCCATCGCTGGTGGCCCTGTCGCCCGCTCCACCTACGAGCGCTTCAAGGGCGAGTTCCTCGATCGCCTGAAGCCTCTCCTGCCGCTCGATGGTCTCTACCTCGCTATGCACGGCGCCATGTACGTGCAGGGGCTCGAGGATGCCGAGGGCGACTGGATCGCCGCCGCCCGTGACCTCGTAGGCCCCGATTGCGTGCTGTCCGCCAGCTACGACCTGCACGGCAACGTCAGCCAGCGCATCATCGACGCGCTCGACATGTACTCGACCTATCGCACGGCACCCCACATCGACGTCGAGGAGACCATGCGTCGCGCCGTCAAGATGCTGGTCGAGAGCCTGAAAACCGGCGTCCGGCCGCTGCTCGTCTGGGCACCCATTCCCGTCGTCCTACCCGGTGAGCGCACCAGCACAGTCGATGAGCCGGCAAAGAGCCTCTACGCCATGCTGCCGGGGATCGACGCAATGGACGGCGTCTGGGACGCGTCGCTGATGGTCGGCTACGTCTGGGCCGATGAGCCGCGGGCGACCGCCGCCGCGATCCTGACCGGCACCGACCGGGCCGTCCTAGAACACCAGGCAAAGCGCCTGGCACAGGCCTATTGGGACGCCCGCGAAAAGTTTGTCTTCGGATCCGAGACCGGCTCCGTCGATGAATGCGTGGCGAAGGCAATTGCCAGCCGCAGCCATCCCGTGGTCCTAGCCGAATCGGGCGACAACCCGACCGGCGGCGGCGTCGGGGACCGGGCCGACGTTCTGGCTGAACTCCTTGCAAAGAAGGCCACAGGCGTCATTTTCGCCGGCATCACCGACAAGCAGGCGACCGATGCCTGCTATACGGCGGGAACGAGCGCGGAACTGGAACTCGTGGTCGGCGCCTCGCTCGACACCCATGGCAGCAAGCCGGTGAAGGTTCGCGCAAAGGTGCAGTTCCTGCACGACACGGCCGATCTTGCCGATCGCCAGGCCGTTGTGGTGATCGATGGCGTCGAACTGGTCCTGGCGGCCAAGCGCCGCCCCTATCACAACATCGCGGACTTCACCCGGCTCGGCATCGACCCGCATGCGGCAAAGATCATTGTCGTGAAATCCGGCTACCTGTCACCGGAGCTCGCGCCGATCGCCAATCCGAGCCTGATGGCGCTCTCGCCGGGCGTCGTGGACCAGTTCGTCGAGCGCCTGGACCGCCACCGCAAGGCGCGACCCACTTACCCTTTCGACAAGGATTTCGCCTACCAGCCGGAGGTCTTTCTGTCGGCGCGCTCCATCAGTCGCTGAGCAGCCTAAAGGCTCATTTGGCCGTCGGCATCCGCACGGGTGCCGCGATCTGCTCGAAGGTGCATTGCGACGGTGTCTTGTCGGGCCGCCACCGCAGCAGCTTCGTGCCGTGGCGAAACCGCCCCTCCGTCACCTGATCGAAACGCACCTCGACCACCAGCTCCGGGCGAAGCGGCTGCCAATCGGCGCTTCGCTCCGTGCTCCACCGGCTGGGACCTCCCGGCGCACGGCCGGTAAAACCTGGTGGCTCGCGCAGTGCCTCGAGTTGCTTCGTCAGCGCCGCGCGTTCCGCATTGCGGATCGTAGCGGTAAAACCCATATGGTCGAGCTTGCCGTCTGCATCGTAGAGCCCCAGTAGAAGCGACCCCACGGCATCTGTCTCGCTCTGGTAGCGGAAGCCGCCCACCACGCAGTCGGCAGTGCGCAGCCGCTTCACCTTGATCATCGCCCGCTCGCCCGGCATGTAAACGTCCGCCAGGCGCTTGGCGACAAGGCCATCCGTCGCCTCATTGCCGGAAGCCGACAGCCAGGCACGGGCTTCCTCGAGCTCCAGCGTCACGGGCGAAAGGCTGAGGTTCGCGGAAGCCTGCACCTCGTAAAAGGCTTCCAGTTGCCGCCGTCGCTCCGAAAGCGGCCTCTCGAGCAGCAGCTCGCCGTCCGCGTCGACCAGCATGTCGAACAGCACCAGCCGCGCCGGCGTCTCTTGGGATAGCTTGGCAATCCGGCTCGCTGCGGGATGCAGGCGCGCCTGCAGCGCCGGAAATGACAAGGAGCCACCGGTCTCGATCACCAGTTCGCCGTCGAGCACGAAGCGCTCAGCCGGCAGGCCGCGCAGAAACGCAATCACTTCGGGAAAGAAGCGCCCGAGCGGCTTGCCGGATTTGGCGCGGATATCGACCTCGTCGCCGCGCTTGAAGGCGAGACAGCGAAAACCGTCCCACTTCGGCTCGTACTGCCAGCCGTCATCCGCGGGCAGAGCCTCCGCAAGGCGCGCCTCCATCGGCTCCGTCTCGATGGGCAGGTCGAATACCTCGGTTTTAGTCGCATCCATCAGGGACATCCGCTGCCTCTCGGGCCGTGAGATCATGCCCCCTAACGCCGCACCCTTGGCAAAGGATGCGAGCACCCGTGAACCCTGCGGAACAAGGGCGCACGGTGGGTGTTGTTCTGCCGTGCCAGGGAGGCACAGGAGGAGATCATCATGGGCATTGAACAGGCACCGACGCCGGAAGGTCGGGAGGCCGCTCGCGGGCTTAAAGAGGCTGCCAAAGCGGAAGAACAGAAGGTCGAGGCCGAGAAAGGTTCCGACCTCGCCAAGGGCGCGGACCGAGTCGAGGAGCGGTCGCGAAGCTCCGACGGCAAGAGCGCCGGCGAAAAGCAGATCTGATGCATGCAAGGCTGGGGTTGGGTCCGCTTTTAGGCGCGACCCAACCTCGGTCTTGAACGACTAGCCGCGCCGGGTACGCCAGCTCTCCGCGTAGCTTTCGCGCGCCTCGCGAGCATAGGGCGTCGGCGACACCCTCACCCGGATTTCTGCCTGCCTGTGCCCCGTCTCGATGGAGGTCTTGCCGGTGCCGCCGTTTGGCTCGCCCCAGACCAGCGTCAGCACATCCCCCTCCTGCACCTCCGGATCGACAACGCCGAGCGAGAGCATGCAGCGCTCGTTGTAGCTGTAGCCGTTGAACATCGACATGCCGACCATCCGCTCGCCCATCATCACCCGGTCGGCACTGGAGGAAGCGTAGTTCGGCTGCGGCAGGTCGATCCACTTGTAGGGCTCGCCGCCCGGCACGAAGTTCGAGGCGATGACCGCCATCACATCCTCCGCATTCCACTCGAAGGTCACCTTCTTGCGGTGCGGTCGATCCTTCATCGCCTCCAGCGCGGCCCGGCCGACGAAGTCGTGGTCAAATTTGATATAGATGCCGTAGCCGAGCTCGTAAGGCGTAACGTAGTAATCCTCGATTTCGGCAGAGACCAGGCTGCCGCCGATCGACCCCACCGCCTCGTAGCTGTCCGCCGACAACCAGTCGCGATATCCCTGCAGCGCATCGCCCGTGTAGATCGCCGGAAGCGGCGACGGGATCCAGCCGGATTCCAGCGTGTTCGTGGAATAGGCTCGAGCACCGACCAGATGCAGGTCCACGCCGGCCGCACGCGCCGCATTGACGATCGCGTCGCGCACCTCGTCCTTTTCGGCATAGGGGCCCCAGATCTCCAGGCCCGGCGCTCCAGCCATACCATGCCGCAGGGCCTGCACCCGGCGGCCCGCGACAGTGATCCAGTCCACATGGAAGAACTTGATCTCGGCGATCGGGCCGCCGTTCAGAGCCTCGAAGATCCGAGGCGCGTCCGGCCCCTGGATCTGGAAGCGATAGTGGACGCGGGTGACCTCCTTGCCGTCGGGCCGCGAGGGCGAGCGCGGATCATGCGTCAGCGTCACGTCATGACGGCCGAGCGATGCATTGTAGCGCAGCCAGTTCGCGGTCGGCGCCCGGCCGACCAGCACGAACTTCTGCTCAGCCTCGCGAAAGATGATCATGTCGCCGATCACGTAGCCGGCGGGCGTCACCGGCACATAATGCTTGGCACGGTTGGTGCCGAAGTTGGCAAAGCTGTTGATCGCCAGGCTCTCGAGGAAGCGCGAGGCATCCGGCCCCTCAACGATCAGTTCGTCCATGTGATGCGACTGGTCGAACAGCACCGCCGACTGGCGCCATGCGACCTGCTCTGTGCGCCAGTTTGAAAACTCCGGCGCGACCACTGGATAGACATACATGCCGATCCGCGAATTGCGCAGAAGCTGCGCCGCATTGCCGCTGTCCTTCAGAACATCGGAGAGACTTCCTGTCATGACGTTTCCTCCCATCACCTCGAACCAGACTGGTTGATGCCCGAGCCGACCCCTCCTCCAAGGCGTCGAGCGGCACCACCTGCGGCACCGCGCGCTCTAGATGGGATGCTACGGCAGCAGAGGCAGCGAAGCAACAGGCGCAACCCCGCAATGCATACATGAGAACCTCTTCAGCGCCCATAAATTGCAAGCAAGGCCCAATGCCTGGAGAAAATTAGATGTCGCTGTATACAGAATCCGTCAGCCACTGGCCGACGATCGCTGCGTCCTGTGCCTCGAGACCATGGTCCGCATCGATCTGCCGGGCGGTGAGCATGGCACCTGCGCCAGCAAGCCTGTCCTCGAGTTCCTTCGCCTGCGGGGCGTAGGGATCTTGGGTACCGCTGATGGTGAGCACGCTCACGGCCGAAAGGTCCACCTCCGGCCGCACCTCCAGCACGTTCATCGGCCGCAACAACACGGCGCGACGGACCACCTGCGGATGAAGCGGCATCACGGCGCCAAGGAAATTGCCGCCGTTGGAATTGCCGATGAAGACGATGCGCCCGAGGTCGATCCCGTAGGCACGCGGGAGGTCCTCGACGAAAGCGGCGAAGGCTTCAGCCTCCGAGGCGATGTCCGTCTGGTCGAACTGCATCGTGCCGGAGCGCCGGAAGAAGCGCGACACGCCCTCCTCCGTCGATCGCCCCCGCACGCCGATCAGCACAGCGCCGGGCGCAACCTTTCGGCCGAACGGCAGCAGGTCCGTCTCGCTACCGCCGCTGCCATGCAGCAGCACCAGCGTCGTCCCGTCCGGGTCCTCAGGGGTATAGATGCGGTGAACGAAATCCAGCTCGCGATAGGTCACCCGCTCCTCGCCCGGCATGCCGAACTGCGGCAGCATGACCTTGAAGTCCTCGCGGTCCCCCTTGAAGTGCTCGGGCACAAAAAGCGTGGTGCCGAGGCTCTCCGGCAGCTCGTCCACGGCAAAGCCGGGACCGTCGCTCGCAAGCTCGATCAGCGTGCCGCCCGGCTCGCGCACATAGAGCGAATAGAAGTAGTGCCGGTCGTGCATGTTCATCTCGCCGGCATCGTGGGCGGCAAGCCCGGCATGCACCGCCTCAACCGCCGCGCGGTCCGGCGCCCGCAGCGCCACATGATCGATCGTCCCGGCCCCAGGTGCCGCGGTCCAGAAGCCTCGGGCATTGCGCACGTCGACCACGTCAAGCGATTGGGAGACCAGCCGCTGGACATTGCCCTCTGTCGGACCGCGCGTCAGCCCCATGTGCTGCGCCAGGAAATCGGCCGTCTCCTCGGCTTTCCCGGATAGGATCGTCGCGCCACGCAGTCGGCGGATGGCATCGGCCTCGGCAATACCGCTTCCGCTCCACCATACCGAGGGTGGCGTCTGCTCCACGCCGACCAGCTTGACGATGATGCCGTCGGGATCCGTCAGTCGCAGCACAGGCTCGCCGAATTCCAACGCCGGACCGCTCGTCTTCACCCGGAATTGCAGGGCCCGCGTCAACCAGAAACCGATCGCGGCGGGAGCAACCGCGAAGCTGATCTCGCTCGGCGCGCCATGGCCGACGCGGCCCTGCGATCCCTCCTCCCAGGCAAGAAAAGTGACCAGCGAACCGGGCGTAGCCGCACCGTCCCCGTAAAACAGATGCAGTTGCCGCGCGTCTTCAAAGCCTGCCGTGCGTTTGACGAGCCGCAGCCCCAGGAAGCCTACGTAGAAGTCGACATTCGCCTGGATCTTGCGGGTGATGGCGGTGATGTGGTGAAGTCCGGACGTCATGATTCTCGCCTTGAAACGGATGTCGCGCCCTAAAGCGGATTGACGAGATTGAGGATCAGCCGGTGGACGTTGCCACCCTCGCTGAGCTCGACCTTGTCGAAATCCTGGCTGTTCTTGACCCGCGTTCGCGAAATCTCGCCGAGCTTCGACGTCAGCTCGGCGCGGACCTTGGTGCACTTCGGATCAGCCGGCACAGACAGCCCGACGCTGACCGTCTCGATCTCCGCCACCATGGCCTTGATCTGCTCCGCATGGACCCGTTCATGCTTGCGCACGCCCTCGATGAACACCTGCCACAACTTATCGAGCGCCGGCGGCAGCGCCGTCACCGGCTTCGGCAGCACGTAGGTGATGGTAAGGTTCGGCCGGGCCGACACCAGCGTACAGGCACCGTCCGGCTGCGGCACGTAGTTGCGCGACCAGGTCAGCTTGAAGTCCGTGTGGGCGATGGCCCGCACATGGGTTCCGACCTTTGGACCCTTCTCTCCGATCGAAGAATAGAGCTCGATGCCCGTGGCTCCTGAGATCGGATAGGTTTTCACCTGCTCCTCCATCCTCCATTGTGCACCCGCAACCAGCGGAAAACCGCAGGCGGCGGTCAGCACGACAATTAGTCCCAGTCTGGTCCGCACGGCATTCCCATCGTTTTGAGGTATTTGATGTTAAGGAGAAGCGTCGGCGGTTTCAACCGTAACCACAGGGGCCTCACCCCCTTTCGGCTAAAACATGTTGACGAAACGGACGCACGCTTGTCATACATGTGAGAAACTATCCCGACGAAGCGAATGGCGATATCTTTGACACGGGATGCAGACAGGGAGACCAGACATGGGCGCAGACGCAAGGGCGGAGAGCGCCAAGGGAGCAGGCACGCTTGTCTTCCAGCTCAGTGAGACGCTGCGCCAGGCCATCGCAGCCGGACAATATGCGCCGGGTGCGCGCCTGCCGAGCGAGGCACAGCTAACGGAAGCCCACGGCGTCAGCCGCACGGTGGTGCGCGAAGCCATTGCCGCGCTGCGGTCGGATCGGCTGGTGGAAGCCCGCCAAGGTGCCGGCGTCTTCGTGCTGGAGCCCCAGGCCACCCAGCGACCGGGTATCCTCTCCCTCAACAACATCGATCTGGCGCGGGTTTCGTCGACGATCGAGCTTCTGGAGCTGCGAACCGCCGTCGAAGTCGAGGCAGCCGGGCTTGCAGCGCTCCGCCGTTCGCCAGCCCAGGAAGAAATGATCTTCGACAGGCACTACGCCTTGCGCGCCTGTCTGGACGCCTCGCAGCCCAGCAGCGAGGCTGATTTCGCCCTGCACATCGCCATCGCCGAAGCGACGAACAACCCCCGTTTCAGGGAGTTTCTGACGATGATCGGCAAGAATGTCATCCCCCGCGCCGCCCTGCGGCCCGATGAGCGGGAGGACGACCAGGCGGCCTATATCACGCTGCTAGATGAGGAACACAATGCCATCGTCGTGGCCATTTCCGAAGGCGACGAAGAGGGTGCGCGCCTGGCCATGCGCCGCCATCTGCGCGGCGCCCAGCTGCGCTACCGCAGCCTGCTGCGCGAGTTCCGGAATTCATAATATAACTTATTGACTCCTCTGGAGGTCACCTGTACGACAAATATGTCTGGAGGAGACAATCTACAGAGGAAATTTCCATGATGATGCCTGACGAGATCAAGGCGGTGCTCGGCACCGGCCTGCTGTCCTTTCCCGTGACCCATTTCGACCAGGAAGGCCAGTTCCAGCCGGAAAGCTACCAGCGCCATGTCGAGTGGCTCTCGGGCTTCGATGCCCCCGTGTTGTTCGCCGCCGGCGGCACCGGTGAGTTCTTCTCCCTGTCTCCCGATGAAGTCCCGACCATCGTCCGGGCCGCCAAGGAAGCATCGGGCAAGACCGCGATCGTTTCCGGCTGCGGCTTCGGCACCCATGTCGGCGTCGAAATGGCCAAGGCCGTCGAAAAGGCCGGCGCCGATGGCATCCTTCTCCTGCCGCACTACCTCATCGACGCCCCGCAGGAAGGCCTCTTCCAGCACGTCAAGCGCATCTGCCAGTCGGTCGGCATTGGCGTCATGGTCTACAACCGCGACAACTCAATCCTGCAGGTCGATACGCTGAAGCGCCTCTGCGACGAATGCCCCAATCTGGTCGGCTTCAAGGACGGCACCGGCGATCTCGGCCTTGTCCGTCAGGTCACCGCCACCATGGGCGACCGGCTGATGTATCTCGGCGGCATGCCGACCGCCGAGCTCTTTGCCGAAGCCTATCTCGGCGCCGGCTTCACCACCTATTCCTCCGCCGTCTTCAACTTCGTGCCCGGCTTGGCAGTCGAGTTCTACAAGGCGCTGCGTGGCGGCGACCGCGCCCGCTGCGAGGAGATCCTGCGGGACTTCTTCTACCCCTTCATGGCGCTTCGCAGCCGCCGCAAGGGCTACGCCGTGGCGGCCATCAAGGCCGGCGTGCGTCTCCAGGGCTTCGATGCCGGCAAGGTTCGTCCGCCGCTCGACGACCTGACGGCGGAAGAGGAGCAGATGCTCCTGAAGCTCATCGGCAGCCACAAGCGCTGATGCCATGAAGATCGCCTCGGTCCGCACCCATCTTCTCGAACACAGGCTCGACGTCGCTTTCGAAAGTGCGTCCATGCGCTTCGACCGCCGGGCTCATGTGCTGGTGGAGATCGAGTGCGACGATGGCACCATCGGCTGGGGCGAGTGCCTCGGGCCAGCGCGCCCCAATGCGGCAGTCGTCGCGACCTACGCAAACTGGCTGGTCGGCGAAAACCCGCTGGAAACCGAAAAGATCTGGGCAAGGCTCTACAATGCTTTGCGCGACCAGGGACAACGTGGCCTGGCGGTCACCGCCTTGTCCGGTATCGACATCGCGCTTTGGGACATCAAGGGCAAGCACTTCAACGTGCCGGTGTCGATCCTGCTCGGTGGCCGTTTCCGCGACAGCGTCAGGGCCTATGCGACCGGCAGCTTCAAGCGCGACGGCGTCGACCGGGTCGAAGACAATGCAAGCGATGTCGCCCGCTATTGGAGCGAAGGTTTTCACGCCACCAAGATCAAGATTGGCTTCGGCGTCGAGGAAGATCTGCGGGTCATCCGGGCGGTGCGCGAAGCCGCCGGTCCCGACATGCGCCTGATGATCGACGCCAACCATGGCTACGACACTGTGGAAGCCATCCGCCTCGGCAATGCCGCCGCGCAATACGATATCGACTGGTTCGAGGAGCCCGTGGTTCCGGAACAGCTGGCCGCCTACCGCGAAGTCCGCGCCCGCCAGCCGATCCCCGTCGCCGGCGGCGAGACCTGGCACAGCCGCTGGGGCATGCGCGAACCGGTGGAAACCCGCGCGGTCGATATCCTGCAGCCGGATCTCGCCGGCGTCGGCGGCTTTACCGAGGCCAAGCGGGTTGCCGATCTCGCCGCTCTGCATGGCGTGCGCGTCGTGCCGCATGTCTGGGGCACCGCCGTTCACATTGCCGCAGCGCTTCAGTTCATGGCGGCGATGATCCCGAGCCCCATGCGCGTCAACCCGATCGAGCCGATCCTGGAATTCGATCGCACCGACAATCCCTTCCGCCAGGCGGTGATCAAAAAGCCCATCGAGCACGAGCGCGGCGTGGTGCAGATCCCCGATGGCCCGGGCCTCGGCATCGAGATCAATCGCGACGCGCTCGTCGAATTCAAGATGGGAGACCCCTGATGCTGGTTCGGACACTCACAGGCAATCCTCCGACGACAAAGCTTCCCGCAGGTGCGGTCGACACTCAGATGCACCTCTATCTACCGGGCTACCCCTCGCTTCCGGGCGGCCCTGGACTGCCGGCCGGCGCCCTCCCCGATCCCGACCGGTATCGCCAAGTGATGGCCTGGCTCGGCATCGACCGCGTCATCATCACCCAGGGCAACGCCCAGCAGCGCGACAACGAGAACCTCGTCGCCTGCCTTGCCGCCATGGGCGATGTGGCGCGCGGCGTCTGCGTCATCGACAGCACCACCAGCGATGCGGAACTGGAGCGGCTGTCTCAGGCCGGCAATGTCGGAACCCGCATCATGGACCTTCCCGGCGGAGCCGTCGCTCTCAATGAGCTGGAAGCAGTCGATGCCAAGGCAGCGGCCATGGGCTGGATGGTGGCCGTTCAGTTCGACGGCAGCAACATCCTCGATCACGAGCAGCGCCTCAAGAACCTGAAATCCCGCTGGGTCTTCGATCACCACGGCAAGTTCTTCGCAGGCGTGACGCCGGACAGCCCGCAGGTTGCAGCCGTCAAGCGGCTGATCGATGGCGGTCGCTGCTGGTTCAAGTTCGCCGGCGCCTATGAATCCTCGAAATCCGGCGGCCCCGACTATGCGGATATCGCAGCGGTCGCCCGCGAGCTCGCCGCCTATGCGCCGCAGCGCATGGTCTGGGGCACCAACTGGCCGCACAACCTTGCCCGCGAACAGGCCGACTATCCCGATGACGCCGCACTGACGGACACCGTGCTTGGCTGGCTGCCCGACGCGGCGGCCCTGCACCTGGCGCTCGTCAAGAACCCGGAAGAACTCTACGGCCTGCCCGCCTGGGAGGTCTCTGCCGATTAAAACTGCCGACCGGAGCGTGGAGGCTCCGGCGAACTGAAAGAGGAGGAGAACAACATGAACTTTGCAAAGACGCTTGGACTGGCATTCGGCATCGCCCTTGGTGCGACTGCCCTGCATGCGCAGGAAATCACCCTGCGCTCGGCCGACATCCATCCGGATGGCTATCCGACGGTGGAAGCGGTCAAATACATGGGCGAGCTGATGTCCCAGCGCACCAATGGCCGCATCAAGATCCAGGTCATGAACAACTCCGTTCTCGGCCAGGAAAAGGACACCATCGAGCAGACCCGCTTCGGCGTCATCGACATGAACCGCGTCAATGCGGCGGCCTTCAACAACCTCGTGCCGGAAACCACCATCCTCGGCATGCCCTTCCTGTTCCGCTCGACGGACCACATGCACAAGGTCGTGGACGGCCCCATCGGCGACGTGATCCTGAAGGCCTTCGAAAGCCATGGCCTTGTCGGCCTCGCCTACTATGATTCCGGCGCACGCTCCTTCTACACCACCAAAAAGCCGATCAATAAGCTGGCTGACCTCAAGGGCGTGAAGATCCGCGTGCAGCAGTCCGATCTCTGGATCGCCATGATGCAGGCCTTCGGCGCCAACCCTACCCCGATGCCCATGGGTGAGGTCTACTCCTCGCTGGAAACCGGCGTCGTCGACGGTGCCGAGAACAACTGGCCGTCCTACGAGTCCGCCCGTCACTACGAAGTCGCCAAGAACTACACGCTGACCGAGCACTCCCTGAACCCGGAGATCCTGGTGATGTCGAAGCTCTCCTTCGACCAGCTGACCCCCGAGGATCAGAAGCTGGTCCGCCAGGCCGCCAAGGATTCAGTCGGCAAGATGCGCGAACTCTGGACCGCCCGTGAAAAGGCATCCGAGGCGAAGGTCCGTGCGGCCGGCGTCAACGTCATCAAGGTCGACAAGGCCGAGTTCTCGGCAGCCATGAAGCCGGTCTACGACCGCTTCGTCACCGATGCCAAGATGAAGGAACTCCTGAAGCAGGTTCAGGACGTCCAGTAACATCAGACTGCCCGGCCCGCTTTTAGAAAGCGGGCCGGTTCATATGAGGGTGTCGGCTTGCGGGTGCGGCTGGCGAGGAGGATAGGATCATGAGGAACATCATGCTGACCGTCAGGCCCTTCCTGGGCGCGATCAGTCGCGTTTCACTGTATATCGCCGGCCTTGGTATCATCGCCATGACCTGCATCGTCGGCTGGCAGGTGTTCGGGCGCTATGTCCTGAACGACTCGCCGAGCTGGTCGGAACCGCTCTCCCTCCACCTCATGTCCTGGTTCATCATGCTGGGTGCCGCCGTCGGCGTGCGTGAAAGCGTGCACCTCGGCCTCGACATCGTCCGCTACGCCATGCCGCCGTCCATCCAGAAGATCATGGACCTCATCAGCCTCGGCCTGATCCTGATCTTCGGCATCGGCATGGCCTATTATTCCACGCTGCTGTCTGCCGGCACCTGGTCGGCCACCATCCCCGTCCTCGGCTGGCCGGGCGGCGTGGACTTCTTCCCCATGATCGTCGGCGGCGCAATGATCTCCATCTTCGCCCTCGAACGGTTCATCGATGTCGCGCTCGGCGAGGAAATCGCAGCCGACGTCCTCGTGCAGGAGGCTGCGTAATGGCTTATACGATCCTCTTCGGCACCTTCACGCTCCTGATGCTGATCGGCATGCCGATCGCCTTCTGCCTCGGCATCGCCTCGCTGGCGACTGTCCTCTACATGGGCCTGCCGCCCATCGTCGTCTTCCAGCAGCTGAACTCAGGCATGAACGTCTTCGCCATGATGGCGATCCCCTTCTTCATCTTCGCCGGCGACCTGATGGTGCGTGGAGGCATCGCGACGAGGCTCATCCGCTTTGCAGCAAGCCTCGTCGGCCACATGCGCGGTGGCCTCGGCCAGGTCAACGTCGTCGCCTCGACGCTGTTCGGCGGTATCTCCGGCTCGGCCGTGGCGGATGCGTCTGCCGTCGGCGGTCTGATGATCCCGCAGATGGCAGCCAGAGGCTACGACCGGGACTATGCGGTCAACGTCACCGCCAATGCCGCGATCATCGCGCTGATGATCCCGCCCTCGCATAACATGATCCTCTATTCTATCGCAGCTGGCGGCAACGTCTCCGTGGCCGACCTCTTCACCGCCGGCATCATCCCCGGCCTGCTGCTGGCCGGGGCCCTGATGTTCACGGCCTGGTGGGTCGCCGTCAAGCGCGGCTATCCGGCCGATCCCTTCCCGGGTTTCGCTCGTGTCGGCGCCTTCTTCCTCGCCTCGCTCCCCGGCATCCTGCTGATCGGCATCATCTTCGGCGGCGTCCGTTCCGGCGTGTTTACGGCAACCGAAAGCTCCTGCATCGCCGTCCTCTACGCCTTCCTCGTCGCCATGCTGGTCTACCGGGAGCTTGACTGGGCAGGCTTCATCGAAGCCATCATGGGCGCGGTGCGCACCACCGCCATGGTGCTGCTGGTCATCGGCACCGCGGCAGCCTTCGGCTGGCTGATGGCCTTCCTGCAGGTCCAGACACTGATCATTGCCGCCATCAGCGCGATCTCCGACAACCCGATCATCGTGCTGCTGATGATCAACGTCATCCTGCTGGTGCTCGGCACCTTCATGGACATGGCGCCCATGGTCATTATCGCCACGCCGATCCTGCTGCCGGTCGTCAAAGCCTTCGGGGTCGACCCGGTCCACTTCGGTGTTATCATGATCCTCAACGCCGGCATCGGGCTCAACACGCCGCCGGTCGGGACCGTGCTTTTCGTCAGCTGCGCCGTGGGTGGCATCACGATCCGGGAAGCGATGCGGACCATCTGGCCCTTCTTCGGCGCAAGCGTCGCGGTGCTGCTCGCCGTCACCTACATCCCGGCCCTGTCGCTCTGGCTGCCGGCCCTGTTCCGGTAGCACACACGCACCCGGACACGCCGACATCAAGGTCCCGCCCCACGCGGGACCTTTTCCTTTTTGCGCTTTCGCCACCCTGCAAACGGGGCTAACGTCCCGACTTTGCATCGCAATGGGATGATTGCATATGACCGATACAGTGACCGACCGTTTCCTGCGCTACGTTGTCATCGACACCCAGTCGGACGCCAAATCACCGAGCCAGCCGTCCACCGCAAAGCAGCTGACGCTCGGCCGCATTCTGGTCGAGGAACTGCTGGAAATCGGCATCACCGATGCGCATCTCGACGAGCACGGCTATGTCTATGCCACCATTCCAGCCAACAGTGGCAAGAACAACGTTCCGGTGATCTGCCTCTGCGCCCACATGGATACGGCACCGGATTTCTCCGGCTCCAATGTCAAGCCGCAGCTGATCCGCAACTACCAGGGCGGTGACATCACGCTCCCGGGCGACAAGCAGCGCGTCATTCGTGTTAGCGAACATCCGGAACTGAAGAACCAGCACGGCAACGATATCATCACCTCGGATGGCACCACGCTGCTCGGCGCCGACGACAAGGCGGGCCTCGCTGAAATCGTCACGGCAGCCCAGATCCTCCTCAACAGCCCCGACATCAAGCATGGCGCCATCCGCATCCTCTTCACGCCAGACGAGGAGATTGCCCGTGGTGTGGAAAAGGCTGACCTGAAGAAGCTCGGCGCAGACTTCGGCTATACGCTGGATGGCGAAACCGCCGGCACCGTCGAGGACGAGACCTTCTCCGCCGACTCGGTGGAAATCGCCATCACCGGCGTCGCGATCCATCCGGGCTTTGCCTTCGGCCGCATGGAAAACGCCATCCGCATCGCCGGCGCGATCGTCGACCGGCTGCCGAAGGACATGGCGCCCGAAAGCACGCAAGGCAAGCAGGGCTTTATCCATCCGACCGGGATCTCGGGCGCTATGGAAAAGGCAAGCATCAGCCTGATCATCCGCGACTTCACCGATGAGGGGCTGACCACAAAGGAAACCCTGCTCGAAGACATCGTCCGCGATGTCATGAAGAGCTATCCGGGCTCGAGCTACCGGTTCACGGTCACGCAGCAGTACCGCAACATGAAGAACGTCCTCGACCAGAACCCGCAGGTGGTCGACAACGCCATGGAAGCGGTGCGCCGGGCAGGCATGACACCGGTCCGCGGCAGCATTCGCGGCGGCACGGATGGCTCGCGCCTCTCTTTCATGGGCCTGCCCTGCCCCAATATCTTCGCGGGTGGCCACGCCTTCCATTCGCCGCTAGAATGGGTGAGCAGCCAGGACATGGGCAAGGCCGTCGATACCATCATCGAGCTGGCCAAGATCTGGGAAGAACGGGCTTAAGGCCCTAAAAACCCTGACGCGATCGGCACTGCCGTTCTCTCCGTGACGGCAGTGCCGCAGGATCCTGCCTGCCGCACGCTTGAATCGGGCCTGCAAATTCTTACCTCTGAGATGCCGGTTGCCAAACGGGACCGGACGCGGCGGGGCATGATCTGCCCGCTGGCCATGTTGCTCAAAGAGGATATGGAAATGACCACACGCACCCGGTTTCCAAACTCCGCCCCGTGCCGGAGACTGTGATGAGAACCGATCCCTATACGATATTGGGGGTGAGCCGCAGTGCCACCCAGAAGGATGTGCAGGCTGCCTTCCGCAAGCTTGCCAAGACTTACCACCCCGATCTGAATCCGGGTGACGCCGAGGCTGAAGCCCGCTTCAAGGAAATCACCGCGGCGCATGAAATCCTCGGCGACGAAGCCAAGCGCAGTCGTTTTGATCGCGGCGAGATCGACATGAACGGCGCGGAACAGGCACCGCGCTCCTATCGCAGTCGCACCGCTGCCGGAAGTGGCGGTCCCACCTTCTACGACAGCGACGGCTTTTCCGATATCGGCGGTTTCGAGGACATCTTCGCGAGCTTCATGTCGCACAGGACAGGCCCCGGAGACAGCCGCCAAGGCGCAGGCGACCTCCATCTGGTCATGACTGTGGACCTGCTCGACGCCGTCAATGGCGGCAAGCAGACCCTAACGCTACCGGATGGCAAAAGCCTGGAGGTGAAAATCCCGCCAGGCACCCGGGACGGCCAGACATTGCGCCTGCGCGGCAAGGGCAGCCAGGGGCTGGGCGGCGTCCCAGGAGACGTCCTGGTCGAGCTGCGCGTGCGGCCACATCGCGTCTTCAGCCTTGAAGGCGACGACGTGAAGGTCGACTTGCCCATTACCATTGCGGAAGCTGTCCTCGGTGGCAAGGTCAAGGTCCCGACCCTCTCCGGCTCCGTGCAGCTCACCCTGAAGCCCCACTCCAACTCGGGCACAAGCTTGAGATTGCGCGGCAAGGGACTGCCAAAGGCCGGCGGTGGCCAAGGCGACATGCTGGTGACGTTGCGGATCGTTTTGCCGGACGCTCCCGATCCGGAACTGACGGCACTGCTCGAACGCTGGAGTGGCCGCGATGCCGATGACCCGCGGGCGCGCATGGCGGCATGATCCTGCCCTGCAGTCCCGGAAATGACGCATCGCAGCAAGAGGATCGGCCTTATGCCTTGAAAAGACATGGGGTAGCCCCATTTTGCCGTTTCGCATCACGGCATCGATACGCACTCCACCGCACGCATGGCAAAATGTCCCAGTCCGATAATACCGATGACACTCCCTCGATCCTGCTCCTTGAAGACGATCTGCTTCTGGCCATGGACATGGAGGATCATCTTCTCGACTGCGGATACCGGATCGTCGGACCTTTCGGGCGGATCGTCGATGCACTGGATGCCATCCCGCGCAACGAGCTGACAGGTGCGATCGTCGATCTGAACCTGCATGGGGAGCTCTCGTTTCCGGTGATCGAGGCGCTGAAGCAGCGGTCCATCCCGGTCATCGTCTGCAGCGGCTACGCGGAACTTCCGGAACTCAAGGCGCGGCTGAAGGGACTTCCCCTGCTGCCCAAACCCTGGAGCGCCCAAAAGCTGTCACGCGTGATGGCGGAAGCGTTCGGGATCTCAAACGAGGCCTGACAGAGACGAGGTTGTGGGCCCCACCTCTTCCTCACCGAGGCCGTTATCCTGGGTCTTGAGCTCTGACCACTCCCCCTCACTTGTATTTTCTGAAACTTAGCTCACGCTAATGTTTCGAAATTGCTTTCTCTCCCTCAAGGGGAGAAACGAGACTGCGGCATCCTCGGCACCTCCCTCTCCCCTTGAGGGAGAGGTTACAAAATCAGCATCTTAGCTATGCTAAGTGCTAGATTTTGTTGGTGAGGGGGAACCTACCGAGACAGTCATCCTAAGGGTTACGCTCTGACCACTCCCCCTCACTTGCAACTCTTGCAACTTAGCTGCGCCAAGGTTTCGAAAATGCTTTCTCTCCTTCAAGGGGAGAGACGCGGCTGCGGCACCCTCGCTCCACCTCTCCCCCTGAGGGAGAGGTTACAAAATCAGCATCTTAGCTATGCTAAGTGCCAGATTTTGTTGGTGAGGGGGAACCCCACCGAAACTGTCGCCCTCGCCGACCCAAGGATGACGATGGAGAGGTAAGGTGAGCTGCCTAGATCCCCTCTCTTGCAATTTCTGAAACTTAGCTGCGCTAAGGTTTCGAAACTGCTTTCTCTCCCACAAGGGGAGAGACGAGGCTGCGGCACCCTCGACCCCCACCTCTCCCCCTGAGGGAGAGGTTACAAAATCAGCATCTTAGCTATGCTAAGTGCCGGATTTTGTTGGTGAGGGGGAACCTACCGAGACAGTCATCTCGGGCTGACCCGAGGATCCACGCCCCCTCACTCCTTCAAGTAAGAGACACGTCTGCCGGAACCGGGAAGGTGATCCGACAGATCAGCCCCGTGGGTGCATACTCAAGCGTCACATCGCCCTGCAGCTCGTAGGCGATGCTGCGCTCGATCAGCGTGGTCCCAAAGCCCGGGTCACCGGGCGGCGATACCGCAGGGCCATCCACCTCCTGCCACTGTAGCTGCACCCTTTCGCCCGCACCCTCTGTGGTGCGCAGCCAGCTGATCAGCACATAGCCATTCTCGACCGACAAGGCTCCGTATTTGACGGCATTGGTGGTCAGTTCGTTGATCACCATGCTGAGTGCCAGCGAAGCCTTGGGATCGAGATACACCGAGGGACCTTCGGTGATCTGGAAGCGTTCGCCGCGACCCTGGCTATAGGCGGCAAGCGTTCGCTGGATGATGTCTGAAAGGTCGGCCTGGCTCCAGTTCGTCTCAAACAGCAGCGCATGCGCGTCAGCCATCGCGCGCAGCCGCCCGAGCAGGTTGAGCGAATAGTCGCCAACGGTTGGGCTGTTTCGCGCGGTACGCCGCACCAGCGACATGACCATGGCCATGGTGTTCTTCACCCGGTGGCTGAGTTCGCGCACCAGCAGTTCCTTCTGGTGCTCGGCCCGCCGGCGCTCGACCCTCTCCCGCGCCTCCGCCAGCGCCCGTTCCACAGCCGCCGGCAGCCGGATGAGCCGCTGCTTGAGCACGTAATCGGTCGCCCCGCGGCGGAAGGATTCGATTGCCACCTCCTCCCCGAGCACGCCCGAAACGAAAATGAAGGGCACGTCCGGCACCTGCGCGCTGGCCATCTCGAGCGCCGTCATGCCGTCGAAATCCGGCAGCGAGAAGTCGGACAGGATCAGGTCGAACCCGCCCTCATCGAGCGCCCGGATGAAATCGGCGCGGTTCTGCGCCGCCCGGATCTCGACCTTCGGTTCAACCTTGCTCAGTTGCTCGCGGATCAGCTCCGCGTCGAGCAGGCTGTCCTCCAGAAGCAGGATGTGCGGGTATTCTGCAGCGTGAATGCTAATTCGATCCATGACCTCGATATCCCGGCGGCGGCTCGTTCAACAAAGCCCAGAATACTCCTAGATCCTGTATCGCTTTCAGGAATTGGGAGAACTCCACAGGTTTCACGACGAAGGCGTTGACGCCGAGCTCGTAGCTGGTGACCAGATCCTGCTCCTCGCGCGACGAGGTCAGCATGACGACCGGGATATGCCGCAGCTTGCTGTCTTTCTTGACGCGCTCCAGCACTTCCAAACCGTCGATTTTCGGCAGCTTCAGGTCGAGCAGGACGACGCTCGGATCTCCGTCTGAACGCCCTTCATGGGCGCCGCTGCAGAAAAGATAATCCACGGCTTCGGCGCCGTCGCGCGCCACGATGATCTCGTTCGCGAGCTGGCACTTTTCCAATGCCGTCAGCGTCAGCTCGAGATCGCGCGGACTGTCCTCCACCAGGAGGATGGGACGGATTTCAGACAAGGGACCGGCCTTTCTTCTCTTGATTGGGGAGAGCGAACACGAAACTGGAGCCCTTGTCTACCTCTCCGGTTGCAGTGATGTCACCGTTGTGGCGGTCTATGATCCGCCGCACCAAGGCAAGCCCGATGCCGGTCCCTTCAAAATCCTCTGTCCTCTGCAGCCGCTGGAAAACCCCGAACAGTTTGCCGGCATAGGCCATATCGAAACCGACACCATTGTCGGTGACAGTGTAGACCGTACCGCCGTCCTGGACCCTGCCGGAAATAGAGATGATCGCCGGGCTGCGGGGACGCGTATATTTGACGGAGTTCTCCACAAGATTGAACCAAACCTGACGCAACAGCGTCGCATCCCCCCAGGCGACGGGAAGATCGGCGATCTCCCAAATGATGTCGCGCCCTTCCGCCGAATAGGTCACGCTCTTGACCACCTCGGCGACCAGCTTGTTCATATCGACGGTCTTGCGCGTGACGGCCGTCCGGCCAAGCTGCGAAAACGCAAGCAGATCGTCCACCAGCTTGCCGGCAGAAACCGCCGATTCGGAGATATTCTGGAGGTAGTGCTGCGACTTTGCGTCCAGCCCGCTTTCCCGCTCCCGAAGCAGCTGCGAAAAGCCGACGATGTGGCGGAACGGCGCGCGAAGGTCGTGCGAGATCGAGTAGGAGAAGGCTTCGAGCTCCTTGTTCGAGCGCTGCAGCTCGCTTGAAAGCTCGGCCAGTTCCTCGGCCTTGCGCAACACGATCCCGACGATCGCACGCCTCAGGTCCCGCGCCGCAGAAAGCTGTGCCTCGCTCCAGGCGGGCGCCGTCAGTTGCACCTGCTCGCGCCAAGCGTCAAACGATTTGCGTGGATGGATGCGACCGGCCTCCTGCACGACCTTGTGGGGATTGCCCCCCCACTGAACCGTGCTGATCACTTCCGGACGAAACCAGATCAGCCAGTTCGGAAAGAGCTCGGAAATGCGGATGGCGATGATGCCGCTGGCGCTGCCGGCAAAGGCTTCGGCTGCGGCAAGGTCGGCTGCCAGCGACGGCGTGCTGACGATCTCCTCGTCGTCGCGACCGTTGAGCCAGCTGACGATCGACCGGACATCCGTCTCCGACGGCGTCGATCCGACCGAAAGGTATGTGTCCGACGTGACGATGGCAGCGCCCTTGGCATCCACCTGCGCCAAAAGATCGTCCGGGCGGCTGACGAGCCCATCCAGCCAGCTTTCCTCGGACGTCATGGCAGACAGAAGTCGGGCGGAAATCTGGGAAAGCGCGACGCGGCTGGCGGCTTCCTCGCCGTGGCTCTGGGCCGCGATCCGCATGCCGAGCGACTGGACGACGAAATCGCAGGCATCCCGGATGGTCACGGGAACCGAATGCGGCTTGGCGCTGTGGCAGGCGACCAGCCCCCAGAGAGCCCCGTCGACCATGATCGACACCGACATGGAGGCAGCCGTTCCCATGTTGCGCATGTATTCCAGATGCAGAGGAGAGACACTGCGGAGCTGCGCTCCACTCAGGTCGAGCGGCGCTGTCGTTCCGGGTGCAACAGCCGGCTCGATCGGCACCGGCCGGTAGTCGATGTCTGAGATGATGCGCACGCGGTTGGCGGCATAGAGCGCCCTTGCCTGCACCGGAATGTCGCCCGCCGGAAAACGCAGATCGAGATAGGACGGGAGGTGTCCATTGCCCCACTCGGCCACGACACGGCCATTCCAGTCCGGATCAAACCGGTAGACCAGCACGCGATCGAACCCTGTCAGTTCGTGGATGAAGGTAGCGGTCGCCTCAAGCGAGCCACTGTCATCGCGGTGTGACAGGACTTCCACAAAGCCTCGAAGCCGGGAAAACAGGTCCTGCAGCGGCTGGATCGGGCTGCGCTCCATCTCGAGGACGATCATGCCTCCGGAGCGATGGGCCGTCAGATGCAGATCGCCCTCGCCGACAGGCGTCTGGAACTCCGGTGCTTCGGAGGCATACCACGCGGCGATATCCGGCAGAACCTGCACCAGCCGCACCGGTGCCGGGGCCTGCGTCGCCACGTCCGTTCCGAAGAAGTCCGCGGCATTGGCGCTTGCCTGGACAACGGTCATGTCCTGCGGATGCAGCACCAGGAGCGCGCCATGCGGCTGGATCGCCCCTGGGATGTGGATCGGCTCGCGCGCGCATGCCTCGAGATCTGGCTCCGGTTGCTTCACGTTGCGGTCCTCAACATAGAGCACGTCACGCAACGCTCACCGCGTGTGCGCCTGCATCTATTACGGTCGAAAGATAGTCCTCAACGGCCCGAAGTAAACCGGGCATCAGCGATTCCAGCTACCCATCGGAAGCCCGGAGACGGTTCGCAATTCGGCCCGTCAAGCGAGACCAAGAAGCCGCACGGCTGCATAGCCGCAGACGGCCGAAACGCCGGTCAGAACCGTGCCCCAGGCCATGTCGACGACGCTCATGGTCACCGACCAGCCCTTGACGGTCGCAAGGTTGGTCATGTCATAGGTGCCGTAGGCAATCAGCCCGAACAGCGCCCCGGACATCGCGGCACTCTGCCATCCACCATCGCCGCCGAGAGCCGGAGCGATCGCAAAGTACACCAGACCCACGAGGTAGAGCAGGTAGAACAGCCCGGCCGCCGCAAAATTCGGGCGGTCGCGCATCATGTCGCCCATCCAGCGGCGATACCAGGCGCGAGCCACCATCCCCAGCCAGAGAGAATCCAGGCCAAGGAACACAATCGCAGCCGCGATATAGGCCGTAGCGTAAGTCATGGTCTGCCCTCAGATTTTCAGGATCGGCTGGATGAGACGGACGATCCAGCTGCTGAACCGGAGCGGCGCTTCGGTGACGGCCAGACAGATGCAATCCTCGCCGGGCAAGGCCTTGGGCGTATGCAGCAGGTTGTCGTCCGCTTCCTCGATGTCGCCACGCCCAAACAGGTCGTCACCGTCGTGGAAACTGCCAGACAGCACGAGCGTCAGTTCACGGCCCACATGGGTATGTTCCGGCACCGGCTTGCCGGCCGGAATGCGCAACAGCCGCACCTGAGTGCTGGGGTCAGCCGTCGGGATCCGCACCTGATAGGCACCGAGACCCAGCGCCTGCCATTTCACGTTGGCGAGGTCGGCGCCCACATAGGACCGCAGCGGCTCCGGAAACACCATGCCGGAACCGGCAGGCGCCGCAGGCCGTGGAGCTTTGACCTCCTCGATCCGGATGCCTTCCAGTCGCCGTTTCATCCGGTCCCAGGCATCCGCCGGCATCTCGACAGGCTCCACCTTGTCGAGCAGCGCACCGGCAGCACCTTCCATGGCCGACAGCCGCTTCCGGCACGACGGGCAAAGCGCCATATGGGTCGCCACCACGAGGCTCCAGCCTTCGCTCAGGTTACCGGCTGCATAGTCGAGCAGTAGGTCGTCGCTTAAGTGATGCTGGATGTTCATCGCCGGCCCTCCAGCGCAGAACGGAGCTTTTCGAAAGCCAGCCGGATGCGCGACTTGACCGTGCCGAGCGGCAGGCCAAGCTCCGTGGCGATCGTCGAATGCGACACGTCGTCGAAGAAGGCGCGCTTGAGCACATCCAGCTGGTCCGGCGGCAAGGTTGCCATCGCCTGCCGCAGCAACGCTGCATCCTGCACCTGCTCGAACTCCATCTCGGCGGACGGTGTATCGTCGCCCACGAAGGCCGGGTCGTGCGGGTCGAAGGCCGGACGACGACGGCGGTAGAAATCGATCCTGATGTTCCGGGCGATGGTAAAGATCCAGGCGGACACATTGCCCCGCTCCGGATCGAACTGCGCGGCCTTGTTCCAGACCGACACCATGGTTTCCTGCATAAGTTCTTCCGCTACTTGCCTGTCACCCGTCTTCATCGCCATGAAGCTACGCACCCTCGGCGCATAGAAGCGGAACAAGGCTTCGAAGGCCTCGACGCTCCGGTCGCTCGCAACTGACTTCAAGAGGCGAGCCATTTCGCCATGGGACGGGGGCTGGTTCGTTTTCTGGGTCAAAAGGGACTTGGTTATCCTGACAGAACGTGCGGATGGCGCGTGCTTCCGAGAAGGAACACGCACTGCTTTGTGGCACGGTTTGGCTTCGAGAGGAATATCCAGGTTCATGGCGATGTTAACGGGCAGTCGCCCCGCCTGGATCAGCGAAAAAAGGAAATAATGCGGCAGCAGCCCGCGCAAGGGCCGCCACCCGGCGCGAAAACGCGCCCGACCAGTCAGATCAGGCGGTCAGCCGCCTGCGCCCCAAAGGCCGCATGAAGACGCCGTTTGCGGCTATGCGCCTGTGAAAACTGAAAAAAGAATGCACCATGCCAACGCGTCGCGTGTTCCGCGCCGGAAAACCCGGTCCGATTCGAACGCTATTCCTCCACCGTCCAATCGGTGAGGACAAGGTCGGCGCCGGCCGATTGGGTGACGACCAGACGTGCGTTCGGCAGGTCATTGCCGTGAAGCTTCGTCTCCAGCGCCTCTCCTGTGAGGCCATAGTAATGCCATCGCTCCAGAAGGCGGGCCTCGATCTCTTCCATCGGCGGCGACAGCAGGATCGCGTGGTCGAACAGCGGCCGGAGCTTGGCCCAGCCGTCCTGCTGCAGCAGCAGGTAGTTGCCCTCCACCACCACGAAGCGGCATGTCGGCGGAATGGCCCGCGCTGCGGCGATCGCGAGTTCCCGGCTGCGGTCGAACACCGGCACCAGGACCTCCTCGCCGCCAGACCGCACGGCCTTCAGGATGTCGATGAAGCCCCGCAGATCGAAGGAGGCAGGCGCACCCTTGCGCGCCAGGATCCCCTTGTCCTCCAGAACGGCATTGTCCATGTGGAAGCCGTCCATGGGCAGTACTTCGGCCGTCTCGCCGCGGGCATTCAGGCGCTGCGCGACGAGCTCCGCCAGGGTCGATTTCCCCGCCCCCGGCGGTCCGGCAATCGCCACGACGACCCGCTCTCCCGAAGCCTGCTCGAGAAGGCCGCGGCAGATGTCATCGATGCTGACCGTCATGCGGATACGGCTTCCGCCTCGACGGTCTTTGCACCGGTCATCAGGGCAACCGCATCGGACATCGAATAGTCCTTCGGGTTGATGACCGTCAGCCGCTTTCCGAGCCGGTGGATATGGATCCGGTCCGCCACCTCGAACACATGCGGCATGTTGTGGGAGATCAGCACGATCGGAATGCCGCGCGACCGGACGTCGGAGATCAGTTCGAGAACGCGCCGGCTTTCCTTGACGCCGAGCGCCGCCGTCGGTTCGTCGAGGATGATCACCTTGGAGCCGAAGGCCGCAGCCCGCGCCACGGCAACGCCCTGCCTCTGGCCGCCAGACAAAGTCTCGACCGCCTGGTTGATGTTCTGGATGGTCATCAGCCCGAGTTCAGTCAGCTTGGCGCGGGCGAACTTCTCCATCGCGCCATGGTCGAGCTTGCGCATCACCGTGCCCATGAAGCCCGGCTTGCGAAGCTCGCGGCCGAGAAACATGTTGTCGGCGATCGACAGCGCCGGAGACAGCGCGAGGTTCTGGTAGACCGTCTCGATGCCGGCCTTGCGCGCCTCGTTCGGCGAGGCAAAATGGACCGGCTCGCCGAGCATCCGGATCTCGCCTTCGTCGGGGCGGATGGCGCCCGACAGCGCCTTGATCAGCGATGACTTGCCCGCACCATTGTCGCCGATGACGGCCAGGATTTCGCCCGGGTAGAGGTCGAAGTCGGCATTGTCGAGGGCGGTGACCCGACCGTAGCGCTTGACCAGGCCACGGGCGGTAAGGATCGGTTGTTTGGTCTGTTCTTGTGCCATCAGCCTGCTGCCTTTCTGATCCATTGGTCCACTGCCACGGCGACGATGATGAGCACGCCGATCAAGAGGTAGGTCCATTGCACGTCTGTGCCGAGCAATCGCAGCCCGAGTGAAAATACGCCGACGATCAGCGCACCGAACATCATGCCGAGGATCGAACCGCGCCCGCCGAACAGCGAGATGCCGCCGATCACCACGGCCGTGATGGATTCGATATTGGCGAACTGGCCGGCGGTCGGAGAGACCGAGCCGATGCGGCCGATCAGGGCCCAGCCGGCAAGCGCGCAGATCAGGCCGGAAATCATGTAGATGGAGATCAGCATGCCCTTGACGTTGACGCCCGAGAGTTCTGCTGCCTCCGGATCATCGCCCACGGCATAGACGTGCCGGCCCCAGGCGGTATGGTTGAGCACGTACCAGAGCACGGCCACCAGCAGCACCATGGTGATCACCCCGTAGGTGAACACAGCCCCGCCAATCTTGAAGGTATTGCCAAAGAACTGCAGCAGCGGCGCGTTGGTCTCGATATCCTGTGACCGGATCGTTTCGTTGGCCGAGTAGAGGAAGTTGGCCGCCAGCACGATCTGCCACATGCCGAGCGTCACGATGAAGGGCGGCAGCTTCATGCGGGCGATCAGCACGCCGTTGATGAAGCCGCAGAAGGCACCCACGGCAAAGCCGCAGGGGATGGCGATCCCGACCGGCAGGCCGTAGCGGAAGGCGAACTGCCCCATCACCACCGACGACAGCACCATGATCGCGCCGACCGAAAGGTCGATGCCGGCGGTCATGATTACCAGCGTCTGGGCGGCGCCGACGATGCCGGTAATCGCCACCTGCTGCAGGATCAGCGTCAGGGAAAAGGCGGAAAAGAATTTGGTGCCGAGAAGCGTGCCGAAGACGATCAGCGCCACGACCAGCACGATCAGCGAAACGGCCGACGGACTGCTGTGCAGGAAGTGCTGGAACTTCTGAACGAACGTCTTTTCTTCGGTGTCGAAGGAGGCGACGGTGGTCGCGCTGTCCTTCAGGACCTTCTCGTAGTCGTGGTGCGGCTTTGCCGCGATTGGCTCGCTCATGGGAAATCCTCCACGTGGTGCCCGTCTAGCGCCGGGTCTCTGTCGGGCGGGAGGCGGGAATGAGAGGCCATCCCCGCCGTCCTTTCAGCGCCTTGTTTCAAGGCCTTGCAATGCGGGCCCTGGGGTCATGGGCCCACATCCAAAGCCCTGACGTCCGGCCTTGTCAGCCCCAGCACTTGCCAAGGCCAGCCTTCGTGTCGATCGACTTGATGCCGGAGACGGGCTTGTCGGTGACGAGCGTCACGCCCGTGTCGAAGAAGTCCTTGCCGGCAGTGGGCTTGGGCTTTTCGCCGGTTTCGGCGAACTTCTTGATCGCTTCGATGCCGAGCGAGGCCATCTGCAGCGGGTACTGCTGCGAGGTGGCGCCGATCACGCCGTCTGCGACGTTCTTGACGCCGGGGCAGCCGCCGTCGACGGATACGATCAGCACGTCCTTTTCACGTCCGACGGCCTTCAGCGCTTCATAGGCGCCAGCAGCTGCAGGTTCGTTGATCGTGTGCACGACGTTGATGGTCGGATCCTTCTGGAGAAGGTTTTCCATGGCGGTGCGGCCGCCTTCTTCATTGCCGTTGGTGATGTCGTGGCCGACGACGCGCTTGTCGTCCTCGTCACCGATTTTGTTGGGGTTCTTCGGGTCGATGCCGAAGCCCATCATGAAGCCCTGGTCGCGCAGGATGTCCACGGACGGCTGCGAAGGGGTGAGGTCGAGGAAGGCCACCTTGGCATCCTTGGCCTTGTCGCCCAGCGTTTCCTTGGCCCACTGGCCGATCAGCTTGCCGGCGAGCAGGTTGTCGGTGGCAAAGGTCATGTCGGCCGCATTGATCGGCTCCAGCGGCGTGTCGAGCGCGATGACCAGCAGACCGGCGTCGCGGGCCTTCTTGAGGTTCGGCACGATGCCCTTGGTGTCGGATGCGGTAATCAGGATGCCCTTGGCGCCGTCGGCGATGCAGGTTTCGATCGCAGCGACCTGGCTTTCCGAGTCACCGTCGATCTTGCCGGCGTAGGACTTCAGCGACACGCCGAGTTCCTTGGCCTTGGCGGACGCGCCTTCCTTCATCTTAACGAAGAAGGGATTCGTATCGGTCTTGGTGATGAGGCAGGCGGAAACGTCCGCTGCGGATGCGGGCGCTGCGAAAGCAACCCCCAGGGCAAGCGTGGCAATGGCAGTGGCGATAATGGTGTTCTTCATTGTGATCCTCCCGAACGTGAATGAAGCGTTTATTCCTCATAGGTGCGGCGCTACGCGCCTTTGCCAGACAGCAGCCTCCCGAGCCTCCGCACCCTGCACGACCGTTATTAATGTCGAAGGTTAGGAAGATGTCAATAAATAAATCCGGTTGAATTATTAATCCCCCGGGTTTAGAAAATACAGTGGCGGTGACGGGAGAGAGGCAAGATGGCCATCGAAGATACGTTGCGACCATCGCATCCGCTTCCGGTCGCTTCCTCTACCGGCGGTGCCAATCAGGTGCGCGTGCGGGCCTATAACGAGCGTCTCATCTTGTCGCTGGTCAGGCTGCACGGCTCCCTGTCCAAGGCGGACATCGCCCGCTTGAGCGGCCTGTCGGCGCAGACGGCCTCGGTCATCATGCGCTCGCTGGAAAAGGAAGACATGCTGCTGCGCGGCGACCCGGTGCGCGGTCGCGTCGGCCAGCCCTCCGTCCCCATGCAGCTCAATCCGGATGCCGTCTTCTCTTTCGGGGTGAAGATCGGCCGCCGCAGTGCCGATCTAGTGCTGATGGATTTCGTCGGAAATATCCGGCTGCACCTGCACGAGACCTTCCGTTATCCCCTGCCCGATCAGATCATGACCTTCATCACCGGCGGCATTGCCAAGCTCGAAGCGCAGATGCGCCCGCAGCAGCGGGATCGGATCGCCGGGATAGGGATTGCCGCACCCTTCGAGCTGTGGAACTGGGCAAGCGAAGTCGGTGCGCCGGAAGGTGCCATGGAAGTCTGGCGCCACTTCGACCTGCAGACCGAGGTGGCGGCACGCATCCCCTACCCGGTCTTCCTGCAGAACGATGCCACCAGCGCCTGCGGCGCAGAACTCGTGTTCGGCAAGGGCTCGATCTACCAGGATTTCGTCTATTTCTTCGTCGGATCGTTTATCGGCGGCGGCATCGTGCTCAACTCAGCCATCTATTCGGGCCGCACCGGAACCGCTGGTGCCGTCGGCCCCCTCCCCGTGCTCGGCAGGAATGGCGAGCCCCGTCAGCTGCTGGAGATCGCCTCCATCTTCGTGCTGGAACGCATGCTGCGCGAGCGGTCGATTGATCCGGAGCCGCTGTGGTATTCGGCAGACCAGTGGATCGATTTCGGCGAACCTTTGTCGGCCTGGATCGACGCCAGTGCAAAAGCGCTCGCCCAGGCGATCGTCGCGGCTGCCTCCATCATCGATTTTGGCGCAGCGATCATCGACGGCGGCTTCCCCGCCTGGGTGCGCGAGCGGCTGGTGAAGGCGACCATCATCGAGGCTGGCCGCCTCGATCTCCAGGGCGTCGTCATGCCTGATATCATCGAAGGCTCGGTCGGCTCTCAGGCCCGCGCCATCGGCGGCGCCAGCCTGCCGATCTTTGCGCGCTACCTCACTGATCAGAACGTCCTGTTCAAGGACCTGAGTTGACGTCCGGCTGTTCGGGACTGCTGGCCTTTGGGGAGATAAACCGTCTTGCCACCAGCCAGCAGCCTGCAGCCCAGGTCGCACCAGCGCACCACCCGGCCAGCACGTCCGTCGGATAGTGCACGCCGAGATAGATGCGGCTAAGCCCGATCAGCAGCGTCAGCAGGATACCGGCAAACAGCAGGAAAATCCGCGTCGAACGGTATTGCTCGGCCCGCGACAGCATTGCGCCGAGCGTCAGGTAGGTGATGGCCGACAGCATGGCGTGGCCGCTCGGAAAGCTAAGGTTATGCACCTCGACCAGATGCGGCACGATATCCGGCCGGGGACGCGCCACGCCGAGCTTCGCCAGCTGGCTGACGATCCAGCCGCCTGCGATACAGGCAAACATGAAAATGGCCATCTCTCTCCGGCGCCCGAGCAGCAGGTAGATGGTCGCAAGCGTCGTCATTAGTGACAGCACGGTGAAACCGCCCAGCGCTGTGATGTCGTTCATGGCAAAGCTGAGCCAGGAGGGACCGATCGGCGTGCCGAGATCGCCAGGCACCCGTAGCGCGAGCAGGATCCACTCGTCGAACGCGCGGGTCTCGCCCTCCCTCACTTCGCTGGCCAGCTTCACGAATAGAAACAGGCCACCCGCGATGACGCCGAAGGTGACGAGGCTGATTGCCTCGAACCCGACGAACCGCTCGACGATCCTCTGACGGAGGCGTTGGGACAACATGATGCCTTGCTTGACCATACTCAAAACCTCAGACGGAAACGGCGCGGCGCGCCTGCTGCACCGTCGGCGGCCTGACGATCCGGTAGCGTGCCTCGATGAGGCCATAGGCGCCGAACGCGAACAGCCCAAGCGCCACGATCATATAGAGCATCGCGCCAAAGGGAAGTTTGCGCACCCAGATCATCGCATCGGCCGTGCTGCCCGCCTGCTGCGGATCGACGGCAAAGGCGGCGTACAGGAAGAAACCACCGACGATCAGCAGAATGACGCCGCGCGCGATCAGCCCGAACATGCAGATGAAGTCGAGAGTTGTGTGCTTTTGCCAGTTCTGCTCGAAGTGCTTGGCATAGGCCCGGGTCGCACCGCGGAAAATGTTTGCGATGCCGCCGCCGAGGATGCCAAGCGCCAGCAGGCCGACCAGGTAACGCCCGAACGGCTGGCTCATCAGCCAGGCGGTCCAACTGCTACCGCCGTCGGAGGAGCCGCCGCCAAAGCCGAGATGAAAAGCCTGGCCAATCGCAAAGGCGGCAAGACCGATATAGGTCGCAACGCTGACCAGAAGCACGGCCCGGGCGCCATAGCCCTTCCAGTCGCTGTCGTGGTGATCGGTGTTGAAGATCGCTTGGATCAGCCGCCAGACGATGAAGCCGACAAGACCGACCCCGATCAAGCCCAGCCAGATCTGACCGAACGGCTGGTTGAGAAGGATCTGCATCGCCGACTTCGAATCCGGCCGCCCGCCGCCAAACGACGATAGCAGCGCCATGGTCGCGGTAAGGAGATAGACAGCACCGCGCGCCGCATATCCGGATCTGGCGTAGAGTTCGAGCTTGTTGTCAGGGATCATCAGGTCCTCCAATCGGTCGTGCATGAACGCGCATTTCCGGCGCATGTTCCAGCAGCAGGCCTGACTCTCCGTAGCCCGGGCTTTGCTAGCCCCGCGCAACCAACGACCGTGAAAGCGCGCTACATCCACCTGCAGCATTGACCACAGCCGCTGTTGCCATAGGTATGCGCAGCAGACAAACCATTGGTGTCCCTTGCATACGATCGGCATTCTGCGTCGCTGGAACGAGCAGTCCCTGGCCCGGCAGTTCCTGCTGGCGGGCGGGGTCATATCGCTTTGCGCCATGGTGGTGGTGGGCGCCCTCGTTACCAGCCTCATCGAGGACGCCGTCACGCGTAACTCCGGTGCCACCACTGCCCTCTACGTGGACAGCGTCATTGCGCCCATTCTGCCGGACCTGAAAACCACAAAGGCGCTGGATGACGTCACGACCCGGGTGCTCGACGAAACCTTCGGCCAGGGTGCACTCGGCGGCAGGGTCATTTCTTTCCGCCTGTGGCGATCCGACGGCACCATCCTCTATTCGACCGACAAGGCCATGCTCGGCAAGCGTTTCCCGCCCAACAAGGATCTCGGCATCGCCTTTGGCGGCCAGATGGTGGCGCAGTTCGGCTACCCGGACGATCCGGAAAGCGAGGCGGAACGCGCACTCGGAAAGCCGCTCCTGGAGATCTACAATCCCGTCCTGCAGCCCTGGTCCGGCGAAGTCGTGGCCGTCAGCGAGTTCTACGAGGCAGCCGAAGATTTCCATCGCAGCCTGTCGCAAGCCCGCCTGCGGAGCTGGCTGGCCGTCGCCGGCGTCACCCTCCTTTTCTTTCTTCTTCTGTCGGCCATCGTCTTTCGCGGCAGCCGCACCATCGCCCAGCAGCAGAAGGCGCTGACCGAACGCGTCACGGAACTCTCCTCGCTGCTGTCGCAGAACCGGGCTCTGCATGCCCGGGCGCAGCGTGCCTCGCAGCGGGCCACCGCACTCAACGAAAGCTTCCTGCGCCGTATCGGTGCCGATCTCCATGATGGCCCAGCCCAGCTCGTCGCCTATGCGGCGCTGAGGGTCGACAGCGAACTCCTGCTCGATCCGGCAGCCCCCGCACAGGCGCGGGAAAAGGAGATCGCCGCGATCAAGGATCGCCTGCAGGAAGCCATGGACGACATCCGCAGCATCTGCACCGGCCTGGTCCTTCCCGAAATCGAAGCCTCCGACCTTCCCGACATCCTGCGTCGTGCCGTCGCCGCCCATTCGCAGCGCACCGGTGCGCCGGTGGAGCTCTCCATGGAGGGCCCATCCCGCCACTTGGCGCAGTCTGCCAAGATCTCCATCTACCGCTTTGTGCAGGAAGCACTAAATAACGGCTTCCGACATGCAGGTGGACGAGGCCAGCGGGTGCGGCAGGGTTTTGAGGATGGCAGCATTATCATCGAGGTCAGTGACCAGGGCGACGGCTTCGACCCGTCCGTTACACGCGACGGCGGGCTTGGCCTGGCGGGCCTGCGCGAGCGGATCGAGAGCCTCGGCGGAACCTTCGGGATCACTTCGTCCAATGCGGGAACAACCCTGCGCATGTCTCTGAATGTAAACGAAATGGAGAATTCCTGATGGCGGGAATACGAGTGGCGGTCATCGACGATCATCCCCTTTTTCGCGAGGGCGTGATCCGCAGCCTGGGCGAAATCGACGGGTTTGAGATTGTCGCCGAAGGCGGTTCACGCGACGAAGCGTTGAAGATCGTCAATGATCTTTGCCCCGACGTCCTGCTGATGGATATCTCCATGCCCGGCAACGGGCTCGATGCCGTCTCCGGCGCACTGGAGGCCTGCCCGGCCCTGAAGATCATCATGCTGACGGTCTCCGAAGCCAACGACGACATTGCCAAGGCGTTGCGGCTGGGCGCGAAGGGCTATGTGCTGAAGGGCATCGGCTCGCGATCGCTGGCAGACGTGATCAAGACCGTGGCATCGGGCGAAAGTTATGTCTCGCCCTCCCTGTCGGCCCGCCTGATCGCCGGAATGTCCGAGGCCCGGGAAGCGAGCGAAAAGCGCGACCTGATGGCGGAGCTGACGGAAAGGGAGCAGCAGGTTCTGAACCTCGTTGCCTCCGGCCTCAGCAACAAGCGGGTGGCCATTCAGTTGGACCTGCACGAAAAGACTGTCAAGCACCACATGACCCGCATTCTCGCCAAGCTCAAGGTCACCAACCGGACCGAGGCGGCACTCGCACTGCGCGACGCGACGGAGAGCCGCCTCAGCGGCTGAACGTTTCCAGCCGCTTACGGTCTGCGGCGGTGGCCCGGCGGTTGACGATGGTCCGCGACCGCGCGTCGCGCATCTCGTAACGGTCGGAGGTGATGCGCTCTACCGTGCCGTTGGCGTGACGCACTGAAAGCCCCCGGTCGGTGTCCGTATTCTTTGCCGGGCTGTCGTCCGGGCTCTTGTCCTGGTCCTTGCCTGGGCTGTCGTCCGGGCCCTTGTCCGGACCGGTCGCGGAGCCATCCGGTCCTGCGTCGTCCTGGCCGCCGGGGCTTCCAGGGCCTTGCCCGGCGCCTTGGTTGCCACCATTGCCGTTGCTCGCACCCTCGCTGCCATTCCCGCTGCCCTTGCCGCCGCCGCTATCGTTTCCGCTGCCGCCGCGACCACCGCCGCCGTTGCCGCTTCCACCTCCGCTGCCGCCCTTACCGCCACCACCGCCATTGTCCGCCCATGCGTCGACGGAGCCGGCGGCCAGAAGCCCGGCAAGGGCGCCACCGCCCAACAGCATCAGCTCTCGTCTCGATTTCATGAGCTGACCTCCTGTTGCGCTTTCCGAAAGACCTTGCCGACCGTCTGCCCTGTCGCAGAGGCTGGTCGCATCGGACATCTCGATCCCTATAACGCGCAGAAGGCCGTTTCGGCTCACATCGCGGTGCTCTTGGGCAGGTCACCGGCGGGCCTTCGTGCGTCGGAAGCGACAGCGCAGACACGATGAGGAAACCCGACATCCCCGGCCCTGTCCACCCCGCCGGGCCTTTGGGCACATAGGCTTGAGCCTTTGGTCCTAGGGCCCGCCGGACTGAAGACCCAGCCGGGAACGCAGACCCGTGGTTGCGAATTCTGATGCTATGGCTGCTCGACCTGAGCAGGCACGATCAACATCAACTGCATCTTAAAGTGCAAAGGAACGATCATGAAAACCAAGGCTCTTCTCATCTCGTCGATGATCCTTGCCGGACTTGCTCCGGCCGCTTTCGCCCAGCAGGGTACGGTCAATGGTGCCGCTGGCGGGGCCGTCACCGGAGCGATCGTCGGTGGACCGGTCGGCGCTGCCGTGGGTGGTGTGGTCGGTGCCGTAGCCGGAACCGCGATCGATCCCCCGCCGGAACGGGTTGTGACCTATGTTCAGGAACAGCCCATGCCGACCGAAACGGTCGTCGTGAAGGAGCGGTTCGTGGTCGGCAAGCCGGTCCCGGAAACCGTTGTCCTGACACCCGTCCCGGACTCGCCGAAATATTCCTATGCCATCGTCAACAAGGAACGCGTGATCGTCGATCCGCAAACCCGCACCGTCGTGCAGGTCATCGAGTAAGCGACTGGACCTTCTTCGCCCCGCAGCGTGCCCTGGCACCTGCGGGGCTTTTTTGCGTGATAGCCGCGGAGGAACATTTAATCCGCCCCGACGTTCTCGCGAAATCCTGCATCACCGCGAGAGGTCACCCGTGCCCGAAGTCCAGCGCGCCAGTTCCGAGCACGACGAAACGCCCCCTGAAGATCAGAACCGTAACCCGAACGACGAGAATGCCCCAGACGAGCACGACGAGAAGAAGCCGTCGATTGTCCGACGCCATCCGGTCTGGATTGCGCTGATCCTTCTCGCGCTTATCGCTCTAGGGATTGCCGGCTACTTCGTCTGGCTGATCTACTATCATCCCTATGAAACCACGGACGATGCCTTCGTCGACGCCCGCAACTTCTCAGTCTCCGCGCGTGTCTCCGGCTACATCGACGAGATTGCCGTCACCGACAACCAGCACGTCGGCGCTGGTGACATGATCGCAAAAATCGCCCCGCGCGATTACCAGATCGCCCTCGACCAGGCCGAAGCGCAGGTGGAGTCGGCCAGGGCCGCCATCGCCAACGCGAGCGCCCAGATCGACGTCGCCTCCGCATCTATCGACGAAGCCCGAGCCCAGGAAACCTCGGCAGCGGCGGCCCTGCAGTTTGCCAAGGACGAGGCGAGCCGCCAGCGCCAGCTTCTCCAAGGCGGCGCCGGTAGCCTGCAGACCTCGCAGCAGGCCGAATCCAACCTTCGCCAAGCGCAGGCAAGCGACAGCCAGGCACAGGCGAGCGTCACCTCGGCCATGAAGAACAAGGCAGCCGCAGAGGCTCAAAGGAACAGCGCCCAGGCAAGCCTGAAGCAGGCTGAGGCGCAGCGGGAAACCGCCGAGCAGAACCTCAGCTACACCACGCTGACGGCAGCTCAGCCCGGACGCGTCGTGCGCCTCAGCGGCTCGAAGGGCCAGTTCCTCGAGGCCGGTCAGGCAGTCACCATGTTCGTTCCCGACGACGTCTGGGTCACCGCGAACTTCAAGGAGACGCAGCTTGCCGACATGCGGCCCGGCCAGCCGGTGGATCTGACCATCGATGCCTATCCCGACCACCAACTGCACGGCAAGGTCGTCTCGGTACAGCCCGGATCGGGCACGGCCTTCTCCCTCCTGCCCGCAGAAAACGCGACCGGCAACTATGTGAAGGTGACGCAGCGGGTGCCGGTCAAGATCGAGGTCGACCAGTGGCCGCAGGACGTCTCGATCGGGCCAGGCATGTCCGTCCTGCCCACCGTGACCGTCCGGCCGAGGAACTGACGTGGCGACCGCGTCGGCAACCGGCGGATCGGCGCGCGCTGAGCCCACCCGCACCACCAATCCTTGGCTCGTCGCCGTCGTTGTGGCGGTCGCCGTCTTCATGGAGGTGCTGGACACGACGATCGCCAACGTCGCCCTGCGCTACATCTCCGGCGGCCTTGCGATCAGCTCCGACGAAGCCTCCTGGGTCGTCACCACCTATCTGGTCTCCAATGCGATCACGCTAATCGCATCGAGCTTCATTGCCCAGCGCTACGGTCGCAAGCGTGTCTATCTCATCTGCCTCGCCACCTTTACGATCGCCTCCATCCTCTGCGGGCTGGCCTGGGATCTGCCCTCGCTGCTCATCTTCCGCATGATCCAGGGCTTTGCCGGCGGCGGCATGGTGCCGATCTCCCAGTCGATCCTGACGGACTCCTTCCCCAAGGAAAAACGTGGCCAGGCCTTCGCGATCTTTGGCATTGCGGTCGTCGTCGCACCGGTCATCGGTCCCACCCTCGGCGGTTACCTTTCCGACAACTTCTCCTGGCACTGGTGCTTCCTGATCAACGGCCCGGTCGGTGCACTGGCGTTCACGCTCGTCTATTTCCTCGTCCAGGAACCCGAACAGCTGCGTAAGAAGCGCGAGGAGATGCGCCGCAAGGGCATCCGGTTCGACCTGATCGGCTTCCTGCTGCTCGCAACCTTCCTTGGCGCACTCGAGCTGGTGCTCGATCGCGGGCAGACGGAAGACTGGTTCGAGTCAGGCTTCATCGTTGTCGCGACGACCATCTGCATCCTCGCTTTGGCTGGCTCAATCCCCTGGCTTCTGACCGCCCGCAATCCGGTCATCGATATCAAGCTGCTTGCTTCCCGCCAGTTCGGTTCCTGCGTGATCGTCATGCTGGCCACGGGCGCGATCCTCATCGCCACGACCCAGTATGTTCCGCAGGTGCTGCAGGAAAACTACGGTTATACCGCCACCTGGGCAGGCCTGGCGCTGTCGCCGGGCGGCCTGGTGACCATGATGATGATGTTAATCGTCGGCCGGGTGTCTTCGCTCGTCCAGCCGAAATATCTGATCGCGATCGGCGCGACGATCATCTCGCTTGCCATGTATGACATGACGCGGCTGAACCCGGACCTGAACTTCGGTTTCTTCGTCTGGTCGCGCGCCATCCTCGGCCTTGGCCTACCGCTGATCTTCATCCCGATCACCTCCGCCTCCTACGACGGCCTGCGCCCGGATCAGACCGACCAGGCTTCGGCTCTCATCAACGCCGCACGCAACACAGGCGGGTCAATCGGGGTCTCGATCGCCTCAAACGTTCTGGCGCACCGCGAGCAGTGGCACCAAAGCCGTCTGGTGGAGCATATCGTGCCCTCGGACCCCGCCTATATGGAGTCCATGCGCACGATTCAGCGCTTCTTTGCGCAGAGCGGTGCCAGCGCCGCCGACGCGCAGAGCCAGGCCATGGGCTACATCGGCCAGCAGGTTCAACAACAGGCAAGCTACCTCGCCTACATCGACGTGTTCTACACGCTCGCCATCGTCTCGGCCTGCACCATTCCGCTGGCGCTCATCCTGCGCAACGTCGATCTCAAATCCGGTGGCGGTGGAGGCGGCCACTGAGCGCCGGAAGTGAGGAAGTCCGATACTGTTGAAGGCGGCAGTTGGAGCAACATAACCTCCGGACACCGCAGTTTTTGGAACAATCGTTGTGGCGCTGAGATGGGCAAGGGCTACACTTGCCACGAAAACCAAAGTCAGCGAAGGCAGGTCAAACACTGCGCGACGCAGGGACAAACGCCAGAGGAACTGACAGAATGACGCTTCGGATCAACGATATAGCCCCGGATTTCACGGCAGAGACCACGCAAGGGTCGATCCATTTCCATGACTGGATCGGCAGCGGCTGGGCCGTTCTCTTCTCGCATCCGAAGAACTTTACGCCCGTCTGTACGACGGAACTTGGCGCGATGGCAGGCCTCGAAGGCGAGTTTCGCAAGCGCGGCGTCAAGATCATCGGTATCTCCGTCGATCCCGTCGAAAGCCACGGCAAGTGGAAGGACGACATCCGCACCGCCACAGGGTTCGAGGTCGAATATCCACTGATCGGCGACCGTGACCTCAACGTCGCCAAGCTCTACGACATGCTGCCGGCCGAAACCGGCGCCTCTTCGGAAGGCCGCACACCGGCCGACAATGCGACCGTCCGCTCCGTCTACGTCATCGGTCCGGACAAGAAGATCAAGCTGATCCTCACCTACCCGATGACGACGGGCCGCAACTTCAACGAGATCCTGCGCGCCATCGACTCGATCCAGCTGACCGCCAAGCACCAGGTGGCGACGCCAGCCAACTGGCAGCAGGGCGAGGACGTGATTATCACCGCTGCCGTATCCAACGAGGATGCGATTGCTCGCTTCGGCGCCTTCGATACGGTCCTGCCCTATCTGCGCAAGACCAAGCAGCCGACGGCCTGATCCACATCCATAAAGCGCTTTCCAGACACACAAAACGGCGGGTCCGTCACCGGGCCCGCCGTTTGCTTGCGCAATAAGCGCTGCTACCAGACCTTGCTCAGCTTGAACGTCACCGTTCGCGCATCGCCGTAGCCGCAGGTGGACGCACCCTGGCAACCGCGCACGTACTCTTTGTCGAACAGGTTGGAGACGTTGAGCGAGCCTTCCCAGCCGTTCTTCTTGTAGCGGACGGCCGCGTCGAACACGGTCGCATCCGGCACCTTCAGCGTATTGAGGCGGTCGGCATAGCTCTCGCCCTGGTAACGCACACCGGCACCCAGGCTCACCCCTTCGAACGTGCCGTCGGTCACGGAATAATCGACCCACAGAGACGCCGTGGTATCCGGCACCAGCCACGGCTTTTTGCCCACATAACCGGCAACGATGTCTTCCTTCACCTCGAGATCCGTGTAGGAGGCGGAGGCTAGCAGCTTCCAGTTCTGGTCGAGGTTGATCTTGCCTTCGAGCTCGATCCCGCGCGACTCGACCTCGCCGATCTGTTCGGCCAGGAAGGTCGCCGGATCGGTCACCACCACGTTGCGACGGTTGAGGTGGAAGAGCGAGGCGGTGAAGGTGCCGTCGATGAAGCTCGGGTCGTATTTCACGCCCACTTCATACTGCTCGCCTTCCTCAGGCGTATTGTTCGGCGTTGCACTAACCGCGATCGTCGGGTTGAAGAAGCTGCCGACGCTGGCATAGGGCGTCACGCCGTTGTCGAACTCATAGGCGAGACCCGCGCGGCCGCTCGCCGCCGCCTTGTTGTAGCTGTAGTCCGGCGAGGTGCCATAGGCGGTGGCGCGGTTGTCCGTATCCGTGTGGACATAGTCGTAGCGGCCGTTGAGCGTCACCAGCCAGCCGTCGCCAAAGCGGATCTGATCCTGCGCATAGACGCCGACCTGCTGCTGCGTGATCAGCTGGTTGCTGTAGACGAGGTTCGCCGGCTGCGGCGCGCCGTAGACCGGATCTTGCGGATCGATCGAGGTGGCCGTGGATGACGCCTGATTGTTGTCCAGCTGGTAGTACTTGTAGTCCAGCCCCAGCAGCACCGTATGCTCCAGCGGACCCGTATCGACCTTGCCTTCCAGATGATTGTCGATGGTGAAGGTATTCACCTCCGAGCGTCCGGTAAAGCCGATGCGGTTGATCTGGTAATAGCCGGGATCGGTCGGGTCAGTCGTGTTCACATAGCCATAGGCATAAGGCGCATCCTCGAACTTCTTCAGGTGGCCGTAGCGGGCAGTCGACGACACCTTCCAGTCGTTGTCGAATTCGTGGGTCAGGTCGTAGCCCACCATCTGCTGGCTGTACCAGCCACGGTCGATGCCCGGCTCGCCGAGAAAGGCGTCCCGGTCGATCTTTCCGAACGGGGCTTTGGTGACCGTCCCTTCATAGGGGAAGAAACCATTGCCCGTATGCCGCTGGTCGAGCCCGGAGACCATGCCCCAGATGTTGAGCTTGGTGCTCTCATCCGGCGAGATAGTCACCTGCGGCATGATGAAGCCGCGCAGGTCGTTCTGGAAGTCGGAATAGCCCTCCCCGCCGGAGATCTTGCCGGTCAGGCGGTAGGTGTAGATGCCGCTCTCGTCCAGCTTGTCGGAGATGTCGAAGCCGGTGAAGGCATTGCCGTCCGAGTTGATGCCGATCTCGGTGTAGTAATAGGGCTCGTCCGTCGGCCGCTTGCGCACCTCGTTGACGATGCCGCCCGCATTGCCGCCACCGTAGAGAACCGAGGCCGGGCCCTTCAGCACCTCCACCCGCTCCAGCATGAACGGGTCGATCTGGAAGGCACCGAAGCCGTAGCCATAGAGCTGCATGCCGTCGAGATAGAGACCCGTCTGCGTCGCATCGAAGCCACGGATATAGACCCAGTCCGTATCCGGGTCCGTGCCGAAGGGAGCAGCCGTGACGCCCGGCGTATAGCGCAGCGCCTCGTCGATCTTGTTGACGACACCGCGGTCGTTCAACTCTTGCCTGCCGACCACCGACACCGCCTGCGGGATCTCGTTCAGCGGCGTATCCGTCTTGGAGCCCGTCGTCGATTGCTTCGCGACATAGCCCTTGACCGGACCGGTTCCCGTCTCGCCCCCGGCATTGAGCACGATCGGTGCAAGGGTCGTCGTGTCGCCCCCCGTCTGGGCCTGTTCCTGCGTCTGCGCCTGCACCGGCGCGGCAGCGCAGATGGCCAGAAGCGCCACGCCTGCACACAGGCTCATGTTCAGGCGGGAAAATCTCGTCAATTTACGCATCGTCTACCCCAATCGCATCGCGCCCGAGCGCAACCCCATAACTTGAGTGAATAACTCAATATTAAAAAGAGCGCTTGTCCGTTCTTGGCGAAATTGATCCGACTTGGGCAATCTGCGGAGGAGTTGGGGCTGGTTGGCGTCAGGACTTGTGGATCAGGCGCCAGCGAGACGGAGTAGCTCCCATGTAGCGGCGAAAGACGCGGCTGAAATGGGCGTGGTCGGCAAAGCCCGATTCGGCGGCGATGGCCGTCAGGGGCTGGTCGCTGCGCAGAAGCATGCTCTTGGCGCGCTCGAGCCGCGCCCGCATCTGCCAGTCATGCGGCGCGATCCCGGTCGAGGCCTTGAACGAGTGACTGAAGTGGGATTGCGACAGTCCCGTCAGGCTAGCCAGCTCCTCCAGCCGGATGCCGCGCAGGCAGTTCGCCTCGATGAATGCGGTTGCCCGCCGCAACTGCCAGGGCGCCAGCGCGCCCCGCTTGCGGGTGGGCGCCTTGGTGAGCTTCAGCACATCGATCAGCAGCGCCAGCGCCAGGCCGTCTCCGTAGAGATCGTGCAGCGGATCGGGATTGGCAACTTCGGCGGCGATCAGCTCGGCCAGACCGAAAGCCTTCTGGTCGAAGAATAGCAGTCGCGGATCCTGCAGCCGCTGCGGGTCAAGCTCATCGCCCAGCCGTCGGGCCACGCTGTCCGCATCGAAGTGGATGTCCAGGTGGCGCACGGCCTCGACCTCGCGGATCTCCATCCACAGGTCCATCTCGGCCGGCACAAAGGAGATCGGGCTCTGCCGGCTGTCCTGGAACTCGAAGCACGCGTCCTTCGAGCGCCGCACCGCGGGCCGTCCCCGGCCGCGGTGACCGAGCAGGATGAACAGCCTCGGGTCCCGCGCCACGTAATGTCCGCCGGCATAGGGCGCGCATTCCACGTCCCACAGGTCGGCCGTGATGCCGTTCCAATAGCGCCTTCGAAGGCCTCCCATCACGGAGAACCCTTCGATCTGGTTGTCCATCCGGGGCTGGAAGGTCATGTCGAGATCCTGCAGACTTGAACTTGACGCTACTTATCAAGTTCATCAGCCTGCAGCAATCCCGCGACCGCAGCTCTCAGTCTTCCGGATGTCCGGCGGATGCAAACCCGCCACCCTGGTAGATGACTGCGGGGTCGTTCGGATCCTGCCGGCCGGCAGCCTCTTCCACTTCCGCCCGCCACGGGGCGGAACTGTCCTTCGGGCTCCAGCCGAGGAACGCCGCATGGCGGTTGTCCCACCACTGTTCGTCATTGGCGGAAGCGCCGTAAACCACCGTGTAGGCAAGCCGCGGTGCCGCAAAGGCTCGTTCGCAGAGCGAGACGAAGTCGCGGCTGCTGAGCCAGGTGGCCAGCATGCGCGGATTGGCCGGCTTTTCGAAGCACGACCCGATGCGCACCGACAAGGTTTCCTGGCCGAACTTGCTAAAATACATGCTGGCGACCGCTTCGCCAAACACCTTGGAGACGCCATAAAGCGAATCCGGCTTCGGCGGCACAAGAGAGTCGATATGCTCGTCTCGGCGGTAGTAGCCAACCACGTGATTGGAGCTGGCAAACACGATGCGCGGCATGCCGTGGTGGCGGGCCGCTTCGTAGAGATTGTAGAGACCGACGATATTGCCCTGCAGGATCTGGTCGAACGGCCGCTCGACCGACACGCCGCCGAGATGAATGACGCCGTCCACGCCTTCCATCATCTTCGCGACGCCGGCCGCATCCGCCAGGTCGCAGCCGAGGAAGGTCTCGTGCGCGCCAAGATCGGTGATCTCCGCGAGATCCGACAGCACGACCTTCTCGGCGAGCCCGCCCAGCATTGGCCGGATCGCCCGGCCGACGCCGCCGGCAGCCCCCGTCAGCAACAGTGTCTTCAACATGCAGATCCTCCCGTCCATCGCCCGACTGACGCCGCAGCACCAGCTTGTCATACTAATTGGCCATCTCATCTGACAAGATGCCTCCAAGTGATCATTTGCATTCTTGCCGCGGCTTGGCAAGCCTGCGAACGGCGCGGATCCGCTGCGCCGGCCCCCTCTCTCCTCTTGCGCGACACTCTCTCCCCTTGCGCCGACGCCCTCTCTCCCCTTGAGGGAGAGAAAGCAGTTTCAACACCTTGGGGCGCAGCACCAAGTGTTAGAAACTGCAAGTGAGGGGGGCCTATTCCAATACGAGGCCAAACCCCACCCCCTCACCAACAAGATCTACGGCTTAGCTGCGCTAAGCGCGTGATCTTGTAACCTCTCCCTCAAGGGGAGAGGGAAAGACGCATCAAGCCCTATCGTTGGAAATCTAAGGCAAGCTCGACACTCTCTCCCCTTGCGCCGCAGCCCATCTCTCCCCTTGAGGGAGAGAACGCAGTTTCAACACCTTGGGGCGCAGTCCCCAAGTGTTAGAAACTGCAAGTGAGGGGGACCTCTCGGAATACGAGGCCAAACCCCACCCCCTCACCAACAAGATCTACGACTTAGCTGCGCTAAGCTCGTGATCTTGTAACCTCTCCCTCAAGGGGAGAGGGAAAGCCGCATCAAGCCCTATCGTTGGAGATCTACGGCAAGCTTTAACGCACTCTCTCCTCTTGCGCAGCGCCCTCTCTCCCCTTGAGGGAGAGAAAGCAGTTTCAACATCTTGGGGCGCAGCACCAAGTGTTAGAAACTGCAAGTGAGGGGGACCATTTGCCTTTGCCCGTCCCTTGGCGCTCCGCAAAACCGAACCCATATCAACTGAAGCCACGTCCGGCCTCCACGCCACATCAAAGGGAGAACCAGCAGATGTCTGCTCAGCCAGTCAAAATTCCCGGCCCCGGCCACCCCATCACGGTGGAACCGGCGGCCCGCCGGATCGTCGTCAAGGCCGGCGGAAAGGTCATCGCCGACAGCGCAAATGCCCTCGTGCTGCAGGAGGCCTCCTACCCGCCCGTCTATTACATCCCGCGCGAGGAAGCGGACATGGCGGCGCTCGAGCGCACGAGCCATTCCACCCATTGCCCCTATAAGGGCGACGCATCCTACTACAGCATTCAAGGCGGCGGTGACCGCGCCCGCAATGCCGTCTGGTCCTACGAAGACCCGCATGCCGCCGTCGCCGGCATCAAGGATCACCTCGCCTTCTATCCGGATCGGGTCGATTCCATCGAGGCCCTGCCCGCAGCCTAACCGCGGCCTGCCTGCGGCATGACCGATCAGCACCGCCGACCCGCAGCGATTTGACCATTGACAAGTCGCAGACGGAGGAAGAACAGGGACGGCAAGGTGATTGCCGCTCCCGGGCGGCCGCAGGTGATGGCGTGGCATGAACAGCTTAGCTCGGCAGACTTCAGACAGCCTTCTCCATCACCCCGGCTACCTGCACCTCGCCTCATCGCGGGTCCTGACGGCACTGGCAACCCAGGCCATGACCATCGCCGTCGGCTGGATGATCTATGACCTCACCCACAGCGCTTTTGCGCTCGGTTTTGTCGGTTTCTGCCAGTTCCTGCCGCGCTTCTTCCTGACGCTGGTGGTAGGCCAGGTGGCCGACCGTTTCGATCGGCGAATGATTGTCTTCCTTTGCCAGACGGTCCAGGCTCTTGTGGCGCTTTGCATTGTGCTGGCCATCTGGGAGGGCTGGGTCACATCGGCGGTCATCTTTGCAGCCGTTACGCTGCTCGGTGCGGCGACAGCCTTCCAGCAACCCACCAGCACCGCCCTTCTGCCGAATGTCGTGCCGGCCTCCCTCCTGCAGCAGGCGGTCGCCACCTCCACCTCGCTCCAGCAGGCAGCCTTCATCATCGGCCCTGCCGCCGGCGGCCTGCTCTATGGGTTGAGCCCCGCGGCCCCCTTCCTGGTCGCCGTGGTGCTGATGGCGGTCGCCTGCATCCATATTCTCTGCATCCGCATCGAACGCCGGGTCGCACCGCGCGAACCGGTGACGCTCACCTCCGTCTTTGCCGGCGTCGCCTTCGTGCGCAGCCGCCCGATCATTCTGGGCGCCATCTCGCTGGATCTGTTTGCCGTGCTTCTGGGCGGCGCCACCGCACTGATGCCGATCTTTGCAAGCGACATTCTTCATGCCGGCCCCTGGGGCCTCGGCTTCCTGCGCGCAGCCCCCGCCGTTGGTGCGCTCGGAATGGCGATCCTGCTGGCCCGCCGTCCCTTGAGGACCAATGTCGGGAAGCGGATGATGATGGCCTGCGCCGTGTTCGGCATCGCCACCATCGGCTTTTCGCTGTCGTCCAGCATTCTCTTATCCGTCGCTTGCCTGGCCGTGCTTGGCGCGGCCGATACCGTGAGCGTCGTGGTGCGAAGTTCGCTGGTGCAACTGTTGACGCCCGACGAGATGCGCGGCCGCGTCAATGCGGTCAACTCGCTCTTCATCGGCACATCCAACCAGCTCGGCGAGTTCGAATCAGGCCTGCTGGCAGGCCTGCTCGGCCCGGTCGCGACGGGGGTGATCGGCGGTCTCGGCACCCTGGTCGTGGTCGTGCTTTGGTTCCGCCTGTTTCCCGAGCTTGCCAAGGTGAAGACGCTCGAGGGATAACCGGAAGACAAGGGAGACGCACATGGCCCAGACCATCTTTACCATCCAAACGCAGGGCCAGGGGCTCTACGAGGTCACCGGCCAGGCGGCCCAGTTCGTCAAGAACAATGGTCACGGCGAAGGCTTGCTCACCGTCTTTGTCCGCCACACCTCCTGCTCGCTGCTGATTCAGGAAAACGCCGATCCGGACGTCCGCCGCGATCTCGACAGCTTTTTCGCACGGCTTGTGCCGAGGACCGACCACCCCGACATGCGCTGGGTAACCCACACAACGGAAGGACCGGACGACATGCCGGCCCATATCAAGGCGGCGCTGACGGCGGTTTCGCTCAGTATTCCGGTGAAAGACGGCCGGCTGTGGCTCGGCACCTGGCAGGGCATCTATCTGTTTGAACATCGCGACAGGCCGCACCGGCGCGAGATCGTCCTGCACCTCTCTGCCTAGGCAAACATCAAGCCTTCAAAAGGCAAAGGGATGCGCCCGAAAAATCCGGACACACCCCCGGCCATCCGGTCTCGAGACTAAGGATCGATGGCAAAGGTCACGTTGACGGTGACGTTATAGCTGTTCTCGCCGCTGGCGACCGGAACCGCATCGCTTCTCTCCTTGGCCATCGACATGCGCATGACCGGAGGAGGAGCGATCATCGCCGAGCCTTCGGCAATCTCGATGACGCGGCCGAGCTTGACGCCGGCCGCTTCCGACAGCGTCTTTGCCCGAGCCAGCGCATCGGCGACGGCTGCCTTGCGCGCATCGGCGAGAACCGCATCCGGCTTGTCGTTGGTAAAGCTGATCTGGCCACCCTGGTTGACGCCGAGCTTCACGGAGCTGTCGATCAGCCCGCCGAGCTTGGGAAGGTCGCGGACCTTGACCGAGACCATGTTGGAAACCTCGTAGCCCACCACCTCCGGCGCCGGCATCACGCCGTTCTTTGGCTCCTGCTGGCGGTACTGCGGCTGGATGGAAAAATCGCTGGTCTGGACGTCGCGGTCGGCGATGCCATTGGTCCGCAGGGAGGCGAGCACCTCCTTCATGGCGGCATTATTGGCCGCAAGTGCGGCATCGGCGGTCTTGGCGTTGCGCACCACGGCGAGCGAAAGCAGCGCCATATCCGGCGCGATGGAGGCTTCGCCTTCGCCCGATACCCGGATCACCGGTTCGCGCGGACCGCGGGCATCCTGAGCGCCAGCAATGCCGCTATGGAAGACAACGGGTGCGCACACGGTCGCCAGCATGACGATCTTGGATAGGCTTCTGGACGGCATGGACATGGATCTCCCTCGATTGGCTGTTCGGCTGATACCGATATCGGACAAGGCATGAACGCAGGCCGAACGAACTGCCTCGGCCGTCAAGTTACGCCACCCCTCGCCCCGTCCTCCCTGAAGGCTCAATGTGTAGCCATTGCGGCAGACCTTGTGAGCACGGATGATTTACGCTAGAGCCAGCGGACGGGACGCCGAGCCATTGCGACGTCTCGCCTGCCGCCAAGGCAAGGGCCTGTAGCTCAATGGTTAGAGCCGGCGGCTCATAACCGCTTGGTTGGGGGTTCGAGTCCCTCCGGGCCCACCACTACCTTCCAACGCATAAGCAAATTAAAGGCTTGCGGGCGAAATTGGCTATAACCATGTCGCTAAACCCGGCTGTGTAGCAATTTGGCACGTAATTTAGCAAAACTGCTTATCGCGCGACTCATACAGGTGACCTTCGAGGCCGGCAGATTCCGCAGATAATGCTGGTCGAAGGTGCAACCCTGAATAAGGTGGCGCTATAGCTTCAGGGAACTGTCACAGCGCCAGCGGCTATACGGTATGCCACAGCGACCTTTTTCACTTCCTCCACCAAAGGGCGTGATTTGGCGCTATCTCTCGCGGCAGGGAGCCTCAACGTGAGGAGAGCCTCACGCACGATAAGAACCGATTCATCAAACGCAATTTTGGCCTTCGCTGCGTCCACGAGGTGGGCTTCCAAGGTTTTGCAATATCCAGAGATACTTTTGTTACCAGGTCCCGGGAAGTCCACGGCCTCAAAACGAACCCGGAAAGCGAACATCAGAAAATACTTGAAAGGACGGATATCGCGGTCCTCGTTTGGGAGCTTACGGAGTGCCATTTCAAACCGGTAAGCAACCAGCGCAGCTACGAAGTAAGGCTCAGGCTTGTGCGAAGCCTGAAAAATCCGGTCCTTCACCGTCTTAAGCAGCGTTCCTTGGTAACGACTCGCTTGGTTAGGCAACTCCAAAAAAACAGAGGCGTAACACTTCAGCTGGTTCCCAATGGTAATGATGCGGCTTTTTTCGATAGCACCGTCGCTTGCATACTTTATGATGCTTTGTGCCACGTCCTCGCTGACCGTGTGAATCAGCTTCACCGGCACGAACAACTCACCCGTAATTTGATGTTGATTAGCAAATATGACATGGCTGGTTTGGCAGCCGTTGACGATCTGGTAGTCCTCGAGAACATATTGGCTCGAGGTGACTTTGATGTTCCTTGCAACGATGGTGATGCCGTTGTTCCGAAGCACAAATTGGTCAAACAGGCCGTCAGTTATTGTCTTAGCGATGTCAGCATTAACAGGATTGTCACCTTGAAAGTCTCTGACATTGTCAACAAAAACCGACTTAATGATATCGCCGCTGTCATCTGCCAACAACTTTAGAAACTCTTTGACCGGTAATACACCCAAGTATGACGCGCTAACGCCGTCAATCGTCGGCAGCGTGACCAGCTTCTCGAACTTCACCTCACGAGAAATACTCGTTTTGGTAGCGCGGTAGAATGCTTGGAGTTGGCGGGCTCCAATGGGTTCAAACGTCACATCTGAGAAAAGATTCGTGTCAAGCAGGTCCTGGCGTTTACGCTTTAGAGCTTCCACGAGATAGGCGTCATTGGTCCAATTTCCGGTGCAGACATAATACACTCGGCAGACGGGGTTATCTTTTAATCTAGAAGCGTTCTGAAGTATGCGGTCTTTGATTTGGATTAGGCGAGCTACGTCGCTGTTCACGGGCAGCTTCTGGGTCGCTGAGAACACCTCGTTCACTAGGTTGTCGCCTAATGCAATGATCGCCGCGCCGTCAAAACTCGAAGACGATTTCGCTTGGATAATGATGAATTCGGCATCCAAGTAACCGTTCATCGCGAGGACGTCGTCAATGTAATCCGGGTCATTCGCTAGACGTCCGTTAACTTTAACAGCAAACGCATCCACGTTCAGATCTTGGCCGTCACCGGCCACTAGATCCGCCGTATCAAACTCCTCTGCGTATCGCATGGACACCACACTGTAGGCAGCGAAATGCTCAAATTGTTTGTCCGCTGGCAGTGCTGTGAGAGAACTGCTTTCAGAAAAGTCTTTAATAAGAGCTTGTGTAACCGAGTCCATGCAATGCCTCGTTGAGATTTGGGCACAACCTAGACGAACAACGTATGTCTGCCAACAGTCTTATCTACTGGGACTAATATCCTGCCTGAAACTGTCAAGCCACCCAAGGCGTGACCAGGACCTCGACGGAGTTGAACAACTCGTCGGTGGCGCTATTGCCGAGCACTTGGGCCTTGATCAGCCTAAGAGCAGCACTTTCAAGTTCGGGCGGAACCAAACGATGGTCGGTTTCACGCCTAAGATGCGCGCCTTTTCACCGCGCATGCTTTTGGATGTCACCCCCCCCTCCGGAACAATGGCAGCCAGCCCCCGTTTCCTCCGCATCACCGATCGGAGTTTTCATTTGACCATTTTATCGACGCACGAGAATTACGCAGACCGCGACAAGAGCATTGCCATCAACAGCTACACCACCGTCCTTCGTCGTCCCAAAGTGCCGCACGAGATCTTCGCGACCTATTGGCGCGATGTGCATGGCCCACTGTGCTCGCGCATTCCCGGCCTCGGCTGGTACGTCCAGACCCATTTCCACCGGGAACAGGATGCGCATCTCTGGCCGGAAATCGACGGCATCAGCCCGTTCGAGGACTATGTCCTCGATGGCGGCGTCGAGATCGGGTTTGCGAGCGCATCCGATCAGGCGGAGTTCAACGAGGCCTGCCCGATTCTGTTTGCCGACGAGCAGAACATGTTTGATGCCACGGTCGCCTATGCGCTTCCGAAAGGCTCGACGACCCTCGTGGATCGCGTCGCCAACCCCTCGCCGAATGGCGACGATGGCCTCGACCGCATGCATGTGCACCTGGGGTCGAGATCAGGGGATGCCGAGAGTTTTGGCGCCTTTATAAAGAGCTTTGCAGAGACGCTGGCCGGCGATCCGGCCGTGCTGAAACTTCGCCTGCACCTGCCCGAGGTTTACGATAATGCCAAGCCCGCTCCGCCAGCACCCCATGTCGGCCACACGGTCCCGGCGGAACGCCAGCATGTCGCGATCCTGGAGCTTGCCTTTGCCAATCCGCTCGCGCGCCGGACCTTCTATGCAGGCGATCTGTTCCGTGGCACGCTTGCCGACCAGGCAGCCCATATCAGCCATGCCACCGCCTTTGCGGTGAGCGGCATCTACACCTATGTGCGGGACAAGCAGCTCACCGTCGCGGGCTTGCGCGGAAGCCGGCCGGCCCAGCTGATCGAGGCCCTCGGCGCCACGAACCAGGTTGCGGCGGATGTCCGCACCCTGCTTTTGACCGGACAACTGCAGGCCTGATAAGAAGGGTGGCAGACAGCAGCGGCTAGCCGCTGCCCGCCATTACCCGGTCGTTCAGAAATCCGGAAAGCCGCGCTTGCGCCATTGGCTCTGGGGCACCGGAGACCCCACTTCGAAGGCAAAGGAGGTGACCTTGGTCACCTTCTCGTCCACCTCGCAGCGGAAGCTCAAATCGTACCATTGCGCCTCCGCCCGGAAGGCACCCTTGCGCACCTCCATCACCGTACCGCTTGCTAGCCTGTAGGCGGGCAGCAGCTCGGGGCTGTAGGACGGCGAACCATGCCGCAGCTGCTCGCGCAGTTCAGTGCTGCAGAGCTGGCTCGCACGAATGCCACGCGGGATGGAGCCCATCGCGGTGCGGGCCACCGCCTCGCCCGTATCGCTGGTGGAAAACAGCCGCTTGGCCTCCGGCAAAGCAGGCTTCGTGCCGGGCTTTGGCGCGGCCTTGGGTGGGGCATCCGGCTTTTCCGGTACGTCCGGTGGCAAAGGGTTCGGCGCCACCAGGGCAGCCGTCACCGCATCGGGCAGCGGCGGCAGGGCGGGCGCGCCTGGGCCCTGCCCGCTGGCAGCCAAAGCCGAGACTTCCGGTACGGCAATCTCTGGAACAGGAATGCCCTTGGCCTGCTCGGACTTGGTCGCCTCAGGGGCTTGCGGCGCATCCGCGGCAGCCGGTTCAGGCGGCGCATCCACTGGGGGCGTATCCGACGGCTCTGCCTCCGGCGTGCCCTCGTCTGCGGAACTGTTGCCATCGGGCGCCTTGCGCGGCCCACTGTCCTTGTCACCGAACTCCACCACCGGGCGCAGCACGTCAAGCTTCTGCGGCTTTCCCTTACCCGCCTCCTCCGGCTCTTCGGCTGGCTGCTCCGGCGGCTTCGCCTCCTCGGGCTTTGCCTCTTCAGGCTTGGGTTCCTCTGGCTTTGGTTCCTCCGGCTTCGGCTCTTCGGGCGCAGGCGGCGGAGGGGGTGGCGGCGGTGGCGCCTCTTCCTTTTTCGGCTCCTCGGGCTTGGGCTCCTCGGGCTTCGGCGGCTCTGCCT
>UCJA01000012.1 GCA_900472675.1 Hyphomicrobiales bacterium
CGGGCTTGGGCTCCTCGGGCTTCGGCGGCTCTGCCTTGGGTTCCTCGGGCTTGGGCTCGTCGGCCATCGTCAGGTTCAGCGGCTTTGGCGCCTCGGGCTTCGCTTCCTCGGGCTTCTTCTCTTCGGGCTTGGGCTCCTCGGGCGGCGGCACCAGTTCCACCTGCACCGTCTCCTCCTGAGGAGGTTCGGTCACCGGCGTGGGCAGGCGCACCAGGAAAGCGGCACCCACAAGCACGTGCAGGAGGACGGAGGCCCCGACGCCCCACCCGATCTTGCCATAGCCCTTCGCCTGCTCTTTGCTCATGGAAGCGATGTAAGGTCATTCCCCCTGCGGATCGAGTCCCAGCCGGGAAATCATCCGAAAAACCCTAGGAAAAACCGTGCGAAGGCCGACTGCACCGGAAAATGCGCATGAAAAAACCGGCCCGCTTGCGGGGGCCGGTTCAGGTGGTGCTGTATCGAACGAGACGAAGTAACGGCTAGCTGTCGAGGAAGGAGCGCAGCTTACGGCTCCGGCTCGGGTGCTTCAGCTTGCGCAGCGCCTTTGCCTCGATCTGGCGAATACGTTCGCGGGTCACCGAGAACTGCTGGCCGACTTCTTCCAGCGTATGGTCGGTGTTCATGCCGATGCCGAAGCGCATGCGCAGCACGCGCTCTTCACGCGGCGTCAGCGATGCGAGCACGCGCGTCGTCGTTTCACGCAGGTTCGCCTGGATGGCCGCATCGATCGGCAGCAGCGCATTCTTGTCCTCGATGAAGTCGCCCAGATGGCTGTCTTCCTCGTCGCCCACGGGGGTCTCGAGCGAGATCGGCTCCTTGGCGATCTTCAGGACCTTGCGCACCTTTTCGAGCGGCATGGCGAGCTTTTCGGCCAGTTCTTCCGGCGTCGGCTCGCGGCCGATCTCGTGCAGCATCTGGCGCGATGTCCGGACGATCTTGTTGATCGTCTCGATCATGTGCACCGGAATGCGGATGGTACGGGCCTGGTCTGCGATCGAACGGGTGATCGCCTGGCGGATCCACCAGGTCGCATAGGTCGAGAACTTGTAACCGCGGCGATACTCGAACTTGTCCACGGCCTTCATCAGGCCGATGTTGCCTTCCTGGATAAGGTCGAGGAACTGCAGGCCGCGGTTGGTGTATTTCTTGGCGATCGAGATGACGAGGCGAAGATTGGCCTCGACCATTTCCTTCTTGGCGATACGCGCTTCGCGTTCGCCCTTCTGCACCATCTGCACGATGCGGCGGAACTCGGCGATCGAAATGCCGGTCTCTGTCGCAAGGTTCTGGATCTCCTGGCGGATATCCCGGATCGTCGTGCCTTCCGACTTGGCAAAGTCCTTCCAGCCGCGGGCCGACAGGTTGGAAACGGACTTCATCCAGTTCGGATCGAGTTCCGCACCCTGGTACTGTTCCAGGAAGCTGTCGCGCTTGACGCCATAGGATTCTGCCAGTCGCAGCAGCTTGCCTTCATTCTGCATCAGCCGCTTGGAGATGTCATAGAGCTGCTCGACCAGCGCATCGATGCGGTTCTGGTTCAGCGACAGCGACTTCACTGCCGTGATCAGCTGGTCCTTCAGCTCCTTGTAGCGACGCTCCTGGCCGGTCGACAGCGTGCCGGTGCAAGACAGGCGGGCTTCCACCTGCTGGTCCTGCAGCTTGCGCAGCTTCTTGTAAGTGTCGGCGATCGTGTCGAGCGTCTCCATGACCTGCGGGCGCAGTTCGGCTTCCATGGCCGCCAGCGACAGGTTGGACTCGTCGTCGTCCTCTTCTTCCTCTTCGCCCGGCAGGCCTTCGCCGCCGACGGAGGTGATGTCGTCGTCATTGGCCGCAGGGAAACGCGCCTTGCGGGTCAGTTCCTTCTCTTCGGCGAGCTTGCGGTCCGCCTCGATCTTTTCAGGGCTCTGGAACTGCGGCGCAGCCTTGGCTTCCGGACCGGAATAAGTGGTCTCGAGATCGATGATCTCGCGCAGCAGCGTCGTGCCTTCGTTGAGTTCGTCGCGCCAGATGATCAGCGCCTGGAAGGTCAGAGGGCTTTCGCAGAGCCCGGCGATCATGGTCTCGCGGCCGGCCTCGATGCGCTTGGCGATCGCGATTTCGCCCTCGCGCGACAGAAGCTCCACCGAGCCCATTTCGCGCAGATACATGCGAACGGGGTCGTCGGTCCGGTCGGTCGGCTCTTTCTTCTTAGCGGTGGCAAGCGCAGTGCCGGCGGAAGGCGCAAGCTCGCTGCCCTCGCTCTCCTCGTCATTGCTGTCGCTAGCTTCTTCTTCCTCGCCGGCGGTCTCTTCGGCCTCTTCGTCCTCCACGACGTTGATGCCCATATCGGACAGCATCGACATCGTGTCCTCGATCTGCTCGGAGGTCACTTCTTCCGACGGCAGAACGGAATTCAACTCGTCCATGGTGACGTAGCCGCGCTTCTTGGCGGCCTTGATCATCTTCTTGACCGCGTCGTCAGAAAGGTCGAGAAGCGGACCGTCATGAGCGCCTTCGCGTTCGTTCTCAGCTTCTTCGTTTTCTTTGACTTTTGTTGCCATGTATCTAGTCACTTTCCTTGAACGCCACCTTGCCGCGCTCGGTGGCTTGCGGTTGGAAGTGAAACACCTCCTCCGCGAATCGATGTCCAACTCGTAACGGAATGACCTTTAATTCCCGATTACCATCGGCGGTCGCCTCGTGCGGAACCTTCCGTTAATCAGGATCCCCCGGCCATATCAGGTGCGCTTGACCCACTCCGCCTAGTCTGCTTGAAATGGTGATTCCCACAATTTAGCGCGCCGTCAAGCCTTTCCGAAGGCTGACCCCCGGAAAATGTGGAAAATGCCGTTATACACAGCCCGATCAAGCCAAGTGAACCAAGTTACCGGGTTATGTAGGCATTGTACCGGCAAAGACAAGAGGTTGGCCAAGGTCGCCGATTCCCCTGAATGAGCGGCGTGGAGACCGACCACGAGCGGCATTCGGCAACCGGCCGGGCACCGCTAGCCATGGCTGATCGCCGCACCCTTGATCCGTCCGGACAACACGCCGAACCCGTCGATGATCGCCTCCTGGTTCTCCAGCCGGGAGATCTCGTTTTGCACTTCGTAAAGCGCCCGCACCAGAAGATCGGCCCTTTCCGGCTCCTCGTCGGTGGTCTCGGCAATCTCACGCTCAAGCTCCACTTTCTGCCAGCGCAGCTCCTTGTTGCGCGAATGCAGCGCGCGGGTCTGACGATAGGCCTGAAGAGCGTCCTGCGGGTCCGCCGCCTCCGTCGCCGTCCAGAGGCGCAAATTGCGCACCTGCTGGTTCATTGCCTTGAGCAGGTCGGTAAACCCGTTCTCCTCCAGCTGTTCGCGAAGCCCTTCGACCGACAGGTTCTTGCCTGCCCGGCCAGCGAGCGTCAAAAGGCACGACCACAGCCTTTGCAGGTCCCGGCTTTCGAACTCCACCGAGGAGATCTCGTCGTATTCCTGCAGCAGCAACTGCGGATGATGGATGATGGTGAGCGCCAGCACGATTTCGCTCATTGCTGGCAGTTCCCGGTGGCCGCGCACCAGGCCGGATCGGACAAGTCGGTCCGAGGCGCCAAGGCCACGTCCGGACTGTGGTCCGCCGCGCCCCTGGTTGTTGCCGCGCTCGCCCGGCCGCTGGCCGCCCCGCTGGAAATCGCGCCGGAAGCCGCCGCCCGAATTCTGGCCCTGCGCGTTGCCGCGGTTCGGCTGGAACAGACCGTTCAGACGGTCGCGCATGTCCTGCTGGTAGTGCCGGCGCACGTTCTCGTCCGCGATCACCGAGACGATCTGCTTCAGCCGCGCCTCGAGCTCGGCACGCTTTTCGGGCGTGTCGTAGGTCGCCGCGGAGATCTCGCGCTGCCAGACCATGGCGGCGAGAGGCCGGGCCTCCGAAAGCACCCGGTCGAAGGGGCCGCGGCCGTCCTGCTTGACCAGATCGTCCGGGTCCTTGCCCTCCGGCAGCATGGCAAAGCTCACCGAGCGGCCCGGCTTCAGGAAAGGTAGCGCCAGGTCTGCCGCGCGATGGGCGGCCCGAACCCCGGCGCCGTCGCCGTCAAAGCACAGCACCGGCTGCGCCGTCATGCGCCACAGCAGCTCCAGCTGGTTTTCGGTAAGCGCCGTGCCGAGCGGCGCCACCACATTCTCCACACCCACCTGATGGAGGGCGATCACATCCATATAGCCCTCGACCGCGATGATCGTGCCGGCCTCCTGGCGGCCGGGTCCCGACTGGGCGGCTCGCCGGGCACGCGCAAAATTGTAGAGCACCTGTCCCTTGTGGAAGAGTTCCGTGTCGTTGGAATTGAGATATTTGGCAGGCGCATCCGCCGACATGGCGCGGCCACCAAAGGCGATCACCTTTTCGCGCGACGACAGGATCGGAAACATCACCCGGTCGCGGAAACGGTCGTAGGAGACCGCGATCCCCTCCCCGTGCACCACCAGGCCGCAGGCCTCGATCTGGTCCTTCGGCACGCCCTTGCCGGCCAGGTGCTCCTTCAGCGCATTGCGGCTCTCCGGCGCATAGCCGAGCCGGAAGGTTTCGATCGTACGCCCGGTGAGGCCCCGATCGCGCAGATAGGCCCGCGCCCGGGCTCCGGCAGCGCTCTGCAGCTGATCCTGGAAGAACAGTGTCGCCATTTCCATGACGTCGAGAAGCGTCGTGCGTTCCTTCTCGCGCTTTTCCGCCTGCGGATCGGGCTGCGGCAGGGCAATGCCGGCCATGTCCGCCACGGTCTGCACCGCCTCGGGGAAACTCTGGCCCTCGAGTTCTGTCAGGAAGCGGAAGTGATCGCCGGATACGCCGCAACCGAAGCAATGGTAGCGGCCCTTGCGGTCCTCGCAGTGGAAGCTCGGGCTCTTCTCTCCATGGAACGGGCAGCAGGCCCAATAGTCGCCGCGCGACACATTGGTCTTCTTGCGATCCCATGTCGCACGCCGCCCGACCACCGAGGATATCGGCACCCGGTCGCGGATCTCGTCAAGAAAGCTGTTGGAAAAGCGCATCATCACCTCGAGGCCAGCCTGCTTATAAGCATGCCGCCGCCATCACACTACCGCCTTTGCACGCAATGCCCACTATTCACAGGGACGCGCCGGTACTTTCCGGCTGGAAGCTACGGACAACCACCGCAACATCGGTTCCTCGAGATGGACCGACAGCAGCTGCGCAAGGCAACCGGCCACCACAAGGGCGAGCGCCACACTGATCGGCAGCGGCACCACGCCCCCGCTCGCCTTCTGTGCCTCGGCCGCAAGACGGACCATCGGCTGGTGGATGGCGTAGAAGGGATAGGACAGCCGGCCCATGTGCCGGCCGAAATCGGGGCTGCTGCTGTCTGCCACGGCCGATGCCAGCGCGACGATGAGCGGGATCCCGACAGTTACGCCCACGATGTCGTAAGCGATCTGGACGGCGGCAAACAGATCCGGCCCCATCTCCCGCGGCAGCGGCGTGAACAGGATGACGAGCAGCAGGATCAGCGGCCAACTGGATTGGACCTGGGGAAGTCGCGCATTGACGTTACACCGGGCGATCAGCACCCCGGCAAAGAAGGAATAGCCGACCCGCACGAACCCCTCGAGGAAGGTCCATCCGTTGGAATAGCCCGCGGCCTCCACCGTGCCCTCGCGAAAGATGATGGCGCAAAGCGCTGCCGCGAGCCCGCAGAGCACGACGACGTCCCAGACCAGACGCCTCCTGCCGACACCGGCAAAGCCGTAGATCCCGTTTGCCGCAAGCTCGAAGAACAGCGACCAAAGCGGATTGTTGAGCGGAAATGCCTGCAGGCCGAGGATGAGCCCATAGGGCAGCAGCAACAGGCCGCTCACCGCCAGGATCGGAATGTCGCTGAGACTGGGCGCCTCCGGTGCGGTCGAAAGCATCGTGGCGATGACGCCGAGCCCGACGCCGATGACGATCATCGGGTAGAGGCGCAGCACCCGCTTCAGCAGAAAGGACCAACCGCCCAGGACGCCCCGGTTGAGACGCTCTTCGTAAGCCTTGCTGAGAACAAAGCCGCTAAGGCAGAAGAAGAAGTCGACGGCCAGATAGGCCTGTGCATGGATCGGGAAATCGAACGCCTGCGCCGCATGAAGGACGGCAACCGAGACCGCGGCCACGCCCCGCAGTTCGTCCAGATAGGTAAAGCGCCTTCCCATGCCACTGTCTCCCAAAGCCCCGCAGTCCGGACCTTCGCGCAGGCAAAGTGATAGCGTGTAATGGTTCAGAGATCGTGAGCGCGCCTTGCCGCAGACATGCGAAAAGGGCGAAAACCGTCCCGGTTTCCGCCCTTTTCTGTTGTCCCGCATCGAAGTGGCTAATTACTTCAAAAGCTCTTTCACCTGGCCGGAGGCCTTGGCGAAATCCATCTGGCCGGCATACTTCTCTTTGAGGTAGGCCATCACCTTGCCCATGTCGCGGCCGCTCTCGGCACCCGTTTCGGCAATCGCTGCCCGCAGGATTTCGGTCACCTGCTCGTCCGACAGCTGCTCGGGCATGAATTCCTTGATGATGACGATCTCTTCGCGCTCCTGCGCGGCAAGCTCGGCGCGTCCGGCATCCTCGTAGATCTTGGCGGATTCGTCGCGCTGCTTCACCATCTTCTGCAGGATCTGCAGGATCTCGTCGTCGGTTGCCGGCTCCTTGCCGGTGCCGCGATTGGCGATGTCGCGATCCTTGATGGCCGACTGTGTCAGCCGGACTGTCGACAGCCGGCGGGTATCCTTCGCCTTCATCGCATCCTTGAGCGCCTGGGAAAGCCGGTCGCGAATCATGTCATTTTCTCCTTCGGAAGCGGCAACGGCCAGAAGCCGGCCTTCTTCATCTGTCTTCGCCCTCTTAGAACAGCCGCTCTGCAGGAGCAATCGAATTTGCCCTCCGCCAGGCTGCGGGCGGGGCGTTCAACGGTGCAAATTCGCCGCTCTGCGATTGACCGGGCGGATCTGATTGTCTATTTTCCCGCACCTGCACACAATATTGAGATGTTAGGGCACGAGCGGACCATTCCGCGCGCCCATGTCTGCGACCATAAACGGCCTCGCCAGCCTGCCCCTCCACGGGCGGGTGCCATGAGGCAGAAGGATAGCCATGACCACCACCGCGCCCTGGACCACAGCCAAGCCCACAGCCGTACTCGTTCTTGCAGACGGCACTGTCATCGAAGGCAAGGGGATCGGCGCAACCGGCAAGGTGCCGGCGGAAGTCGTCTTCAACACCGCGCTGACCGGCTACCAGGAAATTCTGACCGATCCCTCCTATCTCGGCCAGATCGTCACCTTTACCTTCCCCCATATCGGCAACATCGGCACCAACGACGAAGACATCGAAGACCTGACCCCCGCCGCCCGTCGCGGCGCCGTCGGCGTCATCTTCAAGGCCGATATCACCGCACCGTCCAGCTACCGCGCCACCCGCGACCTGGATGGCTGGCTGAAGAGCCGCGGCATCATCGGACTGTCGGGCATCGACACCCGCGCCCTCACCGCTTGGATCCGCCAGAATGGCGCCCAGAATGCCGTGATCGCCCATGACCCGAACGGCGTCTTCGACATCGAGGCGCTGAAGGCGGAAGCCCGGGCCTGGAGCGGCCTGGAAGGGCTGGATCTCGCCAAGGAAGCCACGTCCGGCCAGTCCTCGCAGTGGAGCGAAAAGCCCTGGGTCTGGAACGAGGGCTTCGACGAGCTCGACCCCGCCGATGCGCGCTACCACATCGTCTGCGTCGACTACGGCGTCAAGCGCAACATCCTGCGCCTCTTCACCGGTCTCGACTGCAAGGTGACCGTGGTGCCGGCCGAGACCTCCGCCGAGGATATCATGGCGCTGAACCCGGACGGCGTCTTCCTGTCGAATGGCCCGGGCGACCCGGGCGCAACGGGCAAGTATGCCGTCCCGGTCATCCAGGAGGTCATCAAGACCGACGTCCCGACCTTCGGCATCTGCCTCGGTCACCAGATCCTCGGCCTCGCGCTGGGCGCCACCACCGCCAAGATGCACCAAGGTCACCACGGCGCCAACCACCCGGTCAAGGATCACACCACCGGCAAGGTGGAGATCGTCTCCATGAACCACGGCTTCGCGGTTGACTCGAACTCGCTGCCTGAAGGCATTGAGGAGACCCATATTTCGTTGTTCGATGGCACCAACTGCGGTCTCCGGGTCACAGGCCGCCCGGTCTTCTCGGTGCAGCATCACCCGGAAGCCTCGCCGGGCCCGCAGGACAGCCACTACCTCTTCCGTCGCTTCATCAACATGATCCGCGAACGCAAGGGCGAACCGGCACTTGCTGAACGCTGATTAGGGCCAGACAGCCCGAATAATTGAAGAAACGGCTCGCTGGGATCAGCGGGCCGTTTGGTTTTGGGTGCGCACCAGCAGCCAGAACCGTCCGCACAGGAAGGCCGCAGCCGCCGCCAGTCCCAGCACGAAGCCGAACCACACGCCCTCGCCGCCGTAGCCGAGCGGAAAGGCGAACACATAGGCGCAGGTAAAGCCGATCGGCCAGTAGGCGATCAGCGCCAGCACCATCGGCACCTTGGTGTCCTTGAGCCCACGCAGCAGACCCGATCCCACCGCCTGCAGCCCGTCAAACAGCTGGAAGGCGCCGGCAATCACGATCAGCGGCACCGCAAGTTCCAAAACCGCCGCGGCATCCGCCTGCCGCGTGTCGAGGAACAGAGCCGCGAACTGCCGCGGCATGGTCGCATAGAGAATGCTGCCGACGGCGGTAAAGCCGACGCCAACCGAAAGCACGGCGGCCGCTGCCCGGCGCACGCCGAGCATGTCGTCCCGGCCATTGGCAAGACCGACCCTGACCGTCGCCACCTGCGAGAGGCCAAGCGGGATCATGAAGGCGATCGATGCCAGCTGCAGCGCAATCCCGTGCGCTGCCAGTTCCAGCTTGCCGATCACCCCCATCAACAGCGATGCCGCCGCAAACAGCGTGGTTTCCGCAAGGATGGTGAAGCTGATCGGCAGGCCGAGGGTTACGATTTCGCGCAGCATCGACCAGTCCGACCGCCAGAAGCGCACGAAGATCTCATAGGACCGCATATCGGCCCGGCTCTCCACATAGAGCACCGTAATGATGAAGCCGGCGAGGTTGGCGCAGACCGAGGCGACCGCCGCACCGAGCAATCCGAGATTGGGCGCCCCGAAGTGTCCGAAGACCAGAAGGTAGGCAACGATCGCGTTGAGGATGAACATGCCGATAGTCACGTAGAGAACGATGCTGCCCCGCTCGAGGCCGGTCACTAAGCTTCGAAGCGCCATCAGCCCAAGCGCCGGGAAGATGCCCCATTGCGCCACCCGTAGGTAGCTCTGCGCATGCGAGGCCACATCGGGTTCTTGGCCCAGCTTGAGCAGGATAGGCTCGGAGAACCACAGGAGCGGCGCGGTTAGCACGCCGTAGCCGATGACGATCCACAGCCCCATGCGCACCGCACGCCGCACGCCGACCGGATCGCGCCGGCCGAGCGCCTGTGCCACCAGTGGCACGACGGCGCTGGTGAAGCCGGTCCCGAAGATGAAGACCACGAAGAATAGTTGGGTCGCCAGAACCACGGATGCGAGTTCGGTCGTACCGAGCCAGCCGACCAGGATGACGTCCGTCGTGTTGATGGCCATCTGCGCCAGCTGCGCACCGACAAGCGGCGTGCCGAGCGCAAGCGTTGCCCGCATATGCGCTGACCAAGAGTTATCCTTCTCCTCCCGCAGGGCAGACAGGCTCGACATGGCATCCTCCAAAGGCAAAAACGCCGCTGGCAAAAGAGCAAGCGGCGCTGGTCGCGGCTATAGCGCCGCCAGGAAGCCAGAACAAGCAAAGAGCCTGATTGAGCAGAATTTTTGCGAGGAGGTTCAATAAAGTTGATGCATCACGCAACAGGCCGACATTGCCCGTTTCGGACCAGCGTGCAGTCTGTGCCCGCCGCAGAACGGCGGGCACATCGACCGGTCTTAGATATCGGCAGAGAAGGTATCGCAGGTCTTCATGTCGCCGCTGTCGAAGCCGCGACGGAACCAGCTCATGCGCTGTGCCGACGTACCGTGGTTGAAGCTGTCCGGCACCACATAGCCCTGGCTCCGCTTCTGCAGCGTATCGTCGCCGATCTGCTGGGCAGCATTCAGTGCCTCTTCCAGGTCGCCGGATTCAAGAATGCCCTTCGAGTCCGTGGACTTGCCCCAGACGCCGGCAAAGCAGTCCGCCTGCAGCTCGACACGGACGGACATCTTGTTGCTCTCCGCTTCGCTCATCCGCTGGCGAGCCTGGTTGACCTTGGGCAGGATGCCGAGGAGGTTCTGCACGTGGTGACCGACTTCATGCGCGACCACATAGGCCTCCGCAAAGTCGCCGGATGCCTTGAACTGCTGGCTCAGCTGGTCGAAGAACTCGGTGTCCAGATAGACCTTGCGGTCGTTCGGGCAGTAGAACGGGCCGGTCGCCGAGGAAGCGAACCCGCACGCCGAATTCACCTGACCTGAAAACAGCACGAGGGTCGGTTCCTGGTAGGTCTGGCCGTTCTTCTCGAAGATTGCCTTCCAGGTGTCTTCAGTATCGCCAAGCACGGTCCGGACGAAGGCCGTCGTGTCGTCATTGGCAGGTGGACGGCTGCTGGTCTGCTGACCGCTTCCATTACCACCATCCATGCCGATGTCGCCGCCCGACAGCAGCGTCAGCGGGTTGATGCCGGTGATCCAGCACAGGATCAGCACCACGACGATACCGCCGATGCCGAGCCCGCCGCCGCCACGCCCGCCGGTCGGAAGGCGGAACCCACCTCCGCCGAGCCCGCCCATCGATCCACCGCCGCCGCCGCGCCGGTCCTCGACGTTGTCAGACTGCCGCCGCCCTTTCCATTCCATCTCTCGATCTCCTTGTTGGCCCCATTCTGGGCGGGAACATAACGCAGCGAAAGTGAAAGACGATCCGTACTCACACAAAAGATCACGGCTGAGCCTCTGGCAACCTCGATCCTCACGATCGAAACACTGACCAGCCCTGCCTGCGCAACCCGGGAGAAGAGTCGATTTCCTGTCGATTAGGCAATTTATGGGGTTTCGTTCGAGGGGACATTTGCCTATAAGCCGCGTCTAGCCTGAAAAGACCATAGATGCGCAACCCGACCGGTGTCCTCCACGCCGCCCGGGCTTTTCGCGCAGGAAAAAGCGGATTAGAACCATGCCAAAGCGCCAAGACATCAAATCGATCCTCATCATCGGCGCAGGGCCGATTGTCATCGGTCAGGCATGCGAATTCGATTACTCCGGCACCCAGGCCTGCAAGGCGCTGCGCGAGGAAGGCTACCGGGTCATCCTGGTGAACTCCAACCCCGCCACCATCATGACCGACCCCGATCTCGCCGACGCGACCTATGTCGAGCCGATCACGCCTGAGGTCGTCGCCAAGATCATCGCCAAGGAGCGCCCCGACGCGCTTCTGCCCACCATGGGCGGCCAGACCGCACTCAACACCGCACTCTCCCTGAAGCGCATGGGCGTGCTCGACCGCTACAATGTCGAAATGATCGGCGCCAAGCCTGCCGCCATCGACATGGCCGAAGACCGCGCCCTGTTCCGCGAAGCCATGAAGCGCATCGGCCTCGAAACGCCGAAGTCCATGCTCGCCAACGCCACCGACATCAAGGATGCCGACCGCAAGAGCCATGAGGCCGAGCGCGTCAAGCTGCGCGAAAGCCTCACCGGCGCCGACCTCGACACCGCCCTCGATGCGCTGGAAAACCAGTGGAACCTCGGCGAAAGCGACCGCAAGCAGCGCTACCTGAGCCATGCCATGGCGCTCGCCGCCCAGTCGATCGACGTGGTCGGCCTGCCCGCCATCATCCGCCCCTCCTTCACGCTTGGCGGCACCGGCGGCGGCATTGCCTACAACCGCTCGGAATTCTTCGAAATCGTCGGATCGGGCCTCGACGCCTCGCCGACCACCGAAGTGCTGATCGAGGAGTCCGTCCTCGGCTGGAAGGAATACGAGATGGAAGTGGTTCGCGACACCGCGGACAACTGCATCATCATCTGCTCCATCGAAAACATTGATCCGATGGGCGTCCACACCGGCGATTCGATCACGGTCGCCCCTGCCTTGACCCTGACGGACAAGGAATACCAGATCATGCGCAACGCATCGATCGCGGTGCTGCGTGAGATTGGCGTCGAGACCGGCGGCTCCAACGTCCAGTTTGCCGTCAACCCGGCAGACGGCCGCCTGGTCGTCATCGAGATGAACCCGCGCGTGTCGCGTTCCTCGGCGCTGGCCTCCAAGGCGACCGGCTTCCCGATCGCCAAGATCGCCGCCAAGCTTGCGGTCGGCTATACGCTCGACGAACTCGCCAACGACATCACCGGTGGTGCCACGCCTGCTTCGTTCGAGCCGTCGATCGACTACGTCGTCACCAAGATCCCGCGCTTTGCCTTCGAAAAATTCCCGGGCGCCTCTCCCATCCTCACCACCGCCATGAAGTCGGTCGGCGAAGTCATGGCGATCGGCCGCACCTTTGCCGAATCACTGCAGAAGGCTCTGCGTGGCATGGAAACCGGCCTGACGGGCCTCGACGAGATCGAGATCCCGGGCCTGGAGGACGGCGAGAACTCCAAGAACGCCATCCGCGCTGCGATCGGCACGCCCACGCCGGACCGGCTGCGCATGGTGGCGCAGGCGCTGCGCCTGGGGCTGACGGAAGGCGAAGTCCACGAAGCCTGCAAGATCGACCCCTGGTTCATCGCGCAGCTCAAGGAAATCGTCGACATGGAGGCCCGCATCCGCGAGCACGGCCTGCCGGAGGATGCCGAAAACCTGCGCATGCTGAAGGCCATGGGCTTTTCCGACGCGCGCCTGGCAAGCCTTACCGGCAAGCGCCCGAAGGAAGTCGCCGAGCTTCGCAACAGCCTGGCGGTTCGCCCCGTGTTCAAGCGGATCGATACCTGCGCGGCCGAATTCGCCTCGCCGACCGCCTACATGTATTCCACCTATGAGACGCCCTTCGTCGGTTCCCTGCGCTCCGAGGCCGAAGTCTCGACGGCAAGGAAAGTGGTGATCCTCGGCGGCGGTCCGAACCGCATCGGCCAGGGCATCGAGTTCGATTACTGCTGCTGCCATGCCGCCTTCGCGCTGAAGGATGCCGGCTTCGAAGCAATCATGATCAACTGCAACCCGGAAACCGTGTCGACCGACTACGACACCTCCGACCGCCTGTATTTTGAGCCGCTGACCGCCGAAGACGTGATCGAGATCCTGCGCGCAGAGCAGGAAAAGGGCGAAGTCGTGGGCGTTATCGTGCAGTTCGGCGGCCAGACTCCGCTGAAGCTCGCCGAGGCGCTCGAAAAGAACGGCATCCCGATCCTTGGCACCGCGCCGGACATGATCGACCTTGCCGAAGACCGCGACCGCTTCCAGAAGCTGCTGACCAAGCTCGATCTGACGCAGCCCAACAACGGCATCGCCTATTCCGTCGAGCAGTCGCGCCTCGTCGCCTCCGAAATCGGCTTCCCGCTCGTCGTGCGCCCCTCCTACGTGCTAGGCGGCCGGGCGATGCAGATCCTCCACTCGGAAGGCCAGCTGCAGTCCTACCTGCTCGACACCGTGCCGGGCCTCGTACCGGAAGACATCAAGCAGCGCTATCCGAACGACAAGACCGGCCAGATCAACACCCTGCTCGGCAAGAACCCTCTGCTCTTCGACAGCTACCTGTCGAACGCCATCGAAGTCGATGTCGACTGCCTCTGCGATGGGACCGACGTCTATGTCGCCGGCATCATGGAGCATATCGAAGAGGCCGGCATCCATTCGGGCGACAGCGCCTGCTCGCTGCCGCCGCGCACCCTCTCCGATGCGACGATCGACGAACTCGAGCGCCAGGCCACAGCCATGGCCCGGGCACTCAACGTCGTCGGCCTGATGAACGTCCAGTTCGCGATCAAGGACGACATCGTCTACGTGCTCGAGGTCAATCCCCGCGCATCCCGTACCGTGCCTTTCGTGGCCAAAACCATCGGCGCACCGATCGCCAAGATCGCAGCCCGCGCCATGGCCGGTGAAAAGCTCGATGCGCTGTTTGCCGCCTACGGACGCAAGCCCGATCCACGCGCCCTGACGCATATCGCCGTCAAGGAAGCCGTCTTCCCCTTCGCCAAGTTCCCGGGCGTCGACACGCTGCTCGGACCGGAAATGCGCTCGACCGGCGAAGTCATCGGCCTCGATACGGATTTTGCACTCGCCTTCGCCAAGAGCCAGCTCGGCGCCGGCGTCGAGCTGCCGCGCGACGGAACCGTCTTCGTCTCCGTGCGCGACGAGGACAAGGCCCGCGTCCTGCCGGCGATCCGCATCCTGACCGACATCGGCTTCAAGGTGCTCGCGACCGGCGGCACGGCCCGCTTCCTGGCCGAACAGGGTATCGCTTCGAGCAAGGTCAACAAGGTGCTGGAAGGCCGCCCGCACATCGAGGACGCGATCCGCAATCGCCAGGTGCAGCTCGTCATCAACACGACGGACGGCAACAAGGCGATCTCGGATTCAAAGTCGCTGCGCCGCGCAACCCTGATGCAGCGCGTGCCCTACTACACCACCATGGCCGGTGCCGAAGCCGCCGCCATGGCGATCAAGGCACTGAAAGCCGGCAGCCTCGAAGTACGCCCGCTGCAGAGCTATTTCGCTTGAGAGATGAAATCTGGCGGGCTGTCTTGCGACACGCCCGCTAGACCATGCGCTTCTCCATGAACTGGGCGGTGGATTTCACGTTCCATTGATCTTGGAATTCAGGCCTCGGCCTATCAACCAGTTCCAGAACGCCACGCTCATGCACACGAGTCGGAATCCAGTCCCGGTCGATGGCACCCTCCAGCGTCATCGCGAGATCCCGCGCGAAGACGCGGTTTCCTATGTACCAGGAATGGGTCCATGAGATGTGGCCAAAATCTGGGTCAGGTGGCAGCTTCTCGAAGAAGCGACCGCAATTGACCTCGACCGCTTTTCGCGGCGCGTCGGACGGCAGTCCAATGCGGCCGGCACGCGGAGCGACACCCAGCCTCTTGGCATTGGATACGGCAAGCGCTGCGTCCCAAGGGTTGCTGTAATTGGTCAGCCGCATGATCCGATCGAACATCGGGCGGCACCAGTCGCTCTTTTCCGACAGGCTGGCTGAAGAAACGTCGCCCGAGATAAAGGCCACTTGGCCAATACGCCATGGGCTATTGCGCAAGTCCCCCTTCTTCTCCGCCTGCACGAAGGCTTCCATGGTGACAAAGGCGCCCGCAGAATGTGCGATAAGGTGCACATTCGTCTTGCATCTTTCTTCAGGCCTCCGGTTCTGCCCGTCACGCAGCAAGGAAATACCCTTGGTGACCAAATCACCGGCGACCTCGGCGCCATCCCACCGATCCTCAAGGTAGTTCAATGTTTGGTTGGCGCTCGGCCAGTCGAAGCCCACCACTTGCCCCCGCCACCCCTCGGCGTAGAGATCATCTCCAAGTTTCCGCGTTCGCCGCAGCACGTCAGCAATCGAGTTGTTGTAGCCGTGCACGAAGAACAGAACATCTCCCTCGGGAGCGATCGAATTGGGGTTCTGGTCTCCGTCCGCCAGCCCCTGGATCTCGGAGGCCCATTCGCTGGGGCTCCTGATCACATGGGAGCCATTGTAGACTTTTACGCCTTCGGGCACTTTCAGATATCGTATCGGCCCCGGTTCGTCGGTAAATTCATCCCCTCGCATCCGGCGTGCGCACATGATGTAAGCATTCGGCATGGCACTTCCCCCTCTTGCTAGCGTCCCAAGCTAAATTGGAAACTACGCCTGACAAAAGCAACCATTAAATGCAACAACAAGAACTGCAACTTTGGATAATTTGAGCGACAGGGCCGATCGCACCCCTTTCTCCCACATCACTTCAGCTCACGCCGCCAAGCGCTTGATGCGATTCATATCCTCGCGAAACCGCGCCAGCTCCTCGGCCTTGCGCCCCTCGTCGGGAATGCGCAGCAGATAGGACGGGTGGACGGTCACGAAGAGCACCCGCCCGTCTTCCATGGCGATCGGCTCGCTCCGCACGTCTTCCAGCCGCTGGCGCATGTCGGTCAGCGAAAACAGCGCCGTGGCGCCCATGGCCACCACCAGCTTCGGCTTCACCAGCTCGATCTCCTGGGTCAGCCACCAGCGACACTGCCGCACCTCGCCCATGTTCGGCTTCTGGTGAATGCGCCGCTTGCCGCGCGGCTCGTACTTGAAATGCTTGACCGCATTGGTGACGTAAAGCGACTGGCGGTCGATCCCCACCTCGGCCAGCACCTCGTTGAACAGCTTGCCCGCTGGCCCAACGAAAGGTCGCCCCGCCAGATCCTCCTGATCGCCCGGCTGCTCACCGATGAACATCACCTTGGCATCCACCGGCCCGTCGCCAAACACCGTCTGCGTCGCCCGGCAGTAGATATCGCAACGGGTGCAGCTGCGTGCCTCCTCTTTGAGCGCAGCTAGCGTGCCGGCCGGCGCCCTGTCCGGCTCCGGCACCTGCGCGGCGGCCTCCTGAAGCCTGTGGTGGAAGGGCAGCGGCTGGCTGGCGGCCCGCCGCGCCATGTCGAGCACCTGCGCCTCCGCATTGGCGATCAGCGAGGGAATGAGCTCGGCCTCCGGCAGGTTCTTCCAGTATTTCTTGGGCATCTCCTTCGTCATCATCTTCACCTTCAGCCGGGCCGGGTTGAAGATCGACGCATAGTAGATCCGCCACAGATCATCGGTCTCGTCGCGCAGATCCGGCTTGTCCGCCGGGTCGTCGGAGCTGCGCAGGGTTGTCCCGTCCCAGGAGGCCGAGCCTTTCGGTGTCGCGATCAGCCAGTCCATGTCGTTGAACCGGCGCTCGAAGAACGGCGCCACCCGCTTGACGATGAAATGGTCCGGCTCGAACCAGGCGATGAAGCGCCGCCGCCCGGCCACGCCTTCGGGCAGCGGCAGTTCCTTGAAGCGCACGAAGGCGGTCATCTTGTGATAGTCGCGGCCAATCGTTTTCGCCATGCGCTGGGCCGCCACCACATCCTCATCCGAGGCAATCTGCAGCAGGTTGCGGTCGTGCAGCAGGCGAAACAGCATGCGGTAAAGTAGCGCAAACCGGGTGGGGTCCGAATGGCAGATCACCGCCTCCGCCAGCCGGATGAAGGCCGGCGGCACGCTTGCCGGCCGGTAATGCGGCGAAGGCTCCGGCAGCCGGTTGTCGTCGAAGCCGAACAGCCCGTCCGCATCGTCCATGGTGCGCCATTCGATGATGTCAGGCACGATGCCGGCCGCAATAAAACCCCGTGCGGCATCACGCCATTCGGCCAGGTCGCCACGGCCTCGAAGCGCATAGCGAAACATCATAGCAGCGACAGCTGTTCCGGCTTCGGCTGGAACATGGCGCGCAGATCCGTCCTGTCCACCAGCTTGTGCGGCGTCCAGCCTTCCGCGGTGATGAAGGGCTGCACCTTCTTCAACGAGACGCTCAGCCGCTTCAAATCCTCCAGCCGCAGCTTGCGGAACCGTCGTGCGGACAGGATGCTCTTTACCGATTTGGTCCCGAGGCCCGGAACCCGCAGCAGCGCCTCGCGCTCCCCCTTGTTGATGTCCACCGGAAATCGCTCCCGGTGACCGAGCGCCCAGGCAAGCTTCGGGTCGAGATCGAGGTCGAGCATGCCGTCCGTCCCGCCGGAGGTGATCTCGCCGATCTCGAAGCCATAGAAGCGGTAGAGCCAGTCGGCCTGGTAGAGCCGGTGCTCGCGCATCAGCGGCGGCTTGATCAGCGGCAGGTTCTTGGATGAATCGGGAATGGGGCTGAAAGCCGAATAGTAGACGCGCTTCAGGCCATAGCTGCCGTAAAGCCGAGCGCTGGTGCCGAGCACCGTAGCGTCGTTTGCCCCGTCCGCACCGACGATCATCTGCGTGCTCTGGCCGGCCGGCGCAAACTTTCGGCGTCGCTTGGTCTGCAGCGTCGGGTCGGCCATGTCTTCGATCTTCAGGCGCAGGTCGCCCATCGACCGGCGGATGTTGTCCGGCCGCTTTTCCGGCGCCAGCTGGGTGATGCCCGCATCGGTCGGCAGCTCGATGTTGATTGACAGCCGGTCCGCATAAAGCCCCGCTTCTTCAATCAGATGCGCCGAGGCTTCGGGGATCGTCTTGAGGTGGATATAGCCCCGGAAATTGTGGATGGTCCGCAGCTCTCGGGCAATCCGCACCATGTCCTCCATGGTGTGGTCGGAGGAGCGGATGATGCCGGAGGAGAGGAACAGCCCCTCGATGTAGTTGCGCCGATAAAATTCCAGCGTCAGCCAGATCACCTCTTCAGGTGAAAACCGTGCCCGCTCCACATTGCTGGAGGATCGGTTGATGCAATACGCACAGTCGTAGATACAGAAGTTGGTGAGCAGGATTTTCAGGAGCGAGATGCACCGCCCGTCCGGCGCATAGGCGTGGCAGATGCCCGAACCTTCGGTCGACCCCAGCCCGCCGGATCCGGAGGAGCTCCGCTTCACGGTCCCGCTGGAGGCGCAGGAAGCGTCATATTTGGCAGCATCCGAAAGGATCGCCAGGCGTTCTTTGAGTGACCTCTTCATTAGTATGTTCACTAAATGTTCTTTGTGTCCTCGTCAAGGCATTGACAGCGTGCGAGGGCTGGGTTCTCATAGCGTTTAGCGGTGCGGCGCAGTGGGAATGTCAAAATTTCTGGCAGTTGCCGTCGAAATTCTGTTATGATGAACTAAATTCTGCTCTTGCGATGGTTCCGTAGCTCTGCTTCGGAACCTGTTTCTTTTTGTGTCCGCGGTTAAGGCGCGGACATGAGTCTGAAGGACATTGAAATGGTTGATAAGGTACCCATGACGCCCGGCGGCTTTACGAAGCTTCAGGAGGAGCTCCGCTGGCGTCAACAGGAGGAGCGTCCGCGCATCATCGAGGCGATTGCCGAAGCGCGCGCACATGGCGACCTGTCGGAAAATGCTGAATATCATGCGGCCAAGGAAGCCCAGAGCCACAATGAAGGCCGCGTCAGCGAGCTGGAGGATCTGACGGCACGCGCCGAAGTGATTGACTTGACCAAGATGTCCGGCTCGAAGATCAAGTTCGGTGCCACGGTCAAGCTGATCGATGAGGATACCGACGAGGAAAAGATCTACCAGATCGTCGGCGATCAGGAAGCGGACGTCAAATCCGGCCGCATCTCCATCTCCTCGCCCATCGCCCGCGCCATGATCGGCAAGGAAGCCGGCGAATCGATCGAGGTTGTGGCCCCCGGCGGCTCCAAGGCCTACGAGATCCTGGCCGTCTCCTGGGGCTGAGCGCTTGCCGGGCGAAAGCGACAGCCGGAACATCGTCGATGTAAGTGACGTCGAGGTCATCGCGCCGAACTTCAAGCGGCGCCTGTCCGGCGTCACGTCGACCGTGATCCAGCTGGTGCCCGTGCAGCGGGCGCTGGGCCAGAAGGTGGCAGCGCTCGGTCCGGGCCTGCCGGCAACTCTTCCCCATATCCGTTTGCGCGACCTGCCGGCCCTTTGGCGCCGGCCGGCGTCCGGCCGCGTCCGGATCTGGCATGCCCGTCGCAACATCGAAATGCTGCCGGCGATCGTGATGCGCGATCTGCTACGCATGCCGCTGCGCATCCTTTTCACCTCCGCGTCGCAGCGCCATCACACCGGCTGGACGAAGTGGCTGATCGGCAAGATGGACCACGTCGTCGCCGTCAGCGGCAAGACGGCGGACTATCTGACCGTTCCAAACACCGTCATCCTCCACGGCGTCGATACTACGCGCTTTTCACCGCCGGCAGACAAGGCCCGGGCAAAGGGTGAGCGCGGGCTCGACCCGGCTCAATCCTGCGTCGGCTGCTTCGGCCGCGTCCGGCGTCAGAAGGGCACAGACCTCTTCGTGGACGCCATGATCCGGCTGCTGCCGGAAAGGCCCGGCTGGTCCGCGATTGTCGCGGGCCGCGCTACAGGCCCGCATGTCGACTTCGAAAACGGCCTGAAGGCCAAGGTGGAGGCCGCCGGCCTTTCAACCCGCATCCTCTTTGTCGGTGAACACACCAATATCAACGACTGGTACCGGGCGCTTGATCTCTTCGTCGCGCCGCAGCGCTGGGAAGGCTTTGGCCTCACCCCACTCGAAGCCATGGCGACAGGCGTGCCGGTCGTCGCAACCGATGTCGGCGCCTTCCCCGAGCTCTTGGTGACTGGCGAGAACGGCACCGGCGAGATCATCGCCCGCGACAGCCTCGACGCCATGCTCGAAGCCACCGCCCGCTACATGGATGACGAGGCACTGCGGCTGGCGACCGGCCAGCGCGCCCGCAGCCATGCCTGCCAGAATTTCAGCATCGAAAGTGAAGCGCAAAAGCTTGGCGAGGTCTATCGCCGCCTGCAGGACCCGGCGTGACCGTTGGATCCTAGGGCTTGCGCCTGAACAGCTCCAGATAGGCCCCGGAAACGGCCTCTTCCGAAAACTGCTGCATCAGTGTCGCGCGACCACCCTCGGCAAGGCTTCTGGCCAAAGCCTGGTCTGACACGATGGAGCCGATCGCCCGCGCAAATCCGGCCGCGTCGTCGATATCGACCAGCAGCCCGTTGTCGCCGTCGCGCATGAACCAGTTCGGCCCCTCGGAGCGCGACGAGACGACCGGCCTGCCCTGCGCCCAGGCTTCCAGGATCACATTGCCGAGCGGCTCGTGCCGCGACGGCATGACGAAGACATCGGCCGCCGCAAGATAAGGCTGGGCATCCGGCAGCCAGCCGAGGAAGCGCACGCGCTGCGCCACGCCCTGCTCTGCCGCCAGCTTTTCCAGCGCCTCCTGCTCCTCGCCGTCGCCGGCCAGCCACAGAAAAGCATCCGGCAGGGCGGCCATGGCTTCGATCAGCGTGTGAAACCCCTTGCGGTGGACGAAGCGCCCCATCGACATGATCACCGGCACGCCCTCCGGCGTTCCTGTCTCAGCCCGGGAGATGGGGGCGACAGCACTGGTGTCGGTAAAGTTGGAGATCACCTCCAGCCCGCGCGCCCAGCCGAGCGACCGGACGTGATCGGCGATCCCGGGCGTATTGGCAACGATCACATCCGTATTGCGAAAGTAGCTGAGTTTCGGCGGATAATCCCCCAGCCGGGAGATCTTGATGCAGCCCGGATAGGCCGGCATCAGCTCGCTGGCGCGTGGCGCCCAGGCCATCAGCGCATCCGGCCGCTCCTGTTTCGCTATGCCCATCACCCGCCGCGGCAAAAGAAATCGGTCGAGCGAGAGATTGCGGAAGTGGCTCTCGTGGATCCGGACGACCGCCTCGATATCTTTGCGCCAGCTGCGTCCCGGACGGATCACGGCCGTCTGCTCGACGCCCCGCCTTGCCAGCGCATTGACCAGATGCGTGAAGAAGCGTTCGGCGCCGCCCTCCTTGCCGAAGTGGAAGTGCATCACCTTCATGCCGCGCTAGACCCGGTCGTAAACAGCCGCAGATAGGCGCTGGCGATCGCTTCCTCCGAAAACCGGTTGGTCAGCGTGTCATGCCCGCCTGCTACCAGCCGCTGACGCAGGTCCGCATCCTCCCGCACCCGGCGAAGTGCTGCCGTCAGCCCCTCCGGATCGCCGCAGTCCACCATCAGCGCGTCGGCACCGTCGGTCATTACCCAGGAGGGACCTTCGGCTCGCGACGAAACGGTCGGCACCCCTGCACCCCAGCCCTCGAAGCAGACATTGCCGAGGGGCTCGTGCAGCGAGGTGATCGCAAAGGCGTCGGCAGCGGCCAGATAGGCATAGGCATTCGTCTGCCAGCCGGGAAAACGGACCCGCTCCTCGATCCCCAATTCCTTGGCGAGCGCCACGAGGTTCTCGCGCTCCGGCCCGTCCCCGAGCAGCCAGAGATAGGCGCCTTCGAGGCCCACCATCGATCGCAGCAGCGTGTCGAAACCCTTGCGCTTCACGAAGCGTCCCATGCCGACCACCACGAAGGCATCGGCCGGCGTCTGCATGTCAGTCCGCGGCATCGGCGCTGCAGCAACCGCCCGGGTAAAGTTCGGGATCACCTCGACGCCACGCGTCCAGCCGAGCCCGCGCACCTTGTCGGCGATGTCAGGGGTGATGCAGACCAGCGTCTGCACGTTGGTGTAGTAGCCGAGATGTTCGGGATAATCCCCCAGCCGCGAGATCCGCCGCGCCTTCTGATAATCCGGCATGAACCGGCTGGCCCGCAGCTGCCACGACATGATCACGTCCGGCTGGAATTCCTTGAGGATCCGGCGCATCCGCCACGACAGGAGGAAGCGCGACAGCGAAATCCGCCGGAAAATCCCCTCCTCGATCGGCCCGCAGGCCTCGATCTCTCGGCGCCAGCTCCGGCCCGGCCGGATCAGCATCCGCTGCTCCACGCCCCGGTCGTGCAGCGCATTGACGAGGTTGACGAAGAACCGCTCGGCCCCGCCCTCCTTGCCGAAATGGATGTGCATGACCTTCATGGCTTGCTCCCGTCAGTGATCCTGCGCATCGTCGATGTTCGGCCGATGCTTCAGCGCCTGGCGCTGGTAGAGCTTGGCCTGGGTCAGGAAGGCATAGACCGCACCCGTCATCGCCTCGATGAAGCCCGATGTGCCGCAGCGCCACAGGCCGTTCTTGCAATAGAGCCGCAGGAAGTAGGACCAGGGCGAAAACAGAAGCTTCAGCAGGCTGGCCTTGCGGCCTTCGCGAAACTGCTGCTCCGCCTTCAGGCTCGAATACTTGTTTTCCTTGAGGATCTGCTCGTCCATCAAGAGTGGCCGGAAATGCAAGAGGCTGCCCTTGGCCGCCTTCTCCACGCGGCCCTGCGCAACGATGCCCTCATGCACGGCCTGGGTCAGGTCGTATGCGCCGCGACCCTTGCGGATCAGCCGCAGGTTCTTGCGCTCCTTGACCCGCGGCGGCGTGTAGCCAAAGCCGATCAGATAGGGTCGGCGCGCCACCCGCCAGCCGACGATATCACCGGGCGCCGCAATCAACTCGCCCAGCACCTGGCGCAGGTCCGCGTCCAGCCGCTCGTCGGAATCGATGTTGAAGCACCACTCCTCGCGGCACTGCTCCAGGGCAAACTGCTTTTGCGCCGCATAGCCGCGCCAGCCCTCGTGAAACAGGCGGATCGGCCAGCCGTTTTCGATGTATTGATGAATGAGGGCGATCGTGCCGTCGGTCGATCCGGAATCGACGATGACGATATCGGCAAACTGGGAAAGGCTTTCGATGCAGGCGCCGAGATAGGCTTCCTCGTTCTGGCAGATGATGAAGGCCGAGACCGGAAGCTTGGACATGGGCGCGGTCCTAGACTTCCACCAGCCCGAGCTGCTTGACCTGGCGGATCGTCAGCATGGTCCGCACCGTGTCCACATGCGCGTCGGCGGTCAGTACCTCGATCACGAAATCCTGGAAACTGGTGAGGTTTTCCGCCGCGCACCGAAGCAGGAAGTCGCTGTCGCCGTTCACCATCCAGGCCTCGCGCACCAGCGGCCATTGCTGGACGCGGTTGGCAAAGCCCTTCAGCTCCGCATCGGACTGGCGCTTCAGCCCCACCATGCAGAAGGCGACGAGATCATAGCCGAGCTTCGGGCCGTTGAGCAGCGCGTGGTAGCCCTCGATGATGCCGGCTTCTTCCAGCTTGCGCACGCGGCGAAGGCACGGCGGCGCGGAAATGCCCACCCGCTCGGCCAGTTCGACATTGGTAATGCGACCGTCGCGTTGCAGCTCCCGGAGGATTTTAATGTCGATGGCGTCCAGATCGGCGCGGAGCACGGCGTTCCCCTATGGTTGGGAGGCTTTTAGCGAAAACGGCATGGAACGCAAGAACCAAGCAATTGCACCCTTTCCATGCCAACTGCGCTGTTGCTAACGCAGCCCTGCCCTTGCAAAGCTGCATGGATCACTCTTACATGGCAGCTCGCAAGCGGCAGATCGAAATCCCCGCACCTATATAGGTGGTACAGCGCGTCGATCGGTCTTTGAAAGGAATGTCATCATGTCCGCCCGCCATACCGAAGTTCTGATCATCGGCTCCGGCCCCGCCGGCTATACCGCCGCGGTCTATGCGGCCCGCGCCATGCTTCGGCCGGTCCTGATCGCTGGCATGGAACAGGGTGGCCAGCTGATGATCACCACGGATGTCGAGAACTATCCAGGCTTTGCCGATCCGATCCAGGGCCCATGGCTGATGGACCAGATGCTGAAGCAGGCGACCCATGTCGGCACGGAGATCGTCAACGACCTGGTGACGGAAGTCGATACCCACCATCACCCCTTCACCGTCCGCACCGATTCCGGCGCCGTCTGGACCGCCGATACGATCATCATCGCCACCGGCGCCAAGGCAAAATGGCTCGGCATCGAAAGCGAACAGCATTTCCAGGGCTTTGGCGTTTCGGCCTGCGCCACCTGCGACGGCTTCTTCTATCGCAACAAGGACGTCATCGTCGTGGGCGGTGGCAACTCTGCCGTCGAGGAAGCGCTCTACCTGTCGAATATCGCAAAGTCGGTCACGGTCGTGCACCGCCGCGATGAATTCCGCTCGGAAAAGATTTTGCGCGAGCGCCTCTTCCAGCGCCCGAATGTCGAGGTGATGTGGCACACGGAAGTGGCCGAAATCACCGGCCGTCCGGCCAAGGCGCCGATGCCGCCGTCGGTCGAGGGCGTCAGGCTGCGTAACACCCAGACCGGCGCCATCACCGAGCGTCCGATCGACGGCGTTTTCGTCGCCATCGGCCACGCGCCGGCGACCGATCTCTTCAAGGGCAAGCTCAAGATGAAGATGGGCGGCTATCTCTGGACCGCGCCTGATTCCACCGCAACCGACGTACCCGGCATCTTTGCCGCTGGCGACGTCACCGACGACAGCTTCCGCCAGGCCATCACCGCCGCCGGCATGGGCTGCATGGCAGCACTCGAGGCCGAACGATACCTTGCCGGTATCGTGCCGGTCGCCGTGGCGGCGGAGTAGGCATGGTCGTACCTTTGGACTGGGACAAGCTACGGATTTTCCACGCAGCAGCCGAGGCGGGCTCCTTCACGCATGCCGCAGACAAGCTGCATCTGTCCCAGTCGGCGATCAGCCGCCAGGTCAGCGCGCTGGAACAGGACGTGGGTGTAAAACTGTTTCACCGCCACGCCCGCGGTCTCATCCTGACGGAACAGGGCGAACTCCTCTACCGCACCGCGCACGACGTGCTTCTGAAGCTGGAAAGCGTCAAGGCGCAGCTCACGGAAACCAACGACAAGCCCTCGGGCAAGCTGCGCGTGACGACGACGGTTGGCCTCGGCCAGGGCTGGCTGACCGACAAGGTGCAGGAGTTCCTGCAGCTCTATCCGGAAATGTCGATCCAGCTCATCCTCGACAACGAGGAAGTCGACGTGAACATGCGCCTGGCCGACTGCGCCATTCGCCTGCGTCAACCGCAGCAGTCGGATCTCATCCAGCGCAAGCTCTTCACCGTGCACATGCACGTCTATGCGGCGCCCTCCTACATCAACCGCTTCGGCGAGCCGCAGACCATCGACGATCTCGACAGTCACCGGATCATCACCTTCGGCGAGCCGGCGCCGAACTACCTGCTGGACGTCAACTGGCTGGAATATGCGGGCCGGTCCTCGGACAACACCCGCACGCCGCACCTCCAGATCAACAGTCAGACGTCGATCAAGCGCGCCTGCCTGCTGGGAATCGGCATCGCCGTCCTGCCCGATTACATCGTCGGCCGCGACCCTGGGCTGATCCAGCTGGCCATCAATGCCGAGATCCCGACCTTCGACACCTACTTCTGCTATCCCGACGAGATGAAAAACGCGGCAAAACTCAAGGTTTTCCGGGATTTCGTGGTCGCTAAGGCGCGCAACTGGAACTTCTGAGCAAAAGCCTCAAGCAGCAGACCGCCTGCGCAGCAAGGCTTCTGCCGCCGTTCCATGCGCCATGCGACGGTTTTGTGTCACCAGTGATGCGCCAGGCGCATGGCAGCGGTGCACATTAAACGATTGTTCCATGCCCAATAAACCATCATATCGCACACAGCTGATGCACATGGTGGCTTTTTCCTCCCAGTTCCACCGCAGCAGCTGTTCCCCTCTGGAGGTTGTTTTAACCTTCACACTTTAAAGGGCCCTGGAGCGATCCGGTGGCCCTCTTTTTTTGCCCGGTGCCTGGGTGCAGAACCCGCCCTCCTAAATTGTTCCCGCGGCCTTGCCATGCTGGAACATCATCCCCATATCTTTGCTAGCCGGTGCTTTCGCGACTTCCCGTTGTGCGCCCCGGCTGTTCCCCTCTGAAGGTTATCGACCTTCACACTTCATGGGCCCTGGAGAGATCCGGCGGCCCATTTTTTTTGCGCCCGGCCGGCTCTTTAAAACCTCATCCCTTTAAATCGCAAAAATTCGATCTACATATCGGTTGAACACGATGTGGGGTCCGTCATGGACAAGACCGAAATTCTGAAAGCGCTGGCGCATCCCGTCCGGGTCGAATTTCTCGAGTGGATGAAACAGCCCGAGCACCACTTCAGTGATCAGGCGCATCCGCTCGATATGGGCATTTGCGCCAACCAGTTTGAAAAGCGCTGCGGCCTCTCCCAGTCGACCGTGTCGGCCCATCTTTCCACGCTCGAGAAAGTCGGCCTGATCACCATCAGACGGGTCGGCCAATGGGCTTTCTATCGCCGCGACGAACAGGCGATCGCGGCCTTTCTGAAAGCGCTGCAATCCAGTCTGTGATTGCAGCCTCAACCTCCCCTCCCAAACCACCACAAGGACATCCCATGGCCAATCTGTTTGACCCGACCAAATACGGCGATATCGAAGTTGCCAACCGCATCGTCATGGCGCCGCTGACGCGCAACCGTTCGCCGAAGGCGGTCCCGAACGATCTGAACGTCACCTATTACGAGCAGCGCGCCACGGCCGGCCTCATCGTCACCGAAGGCACGCCGATCACCCAGCAGGCCCAGGGCTACGCAGATGTTCCCGGCCTCTACCTGAACGAAGCTGTCGAAGGCTGGAAAAAGGTGACCGATGCCGTGCACCGCAAGGGCGGCAAGATCGTCACGCAGGTCTGGCATGTGGGCCGCATCTCGCACGTCTCGCTGCAGAAGGATGGCGCAGCCCCCGTCGCTCCCTCCGCCATTCCGGCAGGTGGCAAGACCTACATCATCAACCCGGACGGTTCCGGCGCCTTCGTCGAAACCTCCGCACCCCGCGCTTTGGAGCGGCATGAGATCGCCGGCATCGTCGACGACTTCCGCAAGGGTGCCCGCGCCGCCATCGACTCGGGCTTTGACGGCATCGAGATCCATGGTGCCAATGGCTACCTGATCGACCAGTTCCTGAAGACCGGCGCCAACCAGCGCACCGATGACTACGGCGGCTCGATCGAGAACCGCGCCCGCTTCCTGCTTGAAGTCGTAGATGCCGTTTCGGACGAGATTGGCGCCGGCCGCGTCGGTCTGCGCTTGTCGCCGGTAACCCCTGCCAACAACATCGAGGATGAGCAGCCGCAGCCGCTGTTCAACTATGTGGTGGAGAAGCTCGGTTCCCGCGGCCTCGCCTTCATCCATGTCATCGAAGGCGCAACCGGCGGCGACCGCAACTTCAGCCAGGGCGACAAGCCCTTCGATTACCATGAGCTGAAGGAAGTCTATCGCAAGGCTGGCGGCAAGGGCGGCTGGATCGTCAACAACGGCTACGAGCAAGACAGCGCCACGAAGGCGGTCGAAAGCGGCTATGCCGACGGTGTTGCCTTCGGAAAGCTCTTCATCGCCAACCCGGACCTGGTACAGCGCTTCAAGGACAACACGCCGCTGAACACCCACGACAGCAACACCTTCTACGGTGGTGGTGCCAAGGGCTACACGGACTATCCGAGCCTTGAATCGGCCGCCTGATCCAGTTCTCTGACGTCTACAATAGCCGCGTCCGGTTCTGCCGGGCGCGGCCTTCTTGTTCCGCGTGCCCTCAAAGGGCCCACATATCTGCAAGCGTGGCCCGCACGGCCGTGTCGAGCGGCGTCGAGGGCTCTTCCCCCAGGAAGGCGACAAGCCTGTCATTGCTCATCCTGAGGGGCACCGCCCACAGGTAGCGCATCTCCTTCAGTTCTTCGAACAGGCGCACGAAAGGAGCAGCGAAGGGCACGATCCACCACGGAAATGTCCGCACCGTCAGCTTGCGCCCAGTGACCCGCGACACCGCCTCGATCATCTGACTGCCATCCGCGTCCCAGACGCCTCGCATCTGGAAGCAGGCAAAGTCCGGCAGTTGGGCGCGGCGGTCGAGCAGCCGCATCATGGTTTCCGCGACATCCGGCAGATAGGCCCATTGATGCCCGGTGCCACGAGTGTTGGGACGCGTGATCGCCGTCACCGGCTTGCCTTGTGTCACCATGCCCTGATTGAACCAACTGCTACCGGCTCTCGGACCGAAGAAGTCGCCTGCCCGCACGATCAGCACCGCTACTCCCTCTTCCGACGCCGCATGCAAGCGGCGCTCCATCTCCACCCTTATCGCACCCTTGCGCGTTGAGGGATGCTGCGGACTGTCCTCCGACAGCAGCGGAAAAGCATCTGGCCCGTAGTTGTAGACGGTGCCTGGCAGCAGGATCCGCGCACCGACCCGGCGGGCAGCCGCAATCGTATTGTCGAGCATCGGCAGCACCAGCCGGTCCCAGTCGCGGTAGCCGGGAGGATTGACCGCATGGACAATCACCTCGACGCCATCCGCCGCGACCGACACGTCGTCTGCATTCATCGCATCGCCCTGGATCCATTCCAGGCGCGGTTCGCTCGAAGCCGCCTCATCCGCCTTGCGGCTGAGCCCCCGCACCGTCCAGCCGCGGTCCAGAAGCGCCCGCGCCGCGTGGCCGCCAATCCCGCCTGTTGCCCCGAGCACCAGTGCTACGCGACCCGTCTGTTTTGTCTCTACCGTCATCATCAGATCCTTCGTAATTCTCGTTCGATGACTGGAGTATGCAACGGCGACAGAGTATACGGAATTCGCTGTTTATCTGGGCAGGCTATTCAAAAATGAATGACGTGAGCTGGGACTTCTACCGGACGTTTCTCGCCGTGCTGCGATCGGGCTCGCTGTCGGCTGCCGCGCGCGATCTCGGCCTGACCCAGCCGACCGTCGGTCGCCATATGGATGCGCTGGAGGCGGCAATCGGGCAGCCGCTGTTCACCCGCTCTCAGCAGGGTCTGCTGCCGACCGAAGCTGCCCGTGCCCTTCAGCCCTATGTCTTGAACCTGGCGGCGACCACGGCCGCCATGCAGCGGCTGGCCTCGGGCGAGCTTGGCGCTGTCTCCGGAACGGTGCGCATCGGAGCAAGCGACGTGATCGGAGTAGAGGTCCTACCGCCGATCCTCGCTGCCCTGCAGGAGGCCCACCCGGGCCTTGAGATCGAGCTGTCGCTGTCGGACGATCTAGAGGATCTTCTGCACCGGGAAGTCGATATTGCAGTCCGCATGACGCAGCCCAAACAGGAGGCGCTGCTGGCGAAGCGCATCGGTGTGCTACCGCTCGGCCTCTATGCCCACAGCCGCTACCTGAAGCGGCACGGAGCGCCGGAATCGCTGGAGGAGCTGACAAATCACCGGCTGATTGGCTTTGACCGGCAGACCGCCTATGTGCGGACTGCAGCCGACCGCATCCAAGCGCTCGCACCCGGCTTTCCCAGCCTAGACCAGATCCGCTGGAGCTACCGCGCCGACAGCAATCTCGCCCAGCTGGCAGCCATCCGCGCCGGTGCCGGGATTGGCATATGCCAGGTAGGCATTGCCGCAAACGATCAAGAGCTCCGGCGCCTGCTGCCGGAGCTCTTCGAGTTTCCGTTGGAAACCTGGATTGCCATGCATGAGGATCTGAAATCCTCACCGCGCTGGCGGGTCACCTTCGATGCGCTGGTGGCAGGACTGCTGTCCTACGCGCGCGGCTGACCGCCGTTCAGCGGGCCTTTTCGGCCTCGTCGTCTTCCACGTCGGCTTCCGGACGATCGCCGCCATCGCTGTACTCGGTATGCCATTCGCCCTTGGCGTCCTGCCAGCTGATCTCTTCGGCTTCGCCACCGACCTGCTGTTCCGCAGCCACCCGCCGAGCGGCGTGCAGGGCATCGTCGTGACTAGGAAAGCTTTCGGAGAACACGTCGCCGAGGCGATAGGCCCAGCCGCCGTCATGCGGCACAATCTTGTAAACGACCTTGGTCATAGTCCCTCCTGGTGTTTTGCATGCCACAGGGTAATCTCGGTTGTTATTCCCGTGGCAGCGGATCGGAAACGCAGGAAGGCCGCCATGGGGTCCCGGGCAATCCTGAAATAATGTCACCAAAGCCAGGGAGGCGCAAACCGGCAGGATCGTCCGGCCGCTTCCTTGATGACTGCAGCAGCCGCGTTAGATAGGGCAAACCCAAACAGGAGCCGCCGGTGCCTTTGTCATCCTTGATCAAGCAGGAAGCTTTTCTTTTCGTCGCCCTGGCCATGGCGGTCGCCGGTTATTTCTTCGAGCACACCATCGTCGAGGGTGGTCGGATCGTCGCCATCGGCGGTGCGGTCGTCTTCATCGGCGTCATCGTGCTCGCCTCCACGCGCGTTGCCCATCATGCGGAAGTGCTGGCCCACAAGGTCGGCGATCCCTACGGCACGATGATCCTCACCCTGTCGGCCGTCGCCGTAGAGGTGCTGATCCTCGCCATCATGATGAGCAGCGCGAGCTCGCCGACGCTCGTGCGCGACACGATCTATTCTGCCGTCATGCTGGATATCAACGGCATCATCGGTCTTGCGGCGCTCCTGGGTGGCCTGCGGCACGGCGAGCAACCCTATAATGATGATTCAAGCCGCACCTACAGCGTGATGATCCTGACGGCCATGGGCATCTCCATGATCGTCCCGGAATTCGTGCCCGCCGAAAGCTGGCACTGGTATTCGGCCTATACCATCGTCGCCATGATCGCCCTCTATGGCGTCTTCCTGAAAATGCAGGTCGGCCCGCACAGCTACTTCTTCAGCTACACCTATCCGCGCGCCAAGGTGCCAGGCACCGCAACACCCGGAGCCGCACCGCCGGCCGAGCAGGAAGCCCAGCAGGACTCCGCCAAGGTCTCCATCGCCATCATCCTCGTCGGCGTCCTCATCATCGGCTTCCTGGCCGAATTCATGTCCGTCTTCCTCAACACCGGCCTTGAAGGCACCAATGCCCCGCCGGCCCTGATGGCAGTGATAGTCGCGGCCATTTCCGCCGCCCCGGAAATCCTGACGGCCATGCGGGCCGCCCTGCGCAACCGCATGCAGTCGGTCGTCAACATCGCCATGGGCGCCTCCCTGTCGACCGTTATTCTCACCGTTCCGGTGATGGAGGGGATTGCGCTCTACACCGGTCAGCCGTTTATTATGGCCATGAGCCCCGTCCAGACGGTCATGGTCACGATCACGCTGATCGCGGCCGCGATCAACCTCAACGACGGGCAGACCAACGCGATCGAGGGCATGACCCACTTCGTGCTGTTCGCCACCTTCGTCATGCTGACCGCCATCGGTCTTTAATACAAGCATTCAGTGATTTAGCATAGCCTGCGGATTCTTTGCCTGACCTTGCGCGCTGTCCCTCCGATCTAAAGAAACGACGGAAACAGCCACACTGAGCCGATGCAACGGGAACACATGAATCGCTTGTGTGTTTCTGGAGCGTCACATCAACAACAAGAGAGGAAACTGCGATGGGTATTTTCGACAAGATCAAGGACGCTATCTTCGGTCACGCGGCAAATGCAGCGCCCATGCCGGGTACGGCTGCCGGCCAGCCTTCGGCATCGGCGCCGGTGAGCCCGACGCAGGCATCGCCAGCCCCTGCAACACCTTCGGCTACCCCAGCCTCTGCCGCCCCGTCCGCAGGGTCGACTGCCGCCGGATCGACGGCTTCTGCGCCGGTCGATATCGTACCGATCCTGGACGCGGCCGTGAAGAAGAACGGCCAGCACCTGAACTGGCGCACGTCGATCGTCGACCTGATGAAGTCCCTCGATCTCGACTCCAGCCTGGAATCCCGCAAGGAGCTTGCCAAGGAACTGCACTACACGGGCGACACCGGTGATTCCGCAACCATGAACATGTGGCTGCACAAGGCGCTGATGAAGAAGCTTTCCGAAAACGGCGGCAAGGTTCCGGCCGATCTCGCAGACTGATGCCATCGTGGCGGGCTGATACCCGTCGCATCTTCAGCACCACGACAGGGCTCGCCTCGCTTGGCGGGCCCTGTTTCGTTTGGCCGACCATAAGCCGGCGATAAAGTATTCTTGAACACTGCGTGTAGGGAGGATCGGCAAGCGCGCACTAGATGGAGTGATCAGCAACCTTTGCTGATGGTCGGGCACGGGCCCGACGATAAAACCATTTGGGAGAGACAAAGATGAAGCGCCTGCCCCTCCTCCTCGCCGCCTCGTTCCTCAGCACCACGATATGGGGCGCAGCCGCCAGCGCCCAGATGGAAGGCCTTCCGCCAGCCACCGGTGCCGAAGGCGTGGCGCCCGGCAAGCCTGCCGAAACCCAGCTGCCGAACGCCCGCGACCAGAAGCCCGCCGTTGCCGGCCAGACCCGGGCACCCCAGCCGGCAAGCATGCCGAAGATCGTAAGCCAGGTGGTGGCGAAAGACCTGCCGCATCTGTGGGCCATGGAATTCCTGCCGGACGGCCGCATGCTGGTGACGGCGAAGAAGGGCGACATGCACATCATCTCCAAGGATGCCAAGGCAGGCGCGGCCATCGAAGGCGTGCCGGAAGTAGCGTCCAGCGGCCAGGGCGGTCTGCTCGATGTGGCGCTTGCACCTGACTACGAGACCTCCGGTCGCATCTTCTTCTCGTTTTCCGAAGATCGAGAGGATGGCAACGGCACCTCCGTCGCCTCCGCCAAGCTGGTGCCAAGCGATGACGGCAGCGGCAAACTGGAAGACATGAAGGTGATCTTCCGCCAGATGCCAAGCTATGACGGCAACAAGCATTTCGGCTCCCGCCTCGCCTTTGGAGGCAACGGCGAACTCTACGTCACTGTCGGCGAGCGCTCCGACAACGAACCGCGCGTGCAGGCGCAGGACCTCGACAGCGGGCTGGGCAAGGTGTTCCGGATCACGCAGGACGGCAAGGCGCTGCCGGACAACCCCTTCGTTGGCCAGGACAAAGCGCTGCCGGAAATCTGGTCTCTCGGCCATCGCAATGTGCAGTCTTCGACGGTGGATGCGCAGGGACGCTTCTGGCTCGTGGAGCATGGACCTCGCGGCGGCGACGAGTTGAACCGCCCGGAAGCGGGCAAGAACTACGGCTGGCCGGAGGTCACCTACGGCGTCGAATACAGCGGTGCTGCCGTCGGCAAGGGCATCACGCAGATGGCCGAGACGGAACAGCCGGTCTACTACTGGGATCCGGTCATCGCACCGTCCGGCATGGCCTATTATGATGGCGATGCCATCCCGGAATGGAAGGGCGCCTTCCTGGTCGGCGGACTGGTCAGCCAGGGCGTCGTCGTGCTGCACATGGACGGCGACCGGGTGAAGCATGAGGAACGCATCCCGCTGGAAGCGCGCATCCGCGACGTAAAGGTCGGACCCGACGGTGCGGTCTATGCCGTGACGGAACAGCGCGGCGGCGGGACTTCGACAATCCTTAAGCTCACCAAGACCTGAGGCGGCGCCTCCCGACCGAGATAGACCACCCGCTAGAACCGAAAGGCCAGCGGGTGGTCAATCAGCGCCCGATCGATCGTTACCAGCTGGAGACCTTCCACCTGCGCCTGCGCCAGCAGCAGCCGATCGAACGGATCACGCGTTGGCGGTTCGGGCAAAACGAGTGTAATTACATGGGGAACGTCGACGCGCAGGATAGTGAGTCTTCCACCCTCAAGAATGCTTTGCATTCGCTCAAGCGGCACTCCCGGATCAAGCTTACCGAGCCGCGATTTGATCGCGATCTCCCAGAGGCTGGCGACACTGACAAAGCCGGAGAAAGATGCTGAGCCAAGTAGCCCGTGTACGACAGGGAACTGCCGCTGAAGTCTGTCGCGCAACACCGAGATGACCACGTGGGTGTCGAGCAGGCAGCTGACCATCAGGGTAGCGGCCGCAGCAGAAAGTCCTCAGGCAGAGGATCGTCGAAATCATCCGCTATGTAGGGAAAGGGATCCGTCACGCCGAGCGCGCGCAGATCGGCCTGCATTGCCTCAAAATCGACGCCACCCTTGCGGGGCGTTGCGTCCGCACGCGGCACAATATCAAACACCGGCTTGCCGTCACGGGTAACAGTCACGGTCTCGCCTTTCTCGACATCTTGGGCGAGTTCGTCAAAACGATCCTGAGCTTCGCGAATGGAGACGGTTTTCATCCTGAAAATCTACGCCTGGGGCTTGATATCGTCAACAAGCACCCGCAACGGAAAAGGGCCCGCCATCACTGGCGAGCCCTCCAATAAAATGCCGATAAGCCGAGCTTACTTGCAGTTGGCGCAGAAGCGCTGGATGCGCTTGCAGGCTTCCTCGAGAAGCTCTTCCGACGTCGCATAGGAGATGCGGAAGTTGGGCCCGAGACCAAAAGCCGATCCATGCACGACGGCAACGCCTTCCGTCTCCAAAAGCTCGGTTACGAAATCCTCGTCCGTCTCGATGACCTTGCCCGAAGGCGAGGTCTTGCCGATCAGGCCGGCGCAGGACGGATAGACATAGAAGGCGCCTTCCGGTGACGGGCAATTGATGCCCTTTGCCTGGTTCAGCATCGACACGACCAGATCGCGACGTCCTTCGAAGATCTTCTTGTTGGCCGGGATGAAATCCTGCGGTCCGTTCAGCGCTTCCACCGCCGCCCACTGGGCAATTGAGCAGGCGCCCGAAGTCTGCTGGCCCTGGATCATGTCCATCGCCTTGATGAGCTCGAGCGGCCCGCCGGCGTAACCGATGCGCCAGCCGGTCATCGCATAGGCCTTGGAGACGCCGTTCATCGTCAGCGTCCGGTCATAGAGCTTCGGCTCCACTTCCGCCGGCGAAACGAACTTGAAGTCACCGTAGGTCAGGTGCTCGTACATGTCGTCGGTGAGGATCCAGACATGGCTGTGCTTCAGGAGCACGTCCGTCAGCGCCTTCAGCTCGTCATGCGTATAGGCGGCACCGGACGGGTTGGACGGCGAGTTGAACAGGAACCACTTGGTCTTCGGCGTGATTGCCTTTTCCAGCTGCTCGGCGGTAACCTTGAAGTTGCTCTCCTGCTTGGCCTCGATGAACACGGGCGTGCCGTTGCACAGCGCCACCATCTCCGGATAGGACACCCAGTAAGGAGCCGTGATGATCACTTCGTCGCCCGGGTTGAGCGTCGCCATGAAGGCGTTGAACAGGATCTGCTTGCCGCCTGTGCCGACGATGGTCTGGGCTGCCGTGTAGGTCAGGTTGTTCTCGCGCTTGAACTTCTTGATGATCGCCTCGCGCAGCTCGGGAATGCCCGCCACCGGCGTGTACTTGGTCTCGCCGCGGTTGATCGCGTCGATGGCGGCCTGCTTGATGTTCTCCGGCGTATCGAAGTCCGGCTCCCCTGCCCCGAGCCCGATGACGTCGCGGCCCTTCGCCTTCAGTTCGCGGGCTTTCTGCGAAACGGCAATGGTGGCGGAGGGTTTTACGCGGGAAAGTGCGTCGGCAAGAAAGGCCATGATCTTCGTCCTGAAGCGCTGTTGGAACATGGCGGAGCTGCTGGACCGCCGCAAGCTGTATGTCGAATGAAGGCAGGTGTTTCAAGCGCAAAGCGTGAATGGCACCGATCAAACTGCCTGATCGAGGGCGACGAAACCCGCTCTGTACGCTGCATGGCGACACCGTCCAGATGCGGTTATCGGGACCCGGAACGAGCGGGACCGGGGTACCTCCATCAAGCCTGCGCGCCCTTGGTTTGCAGGTGATTCGGCATCAAAAAACTTTTTCTTGCCAATTTTTAATAAACACAGCACTCTGTCCATGTTCGGGCAATTTACGAGCATGGGAAGACCTATAATGATGCGCTCCGAAGGCGCTAAACCTTCGGGCGGTAGATCTGGGGGCGGATCTTTGGAACTTTTCCTGCCAGTCACCGAGGTAAACAGGGACCCTTTCTTAAAGCTGCCTGCCACCGCCTTAGGGCAACATCGTGATGCTGTCCGCAGCTGAACACGGACAGAAAGAAAAGGACCTGCTGAATGGCCGAGACTGGTACTGTAAAATTCTTTAATACCGACAAAGGCTTCGGCTTCATCAAGCCAGACAATGGCGGCGCCGATATCTTCGTCCACATCTCTGCCGTACAGGCATCTGGCCTGTCCGGACTGACGGAAAATCAAAAGGTAAGCTTCGACACGGAACCCGATCGTCGCGGGAAAGGCCCCAAGGCCGTCAACCTGCAGATCGCTGGATAAGCCTCTCGCAGGCGGATTTCTCGAGTTGAGGCCCGGCAGCAATGCCGGGTTTTTTTATACCCTACAGGCCCTTCAGGAAAGGGTTGTTCCGGCGCTCGTCGCCAATACGGCTGCCGGGACCGTGCCCGCAGATAAAACCCATCTCGTCTCCGAGCGGCAGCACCTTGTCGCGAATGGAAGCAAGCAGCGTGGCGTGGTCACCGCCCGGCAGGTCGGTGCGGCCGATCGAGCTGTTAAACAGCACGTCGCCCAGATGCGCGAAGGCCTGCTCGCGGTTCACGTAGATCACGTGGCCGGGTGCATGGCCGGGGCAATGGAAAATTTCGAAGACATGGTTGCCAAAACTGACCGTGTCGCCCTCGTTCAGCCAGCGGTCGGGGACAACGTTGCGCACGGCCATCTCGACGCCGAAGCGCTTGGCCTGCAGCTCGAGGTTTTCAAGGAGCGGGCGATCCGCCTCATGTGGGCCGATGACGGGAATATGGAGGACTTCGCGAAGTTCGTCGGCGCCGCCGGCGTGGTCGATATGGCCGTGGGTGAGCCAGATCTCCTTCAGCGTCAGCCCGTTCTCTTGCACGACCTGTACGATGGTCGCCACGTCCCCGCCCGGGTCGACGACAACACCTTCCTTGCTCTCCCCGTCAAAGAGGATCGTGCAATTCTGCTGGAAGGGGGTAACGGGGATAATACCGGCCTGGATCTTGCCCATGGGTTCCTCGGCTTACTCAGATGGTCAAACCGGGTAGACGATCCGCTGCAAGCTTGCCAGTCAAAAAGCGGATTAGTCGACCAGAGCAGCCGATGTGTAGCTGTCACCAGCCGAGACCGGCGGTGCGAGCGATACCGTGGCGAGCAGGAAAGCGGAGACGGCGAGCTTCAGCGCAATGACCGTCACGAAGACCGGACGCAGCGGATGAGCCGTGGTCTTTGTCGTTTCCATCTGGATAGCGGGGATGGCTGAATAGGTCTGGGCGATCATTGTATTCTCTCCGTCTGTCTCGTCGCAACAATGTGCGGTTGCGACAAAGGTTCCGCGGCCGATTGTATTTGATGCCAAAGACGTTGTTTGGGAGATACACAGTTTGATACAGGCGCGCAGGCGGCGTGATGGCACACCGCCTGCGCAACAAATGCTGTTGATTGTTCAACCGGTTCGCGCTTTATCCCCATCTTCACGCTAAGCTTTGCCGCACCACGGCCCAGAAGGCCGGTGGCCGCAATGGGAGGAAACAGCATTGTCGCCTGCATCGACGGGAAAAGCCGTCAAGAAGGTCCAGCCGCCCATGCCAGCGGTGGACGAAGCACGGATTGATTTCGAGACGATCGAACTCTTGTTCTTCGCCTACCGGGATTTCCTGTCCGATCCGGACGCCATTTTGGACAAGATCGACATGGGGCGCGCCCACCACCGCGTCGTCTATTTCGTCTGCCGGCAGCCGGGAATGATGGTGACCGACCTCCTCGATACGCTGCAGATCACCAAGCAGAGCCTGGCGCGCGTTCTCAAACAGCTGATCGACATGGGCTACATTCGCCAGATGGCCGGCGCCAAGGATCGGCGGCAGCGGCGGCTTTACCCCACACTTGCGGGGCGGGAACTGGCGCTTGCCCTGTCGGAGCCGCAATCGCGGCGTATCGGCCGGGCAATGGAGGATTTCACGCCGGAGATGCGGCTTGCGGTCAAGCGCTTCCTGGAGCGGATGCGCGGACGCGACACCTCTCTTGCTGTGCCGGCCCATGACCTGAACGAGCGCGGGGATCTTTAAAATGACGTCAGTGCCTCCCTCCGATGACGCCCCCCACTTGCTGGTGGTGGACGACGACACGCGTATTCGCGATCTCCTTCACCGCTACCTCATGGAGCAGGGCTACCGCGTGACCGTGGCAGGCGATGCTGCCGAGGCGCGTCGCAAGCTGGACGGCATCCACTTCGACCTGATCATCCTCGACGTCATGATGCCGGGCGAGTCCGGCATCTCGCTGACCAAGTCCCTCTACCAGAACAAGACGACCCCGGTGATCCTGCTCACCGCGCGCTCCGAGGCGGAATCCCGCATCGCCGGCCTGGAGGCCGGTGCCGACGACTATCTGTCCAAACCCTTCGATCCGCGCGAGCTCGTGCTGCGCATCAACAACATCCTTCGCCGCAGCACCTCGCCCGATACGCCGAAGATCGAGCAGATCATGTTCGGGCCTTTCACCTTCTCCATTGCCCGCAAGGAACTGCGCAAGGCGGCCGAAACCATCCGCCTCACCGACCGCGAACAGGAGATCATGCTCCTTTTCGCGCTGAAGGCCGGCGATACCATTCCAAGGCAGGAGCTGATCGGCGACGATGCGGAGGTCGGCGAACGCACGATCGACGTGCAGATCAACCGGTTGCGGCGTAAGATCGAGGAAGACCCCGCCAATCCCGTCTATCTTCAGACGGTGCGCGGCATAGGATACCGCCTGAGCATCGACTGAGGGTCGAGCAACAGGCAACAGGAAGCAGGCAGGCGGCAGCATGGCAATCTTCGACACCCTGAAGCGCGATGCTGGCCGCCTCACCCCGCCCGGCTGGCGCGCCTTCACCCGCTGGATGCGCCGGCGCCTGCCGACCGGCCTCTACACCCGCTCGCTCCTGATCGTCATCCTGCCCATGCTGCTCTTGCAGACGGTGGTGGCCGGCCTCTTCATGGAGCGTCACTGGCGCATGGTCACGGAGCGTCTCTCCGAAGGCACGATCCGCGACATTGCCGCCATCATCGAGGTGATCCACGGCTTCCCGCAGGACAGCAATTACGAACAGATCACCAAGATCGCCGACGAGGCGCTGAACCTGACGGTCGCCGTCGAGGAGAACGGCCAGCTGCCGCCGCCTCGTCCCCGCCCCTTCTTCTCCATCCTCGACAGCACGCTCGCCGACCAGATCACCGACCAGATCAAGCTGCCCTTCTGGATCGATACCGTCGGTGACAGCCGCCTCGTCGAAATCCGCGTCAAGATCGACACAAGGGTGCTGAGGGTGTTTGCCCGGCGCGGCTCCACCTATGCCTCCAACACCCACATCTTCATCATCTGGATGGTCGGCACCGCCTTCGTTCTCGTGCTGATCTCTATCCTCTTCCTGCGCGGACAGATCCGGCCGATCCTGGCGCTCGCAAGGGCAGCGGAAAGCTTCGGCAAGGGCCAGAAGATGGAGGGCTATTCGCCCCGTGGCGCCGAAGAAGTGCGCCGCGCCGGATTTGCCTTCATCCAGATGCGCGAGCGGATCGAACGGCAGATGGAACAGCGCACCGCAATGCTGGCCGGCATCAGCCACGACCTGCGCACCATCCTCACCCGCTTCAAGCTGCAGCTGGCGCTCGCCGGCGACAAGCCGGAGCTGTCCGGCATGAACCAGGACGTGGACGACATGCAGTCCATGCTGGAAGGCTATCTTGCCTTTGCCAAGGGCGAGTCCGAGGAGGATGTCGGAGAACTCAGGCTGAGCGAACTGCTGGAGAAGTTCCGGGGCGAATTCGGCCTGCGTGGCAAGACGCTGACCTTCAGCATCGAAGGCGACGATCGCATTGCCGTGCGCCCCAACGCCTTCATGCGGCTGGTCGGCAATCTCGTTTCCAACAGCGAGCGCTACGCCCACAACCTGCACGTCGAGGCCCGCCATAACGCGAGATGGCTCACCCTCACGCTGGACGACGACGGCCCGGGCATCGCGCCGGAATCGCGCGAGGACGTGTTCAAGCCCTTCCTGAGGCTTGACGAGGCCCGCAATCTCGATGCATCGGGAACAGGCCTCGGTCTTGCGATCGCCCGCGACATCGCCCGCTCCCATGGCGGCAATGTCACCCTGGACGAAAGCCCGCAGGGCGGCCTGCGTGCCATCGTCCGCGTCCCGGCCTGACGACGGCAAGCTGGCAAAACGAATGAGCAGAGGAGATTGATCATGCCGATCGACATCAACGGGATGACCTGGCTTAACCCGCCGCCGGAAAGCCGGATCGGCGAAGGCCGGCTGGTCTGCCGCTCGGGAGGCGAGACCGACTTCTGGCAGGGCACCTACTACGGCTTCCATCGCGACAGCGGGCACTTCCTCCACCAGCCGCGTCAGGGTGATTTCACCTCGGAGGTGACCTTTACCGGGCGCTACGAGACGCTCTACGACCAGGCAGGCCTGATGGTGCGCGCTGACGACAAGCACTGGATGAAGTGCGGGATCGAGTTCACCGATGGCGCCCGCCATTTCAGCACCGTCGTCACCAACACCCATTCCGACTGGTCGGCCTTCCGGCTACCGGACGATTTCGAGGCATTGTCGGTGCGGGTGACCCGTATGGGTGATGCGCTCTTCGTGCAGTATCGCACGGACAACCAGACCGACTGGCGCATGGCGCGGCTTGCCTGGTTCCCGCCGGAGATCGACACACTCTTGGTCGGTCCGACCTTCTGCTCTCCGCAGAGAGAAGGCTTCGAAGTGGAGTTTTCGGATTTCAGCGTCACAGATGTCGAGAGCCGCGAGATCCACGGCTAGCGGGCTACATCAGTTTCTTGCCATTCGGCACGGGGCGTTCCACGGCCGACAGCACGATGGCACCGGTCTCGTCCTCGAAGCCCAGGGTCAGCACTTCCGAACGGAACGGTCCGATCTGGCGCGGCGGAAAGTTGACCACGCCAAGCACCTGGCGACCCATCAGCGTCTCCGGCGTATAGTGCACGGTGATCTGCGCAGACGATTTCTTCACGCCGATCTCCGGACCGAAATCGATCTTCAGCTTGAAGGCGGGCTTGCGCGCTTCGGGAAACGGCAGCACCTCGACGATCGTGCCGACGCGGATGTCAACCTTTTCGAAATCGGCAAAGGTGATCGTCCCGGCGGCGAGACTGGTGTCGTCGGCCATCGGATCAGCTCCCCAGTTCTTCGGCGCGGCGACGAGCCGCAGCGATTGCCTTGTCGAACAGCGGCTGCATGCCGTCCTCAGCCATCAGCACCGAAAGGGCGGCAGCGGTGGTGCCATTCGGCGACGTCACGTTCTGGCGAAGCTTGGCAGGTGTCTCGGCCGACCGGTGCAGGAGTTCGCCGGCACCCGACACGGTTTCCCGTGCCAGCCGCAGGGCAAGGTCTGCCGGAAGCCCGGCCTTGACGCCCGCCTCCGCCATGCATTCGACGAGATAGAAGACATAGGCGGGGCCGCTGCCCGACACGGCGGTGACCGCATCGATATCCGCTTCGGTCGCAACCCATTCCACCGGGCCGCTGACCTTTAGCAAGGTATCCACCACGTCGCGCTGGGCATCGCTGACCCTTGCATTGGCAAAGGCCCCCGTCACGCCACGGCCGATCATGGCCGGCGTGTTCGGCATGGCGCGCACCATGGCGGCATCGCCGAGCTGGCTCGAGAGATAGGACAGCGTCTTGCCCGCAGCCACCGTGACGACGACCGTCTTGTCGCCGACAGCGCTTTGAAGCGGCGGCAGGACCGTATCCATCATCTGCGGCTTGACAGCGAGAAACAGGATGTCTGCGACCATGCCTTGTGGCAGCGACGTCGCATGACGCGCACCGGCTTCGGCAAGCTGCGCCTTTAGAGCGTCGGACGGCATTGGATCGATGACCGTCACTGAGCTGCCTGGAACGCCGCTGGCGAGCCAGCCTGAAAGCATGGCGCCGCCCATGTTACCGGCGCCGATGAGAACGATCGATCCCAGCTGCACCGGCGACATCAGCACTCGCCCACGGTCTCGAACAGTACCGCTTCCATGGCCGACTTGGCGTCGAGCCCGGACCAGACGACGAACTGGAAGGCCTGGAAATAGGTCTCGCAAGCATCGAGCGCGCTCGACAGCAGCACTTCGACCTGCTGGTTGGTCGGCTCGGCACCGCCGGCAAGCAGCAGCGACTGGCGGAAGATCACCACGTCCTCGCGGCGCCAGAGATCGAAGTGACCCATCAGCGTCTGGCCGTTGACCTGCGACAACAGCCGGATGACTTCGTTGACGCGGATGTCGGGGATCTTGAGATCGAAGGCGCAGGCGAGATGCAGCGCCTCGCATTCTTCCATCCATGAGAAGGAGACGTTGTAATCCGTCCAGCTTCCTTCCACGGTCATGGCGATCTCGTCTTCACCCGACCGCTCGAACGTCCAGTCGTTCGTCGCTGCGACGAACTCGATCATATCGACCGGGTTCGACTGACGCTCTAAATCCAATTGAATGAGGCTCATACGGCACCTTCTTGACCGGATTGAATGCGAATTCGTGCGAACGACGCCAAAAACGCGAACAGGGGACCGGGAACAACACTGCGGATGATCGCTCGACGCTGGGGAGGATAACACCGTTACCCTGTCTGGAGCTTACCAGCCCGTTTCGAATCATCCTTTAAAATCAGTGTACCTAGACGGAGTCCGGCTGCCAGCCCCCGAAAGCCAAATTTGCCGGTATAGACATGGGAACTTGTTGAGGGCGGAGATCAGGAGGGAGTCATAACTGACTCTGGACACTGGCTTTTTTCAACCTGTCCACAGGGTCGCATTTTTTTGACGAATGCCTGAAAATGAAGGGCCACGCGGCTATGACCGCCAACGGCAGGAGCCGGGCGGGTGTCGGGAAATGGGACAGGCGGAAGTCGGGTAGAAGTGATGTTTGTCAGGCGTTCCGCCTGCCCCGATCCGGTCTGGAGAATGAAAAGAGGATTTCCGAGCCCTCTTCCCGCTCCCCCGGCAGGACCATCATCGGAACCGGGCCGTTGAACCCGAGGAGGCGGCCGGTTCGCGAACCCGGTTCCCATCCGATGACGCGACCATTATGCCGCGATGGACTGGGACCGGGGATGGAGGGGGAAGACCAGGGCGCGCAAGCGCCTGGGAAGCAGCCATGATTTCTGGCGAAGGCCGGGCATTTGTCCCCTCCGACGGACCGGAAGGGACACCGGCGGAGTCTTTAAAGGGACGTCGGACCGGCGAGCTTGGCTTCGAGCGCCTCGATGCGGGCCTTCAGCGCCTCGTTCTCGTCGCGGGCACGGGCGGCCATTTCGCGCACGGCTTCAAATTCCTCGCGCTTGACCACGTCCATATTATTCAGAAACCGTTCGGCCTGAGCATGGACGGCGGTTTCGACTTCCTTGCGCACACCCTGTGCGGCACCGGCGGCATCGGTCATCAGCCGGGCAAAATCATCGAAAATTCGGTTCGTTCCGGTTGCCATCCTGCAGTCTCCCGTGCGGCCGGCATTGGCCGGCGATTGTTGGTGGAAGGGTTGATGGACTGGAAGTAGGGTCTGCCTCGCCGGCTTGCAAGCGTCATCCACCGTTCGCTGCGTGCCGAAACGAGATTCGCCTTGACCGCGGCAGACCTCAAGGCCATGTTCCGCCGATATTAGGTCAGGTCGAGAACCCCGTAATTTGTATCAATCGCTTCACCTCTTCGCCTTGATTCCCTTTCCGGACATCGATCCGGTGGCCTTCTCCATCGGACCGCTAGCCGTGCATTGGTATGGGCTGGCCTACGTGGCGGGCATCATGCTGGGCTGGTACTATGCCCGTCGCCTCGTCAGCACCCCTGCGCTCTGGAAGGGCGACGTGGCTCCGATGACCCACGCGCATCTCGATGACTTCCTGGTCTGGGTGGCAGCCGGCATCGTTATCGGCGGCCGTACGGGCTACATTCTGTTCTACGACCTGGCCGCGGTGATCGACAATCCGATCCGCGCCGTCGAGATCTGGAACGGCGGCATGTCCTTCCACGGCGGCCTGATCGGCGCGACGCTCGCCATCATCCTGTTTGCCCGCCGCAACGGCATCCCGGTCTGGAGCATGCTCGACATCATCGCTGCGGTCGTGCCGATCGGCCTGTTCTTCGGCCGCATCGCGAACTTCGTCAACGGCGAGCTCTGGGGTCGCCTCAGCAGCATGCCCTGGGCAGTCGTCTTCCCGACCGGCGGCCCCTTTGCCCGCCATCCGAGCCAACTTTACGAGGCGGCTCTCGAGGGCCTCCTGCTGCTGCTCGTCCTTGGCGTGATGATCTACCGCTTCCGGGTTCTGAAGCGCCCCGGCCTGGTCTGCGGCACCTTCGTTGCCGGCTATGCGCTCTGCCGCATCTTCGTCGAATTTTTCCGGGAACCTGACGCCCAGCTGGGCTATCTCCTTGGAACGAACTGGCTTACCATGGGAATGATCCTGTCTATCCCAATGATTCTGATCGGCCTCGGCGCTATATTGCGCGCCCGTGCTGCCTCTTCGACGTCCATCAAGGCTTGAGCCGGAGATATCTGAGGTGAGCACCCCCCTATCCGACAAGATCAAGTCCCTGATCCGCATCAACGGCCCCATCAGCGTGACAGATTACTTCGCGCTCTGCCTGGCCGATCCGGAACACGGCTACTACCGCACCCGCGAACCCTTCGGACGGCATGGCGATTTCATCACCGCGCCGGAGATCAGCCAGCTGTTCGGCGAAATGGTCGGCATCTTCATGGTGCATGCCTGGCAGCGCCACGGCCAGCCCACCGGCGTCCGGCTGGTGGAAATCGGCCCCGGCCGCGGCACGATGATGGCCGACATGATGCGCGTCATCAAACGCACCGCCCCTTCTCTCTTCGACGACCTGCATGTCCATCTGGTCGAGACCAGTGAAAGGCTGCGCGGGGTCCAGCGCATCAGCCTCGAAGCCTATTCCACCAAGGTCTCCTGGCACGACAGTTTCGACGATGTGCCCGAAGGCTTCACCCTGATTGCCGCAAACGAGCTGTTCGACGCCATCCCGATCCGCCAGTTCGTCAAGACCCCAACCGGGTTTCGCGAACGCGTGGTGGCGCTCGATGCAAACGACGAGCTGGCCTTCGGCGTAGGCGTCGCGACGCTTGATCCCGATCTTCTACCGGCACCGGTGAACTCCATTCCGGACGGCATCATCTTCGAGATCTCGCCCGCACGCCAGGCTGTCATGCAGACTCTCTGCGTGCGCTTGAAGACCTTTTGCGGCACCGCCGTGATCATCGACTACGGCCATATGGTCACCGGCTTCGGCGATACGCTGCAGGCGGTCCGCCAGCATAATTTTGATCCGCCGCTCGCCCACCCCGGCGAGTCGGACCTCACCAGCCATGTGGATTTCGAGGATCTGGCCAAGGTCGCCATGTCCATGGGCGTCCACCTCAACGGTGGCCTGCGCCAGGGCGAGTTCCTCTATGGCCTTGGCCTCTCGGAGCGCTCCGCGTCGCTCGCCAAGGACAAGGAACCGATCGACCAGCGCCTGATCGGCGCCGCCGTCGACCGGCTGGCCGGCGAAGGGGCGGGCAAGATGGGCGAACTGTTCAAGGTCATCGCCATCTCCAGCCCTGCGCTGGATCTCATGCCGTTTCGCGCCGTGAGCTGAGCACAGGCCTCCGGCGAGATGGCTCGCCCGGAGTGGCTCCGGAGTGTGCCCCGGAGTGCATTGACATCCGCCCGCCGGTTGCGCCACTCTCCCCCCGTTCGAAGCAGCTGGACCGTTTCCGTCGCCTGCACCAAGCCCCCAACCCATCAACCGGATAGGAGCCCCGATGCAGGACCTCCCCTTGCCGACCCCGATCGAAAGCCCGCTTCTGCGTGAGGCCGCCGGCACCCGCATCCGCCATGGTTTCTTCACTCGCGAGGGCGGCGTGTCGGAAGGCATCTACGCGGGCCTCAACGTCGGCGTCGGCTCCAATGACGACCGCGACCGGGTGATGGAAAACCGCGCCCGGGTCGCCGCCTGGTTCGACCTGCCCGTCGAAAAGCTTGCGACCGTGCACCAGGTCCATTCGCCGGACGTTTTTGTGGTCGACGCTTCCTATACGGGCGAGCGGCCGAAGGTGGATGCCATGGTCACCGCCGTTCCAGGCGTCGCGCTCGGGGTACTCTCGGCCGATTGCGGCCCGATCCTGTTTGCAGACGGCCGCAACCAGGTGGTGGGCGCAGCCCACGCCGGCTGGAAGGGCGCACTGACCGGCGTGCTGGAGGCGACCATCGACGCCATGATCTCGCTCGGCGCCGCCCGCGAAAACATCACCGCCGTGCTCGGACCGTCGATCGGTCCTGCAAGCTACGAGGTGGGGCCTGAGTTCGTCGAGCGCTTCCTTGGCGTTGACCCTTCCTATGAAGCGTTTTTTCGCCCCTCGGACAAGCCGGAGCATGCCATGTTCGACCTGCCGGCGCTGACGCTGAGCCGTTTGCGGGCGGCGGGCGTGACTGCCGGCAGTCTCGATCTCGATACCTATTCCGATGCGGACCGGTTCTATTCCTACCGACGCACCACCCATGCCGGGGAGCCGGATTACGGCCGCCAGGTTTCAGCCATTTCGATCAGGGAGGAGTGACATGGCGTTGCATTTCGACAAGAGCGAATACGACCACCGCCTGGCGCGCCTGACGGAAAAGATGCAGGCCGAAAAGCTGGACGCGCTGCTGCTGTTTGCCCAGGAAAGCATGTACTGGCTGACCGGCTACGACACCTTCGGCTACTGCTTCTTCCAGACGCTGGTGGTGAAGGCCGACGGCACCATGACGCTGCTGACCCGCTCGGCCGATTTGCGCCAGGCGCGCCACACCTCGATCATCGACAAGGTCGCGGTCTGGGTCGACCGGGTCAATGCGGACCCGACCCTCGACCTCAAGAACCTGCTGAGCGACATGGACCTGCTCGGCGCCCGGATCGGCATCGAATACGATACCCACGGCATGACAGGCCGCGTTGCGCGCCTCATCGACAACCAGCTGACCACCTTCGGGCACATTGTCGATGCCTCCTACCTTGTGAGCCGCCTGCGGCTGGTCAAGAGCCCGGCGGAACTCGCCCATGCGACCCGGGCCGCCGAACTCGCCGACGACGCGCTCGATGCGGGCCTGCCCCTGATTAAGGCCGGCGGGAGCGAAGCGGAGATCCTCGCCGCCATGCAGGGCGCGGTGCTGGCCGGTGGCGGTGACTATCCCGCCAATGAATTCGTCATCGGATCGGGCCGCGACGCCCTGCTGTGCCGCTACAAGTCGGGCCGTCGCACCCTCGACGAGACCGACCAGTTGACGCTGGAATGGGCGGGCGTCAGTGCTCACTACCATTCAGCCATGATGCGCACCGTCCTGATCGGGGAACCCACCCACCGTCACCGGGAGCTGCACAAGGCCTGCCTCGGCGCCATCCTGGCAATCGAGGAGGTTCTGCGGCCGGGCCATACCTTCGGCGACGTCTTCGATACCCACGCGCAGTTCCTCGACGAGCGCGGCCTGTCCCGCCACCGCCTCAACGCCTGCGGCTATTCGCTGGGGGCGCGCTTCTCGCCCTCCTGGATGGAGCACCAGATGTTCCACTATGGCAATCCGCAGGAGATCCTGCCGGACATGACGCTGTTCGTGCACATGATCATCATGGATTCCGAAAGCGGCACGGCCATGTGCCTCGGGCAGACCTACCAGACGACGGCTGACGCCCCTCGCCCGCTGTCGCGCCACGGCCTCGACCTGATCCTCCGCTAGAGCTCTGGTGGTACATCTTCTCGTTGACATGACTTTCGGCCGACCCGTAAGTTTGCAGACCGGAAACCTGGCGCGGGATGTCTTCATGCGGCTTATCGAAAGATCAGGCACCGCCCTTCTGCTGACCCTGGCGCTGTGTGCCTGCAACACCAGCGAGGCCCTGACACCCCAGGCCGACATCGGCACGGGGAGCCGCTCCAGCACGCCGGTCACCCAGGCAGATACGGATCGCATGGCCGCGTCATCCTCGGCGCCTTTGGGAAACCAGTCCAGCCGCTCGTTCGGACCGCAGAATACGCTCGAAGCGCAGGCGCAGGCCATGCAGGGCGGCGTCTCCTCGCCCGCATCCTCCGGACCCGCACCGCAGTGGCAGGGCCAGGACCAGCCGCAAACGGCCCAGAGCCCGGAGCCGAACACGGCCCAGGCCCCCGCACAGCAGAATGCCTCCCTGCCGCCGGCCGCCGCGGCCGCCGCCGCCGCTGCCGGGACCATCCGCTTCCTGCCGATCATCGGGGCGCCCGTACAGGCGGTAACGCCGCTGTCGCGGCAGCTCGGCGCCCAGGCCCGAGCCAACGGCCTGACCATCCGGCCGTCGGGCGATGCCGGCGCCGAGCATATCCTCAAGGGCTATTTTTCGGCCTTCGACAACGAGGGCAAGGTCACCGTGATCTACGTCTGGGACGTTCTCGACGGCGCCGGCAACCGCCTTCACCGGATGCAGGGCCAGTCCAATGTTCCCGCCAAGGGCGCGGATCCCTGGGCCGCCGTACCCGCCTCCACCATGGAGGAAATCGCCGCCAAGACCATCCAGGAGTACCTCAGCTGGCGCCGCGCGAGTGCCGGCTAGGACACGCACTTCCCATAAAAGTAACCAGCAGACACGAAACGCTATTGCATTCGAGGGTGTCCCCGGTAAAAGGCGCCCATCCAGCTCAATACAGGCGGACCGCAATGAAGGTTTTCGCAGGCAATTCGAACAGGCACCTTGCCGACGCGATCTGCAGCTATCTAAATGTCCCAGTCGGTAAGGCCAGCGTCAGGCGTTTTGCAGACCAGGAAATCTTCGTTGAAATTCAGGAGAATGTGCGCGGGGAAGACGTGTTTGTCATCCAGTCCACATCGTTTCCGACCAACGACCATCTGATGGAACTGCTGATCATGATCGATGCTTTCCGGCGGTCCTCCGCCCGGCGCATCACGGCAGTGCTTCCCTATTTCGGCTACGCCCGGCAGGACCGCAAGGCCGGTCCCCGCACGCCGATTTCCGCCAAGCTCGTCGCCAACCTCATCACCGAGGCCGGCGCCAACCGCGTCATGACGCTCGACCTGCACGCCGACCAGATCCAGGGCTTCTTCGACATCCCGACGGACAACCTCTACGCCGTGCCGATCCTGGCGCGCGACGTGAAGGAACACTACGACCTCGGCAACGTCATGGTGGTGTCACCGGACGTCGGCGGCGTCGTGCGCGCCCGTGCCATTGCCAAGCGGCTCGGCTGCCAGCTCGCAATCGTCGACAAGCGCCGCGAACGCGCCGGCGAGTCCGAAGTGATGAACGTCATCGGCGATGTTACCGGCAAGGACTGTTTGCTGATCGACGACATCGTCGATTCCGGCGGAACGCTCTGCAATGCAGCCGAGGCCCTGCTGAAGAACGGCGCGACCAGCGTCACCGCCTATATCACCCACGGTGTGCTCTCCGGCGGCGCGGTCACCCGCATCGCGGCGTCGAAGCTCAAGGAGCTGGTGATCACCGACAGCATCCAGCCGACCACCGCCGTGCAGTCCGCCCACAACATCCGCGTCATCACCACGGCAAACCTTCTCGGCGAAGCCATCAACCGCACAGCGATGGAAGCCTCGGTTTCCAGCCTGTTCGACTGACGGTCAGCATGGTGGCAGCCCGCGACCGCTATTCCCGCAAGCTCGAATGCCCGCAGTGCGGCAACACCGGCTTTGCCGAGGTCTCCGAGGCCGACGACAAGCGCGCCAGCCTCCGGGATTTCAGGATCGACGAGCTGCCGAAAACCTTTCAGACCGAGTTTGCCTCGACTGACCCGCGCAAGTACATGCTGCGCTGCAGCCCCTGCGGCCACAAGTTCCGCTTCGAGCAGAAGACGGCCTATGCGCCGGGTGGCGAACCGCGGCGCTGACGCCGCGGTTGTCGCCGTCAGGCGGCTTCGGTAACCGCCTGCTCGCTCATCGGCATCGGCCGGCCCAGGAGATAGCCCTGCGCCTCGTGGCAGCCTTCGTGCCGCAGCATGTCCAGCTGAAGCTCCGTCTCGACGCCTTCGGCCAGCACGGGGATCCGCAACCCCTGCCCCAGCGCCAGCACCGCCCGCACCATGGCTCTCGCCTCGTCGCTCTTGTCGACGCCCGACAGGAAACTGCGGTCGAGCTTGATCTTGTCGAACGGGAAGGACCGCAGCGTCTCCATCGATGAATAGCCCGTGCCGAAATCATCCATGGCAATCGATACGCCGAGGTTCTTGATCGCCCTTAGCGCATGCAGCGCGCGCTGCTTGTCCTTGATGATCGAGCTTTCGGTGATCTCCAGTTCCAGCCGCCGCGGCGAGAGCCCCGTGTCCAGCAGGACCGACTGAACGATGTTTGCCATGTCCATATGGGCGATCTGCACCGGCGACAGGTTGACTGCCACCTTGTAGTCGTTCGGCCAGGTCGCCGCCTCCCGGCAGGCCTCGCGCAGCACCCATTCGCCGAGCGGCAGGATGGCCCCGCATTCCTCGGCAATCGGGATGAACTCCGCCGGCGGGACATTGCCCCGCTCCGGATGATGCCAGCGCAGCAGCACCTCGTAGCCGGTGATCTCTCCGGTCGAGACGGACTTCTGCACCTGGTAGTGCAGCCGAACCTGCTTCTCGTCGATCGCCGACCACAATTCCTTGGCCATCTTGGCCCGGTCGCGGGCGGACTCGTCCATGCCGACATCGTAAAAGCAGACGCTGCGCGTCAGCGAACCCTTGGCCCGGTACATGGCAAGGTCGGCATTGGCGATCAGCGCCTCGGGCGACCGTCCGTCATTGGGATAGAGCGCCACGCCCATGCTGGCGCCGGGCCTGAGGTGATGCCCTCCGACCTGCAGCGGCAGGCTGAAGGCGTCCCCCAGCCGATCCAGGAATTCCTGCAGATCGGCAATGCTCCCATAGCGCTTCACCGCCACGAACTCGTCGCCGCCGAAACGGGCAACCTGCTCATGCGGCTTCAGGGTCTCCCGAAGCCGCTCGGCCACGCCCTTCAGCACCTCGTCGCCCGCCGAATGGCCGAGCTGGTCGTTGATCTGCTTGAACTTGTTGAGATCGATGCCGACCACCGCAAGGGTCTCGCCCTCGCGCTCGGCGCGCCCGATCTCGCTCGCCAGCGTGCTCATAAGCGCCACGCGGTTCGGCAGACGGGTGAGGCCGTCATGCTCAACCAGGAAGGCGATCTGCTCGTCCGACCGGACCTGCTCGGAAATGTCCTCGAAGGTCGAGACCCAGCCGCCGCTCGGCACGAGGCTGAAGGCGACGCGGATCGTCTGGCCGGAGGCGCTGCGATAGAGAAGCAGATGCTGGCCGCTGCGGATCGCCTCCATGTTGCGGTTGTAGTATTGCTCCGCCTTGACCTGCGCCTCTTCTGGATCGCTCAAAGCAGCCTGAAAACCCCTGAGCACCAGCTCTCGATAGCTGAGCCCGGGATACACGATGCCGTCCGGAAGCTGGTAGATCTCCCGGTAGCGGTTGTTGAAGAGGATCAGCCTTTCCTCGCTGTTGAACAGGCAGATCCCCTGCGTCATGTTCTCCAGCGCAAGGTCAAGGCTCTGGGTGACGGCGGCGATACGGTCGCTGTCGGCCCGCTCGCGGGTCACGTCGCGGGTGATCTTGGTATAGCCCACCACCTGTCCCTCGGCGCCGCGGATGGGATAGATCACCACATGCGCCCAGAACCAGCTGCCGTCCTTGCGATAGCGGCGGCCCTCGGCCTCGAACCGTCCGACATCCCGGGCCGTGCGCAGCGCCATGGCCGGCACGCCCTTCGCCTGGTCCTCCGGCGAATAGAACCGCGCGAAATTGGAGCCCACCGCCTCTTCGGACGTATAGCCCTTGGCGCGCTCGGCGCCGGCATTCCAGTTGGTGACGACGCCTTCCGGGTCGAGCATGTAGAGGGCATAGTCGGTGATGTTGTTGACCAGCAGCTGGAAGCTGGCCTCCGAGGCCTTGCTGGAGCGGGCAGCCCGCCCCGTGACGATGGAGGCGGCAAGCGCCGAACCGATCAGCGTCAGCGAAACCACAACGATCGTCACCACCATCAAGGTGCGCGACAGCGCCCCCTCGTCCACCTGGAGCGAGGGATCGAGCACCAGCGTCACGGCGCCCATGGCAATGAAATGCATCGCCACGATGCCGAGCGACAGCAGGACCGCCGCGGCCACGATGTTGCGCAGGTTCGCGGTACGCAGCAGCCCGAAGGCAAAGGTTGCCGCGGCGACCGGTGCAACGACGGCGGCAATCACGAGCGCGCGGTTCCAGACGATCGTGCCGCCGAACTCCATGGCAGCCATGCCGGTGAAATGCATGCAGGAGACGCCGAGCCCAAAGATCACGCCGGCGCTGAGCGAACCCTGGCGTCCCGGCAGCGTGATCACCAGGAAGCCGGCAGCCAGTGTCGCTAGGCAGCCCAGCACTAGCGAGGTCAGCGTCTGCCCGAGGTCGAACGAGAACGACAGGCCCGGGTCATAGGCAAGCATCGCCACGAAATGCGTGGACCAGATGCCGAACCCGCCCGCGGCAGCACCAACGCCGATCCACACCAGCCGCGACGTGCCGTCGATCTCCCGCGACCTTCCGATGAAAGTCGCCGTTGCAAGATTGGCGAGCAGGCACAGCACGGCAGCCAGAGCCACGAGCCAAAGGTTATGTTCGACAGCCAGGCAGGTGAAAACGCGATACATGGACAGAAATTCTCCGATACCGGACTAGTCTGCCTCAATAGTCTTAAAACCGCCCAAATTGCTGCTTGGCAGATGCCTATACCGGGGTAGATTTGGATCATCGTTAATAAAACATCGCCGTTGATCTTGCGCAGTTTTGGCGCCGGATTGGCGCCTGCGGCGGGCATCCCGTCCTCCCTTGCTTCACGGATCGCCTTGGTTTATAGGGACGCGTCCGCATAGACACCCTTGGAGGCAACGCGGATGGAGAGCATCGGATGATGCCCTCCAGTTTAGTGCAGCCGGCAAGCTGCAACAAACTCTCCATATAACCTCGAAAGGAAATGCCATGAGCCACGCATCTTACGAGCTCAAGGCCGAGGCGCGCGAACGGGTTGGTAAGGGGTCCTCCCGTGAACTTCGCCGCAACGGTTTTATTCCTGCCGTCATCTATGGTGACAAGCAGGCTCCCATGTCGATCACGCTCAACACCAATGAGGTGACGAAGCGCATCCACGCCGGCGGTTTCATGACCACCGTCGCTACGATCGACGTCAACGGCCAGAAGATCCAGGTTCTCCCCAAGGACTACCAGCTGGATCCGGTCCGCGACTTCACCATGCACGTCGACTTTCTGCGCGTTTCCGCAGACAGCGAAGTCACGGTTGACGTTCCGGTTCACTTCATCAACGAAGAGAAGTCGGGCATCAAGATCGGCGGCGTTCTGAACATCGTTCGGCACACCGTGGAAATGCTGGTTCCTGCCAACGACATCCCGGAATTCATCACCGTGGACCTCGACGGCTTCAAGATCGGCGACAGCATTCACATCTCGCATGTGACGCTGCCGAAGGGCGCACAGCCTACCATCACCGACCGCGATTTCACCATTGCGACGATCGTTGCGCCGGCTGCCGGCGTCAGCGAAGACGAAGAAGAAGCTGCTGCACCGACCGAATAACGGTCTCTGCCTTAGGTCTTTACAGAAACCCGTCTTCATTGAAGGCGGGTTTTTTGTTGTGGCGTGTCGGGCGTGCAACGCCTCTTCGACTTTAGCTATGGTTGCGCGCGCCAGGACTTTCGTTTTAGCAATACTTAAAGGATTTGGATGAAACTATGCGCCACTTGCAGTCGAGTGGGACAATGACTGGATGAGCCGGTCGTGGGGCGTTGGGGAAAACGGATGACTCATTCCGTTGAGAGTCGGTTCATCGCCATCGTGTCCGGTGCGCTTCTGATCGTGGTCGCACCGTTGTTCACGCTGTTTCTGGTCCTGTCCTCGCAACAGGCCTCCGAGAACATCCGCAGCCACGTCGAACTCGTACTGGATACCAATTCCCGGGCCCTGGGCAAGCCGCTCTGGGACATGGATACCGAAAGCGTCGAGCAGATCATCGCAGCTCTCGTGTCCGACAGGTCGATCTCCGGAGCCCATGTCACCGACACCACCGGCAAGCTCAGCCTGTTTGGCGGCATGGCCCGCGACATGCAGGCCGGCGAACTCACCCCCGTTACCCGCGCCATTTCATATGTCGCGCCGCAGGGCCTGCGCGAAGTGGGTGTGATCACCGTCTACGTAATGATGCCGGGCTGGTTCTCCGCCCTGCACGAGATCGAGTTCGCCTTCGTCTCGATCTTCATGATCGCCATCCTCACCGTGTTCGGCGCCGCCATCATCGGCAATCGCCTGATGGTGATCAAACCGCTGATGCGCCTGACCGCGGCGGTGGAGGCCACCCGTCGGCTCGGCTCGCGCCACCACGTCGACTGGCGCTCCAGCGACGAGATGGGCCGCCTGGCAAAAAGCTTCAACGAGATGCAGACGCTTCTCGAACGGGAGGAACGGGAGATCCGGCGCGCCCACCAGCAGGCAACCGAGATCTACAATCTGACCCCCGCCATGCTCTTCTCCCTTACCGTCAGCGACAAGATTGCAGCCGTCAGCGACTACTGGCTGCTCGCCACCGGCTATCGCCGCGAGGATGTCATCGGCCATGCCTTCTGCGATCTGGTCGCGCCGGAAGATCGCGGCCGCTACGCCGACCGCAAGCAGCACCGCCGCCCGTCCGGCCCGGCACTTGAGCTCACCGTTCGCTTCTGCTGCGAGGACGGCCGCTACATCGACGTCCTGATCGTCGAGACGGAACTGACCGGCGCCAGCGCCCATGTGGCCGGATCGCTGAGCGTCATGACGGATGTGACCAAACTCAAGCAGTCCGAACTGCGAAACCACCAGCAGGCCGTTACCGACCACCTGACCGGGCTTTTGAACCGGCAGGGCTTCGAGGCCGCTCTCGAGGAGCGGATCCTCGAGGCCGATGGAAGCCACGGCGAACTCGCCTGCCTGTTCGTCGATCTCGACAGGTTCAAGTCGATCAACGACAACCTCGGCCACTCCGCCGGCGACGCCGTGCTGCGCCAGTTCGTCGAACGTCTCCTGCCCATGCTCCGGCCCGGCGATACCGCCGCCCGCTTGGGGGGCGACGAATTCGCCATCCTGCTGCCCGGCGAGGATTACAACCGCCGGAGCGCCGAGCTCTGCCAGAGGATCGTCGACATGTTCGAGGCGCCCTTCCGCATCCAGGGCACGAGTGTGCGCCTGAGCGCCAGCATCGGCATCGCCTTCTACCCCGCACATGCCTCCAGCGCCGCCGAACTGCTCCAGAAATCCGACCTTGCCATGTATGCCCGCAAGCGCGACGGCAAGAACGGTGCCCAGGTCTTCGACGAGGCGATGCTCGACAAGACCCGAGAGCGGGCCGAGATCGAAAGCGATATCGACCTCGGCATCACCGCCAGCTGGTTCGAGGCGCATCTGCAGCCCATCGTCGATATCGCGACCGGCCGCCCCGCGGGCTTCGAAGCACTGATGCGCATGCGCCATCCGCAAAAGGGCCTGATGTCACCCGCCGCCATCATCAGCGTTGCGGAGGAAAACGGCACGATCGGCCAGATCGGGAACCTCGTCCTGGAGGATGCGGTGGCAAACCTCGCCCGCATCTCCCGCCTGCCCGGCATGGCCGACGCCTATGTGGCGGTCAACTTCTCGCCGCTGCAGTTCGACTGTACGCTGCCGACGCGGCTGGCGGCCCTGCTGGGGCGCTATGCGATCGTACCGTCGCGGCTGGTGGTGGAAATCACCGAGGCCGTGCTGATGCACGACAACCCCGAAATCCGCACCATCCTCAACGAGATCCATGACTTCGGCTGCCAGATCGCGCTCGATGATTTCGGCACCGGCTACTCGTCGCTGAGCTACCTCAGCCGCTTCCCGGTGGATATCGTTAAGATCGACCAGTCCTTCATCCGCTCGCTCGGCGAACCGGCCAGCGATATCCGCCGCAAGAACACCATGCTGGTGGAGGGTATCCGCGCGATTTCCCACCAGATGAACTGCAGGGTCGTTGCAGAGGGTGTCGAAACGGCACAGCAGCGTTCCCTCCTGGTTGAAATGGGGATAGACTACGCGCAAGGCTATCACTTCTCGAAACCGCTCGAGATTTCAGAACTCCTTTCTGTGCTGTCGGCGGGAATGACCGACAATGCGTCCTTGGCAGGTTAGGGCGTCAGCCACGGACGAGACGCGGGTTGCGGCTCGCGCTCACCCTCGTCCTGGAGGCTGCACATGCGAAGCGTTTTGTTGCTGTCTGCAGGTCTGGCCGTCGCGGGCTGCGCCCAGGCTGAGCAAGCCATCACCTTCACGACCGAATCCTATCCGCCCTTTACCTACAAGACGGCCGACGGCAGCTTTTCCGGCATCGCCATCGAGCAGATCACCGTCATCATGCGCGACGTCGGCCACAGCTACAGCATCGAGATCATGCCCTGGGCGCGGGCAATCACGCTTGCCGAAACCCAAGCCTGGCATTGCGCCTTTGCCGCCGCACGCACGCCGGAGCGAGAACGCCAGTTCAAATGGGTGGTGCCGCTGTTTGTTGACCGGAGCATTCTCGTCCGCCACGCCGCCAACCCCGTGCAGGCAAAGACGCTCGACGAGGCAAGGCAATTCACCGTCGGCACCCACCGGGGAGACTATACCGAGCAGATCCTGAAACAGCTCGGCTTCGGGACGATCGATCTCAGCGCCGATGTCGACACCACGCTGCGCAAGCTGCTCGGCGACCGCGTCGACCTCATGCCCATGTCGGAAGCCGTCTACAACAAGCTGAAAGCCGACGGGACGCCGATCGAAAAGGTCATCGTACTGGCGGAACAGCAGCTCGGTATCGCCTGCAACCTTGCCATGCCGGACGACGTCATCGAGCGGTTGCGGACCAACCTGCGCACGATGATCGACGACGGAACCCAGGCGGCCATCGAACGGCGCTACGGCATCAACAGGTCGCCCTAGACTGTGCAAGGCCCCGGGAGTCCGGGACGCCGAATGGAAACCAGTTGACATTGAACCCGTTTCGCGATGGTGAAGACCTCCAGCTTCAGGACTGATTTACCATGCTCATCATCGTCGGCCTCGGCAATCCCGGCGCCCAATACGCCGGCAACCGGCACAATATCGGCTTCATGGCGGTGGACGCGATCCAGCGCCGGCCGGGCTTTGCGCCCTGGGCGAAAAAGTTCAAGGCGCTGATCTCGGAAGGCGAACTGGCGGGCGAAAAAGTCCTGCTGATGAAGCCGCAGACCTTCATGAACCTCTCCGGCGAAGCCGTCGGAGAGGCCATGCGCTTCTACAAGCTCGGCCCGGAAAACATTGTTGCCATCTACGACGAACTCGACCTCGGCGCCGCAAGGGCCAAGATCAAGACCGGCGGCGGCCACGGCGGCCACAACGGCGTCAAATCGCTGGATGCCCACTGCGGTCGTGAATACCGACGCCTGCGGCTGGGCATCGGCCATCCCGGCGCCAAAGAACTCGTGCACAACCATGTGCTGGGGGATTTCGCCAAGGTCGACCAGACCTGGATCGACCCGCTTCTGGATGCGCTGGCCGACAATGCCGACATGCTGGTCCGCGGCGAGGACTCGCAGCTGATGAACAAGCTGGCGCTCGCAGTCGGCGGCAAGCCGGACGCAGCCGAACCCGCACCGGCCAAGTCCACCGCAAAGCCTGCCGGCAGCCTGGGCAGCAGCAGCCCGGCGAAACCCGCAGCCAGATCCCACATCCATCAGGCGCGAGGCGGCTCCAAGCCCGCCCTTCCCTCAACCGGCCCGATGGCGGACATGCTGAAGAAGATCTTCGGCAACAAGCAAGACTGACAACCCCGGCCTATTTCCCATTTTTCAGATCGGATCCCCTCCATGACGAAGAACCCACTTTTCGACATCACCAGCGAACTCGTGACGGTTCGCGATTACTGGCGCTATGCGATCTCCCGTTTCAACGCCGCCAACCTCAGCTTCGGCCACGGCACGACGACGGCAACGGACGACGCGGCCTTCCTGGTGCTCGACTCGCTCGACCTGCCGATCGACATTCTCGATCCCTTCCTGGATGCCCGCCTGACGCCGGACGAACGCAAGCTGCTGGCAGACCGGATCGAGGCGCGCGTCACGACCCGCAAGCCCTCCGCCTATCTCACCGGCCGCTCCTATATCCAGGGCATCCGTTTTCGCGTGGACGAGCGGGTGATCGTGCCGCGCTCCCATATCGGCGAGATCCTGTTTGCCGAATATCTGGGCAATGACGACCCGACCGTTCTTCCCGACGCGATGAGCGTCGAGACCGTCGTCGACATCTGCACCGGCTCGGGCTGCCTGGCGATCCTCGCTGCGAAATTCTTCCCCGCCGCCGAGATCGACGCGGTGGACCTCTCCGCCGATGCACTCGCCGTGGCGGAGCTGAACGTTGCCGATCATGAGCTGGGTGATCGCCTGATGCTGCACAAGGGCGACCTCTTCCAGCCGATCGGCCGGAAGAAATACGACATCATCATCACCAACCCGCCCTATGTGGACCACGAGGAGATCGACGCCTTCACGGAGGAATACCGGGCAGAGCCGGCCATGGCCTTCGACGGCGGGCTGGACGGGCTCGACATCGTCCGACGACTCCTGTCCGAGGCAGCCTCCCATCTCAACCCGGGTGGCGGCATGATCTGCGAGATCGGCAACGGCCGTCACATCCTGGAAGAGGAATTCCCGGATCTCGAGTTCGTCTGGCTGGAAACGACGGAAGCGCCCGACTCGGTCTTCTGGCTCTCGGCCGAAGCTTTGGGCGTGACCCATCCGAAGATGGCCGGCGCCAGGCGCTAGGGCGTTTACGGGCATAAGCCCGGAGCGGCACCGACAAGTGCGGTTGGGGCATCAGCCCCGTCCGCTGGCGCCAGGAAAGCGCCCTACTCCTCGGGCTCGGTCGTGAACATCAGCGGGAAGCCCGCTTCCTTGGCAAGGTCGATGGCTTCCTTGGCTTTGGTTTCGGCGATGTCTCGCGTGCAGACCACGACGACCGCAAGTCCCATCTGGTGTGCGGTCAGCATCACGCGGTTGCCCGCCTCTTCGCTCATCCGGAACACGGCTTTCAGAACCATGGTGACGAATTCGCGGGGCGTATAATCGTCATTCACTAGCAGCACCTTGTAGAGCTTGGGGCGCTCCAGCTTGGGCTTGGTGATGGTCTTGGGAGTGGTCGTTGTTTGGTTGGCCATCGGCATCTCCTGATGACGTTCGCCAGGATCGGTATCTGGGGCCTATATCGCATCGCGCATCGCAAATTTCAAGCGACACGGATGCTTTGCCGTCGGGAGGAACTCCGGCTCCAAGCCTTGACCGCTCCGGCAGTTTCCCCCATAGCCACACCAACAATTTTCAAAGACAGGGTCCGGACCCATGGGTTTCAAATGCGGTATCGTGGGCCTGCCGAATGTCGGCAAGTCCACCCTCTTCAATGCACTGACCAAGACGGCGGCCGCGCAGGCTGCCAACTATCCCTTCTGCACCATCGAGCCGAACACCGGCGAAGTGGCGGTTCCCGATCCGCGCATGCAGAAGCTGGCATCCATCGCCGGCTCCAAGGAAATCATCCCGACCCGCATCTCCTTCGTGGATATCGCCGGCCTGGTGCGCGGTGCCTCCAAGGGCGAAGGCCTCGGCAACAAGTTCCTCGCCAACATCCGCGAAGTCGATGCCGTCGTGCACGTGCTGCGCTGCTTCGAGGATGACGACATCACCCACGTCGAAGGCCGTATCGATCCGGTCGGCGATGCCGACACGATCGAGACCGAGCTCATGCTCGCCGACCTCGAAAGCCTTGAGCGCCGCGTCGAGCAGACCCGCAAGCGCGCCGCCTCCAAGGACAAGGAATCCGTCGCACAGCTGCCGATCATGGAAGCCGTGGTCAAGCTGCTGAACGACGGCAAGCCTGCCCGCCTTCTTCTGAAGACGCTGGCCGCTGACGAGATCGAGATCCTGAAAGGCCTCAACCTCCTCACCTCGCACCCGGTCCTTTACGTCTGCAACGTCGCGGAAGCCGACGCTGTCGATGGCAACGCCCACACCAAGGCTGTTGCCGACATGGCGACCGCCCAGGGCGCCGAATGCGTGATCATCTCGGCTGCCATCGAATCCGAAGTCGCGCAGCTGCCTGAGGAAGAATCCAAGGAGTTCCTCTCCGCGCTTGGTCTCGAGGAAGCCGGTCTCGACCGCCTGATCCGCGCCGGCTACCACCTGCTCGACCTCATCACCTATTTCACGGTCGGCCCCAAGGAAACCCGCGCCTGGACCATCGTGCGTGGCACCAAGGCGCCCGCCGCTGCCGGCGTCATCCATACGGATTTCGAACGCGGCTTCATCCGCGCCTTTACCATCGGCTATGACGACTACGTTGCCTTCAAGGGCGAAGTTGGCGCCAAGGAAGCCGGCAAGGGCCGCGACGAAGGCAAGGAATATGTCGTCCAGGACGGCGACGTGATCCACTTCCGCTTCAACACCTGATCGATCGGGACGGGAGGCCGGACGGTGGAGGAGAGCTACGCCTTCGAGGACTTTGAAGCCGGCCGCAGCTTCCCGCTCGCGACCCGCATAGTCACGGCGGCGGAGATCGTCGAATTCGCCTCCGAGTTCGATCCGCAGCCCATGCATCTGACCGAACAGGCCGGCAAGGAAAGCATCCTTGGCGGCCTTTCTGCTTCCGGTTGGCATACGGCAAGCCTCTTCATGCGCATGATGTTCGACGGCTGGCTGTCGCGCTCCTCCTCGGAAGGATCGCCCGGCATCGACGTGATGGAATGGAAAAAGCCGGTGCTCGCCGGCGATACGCTCTCCGGCCGCTCGATCGTGCTGGAGACAAGGCTGCTGCGCACCCGCCCGGGCATCGGCCTCATCAGGTTCCGCCACGAGGTGGAGAACCAGCGCGGCGAACTGGTGATGCGCGGCGAAAACCCGATCATGATGCGGCTGCGGACGCCGCAGGGGGCTAAGCTATGAGGCTGATCGAGCTCTCCCCGCCAGGCGCAAAAATCGTCACCGGCACGCTGACCTTCACGCCGGAAGACATCATCCGCTTTGCCGAAAAATTCGATCCGCAGCCCTTCCACGTGGATGCGGAAGCGGCAAAGGATTACGTCTTTGGCGGCCTCTGCGCCTCCGGCTGGCACACCTGCGCCGGCTGGATGAAGATGTTTCTCGCCTACTGGCAGACCGAAGTCGAACGGCTCGAAAGCGAGGGCAAGACTGCGCCGAAACTCGGCCCCTCGCCCGGCTTCCGCAAGCTGCAGTGGCTGAAGCCCGTCTATGCCGGCGACAGCATTACCTACGCCGTCACCATGCTCGACGCTCGCCCGCTTGCCTCACGGCCGGGCACCTGGATCAACACGACCCTCAACGAGGGCGTCAACCAGAATGGCGAGCCCGTCATGCGCTACGAAGGCAGCGTGCTGGAATTCGAAGTGGAGCAGCCATGACCGTCTATGACTTCAAGGCGTTAGACATCACCGGCAAGGAGCGCGCGTTGTCGGAGTTTTCCGGCAGGCTGTTGCTGATCGTCAATACCGCGAGCGCCTGCGGCTTTACCCCGCAATATGAAGGGCTGCAGGCCCTGCAGGAAAAATTCGGCGACGATCTTGTCGTGCTCGCCTTCCCCTGCAACCAGTTCGGTGCCCAGGAAAAAGGCTCGGACGAGGAGGTCGCCTCCTTTTGCGACCTGCGGTTCAGGGTGACGTTTCCGCTGTTTTCCAAGATCGACGTCAAAGGCGCGCAGGCGCATCCGCTTTACCGCTACTTGACCCACGAGGCGCCGGGCATTCTCGGCACCGAAGCGATCAAATGGAACTTCACCAAGTTCCTGATCGGCCGCGACGGAAAGCCGATCCGGCGCTATGCTCCGACCGTGACGCCGGCGGCGATCGAGCCGGATATCCGCAAGGCGATCGGAGGCTAAGTTATTCCGGGCGGCCGCGGGTCTTAGCGCGTGGCGATCACAGCGGCGCCTGCCCCGATCATCACTGCGCCGCATCCACGATTGACGCGGCGAAGAACCGACGGCCGCTTCAGTGCCGTTCGTGCACGGCCTGCCAGAATGACGTGGCCGCCAATCACCAGAGTTTCGACGGCAATGATCACCAGCGCAAGCGTGCCCGCCTGGCTGAACGACAGGTCGGCACCAACCACGTTGGGTAGAAGCGCGATGTAAAACAGTGGCATCTTCGGGTTGCCAAGATTGAGCAGGACACCGGTCGCAAAGCTCGCCAGAAGTCCGCCCCTGCTGTGCCGCGGCCGGATCTCCGCGGCAACGACGGGCGCAGTCCAAAGTCGGATGCCCATCCAGACGAGATAGGCAGCGCCGCCATAGCGCAGCACCGTCATCAGCAGGCCCATCTCGGACGCAATCACGGAGAGGCCGAGACAGGCCAGCAACAGGAAGATCAGGATGCCGAACACGGTCCCGATACCATAGGCAATGCCGTAGCGCGCGCCGTCGCTGACCGTGCGCGCCAGGATGGTGACGCTATCTGGCCCGGGACTGGCGGCAAAGACGAAGAACGTTGCCCCGAATGCGATCAGAGTATGGCTATCCATCGTCACCCCCCAGCGTTCATGCCGGTTGAGGCTAGGCTACGCGCAGCCGCCTCGCAAGGCTGGATCGCTGCGTTTCAGTGTCCGGAAAACTCGACCAGCGTGCGAACCTCGACGCCCAGCGCCTCGAGCTTCTTTCGGCCGCCGAGATCCGGCAGGTCGATCACGAAGCAGGCCGAGACGATCTCCGCACCCTGCTGCCGCAACAGCTTGACCGCGCCTTCGGCCGTGCCGCCGGTCGCGATCAGGTCGTCCGTCAGGATCACCTTCTCACCCGGCTTCACCGCGTCTACGTGCATCTCCATCTCGTCCACGCCGTATTCGAGGCTGTAGGCGATCCGCACCGTCGCATGCGGCAGCTTGCCCTTCTTGCGGATCGGCACGAAGCCGGCCGAAAGCTGGTGCGCCAGCGCGCCACCGAGGATGAAGCCGCGCGCCTCGATGCCGGCAATCTTGTCGACCCCGAGCCCCTGGTAAGGCGCAACCAGCTGGTCCACGGCGGTCCTAAACGCGACCGCATCGCCGAGCAGAGTGGTGATGTCGCGAAACACGATCCCCGGCTTCGGGTAATCGTTGATGGCACGGATGGAGGCCGCAAGTGTGTTGTCACGGGAAGACATCGGCAAAGGAGCCCTGCTGCTGTTCGTTGCAAAACGCCACCAATAGGGCGCACCAACCGGTCATGTCCAGCCGAAAGCGCGGGTTCAACGCGCTCAACATTGTCCTCGTGCTTTGCCCATCGGCTCTCGCAGGAGCACGCCCATGCGGTTGGCAACCACTGCAAAAGCCGTCACGCGGCCATTCCGCAAGCGAAAAGCGTTGCGGCGCTCAGGTGAGATTGTCTTAAAAACCTAATTTTTTACAGAGCCAAGCGACACGAACGCTCCACGTTACAGGCCGTATTAGCCATATATACTAGTCGCCTGCATCTTATAGTATTCAACCGCACTGGAGAGGTTAACGGGAATATCTCGCTGTATTAGTCTGCCCTCAATTATTAACTCTTTTTTAAGGGATAAAGCAGCAAGTTATGGTTGGCAATGAAGCCAAGTTCTACCAGCGCGCGAGATTTTCGCGCCATTGAGGTCCTTCATGATGAAGCATTCACTCGCGGCCGTCTTGGCCGGCGTTGCACTTTCCCTCTCCTCCACGGCTGCATTTTCGCAGCAAGCAATCGGCAACATGGCCGTTGGCATGGTCGTTGCTGCCCAGTGCACAGTGGCCAGCGACCCGGTTGACTTTGGTAACCAGGCCCTGATCGTGAATGCTGTGCCGATCACCGGCAACCTGACCGTACAATGCACCGCAGATTCGGATTATCAGATCCAGCTCAGTGTCGGCGCCGGCACAGGCGCAACCGTTGCAACCCGCTTCATGACAGGCGCGGCCAGCGGTGATCTGGCGACCTATACTGTCCACCAGGGCGCTGCGACTGGCCCGGTTTGGGGCGTCACTCTCGGTACGGACACGATCGACGGCACTGCCACCGGCGACGTGGAAACCCTGGGCTTTACGGCAGTGCTTGCAGCAGGCCAGAGCGTCGCGGCTGATACCTACACCGACACGCTGGTCGCGACGATCAACTACTAAGCACCCGTCTCGCGGCAAGCACAGGCGACGCGCCGCGTCGCAGATCTGAAAACAAGGATGACACTATGATCTCCATGCGCGCCATGATGGCGAGCCTATTCGCATGCCTGGTTGCCGGCAATGCCGGCGCCGCCGCAGTGAGGGTTTCTCCGATCAAGCTCGATCTCAAGTCCTCCTCGCCCATGGCCACGGTGCGGCTGTGGGACGAAGGTCTGAAGCCGGTCAGGGTACAGGTTCGGGTGTTTCGCTGGACGAAGGTCAATGGCAAGGATCGCCTCGACCCCACCACCGACGTCGTTGCCAGCCCCCCGATAACAACCCTGAAGCCGCGCACGGAGAACTCGATCCGGATCGTCCGGGTCAGCAAGAAGCCGATCGTCGGAACCGAATCCTACCGGCTTCTGATCGATCAGCTGCCGGACGCCGGAAAGAAGCTTCCGGGTCAGGTCAATGTCATGGTTCGCCATTCGATCCCCGTTCGGTTCACCGACTAGAGGCTCGCATGACCGGCCACGAAGGCTTGATCCTGGCGTTTATGGGTGTCGCCATCCTTGTCTTGCCCGCAGTGTCCCATGCAGCACCCGGAGATCCGTCTTCGGGTGCTGACCCCATGGCTGCAAACGCATCTGGCGACGTACCCCTAGCCTCCGGCGCAAGCGAGACCCTCGACCTCTATCTGACCGTTTCGGTCAACGGCGCACCCACCAGATTGGTGGCGGCCTTCCGGCAGGCAGCCGACGGTTCGCTGTCGATCGAGGCTGATCAGCTGCGCAATGTCGGCATCATTCCGGTTAAGTCGGCCATCGGGCCGGACGGTCGCGTTCGCCTTGACCGCCTGCCATCGGTGAGCTTCGTCTACGACGATTTAGGCCAGACCATCGATTTCACCGCTTCGGATAAGGAGCGCGCGCCGAAGATCATCGACGCCACCGCGCCACGCGGCGGCGGGGAGAAGAAGCCGCGGCTGAAGGCAGAATCCTCCACCGGCGCGCTGCTCAACTACAATCTCGTGGCCGGCACCGACAATTCCCAGGCAGATGACCGGTTTGGTTTTTCGGGCCTCAGCGGCGCCTTCGAAGCGCGCTTCTTCAGCCCTTACGGCGTCCTCACCAACACCTTCATCGCCAGCACCTCCGACAACATCTATTACGACTCCACGCGGCTCGACAGCAGCTGGCGCTATTCCGACGAGGATAGCATGATCAGCTACACGGCCGGCGACCTCATCACCGGCGGTCTTGGCTGGACACGGCCGACCCGTCTGGGTGGCGTGCAGATGCAACGCAGCTTCTCGCTGCGATCCGACCTGGTGACCTTCCCCGTGCCGGAACTATCGGGAAGTGCTGCCGTCCCCTCCACGGTCGATGTCTACCTCAACGAGGCCAAGCGGTTTTCAAGCTCGGTGGATGCCGGCCCGTTCGATATCACCAACCTGCCTTTCATCGATGGCAGCGGCAACGCCCGCGTGGTCGTCACCGATGCGCAAGGGCAGGAGGTGGCAACCGAAAGCAGCTTCATCTCCTCCAGCCAGATGCTTGCCCGCGGTCTTTACGATTTTTCTGCCGAACTCGGTTACGCCCGCAAGGACTACGGGGTTGAATCCAACAACTACGACGAAAACCCCTATGGGTCGGCCACCATGCGCACCGGCATCACCAACTGGATGACGGGCGAAGCCCATGCGGAAGGCGGCGCGGACCTGATCAACGGCGGCCTTGGCGCCGTCTTTGCCTCGCGGTGGAGCGGCGTCGTCTCCCTGTCGGCCTCCGGCAGCTACCACGATGGCGAAATGGGCCAGCAGGTCAGCCTGGGGATCGAAAAACAGCTTTGGGGCGTGCGCCTGAGAGCCCGCGTTCAGCGCAGCTTCGACAGCTTCCAGGACATCGCCTCGGTAACCGCCGACGACCACGATTTCGACAGGGAGGACACACTGTTCGGCTCATCCGCACCACCCAAGGCCCTCGACCAGATCTCGGTCTCCCTGCCGTTGATGTTCGACAAGTCCAACCTGAATTTCAGCTACACCAATGCGGAGACCGTCGAAGGCAGGAAACAGCGTGTGCTGGGCATTTCCTACAGCCGCCAGGTCTTCAACGACAGCACCCTGTCGATCTCTGCCGTCCAGAGCCTGAGCGGTGATGGCCTCGGCGTCTACGCCAGCTTATTTGTGCCGATCGGCCCGAAACTCTCGGCAACCACGTCGCTCGCATCGCAGGATGGCGACACCAGCATCGGACAGACGGTCAGCCGCAGCCAGGGCCAGCAGATCGGCGACTACGGCTGGCGCGTCGGACGCCAGCAAAGCGACGATTCGGTCAATTCCGCATCGGCCAGCTACCGCGCCTCGGCGGCGAAGCTTTCGGCCAGCGTCGATCAGCGCGGCAGCCGTACCCGGGCGAATGTGACGATCGACGGCGCCCTCGTTGCGGCCGGGGGCGGCGTCTTTGCCTCCAATCGCATCGATGACGCCTTCGCCATCGTCGATGCCGGCGCCCCCGACGTCGAGGTCCAGTATCAAAACCGCCCCGTTGGCCGCACCAAGAGCAACGGCAAGCTGATCTTGCCGCGACTGCGCGCCTATCAGGAAAACAATATTTCCATCGACCCCAAGGACCTCCCGATTGACGCCGTCGTCAACGACACCCGCACCGTCGTCATGCCGGCAGATCGCTCCGGCATCGTCGTCCGGTTCGATGTCAACGCCGATGCCAACGCAGCCCTGGTGACGTTTTCGCAGCCGGACGGAAAGCCCGTCGAGGTGGGTGCGAGCGGCACCACAAAGGCCGGGGCCGACCCCTTCGTCGTCGGCTACGACGGCCAGACCCTGGTCGAGAACCTCAAGGCCAGCAATCGCATCACCATCACGCTGCTGGACGGCAGCACCTGCGTTGCGACCTTCCCCTACAAACCCCAGCCGGGCAAACAGGTGAGTATCTCCGATGCCATATGCAAACCATAAGCGCCTGCGCAGTCTCGTCCTTCAGTGCGCCCTCGGCATGCTGATCTACGCCGCAGCGGCAGGCGGTGCCCTTGCCGCCACCTGCTCTGTCGATGTCGATGCCCTGAACTTCGGCAGCGTCGACACTCTGTCGGGCAATACCGCCGACGCGACGGCAGAGGTATCGATCAGCTGCACCGCTGTCAGCACCGGCGTGACCGCGGTCACCCTCTGCGGCAACCTTGGCGAGGGAAGCGGCGGCACAACGTCCGGCGGCACCCGAACCATGGCGTCGGGCGCCAACACGCTTGCCTACCAGCTCTATAGCGACAGCGGCCGCGGTGCCCGCTGGGGCTCATACGACAACACGGCACTCGGCCAGCCGCGCACGATCCGGCTCACCGCATCCGACGGCACCGCCAACGGTTCGGTCACCCTGTATGGCGCCCTGCCGGCCGGTCAGGCGAGCGCTGCAACCGGCACCTACCTATCGTCGTTCAGCAATGCCGATGTCCGGTTCTATTACGAGGAAGGCACCACGCTCGACTGTACGGCACCGACCGCGGCAACGCTGGCGCAGGCAAGCTTTACCGCCCAGGCGACCGTTGCTGCCAATTGCCTGATCACCGTCGAGGACATCGATTTCGGCGTGCAGGGGCTGATCGACACCGAGGTGACGGCGACCGGCGGCGTCGACGTCACCTGCACACCCAATTCCAGCTACAGCATCGCCATGGATGGCGGCCTGAGCGGCGCAACCGATCCGGAAAAGCGGCTGATGCGCTCGGGCAACAACACCATCACCTATGGGCTATACGCCAATTCGGCCCATACGCTGCCCTGGGGCGCGACGGGAAACAGACTGGTGACAGGCACGGGTGCGGGGGCCGTCCAGTCGATCGACGTGTTTGGCCGCGTTCCACCCCAGTCGGCGGCATCAGGGCAATACAGCGACACGGTCGTGGTCACCATCACCTATTTCTGAAGCGACACCGGACACAAAAAAGGCGGCCCCGGGGCCGCCTTTTTCAATGGATGCTGGACAGATAACGACCGTGCACTCAGTGCGCAGCGTTGTCATGTTCCTTGCTGGCGTAGACCGACTTCTTCGTCAGGTAGATCAGGCCGGTGAAGATCAGCAGGAACACGATGACCATGAAGCCGGTGCGCTTGCGGGCTTCCAGGTGCGGTTCGGCAGCCCACATCAGGAAGGCCGAGACGTCCTTGGAATACTGGTCGAGCGTCTGCGGCGTGCCATCGTCATAGGTGACCTGGTCGTTGCTGAGCGGCGGCGGCATGGCAAGCGAAGAGGCCGCGATGAAGTAAGGGTTGTAGTGACCGCCCGGGGGAACCTGCACGCCGGCCGGAGCCGTCTCGTAGCCGGTCAGCAGCGAGTGGATATAGTCCGGGCCGCCTTCCTGATACTGCGTGAACATGTCGAACACGAACTGCGGGAAGCCGCGGGTCACGCCGCGCGCCTTGGCGAGCAGCGACATGTCCGGCGGTGCGGCGCCGTTGTTGGCGGCAGCAGCAGCCTGAGCATTCGGATAGGGCGACGGGAAATAGTCGGACGCCACGGCGGTGCGCTCGAACATCTCGCCTTCGTCGTTCGGTCCGTCCTGAACCTTGTAGTTCGCTGCGAAGGCCTTCACCTGCGCTTCTGAATATCCCAGCTCCTCGAGCGTCCGGAACGGTACCAGGCGCATCGAATGGCAGGCGGAACAGACTTCCGAATAGACCTTCAGTCCACGCTGCAGCTGCGCCTTGTCATAATGGCCAAACGGCCCTGCAAAGCTCCACTCCTCAAGCTTTGGATGCTTGAGCGGATAATGCGGCGTTTCGGCTTCCGCATGCGCGGCACCCGCCTCGCCGGGTTTGGCCTCCTGAGCGGCGACCGCTCCCCCGAGGCCGGCCACGAAGGCCAGCGACAGGAGGCTTGAAACAAGCTTGTTCATATCTCTCTTCCCTCTCGGTCGCAGGCGTCAGGCGCTGGCGTGGCCAGGCTTGAGCTTCTCCATGTCGGACTTGTTCTTCTTCTCGAGCACCGCTTCCGTAATGGAATTGGGGATGCGCCTTGGCGTCTCGAAGAGGCCGAGCAAGGGCATGATGACCAAGAAAAAGCCGAAGTAGTACAGCGTTCCGAGCTGCGACAGCACGGTGTAGAGGCCTTCCGCAGGCTGCGAGCCGAGCCAGCCGAGCATGATGGCATTGACGACGAACAGCCAGAAGAAAAGCTTGTACCAGGGACGATAGACCGCCGAGCGAACCTTGGACGTATCTAGCCATGGCAGGAAGAACAGGATGATGATCGAGCCGAACATCACCAGCACGCCACCGAGCTTGGAATCGATGAACCAGATGTTGAAGGTGATGGCGCGCAGCATGGCGTAGAACGGCAGGTAGTACCATTCCGGAACGATGTGCGCCGGCGTCTTCAGCGCGTCGGCCGGAATGTAGTTGTCCGGATGACCGAGGAAGTTCGGCATGTAGAAGACGAACCAGGCAAAGACCAGCAGGAACACCGAAATGCCCAGTGCATCCTTCAGCGTCGCATAGGGCGTGAAGGCGACCGTATCGGTCTTGGTCTTCACCTCGACGCCGGTCGGATTGGTCTGGCCGGTTACGTGCAGAGCCCAGATGTGCAGGACAACGACGCCGGCGATCATGAAGGGCAGCAGGTAGTGCAGCGAGAAGAACCGGTTCAGCGTCGGCTGGTCCACGGCAAAGCCGCCGAGCAGGAACTGCTGGATCCATTCGCCTACCAACGGGAAGGCGGAGAAGAAGCCGGTGATGACGGTGGCGCCCCAGAAGGACATCTGTCCCCAGGGCAGCACGTAGCCCATGAAGCCGGTCGCCATCATCAAGAGGTAGATGACCACGCCGAGGATCCACAGGATCTCGCGCGGCGCCTTGTAGGAGCCGTAGTAGAGACCGCGAGCGATGTGCAGATAGACGGCGACGAAGAAGAACGACGCGCCGTTCGAATGCAGGTAGCGCAGCAGCCAACCGTGGTTGACGTCGCGCATGATCTTTTCGACGCTGTCGAAGGCGAGCCCGGTCGATGCCGTATAATGCATCGCCAGCACGATCCCCGTCACGATCTGGACGATCAGCATTACCGACAGCATGGCGCCGAAGGTATAGGCATAGTTCAGGTTGCGTGGAACGGGGTAGGAAACAAAGCTGTCATGGATCATGCGCGGCAGCGGAAGCCGCGAATCGATCCATTTTTCGACGCCGGACGACGGCTGGTATGTGGAATGCCCACTCATCGATTAGATCCCCCTCACCCGATCTGGATCACTGTGTCGGACGTAAACTTGAACGCCGGTATTGCCAGGTTGGTCGGCGCCGGACCCTTTCGGATACGTCCTGCCGTGTCATAGACCGAGCCGTGGCAGGGACAGAACCAACCGTTGTATTCGCCGGACTGGCCAAGCGGCACGCAACCGAGGTGCGTGCAGGAACCGATCATCACGATCCAGTTTTCCTTGCCGGCGCCGCCCGAGCGATCGACGCCCGTGGCCTGCGCGTCGGCCGCAAGGTTCGCGTTGCGGGCAATCGGATCCTTCAGCTCGCCGAGCGCCACCGCATTGGCGGCTTCCACTTCTTCCGGCGTGCGGTTGCGGATAAACACCGGCTTGCCGCGCCACTTCACGGTCAGCGACATGCCCGGCTCCACCGCGGCGACATTGACCTCGATCGAGGCCATGGCCAGCGTCGAGGAGTCCGGCCGCATCTGGTCGATGAACGGCCATGCAAAAGCCGCCACGCCGACCGCCCCCGCCATGCCGGTCGTCAGATACAGGAAGTCTCGGCGATTTGGCTCGCCCAGGTTGTCGCTTTTTGTGTCGTGTTCGCTCACGGTTCCACCATCCCTCTCGCGCAATCCGAAAACCGCTTTGCCGTCCCGTCGTGCGAATCTATCAGATCATAATTAGAACACAGATTCCCCGGCAATCCGGCGCGTTCTATGCTTGATCGCAAATTATGTCTAGTGTTGGCAAGGCCGCCGGGCACAATGCAGCAGAAACATCGGCCGCGTTCCACAACCCGTTTGCGCGCGGTCTTCGCACTTGCGAAATGCCAAGAGGTTTGAAAGGTTTACCGCGTGACCGGCAAGGATCGGTCAAACCGGCTCATACAGCCTCTGCGAGCCCTTTCCCGACCCACTCACGGCCCGCTTCGGCGTTGCAACAATGGTGGCGCCATGCTAGGTCGCAGCCAGGGCAAATGGCAGCGTCGCGGGTATGATGTCATGAGACAGACGTTATCGGTTGCCATCTGCGTCATCGTGTCGCTGGTGCTTGGCGCGTTGATGACCCGCTATGTCCACCCGCACTGGCTCCTGGCGACGCTGCACAGCCTGCAGCTCCACTTCGCTGTCGCCTGCGTGATTGCCATGCTGGTGGCCGTGGCACTCCACCGTCACCCCCTCGTCTATGCCATCCTTCTGGTTGCAGTCATCGTCACCGCCCATACGGTCTACATGACGCGCGACCTGTCAGTCGGCTTCAGCCAAGCGGATGCGGCCGCGCCGACCTTCAAGCTGATGAACTTCAACATCCTCTCCGACAATTACGAGAATGGCGAGGCGATCGCCGACGCCATCATCGCGTCGGGCGCCGACGTGGTGAACGTCATGGAGGCGACGCCCCTTCTCAACCAGCTGGAGCGGCTGAGTGCGACCTACCCCTATCGGCTTGGCTGCGGCGTCATCGTCGTCAACGACTGCGACCAGTTGATGCTCTCGAAGGTGCCGCTCGAGAACGCCTCGGTGCGTACGCTCAGCGACATTTTCGAGAACCGCTTCATCCTGGCGCAGGTCACGCTCGCCGGCCATAAGATCAATGTCGGCGGCATCCACACCACCAAGCCCTACTTCGACAATTTCCACACCATGGAACTGGTTCGCTCAGCGCTGGCGATCACCGATACGGAGGGTCCGCTGATCCTGTCGGGGGATTTCAACGCCTCGAGCCTTGCGCCCAACATGCGCGCCTTCCTGACCTGGACCGACCTGCATCCCGCCGCCTGGGAGCCCGCCACCTGGCCAATCAAGGCCGGTGCCTTCGGCGTGCCGATCGACCACATCTTTGTCCGCCCGCCGCTGAAGATCAAATCGATCGAGCGCATGCCGGACGCGATCGGCTCCAACCACTATGGCCTGATGGCCGAAATCGCCATCACCGGCCAGTGAGGCCAGAAGCCTAGACCGGCTCGTCCAGCGCGACGAAGCCGCCCGACTGGCGGGTCCAGAGATCCGCATAGAGCCCGCCACGGGCCAGCAGTTCGGCATGCGTTCCCTGCTCGATGATGCGGCCCTTGTCCACCACGACCAGCCGGTCGAGCGAGGCAATGGTCGACAGCCGGTGGGCGATCGCAAGCACCGTCTTGCCCTGCATCAGCCGGTCGAGGTTGGACTGGATGGCCGCCTCCACCTCTGAATCGAGCGCCGAAGTCGCTTCGTCCAGCACCAGGATCGGTGCGTCCTTGAGCATCACCCGGGCAATCGCAATGCGCTGCCGCTGGCCGCCCGAAAGCTTGACGCCCCGTTCGCCCACATGCGCGTCGAAGGCTTTTCGGCCGCGCTGGTCGGTCAGCGTCAGGATGAACTGGTCGGCCTCGGCCTTGCGGGCTGCCTCCAGCAGGTCTTCGTCCGTGGCATCCGGCCGACCGAACAGGATGTTGTCGCGCACTGACCGATGCAGCAGCGAGGTATCCTGCGTCACCATGCCGAGGTTGAGCCGCAGCGACTCCTGCGTCACCTTGGCGATGTCCTGCCCGTCGATCAGGATGCGCCCGCCCTGGATGTCGTAGAAGCGCAGCAGCAGGTTCACCAGCGTCGACTTGCCGGCGCCTGAGCGTCCGATGATACCGATCTTCTCGCCCGGCCGGATGGTGATCGAGAAATCCTCGATCACCGGTTTTCCCGAGCCATAGGAGAAGGACACGTTCTCGATGCGGATCTCGGGCTTCCTGACCACCAGTTCCTTGGCGCCGGGCGCATCCAGCAACCCGATCGGCTGCGAGATCAGTTCGGCAGCATTCTGCACCGTGCCGAAATTCCGCATGATGCCGTTGAACTGCGTCATGAGGCGTCCGAGCAGGAAGTTGAGCCGCAGCACCAGCGCCAGCGTGAAGGCAACAGCACCGGCGCTGATCTTGCCCTGAAGCCAGAGATGGATGCAGAGCGCCGCCATCGAGGTGATCATCACGCCCGACAGCAGCGCCATCGAGGCGCGCACGCCGGTGATGAACCGGGTGAACATGATCAGCGTGTTCTGGTAGGTCTCGAACCCCTGCCGCATATAGCGGTCATTGGCCTCGTCGCGACCGAACAGGCGCAGCGTCTGGATGTTGCTGTAGGCATCCACCATGCGGCCGGACAGCATGGAGGAGGCCTCCGCCGTCTCGCGCGAATGGTAGCGGATGCGGGGCACGAAGTAGCGCGCCAAGAGCGAGAAGATCAGCACCCAGAGACAGACGACCACCGCCAGCCGCCAGTCGAGCCCGCCCACCAGGAACAGCATGGAGGCGGCATAGATCACCACGAACCAGACGCTTTCCATCAGCGAGGTGACGAGATCGCCGACCGCCTGCCCGCCCGCCCACACCTTGGTGACGATGCGGCCCGAAAAATCGTTCTGGAAGAAGGACAGCGATTGCCGCGCCACGTGCATGTAGGATTGCCAGCGGACCAGATTGTAGAAGCCCGGCGTGATGATCTGCTGGTCGATCAGCGCCGTGAACAGCGTCACGACGAAGCGCACCACGGCGATAAGCACCAGCATGCCGACGAGTTCGCCGCCATGCTCCGCAAGCAGTCCCGGCCAGCCGTCGCCGGGCTTCACGGTGGCGAGGATATCGACGAGCCGCCCGACGAACCAGAACAGCGTCGCCTCGATGCCGGCGGTGAGCCCGCCCAGCACCAGCATGGCAAGAAAAGGCGCCTTGGCCTGCGCCACATAGAACCAGATGAACGCGAACACGCCCTCGGGCGGCTTCAGGTCCTCCCGCCGGGCGAATGGTTTGATCCAGTTCTCGAAGCTGCGGAAGAAGGAAGCGATCATCATCGGGATATAGGGGATCTGCCTGCCTTGGGAAAGCCTGCAGCACATGACATTTTGCAATGCGGCAAAGGCTTCAACGACAGATGGCGGCACCTCTAGGCGCCGCCATCTGTCTTGGTCCGTGGACCTGTGGTTTAGGCCCGGCCGCCGAAGGCCGTGGCAAGTCTTGCGCCCATGGCACGGGCCGGCGAAGCGACTGGGCGGGCGCTCGGCCGTGCGGCCTGGACGAATCCGCGGCCATCATCCAGCTTGAACTGCGACAGCAGTTCGTTGAGCGTCGCGGCCTGGGCGGCCAGGCTGTGGCTGGCGGCGGTCGTCTGCTCCACCATGGCCGCGTTCTGCTGCGTGCCCTGGTCCATGTGGTGGACCGAGGTGCTGATCTCGGCAAGGCCTGTCGACTGTTCGCGGGTCGCGACCACGATCGAAGCCACATTGGTGTTGATCTGCTGCACCTCAGACACGATCGCCTGCAGTGCCGCACCCGTCTGGTCGACCAGATCGACGCCGCCCCGCACCTTGCCGCCGGACGCGATGATCAGCGCCTTGATCTCCTTGGCAGCCTTGGCGGAGCGCTGCGCGAGTTCACGCACTTCCTGGGCAACGACGGCAAAGCCCTTGCCCGCTTCGCCAGCCCGTGCTGCTTCCACGCCGGCATTCAGCGCCAAAAGGTTGGTCTGGAAGGCGATGTCGTCGATCACTCCGATGATGTTGGTGATTTCGCTCGACGACTTTTCGATCGCCTCCATGGCATCGACCGCCTGGCGGACGATTTCGCCCGAACGCTCGGCGCCGGCGCGGGTGGCCTCCACCAGCGTGCCTGCCTCGCCGGCCCGGGCAGCGGAATCCTTGACCGCCTTCGTCACCTGCTCCAGCGCGGCTGCCGTCTCCTCGACGGAAGCGGCCTGCTGTTCGGTGCGCTTGGACAAGTCGTCGGCCGCGGCACGGATCTCGTTGGCACCGGCATCGATCATCCGGGCATTGTCGCCAACCGCCCGCAGCACGCCCTGCAGCTTGTCCAGCGAGTCGTTGAAATTGATCCGTAGCGGGTCGAGATGCGGTGCAAGGACGGTCTGGAGACGGACGGTCAGGTCGCCGTCCGAAAGCCCCTTCAGGCCCTGGGCAAGCCCCTCGACGGCCAGCGTCACCTCGGCGGCCTCGCGCGCCTTCTGCTCTTCGCGGGCGATACGTTCCCGTTCGCTGAGCGAACGGTTGGCAGCCGTTTCCTGCTCCAGCCGTTCGCGCTCCAGCGCGTTGGTGCGGAATACGGCGACCGCCGCCGCCATTTCACCGATCTCGTCGCGGCGTTCCGCATGCGGGATCTCGACGCGGTTGTCACCGTCGGCCAGCGCGTTCATGGCCTGGGTGATGGAACTGATCGGCTTGGTGACGCGCGACCGCGTCAGGAGGGCGGCACCTATGGCGATGAGGACGGCAATCGCCACGCCGGCAATCGTCGAAAGCGCGATGAACTCGACCGCATCGGCGGCGGCCTGACGGTCATCGGCCGCGAACTTCTTGTTGTCGTCGATCAGCCCCTGCAGCATGTCGCCCACTTCGCCGCCCTTCGGCACCATGTCGGCCAGCAGCGCCTTGGCTTCGTAGACGCGCGAATTCTTGACGAAGGCGACGAAGTTTGCACCCAGGGCATCGTAGTCTTCCACCGCCTTGTGCAGAACGACCAGCTTTGCCTTGGTGTCCGCCAGGTGGCTGGTATCGCTGAACACCTTGAAGACCTGTTCGCGCTCCTTCATCGACGCATCGATCTGGTCCAGCCACTGCTTCTGGTCGGAGGCGGTGCTGGCCGAAAGCGTCATCAGGTAAAGCCGCCGGATGTTGGACATGATGCGGTCCATGTTGGCGATCATCAGCGAGCGGTCCATGCGCCGGCTGATGCTGCCGATCTGGTCGTCGAGCTGGTAGACCGACCGCATACCGGCAGCGCCCTGCAGGATGAGCATGAAGACGATCACGGCGAAAAGGACCGGCAATAGAAATTTGATTTTCATCGAGCGCATGGGATGTCCGCACAGGTTCAAGTTTGGGGAGTTGTACTCACCTTTCTGTCAGCCTGGCTTAAACAAAGACTTACCGCGCCGCGCGACTTTATGCCCTGCAACCTGCCCAAAAGCGTCGCAGGAGCGGGGGCCGCGGCACACTGCCCCGGCCCTTGGCTGTCTCATTCCGCCGCGGCGTCTGCCTCTGGCTCCTCGCCGATGAACCCGCCCGACTGGCGGCTCCACAGGTCGGCATAGATGCCGGAGCCGGCGGCCAGCTGCCGATGGGTCCCCTCCTCCACGATCCGGCCGCGGTCGAGCACGATCAGGCGATCCATTTCCGTCAGCGTCGACAGCCGGTGGGCGATCGCGATCACGGTCTTGCCCTCCATCAGCGCAAACAGGTTTTCCTGGATGGCCGATTCCACTTCGGAATCGAGCGCCGAGGTCGCTTCGTCGAGCACCAGGATCGGCGCATCCTTGAGAAAGACGCGGGCGATCGCGATCCGCTGCCGCTGCCCGCCGGACAGCTTGACGCCACGCTCGCCCACATGCGCGTCGAGCCCGGTGCGGCCCTGCAGGTCGGTCACGCCGTCGATAAAGCTCCAGGCATTGGCCCGCTTGGCCGCCTCGATGATCTCCGCATCCGTGGCATCCGGACGCCCATAGGCGATGTTGTCGCGGATCGACCGGTGCAGCAGCGAGGTATCCTGCGTCACCACGCCGACCAGCGAACGCAGGCTGTCCTGGGTCACGAGTGCGATGTCCTGGCCGTCGATGGTGATGCGGCCACCTTCCAGGTCGTAGAAGCGCAGCAGGAGGTTCATCAGCGTCGTCTTGCCCGCGCCCGAACGGCCGACAAGGCCGATCTTCTCGCCAGCCGCGATCTCGAGGTTCATCCCGTCGATCACGCCGCTGCGCTTGCCATAGTGGAAGCGCACGTTCTCGTAGCGGAGATGCCCCTGCTTGGCCGTCAGCACCTTCGCATCCGGCTGGTCGGTCACTTCGTGAGGCTTGCGCATCATCGAGATGCCGTCATAGACGGTGCCGATGTTCTCAAACAGCGCCGAGACCTCCCACATCACCCACTGCGACATGCCGTTGATGCGCATGGCAAGACCGATCGCAATGGCGATCGCGCCGATGGAAACGGCGCTGTCCAGCCAGAACCAGATCGACAGGCCGCCGATCACGAACAGCGCGATGCAGTTGTAGGAATAGACGAGCACCTGGAACATCGTGACCTTGCGCATCTGGCCATAGACCGTCTGCAGGAAGACATCCATGGCGTCGCGGGCATAGGCTTCCTCGCGGCCCGCATGCGAAAACAGCTTCACGGTACCGATGTTCGTATAGCTGTCGACCACCCGGCCCATCATCATCGAACGGGCATCCGCCTGGGCGGCAGAGATCTTGCGCAGCCGCGGCACGAAATAGGCGACCGTCAGCGAATAGGCGATGATCCACACCACCAGCGGAATGGCCAGCCGCAGGTCGGCCGCCGCGACCACCATCACCATGGAAATGAAATAGGTGACTACGTAGACGAACACGTCGAGCACCTTCATCACCGTCTCGCGGATCGCCAGCGACGTCTGCATGACCTTGGTCGAAACGCGGCCCGCAAATTCGTTGGCAAAGAAGGTCATCGAATGGCGCAGCAGGAAGCGGTGCATCTGCCAGCGCGCGATCATCGGGAAATTGCCCATCAGGATCTGGTGCATGATCAGCGAATTGAGCGCAGCGACCGTGGGCAGGCCGATCAGCACCACCGCGCCCATCAACATCAGCCGCGGCCCCTCCGTCTGCAGGAAGGTGGCACGGTCCGCATGCGACAGCCAGTCGACGATCTGGCCGAGGAACTGGAACAGCATGACCTCGCCGATCGCGATCAGCATGGTGCAGACCGACATGATAAGCACCCAGGGCCAGACCGGCTTGGTATAGTGCCAGAGAAAGCCGATGAGCGTCGAAGGCGGCAGGGTCGGCGTTTCCTCGGGGTAAGGATTGACGCGCGTTTCGAACCAGGAAAACATGGAGGAACTCCGGTGGCTCCCCTAAAGTCCCTCGGATGGCCAGGCCGGATCCGGGGCGGAGGGGATTATAAACATCCAGGGCGGCAATTCCCTGCAGACGAAAAGAGAAGCTTTGGTGAAAACCGCTGAGCGCTAGGCTAGGACGAAGAGGGTCCGGCTGCGGAGGCGCCAAAGCACGGTCTTATCCATGTGGGTCTCCCAAGGCTCGCGTTGAAGGTGTGGCTGCCTTTTAGCGTCTAAAGCCGACATTGAAAAGATCAAATCGCGGCGCGAAACCGGAAACTCGCCCGGGAAAAGCGCAAGTCCGGCCCTTGAGCAACGCCGCCCGCCTGGCCTAGACAGGTGGGATGACCGAACTGCGCATCGCCCTCTACCAACCCGACATTCCCGGCAATACCGGAACCATCCTGCGGCTTGCCGCCTGCCTGGGTCTGTCCGTCGATATCATCGAGCCGGCCGGCTTCGACATCTCGGACCGCAATCTGCGGCGCGCCGGCATGGACTACCTCGAGGCGGTCGCCCTCACCCGCCACGTCAACTGGGATCGCTTCGACGCCTGGCGCCGCGAAACCGGCCGCCGCCTCGTGCTGGCCTCCACCCGTGCGGCCCTGCCCTATCCTCGCTTCGCGTTCCAGCCAGACGACATCCTGCTCTTCGGTCGCGAAAGTGCCGGCGTGCCGGATCATGTACACGAGATGGCCGACGCCCGCGTTCTGATCCCCATGGTGGAAGGCCAGCGCTCCCTCAATCTGGCAATCTCGACGGCCATGATCGCCGGTGAGGCTCTGCGGCAGGTCGCCTGGAGCTGATCGCGCATTTTTTTGCGAAAACTGTCGCGAATAGCTCTGTAAACCGGGGACATAAGAACCTATAGTTGTTAGCCGGCAATTGAATACTCCGCCCATCGCAGTGATTCGAGCTTCTCGGGCCGACCCGGGATTGAGGAGCACAGGCATGCAATCGACCATCGTCATCATCAACCTTCTGGGCGCCGTGGCACTGCTGCTGTATGGCCTGGCACAGGTGAAGGATGGCGTCACCCGGGCCTTCGGGGCACGGCTGCGGACAGGCCTGGCACGCGGCACGCGCAGCGGCCTCCGCTCATTCCTCTCGGGTCTCTTCGCCACCATCGCGCTGCAGAGTTCCACCGCCACCGCGCTGACCGTCGCCTCCTTCGTCGAACGCGACCTGATCCGCCCGCGCATGGCCCAGATCGTGCTGCTTGGCGCCAATGTCGGCACGGCCATCACCGCCTGGATCGTCGCGACCGGCATCGAGTGGCTCTCGCCGCTGATCATCCTGATCGGCCTCGTCCTGCACCGCAGCCGCGCCATCCCGCGCCAGGCAGCCGGAACGGCGCTGATCGGAGTCGGCCTCATGCTGCTCTCCCTCCACCTTCTCGGCCTGGCAACGGAACCCATGCGCCAGTCTCCGGCACTCGGCGCCTTCATCGGCATGCTCGATAACGCCTGGCCGGTGGCGATGATCCTGGCCGCCGGGCTTGCCTTCGTCTCCTCCTCGAGTCTGGCCGTCGTCGTCCTCATCCTCTCGCTTGCCGCCTCCGCCAGCCTCTCCAATGGCTTGGTCATCGCGCTTATCCTCGGTGCGAACTTCGGCGGCGCCCTGCCGCCGGTCATGGCGACCCTTTCGGGACCGGCCTCCGCCCGCAGGCTCACCCTCGGCAACCTGATCGTCCGCGGCCTGGGCTGCGCCATCGCCCTGCCGCTGGCAGGCTACGGCGCCGACCTGCTGCAGTCGCTGTCGTTTCCGCCGCAGAAACTGCCGGTCGATGCGCATCTTCTGTTCAACATTGCCTTGGCCCTTGTCGCCTGGCCATTCGTCGGCCTGCTGTCGAAGCTGATGACCCGCCTCGTGCCGGCCGATGCCGAAGTCCAGGCCGGGCCGGTCTTCCTCGATCCGCAAGCGCTTTCCACCCCGGTTGCGGCCCTGGCCAATGCGGCCCGCGAGGTGCTGGCGGTCGGCGATACCATCGAGCGCATGCTGATCCGCGCCGAAAACGCCTTCAAGCGCAATGACCTCACGCCGCTGGCCGAGATTACGCTCCTCGAGACGCAGGTCGACAGCCGCCAGCAGGCGGTGAAACTCTACCTGTCCAGGCTCGGCGGCGACGGACTGGACGGCGACAATGCCCGCCGCTCCATTGCCATCCTCGATTACGTCATCAACCTCGAGCACATCGGCGACATCGTCGAAAAGGGCCTCTGCGAGCAGGTCAGGAAGAAGGTGACGCATGGTCTTTCCTTCTCCGACGATGGCTATGAGGAACTGAAGAGCTTCTTCGACCTTACCATCGACAACCTGCGCACCGCGCAGACGGTGTTCCAGACCGGCGACTACCAGCTGGCGCGGCAGCTGATGGAGATCAAGGTGGAGGTTCGCCGCATCGAGAAGCGCTCGGCCGAGCGTCACCTGGAGCGCTTGCGAACCGGCCGGCCCGAAAGCCTGCGGACGAGTTCGCTGCACCTCGATATGCTGCGCGACTTGAAGCGCATCAACGCCCATATCGTCGCCGTCGCCCATCCGATCCTCGACGAAAGCGGCGTGCTGATCGAGAGCCGCCTCCGGCACGCCGAACCCCGCGCCTGACGCACAAGATTATCGCGCACGCACTCTAGGCCGCGGCCAGGGTTTGACCTATCGTCCCGCCAACTTCTCTCCCGCGACGAGATCGACATGCGCATTGACGGCAAATGGATGAATGGGCTCGGCGCCCTTGCTGCAGCCTTCCTGACGGCAGGCCTTGCCGGCGCTCAGGAGGCCGACCACTACACCGCCGTCAGCAACACGGCGATGAGCATCACCGGCGACGTCTGGATGGACGACTTCAGCATCACCTTCGAAAACGATGAATCGCTTGAGTTTTCGGATCTCGTCGCTGATCACTTCAAAGTTGACGGCCGCAATGTTCCGGGCTCCGTCTACCGGGTCAAGGAACCGGCCGATCCGGAGCTGAACAACGGCAACCAGCTTTGCGGCAATGGCGACGTTACCTATGTGGCGAACTGGTCCGCTGGCGAAGGTCTCTCCGCCATCGCAGTTTTCACCGGCAAGCGGCCACCCAAGAGCAGCGATGAGATGTGCGCCCTTTATACCTATCAGGACCCTGAATAGAAACGAGACGGCTCAGTCCGCCGTCGGCAGGCGCCGCATGGTGAATTCGATGCGGTCGTTGTCGAGCTGGCGCCAGCTTTCGACTTCCGTCCAGTAGGCTGCCTTGGGATATTCGTCGAACCATTCGCGCGCCTTGTCGCGTGCTTCCGCTCGGGTCAGCAGGAATGTCTCGCGCACGAACATGCCCATTCGTCCGCCGGCCTTTTCCAGCCGGTGGCGGTCGATCCTGCGCTTCAGCCCGTCGAGTGGCGGGGGTGTGAACTTCGCCATGAAAGTCTCTCATCCGCACCTGGTCATCAGAAGATAGGCGCGACCTGCGCCTAAGGCGAGTCCGATTTTTCATCTTCTTCTGTCCGCGGAATGGCTAAGGAAAGCCTCGTTTGTTAGATCCCATGGAAGCGATTCGCGTTGAGGCGCGCCAGGATGGATGGGGAGACAGATGGAACGACCGATACTTCCAAGGGAACTGCCCCACGACATCGAGGACAAGAAGCTCGCTGCGCGCGCCTGGTTCGAAAGCCTGCGCGATAGCATCTGCGCCTCTTTCGAGCTGCTGGAGGACGAGCTTGCCGGCCCCCTGTCGGATCAGCCGCCGGGACGCTTCGAGCGCAAGCCATGGCTGCGCGACGCCGGCGAAGGCGGCGGCGGCACCATGTCGATGATGGCCGGCCGGGTGTTCGAGAAGGTTGGGGTCCATACCTCGACCGTCCATGGCGAGTTCTCGCCCGATTTCCGCAGCCAGATGCCCGGTGCCGACGAGGATCCGCGCTTCTGGGCCTCGGGCATTTCCCTGATTGCCCATCCGGTCAATCCCAACGTCCCCGCCGTGCACATGAACACCCGCATGGTCGTCACCACCAGCCAGTGGTTCGGCGGCGGTGCCGACCTGACGCCCGTGCTGGACCGGCGCCGCACCCAGGAGGATCCGGATACGCAGCTCTTCCACCGCGTCCTTGAGATCACCTGCGACCGTCACCAGCAGATCGCCGATTACCAGCGCTACAAGGCCTGGTGCGAAGAGTATTTCTTCCTGAAGCACCGCAACGAGCCGCGCGGCACCGGCGGCATTTTCTTCGACTGGTTGCATTCGGACGCGGAACATGGCGGCTGGGATGCGGACTTCGCCTTCGTGCAGGATGTCGGCCGCGCCTTCAACATGGTCTATCCGAAGATCGTCCGTGGCAACTTCAACCGGGAATGGGCGGAATCCGATCGCGACGAGCAGTTGATCCGCCGCGGTCGCTACGTGGAATTCAACCTGCTCTACGACCGCGGCACGATTTTCGGGCTGAAGACCGGCGGCAATGTCGACTCCATCCTGTCATCCATGCCCCCCGTCGTGCGGTGGCCGTGACGGTCACAACCAGTTGACAATTCACAATTCCCTAATGAATGCGTTGGAGAATCACATTTCGGGTGGTAGACTACTTTGTGTTGCACTGGAGGAGGATCGCCATGAGCGCGTCATACAGCCTACCCAAGTCAAGCGTGCCAACATTAGATCTGCAACAGCAGAAGAACCTGCCCCACATCGAAACCACACGTCGGATCGATCGCATGGCGATCGAGATGCGGGCCCGCTGCGGCGGCGAACTACCCCATTCCTTCTATGTCGAAAAGGTGCGCCAGCGCCTCCTCGGCAAGTCGGCTGACGGGTTGGCCGCAAGCGATCTGATCGCGCATCGCCAGTCCCCGGAAATCGCGTCCGTTTTTCACGCTTGGGCACTGCGCGAGTAGCGCTTGAGCCTCGCCTACCGTTCCGGATTGGAGGGTCCGGAGTGGCAACGGCAAAGCAAGCGCCGGTAATATCGGCGCTGCCACAACTATCAGAGGAGGAGATACCCATGCGACTGTTTGAGTGCGGCACCCTGGTGCCCGGCTGTGCCTGGCACACCCGCGCCGAAGACGATGCGGAGGTGGTTCGCCGGGCCGTGGATCATCTGCGCGGCATCCACGGCGAGACTGTGATCCGGGAGACCATGGTTGCCCATATCAAGTCCCGGATCCGCGAAGAAGCCGTCGCAGCCGAGTGAGGGCCCAAATCCCGGGCCGGACACGCGGCGGCTCGGGTTCAACTTAAAGAGAATCCGAGATCATGCCCTGCAGCCGATCGGTCAGCACTGACCGGTCGGGAACGAAATTCCGCTCCACCCAGAAATCCTCCAGCAGCTTCAGCACTTCCCCCACCCGCTTGCCTGCGGGAACGCCGGCTGCCACCACGTCGGCACCCGTGAGCGGAAACACCGGCCGCGTATAGGCCTGCGCCCGCTGCAGCAGCACCGAAAGCCGGGCCGTCTTGCGCATGGCGACCGGATCGTCCTCTGCGGCCGTTCTCGACGACGAAAGCGCAAGCTTCAGCCGTGGCACAAGCCCCTCGACGCCGTGCCGGTAGAGCAGCCGGTCGAACCCAACGTCGGTCACCTCGTCGGGAAGCGTCGGTGCGCGCGCCCAGTCGGTCAGCTTCGCGGTTTCCGCCTTCGACATCTTCAGCCGCCCGGCCATGGCTTCCAGCCGCTCGGCGTCCGGCGGCACGATGGCGGCAAGCCGCAGCAGCGGGTCCGGCACCCATCCGAGTGCCTGTTCCGCGGCAACGAGCCCGTGGATGGCGTCAATGCCCCATTTCTCGGTCTCCGGCAGGATCTCGGTCAGCGCGCCCACCTGCCGCATCCACAACAGCGCACGCGACGGATCGGCGGCCCCCAGCAGCTTCTTGGTTTCCGCCCAGATCCGCTCGGCCGATAGGCTCGAGAGCTTGTCCTTGGCCCGCGCCGATGCCCGCAAGCCATCCGCATCCGGGCGACCGTGGCCATAGAGCGCAAAGAACCGGAAGAAGCGCAGGATCCGCAGGTGATCTTCCGCAATCCGCTGCGCCGCATCGCCGATGAAGCGGATGGTGCGCGTCTCGATGTCGCCGAGCCCACCGACAAGATCGATGACCTTGCCCTGGACATCCGCGTAAAGCGCATTGATCGTCAGGTCGCGCCGCTCGGCGTCCGCCTGCCAGTCGGTGCCGAACGCCACCTTGGCACGCCGGCCGTCCGTCTCCACGTCGCGCCGCAGCGTCGTCACCTCGAACGGCTTGCCGTCGGTGACCAGCGTCACCGTGCCGTGCTCGATGCCGGTCGGCACCGCCTTGATCTTGGCCTGCGCTGCCCGCTTCACCACATCTTCCGGCAACAGCGTCGTGGCGATGTCCACGTCGGTGACCGGCAGGCCCATCAGCGCATTGCGCACGGCACCACCTGCGATGCGGGCCTCGCCCCCCTCGCCGTTCAGAAGCGCCAGGATGCGCTGCAGCGACGGATCCTGGAACCAGGCGTCATCGGCAACAGAAGTCATGCATAAAGCCTTTCGTACAATGTCCGGAGAATTCCGGCCGTCACGCCCCAGATGTTACGCTCCTCATAGGGCATCACGTAGAAATGGCGCTCATGGCCCTCAAACAGGCGGGCGCTGCGCTCATGGTTCGCCGCGTTCATCAGGAACGACAGCGGCACCTCGAAGACCTCGTCCACCTCGGTCGGGTTGAGCCGAAGTTCGAACCCGCGCTTCACGACGGCCAGCACCGGCGTGATCCGGAAACCCGTGGTGGTGAAATAGGTCGGTAACCGCCCGACGGTTTCCACGAAATGCGGCGCGAGCCCGATCTCTTCCTCCGCCTCGCGCACTGCGGCACGCTCGGCGGATCCGTCGTCCTCGTCGATCCCGCCACCCGGAAAGGCGATCTGGCCGGAATGCTTGCGCAACGTCGCGGTGCGCTGGGTCAGGATCACCTTGGCCTCCTGCCCGTCATCCACCACCGGCACCAGAACGGCGGCATCCTTGAGCTTCAGACCTTGCGCAAAATCCACCAGCGCCGGGTTCAGCAGATGGTCACCATGCTCGCGCGCCGCTGTCTCGATCGGGCTACCGCTCTGGTTCATGGCACGCCGGCGGAATTCCGCGGCCGAAAACAGGCTCGCCGGAAACGGCCCAGATGATGCCAGCTTGGATGATGGGTGAGTTGTCTCGCTCATTGCGACAGGCGGTCCAAATCCGCGGCCGGCATGATGGGAAACACCTTACCGCCGGACCGCACGGCAAACATCTCGACGCCGTCGACGGCAACGCCTTCGCCGAGCGCCACCAGTTCGTACATCACGGCCCGCGAAAGCAGCGCCTCCAGCCGTCCGCGCACTAGCAGATAAGGCTTCAGCTGGTTGGCCGCGCCGGTGATCTCGAACCGCAGCGGATGGACGCTGCCCGCCTCGATCACGTCGCCCACCTGGGTCCGGAACGACAGCACCGGTCCGTCTTTACCCTCCGCCACCTGCATCTCGACCGCCACGAAGGGCGCATCCACCACCCGGATGACGAGTTTTTCCACAGGCGTCACCAGGTAGGTCCGGCCGTCCTCGTCCCGCCGCAGGACGGTCGAAAACAGCCGCACCAGCGGTGCCCGGCCGATCGGCGTCCCCATGTAGAACCAGGTGCCGTCGGCCCGGATCTCCATGTCGATATCTCCGCAAAACGGGGGATTCCAAGCCTCTACGGGCGGCAGACCACGGTTCGACGACCCGCCCTGCTCGGAAGCGCGGGCGATCATCGCGGCCAGCCCTGCAGCGTCGCCAGCCGGATTAGGTCTCTGTCCCGCCATCATTCAGTCCCGGTTCACCGCTAATCACTCGACAAGGCCATTCTTCCTCACGAGATAGTCATTCCGGACACGCTTGTCAGCCTTCTTTGGGGTAATAGTTTGATGGATGGGGCAGAGTTGCGTGAGCAGGCGATTCGCCCGCCGGGCATGACGCCCGCGCCGCGCGACCGGCCTGCCGGACAGACCGGGCAAGGATGATGGAGAGCCACATGGGCATGATGAATTCCACAGAAGCGGTGCTCGACGAGAAGGCTGTCATCGCCTCTGCCGAACGGGCGCTGAGCGATATCGCCGCCATCCGTTCACAGGTCGGCAAGGTCATCTTCGGCCAGGAAAAGGTCGTCGAAAACACGCTGCTCGCCGTACTCTCCGGTGGCCATGCGCTGCTGGTCGGCGTTCCGGGTCTCGCCAAGACCAAGCTCGTCACCACGCTCGGCGCCGTGCTTGGACTCGATTCCAACCGCATCCAGTTCACGCCCGACCTCATGCCCTCCGACATTCTCGGCTCCGAAGTGATGGACACGGACGAGGCCGGACGCCGGTCCTTCCGCTTCGTCAAGGGTCCGGTTTTCGGCCAGTTGCTGATGGCCGACGAAATCAACCGTGCCTCGCCGCGCACCCAGTCCGCGCTGCTGCAGGCCATGCAGGAATACCACATCACCGTGGCCGGCCAGCGCTACGACCTGCCCGCACCCTTCCACGTGCTGGCGACCCAGAACCCGCTGGAGCAGGAAGGCACCTACCCCCTGCCCGAAGCCCAGCTCGACCGCTTCCTGCTGCAGGTCGACGTGCTCTATCCGGACCTCGCCGCCGAGCGCCAGATCCTGCTCGAAACCACCGGCACCAGCGAGCGTCAGCCCGATGCGGTGATCGATTCACGCCGCCTCCAGGAAATCCAGATGCTGATCCGCCAGATGCCGGTCAGCGACAAGGTGGTCGACGCGATCCTCTCGCTGGTCCGGTCAGCCCGTCCGGGCCAGGGCGTGGCCGATACCGACCGGCATGTCGCCTGGGGTCCGGGTCCGCGCGCCGGACAGTCGCTGATGCTGACGGCCCGCGCCCGCGCCCTTTACGAAGGCCGCCTCGCGCCCTCGCTCGACGATGTCTACGCGCTGGCCGAACCGGTGCTCGAACACCGGATGGCGCTGAATTTCTCCGCCCGTGCCGAGGGCATGTCCGTGCGCGACGTGATCGCCGGGCTGGTGAAGCAGGCCCGCGGCTGAGGCGTCGCCGATCAGGCGAGAAAGGGTACACGTGGCATCCATAGGCCAGACCGTCGAGCAGACGTCCACCAGCGAAGTCCTTTCCCGCGCCCAGGCGCGCGCCATGTTGGTGCCCGATTGCATGGTCGAGGCAAAGCGCATCGCCAACACAGTGATCGCCGGCTGGCACGGCCGCCGCCAGCGCGGCATCGGCGAGAACTTCTGGCAGTTCCGCCCCTATGCCGAAGGCGAAAGCCTCTCGCGCATCGACTGGCGCCGCTCCGCCCGCGACGATCACACCTATGTCCGCGACCGGGAATGGGAAGCCGCCCACACCGTCTGGCTCTGGGCCGATCTCTCGCCGTCCATGATGTACAAGTCGACGCTGGCGCAGGTCTCCAAGGAAAGCCGGGCGCTCGTGATCATGCTGGCGCTCGCTGAAATCCTCGCCCGGTCCGGCGAGCGGATCGGCTGCCCCGGCATCATGGAACCGGTGTCCTCCCGTAACGCCGCCGAGCGGCTGGCAACCGCCATCATGCATGCGCCGCAGGCGACCGGCCTGCCCGAGACCGCGATGATCCGCGGCCAGAGCGACATCGTGCTGATCGGCGACTTCCTCGATGATGCGGACGAAGTGATGTCACGCCTGACGCCCTTGGGACGCCGCGGTCTGCGGGGCCATGTGGTGGAAATTGCCGACCCGGCCGAGGAAATCTTCCCTTATTCCGGCCGTACCGAGTTCACCGATCCCGAGACCGGTGAAAAGCTTGTCGCCGGCCGTGCCGAAAACATCCGCGACCAGTACCAGATCGCCTATCACGCCCGCCGTGAGGCGCTCGGCCAGGCCCTGCGCCGGTTGGGCTGGACCTTTGCCTTCAACCGGACGGACCGCCTCGCCTCCGAGGCGCTGGTGGCAGTGCATGGCTATCTCTCCGGCATGCCCTCGCAACGATCCGCTGGATCGACGGGGGCCACTGCATGAGCGCGCTCGCCTTCGCCTATCCCGCCATCCTCTTCGGCCTTATTGCCCTGCCGGCCATCTGGTGGCTGCTGCGGCTGACGCCACCCCGGCCCCAGGCCGAAGTCTTCCCGCCGCTGCGGATTCTCGCAACCGTGCTGAAGCGCGAGGAAACCCCGTCGAAGAGCCCCTGGTGGCTGACGCTGCTGCGCATGCTGCTCGCCGCCGCCGTCATCTTTGCGATCGCCGATCCCGTGCTCAACCCGCGCACCAGTTCGCTGAACACTGGCGGCCCGCTGGTGCTGGTGGTCGACAACGGCTGGGCGACCGCACCCGACTGGGAGCGCCGCGTCCAGACGGCCCAGCTCCTGATCGACGATGCCGAAAGCGCAGACATCCCCGTGTCCATTGCCTTCACCGCAAACGCCACCCAGGAAGCGACACCCGGAACCGCTGCCGCTGCGCGTGAGAAACTGGCCGCTGCCGGTCCAAGGCCCCTGGTGCCGGACCGCGCCCGCACGGCAAAATCCGTATCCGAAGCGCTCAACGGCACAAAGCCCGGCACGCTGGTGCTCGTCTCCGATGGCGTCGCCGCTCCGGCAGACACCGACGCCATGGCAGCACTTGCCGCCCTGTCGCCATCAGACCTGCGGCTGATCGAGGGCGATGGCCGCAGCACGCTTGCGATTACCGGCGCGACCAACACCGCGACGGCCTTGAGCGTTGCCGCCACCCGCCTCGTCACCACCGGTCCCGAACAGCTGACAGTGGATGCGCTCGACAGCCAGGGCCGTTCGCTCGCCTCGGGCGCGCTGACCTTCCAGCCCGGCGCCGCAACAGCCACGACCGACATCACCGCACCCTTCGAACTGCGCAATGATTTCGCCCGCCTGAGCGTGGAGGGCAATGCCACCGCCGGCACCGCCCATCTGCTCGATGATGGCTTCAAGCGCCGCCGGGTAGCACTTCTCGCCGGTGACAGCGGCAACGACCTGCAGCCGCTTCTCCTGCCGCTCTACTACATCAGCCGCGCGCTGGAGCCCTATGCAGACGTGGTCGAGCCCCGCACGGCGGATCTCGCCACCTCCATCCCCGAGCTCCTTGCCAGCAATCCCTCGGCCATCATCATGGCCGACATCGGCCGCCTGCCGGCTGAAACCTATGCACCGCTGCAGCGCTGGCTGGCCCGCGGCGGCACGCTCATCCGCTTTGCCGGTCCGCGCCTTGCGGCAGCCCCAGCCGACGATCCGCTGGTGCCGGTGCGGCTGCGCCAGGGCGAACGGGCGCTGGGCGGTGCGATGTCCTGGTCCGAGCCGCAGCCGCTCGCGGAGTTTCCGGCCTTCGGCCCCTTCGCCGGCATGCCGCGCGCCGCCGATATCACCGTCAGCCGCCAGGTGCTGGCCGAACCGAGCGCCGATCTCGCCGAACGCACCTGGGCAAGCCTTGCCGACGGCACGCCCTTCGTGACGGAACGGGAAGTGGAAGCCGGCCGCATCGTGCTTTTCCACACCAGCGCCGAAGCCAGCTGGTCCAACCTGCCGCTGTCTGGGAACTTCGTCGAAATGCTGCGTCGTCTGGTACAGCTCGCCCGCGCCGGCGGTGCGCTGCCCTCCGGAGCCGAAGGCGCTGCCGCAGCACTGGCGCCCTACCGCCTGCTGACCGCCGACGGCATCCTCACCACAGAAACCGGCACGGCCCGTCCGATCGCCATCCGACCGGGGGAAACACCCGTGGCAAGCTTCGATCACCCACCCGGCCTCTATGGCACCGAAGATGGCTACAGCGCCGTCAATCTCTTGGCCCCGAGGACCGTGCTCGCACCCTTCGACGCCTCGGCGGCCGGCGCCAATCTCCGTCGCGAAGGCCTCGCCGGTGGTGAAGCCTACTCTTTGCGCCCGCTGCTTTTTGCGCTCGCCTTCGCGCTGCTGGTCATCGACAGCCTCATCATGCTCTTCATGAACGGCGCACTCTCCGGCCGGCCACGCCGCCGGCAGACCGCAGGCAGTGTTGCCGCAAGCCTTGTCGCTGCGTTCGCGTTCGGCCTTCTGGCGTTCTCGCCCGGACACCTGCGGGCGCAGGAGATCGCCCCCGGCGCCGCCACCAAGCCCGGTGACCAGCAGATCCTGGAACGGCTCGACACCACCCATCTCGCCTACGTCACCACCGGCGAGGCCGATGTGGACCGGATCTCGCAGCAGGGCCTGGAGGGGCTGAGCCAGTTCCTGACCTACCGCACGACGCTTGAGCCCGGCACGCCTGTGGGCATCGACATCACCAAGGATGAGCTTTCCTTCTACCCAATCATCTACTGGCCGATTTCCGCCACCGCTCCCATGCCCTCCGAGGCTGCGATTTCGCGCATCGACGCCTATATGCGCAACGGCGGCACCGTTCTGTTCGACACCCGCGACCAGTTTTCCACGCTCGATGGCGGCGGCTCCAGCCCCAACGCCCAGCGCCTGCAGGCCATCCTTGCGGATATCGATATTCCCGCACTGGAGCCGACGCCAGCCAACCACGTGCTGACCCGCTCCTTCTACCTGCTGCGCGATTTCCCCGGCCGCTATGCCGGAAGCCCGCTCTGGGTGGAGGCCCGCCAGGACGCGAAAACCAGCACCTCTCAGCTCTCCTCCAGCGGCGATGGCGTGACGCCTATTCTCATTACCGGCAATGACTTCGCCGGCGCCTGGGCCATCGATGCGCAGGGCGCGCCCGTGCTCCCGACAGTTCCGGCCGACGAGATGCAGCGCGAATATGCCTACCGCGCCGGCGTCAACATCCTGATGTACATGCTGACCGGCAACTACAAGGCGGACCAGGTGCATGTGCCGGCCCTCCTCGAACGGCTCGGACAATGATGCAGATGATGGTGAGCAAGGCGCTTATAGAAAAGAACCCCTCCCCCCTCTCTCATAGAGGGCTGAGCCTATGACCCTGGAATTTGCACCCTTCTTCCCCTGGACGGTGATCGCGGCACTCGGCCTATTGGCCCTGCTCCTGGCAGCGCTCGCCTTCTGGCGCGGGCTGCGCGGCGCGACGCTTCGCACGCTGGCGCTCGTGGCGCTTCTGTTGGCGCTGACCAACCCGACGCTCAACCAGGAAGATCGCGAGCCGCTCTCCACCATCGTTCCCGTCATCGTCGACCGCTCGCAAAGCCAGGATACCGCGGGTCGCAAGGAACAGACGGACGAGGCGCTCGCAAGCCTCAAGGACCGCTTCTCCCGCTACCCGAGGATCGAGACGCGCATCGTCGATGTCGGCAATGACGAGAGCTCCGACACGCCCTCGACGCGGCTGTTTACGGCGCTCCGCTCGGCTTTGTCGGACGTCCCCCCGGCAAGGGTCGGCGGTGCCGTCTTCCTGACCGACGGCCAGATCCATGACCTGCCCGGCGTCAATCAGGACCTCGGCTTCAATGCGCCGCTGCATGGCCTGATCACCGGCAAGCCCGACGAATTCGACCGACGGGTCGAAGTGGTGCGGGCCCCGCGCTTCGGCATCGTTGGCGAGGAACAGGAACTGAGCCTGAGGGTCTTCGACGACGGCCGTGCCCAGACCGGCGGCGGCGCCACCGCTGAAGTCACCGTGCGAATGAACGGCCAGCAGATCGCCACGCTGCAGGCAAGGCCGGGCGCCGAAGTGCCCTTCTCCTTCAATGTCCCGCGCGGTGGCAACAACGTCATGGAATTTTCCGTGGCCGAGCTTCCCGGCGAGGTGACCGTTGCCAACAACCGCGCCGTCCACGTCATCGACGGCATTCGCCAGAACCTGCGCGTCCTCTTGGTTTCGGGCGAGCCGCATGCGGGCGAACGCGCCTGGCGCAACCTGCTGAAGTCCGACGCCTCGGTGGATCTCGTCCACTTCACCATTCTGCGCCCGCCGGAAAAGCAGGATGGCACGCCGATCAACGAGCTGTCGCTGATCGCCTTTCCGACCCGCGAGCTGTTTGTCGAGAAGATCAAGGACTTCGACCTGATCATCTTCGACCGCTACAAGCACCGCGGCGTGCTGCCCATCCTCTATTACGATTACATCGCCCAATACGTGGAAAACGGCGGCGCGCTGCTGATCGCCGCTGGCCCCGAACATGCGGGCGAGGATTCGATCGCGGCCACCCCGCTCGAACAGGTACTGCCGGCAGCCCCGACCGGCAACATGCACGACGCCGCCTTCTACCCGCACCTGTCGGAGCTGGGCGCCAAGCATCCCGTCACCCGCGGCCTCGATGGCTCGGGCTCCAACCCGCCTGCCTGGGGCCGCTGGTTCCGCACGGTCGACGTGGATCCGCCGCGCGGCCAGACGGTGATGGAAGGCGACGGCAAGCGTCCGCTCCTGGTGCTCAACCGCCAGGGCCAGGGCCGTGTCGCCATGCTCCTGTCCGACCAGGGCTGGCTCTGGGCCCGCGGCTTTGAAGGCGGCGGACCGCATGTCTCCCTCTACCGGCGCATGGCCCACTGGCTGATGAAGGAACCGGAACTGGAGGAAGAGGCCCTCACCGCCCGCGCCTCCGGCCGCTCGCTCGAAGCAACCCGCCAGACCATCGGCGACGCCCCGGGTCCGGCGACCATCAAATATCCCTCCGGCCGCACCGAAACCATGCCGATGACGGCAGCCGGCCCCGGCCAGTACAAGCTGGAACGGCGCATGGAGGAAACCGGCCTGTTTGAAGTGTCGAACGGCGAGTTCTCCACGCTCGTTCACGTCGGCACGGTAGATGCGCCCGAGTTCAAGGCCATGATCTCGACCGAAGAGACGCTGAAGCCCTATGCGGACAAGACCCGCGGCCTCGTTGCCCGCGTCGCTTCGGGCGATGGCATCACCCTGCCGGATATCCTGCCGGTGCGCGGCGACGTGCGCGTCAGCGACCCGAACCGCATGGTCATCCGCATGACCGACGAGACGGTGCTGCGCGGCATCAACTCGCTGCCCCTGTTTGCCGGATTTGCCGGGCTCTCGGCGCTTCTTCTCGTGATTGCCGCCACCTGGTGGCGCGAGGGCCGCTGATCCATGGCAGCCGATCTCAGCCTGACCGCGACCCCGTCCAGCGCGGATCTCGACGTCATTCTGGGCGGGCTGAGCGCCTTCAACGAGGCCGACGTCGGCCCCGCCGGGCGCGAACTTCTGGCCGTTCTGATCCGCGACGAGAACGGCCGCACGATCGGCGGCCTCTCCGGCTATACCGCCTGGGGCTGGCTGTTCACGCAGCTGCTGTTCATTCCGGAAGCCTTGCAGGGCAAGGGCATGGCAGGACAACTGCTCGAGATGGCCGAGGCAGAGGCACGCCGTCGTGGTTGCCAGGGCGCCTGGATCGATACCTTCAACCCCAATGCCCGCAAGGCCTACATGCGCCAGGGCTACGAGGTCTTCGGCGAACTGCCGGGCTTCGTGGCCGGCCGCACCCGCACCTTCTTGAAGAAGACACTCTAGGCTATCAGCCTTGCCGCAGGGACGGCTCGGTTCCGAGCTCGGCGGATCGTTGTTGAATGGCATGAAAGGGGTTTGCTGTGGGTATGATTTTCGGCGCCTTGTTGATCATGACGGCGGCTGGAGCGCTTATCGCCTGGATCGTCAGAAAGGCTGGGCCGGTCAGTTTGCCCGTGTCCAATGTGATCGGCTGCCTCACCGCGGCTGTTGTCTGGTCCGGTCTCTATGCCCGTAGCGCCGGAGTTCCGTTCAGCAACGCCGCCAGCCTCTATGTCCCGGCTGCCATCGTTGCCTGCATTTTGCTCTACCTCATCGGGATGCGCCGGAAGTCAGACGCTGACTGACTGCAGCACGATCGAGAATTTTCTGAGGCCGCGCACCCGCACCCGCACCTTCCTCAGGAAAGCTCTATAAGCTATCTGTCCCGTCGATTTCCTCGACCGGACGAGACCAATGCCCCTGCCACTGACCATCACCGAAACGATCGTGCCCGAGGACGAGGCCGTCATCCTCGATCGCCTCAAGGATTTCAACCTGGAGACCTTCGGCAGGAGCGATAAGCGCGACCTTTTCATCCCGCTGCATGACGACGCCGGCGCCGTCATCGGCGGGCTGGTGGGCTATACCGGCCGCGGCTGGCTCTACACCGCCATGCTGTTCGTTCCGGAGACGCTGCGCGGACAGGGGCTGGCGTCCCGCATGCTTGGTATGGCCGAAGACGAGGCACGCCGTCGCGGCTGCATCGGCGCCTATATCGACACCATGAACCCGCAGGCGCTCAGGCTCTACCTCGCGAACAGTTACCGCGTCATCGGCAGCCTGCAGCATCTTGAAGGCGGCCATGCCGTGACCTGGCTTGAAAAGCGTTTCCCGCCAGGCGACACCTCAGGCGAGTGAGGCGTCGCGGGTTTCGGTGGTCATGCTCATGCCCGCCACGGCGGCGATCAGCAGGAGGCCGGCGAAGATCCCGATCGTCAGACCAAAGCCATGCGCGACCACGTATCCCATCAGCGAGGGTGCAAGCAGGCCGCCTAACCGCGCCATGGCACCGGCCGCCCCCATGCCCGTCGCGCGCGCATGGGTCGGAAACAGCTCCGGCGTATAGGCATAAAGAGCGCCCCAGGTGCCTAGAAGCGCAAAGCTCATGATCATCAGCGCAGACGCAATGAGGGCGGCATTGAAGCTGAGGACGAACAGCCCGCAGCCGAAGGCCGATAGCAGGCAGAACCCGATCAGCGTCGGGCGGCGACCCCAGCGCTCGACGCCGAAGGCCGCCAGTGCGTAGCCGGGGATCTGTGCGAGCGCCATCAGCACCAGGAAGCCGTAGCCGCGCACGAACCCGAAACCCTCGCCCGCCAGCCGTGCCGGCATCCAGGTGAAGATCCCGTAGTAGGCGACCGACACCAGGAACCAGATGAGCAGGATGGTCAGGCTGCTGCGGCGAAGTGTGGGCGAAAACAGTCCGGTCCGCGGCACCGGCGCAGGCAGCGCCAGATCGTCGTGAAGCCCGAGTTCAGGCTTGCCGTTGATGGCGAGCATCCGGTTCACCACCTCCTTCGCCTCTTCCCGCTTTCCCGCACGCAGCAGGTAGATAGGCGAATCGGGGATCAGCACCCGCATGCCGATGCCGGCCAGCGCCGGCAGCGCCGTCACCGCAAAGATCAGCCGCCAGGCGTCGGTCATGCCCGCAGCGCTCGCAGCCCAGGCGGTCAGCGCCACCACCAGCGTGCCGATCGCCCAGAAGCCTTCAAGCAGCACCAGCCAGCGGCCGCGGTTCTTGGCCGGCAGGAATTCCGACATCATCGCGTAATCGACCGGCAGCGTGCCGCCGACGGCAATGCCGGTGAGGAAGCGCAGCACGAGCAGGATGGTGAAACTGGGGGCGAAAACCGACAGGATGCCGAACAGCGCATCGCAGCCGACCGTGATGATCAGCACCTTGCGCCGCCCGATGCGATCGGCGAGCCGGCCGAAGCCCATGGCGCCGAGCAGCATGCCGAGAAAGAACACCGTGCCGGTCTGCAGCGCTTCGGGAACCGTCAGCCCGAAGCTCGCGGCAATCGAGGCTGCCGTGAAGCCGACCGCCAGCACCTGCATGGCATCCGCCGCCCACACCAGGCCAAACACGCCGATCAGCCGTTTCTGGTAGAGGCCCGCGCCTGCGCGGTCCAAAGCTGCATCCAAGGAAATCGTGCCCATCGCGCCCACCATGCCATTCGCATCCGGCCGGCAAACGTCCGGCCCCTGCAAAAGGCTTAGCGGAATCGCATCACGGCCGCCAGCCGATCCTGCCCTTCAGCCGGGAATGCACATCCGGGCGAAGCGGCACGACAAGGACGCGGTTCGGATCCACCGGCCCGGGAAACTGCAGCGCGTTATAGGCCACCTTCTCGAACCCGAGCGGCCCGTAATAGGGCGCGTCACCCACCAGGATCACGGCCTCCGAGCCCTTGCGCTTGGCCGCATCGATGGCGATCCGCACCAGTTCGCGACCGATGCCGCGGTTCTTATGAGAGGGACGCACCGCAAGCGGGCCGAGCAGATGGCCCTTCACGTCACCGGCCATCACCGCCGTCATCCGCACGGAGCCGATCGTCTCGCCGTCGTCGGCGCACACGAAGGACAGCGTCCGGTCATGCGCGCCCTCTTCGCGGATCCGCGCCGCGGCGCGTGTATGGCGACCGGGACCGAAGGCCTCCTCGTTGATGAGTTCGATCACCTCGTCATGCGAGGCATCCTCCGTCAGGTAGACGAGGTCGTGCTTGGGCTTGAGATTGTGCTGGGACATGGGACGATGAAGCCGTTGAAAATGAGCGGACAGGACAAGAGATCGCGATGACGCGCCATGGGGGCGTCGTGTCGGCGGATCAGCGTCGTCGCAGCACTCGTGCTTCAGTCATGAAAAACTTCCCGGATTGCGGAAAGGCCAGTAGCAAGAAAAACCCGGGTCGTCCAACCCAAAAACAATGCGTTCGCAAAACAGTGTCTCGCTATCGCTGCCGCCTGCCGTATCTATGGGACAAAGCGCGCACGATGGCGCCCGCCGAGAAGGCGTGAAGAAGGAGAGTTTCATGGGCATGTTGGTCGAAGGCAAGTGGCACGACGTCTGGTACGACACCAAGGCCACCAAGGGTCGCTTCGAAAGATCCGCCTCGCAGTTCCGCAACTGGATCACGCCGGATGGCGCCCCCGGCCCCTCCGGCCATGGCGGCTTCAAGGCGGAGGCCGGGCGCTACCACCTTTACGTCTCGCTCGCCTGTCCCTGGGCGCACCGCACGCTGATCTACCGCAAGCTGAAGCAGCTCGAGGATGTGATCTCCGTCTCCGTCGTGGACTACCTGATGCTGGAAAACGGCTGGGAATTCAGGACGCGCGACAATGATCCGCACGGCACGACCGGCGACGACCTGTTCGGCTCCGACTACCTCTACCAGGTGTACCTGAAGGCCGACCCCACCTATTCCGGTCGTGTCACCGTGCCCGTGCTGTGGGACAAGCAGCAAAACACCATCGTCTCCAACGAAAGCGCGGAGATCATCCGCATGTTGAACAGCGCCTTCGACGGACTGACCGGCTCGACGCTTGACCTCTACCCCAAAACTCTGCGCGGCGAGATCGATGAGATCAACACGCTGGTCTACGACACGGTCAACAACGGGGTCTACAAGGCGGGCTTCGCCACCACTCAGGACGCCTACGAGGAAGCCGTCACGCGCCTGTTCGAGTCGCTCGGCAGCCTGGAGGAAAGGCTTGGGCGCTCACGCTACCTGCTGGGGGACCAGCCGACCGAGGCAGACTGGCGCCTGTTCACCACGCTGGTGCGCTTCGACGCGGTCTATGTCGGCCACTTCAAGTGCAATATCCGCCGCATCGCCGACTATCCGAACCTGTCAGGATACCTGCGCGATCTCTACCAGCAGCCGGGCGTCGCCGGGACCTGCAATCTCGTCCACATCAAGAACCACTATTACGGCAGCCACAAAACCATCAACCCAACCGGCGTCGTGCCTGTCGGCCCTGTGCTTGACCTGGATGCCCCGCATGGACGCGAACACGCAGGCCAGGCCTGAAAACTGGAAAAGCTTACCAGTGGTCGGATTTCGCCGCGTCGCCGGCGAGTTCCCCCAGCCGGCGCAGGGTGGCGGCGGTGACGCCGTCGGGCAGCGCATCGAGCGCAAAGAAACCACTCTCGGCGATCTCGCGGTCGGGCTTGCGCGGCGTCGTCTGGGTCACCGTCACCCGGTAAAACAGCACGTGATCGCGCGGGCTTGCCCCGCGGTTGAAGTAGACGTGAACCAACTCGGGCGCCTCGATCATTTCGAGGTTGCCCTCCTCCTGCAACTCCTTCGCCAGCGCCTGCAGCGCCGTCTCGCCCCGTTCCATGCCGCCGCCGGGTATGTACCAGCCAGGAACATAGGTGTGGCGCACCAGGAAGACGCGTCCGGCCTCGTCGAAACAGGCGGCCCGCACGCCCATGGTCATGCCCCGCGTGAGGATGAACATGCGGTGCAGCAGCCACACGACAACCCGGGTCCGCAGGCCGGAAATCTCGGCAATCCCGTCGCTACGCATGGCGCGATAGACCGGATGGAGAAAATCGATAACGATTTTCATCCTCGTGCGTTATGTCTGCGACATGTATAAATTCGCGCATATTTCCGACATCCATCTGGGGCCGCTACCGCAACTCACCTTGCGCGAGCTGTTTTCGAAACGAATCACCGGCTTTGTGAACTGGCACCGCAACCGCCGCAAACACCTCTTCGTGAACACGCTCGACCTGATCCTGAGCGATCTGAAGGCGCGGCAGCCGGACCAATTGATGATCACCGGCGACCTTGTCAACCTTGCGACCAAGATCGAAACGCGGCTTGCGGGCGAATGGCTGCGCACCATCGGCGATCCTCAGGATACCACGGTCGTGCCCGGCAACCACGACGCTTATGTGCCCGGCGCCCACGACAAGTCCGTTAACGAATGGTACCCCTTCATCAAGTCCGACGATGATCCGGCCGAATGGCCAGAAGATGATCATATCTTCCCGACGATCCGGCGCCGCGGCCCGATCGCCATCATCGGATGCTCTACCTCCAACGCCACCCTGCCCTTTTCCGCCTCCGGCTACTTCGGCTCTCGCCAGGCCCGCGAAACGGTGAACCTGCTGAAACAGGCGGGCGAAGAAGGCCTGTTCCGGGTCGTGATGATCCATCACCCGCCGATCCATGGTGCCGCTGCATCCCACAAGCGCATGCTCGGCATCCGCCGGTTTGGAGCCGCCATTTCGACCGGCGGCGCCGAACTCGTCCTGCACGGGCACACTCATTTGAACACGCTCTACTGGCTGAAGGGCCGCGAAAAGCAGGTTCCGGTGGTCGGCATCGCGTCCGCCTCGCAAGGCCCCGGCGGCCACAAGCCGCGTGCCGCCTATAACCTCTTCACCCTGACCGGCGAACCCGGCAACTGGAGCCTGCTGCGCGAACGCTATGGCCTGACCGAAACGGGCGATGGCGTGGCGCTGGACGACAGCCGGGTCTTCTATGGCGCCATGCCGGATCAGAAGCTCTCCGTGCCGGAGATGGCGAGATTGTTGTAGAATTTTACCGGGCAGCTGTTGCGAAATCGACACATTCGATTCATAGCTAGGGGACTTCCTTATTCGCAACAGACTGCCGGGTAGAGCTGCTTTCAGCCGATGAGCCAACCGAACGCCATAACCGATATCCGCCGCGACCTGGTGGCCCTTTTGCCGAGACTGCGGGGTTTCGCACTCACGCTGGCCGCTTCGGCGCCGGAGGCAGATGCACTGGTCCGCGATGTCTGCGCCAAGGCCATTCAGAAGAGCCACCACTGGAAGGGCGAAGGCCGCATCGAAAGCTGGCTGTTCAGCATGATGCGCAGCACCTCGGTCGAGACCCGCAAGAAGCGCCGGGCAGAAACGACCGTCGATGTGAGGAAGTCCGCGCCCTCCGAACACGCGCTGAACGCCAGCCCCCTGTCCAGCCTGCCTGATGGCCTGGCCAGCGCCTTTCTGCTGGGGGACGTCGAAGGCTTCAGCTACAAGGAGGCAGCAGCCATCCTCGGCATCTCCAGCGACGTCTTTGCCAAGCGGCTTTGCGCCGCCCGCCTCAGGCTTGCCAGCCTGGGTATGGACACCGCCGAACGGAGGGCATGAGCATGCCGACGAGCCAGCCCTCGCCGCTCCAGCAGCGCCTTTCCGCCTATGCCGACGGCGAGATCGTCGATCAGGAGCGCCACGACCTCGAGGCTCTGTTGGTCAATGATCCGCAGGCGCGCACCCAGCAGGACCAGCTGAAGCGGGGTGCCGATGTCGGTCGCCGTATCTTCGACGACTTGCTGAAGGAACCGGTGCCGCTCGAACTCGTGCGCACGATCAAGAACGCGCCCCTTCCACGTCGCGCCGTGCGCCTGCCGCAGGCGCCGCGCCCGCCTTTGTCCTTCCACCCGAGCGGCCCGCAGACGCTCGCCGCCTGCCTGATCTTCTTCGCGCTCGGCGGTGGCCTCGGCTACATGTTCGCCACCAATCCGGCCGGCCAGACGCTCGCCAGCCTGTCGGCCCCGCCCGCCGAAAAGCGCGACTGGCTGGACGACGTGATCGCCGACTACCGCCTGTTTGGACGCCAGCCGCGCCACATGGCCGAGATCGGCCCGGACGGCAAGGCCGACATCCTCGAATGGCTGACCACCAACACCGGCATCGGCTTCCGCATCCCGGATCTTGCCCAGAGCGGCCTTACCTTTGCCGGTGCCCGCCTCGTGACCGCGCAGGGCCATCCGCTCGGCCTCCTCTTCTACAAGCGCAGCGACGGTGACAGCGATGTCGTGGCCATCGCCTTTGGAAGCAGCAGCCCGGACTTCGGAAAGCCCATGGAAGACATCCGCAGCGATACCGCCGTGGTCTCCTGGTCAACCGCACTTGCCACCTATGTGGTGGTCGGCCCCTCCTCCGCAGCCGACCTCGACGACATCGCCGCCAAAGCCGCCGGGCTCCTCTAGAACCACGGAACGCAAAAGGCCGGCGGATACATCCACCGGCCTTATTGTCATCTCAGTCTAAACCCTCAGCCCCTGGTCTGCAGCACCCGGTTGGCGGCCGAAACAATGGCTTCCAGCGAAGCCGCGACGATGTTGGTGTTGATCCCCGCGCCGAACAGCTTTCCGCCCGGATACTCCATCTCCACATAGGCAATGGCAGAGGCGTTGGAGCCGTGCTGCAGCGAGTGTTCGGAATAATCCGCCACAGACAGGTCGACGCCGAGATAGGTCGACAGCGCGTTGATGAAGCCGTCGATCGGCCCCGTACCCTTGCCCTCGATGCGCTTGATCTCGCCCCCGTCGGTAATCTCCGCGGCAACGACCCGCACGCCCTTGTGGTCGGTGCCGGCCGGATAGCTATGGTGGTCGACGAACTTCAGCCGCGCCTCGGGCTGCTCCACGTAGCGCTCGATGAAATGCTCGTAGATGCGCTTCGATGGGAGCTCGATGCCCTCCTCGTCCGTGATCCGCTGGATCTCCTCGCGATATTCCACCTGCAGGGCGCGCGGCAGGTTCAGCCCGTAATCCTGGTTCAGCACATAGGCGATGCCGCCCTTGCCGGACTGCGAGTTGATGCGGATGATCGCCTCGTAGGAACGCCCCACGTCGCGCGGGTCGATCGGCAGGTAAGGCACTTCCCAGGCCGGATGGTTGGCGACCTTGATCGCCTTCATCCCCTTGTTGATCGCATCCTGGTGCGAGCCGGAAAAGGCCGTGTAGACCAGTTCGCCGACGTAAGGGTGGCGCTCCGGGATCGTCATCTCGTTGGAATATTCGTAGACATCCTTGATCCGCTCGATGTTGGAGCAGTCCAGCTTCGGGTCCACCCCTTGCGTGTACATGTTGAGCGCCATCGTCACCACGTCCACATTGCCGGTGCGCTCGCCATTGCCGAACAGCGTGCCCTCGACGCGATCGGCACCCGCCATCAGGCCGAGTTCGGTCGCCGCAATGCCGGTGCCGCGGTCATTGTGCGGATGCAGCGAAATGATCAGGTTCTCGCGGTTGTCGAGGTTGCGGCACATCCATTCGATCTGGTCGGCATAGATGTTGGGCGTCGCCATCTCGACGGTCGAGGGCAGGTTGATAATCAGCTTGTTGTCGGGCGTCGGCTGCATTTCGGCGATCACCGCATTGCAGATCTCCAGCGCCACCTCCAGCTCCGTGCCGGTAAAGCTTTCCGGCGAGTATTCGAAGCGGTAGCCGCCACCGGCCTTGGCGGCCATGTCGGAGATCATCTTTGCCGCATCCACGGCGATCTGCTTGATGCCGGCGACATCCTTGCCGAACACCACGCGGCGCTGCAGCTCCGACGTGGAATTGTAGAAGTGGATGATCGGCCGGTGTGCGCCCTCCAGCGCCTCGAAGGTCCGCGTGATGAGCTCGGGGCGGCACTGCACCAGCACCTGCAGCGACACGTCTTCCGGCACGCCGCCCTGTTCGACGCACCAGCGGGCAAAGTCGAAATCGGTCTGCGAGGCGGACGGGAAGCCGATCTCGATCTCCTTGAAACCCATCTCGAGCAGCAGCTTGAACATGCGGGCCTTGCGGTCATGCCCCATCGGGTTAACCAGCGACTGGTTGCCGTCGCGCAGGTCGACCGAGCACCAGATCGGCGCCGTGTCGATGACCTTCGAGGGCCACGTCCGGTCGGGAATATTGATGGCCGGGTAAGGCCGGTATTTCACAGCTGCATCGGGCATGCCGGATCGGGTGGATGTGCTCTTGGCGTCCATGGCTATTCGTCTCTTCTTAAGCTTCACGCATCGCTCAGTGCCTCTTGGGGCACACCGTTTGCGATGCGGACCTGTCGCGGTCTGTTGTCTTTAGAAAATGGGGTGATGATGCGAGGAGCTCTTGACGCCGGACGGGCTTGTCGGCCGCCGGGCGCTCCTCAACGGACCCGGCAACCGCGCGTAAGGTCGAGGCTAAGAAGCGAGAGAGGCGCAATAACCGACGCCCCGGCCGCGATGCGGTCGGTCGGCTGACGGTGGGACATGATTGCGCCTGTCATGATCATGGGAGAATCTATAGCCGCAGATAGGCTCTGCCGCAAGCCTCCCACCACAGCTCATCACGGGCAGTTAAAGTACAAAATTCTTCACCAATACCGCTTTACATGGATAGGCTGCATCATTAAGGTTTATGCAACCTAAAAGAGAACGACGATGACAACCTTCTATGGCTTCCTGGAAACCGGTCTCATCCTGATCCTGCTTGGTATGGCAGCCGCGACGGCACGTCAGCTGGCCAGGTCGGTCAAGCTGTCGGAGCTGCTGTCAAAGACGAAGGGCGGCAAGGCGGACCCGGAGCGGGTCATGCTGCTGTTTGCGACCGTGGTCGGTGCCTTGGCCTATCTCTCCTACGGGCTGCATGAGGGGCTCGCGCAGGGAAAGCTTCCGGACATTCCGGAGGAATTCCTGGCTGCAATGGGCAGCGGCAATATTCTGTATCTGTCGGGGAAAATATTTCGGTAAGGGGGAAAGCCAATGGCCTGGAGTGAAGTGATCTCTTTGCTGACGGCGGCCAGCATCGCCGCCATCATCGCCGCTCTGGCCACGACGGTCGTGGCTTCAATATGGACGGGCAAGATCGATCTTGCCTACCTCCTCAGCGAAGCCGCGTCCGGGCCGAACGAACTGCCTAAAGCCAGTCTCAGCCGCTTCCAGGCGCTGGTCTTCACCTTTGTGATCGCCGGCCTCTATATGATCCTCTGCCTGAAAGAACAAAAACTGCTTGAAATTACTCAGGGCCCGCTCATCCTGCTCGGCATCACCAGCGCCACCTATCTGGGCGGCAAGGCGATCAGCGCCCAGAAGGATGAGGCGGAAAAGCAAGCGCCACCGCCAAAGCCTGACGATCCCGCAACGGCTGCAAAGGCGGCCGCCTACGATGCGACCAGCGCCGCGGCGCAAGCCTCAGATCAGGCAGCCGCTGCCAAGGCCGCCGCAGAACAGGCCCAGCAAGCCGCTGCCGCGCAAAACCCTGGCCCGTAATAGGCACCTCAACCAGTCTGCTCAGCCCCGCTTCGCCAAGACTTGGCGCAGCGCCATCATCGCACCGCCGGCCACCAGCCCCCAGAACGCCCCGGAGATACCGGCAAACGACAGGCCCGAGGCCGTGACCAGAAAGGTGATGGCGGCGGCTTCCCGCGTATCGGGGTCGCGGTAGGCGGCGAATGCGGCATTGGAGAAGGCGCCGATCAAGCCGAGCCCCGCCACCGCCTGCAACAGGATCGGTGGAGCCAGGGAGACGAAGGCGATGATGCCGCCGGCCAAAAGTCCCAGCACCATATAGCCCAGCCCGCCGACGATCGCTGCCCAGTAGCGCCGTTCGGGATCCGGATTGGCATCCTCGCTGGCGCACATGGCGGCCGTGATCGCCGCCATGTTGACCGGCACCCCGCCGAACACGCTGCAGATCATCGACATCACGCCGGTGCCGACAAACAGCACGCCGGGCGGCGGCTCGTAATGATGCACCTTGAGGATGGCGATCCCGGGAATGTTCTGCGAGGCCATGGTGACGATGAACAGCGGCACCGCGACCGAGACGACGCCGTGCCAGCTGAACACCGGCATGACCAGCGTGAAATCCGGATGCACCGCCGCTTTCAGCTGCGCCATCGCATCCGCCGGCAGCTCCACCCCGAACACCAGCACCAGTACCAGCGCGCCGAGCGACGCCGGCACGGCCCAGAGCCGCCAGCGCGAGATGACCACGGCCCAGGTGATGACGATCGGCAGCCCGAGCGCCGGATTGAACGCGACCGCTTTGACGGGCGCAAGGCACAGGCTGAGCAGGATGCCGGCAAGCATTGCGTTGGCAAGCGGCATGGGGATCATCCGGATGGCCCGCCCCAGCGGCCGGAACAGACCGCAGAGCGTGATCAGCAACCCGCTCACCAGGAATGCCCCGACAGCCGCCGGAAATCCGCCCTCGATCATACCGATACCGGAAAGCAGCGCGGCACCGGGCGTCGACCAGGCAATGCTGATCGGCATCCGGAAGAAGGAGGAAAAGCCGATCGCCAGCAGGCCCATGGCCAGTGACAGCGCAAGAAGCGCCGAGGCGATCTCCGGCGCCGTCGCGCCCATCGCCTTCAGCCCCTGCATGATCACCGCAAACGAGCTGATGAAACCGACAAAGGCGGTCAGGAGCCCCATCATCAGGGCCGATACGGAAAATTCCTTGAACATGCAGCAGATCCATGGCGGCGAAAGGGTCATGGAGCACAAGCCGGACCGTCGAGGCAAGCCGGATAACCGGCGTTTGCGTACGCCGACGCAGGCCAAGATCATGCCACTTTTGCTGGGCGGCTCTTGACCCGGCCCCTGGGACCGCTCCGATAAGCGGAGCGGTCAACAGGCAACGAGGTGAGTCGTGACGTCTTCCGCAATCTATCTAAACCCGTCCGAAGCTGCAGAACGGCTCGGCATATCCCAGAAAGCGCTCCGGCTTTACGAACAGCGCGGGCTGCTTCAGCCCTTGCGCACCAGCGCCGGATGGCGGTGCTACGGTCCTGAACACATGGCCCGCGCCGGCGAGATTGCCGCATTGAGGGTGCTCGGCCTAAGCCTCTCCCAAGTCGCGCGGATTTTAAACGGTGAACCTCGTGAATTGGAACCGGCGCTCGCGCTCCATCAGGCACAGCTGGAAAGCGACATCAGGACGCTCGCGGCGACGATCACGGCGGTCCGCCATCTTCGCGCCGGTCTTGCCGACGGCGATCCGCCGCAGATCGCCGAACTGGCGCGGATTACCAGACTGGCACCCGAGGTCGCCGTGGGCTTCCACCTTCCCTGGCCCTGGGGCGGCGAATGGTTCGAACTGCGCGACATCAGGCCGCTTACCTACATTGTAGGCCCGCTCGGCTGCGGCAAGACGCGGCTAGCAAAGGCAATTGCCGACACCCTGCCCGGCGCCGTCTTCCTCGATCTTGAGCGTGCCGCCAACGGTGCTGCCAAGGCACAAGCCGGGATGGCGGCGGATGCGGCGCTGAACGGTCGCGTCGAACGGGCGCTGGCCTGGCTTATCGATGAGGGTGCAAGCCGCTCTCCACATCTTGTCGCACTCCTGGCAAGCCTAGAAAACGATGGGCCGGCGGCGCTGGTCGTGGACATGGTCGAACAAGGGCTGGATCAGGCAAGCCAGGAGGCCGTCATCGCGCACCTTCGCCGCCGTACGTCGAGAAGACCACCGGTGCTGATGCTGACCCGCTCGTCTTGCATTCTCGATCTAGGCGCCGTCGGGCCGGATGAGACCATCATCTTGTGTACCGCAAATCATTCCGTGCCGAGACGGGTGTCTCCCTACCCGGGATCTCCGGGCTTCGAGGTGGTGGAAACCTGCCTGGCTTCCCCCGAGGTCCGAGCACGCAGCGAAGGTGTCGTTGCCTGGCGGCCCGAGGTTGCCTGAGTGGCTCGAGTAATCGAGGGTCGCCCCCCTGGCTTGGCCTCCCAACCTGACAAGTGTATATCAGATAATCTTAATATCTGACTGCCATGGTTCCTAAAGTCCGCTGGAGCCACCATGAACCCAAGTTCGACGCTCGTCAAAGCCAAGTCGTTTCGGTCACGGTGGTCCGGGGTGAGCTATTTCGTGCCCGCCATCCTGGCGGTCGCCGCCGTCATCACCGGCCTGGTGAGCGCCGATATTGCGGAACGGGCCCGGCACATGGCGGCCCAGCGCCTATCCGCCGCCGAGCAGCTCGGTCAGGCAGCATCGACGCTCGAAACGAGTATCCACGGCAGTCTCAATCTCGTGCATGGCCTGATCGCAGCCATTGCGGCCGATCCGACCATGACGAGACTAGAGTTCGACGCATTGTCGCAGCGGATCTTCGCCGTCCCCTCGCAACTGCGAAACCTTGCCGCCGCACCCGATCTGGTTGTGCGCTATGTCTATCCGGAGGCGGCAAACAGGACCGTCGTGGGGCTGGATTACCGTTCCGACCCTATCCAGTACGCCTCGGTAAATGATGCCGTAAAAAGACGCGCGCTCGTGGTCACCGGGCCGGTCAAGCTGAAGCAGGGCGGCACCGGGCTGATTGGCCGTTACCCGGTCTTTGCCCTTCAGGACGGGCGCTTCTGGGGTGTTGTCTCCGCGGTGATCGGCCTTGAGGCTCTTTATGTCGACAGCAACATCGACACACCCGACCAGCCCCTAAACATCGCCATCGGCCAGCGACCCGATCCGGCCGAGGAAGACGTCTTCTTTGGCGATTGGACCCTCTTTTCGCAGGACTCCGTCCAGACAAGCGTCGAGCTTGGCTATGGCACCTGGTACCTGTCTGCCATTCCCAAAGGCGGCTGGCGTCCCGTACCCGGTCACATGGCAAGCTTTCGCATCTATGCGCTGCTGATCGCCGTCTGCATCGTCGCGCCGCTGGTCTGGGCCGGCTGGCTGATGCAGCAGCGACAGCGCAACATCGTTGTTCTGCAACAGCGCGAAGAGCAGCTGGAAGGCTTGTCGCAGCGCCTTGGCCTTGCGCTCGATGCCTCCGAGATCGGTGTTTGGGAATACGAACCCTCCACCGACAGCTTTCTCTGGGACGAACGGATGTCGGAGCTTTTCGGCATTTCGGAAAAGCGGCTGGTTCGTTGCTACGCCGACTGGCGCAACGCCATTCACCCGCACGACCTCAATGTCGCCGAAAGGCCGATGCTGGAAGCGCTGGCCGATGAGTGCCACTACATCACCCAGTACCGGATCGTGACGCCCACCGGCGATATCCGTCACATCCGTGCGCACGGCGCCGTCTACCGAACCCCCAATGGCCTGCAGCGGCTGGTCGGGGCGAGCTGGGATGTGAGCGAGGACGTGCGCCTGCACACCGAGCTGCAGGATGCCCGCACGCGGGCGGAGGCCCAGAACGACCAGCTGCGAGCCGCCCGCCGGACCCTGGAGCACCAGTCCCTGCACGACGCCCTCACCGGCCTGCCGAACCGCCGCTTCCTCGACCAGTTCATGGAAGCGGCTGAGACCATGGACAAGGACAACCGCCTCGCCTTCATTCATTTCGATCTGGACCGCTTCAAGGAGGTCAACGACACGCTGGGCCATGCAGCGGGCGACGAAGTCCTGAAGGTCGTCACCGGTCGCGTGCTCAAGCTGATCAGCCACGACGAATTCGTGGCCCGCATCGGCGGCGACGAATTCGTCGCGGTGACGAGCGGAGAAGCCCCGGAAGAGCGCGCCCGCCAGCTGGCCGATGAAATCATCAAGTCGCTGGCCAAGCCCATTCTCTTCGATAGTCGCGAATGCCATGTGGGCTGCAGTGCCGGCATCGCCTTCCAGAGCGAAAGCGCCGAGCAGCCGCGGCAGTTGCTCATCAATGCCGACGTCGCCCTCTACGAGGCCAAGAAGCGCGGCCGCAACCGGGCCGAGGAATTTTCGCAGGCGCTGCTTCTGGCGACCATCCACCTGCGACGCACCTCCGACGAGCTGCTGACCGCGCTGGAGAAAGACCAGATCGTCCCCTTTTTCCAGCCGCAGTTCGACGCCCGCACCATGGCGATTGCTGGCGTCGAGGCGCTCGCTCGCTGGCACCACCCGACCCGCGGCCTGCTCACGCCCGATACCTTCTTGAGCATCGCCGACAGCCTGCATCGCTCCGCCGAGATCGACGCCATCATCCTGGAAAAGGCGCTGCTGCAGGCAAGCCGCTGGCGGGCGCTCGGACTGGAGGTCCCAAAACTGTCGGTCAACATCTCGGCCCAGCGCCTCAAGGACGACCGCCTGATGAAACGGCTGTCGAGCCTCGCCTTCGTGCCGGGCACGCTCTCCTTCGAGCTTCTGGAATCGATCTCCTTCGATGGCCAGGACCAGGGCCTGCGCGATGCGATCATGCACCTGAAGGGAATGGGCATCGACATCGAGATCGACGATTTCGGCACCGGCCATGCATCGATCGTCAGCCTCATCGAGCTTGGCCCGAAGCGGCTGAAGATCGACCGCAAGCTGATCGCGCCGCTGCAGGCCACCGGTTCGCAGCATCGGCTTGTGGCCTCCATCATCGAGATCGGCCATTCGCAGGGCATCGAGATTGTCGCCGAAGGGGTGGAGACCATGGCACAGGCGGCCATCCTGCGCAGCCTCGGCTGCCAGACGCTGCAGGGCTATGCCTTCGCAAGGCCGCTCGCCGCCAATGATTTCATCGCTTTTGCCCGCCAGTGGCAGGATGCCCATCCGGTCGGGACAGGTTCCGGGATCGCGCAGGCCGTCTGAGCAGATCGGCCGCCACCCACCTGGAAGTCATAAAAAAAGCCCCGCCGGGTGGTCCCGGCGGGGCTTTGATCGACACATCGGCAATCAGCCGAGGTTCTGGATTTCGCTCTGCGAGGTCACGACGCGCGAAACGAGACCGTAGGTCACCGCTTCGTCGGCGCCGAGCCAGTAGTCGCGATCGATGTCCTTGGCGATCTTTTCTTCGGTCTGGCCGGTGGCCTTGGCGAAGATGCGGATCAGCCGCTCGTTCATCTTGATGATCTCGCGGGCCTGGATCTCGATGTCCGATGCCATGCCGCGGGTGCCGCCGGAGGGCTGATGAAGCAGGAAGCGCGTGTTCGGCAGCGCGATGCGACGCTCCTTCGGGGCCGAGACATAGATCAGTGCGCCGGCCGATGCGACCCAGCCCGTACCGATCATCCAGACCTTCGGCTTGATGAACTTGATCATGTCATGGATCGAATCGCCCGATTCCACGTGCCCGCCGGGGGAGTTCACGTAGATGCGGATGTCTTCATCGCTTGCGGCCGAAAGCGCGACCAGCTGCGTGTTGACCTTCTGCGCCAGCTCCTGGGTGATCGAGCCGTAGATGAAGATCGAACGCGACTTGAAAAGATTCGCCTCCGTTTCCTTGCCGAGCGGCAGTTCCTTCGTCTTGTCGTCGTTGTCGTCTTCGTCGTTCAGCACGGTCAAAGTCTCCTGCATGAAAATCAAGTAAGGGACATAATGTGTCCGTCGGCGTAAAACAATGCGGGAAACGAGCTAAGGTGAACGGGAGACGGGGTGGCCGGGGTAAATCCGATGCGTCGGTTCTGCTACGAAACTCGACCTGGAAAAGTGATCATGGCGCATGCGCCTCCGCCGGTTCTGCTTTTGACGGAGAACTCCGCTCCATGGGCTTCTGCGATGGCTTTGACGACTGTCAGGCCAAGGCCGGTACCATTCGTGCCCCGCGGATCGGGCCTCTCACTTCGCCAGAACATGTCAAAGGATGACTGAAGCACATCCGACGGCATTCCCGGCCCTCGATCCTCCACACAGATGATCGACATGCCTGCCTCGTCCGTCCCTGTGCGAACGTCGATCGGGCCATGGCCGCCCGCATACCTGCGCGCGTTTTCGAGAAGGGCCAGCAGAGCCTGACGCAACCGAACGGGATCGATCGAGGCGGGTGCGGGCTCGAGAAAGGTTCGGCAATCCAGGCCCTCTGCGACAGACATCTGGAACAGATCCACCGTGTCCGAGACGTGTGAAGCGAGGTCGGTCACGGTGCGCGAAGCCATGAAATTGGGTGTCCCGACCAGGGAAAGCGTGTTGAGCTGATCGACCAGCCGGGACATGCCCTGCGTCTGCGCATAGAGGGCCTTGATGCGGTCGTTGCTTACCTCGATCACGCCGTCGCTCATCCCCTGAAGATTTCCCTGCAGCACAGTGAGCGGCGTTCGCAACTCGTGCGCCACAGCCCGTGTGTTGAACTTCAGTCGCCTCTCGAGGGACGAGAGGTCGGAGCCGAGGCTGTTCATCGTCGACGCCAGGGCTTCGATCTCTCGTGTCGCACCGGGTTCGACCTCAACCAGGAAATCACCGCGCCGGATTTTCTCGGCAGCTGCCGTAAACCGGCTGAGCGGAGCTGCTATCCGAAACGCGAAAAACACGCCGATCAGGCTCGACAGAAGGATCGAGACCGCCCCGAAGCCCAAAATAGCCGCGATCGGCGCGACTTCAGGCACTTCTTCAAGACTTGGGAAGACAACAGCCAGCGCCGCTAGTGCATCTGGATCCGGCACCAAACCCGCATTGAGGTCGTCCCAGGCACGTCTGGCATTGTTCGGAAGCTGATCCAGAGACACCGTCTCTGCGAGGTCGACATACCATTCGACGAAAAAGTAGAGAAGCGCGATGGTGGCGAACTGTGTGACGGACACAAGCGCGACCGTAAGAAACGCAAGCGAGGGTCTCTTAGACATTGTCGGATCTCGCGAAACGATAGCCCACTCCACGGACAGTCGTGATGTATCCGACTTGACCTTTCTCGGCCAGCTTCCGTCTCAGATTGGCAACATGCGTGTCGACGGTTCGATCCAGTGCGTCGCTTTCGGGCATGGAAGCATCCAGAAGGGAGGCGCGATCGAACGTCTTGAACGGGAAGCGAACGAGGCACGCGAGCAGCCGGAACTCCGTTACGGTCAAGGAAAGACTGGTCTCTGCGCCATCTCCGATCAGTACCGCCGTGTGCGAGTCGAATCGCACTTCGATTTCGTCATGGCGAACCACAGCCTGCGGGGCCACAGCCTTGGTGCGTTTCAACACGGCACCGACACGAGCGACGACTTCCTGCGGATTGAAGGGCTTCGTGACGTAGTCGTCGGCGCCGAGTTTCAGTCCCAGAAGCTTGTCCGTGGCGTCGTCCATGGCTGATACGAAGATGACCGGAACATTCGAGTCGACCCTGATCTTGGCCAGCACGTCAAAACCGTCCATGTCGGGCAACCCCACATCGAGCAGGATAAGATCCGGCCGTAGCATCGTCTGGTGAGTCAAGGCAGTTCGACCGTTGGCCGCTCTCACGGTGCGATAGCCGCCCCGCTGCAGATATCGATCCAGCAGCAATGCGATTTCGGCATCGTCTTCAACGAGCAAAATCAGAGAAGAGAACATCGCACTTTTTCTATGTTGTCTGCCGCACCTCCACGAGATCTCCGCCAAATCTTGACAAAGCTCACGGATGCCAGGGCCCACAATGGGGAATGGCATATGAACTTATCCATCGTCAGAAAATGTGCAAATTCACAATCGCCTGTAGTGACAGCGATAAAGCGAGATGCCTTGCAGTCGGCGCTCGTCTGCCTGGGTGCGGTGTCGATCGTCTTTGCGGCCGTGCCGGAGCTGGATCTGACCGTCAGCCGGTTCTTCTGGAGCCCAGCAGAAGGGTTTGCACTGACCGACAACAGCCTGCTGCTCCTCATCCGCGATACCAGTCGATACTTTCCCTGGCTCGTCATCAGCCTCATGTTTGTCCTGTTGGTCCTTCCCCAGCTATTTGACGTGAAGCTAAATCTGCCTCCCCCGCACAAACTGCTGTTCGTTGTAATCTTCTTCGCCGTAGGGCCGGGCCTGATGGTGCATGTGATCAAGACCCTGGTCGGACGAGCACGTCCCCGAGACATTCAGGAGTTTGGCGGCATGGGGACATTCACTCCGCCGTGGGACCTCTCTGCACATTGCTTACAGAATTGCTCCTTTATTTCAGGCGAGTCTTCCAGCGCATTTGCATTGCTGACGCTCGTCGTCCTCTTCCCGCTGTCATACAGGCGGGTCTACCTCATCTTGATGGGGGTCGTTGCAGCTGCAATCTCATTCAACAGGGTGATGTTCGGAGCGCACTTCCTCTCTGACGTGGTGCTCTCCTGGAACCTGATGGCGATTGCAGCTCTTGTGTTGTGGCGCTGGATGTCAATGAACGCGCGCTACATCGACGGCCTGTTTTTGCCACGCAAGCGGCCATCAAGTTCGTCAAAAGAGACGTAACACGATCCGCCGCCACCGGCGTGGCGTCAGGCAATCGGCGGCCCGACAAAATCGATGCCGTGAGCACGGCAGATCTCGGCGAGCGCCTGCTGCTGTTCGAGCGTCGGTGGCATCTGCTCGGGCAGCGTGTCCGTTGCGGCAGGCCGGGCGGCGGCACGGACCATGTCCTCGAAGGGACCATGAGTGATCGTCAGGCAGCGACCGTAATCCGACAACACGCGAAAACCATGCACGGATCCCTTCGGCAGATGGATGGTATCGCCTTCGCCGGCCTCGATGACGTCACCGTCGCGCTGGAACCGGAACCGGCCCTCGAGGATGACGAAGGTTTCGCTTTCCTGATGGTGAACATGCAGGGGCGGCGCAAAATCCTTCGGCATGCGATGTTCGATGATGGACTGACCCTCCGTGTTGTCCGACTGCTTCAGCCGGATCAGCAGATGGGCCGTCATGAACCAGAGACTATCGGTATTCGCGCTCATGCCTGGGTTCCTTTCGTTGCCTGGGTGAAGGTCGACCCGGTCCGGGCCTGGATTATGCTGAGAATGTTCATACAAAATCGGTCTTTGGGCGCATCGGACTGAGCCTCGTCCAGGCGTGAACCCGTCGCGGCGACGCCTCGCCCCGGGACATGATGCCCTCCCTTGATTGCGATGGAACGACAGCGTCCCGTGCAGATAGTCTGGCACCAGCAGGCTCTCTTGAACATTGCCTCCAAGGTCAGGCGGTTCACGGACTTCCTGGTAAAAAAACTGCCCAGGGACGCCTTCGGATAGCGACCCGGTTCCCCCAGCCCCGCCAAACGACGTACCCCCTTC
>UCJA01000020.1 GCA_900472675.1 Hyphomicrobiales bacterium
AGGGGGAGGGCTTAACCCGGCCGGGAGCGCCCAGTGAAAGGCTAGGGTCTTGTGATCTGCTTCAATAGATCTTGCCGCGCGCGGTCACGGGCCACAGCGCCTCGACATGGCCGTTGCGAACGCCGACGAACCAGTCATGCAGATTGCAGGTCGGGTCGCAATGGCCGGGCACAAGCCGCAGCGTATCGTTGATCTTGAGCCGGTCGCCTAAGTCGGCGAGATTGCCGTGTTCGTCGGATGCGCCCAGATAGCGGACGCCCTCCAGGCCGAAGACAAAAGGCAGGCCGCTGTCGACGGAATGGGATTTGAGCCCCGCGTCGCAGACGGCGCGGCCGGATGCGGGCTTGCTCATCACCGAGGTCAGGATGAAGAGCGCGTGCTCGAAACCGCCAACCGTGTCCTTTCCGTCGCTCGCTCCGACCCTCGCATAATCCGCATCCATGAAGATGTAGGAGCCCGGCTGGATTTCGTTATAAAGGCCGGACATGCCCTCGAGATTGTAGGTGCCGGTGCCGGCACCGGNNCGCGCACCATGTCGAGCACCGCGTCGATGGCAGCCCGACGCTCGGTCGGATCGTAGATATGCTGGGCGTTGCCATGATAGGCCTGGATGCCGGCAAACACGAGGTTTGGCGATGCCACAACGAGGGCTGCCAGATCGGCGGCGGGCTGTCCGGGCAGGGTGCCGCAGCGGCGACCGCCACAGTCGATCTCGACCAGCACGTCGAGCCGGACGCCATATCGCGCGGCGGCCTCGTCCAGGACCGGAACGACGCTTGCATCGTCGACGCAGACGGAGATCCGCGCACGTTGCGCCAGCCGTGCCAGCCGGTCGATCTTGGCGGGATGGGTGATTTCGTTGGCGACCAGCACGTCGGTGACGCCGCCGCGCACCAGCGCCTCGGCCTCCGAAACCTTCTGGCAGCAGATCCCGACGGCGCCGCCATGGGCCATCTGGTAGAGGGCGATATCGGCCGACTTGTGGGTCTTAGCATGGGCACGTAAACGCACGCCCATCGTTTCGGCGGCGGTCTTCATGCGTGCGACATTGCGTTCGAACGCGTCGAGATCGATGATCAGCGCTGGCGTCTGGATGTCCGCAACCGGCATGCCGATCGCCGCGGGGATGTCGAAACCGATGTCGAAGTCCGCCATATGCGCGCACCCTGTCGTCTGAAGTGGTTGGCGCTGTCGCGTCCTTGCGCAACGATAGGCGGCGATGGCGCGGTCGGCAATCGCAGCTTTTGCTATTTGAGCGCGCGCAGCCCGTCCATCAGAAGGCCGATCAGACGGTGGGCGCGCTGGCGCCATTCGGGGCTGTCGGGGATCGAATAGATGCTGGAGAGCGCGTGGAGGAGGTCGGTGGTCTCGATATCCTTGCGCACGAAGCCTTGGCTGCTGGCGGTCTGGAGCAGGCCGTCCAGCGCGCCGCGCACCAGGCCTGCACCCTCAGCGAAGAGGGCGGAGTTGGACGTCATCAGGATACGCAGGCTATTTGCCATGCCGCGCTTGGTGGCCATATAGCCGACGAAGCGGCGGGTCCATTCCTCCAGTGCGACATCGGGCGGATGGGTGGCGGCAAGATCTGCGGCGGCTTCCGCCAATCCTTCCAGTTCGCGGCGGTAGACGGCTTCCACCAGGTGCTCGCGGGTCGGAAAATGTCGGTAGAGCGTGCCGATGCCAACGCCCGCCTGCCGCGCTATATCTTCAAGCGAGGCCTCTCCGCCCTTTTCCGCAAAGGAGGCGGCCGCCGTCTCAACCAGCTTGTCGCGGTTGCGGCGGGCGTCGGCTCGAAGCTTGGCGGGTGCGGAACACGAGGTCGGCTCGGCCGGGGACAAGGCAAAAACTCCGCGGCAGGACTTGACGAAAGCCCACCGATGGTTAGGTTAAACGGAGGCGCCTCCGTTTATTCGGAGTGCCTTACTCTTCTTAATGCAGGAGGGGATCGAATGTCATGCCGAAAGATGGCTGCATGTTTCTCTTCAAGCTCAACTAGAGCGCAGACCCCGGCGGACTAGCCGGTTGCCTACCAAAATATTTTTCAGTCTCGTGACGATGGCAGGAGCTTCATCCATGACACGAACACTTCACCTTTCTCTCGATATCAACGGGCGGCGGCACGAACTCGACGTCGAGCCGCGCGTGACGCTGCTCGATGCGCTGCGGGAACACCTGGCACTGACCGGTACCAAGAAGGGCTGCGACCAGGGCCAGTGCGGCGCCTGCACCTGCCATGTGGACGGCCAGCGCGTGCTGTCCTGCCTGACGCTGGCAGCCCAGGTCGAGGGTCGCCAGATCACCACGATCGAGGGCATTGCTGCTGAAACCGGCGAACTGCATCCCGTGCAGGCCGCTTTCCTCGAGCATGACGCTTTCCAGTGCGGTTACTGCACCTCGGGCCAGATCATGTCTGCGGTCGCCTGTATCAAGGAAGGCCATGCGGGTTCCGACGACGAGATCCGCGAATACATGTCCGGCAATCTCTGTCGGTGCGGCGCCTATAACAGCATCGTTTCGGCGGTGCGCGAAGCCGCGGAGGCAGCACGATGAGAGACTTTTCCTATTCCCGTGCCGGCTCGCTCGATGAAGCGCGGCAGGCGACACTTGCGCCCGGCGCGCTTCTTCTGGCCGGCGGCACGACCCTGCTCGATCTGGCCAAGTGTGGCGTGACGGAGCCTGAAACGGTGATCGACATCTCCCATTTGCCGGGCCTCGATGCCATCACGGTCGACGAGGAGGGCATCACCATCGGCGCGCTCGCCCGCATGAGTGCTGTCGCCGATCATCCGGGCGTCAAGGCGGCGCTTCCGGCGGTGACGGAATCGCTGTCGCTGGCGGCCTCGGCGCAGCTGCGCAACATGGCAACGATCGGCGGCAATCTCCTGCAGCGCACCCGCTGCACCTATTTCCGCGATCCCGCCACCTTCCCGGCGTGCAACAAGCGCAATCCGGGCTCCGGCTGTTCGGCAATCGGCGGCGTGACCCGCAACCATGCGGTTCTCGGCACCAGCGAGCAGTGCATTGCAAGCTACCCGGGCGACATGGCGATTGCGCTGGTCGCCTTCGATGCGGTGCTCGATCTCGGCACCCGGCAGGTTCCGGTGGAGGACTTCTTCCTCTCCTATGCGGATGCGCCGGAAAAGGAGACCGTGCTGCAGCCCGGCGAAATGATCCTCGGCGTCAAGCTGCGCAATACGGCGGCCGGCATGCGCTCCACCTATCTCAAGGTCCGCGACCGCCAGTCCTATGAGTTTGCGGCAGCAAGCGCTGCTGTTGGCCTCGAATTCGACGAGGATGGCAAGACGATCAAGGATATCCGCGTCGCGCTCGGCGGCGTTGCGTCCAAGCCGTGGCGGGCGCGGGCGGTCGAACATGCACTGGTCGGCAAGGTGCTGGAGGCCGAAACGGTCGCCTATGCTGCGCGTCTCGCGATGGATGGCGCCGTCAGCTACAGCGACAATCTCTATAAAATCGAACTGGCACCGCGGGTCGTGACCCGCGCCATCCTGACTGTTGGAGGTCTGGCATGACGATCATGGAACCGCGCAAACACGGCAGCGCCGCCGATGGTCTCGTCGGTGGGCGGTTGTCCCGCTTCGAAGGACAGATGAAGGTCACCGGTGCCGCCACCTACGCGCTGGAATATCCGGTCGAGAACTTGGCCCATGCGGTGCTGGTGCAAAGCACCATCGCCTCCGGTCGCGTCCTATTGGTCGACAAGGCTGAGGCGCTGGCGGCTCCTGGCGTGCTTCTGGTGCTGACGCCGGAGGACGATCTCGGGCTGATGACCAAATCCGACTGGTTCGGCAACCGGCCTGACAACCAGCCCTATGCGCCGCTGCCGCGCGAGATCAGCTACAATGGCGAAACCATCGCCGCCGTCATCGCCGAGAGCCGCGAACAGGCGGTCGAGGCGATCAAGCTGCTGCGGATCACCTATGACGAGACACCGGGCGTTGCGGATCTTCACGATCCGAAGGCCGGCGACGGCAAGGTGATGGACAATCTCAGCGTTTCCTGGGGCGATGCGGAAGCCGCACTTGCCGCCTCGGCAGTGACCATCGAGGCGGAGTATCAGACCCCGCGCGAATACCACGTGGCGATGGAGCCGCATGGCCTCACCGCAAAATGGGACGGCGACCAGCTGACCATCTGGGAGCCCAGCCAGTGGACCCATGCCATGGCGCTCAACTATGCGGAATGGTTCGGCCTGCCTCCGGATAACGTGCGGCTGATCTCCACCTTCGTCGGCGGCGGCTTCGGCTCCAAGGGGGCAGCACTCGCCTATGGCGCAGTGGCAGCGTCTGCGGCACGCAAGCTCGGCCGTCCGGTCAAGCTTGCAGTCACCCGGCCGCAGAACTTTACGAGCTACGGCGGCCGCGCCGCGACCCGCCAGACCATCAAGCTCGGTGCAACCAAGGACGGCGTGCTGCAGGCGATCGTCCATCGCGGGGCGTCGGAAACCTCGGTCACCACGGACTATCCGGAGCAGACGGGGGCGGCGACGCCGATCCTCTACAAGGTCGAGAACTATTCCTCGCAGTCGCGCGTCGTGCCGGTGAATACGGTGACGCCGGGCGCGCTGCGCGGTCCGGGCAAGAACCCCAGCGCCTTCGGCATCGAATGCGCCATGGATGAACTGGCCAGCAAGCTCGGCATGGATCCGCTCGAACTGCGCCTGAAGAACTATGCCGACCGCGACTACCAGACGGGCAAGCCGTGGTCGACGCGGATGCTGCGCGAGGCGCTCGCTCAAGGCGCCGAGGCCTTCGGATGGTCGAAGCGCAGCCACGCGCCGCGGTCCATGCGCGAAGGTCGTCAGCTGATCGGCTGGGGTATCGGTTGCGGCACCTTCCCGGTCATCCAGGCGCCGAGTGCGGCGATGATCCGGATTCTGGCCAGCGGCCGGGTGGAAGTGGTCAGCGGCGCGATCGACATGGGGCAGGGGACCTATACCATCCTTGCCCAGACGGCGTCGGAAGCGCTGGGCGTGCCGATCGACCAGATCGACGTGCTGCTCGGCGATTCCAGAATGCCGGGTTCGGCGATTGCTGGCGGCTCGATGCTGGCCGGGTCGATCACCGGGGCCGTGCACAAGACGGCGACCGCTGCCCGTGACGAGCTGATCGGGCTTGCGCTCAACGCGCCGAACTCGCCCTTCCGCGATACGGGCGCCAACACGCTTTCGGTCGCAGGCGGGCGGATTTCCGTGACGCGCGGCGAAGGCCCGTCGATGAGCCTGCCGGAGCTTATGGCGGCGATCGGCCAGGCCGAACTCGAGGTGACGCGCAACACGCTGCCCGACGACGCGCAGGGTGCTGCCGACCAGAATGCTGCCTGGACGAGCATGAAGCGTGTCGAGGGCCCGACCATGGGCGAGTTTTCCATGCACTCTTGGTGCGCGCATTTCGCCGAAGTGCGGGTGGACGAGGATTTCGGAACGGTACGGGTGTCGCGCATGGTGTCGGCCTTCGATTGCGGCCGGCTCTACAATCCGAAAATGGTGGAAAGCCAGTGGCGCGGCGGCATCATCATGGGGATCGGGCAGGCGCTGTTCGAAGAGGGCATGGTCGATGGTCGCAACGGGCGCACCGTCAACAACAATGTCGGCGACTATCTGGTGCCGACCAATGCCGACATACCGGACCTGCAGGTGATCTCGGTCGGCGTTCCGGACCTCAAGGCCTCGGCGCTGGGTGGCAAAGGCGTCGGCGAAGTGGGGATCGTCGGTGTTGCGCCGGCGATCGCCAATGCGGTGTTCCATGCCACCGGCAAGCGCGTCCGCGATCTGCCGCTGACGCTCGACAAACTGCTTTGAGCAAAAATGGCGCATCCGGTTTCTCCGGGTGCGCCATTGCCATTGTCGTTCAATCGTCCGAATAGCGTTCTTCGGCCCATGGGTCGCCGCGCATGTGATAGCCGTTCTTTTCCCAGAAGCCGGCCTGGTCGCGGCTGAGAAACTCGATGCGGTGCAGCCACTTGGCGCTCTTCCAGAAATAGAGGTGCGGCACGACGAGGCGCACCGGCCCGCCATGCTCCTCGGTCAACGGCTTGCCTTCCCAATGGGTGACGATGATCGCATCGGAGACCGCGAAATCGGAGAGCAGCAGATTGGTCGTGTAGCCGTCATAGCTGGTCAGCAGCACGGCGGCCGCCTCTTCCTTCGGATCGACGGCATCGAGGAAGTCGTGGGTCGAGACGCCCCGCCAGTCGTTGTCGTAGCGCGACCAGGTGGTCACGCAGTGGATATCCGAGCGCATCTGCGTCTGCGGCAGGTTCTGGAAGGCGGTCCAGTCGAGGCTCACCGGCTTGTTGACGAGGCCGCGCACGTCGAGCTTCCACTGGGCGGTCGAGACGCTCGGCTGCTGGCCGAGATCGAGCACCGGCCAGTTCTTGACTAGATGCTGGCCCGGCGGCAGGCGGTCCGTGTCCGGTCTCGCGATGCTGCCGGTCAGGAACTTGCCCGCTTCGGCCCATTTGCGTTTGGTGAGCGTAAGCTTTGAATCTTCGGGCAGATTGTCGTCGGCCATGGCTGCGTTCTCCTTGCGTCCCGCTTTAATCTGATGAACATGGGCAGCAATTCAATCGCCCGTTCCACACAAAACTCTCCCGGACCATCATGACCCGTTTCAATCCGCTTGTCGAAACACTTGCGCCTCCGCCCGTGCCGTCAGTCGCTGCCTGGGGCCGCGCCTATGACGGATCGCAGGGTCCGCTGATCGACCTGTCGCAGGCGGTGCCGGGCTATCCGGCACACCCAGACATGCTGCGGCTTTTGGGCGAGGCTGCCTCCTCCACGGCCTACACCGGCTACGGAGCGATCGAAGGAGAAGCCGCGCTGCGTGGAGCCTATGCCACGCATGTGTCGGCGGTCTATGGCGCGCCCGTCGGCGAAGCCAACATCCACATCACCTCCGGCTGCAACCAGGCCTTTGTCTGCGCCGCGATGGCGGTTGCTGGGCCCAATGCGGGAGGGGGGGACACGGTGCTGATGACCGAGCCCTTTTATTTCAACCACCAGACGACGCTCGCCATGATGGGCATCCGCACCGGCACTGTGCCCTGTACGGCCGAAAACGGTTTTCTGCCGGAGCTGTCCGATATCGAGGCGGCGATCGTGCCCGGCGTCAGGGCGCTGGCGCTGGTATCGCCCAACAATCCGACCGGTGCGATCTACCCGCCGGCGCTGCTCGAAGTGATCTTCAAGCTCTGCCGGAGCAAGGGCATCTGGCTGATCCTCGACGAGACCTACCGCGACTTCCTGCCCGAGGCGGCCCAGGCACCGCACGGTCTCTTTTCGCAAGACGGGTGGCAGGACAGCCTGATCAGCCTCTACAGCTTTTCGAAATCCTTCTGCATTCCCGGCCACCGGTTGGGGGCGATCACCGCGGGTGCGGAGACGGTCAGCCAGATCGCCAAGATCATGGACAATCTGCAGATCTGCCCGCCTCGTTCGGCCCAGGCCGCCGTTGCGCAGGCGATCCCGCTGCTGACCGACTGGCGGGAGGAGAACCGGCAGGAAATCGGCCGGCGGGCGCAGGCGCTGAAGACCGTGATGCGCGGGCTGAACGACTGGAAGCTCGATGCGATCGGCGCCTATTTCGCCTTCGTGCGGCATCCGTTTCCGGGCACCGGCTCGGCAGAAGTGGCCGAGCAGCTGGCCAAGCGGGCCGGCATCACCTGCATTCCCGGCGCCTATTTCGGCGATGCCCAGCAGCATTACCTCCGCTTTGCGTTTGCCAATGCGGATGTGGCGACGATCGCGCTGCTTGAAGAACGTTTGAAGAACTTTTCACTGTCGTAGGACCCGCCGCTCCGGTATAAATGGGCATGGCTCAACGCGCAGGCAGTGCCGATCTTCCGCTCCATGGCGGCCGGGTTCCCCGGTGGCTTGGCGAGCGCATGACCCGGCTCGGCGCCGTGATCACGCAAGCCATCGTCATTCATTACGGTCGCGACGAGTTTCTGCGGCGGCTGGCGCATCCCTTCTGGTTCCAGTCGTTCGGCGCGGTGATGGGCATGGACTGGCATTCATCCGGCATCACCACCAGCGTCCTCGGAGCGCTCAAGCGCGGGCTGACGCCGATGTCGGGCGAGCTCGGCATCCATGTCTGCGGCGGGCGCGGTCGCCATTCCCGATCAACGCCGGACGAGCTGATGGCGATCGGCAACCGGGTCGGCATCGATGGCTTGGGCCTGGCGCAGACCAGCCGGCTGGTCGCCAAGGTCGATAGCGCCGCGGTGCAGGACGGGTTCGATCTCTATCTGCACGGCTTCATCGTGACCGACGACGGGCGCTGGGTGGTGGTGCAGCAGGGCATGAACGGCGACCGCCGGCAGGCGCGGCGTTACCACTGGCTGTCGGAAGGCATCACCAGTTTCGTGGATTCACCCCATGCCGCCATCGAAGGCCGCGGGCAGGGCGAGATCGTCAACCTCGCCGACCGCCGCGCCGAGCCTTCGCGCAAGGGCCAGCTCGATCTTCTCGCGACGCTTGGGCCGGACCGGATCATCCGCGAGGTTGTTTCCATCGACCCGTCGCGGATGAAGGCTGTGAAGGAACCGGATCAATGCATGCTGCCGCATCTGATCATGCCGGATCATCATGATGTGCGCGAAAGCGACGTCAACATGAAGCGGCTGCATGGCGCGCTCGCTGCCGCTGCCGATCGCGGCCCGAAGGATTTCGAAGCGCTGCTTTTGACGCCGGGCGTCGGCGCCCGAACGGTATCGGCGCTCGCGATGGTGGCCGAAGTGGTGCACGGCGCGCCCTGCCGTTTCTCCGACCCCGCCCGCTTTTCGCTCGCCCATGGCGGCAAGGACCGGCATCCGTTTCCGGTGCCGCTCAAGGTCTATGACGAGACGATCAAGGTGATGAAATCGGCCGTTTCCAAGGCGAGGCTTGGCCGCGAGGAGGAGCTGCAGGCGCTGAAGCGGCTCGACGACCAGTCCCGCCAGCTGGAACGCTACGCCACCGGCCCGGACCTCAAGGAGATCGTCGCTGGCGAATTTTCCCGCTCGCATGACTGGGGCGGGAGAAGCGTGTTCGGCTGGGAGCCGCCCGAGGAGGCGCTGGAGGACAAGCGGCGCGGGTGAGGGGGCGTTATTGAGATCGGCGTCGATTGCCCCATATCACGCGCACATCCAGCTCAACTGAATGGCGTCGTCGCAGCGGTCGGCTCGTTCCAGAGGCGACCGGGAGACCAGCAATTTGTCGCAGACAACAGAGACACGAGCCGGCGGATGGCGATCGTTCGCGGCCGATACGCTCGCCCTCATCCTGTTCTTCACCACCACCGGCATCATCAACGAGCGGTTCGTTGCGGGCATGAGCTGGGAGCAGGTGTTCGACGCGCGCCTTCTCGGCGCCGTGCTGATGGTCCCGTCCGGCCGCCCCTATGGACTGTGGCGAGACTGGCTGATGCAGTTTGCCGGTCCCGGGCGTCTTTCCCAGATCCTGTGGGATACGCTTGCGCTCGTCAGCTTCCAGGTCCCGATCTATGCCGCAATCCTTGCGATCACCGGGGCTGACAGCGCCGAACTGCTACGGGGAACACTGGGTGTAATCGTGATCATGCTGGCGTCGGGGCGACCCTACGGGGCGTTCCTGAACTTCGTCAGGCGCCGGTTCGGCCTGTCGCCGGGCGGAACGAAGTCGATGTCTCTCAACACGTAATTGGGATGCGGTTGGGCGTGTTCTCCGGAACAGGTCCAAGGATGACGGGGTGTGGGGGTTATACATCTGCCGCGCCCCACCGGGAACGATGAAGCTCTCCGTTCTGTTGTCTGACTGCAACCCAGGAGGACAGCATGGACGATAGGCACACATCCGAGGACGCCAAGGGCGTCGCCAGCAGCCAGCCGAAGATTGCCGAAGCCGATATCGAAAAGAGCTCCGGCACGGGTGAGAACCCATCCGGCAAGCACGTCAGCCCTGAGACCATCGCGCTGAACAAGGCCCGCAAGGAGCAGGGTGCGGAAGTTGCCGTTCCGAAAGAAGACCGCGTCGCCGATGCCGGGGATGCGGGCTGACCTGCGCGACCATGGAGTGCGCCCCGCCTGACGTCGTCAGCTGGGTCGCACATCCTTAGCCCAGGACATTGCGAAGCTTTCTCTCTCCGATGAAAACCTAAGCTGCGTTTTCCTTCTCGGGCTCGCCGCGCCGGGACACGAGTTTTTCGACGTCGTTCATATGCTCCGTTCCCCAGGCGCAAAGCGGCTTCAGGGCATTGGCAAGGGTTTGCCCGAACGCCGTCAGGGAATATTCGACCTTTGGCGGGATCTGCCGGAAGTCGTGCCGGTCGACGATCCCGTCGGCTTCCAGTTCCTTCAGCTGCTGGATCAGCATCTTGTCACTGACAGTGCCGATGGCGCGCCGCAGGTCGCCATAGCGGCGGGTGTCGTGAGCCAGATGGAACAGGATCAGCGGCTTCCACTTGCCGCCGATGACCGCGAGCGCCGCATCCAGTCCGCAGACAAAACCCTGATCCGCCATTTTTCGTGCCTTTCCTTGGTACTTACCAAAAGGTGCATACTGGAAGAAAGAAAAGCAAGGTCCCAACTGTCGGATGTCATCATTTTTGAAAGGAGATCGACATGGGTAGGCTTGCAGGAAAGATCGCGGTCATCACCGGCGGCAACAGCGGCATTGGCCTTGCCACCGCCAAGCGGTTCGTGGCGGAGGGTGCGCAGGTATTCATCACCGGCCGTCGCCAGGATGAACTCGACAGGGCGGTGCGCGAGATCGGCCCCGGCGTGACGGGCGTGCAGGGCGACGTGTCGCGCCTGGAGGATCTTGATCGGCTGTTTGCGACGGTCAAGGCAAAGAGCGGACGCATCGACATCCTGTTTGCCAATGCCGGCCTCGGCACGATGGAGCCGCTTGGCGCGATCGACGAGGCATCGTTCGATCTGACCTTCGGCGTCAACGTCAAGGGAATGCTGTTTACCGTGCAGAAGGCGCTGCCGCTAATGCAGGCCGGCGGGTCGATCATCCTCACCGGTTCGACCACGGGATCCAGAGGCACGCCAGCCTTCAGCGTCTACAGCGCGACCAAGGCGGCCGTGCGCAATTTCGCCCGCAGCTGGGCGCTGGATCTGAAGGGCACCGGCATTCGCGTCAACGTGCTTTCGCCTGGCGCCACCGACACGCCCGGGATCAGGGGACTGGCCGATCCGGACGCGGGCGACGCGATGCTCGCGCACTTTGCCACGCAGATCCCGCTCGGTCGCGTCGGAAAACCTGAGGAGACGGCGGCAGTGGCGCTGTTTCTGGCCAGCGACGACAGCAGCTTCATGACCGGCAGCGAAGTGTTTGCCGATGGTGGCGCCGCACAGGTCTGCTCGCCGATCGCTGCACCCCAGGTTTGCGGGCTTGGTTTGCCGGCTGAAGATCCGATGACGGCGTCCGCCCAGCGGACGTCGTCAGTTCGGGCGCACACCTTCTGCCCAGGACATTCCGAACCAGACGGCCGAATCCGGCTGCCTGCTCCAGGTCATGAGGGCGTCGAGAGTTGCGCTAACTGAGGAGCGCGGTGTCCCGGTGGCGACGATATCGTCGATTGCTTCGTCGATGATGCTGGCGATATTGCCGACCACGTCGCCGAATTCCGGCTCGCCGGCGCAGCCTCCGAAGAAGATCAGGGCGTTTCGCCGTGGTCGCAGCCCGGCCTGATGCAGCAATTGCACCAGGCGTCGGCCGACGATCGGGTCGTTGCCATGCCGGTCATAGGTGCGCTGGTAGGCGTGCCACAGGGGCGCAAAGCCATGCGGCTCTGGCCATAGCCGTAGGGTATCGTAGTCGTCGTCGGACAGGATCACCCGTCCGCCCGGCTTGACGGCTCTTGCCATGTTGCGGACCACCAGCAAGGGGTCGGGCAGATGCTCGAGCAGAAACCTTGCATGAGCGGCGTCGAACTGACCGAGCTCATCGGGCTGGAAGGGCGGATCGACGACATCGGCCTGCCGCATTTCCACAAGCGTCGCCTCGCCGTCGGCGGCAGCCTGCCTCGTCGCTTCGGCGATCTGCTCGGCGCTGCGCTCCAGGCCAAGCACCCGAACGCCGGTGACGCGGGCAATCGCGCGGGAGAACTGCCCCAGCCCCGCGCCGAAATCCACCACGCGTTCGCCGGCCGCAAACTGCGCCGCGTCGAGACAGCGCCTGTTCAGGCGCGTATTCAGCGCCGTCAGACGCTGCTGCTCGTCCTCGCTCGATCCATGCGTATAATGGGATGTGGACATGCGCTGGCCCCCCAGGATGTCCCAGCAGCCTCGCACGCCCTGCCCATGAGTCAAGCGGAATGGCTGCTCCACTCCGCCGTTTCTGTTGGGCCTTTCGCCTGGGCCTCTCTCTTTGCACTAGAGAACGTGCAGCGGCGCTTGCTTTCGCGAAACGACGCGGCCGGCGAGATCGATGATGCGGCGCATGGCGGTCTCAAGCACCTCTTCCGGCACGGTCAGCGAGACGCGCAGAAAGCCTGCCGCCTGGTCGCCGAATGATGTGCCGGGCATCACCGCCACCTTTTCCTCCTGCAGCAGTTCCCAGGCGAATTCCTCGCCGCCGATGCCGGTCGCGGTCACGTCGAGCAGGATGAACATGCCGCCCTCCGGGGCCATGGGCTTCACCAGATTGCTGCCGGCAAAGGCCTTTTCGACGATGGCTGCGCGGCGGCGATAGTTTTCGCGCATCACGTCGGAGGTGTCGAAGTGCTGCGAGAGGGCGAGCGCCGTCATGTCGGCGATAAAGGGCTGGACGCCGAAGAGCATGGTTTCGGAGACGGGCAGCAGCTTTTCGCAGAATTCCGCCGGTCCCGCCGCCCAGCCGGAGCGGAAGCCCGGTGCCGCATGCGACTTGGAGATGGAGGAGACGACGATGGTGCGCTCGGCCAGTTCCGGCATGTCGAAGGGCGAAGCGAAGGGCGTGCCTTCGAAGATCAGCTGTTCATAGACCTCGTCGCAGACGATCCAGAGATCGTGCTTGCGGCAGATCGTGCCGATCGCGGCGATCTCTGCGGCGGTCAGGACGGCGCCGGTCGGGTTGTGCGGCGTGTTGAGAAGCAACACGCGGGCCTCGGGTGTGATCGCGCGTTCCAGGTCTTCCGCCTGCAGGTGGAATTTCTTCTCCGGCCGCAGCGGCACGGGGATCAGGTGGGCGCCGGTCGAGGCGATGACGCCTTCATAGGTGGCATAGAGCGGATCGCCCACCAGCACGCCGTCGCCCGCCTCAACCAGGCCGGTCATGACGCTGTAGAGCGCCGTCTGGGTGCCAGGGAAGCAGAGGATGTTATCCTCCGTCACGCCCGGGCGCCGCTTGCCGTATTTTTCGGTGAGTGCCTTCAGCACCGAGGGCTCGCCGCGGCCGTTGGAATAGCGGGTGCGGCCGGCATACATGGCGCGCGATGCCTCGTCGAGCAGGGCCTGGTCCGGCTTCACGTCCGGCTCGCCGATGGTCAGCTCGATGATCTCCTCGCCCTGCGCCTTCATGCGGCGTGCCGCAAGATGAACGGCCCAGCGGCCGGAACCGAGATGGGCGAGGCGATCGGTGATCGAGGCATAACGCATGGGCAAAGTCCTTTTGTTGTCAGAGCGCTTGAGGGGCGCCGTCGTCTGAAAAAACGTCTCCGGACAGATGTCCGGGCGGGAGGCGCAGCAGGGCCTCCACCGCGCTCAGGGCCACATCGGCCAGCTCCCGCTCGCCGAACATGTCGGCGGCGAGCGTCCCTTCCAGCCACAGCCCGTCCACCAGCGCATTGAGCGCGATCGCAAAGCCGCGGCACTCGGCCGGGCTCACCTTGCGGCCTTCCGCGTGGAAGAAGGCCGTCAGCAGGCCTTCGAGCGCCTGGAGAAAGGCGAGGTAGCTATCGCGGTGGATGGCGGCAAAGCTTGCGTCCGTCTGGATGTGGCTGATGAAGGCCGCCCAGAGCGACAGGGTACGGGGATCGGTGACCGGCGGGGTGACGTTGGCCACGATGAAGCGCTGCAGCCGTGCGCGTGGGGTGTTGCCAAGGTCGGCCGCGGCAATGGCGATCTCGGACATGCCGGTCATGACCTTGCGGTAGGCCTCCTGCAGCATCTGGTCCTTGCCGGAGAAATAATGGCGGATGAGGCCGCCGGTGACGCCGGCGCGGTTGGCGATCTGGCGCACGGTGGCGCCCTGGATGCCGAATTCGGCGATGCAATCCAGCGTCGCCAGGATCAGGTCTTCCCGGCGTTCGGCTTCCGAGGCGCGCGTATAGCTGCGGCGACCTTCGGTCATCGCAGGGTGCGGCCGGCGTTCATGAATTTTTCGGTGATCATGCCTCGGTCCCCTGTTCCCGCTGCTAGTCGTGGAACCCTTATTATACGCTTGGATAATAGGCGACAAGACCAGGCCGGCGTTTCGGGTGCGCTCAGCCTCGCCCTCCGGTCAGCCGTTGCGCTTGCGGACGCTGCCGCAGCACCAGCATGGCGCAGGTGCGTCATCAGTCAGAACATCAGGATGGTCCTGTCGGATAGCGGGTCATCCGGCCGCTCACCCCCCTCTGCCCTGCCGGGCATCTCCCCCTCAAGGGGGGAGATCGGATAGTAGCACGCTCATTCTTCCCCCCATGGGAAGCGATGCCGATTTCAACAGCAACATGCCACTAGGCATCGGGAGCAGTGACGTGGAACGATGCCGGCGCGTCTCGCTGATCTCCCCCCTTGAGGGGGAGATGCCCGGCAGGGCAGAGGGGGGTGTGTTTCAGCGCATGGAGTCGAATGCTTATTGGCCCATCCGGTAGCCTGCGCCCACATGCCGATCGGACAGGCGCGGCGTGCCGAACAGTTTGTCGCGCAGGGTGCCGTCGCTGTAGCCGGTCTTGTAGAGGCCGCGCTCCTGCAGGATGGGGATGACCAGTTCGATCACGTCGTCGAAGCATTCGGGCACGACGGTGCGCGACAGGTTGAAGCCGTCCACATCGGCGGCACTCATCCAGTCCACCAGGGCATCGGCCACCTGTTCCGCCGAGCCGACGATCGGGGCCTGGCGGCTGCCGAGCACCATCTGCTCCAGCAGCTTGCGCTTGGTCCACTGGGGGCCGGCGGTGCGGGTCATGGCTTCCACGTTGGAAACGATCGCCGTGCTTTTGCCGGTCTCGATCGGCTCGTCCATGTCATACTTTGCAAAATCGATGCCGAGCGAGGCGCTGGCATGCACCAGGGCCGCCTCCGAGCTGGCATGGCGCCGGTAATCCTCGAACTTCTCCTGCGCCTCCTTTTCCGTGCGGCCCGTGACGATGGTGGCGCCGACGAAGACCTTCAGGTCGCCCGGCGCCCGACCGAAGCCTGCGGCGCGGCTCCTGATGTCGTCGACGATCGACCGCACGCCCTGCGGCTTCTGGCCGTTGACGAAGACGCATTCCGCGTGGGTTGCGGCAAACTGCCGGCCGCGGGTGGAAGAGCCCGCCTGGTAAAGCACCGGCGTGCGCTGCGGCGAGGGTTCGCAGAGGTGGATGGCATCCAGGCTATACTGCTTGCCGCGGTGGTGGATCGTGCGGACTTTCTGCGGATCCGCATAAGTGCCGGCAGCCCGGTCGAAGACCACGGCGTCCCCCTCCCAGCTTTCCTCCCACAGGCGGTACATGATCTCCATGTATTCGTCGGCCAGATCGTAGCGGTCGTCGTGGGCGGCCACGGCATCGAGGCCGATCGCCTTGGCGGCGCTGTCCAGATAGCCGGTAACGATGTTCCAGCCGATTCGGCCGCCGGTCAGATGGTCGAGCGTCGACATGCGGCGGGCAAACAGGAAGGGCGGTTCATAGGTGAGGTTGACGGTGATCCCGAACGACAGATGCTTCGTCACCGCCGCCATGGCTGGCACCAGCAGCATGGGATCGTTGACCGGCACCTGCACGGCGCCGCGGATGGCCGCCTCTGAGCTGCCGCCATAGACATTGTTGACGCCCACCACGTCGGCCAGGAAAATGCCGTCGAACAGGCCCGCCTCCAGCTTCTTCGCATAATCGGTCCAATAGGTCAGCTCGGCATAGCGGTGCGACTGGTCGCGCGGATGGGTCCACAGACCTTGCTGAATATGGCCGACCGTGTTCATGTCGAAGGCGTTGAAGCGGATTTCGCGTGTCTGCATGATGGCTGGCCTCTGTTCCCCGCGCATCTCTTCCCCAAGGACGTTGCCTCGGAGATCCGTCTTTCATAGGATGCGTGCGTCCACTATAGAAGACGAACGTTGAAAGGCAAGCCAGCTTGGAAAGGGCGCAGATGGATCCGGTTCACGCGATTGCGGCACGGTTGAAGCTCGAGCGGGAAAGCCGCGGCTGGCCGCTCTCGGATCTGGCAAAGCGCTCCGGCGTCTCCAAAGCGATGATCAGCAAGATCGAGCGGGGGGAGGCAAGCCCGACCGCGACCGTGCTCGGGCGGCTCTCCGGCGCCTTCGGGCTGCCGCTGTCTGTGCTGCTGGCGCTCGCCGAACAGGGGGAGGAGCGACTGCTTCCCCAACCGGACCAGCCGGTCTGGACCGATCCGGAAACCGGCTACACACGCCGCGCCATCTCGCCACGCCATGCGCCGCTCGAACTGGTCGAGGTGACGCTTCCGCCCGGCGTAAGGGTGCCTTATCCCGCCGCCGCCTTTGCCTTCCAGCACCAGCAGATCTGGGTGATTTCCGGCGAGCTGGAATTTTCCGAGGGCGGCGTGCTGCACCGGCTGACAGAGGGAGATTGCCTGATGCTCGGCGCACCCGCCGACTGCGTGTTCTTCAATGCATCCGCCCAGCCGGCCAGATACCTGGTGGCGTTGATGCGGCGCTGAGGGGGAAATCTTTTGCTCGGTGGTCTGTCCGTGAACCACCCGCTGAGGGAGCGAGGACGACTACTTGAAACGACGTATTCAGCCGGGAGTAGTTCGAGCAGATGGCGGAGGTTTCGCCGGCTTTAGAGGCGGCTTCATACTGTCTTTGAAAGCGGTCCGAGGGGAGGCGAGACATTCTCTCGCTTCAAGATAGAGGAGGTGGACTGTGTCTATTCGGTAGCCGGTGGCAAGCATAGTAAAGCAGTATAGGTGGGCGTTATATTGCCTGGCACCTATGATGATTTAAAGCAGGACGGTGATGAAGCCTCTGAGACCAACGAAGTGCTACCTTTGTGGCAAGCCGCTGCAGGGCGTCAAGGGGGTTGAGGATTATGACCACGTGCCGCCAAAGCAGCTCTTGGCGAAATCACTCCGTAAGCCTGAAAACCGGATCAAGCTTTGGACGCTGAGAGTTCATCGCGCCTGCAATAACTCGTACAGCGCTGACGAGGCTTATTTCACCCACCTGTTGATCCCCTTTGCGAAAGGTACGGTGGCGGGGGAAGCCGTGTGGCAAAAAGCGGTCCAGGATTACGCGGAGAAAAAAGCTAGGGACATTGTCCACCGCGTGCTCAACCAAGCCAAGCCTAGTGTCAACGGGGTCCTCCTACCTCGGGGGAAGGTCTGGCTGGATTACGAGTACGAGCGGATAGACCGGGTGGTCGGAAAGATTATTAGAGGACTAGTTTACCTAGAGCGGAAGGCCATCCTGTCGCTGCCAGCGAACATCAACGTTCGGATCACGCTCCCAGGGCAGAGCCCCCCTGATGACTTCATCTGGTTCATGACCAACGCACCAGGCGAAAGTGCAGGCGAACATCAGGGGGTGTTTGCTTATCGCTACTCAATGGTGGATGGGCTCCACTACTGGGCAATGCTGATCTGGGATCGTGTGATCATCACAGCGTGTTTTGCGGAAACAACGTCCCTGTACGGGGAGGAAGACCGTTGATACGGCCTTGCTCGTCACCTACGCCTCGACATGTTTAGCGGCTGCAATCCTCCTCAGCCCCACCATTGTGCCGGTGTAATTGTTGTGAGTTTGCAGAACCTCCTGTCGAAATTCCGAAACCCCACCCCTCATATCCACCCCCTAACCGCAAAAAGGCGCTTCCGGTGAGGAAGCGCCAGTTGGGGAGGGTACTTTCAGGCTGCCGGTCGCGTGGGGGCATGCGACCGGCATCAAATCAACACGCATCGCATCTGTTGGTTCCCGTCAAAACCCCACCGATCCCGCCTCTTTTTGCTCTTGCCGGGCGCGGTGGATTTGTCGGGTCCCCTGCTGTATATTAGGGGTTGAGAGCTTGGGAGGGTTCTCGTCTCGTGGGTGCCATCCGGCCATCCGCGCGATACTCAGGGAGGATATCATGACCGACACTCTCGTGATGTTTCATGACCGCAGCGAGGCCGGGCGTTTTCTCGCCGCGGCGGTAGATTTGTCCGCGCTCGTGCGGCCGGTGCTGGTGGCGCTTTCGAACGAAGGCCTGTCGGTCGCGTTCGAAATGGCGCATCGCCTTGGCCTGCCGCTGGACTTCCTTCTGATCCAGCCGATCGCGGCACCCGGTGATCCGCATCATTCGATCGGCATGGTGGTGGACGGGCGCGAGCCGCGGCTGATCGTCGACGAACAGGCCGCGCGGCAGTTTCGCCCGCCGCCCGGTTATCTCGATTCCGAGCGGCACCACCAGCTTGCCGAACTCGACCGGCGGCATCGCCTGTATTTCGGCGAGGACGAGCCTGCTCACCACGATCACCAGGGACGCGATGTCATTCTGGTCGACGACGGGACGGCTTCGGTGGAGGCGCTGCGGGCAGCTGTGCAGGCGCTGCGGTCCATGCAGGTGGAGTCGATCCGGCTGGCGGTGCCCGTCGCGGGCCCGGACCTGTTCGATGCCGTGGCTACCGAGGTGACGACGGTGATCTGCCTCTCCTTGCCCGGCCGGCGGACAGATCCGGCCAGTGCCTATGCGGATTTCGATGCGACGAGCGACCAGGAGGCGGTTCGCCTGCTTCGCGATGCGCGCAAGCTCGAGCGGATGCTGCACTAAAGCGTGTCGCGCAGGGTAGGGCCGCTCAGATCTCGACGGTCACCAGGAGCGGCAGGTGGTCGGAGGCGAGCCTTGCCAATGGCGTCGAGATCACCCTTGCGTCCACGACCTTGACCTCCGGCGATATGAAAATGTGGTCGAGCCGCAGCAGCGGGAAGCGCGAGGGGAAGGTGGCCCTTGCCCTCGCCACCGCCGCATGGGCATCGCGGTAGACCGAGGCTATCCGCTTGTAGGTGCGGGTTATGGGCGTCGCGTTCAGATCGCCGATCATGATCTGCGGCCGGCCAACCCAGTCGGGATTCGAGAGCCATTCCTTCCCCAGCAGTTCCTTCATCTGGGCGTTGCGATCCTTGCTTCTCAGGCCAAGATGGGTGTTGACGACCTGCACGGGCCGGGTGTCATGCGAAAGCTCGACCGCCAGCGCGCCGCGCTGTTCCCCATGCGATGGCAGCATGCCCGCCTTCAGCAATCGTGTCGGATGGGGTGTAAGGATGGCGTCGCCATAGCGTTCCTCGGCCACGTTCAGCGCCGCGTGGAAGTGATAATCCATATTCAGCAGGGAGGCGAGCACCTGGGCCTGGTCGATACCGCCGGTGCGGCTGCGGCCGATATCGAGTTCCTGCAGGCCGATCACGTCGGGTGCCGCTTCGGCAATGACGCCGGCCACGCGGTCAGGGTCCAGCTTGCGGTCTGTGCCGATGCAGGAGTGGACGTTGTAGCTCATGATTTTGAGGCGGCGGGGTGCGGCAGGGCTGCCTAAGGGTATGGCTTCGTTCATTCGCGGGGAACACGTTCCGTCGGTTTTCGTTCCCATTCCAGCAGACGAGGGGCAGCATGACAATGGCGAACTGGCGGACCATCCTGAAGATCCTGATCCTTGTCGCCGTCTGCCTCGCAGCGGTTCTGGTGTACCGCAGCCTCAGCCGCTACAGCTTTGATGAGATCGAGGAATCCGTGCTGTCGATCTCGCGCTATCGCCTCGCCGGCGCATTCTTCTTCGTCATGCTTTCGTATTTCTGCCTCAGCCTCTTCGATACCATGGGGGTGCGCTATGCGGGGCGGCCGCTGCCCTATCACCAGACGGCGCTCGCCTCCTTCACCGCGCTTTCCATCGGCCATAACGTCGGCATGGCTGCGCTCAGCAGCGGTGCGGTGCGCTACCGATTCTATGCCCGCTGGGGCCTGACGCCGGAACAAGTGGGCAAGGTCATCGTGTTTTGCGGCGTCACGGTCGCGCTCGGTCTTCTGACGCTGGCGGGCCTCGCGCTGCTGGTCGATACGCGTGCCGGTCAGGACCTTCTAGGCTTCGACCGGACTGCCCGGACTCTTCTGGGTCTCACCTGCCTTGGCATTCCTTTGGTCTACATGGTGCTCTGCGCGCTGGTGCGGCGGCCGCTGCGGATCCGGTCCTGGCGCTTCGAGCTGCCGTCGCTGCAGCTCGCCGTCGGCCAGATCGTGGTGGGCGGGCTCAACTTCGCCTGCGTCGCCGCCTGTATCCACCAGCTGCTCGCCGCCTTCGGCGATGTCGCCTATCTGGAGGTCGCGACCGCCTATGTGACGGCCAATATGGCCGCGCTCATCAGCCACGTGCCGGGCGGGCTAGGCGTACTGGAAGCGACGATCCTCGGAATTCTTCCCGGCACGGCTGCGATCGGCGCGCTGGTCGCCTTCCGCTGCCTCTATTTCTTCGTGCCGCTCAGCATCGGCCTCCCGACCCTGTTGATCGCGGAGGCTTATTACCGGCGGCGCGGCATCCGCCTGTCAGGACAGGCGGCGGGATGACAGGCGGCCGGCGGTCTTGCGGACCCAGGCATTGATTTCCGGAATCGGCCAGAAGGGCTGCTTGGGGTCGACCAGGCCGGTGCCAATCAGCGAGCCCGTTTCGCCCTTGTTCGGATCGATGTCGAAGGGCCGCAGGCCGCGGGGGCGGGTGTTCAGCTGGTCGACGGCCGCAATCAGCGAGCCGGTTTCCTCAACCAGACGCGCCACTTCGGCCGGGCTGGTATCGAGATGTTCCGCCAGCAGCTCGTCGCGCAAGGCGGTGATGGAGGCTCGTGCTACCGGATCGCTGCTTTCCACGGCGATGTCGCATTCCGTGTCGAGGCCTTCCGAGCGATTGTTGAGATTGGACGAGCCGACGCGCACGAAGCGGTCATCGACGACGATCAGCTTGGAATGCACGATGATTTCGCGCTCGCCACCCTTGCCATCCGGCGTCACGGCAAAGAAGACGCGCAGCCGTCCGTAGCGGTCGGCCCGCTGCAACCGGCGGATCAGGCGGTTGCGGTTGCCGCCCATGGTGACGCGTTCAAGGAAGCCGTGCGACTCGCAGGTGACGATCACCACGATCTCGGGACCGGTGGCGGAACGCAGCTGTTTGGCAAGCGTCCGGCCGACACCGAAGGAGGCGAAATACTGGGTCTCGATATAAAGATGCTTCCGTGCCGACTTCAGCGCATCCTGGGTGAGCTTTATAGCTTCGCGGTGACCGCGCAGGCCTTTCCACTTCCAGGGTTCGGTCAGCGCAATGCCGGCGTTGCAATCGACCAGGGTCGGGGTCAGGCCGACAGGCCAGGGGGCGGGCGTGTCGACCTTGGTCTCGGGCACCGTCTCCTTGGTCGCCTTTTGCCAGCGTCGCCTCGCCACGCCGCCGATCAGGCCGGCAATGCCGCCGGTCACCAGCGTCTGCATGTCGTGCACGGGGCCATAAGGCGTGCCGTCGGGGGAGACGCGCACGGGATTGTCGATCGCGTGGTTGCGGTCGTCCCAGCGGCGGGCGGTCAGATCGATGCCACCGACAAAGGCGGTCTGGTCGTCGATCGAGACGATCTTTTGGTGGTGGCTGCCGCGCAAGGGATGGCGGAAATCGAAGCGAAGATGAATGCGCGGATGATCGCTCCATTCCATCTTGCCGAACATCTTGAAGCTCTTGCCGGAATAGATCGGCCCCATGCCCCAGACGAGGATGCGAAGCTCAAGTTCAGGATTGGCTTCGACAATGCTGCGCAGAAGGTCGCCCAGAAGCGGGCTTTCCGGATCACGCGGCTTCAGGCGGATGTTGGGGTTGAAGTCCCAGCCGACAATGAAGATCGAGCGGCGCGCCTGCGGCAGGATTTCCGCCAGGCGCAGGAAATACTCCTCGCCATCGATCAGAAAGGACAGGCGTTCTGCCCTGGCAGACCGCCAAAGGTTGCGGCCCGGCTTTAGGATCACGTCGCGCACGTCATGGTCAGGGCTACCCTCAAATGAGGCCCGATTGGAATAACTCGTCACGTCCACCTAACACCCCTGATCTTTTGGTGCAGGTGAACGTACAGCTCCAAATTTTTGTTCCAAAGTGATGGAACCGGACGGCTACAGGGAAGACGGGTGGTTGACGTGACCAACGGGGGACTGGAAGGCAAGGCCTTCCTGTTCTTCGTGAAATACGCGGACGGCGCCCACAAGAAGCATCAGTATGGCTGTCGTGGCAACCAGAAGCTTCCAAAGTCCGGGACTGACTGGCGCCTCCTGTCTGCACTGGGCGTCCTGGTGGTAGGATGCCTGCAGATGGGTCGGGATAGCCATGCTTACCTCATCGATCTGTCACATATGCCGGATCTGTGCCGTCCGTTAACAAGGACCAGCGCTGCGGCGGCGTTTCGTTAACCGATCCTGCGCCTTCGGGTCAACCCGAGTCCATGTGGCTTGAGGTCGCGGCAGCCATGCGCGTCGTGCAAAGGTCAGGGCTTTGCAGGTGGCTCGGAGCTCGTGGACGCCTGGGTGCGCGGGTCGGCCGGGCCGGCTGGCAGCGTGTTTTCCGTACCGGCGCGATCGGGCGGAGTGGTGGACGCGGTCGAGGGCGAGTTCTGCATGGCACCGCCGAGGAAATAGCCGGCGACGGCCACCACCACCGCGATGATCGCTGCGCCTGCGATGACCTTGCCCTGGCTGCTGTTCGTCATGGATCGGCCTCATGTCTGTTTCATCGTATGACCGATCTAACCGGGCGCTCACGCAAATGTTCCCGGCCCCGGAACCACACATAAGCTGCCGTGTTGATCAGCGGCATCATCACTGGAGAGGACAGCGAGAATGACCCATGCGCGAGACAATTTCATCGCCTGGCTCCGCAATGCGCATTCCATGGAGGAGCAGGCGATCACCATGATGACCGCCCAGGCGCGGCGCATCGAAAACTATCCGGATCTGAAAGAGAGGATCCTGCTGCATCTGGAGGAGACGCGCGCCCAGTCGGAAACGCTGACGCGGCTGCTGGCGCAGTTCACCGGCGGCACGTCCACCTTCAAGGATATGGCGGCCAAGCTTGCGGGCACGGCGCAGGGCGTCAGCGGCATGTTGACCAGCGATGCGGTCATCAAGGGGACGATCGGCTCCTACGCCTTCGAGCACATGGAGATCGCCACCTATACCGTGCTGATCGCCGCCGCCGACGAACTCGGTGAAGAGGAGATCAAGGCGTCGCTCGAGGCGATCCTCGCCGAAGAAGTCGCCATGGCCGAATGGCTGGAAAAGCATCTGGACGATATCACCCGGATCTTCCTGATGCGCGACGAACGGGATCTGCTCGCCAAGCGCTGACTCGGGCTCGGCTTATAGAACGCTGAGGCATGGATGTGGGGAAAGGGGCGGGGGAGTTCTCTTGTCAGCGGGATGGCAATATTTGCCAGAGCCCTCGGACGAATAAACGGACCCTTGCTCGGGTCCGTAAGCCTTATCAGTTGCGCTGGAACATCAATGTGTCCAGTCGCGACTGAAGATCAGTCTCGCTGCGGACGCCCTGCTGGTAGAGGACGATGATATTGGCCGCCAGATCCGTTGCCGCCGGCGTATTGCCGGGCATGCCGCGTTCTGTCCGCAGGTGGTCGTAGATGCGCTGTAGAAACGCAAGATCGCTCGGTTCGAGCGCGGTCGTGTTTAGGCCTGCGGGATGCATGATCAACCTCCGCTAGGGGGCGAAAGCACAGTTAAGTCTCCCAGTCGCGAGCGCCCTTGTCCATCCGCTTGCGATGTCGCCAAGGTACCATTTCCCCCCGTCTGTGCAAGGGATGCGACCATTACAAAGCCGTAAGGCTCTGGCCCGTCAGGCCTCACATCCCCGTGAAGTTACTACCGTGCAAAGGCCTGCATCCAAAGCTGCGTCGAGAGGATGCCGACAAAGGCTGCGTTGTCGCGGAAGCCGGAAACCGGCTGGGCGCGGCATTTGGCCAGCAGGCGCGAAACGGCGACGGGGTTGAACAATCCCGCCTTGGTCACGGCGGCCGTTCCCATGGTGTCCGCGAGGTAGTCAGGGTCTGTCCCGCTTCCGACGAAGGAGCGCGAATCCGGTGCGCGGTAGGGCTGTTTGGGACGGTCGATGATGGTTGCGGGCAAGAGGTTGCGGGCGACCTGCCGCAGCACATGCTTTTCCTCTAGTCCCCTTAGTTTCATCTCCGGCGGCAGGCGGTTGGCAAACTCCACCAGCCGGTGGTCGAGGAAGGGGAAGCGCCCTTCGACGCCGTGCGCCATCGCCATCCGGTCGCCCTGGCTGGACAGGATGTAGCCCGGCAGCAGGAAGCGGGTTTCCAGATACTGCGCCTGGTTGAGCGGGTGCCAGCGGCTGAACTCGTCCGGCAGGCGGGAGGCGAGCTCGTCGGCGGCATCATAGCCGGCAAGCTCTGCCCGCAGATGGTCGGAGTAGAAGATCTTCGTGGCCGCGGTGGAGCGGAAGCGCGGACGGTGCGAGAACAGCGGATCGTCGGCGTGGTCACTGCCCGTTCCGAAGAAGGCAGCGAGGTATTCCGGCGACTGCTGCTTCAGGCCCGGCAGATAGGGGTAGAGCTTGCGAAACAGGTTTGGGCGCATCCTGGAGCCCGGCTGGCGAGCGCAAAAGCGACGGACGCGGGCCTCGCGGAAGATGTCGTAGCCGGCAAATATTTCGTCGGCGCCTTCGCCGGTCAGCACGACCTTCATGCCGGAGCGCCGCACCAGACGGGCGAGCGCATAGAGCGGCGCCGGCGCGGTGCGCAGGACCGGTCGTTCGGCTGCGCGGATGACATCGGGAAAGTCGGCGGCGATATCGCCCGGACCGCAGGCGACGGCGTGGTGGCGGGTCCGAAGTGCTTCCGCAACGATCTGCTGGAAGCTGCTTTCGTCGTGCTCGGCATCGTCGAAGGTCACCGAAAACGTATTCAACCCGTTCGGTGCCATGGGGGCGGCGAGCGCGGTGATCAGCGAGGAGTCCAACCCGCCGGACAGATAGGCGCCGACCGGCACATCGGCGCGCATGCGCAGCCGGGTGGCGTCGGTCAGGAGCGCCAGCAGTTCTTCTTCCACTTCCGCGGCGTTACGGACTGAATGGTCGCCGGCGTCGGGATAGTCGAGGCTCCACCAGGAGCGCAGGGTCACCTGGCCGTTTTCGACCGTCAACATCTGGCCGGGTTCGAGCTCCGAAATGCCCTTGAAGGCGGTGCGGGGAGCGATCGGCGCCCAGAGCGTGAAGATCTGGTCGAGGGCGTAAGGGTCGATTTCGGCCTCGATTCCGGGCACCTGCAGCAGCGCCTTTACCTCGGAGGCGAAATAGAGCGTGCCGCCGTGTTCTGAATAAAAGAGAGGCCGCACGCCCATGCGGTCGCGCGCCAGCAACAGCCGCCGGTCGCGGGCGTCCCAGATGGCGAAGGCGAAATCGCCGTTGAGGCGGGAAAGGCAGTCATCGCCGAAGGTGCCGTAAAGCTGCAGCAGGACTTCCGTATCGGAGCCTGTCCGGAACACTACTCCACGGGCTTCGAGATCGCGGCGCAGTTCCACGTAGTTGAAGATCTCGCCGTTGAAGACGATGGTGAAGCGGCCACTCGGCTCGGTCATCGGTTGCTGTCCATCGGCAAGCCCGACGATCGACAGACGCACATGGGCGAGGCCGGCGCCCGGGGTCAGTAGCTGGCCATCACCGTCCGGTCCGCGGTGGGAAATGGCAGCGCCCATGGCGGACAGCAGCGTTTCTGCTGCTCTGCCTTCTGATCCGTCACCTACAAAACCAGCAAAACCGCACATGGGCTTCCATCACCGCCAGAACCAGTCCCCGTTCTAGCGGCAAAGGTTTCACAGCCTGTTACGACAGAGGGGAAAGAACAGCAGTGCGGGCTGGTCAGACGGGTTTCATCGACTGGATCACCGTCGGCCAGAGCTCCGAGACGGTTGGATGGATCGGCATCGCCCAGCGCAGCGTGTCATAGGTCGCACCGGCGTTCATCATGTCCAGCACGCCGTGGATGGACTCGTCGCCGCCGGTGCCAAGAATGGAAGCACCGAGGATCTCCTTGGTGTCGGCATCCGCGACGATCTTCATGAAGCCCTGTGTCTCGCCCTTTTCGACGGCCCGTCCGACCCGGGTCATCGGCCGTTGGCCGACCAGCACCTTGCGGCCGCTCTTGCGGGCCTGGGTTTCAGTCATGCCGACACGGCCGAGCGGCGGGTCGATGTAGAGCGCATAGCCGAGCAGCCGATCCGACACCTTGCGGGTCTCGCCGTCGAAGAGATTGGCGGCGACGATCTCGAAGTCGTTGTAGGCGGTGTGGGTGAAGGCGCCCTTGCCGTTGCAGTCGCCGAGCGCCCAGATGCCGTTGACGCTGGTGGAGAGGTCGTCGCCGACCTTGATATAGCCGCGCTCGTCCATTTCCACGCCGACCGTGTCCAGCCCGAGATCCTGTGTGTTCGGCGTGCGGCCGACCGCCAGCAGCACGTCCGAACCGATCACTTCCGGCTCGCCTTCCGTGCAGTCGATCCCGACGGCAACGCCATCGGCATGCGGAGCAAAGCGGATGCATTCGGCGCCGGTGCGCACATGGATGCCTTCGGCCTCAAGGATCTCGCGCACCGCCTGCGACACGTCCTCGTCCTCGCGGGAGACGAGCCGCGGACCCTTTTCGACGACCGTCACCTCGGCGCCGAAGCGGCGATACATCTGCGCAAACTCCAGGCCGATATAGCTGCCGCCGATCACGACCAGATGCTTCGGTACCCGGTCGAGCACGACGATGTCGCTGTTGGTCATGAAGGGCACGTCGTGGACGCCCGGAAAATCCGGGATGGTGGCGCGGGCGCCGACGTTCAAAAAGATCTGCGGGGCGGTCAGAAGCTCGTCGCCGACGCGCACCGTGGTCGGGCTCTCGAGCCTCGCATGGCCGCGGATCAGCGTGCAGTTGGGCATGCCTTGCAGCCAGTCTTCATTGCTGTGGCGGCTGTCTAAAGTCACCTGATGGGCGCGGCGCATGACCGCCGGCATGTCGATCCCGACCTCACCCTGCAGCACGACGCCGTAGTCTGCGGCCCGGCGGGCGAGGTGCGCCGCATAGGCGCTGGCGACCAGGGTCTTGGTGGGCTTGCAACCGGTGTTGACGCAGGTGCCGCCGACATGTTTGCGCTCGATGATGGCGACCGTCTTACCGGCGTCGTTGAAGCGGCCGGCAAGGGGAGGGCCTGCCTGGCCCGTCCCGATGATGATGGCGTCGTAGGATTTCATCGGCCGGGCACTCCGGGCAAAAGCATGACGAGGATGATGGCGGCGACCACGGCGATGGCGTCCTCGATATAGGCGGCCGGCGCATCGGCGCCGAGTTTGGCGGCGAGCTTGGCTCTCAGGGTGGCGCCGCCGAGAGTGCCGATCACCGCACCCATGACGCCGGAAACGAGGCCGGCCAGCCAGTAGCCGTAAGGCATGCCGATCGCAGCGCCGCTCAGGGCGCCGGTCACCAGGCGCGCGGCAAACTGCTGCGGTACCTTGCGGCTGGGCGTCGCCGGCAGCTGGTCGGTGACGAACTCCACGACGGCGAGCAGGGTGAAGATGGCTACTGCCCAGCCGCTGCCCATGAAGGCAAGCCAGGTGCCCGACAGCTTCAGCCAACCCAGCTGGGCGGCCCAGGCCACTACGGCCGGTGCCGTCATGGCCCGGAGGCCGGCAACCACGCCCATGAAAAGCGCAATCAGGTACGTCATCGAGTTCCCTTTCTGTTGCCACTGGATCGGCCCGACCGTGTCGGAGCGATTGTGAGGTTGCAGCATGCTTCAACTACAGGGGCGTGACAATGCCGCGCAGCGGGCGGGAAGCCGTTGATGCTGCGGGCAGGGGTAAGGTGGGCCCCACCAGACCTAAGTCCCTGTCCGGAACCTGTTTTCGGTCGGTCCGTTATCAGGCCACAGACACACAGGAGAAGACCATGAAGAAGCTCGTTATCTTGTCCGCCGCCCTCGGGCTCGCCGCCGCCACCAGTGCCTTCGCACAGGACGGCAATGGCGCTGCAACCGGCATGCTCGGCGGTGCCGCAACCGGCGCGATCGTCGGTGGCCCGATCGGTGCCGGCGTTGGTGCCGTTGTCGGTGCTGTTGCCGGCGGTGCGATCGACCCGCCGCCGCGCGAAGTCGTCACCTACGTCCAGGAACAGCCGATGCAGCAGTCGGTGGTGGTCGAAGACCAGATCGTCGTTGGCCGTGCCGTTCCGGAAACCGTCGTTCTGACGCCGGTGCCGCAGAATTCGCACTACTCCTATGGTTATGTTAACCAGCAGCGTGTCATCGTCGAGCCGCAGTCACGCAAGGTGGTCCAGGTTATCCAGTAAGACCTGATCCATCCCGAACTACGCCCCTCCAAGGCAAGCGGAAAGCCCCTCCAGTGTGAGGGGTTTTCTGTTTTTTGGCGTGTCTTTCCCAGGCCACTCGCCGATCGGTGTGCTGCATCTGCCTTCTTTCCTACGCCGAAAAACTCGGAACAAAGACAGGAGCGAGCGGTTGGATCGCTGAAGCCCCACGGGGTTAAATCAGTATCGAGGAGGCAGATGATGGATGACGGGACCGGTTTCCCACGGGACAGGAACCCTAAGGATCTCCCAGAGGAGGAGCGCAGTCCGTCGCGCGCGTCCTCGAGCAAAAGCCGTGACACTGACATACAGTTCGTCCGCGGTTTTGGTGATCCGGAGCCGGTCGACAATCTTCCCCTGGATGCGGACGAGGGCGATCGCGACCGGTTCAGCTACGTTCGTGCCGCGGCCGGAAAGCCGCAGTAACGGGTCGGGCTTTTCCTAGCGCTAGCGTCGCCACCAAGACACGTTGCAGAGGAAATTCGGCTACGCCCAGAGCGCGCAAAAGCTGGCTGCAAACCTGTTCCACCGTGAGACAGATTATCTGTCCCAAGCCGCAATCCGGAAACCCCGCGGGCCTTGCCTGACGGGGCCAAACGGCGTTTTGGCAATCAAGTCTTGGCTCAAGGATTAAAAAAAGCTAGAGAGTTCCTGCTATTGGAGAGCTAGGGGCGATCGACGGATGCCGTTCATGAGCGGGTGGTTTAGCGCCTGCGGATCATTTCGTGGGCCAAGCGTACACGATGAGTAAGCTTGCGCGTCTGTTTCCGACCGCACCGATCGGGGCCTATCTGATGGCGCTGGCCATCGGCATCGCTCTGCCCTTGCTGGTCTTCGTCGGCTTCCTGATGATGCAGTTCGAAGAGCACGAGCGCGAGATTCTTGCGGCCGACACGGCGGAAGATGCGCAGATGATCGCCCGCGCGGTCGACCGCGAACTGCAGGACATGGCAACGACGCTGCGCCTGCTGGTGACCTCGCCGGAGCTTGCGGCCGGTGATATCCGGTCCTTCCACAATCGCACACAAAACAGCCTGAAATCCGATTCGGTTTATGTCCTGCTTGCCGATGCGGATGGGCAGCTGCGGATGAATACCCGGGTGCCGTTCGACACGCCGCTTGGCAAGACCTCCAACATGGCCGCCCTCGAAGCCGTGCTGAAGAATCGGGTGACGGAAGTCTCGGACGTCTTTCACGGCGCCACCAGCAACCAGTGGGTCTTCAACGTCGCTGCGCCGCTGGACCGGGAGTCGTCCTCCGCTGGCGCCGCGATGATCATCACCCAGAATGCCGAAGGCCTGAAGTCGCTGATCTCGACGGACGGACTGCCGGAGGCATGGTCGGCCGCAGTGGTGGATGGGTCGGGCCATGTAGTCACCTCCGTCGGTGCCCGCGCGCTGCCACCCGGGGCTGCCTTTCCCGCCGATACGCTGCGGCTCATGAATGGTTTCAAGGGCACGATCGAGGATGTCAGCGGCAAGTCCCGCCAGATGTACGGCTATGCGCAGATCACCGGCTGGGCGTGGAAGGCGGTGGTCTGGGGACCGATCGCATCGGCGCAAGCCAATATCATCACCACCTGGCGTCAGCTCGTCTTCGGCAGCATCGTCTTTTTGGCCATCAGCGCGCTGTCCGCCTGGCTGGTGGCACGACAGCTGCGTATTCCGATCCGGCAGATCGCCGAGATGGCGGAGCGGATCGGATCGGGCGAAATCGTCTCACCGGTGCAGACCAAGATCACCGAGGCAAACCAGATTGCCATCGCGCTCTCCAATGCCTCCTTTGACCGCAGCCAGGCCGAGGACCGGATCCACCTCATCCTGCACGAGCTGGTCCACCGCACCAAGAACATCCTGACGCTGGTGCAGGCCATGATGCGCCAGCTCGCCCGCAAGGACACGAGCATGGAGGAGTTCCAGAAGGCGATCAGCACCCGTCTGCAGGGGCTCGGCAAGTCGATCGAGGCGCTGGCCCGGGAGCAGTGGGCAGGCGTATCGATCCGTCGGCTTGTGGAAATCCAGATGAGCACTTTCGGGGAGGCGGCCGAGCGGGTCGAGCTACAGGGTGATGATTTCGTGCTCAAGGCCGAGGCGGTGCAGAACCTAGGGCTGGTGCTGCACGAGCTGGCGACCAATTCGGTCAAGTACGGTGCCTTGTCGGCGCAGCGCGGCACCGTGCGGGTTGCCTGGCGGATCCTGGACGACCGGGGCGAGGACGGGCCGGTCCTTCGGCTGACCTGGCAGGAGCGGGGCGGCCCCACGGTGCGGGAACCCTCGCAGACCGGTTTTGGCACCACGATCATCAAGCGACATGCGGCTGCCTCGTTTGCCGGAGAGGTGGAAGTCAACTTCCTGCCGCAGGGATTGCAGTGGACGCTGACGGCGCCGTGGTCCGCCTTCGAGCGCAACGAAGCCGTCGAGACGCCGGCCGATCTTTACGGCATGTAGCAGACGCCACCAATGGTCCTGAAGCGTCATTCGGAGGCGTCGCGGCAAGCCGTCTGATCAGCCGTGTGAGGGGGAGACGTCTGCATTTGCGCCTCTCCAATATTCACCCAGCGCCTCCCGCAGTTCGCTGGAAAAGGACGGCAGCACGCTGCTCGCGATCGCACAACTGGGATCAATGGCTTCGAAAGATTGCCATAGCCCTCGTGCCATTGCGTGGCATCGCACGAGCAGTTGAACGCCTCGCCCGGTCGGAAGCTGCAAAGCCGCCTCGACGCGTTCACCGGTTTGCATGAGTCTCCGGGTCAACCGTTCGTTGAAAGCCTGCCGGACCGGGTCGGACATGCGTGTCTTGAGTTCGGGGAGGACCCCGTCGAGGAGCATGAGCACCGGTCTGGTCTCGACCATAGCGGCAAAGCTGATGGGAAAGGCGTTGTTCACGCTTCCCCTTTCGGAAGCGCTCGCCATGGATGCCTCCAGTTCGCCAAGGGCGGCGTCCCAGCCATCGAGAACGAGTGCGCCGAAAAGCTCCTCCAGGCTCTCAAAGTAAAGATAGACTGTCCCCTTCGCGAGCCCAGCCTGCTTTGCGATGAGGGCTGCCGTCGGCAGTGACCGAGCGGCTTCGAAAAGGTGCCCGGCCGCGTCCAGGATCGCCTTCCGCCGTGCATCCTTCGCCGTCTCGCCATAGGCTCGTGTGGCGATCACTTCTGGCCGCCTCCCGAGATGCGAAAGACCTGCCTTGCGAGAGCGTGGCGAGAGATCAACCGCGTCGCCAATGCCCCGAATGCGTTTATACGACCTGCCACGACGCTGGACCGTCCGGCAAACAGAGCATCCAGACCGATTTTCGCAACGTCGTCGCTCTTGAGCGCTCCTCGCCGCAGGGAGGGCGAGGCCTTGAAACCCGATGCTGCGCTGAACCCCGTCTCCATATATCCCGGAGACAGCACCGTCACGCCGACCTGAGGCGCGAGTTCGACATTCAACGCCACACCCAATGACAGGACGTAGGCCTTGCTCGCGCCGTAGGCGGCGAGGAGCGGGTCGGGCATGTAGCCTGCGACGCTCGCCACCAGCAGGATATGGCCACGGCCGCGTCTCCGCATATCCCGTCCGATGAAGTGGGTCAGCTCGGTCAATGACACGATGTTCAACTGCAACATCATGCGCAGCCGCTCCGGATCATGGTCCAGAAACGGCTCGCTTAATCCAAAACCCGCGTTGTTCACCAGCAGATCGGGTTCTATGCCTTCCGCAGCGAGGCGCTCTGCCAACACTTTTGCACTGCCCGCAATCGAGAGGTCTGTCGGCAGCAGAGTTGCGGTGACCCCATGGTTCCGTCGTATTTCGTCAGCCAACGACTCCATCGGCTCAACCGATCTTGCAACAAGCACGACATCGTACCCGCGCCCGGCAAGCTGCCGCGCGAGATCGGCTCCCAAGCCTCCGGACGCGCCGGTGATAAGCGCTGACTTGTTGATCATACTTCTCTCCGTTGCCAATCGGTCAATTCTTCTGACCGCTGGTCAGTAAAGATGACCAGTGGTCACTTTACAAGGGGAGATACGACGGTTAGGGGCAGCCGCTGACTTTGCTGCCATATCGATCAGCGAAAACGTCCGTTGCAGATGCCGGGAACGAAGGCGTCTTTGCTCCGTTTGAGCGACATGGACGCGATGCTCACGACGACAACTGCCACCACGACCACCACGGTCGTCATCGATCAGGAAGCTCTTGAAAGCATAGGGCTGACCTATGTCAGCGATGGCGTTCCCGGCATTCGCCGGATGCGCCGCGGCAAGGGCTTCTGCTACCGGCTTCCGGATGGCGGCGTGCTGGCCGATGCGCAGGAAAAGCAGCGGATCATGGCACTCGGGCTGCCGCCTGCCTATGACAATGTCTGGATCTGCCTTGATCCGCGCGGCCACCTGCAGGCGACCGGTTTCGATTCCCGCGGCCGCAAGCAGTACCGCTACCATGCCGACTGGCAATCCTTCCGCAGCGAGCAGAAATTCGACCAGTTGCTGCGGTTCGGGGAAGCCCTTCCGCGCATCCGTCGGAAGGTGACGCGCGACATCTCGCTCGGGCTCGACCGGACGGAAGCGGTGATCGGCGCGCTGGTGACGCTGATGGATGCGACGCATCTGCGGGTCGGCAACCGCCTCTACGCCAAGGAAAACAAGACCTATGGCGCCACGACTCTTCTCAAACGCCACATGAAACGATCCGGCGATACGGTGGAACTGCGATTTACCGCCAAGGGCGGCAAGCGCGTTCAGCACACGATCAAGCATCCGCGCCTGCAGAAGCTGTTCGAGGAAATCGCTGACCTGCCGGGCCGGCAGCTGTTTTCCTGGCCGGACGAACACGGCGTACCGCATCCGATCGATTCCGGGCGGCTTAATGCCTATCTAGCGAAGGCCGCCGGCTTCAGCATATCAGCGAAGACCTTCCGCACCTGGGGCGGCAGCCTGGCGGCACTCATGGAAGCGTGGAAAGTCATCGAGGAGGAGGGGCGCCGGCCGAAGGTCAAGGCGATCTGCAAGGCCGCCTCCGAGGTGCTGCACAATACGCCCGCCGTTTGCCGCACGAGCTATATCCATCCGAATATCCTCGCCTTGTCCGAGGATATCACGCCGGTGCAGAAGCTGATGGCAGAGAAGCCCTATCTGCGCGGGCCGAAGGGGTTGAGGTCTAACGAGCAGAAGCTGCTCGCCTTCCTGCGCGAAACTGCGGGCTCCGCTGCGGGCTGAGGCGACATTTTCGATTTAGGAACCGGATAGAGAAACGCCCGGGTCACAGCCCGGGCGGTTCATCAGGTTATCGATGCGAACTTATGGTCAGGCGGCCTGGCGGTTGTGCCGGCCTTCCTGGACTTCTTCGACGATCTTGTTGACGAACTGCTCAAGATCCTTCGGCGAACGCGAGGTGATGATACCGTTGTCGACGACCACGGCCTCATCCTTCCAGTTGGCGCCGGCATTGCGCAAGTCAGTGCGGATCGAATGGAAGGAGGTCGCCTTGCGGCCGCGCAGGGCATCCGCTTCGACCAGCAGCCATGGGCCGTGGCAGATCGCAGCGACGGTCTTGCCGCTCTTTACGAAATCACGCACCACGCGCACGGCGTCTTCATCGACACGCAGTACATCCGGGTTGATCTGGCCGCCGGGAAGAACCAGGGCGTCGAAATCCTCGGCCTTGACGTTCTTCGCTTCCAGATCGACGGAGACGCTGTCGCCCCAGTCGGTTTCATCCCAGCTCTTGATCTCGCCGGTCTTGATGGACGCGATCTTCACGTCGGCGCCGCGCTTCTTCAGTTCGTCCAGCGGAACGCGCAGCTCGGAGCGCTCGTAGCCATCGGTGGCGAGAATGAGAATGCGGGCGGATTTAATGTCAGCCATGTTAAAGCCTTTCTAAGTCTGTTGGTTCTGGATCGCTCAGAGGCGACCCGTCGAGAGGTCCCGGCCGTTGATGGATGCCGGCACGCTGATCTGTTCGCGCGGCGTCCTTGGCAGTGGCAGGACAACATTCTCGGGCATCATCACCTGGAACACTTCCGCAGGCGGAGCGGCGGGCGGCTCGGTTCGTTCAATCGAAAAGAGCCTGTTCCTGAGCGCCTGGAAAAAGTGTCGCATGGTACACCTCCGTTGCGGGTGCCCGGGTGAGACGACCCATCAGGCTAACCCTTGGCTTTCGCTTTCGTTCCCGTATTCGACCGTTCGGGCTATTCGGCAGGTGGAAGGCTGTCAGATTGAGCGGTGTCACATGCCGTGACTCTTTAGGGGCAAGCACGAAGCCTGGCCCGGCGCTATTCAAGCGCTGACGGCGCGGGCGCTCTGTCGCGCACCTCGTCGATCGTCATTTATGGCTACAAATGCCTCGCCCAGTGGTTCTTGAACCGTAGGGGCGGGGGTCTCGCTCTTCAGATGGGAACGATCATCATGTAGCAAGCGGCTACAACGAAAACGAACCCTGCTGCTTCAACCCATTCCCTGACCATGGCTGCCTCCACCTGATAGCCCATGAACGTGAACGGGTATATTATGGTTCCACAATATGGCCATAAACGTGGCAGAGGCGCCACAAAGATGAATCAGATCTTTAAAGCCGCTGTTGCGCGGCGGCCCGCTCCTGCGCTGCCTGCAAAATAGCGCGGATTTCGGTGGCGGTTGCATTTTCCGTGGCGAAGGCCGGATCCGGCACGGCGCCCGGATCTTCTTCCGAGTCGACCACGTTTGCCTCGCCGCTCAACCTCTGCAGCACGTCCTGGACAGAGCCGCCGCCGATCAGCGTGGCGAGCAGGTCGATCATCAGTTCGCGGTGCGCATTCAGCCGCGCCTCGATCTCTTGCGCATTCATGGTGGCCTGCATGGGTGTCTCCTGTCCCTGGTCGGTTTCAGGGATCACACTTAGCGCGCTTTTTCCACAAAGGAACGATCAGCCCGACCGGAAGTTGAGCTGCTCATCAACCCGTTCGCCCGCGCGCGGCGCATTGCGCATTTCAGTTTGCTGCCCCAGGGAACGAATATTGAGCCGCCCCATTATCACGGGAATCTTCCAATAGGGTGTGGCATGGATAGCAAAACGACGAACTTCGCAATCGAACCCGGTTCCTGGTTGCAGCTCGGTGCGAACTACGACGGCGAGGGTGTCAACTTCGCGATCTTTTCGGCGCATGCCGAGCGTGTCGAACTTTGCCTGTATGACAACAGCGGCAAGGTGGAAATCGCCCGCCTCGAGCTGCCGGAGTATACCCACGAGATCTGGCACGGTTACGTTCCCGGCCTGAAGCCTGGCGCTCTCTACGGCTACCGCGTGCATGGTGCCTATGATCCGGAAAACGGCCACCGCTTCAACGCCAACAAGCTGCTGATCGACCCTTATGCGCGCGAATTGTTCGGCGACGTGGAGTGGAATGAGGCGCATTTTGCCTATGATCTGCTTGCCGAAGACAAGGACCTGACCTTCGACGAACGGGACAGCGGTCCCTATACGCCGAAGGGCGTTGTCATCGATCCGAACTTTGACTGGCACGACAACAACCGTCCGAAGATCAGCTGGCCGCAGACCGTTCTCTATGAAACGCATGTGAAGGGCTTCACCCAGCTCAACCCGGACGTTCCGATCGACCTGCGCGGCACGTATGAAGGCATGGGCCACAAGGCGACCGTCGATTACATCAAGAACCTCGGTATCACCTCGGTGGAACTGCTGCCGGTTCATTCCTTCCCGGATGACCAGCACCTGCTCGATCGCGGCCTGAAGAACTTCTGGGGCTACAACACGCTCAACTTCTTCTCACCCGCCTCGCGCTACTTCGGGCCGAAGGGCATCCAGGGCTTCCGCGAGATGGTGCGGAACTTCCATGACGCCGGCGTCGAAGTCATTCTCGACGTGGTCTACAACCACACAGCCGAAGGCAACGAGCTTGGACCGACCCTGTCGTTCAAGGGTATCGACAACTTCTCCTACTACCGCACCATGCCCGACCAGCATCGATACTACATCAACGACACGGGCACCGGTAACACGGTCAACACCTCGCATCCGCGCGTGCTGCAGATGGTCACGGATTCGCTCCGCTACTGGGCCGAAGCCATGCACATCGACGGTTTCCGCTTCGACCTGGGCACCATTCTCGGCCGCGAGCCCGAGGGCTTCAACGAGCGCGGCGGCTTCTTCGACGCCATCACGCAGGATCCGGTCCTGTCCAAGGTCAAGCTGATCGGCGAGCCCTGGGATATCGGTCCGGGCGGCTACCAGGTCGGCGGCTTTCCGCCTGGCTGGGCCGAATGGAACGACAAGTACCGCGATACGGTGCGCGAATACTGGAAGGGCGACAACGTCTCGACCGATTTTGCCGCGCGCCTGCTTGGTTCCGGCGATCTCTACGATCAACGCGGTCGTCGTCCCTGGGCATCGGTCAACTTCATCACCGCCCATGACGGTTTCACGCTGAACGACCTCGTGTCCTACAACGAGAAGCACAACGACGAGAACGGCGAAGACAACAACGACGGCCACAACGACAACCGTTCGTACAATTACGGCGAAGAAGGTGCGACCGAAGACGAGGGCATCAACGCGGTGCGCGAGCGCCAGAAGCGCAACTTCCTCGCGACGCTGCTGTTTTCGCACGGCACGCCGATGCTTCTCGCCGGTGACGAGTTCGGCCGCACTCAGCTCGGCAACAACAACGGCTACTGCCAGGACAGCGAGATCTCGTGGGTTGCCTGGGAAAACCTGCCGGAGAGCAACGATAAGCTGCGCGAGTTCACCCGCCAGATCATCAAGATGCGTCATGAGCAGCCGCTGCTGCGTCGCGAAAACTGGCGCGACGGCATGGACATCAAGTGGTTCAATGCCGGCGGTGGTTTCCAGACCTCCGAGCAGTGGGACGAAGGCTCGACCATCGGTCTCTACATCGGCCGCGGCGATCTGAAGGAAGAAGAAGGCATCTGGCACGACGTGCTGCTGCTGTTCAATCCGTTCGAAGGCAATGTGCCCTTCCAGATCCCGCAGTTCGGCGAAGGCGGCTGGGTCCTGGAACTGACGACCTCAGAGTTCGGCAAACGTGGTCAGCTCATCACCAAGGAGCGTGACTTCGAACTCGAAGGCCGCAGCCTGGCGCTGTTCCGCCGTCCTTGAGACAAGGTCCATCGCACGATTTGACAGGGCGCCGTTCGCGGCGCCCTTTTTCTTTGGCTGGACGCAGGAGCGGCACGGGATCCGGGCACAAAAAAACCGGCCTTTCGGCCGGTCTCAGTGAGATGGAATAGATCGGGTATTTTCAGAAGGTCGCGCGGCGGGCGCCCTGCGGCACCTGGCCGGTCTTGCGGATGATGTTGGCATAGACCGTGGCATACTGCTGGGCGCTGCGCTCCCAGGAGAATTTCGCCTTCATGCCCTGGTTCTGCAGCCGCGCCCACATCTTCGGTTCCATATAGGCATGCATGGCGCGGCGAAGCGCCAGCCGCAGTCCATCGGTGGTGACCGGATGGAACTGGAAGCCGGTGGCGACGCGGGCAGACATGGCCGCATCATTGGCGTCGATGATGGTTTCCGACAGGCCCCCGGTGCGCGACACAACGGGCACCGTGCCATAGCGCAGGGCGTAGAGCTGGGTCAGGCCGCAGGGCTCAAACCGCGATGGCTGCACGATCGCATCCGAACCGGCATGGATCAGGTGGGCGATCGGCTCGTCATAGCCGATGTGCACCGCCATCTTGCCGGGGAAGCGTTCGGCGGTGCGGATCAGGTGCTGCTCGACCTCGCTGTCGCCCTGGCCGAAGATGATCAGCTTGCCGCCGTTCGCCACCACTTCGTCGGCGGTTTCGGCCAGCATATCGAGGCCCTTCTGCCAGGTCAGGCGGCTGACGGCGGAAAACACCGGGCCGTTGCCTTCCATGTCCAGATTGAAGTTCTTCAGGAGGACCTGGCGGTTCTCGCGCTTGCGGCGAAGGCTGTGGACGTCATAGTTGCGCGGCACATGCGGGTCGGTTGCCGGGTCCCAGATGTCGAGATCGATGCCGTTGACGATGCCCCGCAGCACCGAGACACGCTCGTTGAGCACGCCGTCCAGGCCCATGCCGAAGCGCGGCGTCAGAATCTCACGCGCATAGGTGGGGCTGACTGTGGTGATGGCGTCTGCCGTGACCAGGCCACCCTTCAGGAAGCTGATGTCCCCGTAGTATTCGAGGCCGCGGCTGGAAAACAGGCTACCGGGCAGGCCGATCGCCGGCAGAATATCGGGCGAATACTGGCCCTGGAAGGCAATGTTGTGGATGGTGATCACCACCGGTACGGTGCAGCCCATCTCGCGCATGTAGACGGAGGTCATGGCCGACTGCCAGTCGTGGGTGTGGACCAGATCCGGCACCCAGCCGGGCAGGATGCCGGCGGCAATTTCGGCTGCCGCCCGCGACAGGGCAGCAAATCGGCGCCAGTTGTCCGGGTGATCCCGGCCTGCGGCGTCCACGTAAGGTCCGCCGGATCGGTCGTAGAGTTCGGGTGCATCGAGCACGAAGAGGCTAAGGCCATCGACCCGCGCATGGATGAGGGAGGCTCGCACGCCGAGCAGGTCGTCGAAGACCAGAAGCGGGGTCGCCGCCTTCAGCTGCTGCATGACCTTAGGGTAGCCAGGAACGATCGACGTGGTCTCCACGCCAGCCGAGGCGAGCGCTTTGGGAAGGGAGCCCGTCACATCAGCCAGACCGCCGGTCTTCACCAAGGGAAAGATCTCGGAGGTGACCGACAGAACTCTCATATGCGCAATATCCCCATTTCCGCAGACAGATGTGGATCGGTCTAGCCTGCGAGCAGGGGTCTGACCGGGTTCCCGAAATTGGACGTATGCACTCAACGGCCTACCTCCCAAATGCTGCGCTTGCATATCCTAAAACGCACCGCTTGTGTGCGCCTTTTCATATATGAGCAAGGTTTAAATCTTTTAACGGAACGCCATTGCTTCGTTCAAAACTCAAAAAACCGTTTGCCGCGGCGACACATGACGCCACGGCAGTTTTCATCGTCTCGTCGGAGGTGGTCGACCTAAATCAGGCCGAGACCTTTTTGGTCCGCTTCTTGGCCGACGTCGTCTGATCGGGCGTCTTGGAAGCCGTCGATGTGGAAGAGGGTGCAGAGGAAGCGGGCTTGCCTGTGCCAGCCGAAGCCTTCGCCGGTGCTGCCTTGGAGGCTACGGCCTTGGTGGGCTTTTCGGCCTTTGGAGCCGCTACTAAGCTCTTGCCGGAGGTTTTGCTGCTGGCCTTGGAGGATGCGTCCGACGCGGGCTTTGCAGCAGCATACTCATGCCGCGCGCGTTCCCAGTGTTCGCTGTCCTTCCCCGTCGGATGACCTTCCGACTCCCAAAGCTCGTAAGCGCGCCTCTTGATCCAATCGTCTTCGGATTCCGCCATCATCGTCTCCATTCGCCCGAACGCCACAACGACTGTGCGGCGACAAAGTTCCACCATATTCGTCAAGTGCTGCCCGCCCGCTTATGACGCTGCGGAGGGGTCATTGTCGATCCGGCGGAACTTTTGGAATGGAACTCGTTTCGTGGCCGCCGGGAGGAGACACCATCACATGCAAAAGTACTGCGACATCATGACCGATGCAACCAGTTGGGTCTAGGTCATCAACGGCCTTCAATCTGCGTCCTATCATCACACCTTCGCGCTGGCGGTGGAAGCAGATAAATCAAATTTTAACCATATTGGTCACTCGGACGAAACGAAAAAAGCCCCGGGCACTGCCGGGGCTTTTTTCGTGGACGGGAAAGATGCCGGGCGGCATCCTTCCCGTGTTCCATCAGGCTGCCTGCTTGGCGGCCGCGTTGACGGCAGATTCTGCCAGTCCGGACAGGAGCTCGTCCGTCTTGGATTCTTCAGCAAGGGTTTCGCCAAGAAGCGTCGCTGCATCCTTCATGCCGAGCTGGGTAGCCCAGGCGCGCAGCGTGCCGTAACGGCTGATCTCGTAGTGCTCGACGGCCTGTGCGGCAGCCAGCAGGCCGGCGTCCAGAGCAGGCGTGCCCTTGAATTCTTCCATGATCTCTTCGCCTTCGGACAGGATGCCTTCGATTGCATCGCAGGTCTTGCCCTGGGCGCGCTTGCCAATCAGTTCGAACACCTGCTTCAGGCGCTCGATCTGGCCTTCGGTTTCATCCTTGTGCTGCAGGAAAGCGGTCTTCAGCTTTTCGTCATGTGCAGCGCGGGCCATCTTCGGCAGGGCCTTGAGGATCTGGCGCTCAGCGTAATAGATGTCCTTGAGCGTTTCGTAAAAAAGGTCGTTCAGGGTCTTGGTAGCCATGGGTTCTCTCCGGGGTTTTATTGAATTCGGTTGTGGGAAGCTTGCGTGGTTGTAACGGCGACGGGACGTCGAAAGTTCCCGAGTTTTCAGCCTTCACAGGAGCGAGCTTTGGGGCTGGCCTCGGTGATCAGGCCTGTGCCCCTGTCAGTGATGCTCGAGGGGCGATGCGCACATTGTTAATGCAGGAGCGTGCTCCGTGCACGGACATGGCGCAGGCCTCCGCCCGCTCCTTGTCGTCTGATTTGGTAACGACACCTTCCAGCAGTACTTCGCCATTCGTGACGCTCACCGAGATGGCGGTGGGGTCGATGAAGGCGTCCTTGGTCAGCTGTTCCTTGATGTCCTGTGCAATCAGCTCGTCCGAGCGGTCATAATCCGCCGGTGCCTGACCCGCGTGGTTTTCCTGCTCGGACTCGTCAGTGAAAATATTGGCGTCGCCCTGAAGATAGCCGCTCGGACGGCTTTCCTCGGGACCTTCCCAGCGTGGCCACTGCGATGTTTCGCCGGGCTTGCCTGCCGTCGGTTGCTCGTTTTTCATTGGTCTCTCCTGCGATGGCGAGCTCCATTGCTCGCAGGTCTAACCGAGCAGCCGGGCATAGGTTCCGTCGGCCGCTAATGCTGCTGCAGGTAGTGGTGGTGCGAGGAAAAGGCAGGAGGCGTTGCGGCGACGGTGCGCGGCCAGCCGTGTCAGCGGCAGATCATCAGGCTCGGCCGGGTGGCGGAGTGTGTGACGCTATTTGGACGAGGTGCCAGCGGCCAGCTTGTCGCTCAGTGCCTGCTGGAGTTCCTGAGCGAGTTCCAGCAGACGGTCCGGCACGTCTTCCTTTTCAATCTCGGTCAAGAGAACGGATACCTGCCGGCTGACGCGCCGACCGATCCGCTTTTCCTGTTCCGCAACCGAAGTATCATGTCTCGCCATTCCGACCTCTGATGTCATCATCAAACGGCGTTTGCGTCCGAAATCATATCAGACCGCCTGACCCAGTGCCTTCTCCTTACAGCATCACGGGCAAGTTCGGATATCCCGAAAAAGTCACAGAGCAGAAATGAAGTAAGGCGACCTCCTATCCAGGAAGCCGCCCCATTTGTTCCATCGAATATTCCGGAAGCGCGTTAGATCACTTCTTTGGCGGCGGCGCAGTGCCCGACGGGATAGAGGTAATCGTCGAGGACACCGGGTCGCTGGCCGGGAAAGTGTCTTCGAGACCCTCGTTCAACTGGTCGTCCAGTTCGGCTGCGTCTTGCTTTTCGCGGAGCGTATCTTCCGTCTTGCGATCGTCGTCCTGGCTCGGTGCCTTGGGGTTGCTGTCGATGCTCATGGATATATCTCCTGTCGTCATTCGTCGGGTGTCGGCGGGCAAACGGATGGTCTGGTGGTTTGTTCCGGAACCAAGCAATCCGTCTGGTGTTGAAAGGCAAAACACAGGAGTTCTAGCCTTGGCCCCGCGCGTATTCTGGAAGGGTTATCTGAAACTGTCGCTGGTGACCTGCCGGGTCACCCTCACGCCGGCGATTTCGGAGGGCGCGAAGGTCAAATTCCACAACATCAACCGCGAGACCCACAACCGGGTGCTGAGCCAGTATGTGGATTCTGAGACCGGCGCGCCCGTGGAGGATGAGGACCAGGTCAAGGGCTACCCCAAGGGCGAGGACGAATACGTTCTGTTCGAGGACGAGGAGATCGAGGACGTGGGGCTGCAGAGCACGCGTACCATCGATATCGAGACCTTCGTGCCGGAGGGGTCGATCGGCTGGATCTGGTACGACCGGCCGCATTACCTGGCGCCGGATGACGAGGTGAGTGCCGAAGCCTTTTCAGTGATCCGCGAGGCGATGGCCAAGACGGAAACCGGTGGTATCGCCCGACTGGTGATGTATCGCCGCGAGCGTGCAGTGCTGCTGCTGCCAAAGGACAAGGGCATCGTGCTCTGGACGCTGCGCTACGGCGACGAGGTTCGCGATGGCGACGACTATGCCGCGGACATCAAGGGCGAAAAGCCGGATGCCCAGCATCTGGATATGATGAAGAAGATCATCAAGGACCGCAGCCACGCGTGGACGACCAAGATGGTGGACGACCCGGTGCAGGACAAGCTGCTCGACATCATTGCCGAGCGCAAGAAGGGCCGCAAGACCAAGAAGAAGGCCGAGGCCAAGGCGCCTGAGCGGTCCGACAACGTCATCGACATTACCGCTGCCCTGCGCAAGAGCCTGGAGGCGGAGCGCAAGGGCAAGTAGGAGCGCGGTTTTGCCCCGCTCCTAAGCCGCCGTCGCGTTTACCGCTTCTTCTTTCCGGCCTTGAATTCGATCGGCGCTTCCGCCTTGCGGAAATCGGCCCAGGGATCGGCTGCCATCTGGGCGATGCGGCCCGGCGTGTTCATCACCGTGAAATAGTTGGGGCCGATGGCACCGCCGAGCTCCTCCCAGGCGATCGGCATCGAGACCGGAGCACCGGGTCTTGCGCGGGTGGAATAGGGGGCGACTGCGGTCGCGCCTCTTCCGTTGCGCAGATAGTCGATGAGGATTTTGCCTGTCCGCTTAGACTTGGTGACGGTCGAGACGTAGAGGTCCGGCTCGTCGCCCGCCATGCCGTCGGCTAGCGCCTTCATGGCCGCCTTGACGTCGGGCCATTCGGCCTTCGGCTTGACGGGCGCCACCACGTGCAGGCCCTTGCCGCCGGAGGTCTTGACGAAGGCGACCAGGCCCATTTCCTCGAAGCGCCGCTTGACCTCGTGCGCCGCGGCAATGGTTGCCGTAAACGGCACGCCGTCGCCGGGATCGAGGTCGATGTTGACCATGTCCGGCTTTTCCCAGTCGTCGAGGGTGGAGCCCCAGGGGTGGATCTCCAGCGTGCCGCCCTGGACAAGGCCGAGCAGACCGTCGAAGTCGCGAATGGTCACGTCCTCTTCGCCCTTGTCGGCGGGATCAGCTTTCAGGATGATGTTCTTGTTCATGCCCTTCCAACCGTGCTTCTGGAAGAACAGCGGTTTTGTCACGCCATCGGGACCGCGCACGAGAGACAGCGGCCGGTTGACGATATAAGGCGCCATCAGCCGCCAGACTTCGGCGTAGTAATCGGCGAGCCCGCCCTTGGTGACGCCCACGTCCGGCCAGTAGACGCGGTCCGGATGGGTCAGTTCGACGGTGCGCTTGGCGGGCTTTGCCGTGGACTTGCTTTGCGTGCCGGATGGGTCGCCAGCCGATCCGCCCGGTTGAGGAACCTCGCCCTCGCGCACGATGTCCTTGGCGGGCTTGTCTTCCCGCAATCCTCGGAAAGCGGCGTGGCGGATATGCGCGTCCGCCGTCCAGCCGTGGAATTCCACTTCCGCAACCTTTACCGGCTCGAGAAAGACGACATCCTTCTTTTCGAGCCCGGTCAGCTTTTCGTCGAACGGGCTCTTGTCGATGCGGACCTGGTCGAGTTCCTTGAACAGGGACTGCGCCACCGCATTGGAATAGCCGGTGCCGACGCGTCCGGCGTGGCGCAGCTTGCCTTGGTCGTAATAGCCCATCACCAGCGAGCCGATCGCCTTGGCGTTGACGGTGGAGGGGACGTAGCCCGCCACCACGAATTCCTGGCGGGCGGAGCATTTCGATTTCACCCAGTCGCGGCCACGGCCCGGTCTGTAGGGCGCATCGGCGATCTTGGAGATAATGCCTTCCAGGCTGAGGCGGCAGGCATGCTTCAGCACAAGGCCGCCCTCGTCGCCGAAGTGCTCGCTATAGCGGAGGCAGGGGCCCATGCCGGTGAACAGGCCGGCCAGCAGTTCCTTGCGCTTTTCCAGCGGTGCGCCGGTGATATCGCTGCCATCGAGATAGAGAAGGTCAAAGGCGTAGAACGTAAAGCGGCTGGTGTTGCCCTCGCTCAGATCCTGCTGGAGGAGCGAAAAGTCGGTGGCGCCGGAGCCGCCCTGGACGGCCACTTCGCCGTCGATGATGGCGCTTTCGACGTCGAGCTTTGCCAGTTCGCCGGTCACCTCGTCGCCGAACTTGTGGGTCCAGTCGAGGCCTGTGCGGGTGAGCAGTCTCACCTTGCCATCCTCGATGCGGGCCTGCAGCCGGTAGCCGTCGAGCTTGATCTCGTGCAGCCAGCGCTTGCCGGACGGCGCGGTCTTCACCAGAGACGCCAGCTGCGGCTCGATGAACTCGGGCATGTCCGCCTTGCGGGCGCCCTTCAAGGCTTTGGGCTTGGCGGTCTTTGCCGGTTTGTCAGACGCGGTCGTGTCTGCGGGGGGCTGGTCGGACGCGGCGGCCTTGGCCTTGGCGACCGTGGTCTTGCCCGATTTCGCTTTCTTGGGTGCCGCCTTTTTCTTGCCCGGGGCATTGCCCCAGATCTCCTCGAGGGTCTTGCCTGACTTCACCGAAAGCGGCAGTTCGTCGAGAATATCCTTGTCATCCTCTGTGCGGGCGAATTCATCCTCTGCCTTGATCAGCAGCCAGTTTTCGCGCCTTTCGCCTCCGCGGTGGCCCATGCGGACCAGATGCCAGCGGCCCTCCAGCTTCTCGCCCTTCAGCGCGAACTCCAGATGGCCCTTCTTGTAGCCCTTGTGGAGATCGAAGACTGGCTCCCAGGTGCCACGGTCCCAGAGCATGACGGCGCCAGCGCCATAGTTGCCCTCCGGGATCAGGCCCTCGAAGCTGCCGTAATCGAGCGGGTGATCTTCCACATGCACGGCCAGCCGCTTTTCGCCGGGCACCATGCTTGGCCCCTTGGTGACGGCCCAGCTTTTGAGGACGCCGTCCATCTCCAGTCGGAAATCATAGTGCAGGCGCGTTGCATCGTGCTTCTGAATGACGAAGCTGTTGCCCGCCTCCTTGGCCTCTTCGCCGCGCGGTTCGGGAGAGACCTCGAAGTTGCGCTTCTTGTTGTAGAGGTCCAGCGCCATGATCAGCCTGCCTTCTTCTGCGGAGCGGCTGCCTTACGGGCGACCGGTTTCTTCGCGGCAGGCTTTTTGGGCGCAGCCTTCTTTTCCGTGGTCTCCTTGGCTGCAGGCTTTTTGGCAGTCGTCTTGTCGGAGGCTGAGGACCCGCCACCGCCCAAGCTTTCGCGCAGGGCATCCATGAGGTTCGAGACCTTCTTCGGCTCCGGGGTCGGTTTGCGCTTGATGGTGCGGCCCTCGATCTTCGCCTTGATCAGCTCGGCCAGCGCGTCTTCATAGCGGTCGTCGAAACGGGTCGGATCGAATTCGCCACGCTTGGTCTCGATGATGTGGCGGGCGAGATCAAGCATCTCGCCCTCGATCGCGAACTCCTTGATGTCGGAGAAGATCTCCTTTGCCGGGCGCACCTCATAGTCGTAGTTGAGCGTGCTGGCGATCAGGCCGTCTTCGGTCGGGCGGATCAGCACCGTGCGCAGGCGCCGGAAGAGAACCGTGCGGGCGAGTGCTGCAACGCTGTTGTCCTGCAGGCTCTTGCGGATCAGCGCGAAGACTTCGGCAGACGATTTGTCGGTCGGGGCAAGGTAATAGGGACGGTCGAGATAGGTGGTGTCGACGCCATTGCAGGGAATGAAGGTGTCGAGCTCCAGCGTCTTGTCGCTGTCGGGCACCGCTGCCTTGATCTCGTCCGGCTCGAAAAAGACGTACTGGCCGCTCGAGATCTCGTAGCCTTTGACGATGTCGTCGGATTCGACCTCGTTGCCGGTGTCGGCATCCACCATCTGGCGGTTGACCCGATTGCCCGTCTCGCGATTGACGATATGGAAGCTGACGCGGTCAGAGGTCGAGGCGGCCGTATAAAGCGCCACCTGGCAGCTCAATTCGCCGACTTTCAGGTAGCCTTTCCAGTTTGCGCGCGGTGCCACGATCGATACTCCGTGAAAGCCCTATCAACAGGTGCAGCAGCGTCTTTGTTCCCTCTCACGCGTGCAGGGAAGACGAGATAAATGACCCTCTGCTAAGGGCCTTAAAAATAAGGATAGCAGAGATGAACAGGCCGTTCATCCTCGCGGAACCATTTCCATCGGGCGTGCGTTTGCAACCCGTTATTCCCGCATCGAGACTCAGGAGAGGTATGCAAGGGTGGCTGAATCACAGTTGAACAGTGATCCTGCACGTGCAGACATAGTGAGGCTCATCCCGGCCCTTCGCGCCTTTGCCCGTACCTTCTGTCGCAATTCCGCCGACGCGGACGATCTCGTCCAGGAAACGCTGATGAAGGCCTTGGCCAATCTCGACAAGTTCGAGCCCGGTACGAAGCTGAAGTCGTGGTTGTTCACCATCATGCGCAACACGTTTTATACGCGCGCCAAGGTGCTGGGCCGGGAGGCGCCCGGTCTGGAGGAGAATGTCTCGGGCGATATGCCGATGGCCTCCACGCAGGAAATGTCCGTGCGTGCCGGCGAGGTGCAGCGGGCGCTGCAAAAGCTGCCGCCGCATTACCGCGAAGTGCTGACGCTGGTCGCCATCCTTGGCGAAAGCTACGAGGCGGCCGCCGCCATCTGCAACGTTGCGGTTGGAACGGTGAAAAGCCGTCTCAACCGGGCTCGGCACCAGATCCTTCAGGAACTGGGAGAAGACGCGAACTGACTTGAGGTCGGCTCGCGTCTTTTTCTATCTAGCCTTGTAGCCTAGCCGGCGTTCTGGTCGAGTTCCGGGTAGTGGCGGAAGATGCCGTTCTCGTTGAACGGCAGGTGCCGGTCCGACTTCAGGTAGGCCGTGATGGCAGGTAGGGCCCGTACCTTTTCCCGCAGCGCTGCCACCTCTGGATAATCCGAATCGAAATTGGCCATGGCGCGCGGGAAGGCATAGGCGAGCCCTTCCGCGACCTGAAACAGCGACAGGTCGACGTAGGACAATTCATTGTCCAGGATATGGCCGGAGCGCGCCGGGTTTTCGGCGATCAGCCGGTTGAAGTAACCAATGAATTTCGGAACCCGGTGCTTGAGGAAGGAGGCCGTGCGCCTCTTTGCCTCCTCGCGCTGGTCTTCGAAATAGTCCGCAGTGCTGATCGGGTGATGGGTGTCATGCACCTCACCGACGAAATCGGCGATGGTCAGCTGCAAGCCGTGGGCGAGCGTCCGCAGTGCTTCGTCGTCCGGCACCAGCTTCAGCTTCGGGCCAAGGTAATTCAGAATATTGGCGACATGGGAGACGACGGTTTCACCGTCGCGCAGGAAGGGTGGCGCAAAGGGCGTCTTCAGCGGACCGTGGCGGCCCTGCAGATATTCCATCATCTTCTGGGTGCCGGCCGCAGTGCGGGCCACGTCCACATAATCCGCGCTAGCCTGCTCCAGGGCCAGCCGCACGAATTCTCCGCGGCCTTCTATGCCGTCCCAGTAATAAAGCTCATATGCCATAGATACTCCAGACTTGTGCTCTTGGTGTTTCGGCCGCCTGCCTGCCCCTCGTATCATCGCGCATGGACCGGGTTCGCGCAAAAGACGTGTTGACGGCAAGGCCGCAGGTTTGGCATGCAGCCGGCATAATATACAGGGTAAAGACGTCCCGCCGCGTCTTCAGAACACCCTCGTCATGTGAGGGTTCCCTTAAATTCCGTGGGCGGGAACAAAACGCGGAACCTGCTGGAACCTTTTGTGTTGATGGAGCGAACGGACGGGCGGAAGATCCCGCGCGCTCGCTATTGCGTGTCAGAGGATTGACGATGGCTCTTAAGATTACTGCAGTCGTATTCGTACTGATCGGGCTCGCGCTTTCGATCGGCGGCGGCCAGCTGCTGATGCTCGGCGGCAGTGCCTATTACCTCATTTGCGGCCTGGCCTTCGTGCTGACCGCCATCCTGCTATTCCTGCGCAAGCGGGTCGCCCTGCATGTCTATGCGGCGATCGTGGTCGTCTCGCTGGTCTGGGCGATCTGGGAAGTGGGCTTCGACTGGTGGCAGCTCGGCCCGCGCGGCGGCGTTGTCATCGTGCTCGGCATGTGGCTGCTGACGCCATGGATCCGCAAGCCTCTCGGCTTCCAGAGCCCGAGCGGCATGCGCTACAGCGCAAGCGCCGTGCCGCTGGCGGCAAGCGTCGTGCTGTCGGTCGCGATCGCGCTGCTGTCGATGTTCTTCGATCCTTATGACCAGAGCGGCGAACTGCCGACAGACTCGGTTGCCGCGGCACCGCCGCTGGGTGGCAATGTGCCGGACGGCGAATGGCACCAGTACGGGCGCACCGCGTTCGGCCAGCGTTATTCGCCGCTCGACCAGATCAAGGTCGAGAATGTCGCCAACCTCAAGGAGGTCTGGCGCTACCAGACGGGTGACGTCAAGCGGCCCGACGACGTGGGCGAAACCACCTACCAGGTGACGCCGCTCAAGATCGGCAGCTCGCTTTACGTCTGTACGCCGCACAATCTGGCGATCGCACTCGATGCGACGACGGGTAAGGAAAAGTGGCGCTTCGATGCCAACTCCGGCATGAACCCCGACCGCCAGCACCAGACCTGCCGCGGCGTCAGCTACTACAAGGACCAGGCAGCGGCTGTCGGCTCTGCCTGCGCAGAACGCGTCTACCTCCCGACGTCCGATGCACGCCTGATCGCGCTCGACGCGGCCAATGGCCAAGTTTGCCCGGCCTTTGCCGACAAGGGTACGCTGCATCTCGAAACCGGGATGAAGTACAATCCGGCCGGCTACTACTATTCGACGTCGCCGCCGGCGATTGCCGGCAACAAGATCATCATCGGCGGGGCGGTCAACGACAACTACTCGACGCAGGAACAGTCGGGCGTCATCCGCGCCTATGACGTCAACACGGGCGAGCTGTTGTGGAACTGGGATTCGGGCAACCCGAGTCAGACCCAGCCGCTGCCGGCAGGCCAGACTTACACGACCAACTCGCCCAACAGCTGGTCGGTTTTTTCCGTCGATGAGGACATGGGTCTCGTCTACATCCCGCTCGGCAACCAGGTGCCCGACCAGCTCGGCATGAACCGCAGCGAGAGCGTCGAGAAGTATTCCTCCTCGATCGTTGCGCTCGACCTCAACACCGGTGCCGACAAGTGGGTACGCCAGTTCGTGCACCACGACCTGTGGGACATGGACGTGCCGGCCCAGCCGGTGCTGCTCAACATCACCAAGACCGACAACAGCGTGGTGCCGGCTCTGGTCGGACCCACCAAGCAGGGCGACATCTATGTGCTCGACCGCCGCACGGGCGAGCCGATCCTGCCGATCACCGAGGAACCGGCACCGGGCGGTGCCATTCCGGAAGACCGCACGGCCCCGACCCAGCCGACCTCGGCGCTCTCCTTCAAGCCGGAGAAGGTGAAGGAAAGCGACATGTGGGGCGTCACCATGTTCGACCAGATGGTGTGCCGGATCTGGTATCACCAGTACACCTACGAGGGTCGCTACACGCCGCCGTCGCTCAATGGCTCGATCATCTATCCGGGGAACTTCGGGACCTTCAACTGGGGCAGCGTTGCGGTCGATCCGGAGCGCCAGGTGATGTTCGGCATGCCGACCTACCTCGCCTTTACCTCCAAGCTCGTGCCGCGCGCCGATATCCCGGCCAAGGGCCAGGATCAGAAGGGTTCGGAGCAGGGTCTCAACCGCAATGACGGCGCGCCCTACGGCGTTCTGATGGGTCCCTTCCTCGGACCGCTGCAGATCCCCTGCCAGGCTCCGCCATGGGGTTATGTCGCGGGCGCCGATCTGCGCACCGGCAAGATCGCCTACAAGCACCGCAACGGCACCGTGCACGACATGACGCCGCTGCCGCTGCCCTTCAAGGTCGGCGTTCCCGGTATCGGCGGCCCGATGATCACCAAGGGTGGCATCGCCTTCCTGGGTGCGGCCGTCGACAACTACCTGCGCGCCTATGACCTCACCAATGGCGAGCAGCTGTGGGAAGCAAGGCTTCCGGCCGGTGGCCAGTCGACTCCGATGACCTATGCGGTCGACGACGGGCGCCAGTTCGTCGTGATGGTGGCCGGCGGACACGGCTCGGTCGGCACGACGCCGGGCGACTACGTGATCGCCTACGCCCTGCCGCGGTAACGCCAGCGCAAGCCATGTCCTGAGACGAAAAAGCCCGGAAGCGATGCTTCCGGGCTTTTTGCTGACTGCGGTATGTCGTGTGTCTCAGGGGCGGGCGGCGTCGTTGACGGCGGTGCTGGACGTGCTGGCCGCGAGTTTGCTGTGGACTTCGGTCACGCCCGCAACACTTTGGGCGACATCCACGGCGCGGGCGATTTCCGCCTCCTGAAGAACGGAACCGGCGAGCGTAATCACCGATCCGGTCGCCGTGACGGTGACATCCGACGCATCGATACCGCCGGCCGAGGCGAGAGCGTCGGAGACGGAGGCTTCAATCACGGCTGCCGGCGGAAACTCGGTTTCCACTTCGGGCAGGGTTTCGTGGAAGTGCGGGTGCTTGGTGACCATGTGCGCATTCTCCGGTTGATCTGCCAGCAAGAACGCTGCGAGTGGCCGAATTGTTCAGCCAGGCCGGGGTTCAGCCGGGCACGGGTTGGGTGGTCGAGGCTGCGGGCGCCGTCATCCGGAGGATGATGTCGTGCAGCTGTTTTTGCGAAAAGGGCTTGGGGAGCCGCGGCAGTTTCGCATCGCCGCCGGAGGGCAGTTCCGCATAGCCGGTGGCTAGCACGATCGGGAGCTGCGGAAAGCGCCGGCGGATTTCGACCGCAAGCTCCGAGCCGGTCATGCGCGGCATGGAGTGATCGGTGATGACGAGGTCGAAGGTCGCATCGCCGCTTTCAAGGATATCGAGCGCCTCGCCGGCGGAATAGGCCTCGGTGACGGTGTGGCCGAGATCCTCCAGCATGAGCGAGGTGTTCATCAGCACAAGCGCGTCGTCGTCGACCGCGAGAACCTGCAGCGTCCGCTGGGGAAGCTCGGGTTGGGCTTGTCCTGCGGCCGGCTGGCTGGACGGGAGGTTTCCTTCCGGCGCGCGCGGCAGGAAGAGCGAGACCGTGGTGCCCTTGCCCTTTTCGCTGTCGATCTTGAGCTTGCCGCCCGATTGTTCGGTCAGGCCCTGCACCATCGACAAGCCAAGGCCGGTTCCCTTGCCGACGCCCTTGGTGGTGAAGAAGGGCGTGGTGGCGCGGGCTGTCGTCTCGGGGTCCATGCCTTCGCCGCTGTCTGTCACCGAGAGCTGCAGGTAGTTGCCGGGCGTGAGGCCTTCGACACCGTCGACGACCTCATATTCCGCAACGCCGATGACGATCAGGCCCTCGCCGGCAATTGCGTCGCGGGCATTGACGATGAGGTTCAGCAGCGCGGTCTCCAGCTGCAGCGGGTCGGTCACGACAAGCGCCTTGCCGGCGGGGAGGCGGGTCTCGATCCGCGCGGAGGAGCCGAGCGACCGCTGCAGGAAATCCATCATTCCGTGCACCAGCCCGCCCAGGTCCACCGCCTTGATATCCAGCTCTTGGCGACGGGAAAAGGCGAGCATGCGCTGCGTCAGTGCGGCGCCGCGTTCGCCGCCCTGGACAGCGTTGTCGAGCAGCGACAGCAGCGCCGGATCGTCCGGCATGCGCTTGCGCAGCATCTCCAGGCTGCCGAGAATGGCCATCAGCAGGTTGTTGAAATCATGCGCGATGCCGCCGGTCAGCTGACCGATCGCCTCCAGCTTCTGGGATTGGAAGAGTTCCTCGCGGGCCTGGGCCAGCGCCGTCTGGATCTGCACTTTTTCGGTGATGTCGCGGGTGATCTTGGCAAAGCCGATGACGTCGCCGTTTTCGTCGCGGATGGTGTCCAGCACCACATGGGCGAAGAAGCGGGTGCCGTCCTTGCGCTCTCGCCAGCCTTCCCGCTCGAGGCGGCCTTCGCTCCGGGCGGCCTCCAGGCTCTTTTCCGGTTCGCCACTGGTGCGGTCGTCCTGCGTGTAGAACTGGGAGAAGTGGCGGCCGATGATCTCTTCGGCCTCGTAGCCCTTGATGCGCTGTGCACCGGCATTCCAGCTGCTCACGTGGCCGTCCGGATCCAGCATGTAGAGCGCGTAGTCGGTCACGCCCTGCACCAGCATTTCGAACTGGTCGCGGTTGCGCTTGATCTCGGCCTCGGCCGCTCGGCGTTCGGTGAGGTCACGGGTGACCTTGGCAAAGCCGAGCAGCTTGCCGGCGCGGTCGCGGATCGGATCGATGACGACGTGAGCCCAGAAGCGGGTGCCATCCTTGCGGACCCGCCAGCCCTCGTTTTCGAATCGTCCCTCGGTAAGTGCTGACTGGAGAGCACGCGCCGGCAGGTCGTTACGCTGGTCTTCCTCGGTATAGAAACGGGAAAAGTGGGCGCCGAGGATGTCGCTTGCCTCGTAGCCCTTGAAGCGCTGGGCACCAGGGTTCCAGCTGACGATGCGGCCGTCAGGGTCCAGCATATAGATTGCGTAATCGGTGATGGCGTCGACCAGAAGCCGATAGCGTTCCTCACCGAGCAACGTTGTATCATCAGTCTCAGGCATGCTCATCTATTTCCCCCGGCGTGCTCCACTCCTCCGCCATCTGATAAAATGTTCCATTCAGGGTTTTGTTCCGCAGAATTACACGGAAAGCGGTCAAAAATGCGCCGTTCTCCGGTTCCGGATTTTCTGAGGGAGAGTTGACAGGGGCCAGGTCCAGCAGTACGAATGACGAAATATGAAAAACGTCAGTCGTAACAATCTGTCCTCGAGGTCAGCCATGGACGTGCAGGAACAGGCTCTGGATGCCACGCGTCAGGACAACACATGCCGCATCCTCAATGCGGCCGAACGCCTGTTCAAGCACTATGGCTACACCAAAACCAATGTGGCCGACATCGCCCGCGATCTCGGCATGTCGCCGGCCAATATCTACCGCTTCTTTTCCTCCAAGGCCGATATCCACCACGCCCTTGCCAAGCGCATGCTGGAGGAGGCCTATGTTGCGGCCGCTGCCAATGCGCAGCGGCCGGTCAGTGCCACGGAGCGGCTGCGCGATCACGTGCTTCAGCAGCACCGGATGACGCTGGAGACCATGTTTTCGGAAAAGAAGGTGCATGAGATGGTGGTCGTTGCGATGGAGCAGCAGTGGCCGGTGATCCAGCAGCATCTGGAGCGCATCCGCCTGCTTTTGGCCGATCTCGTGCGCCAAGGCATCGCAGCGGGCGAATTCCGCGAGCAGAATGCGGATCTTGCGGCCGAATGCTTCATGTCGTCGTCGGTGATGCTCTGTCATCCGCAACTGATCGCGGACGCGCTTTTGGAAACGCGCATCGGCACACCGGAAGATCTGGTAGAATTTGCGCTGAGGGCGATAAGATGAGGCTTCAACGGGGAATGGGCACGATGGCTTTCGGCACCGGCAGCAAGGGCGCAAGAGCCGCAGGGCGGCTGCGCATCATGGTTCTCGCAGGGCTCGCGGTTGCGCTTGCCGCCTGCTCGGAAGAGAAGAAGGTGGAAGCGCCGGATCCTGTCCGTCCCGTGAAGGTCACCGAGATCTCCGGGCCCGACCGTGGGCGGATGCTAGTCTATTCCGGTTCCGTGAAAGCACGTACCGAAATGAACCTCGGCTTCCGGGTTGCCGGCAAGATGACCGAACGACTGGTCGATGTGGGCGACAAGGTTACCCCCGGCATGGTGCTTGCCCGTCTGGATGCCACCGACCTGCAGCTGGCAGTGCGCCAGGCGGAAGCGGATGTCTCGGCCTCGCAGAAGCAGGCCGACATCAGCGAGCTTGCCTTCAAGCGCGCGCAGACGCTCAATGCAAAGGCCATCACCTCGCAGTCCGACCTGGAGCAGGCAAGCCTTACCCGCGACAAGGCGGTGGCGAGCCTTGAATCCTCCGTCTCGGCGCTCGACCAGGCCCGCAACCAGGCGGCCTACACGGAACTCACCTCGGACAAGGGCGGGATCGTCACCGAGGTCAGCGCCGACCGCGGACAGGTCGTCAGCGCCGGTACGCCAATCCTGACGGTCGCGGTAGACGGCGCCAAGGAAGTGTTGGTGGCAGTGCCCGAAGGCGATATCGCGCAGTTCCAGCCGGGCAAGGCCGTCAAGGCACGGTTCTGGTCCAGCGCCGACCTTACGCTCGACGGCACGGTGCGCGAAGTGGCCGGCAGCGCCGATGCCCAGTCGCGGACCTTCTCGCTGCGCGTCAGCCTTCCGGACGATGCGCGGGTGCTATTGGGCATGACGGCGACCATCGAGGTGCAGACCGAAAATGCCCTGCCGGCCTATTCCATTCCGCTGGCCGCGCTTGCCAAGAAGGACGAACAGCCGGTCGTCTGGGTGGTCAACCGGGAAAGCGGCAAGGTCGCATCACGGCCGATCACGGTCGCCGACTTCTCCGACGAGGGCGTGCGGGTCACCAAGGGGCTTTCTGCCGGAGACCTGGTGGTTTCGGCGGGCACGCAGTTCATGAAGGACGACATGACGGTGAGGCTGCCGGAGACGGTCAGCTCGCGCTTCGGCAACGTCAACAGTCTCAGTACGGCTTCTGTTCGGGATTAAGGGCAGTAGGGGACCCTCATCATGTCGTCGTTCAACCATCCTTCCGCTCCCGATCCAGATCCTGCGCACAAGCAGGGCTTCAACCTGTCGCGCTGGGCGATCGGGCATCCCAGCATCGCCCGCTTCCTGTTCGGCCTGATCATCGTCATGGGTGCGCTTGGCATCATGAACATGGGCCAGAAGGAGGATCCGGACTTCACCTTCCGCGTGATGGTGGTGCAGGCCGTATGGCCGGGCGCGTCGCTCGACGACATGCAGAACCAGGTCGTCAACAAGATCGAACGCAAGCTGCAGGAAACGCCCCATCTCGACTGGGTGAAATCCTACACCCGGGCCGGCGTCTCGATCACCACGATCCAGATCAAGGGCGATACCAACGCCACCCAGGTGGCAGACGCCTTCTACCAGGTGCGCAAGAAGATCGGCGATATCTCCCAGGAGCTGCCGTCCGGCCTGCAGGGCCCCTATTTCAACGATGAATTCGGCGATACCTACATCACGCTGCACTCGATCAGCGGCGAAGGGTTCAGCTATCCGGAACTGAAGCGGTTCGCCATCCAGGCCCGCGACATGCTGATCGCGACGCCCGGCGTCGAAAAGGCCGTCATCCTCGGCGACCAGCCGGAGAAGATCTTCATCGACGTTTCCTCCAAGGCACTTGCCGAACGGGGGCTGACGGTGTCGGACGTGCAGACCGCGCTGGCGGGACAGAACGCGGTGGATGCCGCCGGGACCGTGGAGACGGCGGATCGTTCCGTGCGCATCTCGGTGGAAGGCGGCGTGACCACGCCTGAGGACATTCGCGAGCTGCGCATCCGCAACGGCAGCCAGGTCATCCGGCTCGGCGATATTGCCAAGGTGGACCGCGGGCTCGAGGATCCATACCAGCGCAAGTTCCGCTTCAACGGCCACGACAGCGTGCAGGTCGGGGTGGTCATGGCGAATGGCTTCAAGGTCACGGATGTCGGTAAGAATGTCGAGGCGACCTATGAGCGCTTCGAACAGTCGCTGCCGCTCGGCGTGTCGGTGGAACAGGTGTCCAACCAGCCGGAGGTGGTGACGGAGGCGGTGGGCGAGTTTACCCAGGCGCTGATGGAAGCCCTGGTGATCGTGCTTCTAGTGTCGCTGGTGTCGATCGGCTGGCGGTCGGGCATCGTGATTGCGATCGCCATTCCGCTCGTGCTGGCGGCCACGCTGGCGATCATGTTCTACCTCGGCATCGAGCTGCAGCGCATCTCGCTCGGCGCGCTGATCATTGCGCTTGGCCTCTTGGTCGACGACGCGATGATCGTGGTCGAGATGATGGAGCGCAAGCTTGAAGAGGGGCTGGAACGGCTGGATGCGGCAAGCTTTGCCTATACGTCCACCGCTTTCCCGATGCTGACCGGAACGCTGATCACCACCGCGGGCTTTATCCCGGTCGGGTTTGCCGCCTCGACGGCCGGCGAATACGTGCGCTCGCTGTTTTACGTGGTGGGCATCGCGCTCGTCACCTCTTGGTTCGTGGCGGTCTATTTCACGCCCTGGCTCGGCTACATGATCCTGAAGCAGCGGCCGCATGTGGGCACCCACCACGATGCCTATGACACGCGCTTCTACCGCGGCGTCGGGCACACGGTCGGCTGGGCCGTGCGTCACAAGGCGATCGTGCTGGTCGCGACGCTGCTTGCCTTTGCCGGCAGCCTCTGGTCGTTCCAGTTCATTCCGCAGAGCTTCTTCCCGCAATCGTCGCGGCCGGAAATCCTCGTCGACATGTGGTTGCCGGAAGGCACCAGCATCAAGGAAGTCGAGCGCCAGGCGAAAGCGCTGGAAGAGCGTATCCTGCCGGACGAGGACAAGAGCTTCGTCGCCACCTATATCGGCGAGGGCGCGCCGCGCTTCTTCCTGCCGCTCGACCAGCAGCTGCGCAATCCGAACTACGCCCAGTTGCTGGTGATGACCAAGGGGCTGGAAGAGCGCGAGCGGATGATCGTCAAGCTGCGCGACATCCTCGCCAAGGATTTCCCGACTGTGCGCGGCAAGGTGGATCGCCTGTTCCTCGGGCCGCCCGTTGGCTGGGCGGTGCAGCTTCGCGTCACCGGGCCGGACAAGGCCGAGGTTCGCCGGATCGCCGACCAGGTCAAGGAACGCTACCAGCAGAACCCGCTGCTCGGCGCCATCCATGAGGACTGGATGGAACCGGTGACGGCCATGAAGCTGGTGATCGACCAGGACCGGGCAAGGGCACTGGGCGTCACCTCACAGCGCGTGCGGCAGATGCTGCAGGTCGCCGCATCCGGCGCGCCGATCGCCGACTTCCGCGAAGGCGAAGAAACGGTTTCGGTCGTGGTGCGCGAGCCGGAGGCCACCCGCAGCCTGCTGTCGGCGGTGCAATCCGTCTATATTCCGACGGACTCGGGCGGCTTCGTGCCGGCTTCGCAGATCGCCAAGGTCGTGCCGGTGATGGAGCAGGGGATCGAATGGCGCCGCAACCGCCTGCCGACGATCACCGTGAAGGCAACCCTGCCTGATGGCGTGGAGCCGACGCAGGTTTCGCTCGACCTCTACAATTCGACGGCGGATCTGCGGGCAAAGCTGCCTGCCGGCTATAACATCGACATCCAGGGCGGTGCGGAGGATGCAGCCGAGAGCCAGAACTCGATCGCCGCCAAGGCGCCGATCATGCTCCTGGTGATCCTGATCCTGCTGATGGTGCAGCTGAAGCATTTCGGCAAGGCCATGCTGGTGCTGTCGACCGGGCCGCTCGGCATCATAGGCGCTGCCATGGCGCTTCTGATCACCGGCGCACCGTTCGGCTTCGTGGCGATCCTCGGCGTGATTGCGCTGCTCGGTATCATCATCCGCAACTCGATCATCCTTGTCGACCAGATCGACCAGGATATCGCGGCCGGCCATCCACGCGCCGAGGCGATCGTCGGGGCGGCCGTGCGGCGTTTCCGGCCGATCATGCTGACGGCACTGACCGCGGTTCTGGCTCTCATCCCGATCTCGCGCGGGTTGTTCTGGGGACCGCTCGCCTATGCGATGATGGGCGGCATCCTGGTTGCGACCGTGCTGACCATCCTGGTGCTGCCGGCAGCCTATGCTTTGTTCTTCGGCCGCGAACCGAAGCAGAAGAAGGGTGACGAGGCGCCAGCCAACGAGAGCAAGCAGCCCGAGGCCAGCCCGGACCTGCCGATGGCGGCCGAGTAAGCATCAAGGGGCCGTTCATCTAAGAGCGGCCCCTGCCATTTCTTCTCTGTGAGGCTCATCTCCGCATTCCCCGACAAAAGACGTGAACGGTGCCGATTGCCTGTCGTCGATGTTACGTTCATGCCCGATATTGTATCTGGCATAGACGTCGGCGGAGCGACCCTTCGCCGACATTGCCAGGCGGAGGAATTGCCATGAACGACACGTTTGAGCAGACCGACGAGATCCTGTTCGACCGCATCGGCGCGGCCGCCATCATCCGGCTCAACCGGCCGAAGGCGCTGAACAGCCTCAACCTTGCCATGGTGCATGCGATGAAGCCGGCGCTGACGCGGTTTGCCGAGGACGATACGGTCGCCTGCGTGGTGCTGACGGGCGAGGGGGAACGGGGTCTCTGCGCCGGCGGCGACATCCGCGCCATTTATGCGCTCGGCCAGGCGGGGGACCCGGAAGTCAGCCGGTTCTGGCGGGAAGAGTTTCCGATCAACCACAGGATCGCCCATTACCCCAAACCCTATGTGGCGCTGATGGACGGCATCGTGATGGGCGGCGGCGTCGGGATTGCGGCGCATGGACGCTACCGGATCGTGACCGAGCGCACGCGGCTTGCCATGCCGGAGACCGGGATCGGCTATGTGCCGGATGTCGGCATGACGTGGCTGTTGCCCAAGGCGCCGGGTGAAGCCGGCACCTTTATGGGGCTGACCGGCGAGATCGTGGGGGCGGCGGACGTCATCCATGCGGGGCTTGCGGATGCCTGCGTGCCGTCGGAGCGTCTGCCGGAGCTTGTGCGGGCGCTCGGCACTCTTTCGCCCGGCGCCGAGGAGAGTTCGGTGCGGGCGGTGGTCGAGTGGTTCGAAGTGCCAGCCGGCGACAGCATGCTTGCGCGGGAGCAGGCGCTGATCGACCGCTGCTTCAGTTTCGACCGGGTGGAGGAGATCATGGCGGCGCTTGCGCGTGAGCCGGGTGATTTTGCCAGCGCCACCCGGGATACGATTGCCCGGCGCTCGCCGACCAGCCTCAAGTTGACGCTGCGGCTGCTTCGCCGCGGTCGGGACAGTTCCAGTCTTGTGGAATGCCTCGAACGGGAGTTCACTGCGGCTTGCGAAATCCTGCGGCAGCATGATTTCTATGAGGGGGTCCGGGCGGCGATCATCGACAAGGATCGGGATCCGAAATGGTCGCCGGCACGGCTGGAGGATGTGAGAGAAGAGGATCTGGACGGGTATTTTTCGGCGCGGCATCCGGTAATGTTTGCCGACCATCGATTGTAAAAGCGTCAGCAGGGGGAAGGCAGATGACGAAGATCGCGTTCGTGGGGCTGGGGAACATGGGCGGGCCCATGGCCGGCAATCTGGTCAGGGCTGGCCATGTGGTGCGAGGGTTCGATCTTTCGGACACGGTAATGACATCTGCGGCGGAGGTGGGTGTGCGACCGGCGGGGTCGCTGGCCGAAGCGGTGAGCGATGCGGAATGCGTGATCACCATGTTGCCGAAGGGGCAGCACGTGGTTGCCGTCTGGACCGACCTGACCACGCTGGTGGCGGAAGGGACGCTGCTGATCGATTGCTCCACCGTGGATGTGGAGAGCGCGCGACAGGCGCACAAGTTGGCTTCCGTGATGAACTGCACCTCGCTCGATGCGCCGGTTTCCGGCGGGACCTCCGGTGCGGCTGCCGGCACGCTGACCTTCATGGTGGGCGGGCCGGAGGTGGCCTTTGCAGTGGGGCGGCCGATCCTCGAGGCGATGGGAAAGACGATCGTTCATTGCGGCGGCCCGGGCGCGGGGCAGGCGGCGAAGATCTGCAACAACATGATCCTCGGGATTTCGATGATCGGCGTCTGCGAGGCGTTCGGGCTGGCGGAAAAGCTCGGGCTCTCGCATCAGGCGCTCTACGATGTCGCCTCGCGTTCCTCCGGCCAGTGCTGGTCGCTGACTGCCTATTGCCCGGTGCCAGGCCCGGTGCCGACATCGCCCGCCAATAACGACTACCGGCCCGGTTTTACCGGTGCGCTGATGCTGAAGGATCTGCTTTTGTCGCAGGAGGCGGCCCGCCAGACGGGGGCTGCGACGCCGCTCGGGCAACAGGCGGCCGGTCTCTACGCCGAGTTCGAAAAGGCAGGGCATGGCGACGAGGATTTTTCGGCGATCATCCAGATGCTGCGGGAGCGGGAACGGGAGCGGGCCGGAGGCTGATGGTCGCTCTGCACAACGCGTGGCGACCACGCAGGCAAGGCCTGCATGGTTGGACAGCGGGATGGGGCAGGCAGTGGTGATGCGGGGTATGGGATTGTGTGTGGTCTGCCTGCCCCGATCGCTGTCTGGGTGATCCTGCGGGACGTGTCAGTTCCCGTTGAAAACCCATCGACGACCATCATCGGACACCGAGCCCTCCCAAAGGGAGAGACGAAGCCGGGGAGGAGGCCGGTTCGCGAACCCGGGTCCCATCCGATGACCAGGAGATTGTGGCGCAGCCGGAGATGACGGGGACAACTATCCGGGCCGGTCCCAGCGAAGACGCTGGCAGAGCGGGCAAATATATTTTCCACCCCGCGCAATCATCCCCGTTGGCGCCCGGGCGCTGCGGCGCATAGCATTGCGACCGCCAAGGCCCAAAAAACCGATATTAAATCAGAAACTTAGCGTGAATTTGCCAGGAACTTTCGATCTGGCACACGGTTAGAGGGGTCCAATACACAAGGACACCCCCCCGCATGAGACCCTTCCGACACAGCCCGCTGATGGCGGCCGCTGCCACGTTCGCTCTTCTTTCCGTCGGCTCATCGCTGGCGCAGGAGATGGCAAAGCCCGTGCCTGAAATGCAGGCGGTTCTGGACAAGCTGCAGGCGCTGGAATCAAAGCCATTTTCCACGCTCTCCGTTCCGGAAGCGCGCACCCAGGCCAGCCCGGCCGATGCGGCGCATGCCGTTCAGTGGGACAAGCGGATTTCGTCCAACCCGGAAGCCAAGGTGACGACCAAGGACATCACTATTCCGTCCGAAGCCGGTGGTCTTGCAGCGCGCGTCTACACGCCGGAGGGCAAGGGTCCGTTCCCGGTCGTGGTCTATTATCACGGCGGCGGCTGGGTCGTGGCCGACCTCAACACCTATGACTCCAGCCCGCGTGCGCTTTCCCTGGGTGCCAAGGCAATCGTCGTTTCGGTGGAATACCGGCATGCGCCGGAGCACAAGTTTCCGGCAGCACACGAGGATGCCTGGACCGCCTACAAGTGGGTGGTCGAGAACATCCATGACATGAACGGCAACTCCGACAAGATCGCCGTTGCGGGCGAAAGCGCCGGCGGCAATCTTGCTGCCAACGTGGCACTGATGGCCAAGGAGATGAAGACCAAGATGCCGCTGCACCAGCTGCTGGTCTATCCGGTTGCCGGCAACGACATGACGACCGCGTCCTACACGGAGAATGCGCAAGCCAAGCCGCTCGGCAAGGCGGACATGGAATGGTTCGTGAAGAACGCTACCACCTCCATGGACCAGACGAAGGATCCGCGCATCAACCTCAACGGTCGTTCCGACCTGGCAGGCGTTGCACCAGCCACCGTCATCCTGGCGCAGATCGACCCGCTGCGTTCCGACGGCGAGACCTTCGCCGCCAAGCTGAAGGAGGCCGGCGTGCCGGTCGATCTCAAGGTCTACGACGGCGTGACGCATGAATTCTTCGGCATGGGCAAGGTCGTGCCGCAGGCCAAGCAGGCCATGGACATGGCCGTGGCGGATCTGACCGCCGCATTCAACAAGGCCCAGTAAGGAGCGATATGATGAACCGCATTATTTCCACCCTGATCGTATCGGTCGCCCTTTCCATGCCGGCTGCAGGCTTTGCCGCCATGCCGCAAAGCGCCGACAAGGGTGCCGCTGCGATGAACATGGACAAGGCGTCCTTCCTCAAGGTCGTCGAGAGCTCGAACGCGTTTGAGATCGAGTCCAGCAAGATGGCCGAGCAGAAGGCGAAGGACGCCGACGTGAAGGCGTTCGCCAAGCAGATGATTGCCGACCACACCAAGGCCGGCAAGGCGCTGGCGGAGGCGGCCAAGATCAGCCCCGACGCAGCGCCCAAGCTTTCGCCCAAGCATGCGGCGATGCTGAAGACGCTGGAAGGGGCCTCCGAGGCCGAGTTCCAGCCGCTCTACCTCGACATGCAGGCAACCGCGCATATGGAAGCGGTCAGCCTGTTTGCCACCTATGCCAAGGGTGGTGATGATGCAGCGGTGAAGGAATTTGCGGAAAAGACCCTGCCGGTGCTCGAAATGCACAAGATGCATGTGACGAAGATCGTGGCAGCCCAGTAAGGGGCGACCGACCGCAATTCCACATACTGAAAAGGGCATGGGCGCCGGCGCCCATGCCCTTTTGTCTGTCCGGAGACTAATCCGTTCAGTTCATCTGCGAGACGAAACGGGTCTCGAGGTAGGATTCGACCGCTTCCGAGCCGCCTTCCGTGCCATAGCCTGAATCCTTGACGCCGCCGAAGGGCACTTCCGGAATGGCCAGGCCATTGTGGTTGATTGTCAGCATGCCGGCTTCCATCTGGCGGCCGAGCGCATGTGCGGTCTTGACCGAGCCGGTGAAGGCATAGGACGCAAGGCCGAAGGGCAGGCGGTTGGCTTCCGTGATGGCATCGTCATACTGGCCGAAGCGGTTGACGATGGCGATCGGGCCGAAGGGCTCCTCGTTCATGATCTTGGCAGAGGTCGGCACGTTGGCGAGCACGGTCGGCTCGAAGAAATAGCCCTTGTTGCCGATGCGCTTGCCGCCGGTCTTCAGTTCGGCGCCCTTGGAGACCGCATCATGGATCATGTCTTCCATGGCCGGGATGCGACGCTCATTGGCGAGCGGACCCATGGTAACGCCGTCTTCCATGCCATTGCCGACCTTAAGCGCCTCGACCGCCTTCACGAAGCCATCCATGAAGCGGTCGGCAATGCCTTCCTGCACGAGGAAGCGGGTGGGGGCGACGCAGACCTGGCCGGCGTTGCGGAACTTTGCCGCTGCCGTCACCTCGATCGCCTTGTCCAGATCCGCATCGTCAAAGATGATCGCCGGGGCATGGCCGCCGAGTTCCATGGTGGCGCGCTTCATGTGCTTGCCGGCAAGGGCTGCCAGATGCTTGCCGATCGGCGTCGAGCCGGTAAACGAGATCTTGCGGATGACCGGGTGCGGGATGAGATATTCGGAGATCTCAGCCGGGATGCCATAGACCAGGTTGACGACGCCATCAGGCACGCCCGCATCGGCAAAGGCACGGATGAGTTCGGCCGGGGAGGCAGGGGTTTCTTCCGGCGCCTTGACGATGATGGAGCAGCCGGTGGCGACGGCGGCCGAGAGTTTGCGGACGATCTGGTTGATCGGGAAATTCCACGGCGTGAAGGCCGCGACCGGGCCGACTGGGAATTTCATCGCCATGTTGGAGACGCCGCCGAAGCGGGCCGGGATGATCTGGCCATAGGTGCGGCGGGCTTCCTCGGCGAACCAGTCGATGGTATCGGCGGCGCCCATGATCTCCATCTTCGACTGGGCGAGCGGCTTGCCCTGTTCGCGGGTCATCATGAAGGCGACCTCCTCCACCCGCGAGCGCAGGATATCGGCGGCCTTGCGCATGATCTTGGAGCGCTCGAAGGCAGAGGTATCGCGCCAAACCTTGAAGCCCTTGTCGGCTGCTGCGAGCGCCAGATCGAGATCGGCGGGACGGGCGTGCGCAATTTTGCCGATGACTTCCTCGGTGGCCGGATCGGAGACGGCGATGGTTTCGCCGGCCAGCGCATCGCGCCATTCGCCGTTGATGAAGAGCTTGACGTCGGGATAGGTCTGCATGAGATCCACTTTCGTTGTTCAGACGCGGGAGGGCGGACCGCGGAAAACCGCGGCACCGCCGGCAGGAAAGGATGAACCTGAGTTAGGATATGTGGCGCCGGTAATCAACGGGGGAGGGGGGGATGG
>UCJA01000008.1 GCA_900472675.1 Hyphomicrobiales bacterium
ACCCAGTTCAAGTCAACAGGCCATTTTTCGAAAATCGAAGAAAACACGCAAGTTGTTGAATTTGAACGATTATTCTGAACGACCTCGATCGCCATGGCTTTGAGCCCCCGTTTCGACGGCTTTGTCTGCCGCAAATCAGGGCCGTCACCGCAGCAACATCCCCAGCAGTGACCACCATAGGAACAGGAGATCGGCTCACTGCGAACCGCGCTCCGATTTCTGTCTACTATTTCACTGCTGATGACGATAAGATGGGGATTGGCTCGCCTCAGTTCAACACGGCGCGACACCCCGCCTCCGGCTCCTTCCTATAGAGGAGCGGTTTAACGCCCATAGAAGGGTGACATCGCGCCGCCACAAATTGCCCATGCTCTTCGGCGATCAACGCGCAAATGAACCGGGGCAGCGGCCACGAAGGGGACAAGCCTTCCTGCGCGCTCCCCGCATTTGACTCGTGCACCCGAAAGGGGCACATGGTTGACCCAAGGTTCCTCACGCAGAGTGACAAACTGCATGCGGCATAAAGAGTATCAGGGACTGGTTAGATAGGCATGATCACCGCCCGCAGCATGATCCGCTCGCTTGGCAACGAGCCGCCCATCCTGGCCGATGGCCGGCGCGCGCCGGATCGCCGTGAGATATCGCTTCGATGGCTCTCCGGCACGTTTCTCACCGGCATCACCTCCTCCATCCTGATGGGCGTAGCGCTTTTCGCGGCACTGGACGGGCGCCAGCAGCTGGCAACCCCGGCCGAGGCATCCGTTCCCCAGGTCGATACCGGACACGACGACACGGCCTCCCGCGGCAGGCGGCTGCTGGCGGGCAACATCGTGGCCATGCCGACCGACCGCAAGATCATGGAGGTGTCCACTGTCCTTCATGAGGGCAACAAGGAAGTCGTCCGGCGCAAGCCCTTCGCGCACGTGAAGATGAACCTTGCGGTCAATCATGTGGCCCCGGAAGCCTACCCGAACTTCGATCCCCTCACCATTTTCGCCTCCGACGACGCGCCGCCACCGCCGGCAAGCCGCACCGGCGTCATCTACGGCTCCAACGTGGAGTCCGAGGTCAGCCTGCAGACGGTCCCCTTCCCCATCAAGGGATCAAGCCTTCCCTATGCGGCGGCCATGACGCTCGAGGAAGTGGAAGAGAACGTCCGCTCCAACGGCTCCGTTCTCACCTCCGGCAATGCGCCGCTCTCGGCCCTCTATTATGTGGATCCGCAGCGCTTCTCCTCGGCGGAAGACGACGTGGACCTGACGTCCGGCATCTCGGCCCGCGTTGTCGAAGAAAACATGTCCGTCTCGACGCCGGAGCCGATCACCTCCCATACCCGCGAATATGCTGATGACGTCATTCCCGTGCGCCGGGCCCTGACCATCGCCGAAGCCATGACCGAGGTCGGCTATCCCGACAACAAGGCCCGCGAGATTTCCGGCTACATCCAGGGGCGCCTGCGCGAACCGAAGCTGACGCCCGGAGACGTGCTGCGGATCGGCGTCATCCAGGAGGGCCAGATGGTGCTGGTCGTGCGCGCCAGCATTTATCGCCGCGGCGCCCATCTCCTCACCGTCGCCGCCGATGACCACGGCCATTTCGTCGATGCCCAGGAACCGGCCATGCTGGATGCAGTGGCAAGTGCCTTCAGCGACCAGCCGCCGCAGATCGTCTCCGGCCGCGAACTGCCAAGCGTCTATGACGGCATCTACCGGGCTGCCCTTTCCTATGGCATGAGCAAGGAAATGACCTCCCTCGTGGTGAAGCTTCTCGCCAGCACCGTCGACCTGCAGGCGCAGCTGAAGCCCACGGATACGATCGAGGCCTTCTTCTCGGTGGCCGATGAAAAGGGCCAGGCCAGCAAGGATTCCGAACTCCTGTTCGTCAACGCCCACTTCGGCGACACGACCACCCGCTTTTATCGCTTCCAGGATGCCGAAGACGACAGCGTCGACTATTTCGACCAGGACGGCCGCAGCATTCGCCAGTTCCTTCTGCGCAATCCGCTTCCCAATGGCCGCATGACCTCCGGTTTCGGCATGCGCCGCCACCCGCTGCTCGGCTATTCCCGCATGCACACCGGCACCGACTGGGCAGCGCCGCGTGGCACACCGATCATCGCGGCCGGCAACGGTATTGTGGAAAAGGCCGGCTGGGACTCAGGCGGGTATGGCAACCAGACGCTGGTGCGTCACGCCAACGGCTATGTCTCCTCCTACAACCACCAGAGCGCCATCGCGCCCGGTGTTCGCGAAGGCGCCAAGGTCACCCAGGGTCAGGTCATCGGATATGTGGGAACAAGCGGTGAATCCACCGGCGCGCATCTCCATTACGAGCTGATCGTCAATGGCACCAAGGTCGACCCGATGAAGGTTCGCCTGCCTGGCGGACAGTCGCTGAAAGGCCAGGACCTCGCCAAGTTCGAGGATGAGCGCAAGCGCATCGATACGCTTCTCAGCCCGAAGCCGGACGAAGTGGCAAGCCGCTAACCCTCGGACCGATAAAACGCCCGTATGACCAATGAAAAAAGGCCGCCCCGTGTTGAACGGAGCGGCCTTTGTCTTTGTGCGATGCAAGCCTGATTACGCGGCTTCGCTGATATGCTGGTTGCGCACCCGGAACAGCAGACGGTCCGAACCGGCCGAGACTGCGACGGTCGAGCCGTCCGGGATCTGCCCGCCGAGAATCTGCTCGGCCATCGGGTCCTGCACGTACTTCTGGATCACTCGCTTCAGCGGCCGCGCACCGTAGACCGGGTCGTAACCCTTGTCGGCCAGCCATTCCCGCGCATCTGCTCCGAGCTCCAGCACGATCTTGCGATCGGACAGCAGCGACAGGAGCCGCAGCATCTGGATATCGACGATCGTCCCCATCTCGCTGCGGCGCAGGCGATGGAACAGGATGATCTCGTCCACGCGGTTCAGGAATTCCGGCCGGAACGATGCCCGCACCACACTCATCACCTGCTCGCGCACGCTGTCCGTATCCTCGTTTTCACCGAGACCGGTCAGATACTCGGCGCCGAGGTTGGAGGTCATGATGATGATCGTGTTCTTGAAGTCGACCGTGCGCCCCTGCCCGTCCGTCAGTCGCCCGTCGTCGAGCACCTGCAGAAGAACGTTGAAGACATCCGGATGCGCCTTCTCGATCTCGTCGAACAGCACCACCTGATAGGGCTTGCGCCGGATCGCTTCGGTCAGCGCACCGCCTTCGTCATAGCCGACATAGCCCGGAGGTGCTCCGATCAGCCGGGCCACTGAGTGCTTCTCCATGTATTCCGACATGTCCATGCGCACCATCGCCGTCTCGTCGTCGAACAGGAAACGCGCCAGCGATTTGGTCAGCTCCGTCTTGCCGACACCGGTCGGTCCGAGGAAGATGAACGAGCCGATCGGCCGGTTCGGATCCTGCAGACCGGCACGCGCACGGCGAACCGCCCGCGAAACCGCTTGCACCGCGTCGCCCTGACCGACCACCGATTTCGCCAGTTCGTCTTCCATCCGAAGCAGCTTGTCGCGCTCGCCTTCCAGCATCTTGTCGACCGGAATGCCGGTCCAGCGGGACACCACATGCGCGATCGCATCCGGATTGACGACTTCCTGAACCATGGCATTGGTCGAGCTGTCGATGGCTTCCGATTCCACCAGCCGCTTTTCGAGATCCGGGATCACGCCGTAGGTCAGTTCGCCGGCCCGCTGGAACTCGCCCTTGCGCTGGGCAATGGCGAGATCGTTGCGTGCCTCGTCGAGCTGCCGCTTCAGGTCTGCAGCCAGGCCCAGCTTCTGCTTTTCCGCCTGCCAGCGCGCCGTCAGCGCATCGGCCTGCTCTTCCAGGCCCGTCAACTCTCCTTCAAGCCGCGCAAGCCGGTCTGCGGACGCTGTGTCCGTTTCCTTCTTCAGCGCCTCGCGCTCGATCTTCAGCTGCATGATGCGCCGGTCGAGTTCGTCCAGCTGCTCGGGCTTGGAATCCACCTGCATCCGCAGCCGCGATGCGGCTTCGTCCATCAGGTCGATCGCCTTGTCCGGCAGGAAGCGGTCGGTAATGTAGCGGTTCGACAGGGTTGCCGCAGCGACCAGCGCCGAGTCCGAGATCCGCACCTTGTGGTGCTGCTCGTACTTCTCCTTGAGGCCGCGCAGGATCGAGATCGTATCCTCGACCGTGGGCTCTTCCACCATAACCGGCTGGAAGCGACGGGCAAGGGCCGGATCCTTTTCCACATGCTTGCGGTATTCGTCGAGCGTGGTCGCGCCGACGCAGTGAAGCTCGCCGCGGGCAAGCGCCGGCTTCAAAAGGTTGGACGCATCCATCGCGCCGTCGGCCTTACCGGCCCCGACCAGCGTGTGCATCTCGTCGATGAACAGGATGATCTCGCCGTTTTCCGACTGGACCTCGTTCAGCACGCTCTTCAGGCGTTCCTCGAATTCGCCGCGATATTTCGCGCCGGCGATCAGGGACCCCATGTCAAGCGCCATCAGCCGCTTGTCTTTCAGGCTTTCCGGAACGTCGCCGTTGACGATGCGCAGCGCCAGACCCTCGGCGATCGCCGTCTTGCCGACGCCCGGCTCGCCGATCAGCACCGGATTGTTCTTGGTGCGGCGCGACAGGACCTGGATCGTGCGGCGGATTTCGTCGTCGCGGCCGATCACCGGGTCAAGCCGGCCTTCGCGAGCCTCGGCGGTGAGATCGCGCGCGTACTTCTTCAACGCCTCGAAGCCGGCCTCGGCGTTGGCGCCGTCGGCCGTGCGACCCTTGCGGATGTCGTTGATGACCTGGTTCAGGGCCTGCGCGGTCACGCCGGCCTTCTTCAAGGTTGCCGAAGTGGAGGCGGACGTCTCGATCGCCAGCGCCAGAAGCAGCCGCTCGACTGTGACAAAGCTGTCGCCGGCCTTCTTGGCCGCATCTTCGGCGGTCGAAAACACCTTTGCCAGCGGCTGCGACAGGTAGATCTCACCATTGCCGCCGGAAACCTTCGGGATTTTCGCCAAAGCCGCATCATTGGCGATCCGGGCTTCCTTGGCATTGCCGCCAGCCCGCTCGATCAGCGAGGATGCCATGCCCTGGTCGTCGTCCAAAAGCACCTTGAGCACATGCTCGGGGGTGAACTGCTGGTGACCCGAGGCCAATGCCTGGGTTTGTGCGGATTGCATGAATCCGCGGACCCGTTCGGAATATTTTTCGATGTTCATTGAGAACCTCCTAAATCGCCCTGCCCTTGTAAGGCACAGGCCGATGATTGAGATTGAGCTTCCTCAACGGCAAGCCCTCGCCTTAACCGGCGTTGAGATGAATATGGGAGGCGATTTTCCGGTTTTAAAGACACTCAGTCCGCTTTTCGCGGCACCGGGAACATGAGTTTTGCCTTGGTCAGCCGGGTGGTTTCAACCGCAATCGACCAGAGAGGCTGCAGCCTGGGCATCAGGTGGCACAGCCGGCGCCAGCCTTCAAAGAACAGGCCGCAGATGAGCAGCGTCAGCACCACCAGGGGCAGGAAGGCGCCCGTGCCCAGCCATCCCATCGCGTAAAGCTGTTCGGCAATAAGCAGCATCACGGTCTGGTGCAGGACATAATAGGTCAGGACCGCCCTGTTCAGATAGCTGAGCGCCGGATGGTGGACGGTGGCAAGCATCTGCCCGTAGCCGAGGATCGCAACCGCGGTGCACCACATGAAGCCGCCGTCGATCAGACTGGCCAGCGGCGAACTCCAGAACCTGTTGTCGGCAAGCGGGTGCAGCTCGAGCATCCATAGCAGGACCGGAACGCACGCCAGCGCACCGATAAGCGCTGCCCGTCTCACCATCACGAGGTTCTGCCAGAACTCAGCCCGCCCGCCCAGCAGGATACCGCCGGCAAAACAGGTGAGGTAGAGGATGTGGGAATACCAGTCGTCGATGATATCCAGCCTGTGCGGGAACTGCGGCATGACGATCAACCGCAGGAGAACAAAGAAGATCATGGGCCACAGCAGAAGCCCCGCACCCTTCAGCCGAGCCGCCAGCCAGTCGCCAATCGTCTTTAAGGTGGAACCGCAAACGCTCATGAGCGTGGTGACGATGGCGGTGTAGAGCCACAGGTAAGCCAGATACCAGAGATGCTCCATCGTGAAGATCACCCTCCACGACCCGTCGGCGAGTTGGAAGGGGGAGAGGGTCAGGTAGCGCCGGAAAACCTCGCCCACGCTGATCGGCATCCCCTCGTGCACCGACAGAAAGGCGTGGATCTGCGGCGGTATGAGCAGGATGACCCCAAGCACGAAGGGAATGAGAAGCTGATGCGAGCGCCGGCTCCTGAGCTCGCCGGGCCTGCGCTTTTGAAGTGAAAAAGCCGTCGCGGCGCCCGACACGAAGAACAGCAGCGAGACGCGCCAAGGATGGCTGAGCACATGGACACTATCGAAGAAGGACGTGTTCTCCGATGACTTGATCAGGAACTCGCGCGAGCCGAAGATCAGGCTGACATGGTAGACGATCAGCAACAAGAAGATGCTGACCCGAATGATATCAAGATCCGGTCTTCGCTCCATGCTGTCTGCTCTTTCCAGAACTGATGCAATCAGTAAGCTTAGACGCACAGATATTGATAAACAGATAATAGATGGCAAAACGCATTAGACTTGCCGCAACCATGATCGTCAGCAAGGAAAAGCTAAAAACAGGCTTACGCAGCCGGTTATAGACGGTTGTCGTCGAACAATGCCTGCGCGGACTCCATCTCCTGCTTGTGCTGCCGGCTCCAGGAGACCAGCGCGGCAACCTGCCCGGCAAATGACTTGCCGAGGTCCGATAGCTCGTAGGTGACACTGGGTGGAATGGCCGGCTCCACATGGCGAAGCACGTGGCCGTCACGCTCCAACCGCCGAAGCGTCAGGGTCATCATCCTCTGCGAGATCCCGGTCAGCGCCCGCTCCAGCTCGCGGTAGCGTCGCGGACCCGCCGAAAGCTCTGCGAGCGTCATCACCGTCCATTGTTCGCCGAGCCTATCGAGAATGAGGCGCAGACCGCAGTCCTCGTGATCCGGAGAACCACAAGGGACAAGCGTGCCCTCGCGAACATCAGTGTGCGTGTCGAACAATGAAGTGCCTTCTTATGCCGGGGTCAGAGCTTGCCTAAGCTTACCTGCAAATCACCCTCGAAAGGAAGTTCCATGATCTTGATGACCGGTGGATCGGGCCAGCTCGCCTCTCTTATTGCCGCGCGGATGAAACGCGAAGGCTATGATTTTCTCACCGCCAGCCGCGGGCCGGATGCCGACCGGCAGATGGATTTCGACCGGGTTGAAACGCTGGAGTTTGCCGGTGTGGAGACACTGTTCCTGACCTCTGCCGGCTATGCGGAAGATGACGTGGTCATGCGCCGGCATGGCGCCGTCATCCATGCAGCCCGGACACAAGGGGTTCGCCATATCGTTTATACGAGCCTCAGCCGGGCCAGCGATCACCTGGGGTTTGCGCTCGCCCATCGTTGGACCGAACGGCAGCTCAAGGAGAGCGGCTTGCGCTGGACCATTCTGCGCAATGGGCTCTATGCCGAGCTGATCGGCGCACTGGCGGCGCCGCAGGATGGCCGCATCACCGCACCTTTCGGAACGGGGCCCATATCGGCGGCCGCCCGCGAAGATCTGGCGGATGCCGCAGCAGTGGTTCTGGGAGACCCGGCAGCGCATGCGGGCTCCTGCTACGAACTCTCTGGCCGGACGGCCTTTGCCGTCCCTCAGATCGCTGAGCGTCTTGGCCTGCCCTACCGGCCGCTCACCCTCGAGGCGGAACGGCGCCGACTGGCGGATCTGCCCCTGTTGCCGTTTCAGCCGGCGATGATGATGTCGATCTATGCGGCAGCCTCAGCCGGCTTCCTGGAAACGGATGCAACCGACCTGCTCCACCTCGTTCCCGCCCCGCACGATGCATTGGCCGTGGCCTGCGCCGCCGCCACCGGCAAAACGGCCTGAAGCCACAAACGAAAAAACTCCGGCGCAGGCCGGAGTTTTTCCTTCTCGAATGTTAAGAAACAACCGGTCCGAGGACTAATCGTTGCTGGCGTCCACCAGCGCGGGCTGCGGGTCGTCGCCCGAGGCTTCGCCGTCTTCGGCACCACCTTCGCCACGACGCGGGCGCCGCGGACGATTGCTTGCATTGCGACGACGACGCGGCGCGGTATCCGCCTGCGCTTCTTCCTCGACGGCAACCTCTGCAGGCGTTCCCTCGATCACCGGCTGCGGGCCGGTATGATCGACGACGGGAGCGGAAATCTCGGCGGGCTGCTGGCTCGGCTGCGCAGCAACGCGCTCCGGACGATCCTGGCGTCGCTCACGGCGCGGTTCGCGGCGATTTTCGCGCGGCGCCTGCTCCTGGCCTTCGGCAGGCTGGCCGGTCGGGCTTGCCTGGTTGCCCTGGGCATCCTGGTTCGGCTGCGCATTCTGCTCGCGGCGGGGCTGGTCGTTCTGCTCGCGACGAGGCTGATCGTTCTGCTCACGGCGCGGCTGTGCGTTCTGCTCGCGACGGGGCTGGTCATTGTGGTCGCGGCGCTGCTGGTCATTGTGCTCGCGGCGCGGCTGTTCGTCCATCACCGGCTGCGGCGCATAGCCCATGTCGTCGCCATCCATGTTGTCCAGGTCGTCCTGGTCCATCATGTTGCCGTCGCGGTCCTGCATCTCGCCACGTTCGTCGCGCGGGAAGCGCTCCTGCATCTGCGCCTGCGCGGCTGCAATGATGCGGTTGTAGTGCTCTGCGTGCTGGAGATAGTTTTCAGCCATGACGCGGTCGCCGGAACTATGGGAGTCACGTGCGAGGGCCGAATATTTCTCGGCGATATGCTGAGCGGTGCCGCGGATTTTCACATCGGGGCCGGAGCTGTCGTACGTCCGGCTGAGCGGATTGCCGCCCTTGCGATTGAAGTTGTTATTTCCGCCGCCAGTGTTGTTGTTATTATTGTTGTTGCTGCTGCTACCGCGCCCTCGACCGCGCTTATTCTGCTGTCCTGGCCTCATCTAATGTTCACCAACTCTCTGTCTTCGCTGATAGGGGTCACGCGGTCCGGCTTTCAAAGCCGTAGCAGGACTTCGCGCGACGCGCGCAGGGCCAAGGAGGCAGCCTGCCGCTCTCAAAGTTAAATTAACTGATTCACGCACCAGGATTTGTTCAACCTTCGCAAACCTTCGAAAAGGCTTGGAATAGGGTTGATCTGTAACCCGAACGAATCGCTGTTCATTTCCAGCCGCCCCGATGCGTGCCTGCAAGCTATCCCGCTTCCTTATGGATTCCAAGCCTTTTCTTTTGCCCTGCAACATCAACCGTTGATAGATGGCAAGCCAGTGCCGGGCTTGAAGACAAGAACGCGATCCTGTCCACCGTAGTCACGTTCAGCTTGCGCCAGAATGAAGCCGGCGCAAGTAAAGATCTCCGTGACGCCTGTTTTCTGGTCGAAACCGATCTCGACCCCCAGCATTCCGTCCGGCGCCAGGAAGCGCGCCGCATCGGCTGCTATGTCTCGGTAGGGATCAAGCCCGTCCGGCCCGCCATCCAGGGCAACCAGCGGATCGAAATTCCGCACCTCTGGATCGAGCCCGGCGATCACAGCGCTTGGTATATAAGGCGGATTCGACACGATTATGTCGAACCGCCCGGCAATCTCGTCGAACCAGCGGCTGCGCACAGCCTGGAAGCGCTCGCCAAGCCCAAGACGGCTGGCGTTGCCGGCAGCGGTGGCCAGCGCGTCCTCCGAGATGTCGCTTCCCATGCCGCGCGCCGCCGGAACCTCCTTGAGCAAGGCGAGCACGATCGCGCCCGTGCCGGTACCGAGATCGAGAATGCTGGCACAACCCTTCGCTGCCACTGCTTCTCGCAGGTGCGGCAACATCGCATCCACCAGGATTTCCGTATCCGGGCGCGGTTCCAGCGTTTCGCGGGACATCCGCAAGTCCATGCCGTGAAATTCGCGGGCTCCCAGGATGCGGTGCACCGGCTCCCTTTTGAGGCGGCGCTGCACGGCAGCCTCGATGCGGGCAACCTCGTCTTCGCTCAGCTTGCGATCGCCGCCGACGAAGATCTCGGTGCTCGAAAGCGCCAAAAGCCCGCCGATCAGGATGCGCGCCTCGATCGCCGAGTCCGCGAGACCGGCCTCGGAAAATCGTCTCCGCGCCTCCGCGACGACCGCGGCAAGCGTCGTCATCCCTGGACCTCGCCAAGCTGCGCCAGCTGGCCGGCCTGGTAGTCCGCAATCAGGGCATCGACCACTTCGTCGATATCTCCCTCGATCATCTTGTCCAGCTTGTAGAGGGTCAGGTTGATGCGGTGGTCGGTCATCCGGCCCTGCGGGAAGTTGTAGGTGCGGATTCGCTCAGACCGGTCGCCCGAGCCCACCTGGCTCTTGCGGTCCGCCGACCGCTCATTGTCGATCTTCTGCCGCTCCATGTCGTAAAGCCGCGACCGCAGAACCTGCATGGCCTTCGCCCGGTTCTGGTGCTGCGATTTCTCCGAGCTCGTCACGACAATGCCGCTCGGCATATGGGTGATCCGCACCGCGGAATCGGTCGTGTTGACGTGCTGGCCGCCGGCACCCGACGACCGCATGGTGTCGATGCGGATGTCTTCCGCACGAACCTCGATATCGATGTCCTCAGCCTCCGGCAGAACCGCAACGGTCGCCGCCGACGTGTGGATGCGCCCTTGCGTCTCGGTGTCCGGCACGCGCTGGACCCGGTGGACGCCGGATTCGAACTTAAGCTTGGAAAACACCCCTCGCCCGCTGACGGTGGCGATGATTTCCTTGTAGCCGCCCGCCTCGCCTTCGCTGGAAGACAGAACCTCCACCTTCCAGCCCTTGGTCGAGGCGTAGCGCTCGTACATGCGAAACAGGTCGCCCGCAAACAGGGCGGCTTCATTGCCCCCCGTGCCGGCACGAATTTCCAGGATGGCGCTCTTCTCGTCGGCCGCATCCTTGGGCAGGAGCAGGACCTGCATGTCCTTTTCCAGAGCCTCGATCCTCTGCTCGGCCTCCGGCAGTTCCATGTCCGCAAGCTCGCGCATCTCGCGGTCGGTCGCCCTGTCCGCAAGCATGGCCTTGAGGTCGGCCACTTCGGCCAGCGTCTTCTCGTAGTCGCGGATCGTGTGCACGACCGGCTGCAGCTCGGAATACTCCGAGGCGAGCTTGACGTAGACGTCGGCTGCCGGACCTTCCGACATGCGCGCCTCAATCTCGCCGAAGCGGCGCTCCAGCTCGCGCATTTTTTCGACAGGAAGCTTCGCCACCCTTGTGTGCTCCGTTTTTTATGATGTCCGCTAGAGCGGAATATTGTGGGTCTGGGCGAACTGTACAAGCAGCTCCCGGATCGGCACGGGCGAGCGCACATCGTCGAGCGCAGCGTTCAGCTCGGTTGCCAGCTGATCCGCGTCCAGCCCAAGCAGCATGGATTTGACCGGACCGATCGAGGTTGCAGCCATCGAAACGGCCCGGAAGCCGATGCCGATCAACGCCATGGCCGATAGCGGCTTGCCCGCCATTTCGCCACACAGCGTGACCGGCGTGTTGTTGCGCTGGCCTGCCCGCGCGATGTCGCGCAAAATCCGCAGGAACGGCTTGCCCAACAGATCGAAGCGATCGGAGACGCGCGCATTGCCGCGATCCGCCGCCATGGCGAACTGGAAGAGGTCGTTCGAGCCGACCGAGACGAAGTCCACTTCCGCCATCAGCTCGTCGAGCTGCCACATCAGCGCCGGCACTTCCAGCATGGCGCCGAACTGCAGCTTGCGCGGCAGGCTGTGGCCGAACTTCGAGAGATGCTGGACTTCCTTCTGCATCAGCTCGCGCACCGCATGGATCTCCGATACCTCGGTCACCATGGGCAGCATCATCTTCAGCTCCGCGCCGGCAGCAGCCCGCAACAGCGCCCGCAGCTGCGTGCGCAGCAAGCCGGGCCGGTCGAGCGACAGACGGATGGCACGCCAGCCGAGCGCCGGGTTTTCTTCTTCCTGCGCACGGAAGTAGGACACGACCTTGTCGCCGCCGATATCGAGTGTGCGGAAGGTAACCGGCCGGCCCGCCGCCTGCTTGAGAACGTTGCGGTAGAAGCCTTCCTGCTCCTCCAGCTTCGGCATGGTCGAGGCGATCATGAACTGCAGTTCCGTGCGGAACAGCCCGATGCCGCTCGCACCCGATTCCGCCAGCTGCGGCAGGTCGACCAGAAGGCCGGCGTTCATCTGCAGGTCGATCCGCTTGCCGTCCTTGGTAATCGGCTCCACGGAGCGCAGCGCCTTGAACTGCTCCTGGCGGCGTGCCCGCAGGCGAACCTTTTCCTCATAAGCCTTCTGCAGGTCCGTCATCGGCCGCAGGTGGATCTGTCCGTCGTCACCGTCGACGATGATCGCGTCGCCGTTTTCGGCCAGCGCCACAACGCCTGCCGCCTGGCCGACGACCGGGATGCCCATGGCGCGCGCCACGATCACCACATGGCTCGTCACCGCTCCGTCTTCGAGGATCAGGCCGCGCAGGCGCTCGCGGGGATAGTCGAGCAGCTCGGCAGCACCCATGGCGCGGGCCAGGATGATCGCATCCATGGGGAAGTTCTCATCGCCCACCCGCCCCTTAAAGCCGGTCAGCTGGCGCAGCAGCCGGTTGGCGAGATCGTCGAAATCATGCATCCGCTCCCGCAGATAGGGATCGGTCAGGCGCATCATCCGCGCCTTGGTGTCGCTCTGGACCTTTTCGACGGCAGCCTCGGCGGTCAACCCGTTGTGGATTGCCTCCTCCATCCGCCGCACCCAGCCCTGGTCATGGGCAAACATGCGGTAGGTTTCCAGCACCTCGCGGTGCTCTCCCTCCTGGGAGACCTCCCGGCGCGACAGCATGTCGTCGATCGAGATGCGCAGGCCGCCAAGCGATTCGCCGAGCCGCTTGAGTTCCTTGTCCGCATCGTCGTTGAGAAGATTGGTGACCACGATGCGCGGCTCGTGCAGCACGACGTGGCCAAGCCCGATGCCCTCGTTGTAGCCGTCGGCCTGGATCGTGATGGCACGGGTGAGATCGAGCTCAAGCCCGGGGCGGGTGATCTTCTTGAGTTCGCCGGTCGCGATCATCTCGGCGATCACCATCGCCGTGGTCTCGAGCGCCTCGAGCTCGTCTTCGCGGTAGTTGCGGCTCGCCTTGTTCTGGACGACGAGTACGCCGAGCGTGCGCCCTGCCCGAAGGATCGGGACACCGAGGAAGGAATGGTAGATTTCTTCGCCGGTCTCGGGAAGATAACGGAAAGCGGGATGAGCCTGCGCATCCGACAAGTTGAGCGGCTGGGCGGACGCGGCGATCGTGCCGACCAGACCCTGACCCATCTTCAGCTGGGAAAGGTGGACGGCCTCCTTGTTGAGGCCCTCGGTGGCATAGAGTTCGAGCACGCCGTCCGACCGCAGCACATAGACCGAGCAAACCTCGGCCACCATGTTGCTGGCGATTTGGCGGACGATCCGGTCCAGACGTTCCTGGGGATCGAGCGGCTCCGCCATCAACTCGCGCAGCCGCTTCAAAAGAACGCGCGGACCCGCCGACAGGTCTCTCATCGGCATGAGTTCTCCCGAAACAAGATCATCCTAGCCGGGTGACGGAGCGCCGTTGCACGACGCATCCGACCGGTTCAACGTCAACTCTTATCGAGACCGTAGGCGGAATGCAAAGTCCGAACAGCAAGTTCGGAATAGGCACCGTCGATCAGGATGGAAATCTTGATTTCGGACGTCGTGATGGCCTTGATGTTGATCGTCTTATCGGCAAGTGCCTTGAAAGCGAGCGCCGCGACGCCTGCATGGCTGCGCATGCCGATGCCGATGACCGAGACTTTCGCAAGGCCCGATTCGCTCTGCACCACGTCGAAGCCGATCTTGGCCTTGTTATCTTCTAGAACCTTGATGGCTTTCTGCACATCGCCCGACGGCACCGTGAAGGTCATGTCGGTCGTCGAGCCGTCCTCGGAGATGTTCTGGACGATCATGTCGACGTTGATGTGCGATTCCGCCAGCGGCCCGAAGATGGCGGCCGAGACGCCTGGCCGGTCGGCGAGCCGGCGCAGCGAGATCTGTGCCTCATCCTTGGCAAAGGCGATGCCGGTGACGACTTCCTGTTCCACGATTTCTTCCTCGTCGCATATCAAAGTGCCGGGGGGATTGAGCAGGTCACCCATGCCCGGCGCATCGGGATCCTCGAAACTTGACCGCACAAAGGTCCTGACCTTGAAGACCATGGCAAGTTCCACCGAACGCACCTGTAGCACCTTCGAGCCGAGCGATGCCATTTCCAGCATTTCCTCGAAGGAGACCTTCTTCATGCGGCGCGCGGCCGGAACGATGCGCGGGTCCGTGGTGTAGACACCATCGACGTCCGTATAGATATCGCAGCGATCAGCCTTCACGGCAGCGGCAATGGCGACGGCAGACGTATCGGAACCGCCCCGGCCAAGCGTCGCGATGCGGTTATCCGGGCCGATGCCCTGGAAGCCGGCAACGACCGCCACCTGGCCCTCGCCCATGCGCTTGATGATTTCGGTGCCGTCGATCTCCATGATGCGCGCGGCGCCATGGGTGTTGTCCGTGCGGATCGGGATCTGCCAGCCCTGCCAGGAGCGAGCGTTGATCCCCATCGACTGCAGCGCGATCGCGACAAGCCCGGACGTCACCTGCTCGCCCGAGGCGACCACCGTGTCGTATTCGCGGGCATCGTAGAACGGCGATGTGGCCGAGTTTGCCTTGGGCGTATCCTGCACCCAGCCGACAAGCTCGTTGGTCTTGCCCGACATGGCCGAAACCACCACGGCCACCTCGTGGCCGGCGTCGACCTCGCGTTTCACATGGCGTGCGACGTTATGAATGCGGTCGAGATTGGCGACGGACGTGCCGCCGAACTTCATCACAATGCGAGCCATACCTGCGACACCACCCACTCGCGTCCGACCTTGTTCGGAAGCGTATGCTTGAACAGCCCCTATGCGGGGCACTGAATTGCGGCGTGTCTTATCGAAAAGGGGAAGGCCGTGCAATGGCACCAAACCCCTGTTTAGACCAGTCCGGACATAGAAAAAGGCGCGCCCGGTTGAGGGGCGCGCCTTTCGTCAATTTTAGCCGAGTTTAGCGGCAGTCGCGCGCAGGTCCGGTGCAGACGATGCCGTTCTGCTCGCGCAGCCCGCCCCATTCGCGACGGGGTGCATCGTTGCGGTCCTGGTTGCGATCCTGGTTCCGGCCCTGATCGCGGTCGTTGTTACGACCCTGGTCACGATCCTGGTTCCGGCCCTGGTCCCGGTTGCGGTCACGATCGTCCCGGTTCCGGCCCGGGTCGCGGTCAGCCTGCGGACGACGGTTGTCGTCATCCATGCGGGGCGGCGGACGGCGACCGTCACGGTCCGGATTGCGATCCCGGTCCTGATACCTGTCGCGATCCCGATCCCTGTCCCACTGCTGCGGACGCCGATCATCCCAACGCGGTGGTGGTGGCCGGCGATCGTTATCCCAGCGGGGTGGTGGCGGGCGACGATCATCGTCGAAGCGCGGCGGTGGCGGACGGCGGTCGTTATCCCAGCGCGGCGGCGGCAACGGACGGTCTGCACGCCAGTCGTAGCGGCGCCAGCGATCACGCTCGCGGTAGAAATTCCGGTCGCGGTAGTAGCGATCCCAGTAGTTGTCGACCTCGAAGGTCACGCTCGGGATGCCAAGACCCTGGTAGTAGTCAGGAGCGACAGCCACGCGATTGGAGCGGTAGCTGGTCTGGACATAGGTGCCCGAGACCCAGCCGCGCCCGCCCACAAAGGTGACGTCGCACCAGTTGACGCTGCTCATGCAGCCATAGATCGTGACCGGCGCGCCGACGGGAATAACCGTCACAGCCGGATAGCTGGTGCTTGGGCCCGACCGCATATTGACGTTCGCGGTGGCGAAACCCTGCACCGCAGCGCTGGCGATCGATGGCGCCGCCAGCAAGGCACAAAGTGCCGCAGCACTCATCAGAATTTTATTCACTGTTTCCTCCTGAGGAACATCTGTCGTTCGAACTGCCTTGTCCGGGCCGCCAGCGACCCGCTTCAATGCTCGAAACTATCCGATAGTTCCAGTTTCCGACTGAATGCCGCCTGAACGACCGGTTGTCGCAGGTTTACCCAGACACTTGACTTCGGGGCCTTCTCGTCCGACTTCATCGACAAAACCAGGAGCGCGAGCATGAGCGAAGCGGCAAGAACCACCATCGACCCGTCGCAGGTCGAGTGGTTTTCGAAGATGGCGGAAGAGTGGTGGAACCCGAACGGCAAGTTCAAGCCGCTCCACAAGTTCAATCCCGTCCGTCTCGCCTATATCAGGGACCGGATCTGCGAGAACTTCGGACGCGATCCGCGCGGCCACCAGCCGCTCAGCGGACTGCGGGTTCTCGATATCGGCTGCGGCGGCGGGCTTCTGTCCGAACCGCTCTCCCGCATGGGAGCGACGGTCGTCGGCGCTGACCCGTCCGAGAAGAACATCGGCATTGCCACCACGCATGCCGCCGATAGCGGAGCCGTGGTCGACTACCGTGCCGTCACGGCGGAACAGCTGGCCGAAGCCGGCGAAACCTTCGACGTCGTGCTCAACATGGAAGTGGTCGAGCACGTTGCAGACGTACCGCTATTCATGAGCACCTGTGCGGGCATGGTCCGGCCGGGTGGACTGATGTTCGTCGCCACGATCAACCGCACCCTAAAGGCACGCGCGCTGGCGATCTTTGCGGCCGAAAACGTGCTGGGTTGGCTGCCGCGGGGAACCCATCAGTATGAGAAGCTGGTACGGCCGCAGGAGGCCGAGGCACCGCTGACCGCGGGCGGGCTGCAGATCATCCACCGCACCGGTGTATTCTACAACCTGCTCCAGGACCGCTGGAACCTCTCCTCGGATATGGACGTGAACTATATGCTGCTGGCCAAGCGACCGGCCTGATCAGCTTTTGAGCAGGGAGCGACGCCCGATCAGTTGGCGTCCTCCGGCAGGATCGGAAGCGGTGCGACCTCGATACCTTCCTCCAGAAGGTCACGCACATCGACCGGGCTTGCCTGGCCGATGATGCCGCGGGCATCGCTCTCGCCGTAATGGATTTTGCGGGCTTCCTCCGCAAACCGATCACCCACATCCTCGGCATTGGCCTTGATGGACGCAACGGCTTCGCGGATCTTCGCAACCACGTCCCGGCGCGCCATGTCCATCACCATGGCCTGCTTCTCCTCCTGCTTGCGGGCAGTAGAGACGGCAGGCGCCATCAGCGCTTTGGTAACAGACAGCGAATTGCAGACGGGGCAGGACAACAGGCCTGTGGCGGTCTGATGCTCGAAATCGGCGCTGCCGGAAAACCATCCTTCGAAGGCATGCCCCTTGTCGCAGGACAGGGAAAACTTGATCACGCGGCGGCTCCACCGGCGACGTCCGACGAACCGGGCGTCTGGATATAGCTTGCCCCCTGCCCGGCCGCCTCGCGAACCAGTCGCACCATGTCAGCGGCATTTCGCTCCGGATCGGTTCCGGAGCACATCTGGAGAGCGGCAGCCTTGAAGGACATGCGGGAAAACCTCAGCCGGCGAGCATGGGGTCGAGTTTGCCGGCACGATCGAGTGCGTGGAGATCGTCGCAACCGCCGATATGCTGGCCGTCGATAAAGATCTGCGGGAAGGTCGACTTGCCATTGGCCTTGTCGATCATCTCCTCGCGCAATTCCTTGGAATAGGTCGCGTCATGTTCGGTATAGGCCACTTTCTTGCCGTCCAGCAGGGACTTGGCGCGGGCGCAATAGCCGCAATATTCGCGTGTATAGATGGTAACGTCAGCCATGATCATCTCCGGCGCGCGGCAGGCGGGATTGTCCGCGCTCAGTCGTGTGGTGTGTTCCAATCATATAGGTCCGGCGATGGCCATTGCAAAGGTCAAAACCGTGACCTCCGCCGCCCCGGCCTTCTTCAGAGCGCGGGTGGCCGAGGAGACCGTTGCCCCGGTCGTATAGACGTCGTCGACCAGCACCAGCCGCTTGCCCCAGACATCCGGCTCGCGGCCGGGCGCGACCGCAAAGGCGGCCCGCACATTGTCTTCCCGTGCCCGTGCCGACAGCCCCACCTGCCGGCTGGTCCGCTTGATGCGGACGAGTGTCGACGGCAGGAAGGGACGGTCCGACAACAGCGCCAGGTGACGGCCCAGTTCGGCCGACTGGTTGAACTTTCGCTGCATCAGGCGTGTTCGGTGGAGCGGCAGCGGGATGATCCCGTGGCATTCGGAGAGATAAGGCTGTCCGGCGCGTCCCATCCAGCCGGCCATCATTGCAGCAAGGTCGGTTCGATCCCTATATTTGAGCGCATGCACGAGACCCCTTGCCGCGCCTTCGTGCACGGCGACCGCACGCAGCCGATCGAACACGGGAGGATCCGCGATCGCCTGGGCGCAAAGGATCCCGGCACCGGGGTCGTAGGAAAACGGCAGGCCCAGCACCTCGCAGTAGGGCCGCTCGATGAAACGGATGCCGCTCCAGCAGGCGGGGCAGAAACCGGCATGGGTTCCGGTCGTGACCCCGCAGCCGGGACAGGTCGGCGGATAGACAATATCCGCAAGCCGGCCTACCCAGTCCCGGGCAAGCACTGTGATCCGGCGGAGGCTGGCAGGCGAAATCGTGTTGGACATATGGCAACGTTACGCCGAAGCGGCCGTTTGAGAACCGAGAAAAGAGACGAGCATGGAAATTCTATTCGACGAGACGCTTGTGGCAGCAAGGCGGGAGCGCGCGCTTCGCAACGGTGAGAGCGCAGCCTTCCTGCTGGACATCGCGGCGCGCGAACTGGCCGAGCGTCTGGCCGTCGTCGAGCGGCACTTCGACGATGCGGTCGAGCTTCACGGCGGCACCGGCGCAACGGCCCGCTATGCGCTCGAGACCGGCAAGGTGGGAAGCATGCGCCGCGCGGAGACCAGCGAAGCTTTCGCGATGGCAGACAGCCCGATCGTTGAGGCGGGGCTCGGCGACGTACCGCTGGAGCCGGCCTCGACCAACCTCGTGCTCTCGCCCCTCTCGCTGCATCTCGTCAACGACCTGCCCGGCACGCTGATCCAGATCCGCCGGGCGCTGAGGCCGGATGGTCTCCTGCTGGCGGCCATTCCCGGAGCAGGGACACTTGCCGAAATGCGCGACGCCCTTCTGTCGGCGGAGGCCGAACTGACGGGGGGTGCCAGCCCGCGCGTCATTCCCTTCGTGGATGTGCGCGACGCCGGCGCACTTTTGCAGCGGGCGGGGTTCGCACTGCCGGTGGTGGACACCGAGAATTATACGGTTCGCTACGACTCGCTGTTTCCGCTGATGCGCGACCTGCGCGCCATGGGCATGGCCAATCCGCTGGTCGGGCGCAGCCGTGTGCCGCTGACCAGACAGTTCTTCGTGCGGGCGGCAGAGATTTATGCGGAGCGCTATTCCGATCCCGACGGCCGCATCCGCGCGACCTTCTCGATTATCTATGCGTCGGGATGGGCGCCGCATGAAAGCCAGCAGCAGCCGCTGAAGCCGGGCTCCGCCAAGATGCGGCTGGCCGACGTCCTGCGCGACGCAAGCGGCAATGACTGAGGCAGATCAGGGAACCGGCTTTTCGATCTTGGTCTGGATGTAGCCGAACATATTGCTGAGAGACTCGGTGAACATGCCGAAGCCAACAATCATCATCATGCAGATGATACTGACGATCAGGCCGTATTCCACGGCAGTCGCGCCTTGCGTGTCACGCAGAAAGCATTGCAGCACACGCATCGGGTTTCCTCTCGGGTCGGGGCGACTGGTCGCACCTTAACCGAAAAGTGTTAATCAGCAGTCATTACCTGAAGTATAACCCTGCACAATGCACACGGAACCGGGTGTATCCTGGAGGACGCTGCGCCGGATCGTGTAGTGCTTGGTACTGCCGTCTGCCGGCTTGATCGAGCCGGTGGAGATCATGTCAAAATCTTCCTGCACATGCGCCAGCCGCTTCTGGTCGTCGTGCCCGGCAAGCATGGGCGTGATGATCAGCGCGAATGCGATCACGGCAGTTCCGAACAGCAGCGCAAGGTTAAGCGCGCCGGTCCTGCCGGACCTGTACGTCGCCCTCTGGCGTACCCGTACAGTTTTCCAGACTTCCTCGTCCATGCCTCAGAGCCTCGCAAACGCGCACAACGTCAAAGCCCAAAATGCCATAATGGCCTGAACGATGTGTTAACAGCATCTGAATTTGAACATTCTAATTTGAATGATCAGAGCAGGTCTTGCAGCATGGGGATCAGCGGCTCGTCGGCCGGCGGCATGGGATAATCGCGCAGCGCCTGCGGCCGCACCCATTTGATCGCCTGCCCCTCGCGCCCGTAGGGAATGCCTTCGAAACGCCGGCACACATAGAGCGGCATCAGCAGGTGGAACTGGTCGTAGCTGTGGCTGGCGAAGGTGAGCGGTGCAAGACAGGCGACCTTGGTCACCACGCCCAACTCCTCGTCCAGTTCGCGGATCAGCGTCTCCTCGGGCGTTTCGCCAGGCTCGACCTTTCCGCCCGGAAACTCCCAGAGCCCCGCCAGCGACTTGCCTTCCGGCCGCTGCGCCAAGAGAATGCGCCCGTCCGTATCGATCAGCGCACAGGCGGCGACCAGCAGGATCTTGCGCGGCGTTGCCGTCATTCCCCTGCCCCCTGCCGCCAGTAGCGATAGGAGTAGACCTTCTCGAAGCCGAACTTCCGGTAAAGCGCCAGCGCCGGCGCATTGGTGGAGACCACCTGCAGCCAGGCACCGCGTGCGCCGGAAAGCCGCGCCCAGCGAAGCGCTGCAGACAGGATCTCGGTCGCGAGGCCTTCTCGACGACGCTCTGCCGCAACCGCAAAGGACATGATGCCGGCAAGATCATTGTCCTGAACGCAAAGCGCCACGGCAACGGCGCCCTGCGGCGGCACCTCCTTGATAAAGAACCCGGTCGGCGGTTTGATCGAGCTCAGGATCTCCGCCAGTGCCGGCTTCAGGCTGCCATCGTCTTCTTCCAGCGCAAGGCTGGCATCGATGAAGCGGCCGATATCGTGGCTCGGCAGATAGTCGAGCGTATCGGGCAGCGCGAGCTCGGTCAGGTCCACGGAGAGCACATCCGCGGTCTCGAACGGCTCCCAGCCTTCGCTTTCCATGTGCGCGATCAGCAGCGGCGGGATGAGCGGGGTTTCCCGCACGATCAGTTGCCGCCCGTAGGAATGGAACCGCTTGCGTGCCTTTTCCAGCCGGAGGCTCAAGTCCCGATGGTCGGAAGGGTCGAGCGGCACCACGCAATTGAGACGCTTGGACGGGTGGCCGCCGGTCAGCCGGATCTGCCAGCTGCCGTCATAGCCGACGGAGGCAGCCGGCCAGGCCCTAAAGCCCACCGCTTCCAGGCGCCGCACCATGGGCAGGTCGTGTGGGGTGGAACTCGCCAGCATGCCTCTCCGTCAGCTCCGGTAGTCGCCGTTGATGGCGACGTATTCCTTGGTGAGATCGCAGGTCCAGACGGTGGCCGTCCCTGCTCCGAGACCGATATCGACCCGCACGGGAATGTCTTCCCGCTGCATGACTGCCGTCGTCTGCGCTTCCGAATAGTCCGGATCGCGCTCGCCGTTGACGGCCACGCGGACATCGCCGAACCAGATGGCCAGCCGGTCCCGATCAGCCATTTCGCCGGCCTTGCCGACGGCCATGACGATACGGCCCCAGTTGGCGTCCTCGCCGGCAACGGCAGTCTTGACCAGCGGCGAATTGGCGATGGACAGCGCGATGCGCTTGGCCGCGGCATCGGTTTCGGCGCCTGTGACGGTGACTTCCACCATCTTGCGGGCGCCCTCGCCATCGCGCACCACTTGCAGCGCCAGATCCTTTAGAAGGTCGTTGAGCGCCGCGCGAAAACCATCCAGCTGCGGATCATCGGCGGTTTCGATCTTCGCCTGGCCGTCTGCTGCCGCAGCGCCTGTGGCAAACAGCATCAGCGTATCGGAGGTGGAAGTATCGCTGTCGACGGTGACGGAGTTGAAGCTGGGACCAACGCCCGCCGAAAGCAGGCTCTGCAGCACGGGGCTTGCGATATCCGCATCGGTGACGACGAAGGACAGCATGGTCGCCATATCGGGCGCGATCATGCCGGCACCCTTGGCGATGCCGTTGATGGTGACAGTGACGTCACCGATCTGCGCAGTACGGGTCGCGACCTTCGGATAGGTGTCGGTCGTCATGATCGCCTTGGCAGCCTCCTGCCAGAAGTCGCCCTGCGCCTGCCCGTTCATCTCTCCAAGCACGCCGGCGAACTTGCCCGCATCGAGCGGCTCGCCGATCACGCCGGTCGAGGCGAGAAAGATTTCATTGTTGCCGCAGCCAACGGCTTCGGCAGCGGATTCGGCGGTCAGCTCGGTCGCGGCCCTGCCCTTCGCGCCGGTAAAGGCATTGGCATTGCCGGAATTGACCACCACAGCCCGGGCGACGCCGCCGGCCAGGTTGGCGCGGCAGAAATCGACGGGCGCCGAAGGGCATTTGGAGCGGGTGAACACGCCAGCCACCGCAGCCGGCGCATCGAACACCATCAGCAGCACATCGGTGCGGTTCTTGTACTTGATGCCGGCAGCGGCAGTGGCCATGCGCACGCCGCGCAGAGCCGGCATGTCGGGAAAGGTCTTGGGAGCGAGCGGCGAAACGGCAGCAGACATCGTCAGATATCACCTGGTCTGGAAAAGGGGATCTGCGGGAAAGGGAAGGCCCGGAAACCCGGGCCTTCTTGTCTTTGATTACTGCGGAACAACCGTGGCGTCGCCGCCAGCGTCCTGCATCTTGCCGACTTCTTCATAGCCCTTCTTCAGAGCTTCGTCCTTGATGTCGACCTTCTGGTCGGCCTTAGCCTTTTCGATCAGGGCGACATACTTGTCGCGCATGACCAGCTGCTTGACCTGGTCCTGGACCTGCTCGAGCGGCGGCGGAGCGGCGTCGCGCTTGTCTTCGATCTTGATGACGTGGTAGCCGAACTGCGTCTTGACCGGGGTCTTGGTGTACTGGCCCTTGTCAAGCGCAAACGCAGCTTCTTCGAATTCCGGAACCATGCGGCCCGGGCCGAACCAGCCCAGATCGCCGCCGTCGTCCTTGTTGCTGTCCTGCGACTTCTCCTTGGCGATTTCAGCGAAATCCTTGCCCTTGTCGAGGTCGGCGATCACTGCCTTGGCCTCGTCTTCGGTCTTCACCAGAATGTGGCGGGCGTGGACTTCCTGCTGCTTGGGAAGGCCGGCGACTTCCTTGTCGTAGCGGGCCTTGACCTCTTCCGGGGTCGTCGCATCGACCACATGCTTGCGGAAGTAGGCGTTGTGAAGCTCGCGATCGCCGATGTAGGCCATCCGCTTCTTGAAGTCTTCGGTGTCCTTGATGCCTTCGGCAAGTGCGCCGCTGGCAAGCAGCTTTACGTCGATGGCGCCGGACAGAGCGGCCACCTTCTTCTGCTCGTCCGGCAGCTGTGCCAGCTGCGGATCGAGGTTCTGGACGGCCAGATCAAGCTCGGACTGGTGGATTTCCAGGCTTCCGACCGTGGCGACGACGGGATCGTCTGCCGCGAAAGCCGGTGCCTGGGAAAAGATCGCAGCGGCGAGCGCAGCCGATACGAGAAATTTGTGGCGCAACATCGAGTTACCTTTCGGCTGAAACACCGGTTTCAGAATTGCCTGATTCCGGCCGGAAAACCCTCAAATACATCGGATTGTGGCCATTCTGTATCGGCCGTCACCGTTGACATCATTCGACCCCCCTCTTATCTGTCACGCAACTTCGCGTCCAGAAGGTTTCCGGGCGCGGCGGGTCATTTTGTCGGGACCGGAACGACCGACATTGGGACCCGCAATCCCATGGGACTGATATCAGAAAGGACCATTCGCATGGTCAGCTTCGGCGGCATCGCCCGCAAATTGTTCGGTTCGGCGCATGAACGCCGCGTACGGGGCTATACTCCGAAAATCGATGCCATCAACGCCTATGAGGAAAAGACCCGGGCGCTGACGGATGAACAGCTGGCCAACAAGACGGTCGAGTTCCGCCAGATGCTGGCCGAGGGCAAGACGCTCGAGGACATCCTGGTGCCGGCCTTTGCCGTTGTCCGCGAAGCATCGCGCCGCGTGCTCGGCATGCGTCCCTTCGACGTCCAGCTCACGGGCGGCATGATCCTCAATGACGGCGCCATTGCCGAAATGAAGACGGGCGAAGGCAAGACGCTGGTCGGTACGCTTCCGGTGTATCTCAATGCCCTCTCGGCCAAGGGCGTGCATGTCGTCACCGTCAACGACTACCTCGCCCAGCGTGACGCGGCCACCATGGCACGCCTTTACGGCTTCCTTGGCCTGAGCACGGGCGTCATCGTCCATGGCCTCAGCGACGACGAGCGCCGCGAAGCCTATGCCTGCGACATCACCTACGCGACGAACAACGAGCTCGGCTTCGACTATCTGCGCGACAACATGAAGTACGAGCGCGGCCAGATGGTCCAGCGCGGCCACAACTATGCGATCGTCGACGAAGTCGACTCGATCCTGGTTGACGAAGCCCGCACGCCGCTGATCATTTCCGGCCCGCTGGACGATCGCTCAGACCTCTACAACACGATCGATGCCTTCATCCCCGTGCTGACGGCCGAAGACTACGAGATCGACGAAAAGCAGCGCTCGGCAAACTTCTCCGAAGTCGGCACCGAAAAGCTCGAAAACCTGCTGCGCGAGGCTGGCCTGCTGAAGGGCGAGTCGCTCTATGACGTCGAAAACGTCGCGATCGTCCACCACATCAACAACGCCCTGAAGGCCCACAAGCTCTTCTCGCGCGACAAGGACTACATCGTCCGCAACGACGAAATCGTCATCATCGACGAGTTTACCGGCCGCATGATGCCGGGCCGCCGCTACTCCGAAGGCCAGCACCAGGCGCTGGAAGCCAAGGAGAAGGTGACGATCCAGCCGGAAAACCAGACGCTGTCGTCCATCACCTTCCAGAACTACTTCCGCATGTATTCCAAGCTCGCCGGCATGACCGGCACGGCCTCGACGGAAGCGGAAGAGTTCGGCAACATCTACAAGCTGGAAGTGGTCGAAGTGCCGACCAACCTGCCGATCCAGCGTATCGACGAGGACGACGAGGTCTACCGGACCTTCGAGGAGAAGTTCAAGGCGATCATCGTCGAGATCAAGGCGGCGCATGAGCGCAACCAGCCGGTGCTTGTCGGCACGACCTCGATCGAGAAGTCCGAGCTCCTGGCCACCATGCTGCGCCAGTCCGGCTTCGACAAGTTCCACGTTCTCAACGCCCGCTACCATGAGCAGGAAGCCTACATCGTCTCTCAGGCCGGCGTTCCCGGTGCAGTGACGATCGCCACCAACATGGCCGGCCGCGGCACCGACATCCAGCTCGGCGGCAACGTCGATATGCGCCTGGAGCGGGATCTCGAAGGCATCGAGGACGAGGCCGAACGCGCGGCGAAAGAAGCCACCATCCGCGAGGAAATCAAGGAACTCAAGGCAAAGGCTCTGGCCGCCGGCGGTCTCTATGTGATCGCCACCGAACGCCACGAAAGCCGCCGCATCGACAACCAGCTGCGCGGCCGTTCCGGACGCCAGGGCGACCCGGGCCGCTCGAAGTTCTACCTGTCGCTCCAGGACGACCTGATGCGCATCTTCGGCTCCGACCGCATGGACAGCATGCTGCAGAAGCTCGGCCTCAAGGAGGGCGAGGCAATCGTCCATCCCTGGATCAACAAGGCGCTGGAACGCGCCCAGAAGAAGGTCGAGGCGCGCAACTTCGACACCCGCAAGAACCTTCTGAAATACGATGACGTCACCAATGACCAGCGCAAGGTCATCTTCGAGCAGCGCATCGAGGTCATGGATTCAGAGGACGTCTCCGAAACCGTCGAGGATATGCGCAACGAGGTGATCGACATCCTCGTGACCAAGCACATCCCCGAGCGCGCCTATGCGGAACAGTGGGATGGCGCCGGCCTCTATAGCGAGGTCCAGCGGCTTCTCAACCTCGACCTGCCGGTCCTCGACTGGGTCAAGGAAGAGGGCATTGCCGAAAACGATATTCGCGAACGGATCACCGAAGCGGCCGACAAGGCTGCAAACGACCGGCGTGAGCGCTTTGGCAGCGACGTCATGAACTACGTCGAACGCTCCCTCCTGCTGCAGACGCTGGACCATCTGTGGCGCGAACACATCGTCAATCTGGACCACCTGCGTTCCGTCATCGGTTTCCGCGGCTATGCCCAGCGCGATCCGCTGCAGGAATACAAGGCTGAAGCCTTCGAACTCTTCCAGGCGCTGCTTGCCAACCTGCGCGAGGCGGTAACCGCCCAGCTGATGCGGGTCGAGCTTGTGCAGAACCCGGAACCGCCCATGCCGCCGCCGGTCTATGAGGAACACCACGTCGATCCTCGCACCGGAGAAGACGAGATGACCGGCCGCGATGCCGAGAATTTCGTTGCCGCGCCGCAGGATCGCCGTCCGGAAGACCCCTCAACCTGGGGCCGCATCGGACGCAACGAGAGCTGCCCTTGCGGCTCGGGTAAGAAGTACAAGCACTGCCACGGTGCCTTCGAGCAGGCCTAGTGCCGGCTTTGTGATCTCGAAAGACGCCGCCCTCCCCGGCGGCGTCTCTGTTTTGGCTCAGGAACCGGCCGCTACAACCAGAACTACCAACCGTTTCTTAACCGCGCTCTGTCAACCTCGTCAGCGAAATGTCCCTCCGTGATTGCGAGTAGCGCGTACCCTATGGCGGTCATCGAAACAGCGGAAAGACTGCTGCCGCCTGGCTTGCGTTCGAGGCTTGCGCCCCTGACCCGCCGGCTCGAACGGCTGATCTCCGACGAGAGCGAGGACAACCGCGCAAAGCGTCGCGCCGTGACCGCCTTCCTGATCCGCGTGCTGAGCGCTGCCATCGCCTTTGTCTCGCAGATCGTGCTGGCCCGCATCATGGGCGAGTTCGAATACGGCATCTTCGCCTTCGTCTGGGTGGTCGTCGTGCTGGCGGGCAATCTTTCCTGCCTCGGCTTCCACACCTCGATCATCCGCTTTCTGCACCAGCACCGCGTCGATGGCGACGTCGCATCCGTGCGCGGCCTGACGCTTGCAGCGAGGCTGATCGCCCTCGCCTCCTCGACAACGATCGGCGGCCTTGGCCTTCTCTTCCTGCATTTCTACGGCGATCGCATCGGCGTCTACTACCTTGTGCCCGTAACGCTTGCCTTCTTCACCATGCCGATGATCGCGCTCGGCGACGTGCTGGATGGCACTGCCCGCTCGAATGGCTGGACGGCGATGGCGCTCAGCCCCACCTACCTGCTGCGCCCGGCCCTCATCCTGCTGTTCATGCTGGCTGCCGTCTCGATGGGCGCAGCCCAGACGGCCGTCACCGCCATGGAGGCAGCACTTGCCGCAACCTATGTGGCGACACTCTCGCAGCTGCTGCGGGTCAGCCTGCGGCTGCACGGCCTGCATGGACGCGGTCCCCACCAGTTCGCGATGGCGGCCTGGTTCCGCTATTCTCTGCCGCTTTTCCTGGTCGACGGCATCGGCTTCCTGCTGACCAATGCGGACGTGGTCGTCGTCGGTCTCTACCTGCCGCCGGATCAGGTCGGCATCTACTATGCGGCGGCCAAGACGATCGTGCTCGTGCAGTTCGTCTACTTCTCGATCAAGGCCGCCGCCGGGCCAAGGTTTTCCGCCCTGCTGGCCGAAGGCGACACGCAGACGCTAAAAAGCTTTGCCGGCCAGACCGTGCGGTGGACCTTTTGGCCCTCGCTGGTGATCGGCCTGCTGGCGCTGGCATCGGGGCATCTGCTGCTGTCGCTGTTCGGCCCGGCCTTCACTGCCGGATACAGCCTCATGGCCATCCTCTTCTGCGGCATCCTCGCCAAGGCCATGGTCGGGCCGGGCGAAGTCCTGCTCAGCATGGCAGGCCGGCAGAACCTTTGCGTGGGCCTCTATGCGGTGACGCTCGCCGCCGGGATCCTGTTCTATGTCCTTCTCATTCCCCGCTTCGGGCTGACCGGCGCCGCAACGGCGACCGCCCTTGCCATGATGGTCGAGGCAATCCTGCTGCACATTACGGTCCGCCGTACCCTTGGCATCGTCCTCTTCGCCTTTGCCAATCCCGCCCCCACCCCCCCGTCGGAGGCATCCTGACCATGGCGCTCCCACCGCTCGCAAGCGACCTGAACCAGATCGCCCGCAGCCTTCCGCCTGCCAAGCCGGACCTGCGCGCAGGGCGTCCGGAGGCTGAGACGCGGGTCGAGGTGGGACGTCCTGGCAGGGCACTCTCCCTCTATCCCGCCTCGCTCGGCTACGAGCTGCAGGAGGAACTGGAATTCCTGTCCAACCGGGCAATGGAGCCCAACATCTTCTTCTCCGCGCGACTGCTCGCCCCCGCCATGCCGCGGGTGGAGGACAAGAAGGTGCGTTTCGCCCTGATCCGCGACGAGACGGAATTCAACAGCCGGCTCCGCCTTCTGATGCCGTTTACGGTGGAAAGACCGGGCTTTGCCGTCGGCGCGCCGATCATCAGGACCTGGGCAAACCCCTTCGGGCCGCTCGGAACCCCGCTCGTTGACGGCGAGGATGCCGCCGAAACCATCGACAACCTGCTGGAAGTGCTGGCGGCGCCGGAGGCAAAGCTGCCCTCCGTGCTCGTCGTTCCGGATGTGCGGCTGAACGGGCGTTTCGTGCATCTGGCACGCGCCGTCGCCATCAGCCGCGACCTGCCCGTCACCGTGACCGATCCCTTCCAGCGGCCCATGCTGGAAAGCCTGCTCGACGGCGATGCCTATCTGAAGCACGCCATCTCGTCGCACCACCTGCGCGAGATGAGAAGGCTCTGGCGTCGTCTCGAGCGGCTGGGCACCATCACCTATTCCGTCGCACGCCAGCCCGAAGACGTCCGCCTGCGCATGGAGGAATTCCTTGCCCTGGAGGCGAAGGGCTGGAAGGGCAAGAAGCGGACGGCCCTGGTGAGCGACCGCTACCGCGCAGCCTTCGCACGCGAAGCCATTACCAACCTTGCCGAAGCGGATGCGGTGCGCATTCACACCATCGATGTGAACGGACGCGCCATCGCCTCTCTCATCGTCTTCATCATGGCCGGCGAAGCCTATACCTGGAAGACCGCCTATGACGAGGACTTCGCACAGCATTCGCCGGGCAAGCTGCTGATCATGCGGCTGACCGAATGGCACCTGGACGACGCAAACATCATGCGCACCGATAGCTGCGCTGTGCCCGACCATCCGATCATGAGCCGGATGTGGGAAGAGCGCGAGGACATGGGCACGCTCGTGATCGGGCTGAGGCGCAACGGCGACCGCGATGTGCGCCAGGTGGCAGCCCAGCTGCATCTCTACCGAAACACCCGCAACATGGCCCGCATGCTGCGCGAAAAGATCCTCGCGATCGCCGGCCGCGACCCCTGAGACAAACTCCCACCGAGTGCGGCCGGGACTGGCCTCCAGCGATGCTCACTGTGGGCTTACTTCGGTCTTGCACATCGACCGGGGGGCATGATAGACGCGGTCCGTCTGCTTGAGTGCCCCGTTGGCGGAATTGGTAGACGCGCCTGACTCAAAATCAGGTTCCGAGAGGAGTGCTGGTTCGATTCCGGCACGGGGCACCACTTATTTTTTCGCGCAGCACGCGCCTACCGCCCCGTCTCCACCGCACGGACGAACTCTTCCGCTGGCAGCTGGAAAAGATCGGTCTTTGCCTTGATCTCCTCGTCCGACCATTCCCACCATTTCAGCGCCTGGAGGCTGTCAATCGTCTCCTGCCCGAACCGGTAACGGATAAGCTTGGCGGGCACGCCGCCGACGATCGCATAGGGCGGCACGTCCTTGGTCACCACAGCGCCAGCGCCGATCACCGCTCCGTTGCCGATGGTGACGCCGGACATGATCATCGCCCGCCGCCCGATCCAGACGTCGTGCCCGATGATGATCGGCCCCCTGGAGCGCAGTTCTTCCATGCCGACGCCGAAATTGGTCAGTGGAAATGTCGATGCCAGATGCGTGGGATGATCAGCCCGCACCAGGAACAGCACCTCCTTGGCCACCGAGCAGAAGGACCCGACCTCCAGCCGGATCGTCGGGTCATAGCCGAAGACAGCCTCCGGAATGACCCCGTAAGTGTGTCGGCCGAACGTGACGCCATGCCAGGGCCAGGTATCGCGAGGCCGGCTCTTGCGGAAACCGAGCAGTGTTCTGAGCCGGCGAAACGGTGCCATGAAAGCGTCCTTGGGGTTACGGGAAGAGGGCGCCGATCCGGCACCGGTTAAGGCTGGCTTGCCCTCGCCGCCATCTTTGCCAGATCGATGTCGCGGTTCTGCTGGAGCGCCTGTGCAAACTCGGGATCGTCGCTCATCGTGCTGGAGCTGAGCTTGATCATCGGAATGGCCGACAGATCAAGGCCGCCCGGAAGCGGCTCCGCCAGATCCTTCTGGGTGATGATGCGCTTCAGCAGCAACGGCCCTTTCGCGGAAAGCTTCGGCACAAGCTCCCACTGCTGCCGGGCTTTCGGGTCGGTCATGGTCAGATACTCGAACAGATGCATCACCCAAAAGTAATGGCCGAGTTTTCCCGGCTTCGAATAATAGCGCAAGGCCAGGCGCGCCCATCGATCAACGAGATAGTTGCCCGGGGCTGCGGCGAGAAACCAGCTCTGGATGATCCGTCCGGGGTAACTGTCCGGAAAGGCGAAGAAGCCGCTGACCATCAGGGGAGGCAGCCATTCGTCGAGAGGACGGACGCAGGCGCATGTTGCATCCACCCACACGCCGCCGTGCGTCTGCAAAAGAGCAAGCCGGATCGCGTCCGAACGCCCTTGCACCTTCCGGTTCGATGCCGGCTCGGGCACTGCCACCCACTGCGTGAGGCTGGCGTCGTCCAGCACACGCACGGTCCAGTCGGGGTTCTTCCGCTGCCAGCTCTCGATCGCGTAGAGAACAAAGGGTGGCGCCTGGTCGAGCGGCTTGTCCCAGTACATCCAGATGATGCGTGGAACGGCCTTGGGGAGCTGATCCACCGACCAGGTGTAGTTCTGCACATGCAGCCTTCGTTTTCCCGTGGCCGTCCGCCGCAGGGAATGGGCAATCTTTTTCCAGATCAGGAAGGCATCGAAGATCAGCATTTGTCCTCTGCCCCCTAGCGCCGGTAATCGATGGAGGTCATGAAGCCGAGCTCGACAAGCTGCTGTGCGCCCTGGAACGGGATCGAAACCGCGTCCGCAAGATCGATTCCGCCCGCTGTCTGCAGCTCAGTCATCATCGCCGTATAGTGTTCGGAGTTGTTGTAGTGCTGCTTGCCTTCTGCCGCCTCGGCAATCTTGTCGCGGTAGTTGGTAAAGAATTTGAAATGCAGCAAAGCACCCCATGTGGACCCGAAATTGCGACCGTAGGGAAGAGGCTGATGCAGGCTGCTGCCGAAGAGACAGTCCTTGTCCCAGTAGATCACCGGATACTTGATCAGCTGGTTTTCTTCCTGGAAGCGTCGCCGGCGCGGTCCGCCGCGTATGCTGATGCCTCTTCTCTCGAGCGAGCAGCTATATCCCTGGCCGTCGAACAGGCGTGAGTAGTCCCAGGGCATGCCGTCGCTCGACAGGCTTTGGCTGTCGCCGGACGCCGGGTACATATCGAGCATCGGGCAAGGCAGCCTCTTCAGCCCCTGCGCCGCAAGCGCCGACACCAGCGCCGGCAGGGCCCTGTGCTCCCAGCCGTCGTAGAGAAGGAATTCGTCGGAATCCACATTGAGATACCAGCGGTCAGTGCCGTAGCGGGCAAACAGAGCCTCGCGCCAGCGCCGTCCCCGCCTTGCCTCTCCAAACCGGATCGGCGAGGTCCAGAGGTCCACGTCGGGCTGGGCCGCCAGAAAATCCCGGGTGCCGTCCTTCGAAACATCATCCACGCAGATGAAGCGGGTAACCCCGAGCTGGCGGTAGTGCTTCAGGAAAAACGGCAGGATCGTCATGTCGTTGTGGGTAATGAAGACGAGTGGGATGTCCTCGGCCGTCAGAGGCACCACGTCGCGCTGGGGCAAAAGCTCCACCGGCACGAGGTCGCGCCGTTCGCGCCGCGTGATCCGTGCCGTCTCGTACCACGTCCTCATCCTGGACATGAGGTTCCGGCGGGTGTCGGGCAGCGAATGGCGAAACGGGTATTCCAAGAGCGCACCTAAAGCGGTTCAGCAGCGACGGTTGAAGCGGGTAAGCTCTTAAGCCAGGGACGCGCTGAGAAGAAGAGGCTTTCTGAAGACTGCCTCCTCCTCGTTTGACCAGGGGTGAAGGCTGCTGTTGCTCACGACAACGTGCGGCCAAGGCAGTATGCCGCGCAATCAGGGCGTTTACAGCCCCTGCGCATCTGCTAAGTCAGCCTGGTGCATCATTTTGGAGACAGACGCCCGTGGAGCTGACTGACAACGCCCTTCATCGACGCAGCCAGGTCACCCGCTACGCCGCCGTCGTTTCGCTCGGCATGGGCGTCACGGTGGGGCTGGCGCTCTGCTTCGAACACATCGGCGGCTATATCCCCTGCCATCTCTGCCTGCTGGAACGCGACCCTTATTACTATGGGATCCCGCTCGGTGTTCTGGCGATCTTTGCCTCAATGTTCCGGCTGCCCGTCTGGATCCCCCGCGCGCTGCTGGTCGTGATCGGCATCCTCATGCTGGTCGGCGCCGGCATGGGCATCTACCATGCCGGTGTCGAATGGGGCTTCTGGGCCGGGCCGTCGAGCTGCACCAGCACGCCCGGTGCCGCCACCACCAGCGCCGGCGATCTCCTTTCCTCGCTGAATGCGGTCCACGGTCCACAGTGCGATCAGGCAGCCCTGCGCATCCTCGGCGTGTCTCTGGCCGGCTGGAATGCCGTTGCCGCTCTGGTGCTGGCCGCCATCGCCTTTGTGGGCGCAAAAAAGGCCGCCTGAGGCGGCCTTCCAGGAACCGGAAATCGCTGCAGTCTCAGGGCTGCAGCTCGCTATCCCAGTAGAGATAGTCCATCCAGCTGTCATGCAGGTAGTTCGGCGGGAAAAGCCGGCCGTTGTTGTGCAGGTCCTGCACCGTTGGCTGGTAGGGGTGCTGGTGCGGGAACATGCCGGCCTGCTTCGGCAGCTTGCTGCCCTTGCGCAGATTGCAGGGCGAACAGGCGGCCACCACGTTCTCCCAGGTCGTTTCGCCGCCATGCGCGCGCGGAATGACGTGGTCGAAGGTCAGGTCGTCCCGCGTGCCACAGTATTGGCATTCGAATTTGTCGCGCAGGAAGACGTTGAACCGCGTAAAGGCCGGGTTGCGGGTGGGCTGCACATAGGTCTTCAGGCTGACCACACTCGGCAGTTTCATCGAGAAGCTGGGCGAACAGACCGAGTAATCGTATTCCGCGATGATGTTCACACGGTCAAGGAAGACGGCCTTGATCGCGTCCTGCCAGGACCACAACGACAAGGGATAATAACTCAGCGGCCGGTAGTCAGCGTTCAGCACGAGCGCCGGCAGGGCCTGCGGGGAGACTGCAATCGTCAAATGACGCTCCTACCCGATTCAGCTTTTCTACTTCTATATTAGGTCTGTTGTTACAGCATTGTGAAGCCCAATAAATGCAGTGGGATACTGTGACGCGGACGAAAGCTGAGGATCACACGAGCGGCGCGACATTGCGACCCGTGCGCACGCCATAGTAGCTCCAGAACAATCGCACCGCCACGGAGCGCCACGGCTGCCAGATCTCGGCCCTTCGGGCGAGTTGCTTCGCCGTTGGCCGCGCAGCAAGGCCGAAGGCGTCGGCGACGGCCGCCTGCAGGGCGACATCGGCGGATGGAAATACGTCGGCATGTCCGCAGCAGAACATCAGGTAGACCTCCGCCGTCCAGGGCCCAATGCCGGGCAGCGACGTCAGCTGCCGCATGGCCTCCGCCCCGTCGAGCGCGGACAGACCGTCCAGATCGAGCATCTTTTCCCGGACCGCAATGGCGGCATTCATCAGCGCGGCAGCCTTTGCCCCTGAAAGGCCGAAGCTCAAGATCGTCGCCGGATCGATGGCGGCATAGGTCTCGGCCGTCACCGGTCCAACCGCCGTGATCCGCCTCCAGATGGCGTCGGCGCTTGCCCGCGACACGACCTGCGAGACGATGATCGACGCAAGGCCCGCGAACCCCGGTTCGACGAGGCGAAGCGGCAGTTGGCCGGCAATCTCGGCGACCGGAACCAGCCGCGGATCGATCAGCAGCAGTTCGCGCAAACCGGCTTCGATATCGTCCTGCCCTCTGATAACCCGCAAATCCGTCCTGCCTATCCAGTCCTTGGCTGTCAAACCCAAAGCATGCCAAAAGAAGCAATGCCAGCTTTGCCAACTGATATGCCCGTTTTTCGCTTCGCGCCAAGTCCGAACGGACAGCTCCATCTCGGCCACGCTCTGTCCGCTCTGCTAAACAGCGACCGGGCGCGGGAGGCCAGCGGCCGCTTCCTGCTGCGCATCGAGGACATCGACGCCGCACGCTGCACGCCGCAGTTCGAAGCGGATATCTACCGTGACCTCGCATGGCTTGGGCTGCGCTGGGAAGAGCCGGTGCGGCGGCAGTCGGAGCATCTTCCCGAATACGAGGCGGCGCTTTCGCGGCTGACTGACATGGGCCTCGTCTACCCCGCCTTCCTGACCCGCGGCGAGGTCAAGGCCCGCGTGGCAGCGGTCGAGCAGGCAGGCGGCACCTGGCCGCGGGATCCGGACGGCACGCCGCTCTACCCAGAGGACGACCGGCACCGGAGCGATAAGGAGCGCCGCGACCTGATGTCGCAGGGCCTGCGTCACGCCTTCCGGCTCGACATGCAAAAGGCGCTGGAGCTTATCGATGGTGATCTGTTCTGGACGGAGACGGGAGGCAGCCCGGACCCGGAAAGCGGCACTGCGAGGATCCTCGCCGACCCCTCCCGCTGGGGAGACGTCATCCTGTCGCGGTCGGATGCGGCATCGAGCTATCATCTGTCGGTCACGGTGGACGACGCAGCCCAGGGCATAACCCATGTGGTGCGGGGGCTTGATCTTTTCGAAGCGACGGCGGTCCACCGCGTGCTGCAGGTCCTGCTGGATCTGCCCGAGCCGATCTACCAACACCATCGGCTGATCCTCGGTCCCGACGGCAGGAAGCTGTCCAAGAGCGGAGCCTCAACCGGGCTTGCGACCCTTCGCGACCAGGGGCTTGACCTCGGAGACATCCGCCGGCTCGTCGGGCTTTGACTGCTCCTGCAGCAGTTCCTTCCGCTCACGCCGGAAGCGGGAGAAGACGGAGTAGATCCGGTACTTCATCAGCGCGGCATTGAACTCGGCGCCCAGCATGAAGATTACGCCGACCATATAAAGAAAGATCAGCACGATCATGATCGACGCCAGCCCGGCATAGGTGGCGGCGTAGTTGGCAAATGTGGACAGATAGGCGGCAAAGCCGAAGCCGAACACGGTCCACAGGATGATCGTCATCAGCACGCCTGGAAGGATGTCGATGATCCGGCGGTTTCCGGCCGGCAGCCATTTGTGCGAAAACAGAAGCCCCACCATCAGCAACAGACCGGTGCCCACAAGGCCCCAGTTGGCGACCGCGTTCAGATCCGAGATCAGCCAGGGAAACTTCGTCTCGGCAAACCGCAGCGTCACGGGCACCGCCACCAAAAGGATGCTGATCACCGCAAAGATGACCACCGCCACCACCACATAGCCGAGGCTTGCGAGCCGCGTCACATACCAGGCCCGGTGCTCCGTAACGCGGTAGGCGCGGTTGAGCGAGATCCGCAGCGCCTCCACGCCGTTCGAGGCAAAATAGGCCGCCGCCAGCACCGAAACGGTCAGCAGGCCGCCGCGCGGGATCAGCAGTACGCGCTGGATTTCAGACGCAACCGGCTCCGCAATATCCGCCGGCCAGGCATCGAACAACAGGTGGACGGCAGTCGTCGAGAACCCGCCCGCCCCCAGAAAGCCGGCAAGAGCCGTCCCGAAGATCAAGAAAGGGAAGAGCGCCAGAAGGCCCGACAGCGCCACATGGCTTGCCATGGCCCAGCCGTCGTCCTCGGTAAAATGCCAGTAGGCGTCCCACAGAACCTTGAAGGCCAACCGGTACCACCTGATGGGAGGTTCTTGTTCGGGCAATGGCGACTCCGTTGTGGCCTGCCCCGAAATATGGGAGGAACGCTCCCACTTGTACAGGGACCCTCGTCGATGGCCGAACAATCAACGATCATCATCACCGGCTGTTCCTCCGGCATCGGCGCCTATTGTGCCAGGGCACTCAAGCGCGACGGCTGGCGGGTCTTTGCGACGGTGCGAAGGCCAGAGGATCTGGCAGCCCTGGAGGCGGACGGCCTGGAGGCGCTGCTGATGGACTATACCAAGCCGGACACGATCACGGCCCTGGTCGAAACCGTCACGCAGCGCACCGGCGGGCGCATCGACGCGCTCTTCAACAACGGCGCCTACGGGCAGCCCGGCGCTGTGGAGGATCTTTCGACCGACGTACTGCGCCAGCAGTTCGAGACCAATGTCTTCGGGTGGCACGAACTGACCCGGCAGGTCATCCCGGTCATGAGGACAAATAGCCGCGGGCGAATCGTCAACTGTTCCTCCATCCTGGGCCTCCTGCCCTATCGCTACCGGGGCGCCTACACCGCCTCGAAATTCGCGCTGGAGGGCCTCACTGTAACCCTGCGTATGGAGCTTCAAGGCAGCGGCATCGAAGTCAGCCTAATCGAGCCCGGCCCGATCGATTCTCGCTTTACCGCCAACGCCTTGGCTAAGATCCACGAGCACATCGATCTGGAAGGATCGGCCCATGCCGAAGAGTACAAGCGCCAGCTTGCGCGGCTCGATGGCAACGGCCCGATAAACCGACGCAAGCTCGGACCGGACGCCGTCTACCACGTCCTTCGTCACGCCTTGACCTCCGCTCGTCCCAAGCCACATTATCTGGTCACGACGCCCGCCAAACAGGGCGCTTTCCTCAAGAGACTGCTCCCGGCCGCGCTCTTCTACAGGCTCATGCGACGGCTGGATTGAAAGGCGAAGATCCGCAATGTCGAGTTTCACCACCGTCCTGGCCCTGATCGTCATGGGCCTTGTCGCCCTTGTGTTGATCCGGGGATTGTTCAACATGCTGAAAGGCAACGACGCCCACAAATCGAACAAGTTGATGCAGATGCGCCTGCTCTTGCAGGCCGCAGCGATCGCCCTCATCATGATAACCCTCTGGCTGACCGGTGGCGGACGCCCGAGCTGATAGCGGACAGAAAATGGTAAAGCTCAACAAGATCTACACACGCACCGGCGACGACGGCACCACGGCGCTGGTGTCGGGACCACGGCGCGACAAGCACGACCTGCGGGTCGATTCCTACGGCGAGATCGACGAGACCAATTCCGCCATCGGAATCGCGCGGCTGCATGCGCGCGGCATTCCCGAACTGGACGGCATGCTTTTGCGCATCCAGAACGACCTCTTCGATCTGGGCGCGGATCTGGCCACGCCGGAGACAGGCCAGAAGCCCGACTACGAGCCCTTGCGCGTGCTTGAGGCGCAGGCGACCCGGCTCGAAGGCGAGATCGACCAGCTGAACGCCGAACTGCAGCCGCTAAAGTCCTTCGTGCTGCCGGGCGGCTCGCCGGCCGCGGCCCATCTTCACCTCGCCCGCACCATCGCCCGAAGGGCAGAACGGGTGATGGTCGAACTGTCCCGTGAGGAGCCGGTTGGCGAAGCGGCGCTGAAATACATCAACCGCCTGTCGGATTTTCTCTTCGTCGCAGCACGCTATGCCAACGACCGGGGCGAAGCCGATATTCTGTGGGTACCAGGCAAGAACCGCTAAAGTCCTTCGGGGATCGACGCGCCGGCAGCGGGAGGAAAGGCAAGCCATGTTCATCCCGCTGCATGATGCCGTCGAGCTGAAGTACATCCGCGTCCAGTGGGTGACGATCGGCATCATCGCCGTAAATATCCTTGCCTGGGCACTAACCTCGCTCGCAGATCCGGAAACGGCCGAGCGCGCATCGCTCGGTTTCGGCTTCATTCCCGCGGTCATCTTCCACTATGCGGTGCTCGACCCGTCGGTCGTTCTGGTGCCGAAAGATGCGACCTTCCTGACCTATGCCTTCCTGCATCTGGATGTCTGGCACCTGGGCTCCAACATGCTGTTTCTCTGGGTCTTCGGGGATAACGTCGAGGATGCGCTGGGCCATCTCAGGTTCCTGGCCTTCTATCTTCTTTGCGCCGCCGGCGGCGCTGCGCTGCACGGTCTTGTCGGACCATCCGCCGAAGGCCCGCTGATCGGCGCATCGGGGGCGATCTCCGGCGTCGTCGCCGCCTATTTCCTGCTGCACCCTCGCGTCAGGGTCTGGGTCCTGGTGCTGATGCGCATTCCGCTGCCGCTGCCCGCCTTCATTCCGCTGGCCCTCTGGATCGTCCAGCAATTCGCCATGCTGGCGCTCGACCTCGACGGCATGGTCTCCTGGGGCGCCCATGTGGGCGGCATCCTGTGCGGTGCCCTCCTCGTCGTCTTCATGCGGCGCCGGGGCGTGCCCTTGTTCGACCGCACCATCGTCACGCCGCGCGCCGTGAGACCCCGGTCCAGCTCTCCGCAAATCTCCCCTGCGGGGGAATAGCGCTATGAGAAATGCGAAAGCCGAAGCGGCAAATCCACGTTGTAATCAGGCCAAAAATGCGTATCCATGTCGCCAACTGACAAATGCATAGGCCGCGGATGTCGCAATCTGCGGCGGAAAAAAGTCAAGGAAGGACCCCATGAAGATCCTGGTGCCTGTGAAGCGAGTGGTCGACTACAACGTCAAGATCCGGGTGAAGCCGGATGGCTCGGGCGTCGAGCTCGCCAACGTGAAAATGTCGATGAACCCCTTTGACGAAATCTCCGTCGAAGAGGCGCTGCGCATCCGGGAAGCCGGCAAGGCCACGGAAGTCGTGGTCGTCTCCATCGGGCCTGCAAAGGCCGAGGAAACGCTGCGCACCGCGCTCGCCATGGGCGCTGATCGCGCGATCCTCGTCGAAACGGACGATGCCGTGGAGCCTCTCGCGGTCGCGAAGATCCTCAAGGGCGTCGTGGATGCCGAGCAGCCTGGCCTGATCATCGTCGGCAAGCAGGCGATCGACGACGATTCCAACCAGACCGGCCAGATGCTGGCAGCCCTTCTGGGCACCGCCCAGGCCACCTTCGCCTCGAAGATCGAACTCGGCGACGGCTCTGCCCCAGGGACGGCCAAGGTGACCCGCGAAGTGGACGGCGGCCTACAGACCATCGAAGTGAAGCTGCCGGCCGTGATCACCACCGACCTTCGCCTCAACGAGCCGCGCTATGCTTCGCTGCCCAACATCATGAAGGCAAAGAAGAAGCCGCTCGACAAGAAGACCCCGGGCGATTTCGGCGTCGATACGGCACCGCGGCTGAAGGTCCTGAAGACCGAGGAGCCGGGCGGCCGCAAGGCCGGCATCAAGGTCAAGACGGTGGACGAGCTCGTCGCCAACCTGAAGACCGCCGGGATCATCTGAAGCGACCGGAAGAACTAGGAGACACAGATCATGGCCATTCTTCTTCTGGCTGAACACGACAACACAACCATCTCCGACCAGACCGCCAAGGCCCTGACGGCCGCAGCGCAGATCGGCGGCGATGTCCACATCCTGGTGGCCGGCGCTGGCGCCAAGGCAGCCGCCGACGACGCGGCCAAGCTTTCCGGCGTATCGAAGGTGCTGCTGGCCGAGGACCCGATCCTCGCCAATGGCCTGGCCGAACCGCTCGCCGCCCTGATCCTCTCGATCGCCGGCGGATATGACACCATCATCGCTGCCGCGACCGCATCGGCAAAGAATGTCATGCCGCGCGTGGCAGCCCTTCTCGACGTGATGCAGGTTTCGGAAATCGTCGAAGTCATCTCGCCAGACACTTTCAAGCGGCCGATCTACGCCGGCAACGCCATCCAGACGGTGCAGGCAACCGACGCGACGAAGGTTATCACCGTTCGCACCGCCTCCTTCGCGGCAGCAGGCGCCACCGGTTCTGCCGCCGTCGAAGCAACGGCCGCAGCCGCTGATCCGGGCCTTTCCAGCTTCGTCACCGATGCGCTGTCCTCGTCCGAGCGGCCGGAACTGGCGTCTGCCAAGATCATCGTCTCGGGTGGTCGCGCACTCGGCTCCGCTGACAAGTTCAAGGAATTCATCCTGCCTGTCGCCGACAAGCTCGGTGCCGCGGTGGGCGCGTCCCGAGCTGCCGTCGATGCCGGCTATGCGCCGAACGACTGGCAGGTTGGTCAGACCGGCAAGGTCGTCGCCCCTATTCTCTATCTGGCGGTCGGCATTTCCGGGGCCATCCAGCACCTCGCCGGCATGAAGGATTCGAAGGTCATCGTCGCCATCAACAAGGACGAGGAAGCGCCGATCTTCCAGGTGGCCGACTTCGGGCTGGTGGGCGATCTCTTCGAACTCATGCCGCAGCTTGAAAAGGCTCTTTGACGACTTGCCCCGGCATTTACGAAAAAGATTGGCAAAACCTGCGTTGACGGAATAAAAATTTGCCGGGCTGCAGTCATGCAGCCCGGCTTTTTCATGAACAGACCCTCGGCAGAGGGCAATGAGTGTAAAGGGAGCGGGCAATGGTAACGGTCATCAAGAGCATCGGGGTCGTCGGCGCCGGCCAGATGGGCTGCGGCATCGCACATGTCTCGGCCCTTGCTGGATACCGTGTGCAGATCTTCGACGTCTCGCAGGACCGCATCGAGGCAGGCCTCGCCACCATCAACGGCAACCTCGCCCGGCAGGTGGGCGGCGGCAAGCTGGCCGATGATGCCCGCACCGCGGCGCTGTCGCTGATTTCCGGCTCTTCCGATGTCAACGACCTGGCGCCGATGGACCTGGTGATCGAGGCTGCTACCGAAGACGAAAGCGTCAAGCGCAAGATCTACGAAAAGGTCTGTCCCGTTCTGCGGCCGGATGCGCTGCTTGCCACCAACACCTCCTCCCTGTCGATCACCCGCCTTGCCTCGGCAACCGACCGGCCGGAGCGCTTCATGGGCATTCACTTCATGAACCCGGTTCCGGTCATGAAGCTGGTGGAACTGGTGCGCGGCATTGCGACCGACGAGCCGACCTTCAGTGCGGCACGCGAATACGTCGCCAAGCTCGATAAGGTGGCAACCGTTGCGGAGGATTTCCCCGCTTTCATCGTCAACCGCATCCTGCTGCCGATGATCAACGAGGCGATCTACACGCTCTACGAAGGTGTCGGTTCGGTCGAGGCAATCGATACCGCCATGAAGCTGGGCGCCAACCATCCCATGGGTCCGCTGCAGCTGGCCGATTTCATCGGCCTCGACACCTGCCTGTCGATCATGCAGGTGCTCTATGATGGCCTGGCCGACTCCAAGTACCGGCCCTGCCCGCTTCTGGTGAAATATGTCGAAGCCGGCTGGGTTGGCCGCAAGTCGGGCCGCGGCTTCTATGACTACCGCGGCGAGGTTCCCGTCCCGACCCGCTAAACGTCTATCCCTATTCCAATCTTGACCTTCGCAGCTGCGAACACACTTCACCCATGAGGGTGTTCGCAGCGGAGGCGTTAAGATTGTCCAGTTACAGCCTGGTACGGGGTGCAGCCCGGCTTGTTGCCGGCGCTGCTCTGATCGTCTGGCTGGCGGTCCCGGCGGTGGCGCAGATGACCAACGGCACTTCGGTCGAGACGCTCGCCCGGCAAGCCGAAGGCAAGATTGCAGAGGGCCAATATGGCGAAGCGCTCGACCTCTATCTGGCGCTCCTCGACCGCTCGACCGATCCCGACACGTCGCTTCAGTTTGCCCTACGCGCCGCGCAGCTTGGCAATGCCACGGGCCGATCGAAAGAAGGCTATGAGGCGCTGAAGCCACGCCTTGCCGACGTCAGCAATCTCGACCCGCAACTCGCGGACAAGGCTCAGGAAATCCTGATCGATGCCGCTGACGGCCTGAAGCTTAAGGACGAAACCCTCTCCGCTGCAAGGCGCCTCCTTTCCTATCGTCGCACCACGCAAGGGGCATCATCCGTCGCCGCCCAGGCAGCGCAACTGACGCTTTCCAATCTGCTTGAGAAATACGGCGTGCCCGACGAGGGCCGGACGATGCGCACCGAGGCACTCGACGCGCTGTCGAACGGTGACGCCTCGCTCTACCAGAGCATCTTGAACAATACGGCGATCGGTCTCCAGAATGGCGGCAGCCTCGACAGCGCCGCAGAGGTCTTTGCGCGCCTCATCAGATCGCTGAACACGGGCGAGCCATCGGTCAAACTCGGCATCACCTATTTCAATGCAGCCGTGCTCGACCGCGACCGGCGGTCCTTCGACAGCGCAGTGGACTATCACGCCAAGGCAATCGACGTGCTGCAGGCAACGACCGGTCGCATGTCTGCCGAGACGATTGCCGCGGTCGGTGGCCTCGGCCAGACCTATTCCTTCGCCGGACGTCCGGCGTCAGCGCTTCCGCCGCTTCGCGATGCCCTGTCGCGCGCGCAAGAGAGCCTCGGTGATACCGACGACACGATGATCCAGGCCAACAACCTCGCGGACGTCTTGCGGACGCTTGGCCAGTTCGCGGAAGCCGAAAAGCTTGATCGCAAGGCGTTTCAATGGCGCCGTGCCAATCTGGGTGACAGCGAGCAGTCGACGCTGATCAGCCAGAAGAACCTCGCCCTTGATCTGATCGGCCTCGATCGCGCGACGGAAGCGGCAAAGCTCTACAGGGACATCGTTGCGATCCTCGACACCACGCTCGGCAAGGACCATCCGCAGGCTGTGGCGATGCGGCAGCAGAGCGACATGCTCGGCGTCCTGACCGGGGTCAAGCCGGCATCGGGCACTGATTTCGAAAAGCTGCTGGTCGGCACCGAGCCGACCGCGGAGAATGTCCGCATGGCCAACCTGCTTGCCGGCATTGCGGAAAAGAGCGGCGACAAGGCGCGCGACGACCAGTTGACGCTGCTGGCGCTGAAACTTGCGGAAGGGTATTACGGCCGCCTCCATCCGATGACGATCGCCATGCTCACCAACGTGGCGCGCGACGCCCGTTTTGATAAGAAGCCGGACGCAAGCGAGCGCTACCTTGATCTTGAGGAACGCCTGCGACTCTGGTCTCGCCGCGAATTTGCCTCCACCAGCGATCCCTCAGTGATGGAGGACGTGGCGTTGAAGACCCGCGAGACGATCGGCGACATGCTGTCCTATGCGATGACCGTCTCCGCGAACGATCCCGCAGGCTCCCGGCTGTTTGCAAAGATACTGCTGGAGTGGAAGTCGGTCGGCTCTATGGAGCGCGACATTCTCGACGCCGCATCCGGGGCTCTGACGGGCAAGGACAAGGAATTGCTCGACCGCGTGCGCCGGCTGCAGGCGCAAAGCCTCGAAGTCTCGGGCGGCAAGGGGACCGGTGACCTCGATCGCCAGCTTGCCATCGATGAAGCGGCTCTGGCTGATCGCATATCGCCGCTGCGACAGCTTCAGGCGCGCTGGACCCGTTCCTACGTCGACATCCTGGCCTCGCTTTCCGAAGACGAGGCGGTGATCGACTATATCATCGCGCCGATCCGGGTGGCGCCGGATCGGGTGGAGGATCGCGTCCTTGCGATGCTCGGCAAAAGCAACGGCAACGTGCTGTTTTACAATCTCGCCCCCGCAAGCAAGATCAAGGCGCTGATGCCCGAGCCTGAAGCGGTGGTGAAGAAGAAGGTCCGCAGGGACCTCTATGCGGCCCTGATCGAGCCGATCGAGACGAACCTCAAGGGCGTCAACCGCATCAATGTCGTCCCGGATGGGCTCCTGAACCTCGTGCCCTTCGACGCGCTCGTCGACGACAATGGCAAGCATCTCCTTGAGCGGATGGATATCCGGGTGGCACGCAATGGCCGCGCCATCCACGGGAGCATGCCCGGGGCGCGGGATCTCGAGCCGGGCAAGATGCTGCTGGTCGGCGATGTCGACTATCAGGGCGCAGCGAATGCGCTTCCCTTTACGGGCGCGGAGATCGACGCGATCGGCGAGCTTGCCCCCTATGCGACCATGACGGCCACGAAATTGCGCGGCGACAAGGCCGGCGAAAAGAGCATTCGTGACGCCGTGGCCGGAAACCGAATCCTGCATTTCGCAACCCATGGCTTCTACGAACCCATGGTCGATGCCAAGCTGTCACCGCTGTGGCGGTCCGGCATCCTGCTCTCCGGCGCAAGACCGCCCGATGCGGGACAGGCGCCGGGGACCGAGTCTGCCGGTGACGACGGCATCGCCCATGCAGCCGAGATCGCCAACTGGAACCTGTCGGGCGTCGATCTTGTCGTGCTGTCCGCCTGCGATACCGCAAAGGGCGATACGAGCTATGTCGAAGGGCTGAACGGCCTGCCCTCGGCGCTGGCCATTGCAGGCGCCAGGCGCAGCCTGCTCGCTCGCTGGCCGGTGCCCGATCGCGCAACCGCGATCTTTATGGCGAATTTCTACCGGGAACTTGCGATCACGGGGTCCTACGAGGATGCGATCCGCAAGACCAAGCTGGACATCCTCAACGGCAAGCTCAAGGGCGTTCCGGATACGCTCTGGCTCGCCTTTTCGCTGATCGAGAACTGATCGCGCCTTATGTGCCGCCGCTTCCCTTGGCGGCGGTGATCAGCGCCTTGCCGTCGGCGCTGTCCCAGGCGGCCGGTCCGTTCATGGCCGAGATCAGGCAGCCCTTGCCGTCCATGATGAGCGTGACCGGCAGACCGAAGGCCAGCCCCTCTTTCTTGAGGCCGTTGAACACGCCCATCGAGCTGTCGCGGTAGTAGCCGAGCCCCTTGATCCCGTATTCCTCGAGAAACGCCTTCGGCTTCTCGTCGCTGCCCGTATCGATGTTGACCGCCACCACCTCGAACCCCGGCCCGCCCATATCCCGCTGCAGCGCAGCCAGCGCCGGCATTTCTTCACGGCACGGACCACACCAGGTGGCCCACAGATTGAGGAGAACCGTCTTGCCGGCGAAATCTGCGGTTTTCAGCTCCGTTCCGGTCGGCCCCTTGAATGTGAGGTCAAGCGGCCGCGGCGACTGGGCCGGCACCATGGCCGCCACTTCGCCCTTCGTGAACTGCGACACGGCCTTCACCGTCTCGACGGATCCCTCGCAAGCACCGGCCGATGCCGCAAACACACCCTCCCCGCCATTGCCAGATCCCGTATTCGTCACGTATACCGCCACGGCGCCGGCAAATATTCCAGCGATCCCGGCGATCAGGATCAACCGGACGGGCGGAAGGCCAAAGGGTCTTTTGGACGTCATGCATCACTCCAGGACTTGTCTCACATGGCCGACGGCATCAAGGACGCGACATCCTCCAACCAGATGTGGGGCGGCCGCTTCGCCTCCGGCCCGGACGCGATCATGGAGGAGATAAATGCCTCGATCGGTTTCGACAAGAAGCTCTACCGCCAGGACATCCGCGGCTCGATCGCCCATGCGACCATGCTGGCCGAGAAGGGCATCATTTCCCATGAAGATAAAGACAAGATCGTCGAGGGGCTGAACACGATCCTGTCAGAGATCGAAACCGGCCGGTTTGAATTCTCCCGCAAGCTCGAAGACATCCACATGAACATCGAGGCGCGGCTGGCGACGCTGATCGGCCCGGCCGCCGGACGTCTGCACACAGCGCGCTCCCGCAACGACCAGGTGGCGCTCGATTTCCGCCTCTGGGTCAAGGAAGAGCTCGCCAGGACCGAAACCATGCTGACGGCTCTGATCGCGGCCTTCCTCGATCGCGCCGAAGAACACGCCGAAAGCGTGATGCCGGGCTTCACCCACCTGCAGGCCGCCCAGCCGGTCACCTTCGGTCATCACTGCATGGCCTATGTGGAGATGTTCGGCCGTGACCGCGCCCGTGTCCGCCACGCCATCGATCACCTCGATGAAAGCCCGATCGGCGCCGCAGCGCTCGCCGGTACGCCCTACCCGATCGACCGCCACATGACCGCCAAGGCGCTCGGCTTCCGCGAGCCCACCCGCAACTCCATCGACACCGTCTCCGACCGCGATTTCGCTCTGGAGTTCCTCTCCGTCGCCGCGATCTGCGCCATGCACCTGTCGCGTCTGGCCGAAGAGATCGTCATCTGGTCGACGCCGCAGTTCGGCTTCGTGCGCCTGTCCGATGCCTTCTCCACCGGCTCCTCGATCATGCCGCAGAAGAAGAACCCCGATGCCGCCGAACTGGTGCGCGCCAAGACCGGCCGCATCAACGGCTCGCTGGTGGCTCTGCTGACCATCATGAAGGGCCTGCCGCTCGCCTATTCCAAGGACATGCAGGAAGACAAGGAACAGGTCTTCGACGCAGCCGAAAACCTGGAGCTGGCGATTGCCGCGATGACCGGCATGATGCGCGACATGACGATCCGCACCGACCGGATGCGGGCCGCTGCCGGTGCCGGCTTCTCCACCGCGACCGATCTTGCCGACTGGCTGGTCCGCGAAGTCGGCCTTCCCTTCCGCGAGGCACACCACGTGACCGGACGCGCCGTGGCGCTTGCCGAGGCGAAAAGCTGCGGTCTGGCCGACCTGTCGCTCGCGGAGTTGCAGGAAATCAACCCTTCGATCACCGACAAGGTCTTCGACGTGCTTTCCGTGGACGCATCGGTTGCCAGCCGCCAGAGCTTCGGCGGCACCGCCCCCTCCGAAGTGAAGAAGCAGATCGCCTGGTGGCGCGAAAGGAACTAGAGTCCGTCAGGGCTTGAACTGATCCATGGAAGGCGCCACAAGTGGGCGCAGCATCCCTCTTATCGACGTCCGCAGCCGCCGGAGACAGACACAGAATGGCCAATCCTTTGGTAACGACCGCCCGCATCGCCATCGTTTTGAGCGCGATCGGCCTTGCCGCCGCGGGCTGCGGTCGCAAGGGCGATCTCGACAAGCCGAGCACGCCGGTGGAACAGCAGAACCTTCGCAAGACCGCCACCCAGAACGAAAAACACCCGGGCCCGGCATCAAACCGGTCCTTCCTGCTTGATCCGCTGCTCTGACGCCCGGCATCTGACGTGAACCATTTCCATTACATCGACGGCGTTTTGCACGCCGAAAACGTCTCCATTCCCGAGATCGCCAAGGCCGTCGGCACGCCCTTCTACGTGTATTCGACAGCCACGCTCGAGCGCCACTACAAGGTCTTCGCGGCAGCCTTTGCCGATGTGGACACCATGGTCTGCTATGCCATGAAGGCCAATTCCAACCAGGCCGTCCTGAAGACGCTGGGACGTCTGGGCGCCGGCGTGGACGTGGTCTCCGGGGGCGAGCTGCGCCGGGCGATGGCCGCTGGCATTCCGGCCAGCCGCATCATGTTCTCCGGCGTCGGCAAGACGGTTGCTGAAATGGATCTGGCGCTGGAAGCCGGCATCTACTGCTTCAACGTCGAATCCGAACCCGAGCTGGAAGTGCTCAACCTGCGCGCCGTCAAGGCTGGCCGGAAGGCCTGCGTCTCCTTCCGCATCAACCCCGATGTCGACGCGGGCACTCATGCGAAGATCTCCACGGGCAAGAAGGAAAACAAGTTCGGCATCGCCTATGAGCGCGCCCGCCAGATTTATGCCCATGCCGCGACCCTGCCGGGCATCGAAGTGACCGGCATCGACATGCACATCGGCAGCCAGATCACCGAGCTGCAGCCCTTCGAGGATGCCTTCCGCCTGCTGCGCGAACTCGTGGAAACGCTGCGGACCGATGGCCACCACATCCATCACGTCGATATCGGCGGTGGCCTGGGCATTCCCTACAAGGACGACAACACCCCGCCGCCTCTGCCGGATGCCTATGCCGCGACGGTAAAGCGCCAGCTTCGATCGCTCGATTGCAAGATCATCACCGAGCCGGGCCGGCTGATCGTCGGCAATGCCGGGATCCTCGTCACCGAGGTTCTCTACGTCAAGGACGGCGGCGAGAAGGCTTTCGTCATCGTCGATGCGGCCATGAACGACCTCATCCGCCCGACCCTCTACGAGGCTTACCACTCGATCCGCCCGGTCGTGACGCCGGCGAGCAACGCCGAGAGAATCCGGGGAGACGTGGTCGGCCCTGTCTGCGAAACCGGCGACTATCTGGCGCTCGATCGCGAAATGGCCTCGCCTGAACCCGGCGACCTGCTGGCCGTCGGATCGGCTGGCGCCTACGGTGCCGTACAGGCCGGCACCTACAATTCGCGCCTCCTGATTCCGGAAGTTCTGGTCCGGGACAGCGAATTCCATGTCATCCGTCCGCGCGGCACCTATGACGAACTGATCGGTCTCGACAGACTGCCCGCATGGCTTGAGGCCTGATTGGCAGCCTTACGCGTTCACTTTTGACGGAGTGACGGGAAAAACCGCCATCCTCCGGCGTCACGCCCTCGTCTTCGCCACAAAGCCTGTTATCTTCCAGTGAAGTCGCACATGCCTGTGCGCCGGTTCGCGCCGGCGCCTTGTGGCAGGCGACACGCGACATGACCGAAGAGCTGCAGCCTCATGCGATCTGAATGATCGCGGCCGGCCCGCAAGCTTGGACCCTGGGCCGCCACGACTGGAGACGGACCGCATGAGCCTTTCCCGCAAAGGGGCTTTCGATGCTCACCCGCTGCTTGCACGCAAGGTCGCCGTCAAACGCGCCTTTGCACGAGCGGTTCTGTTTGCCGAGCGGGCACTGCCGCTCTGCGTGCTGCCGGTCGCGGTCGTGGCGCTGTTCGTGTCGACCGCCTGGTTCGGTATCTTCCGGCATGTGCCCGAGCCGCTGCGCTGGCTTCTGCTTGCCGGCTTCGCCCTGGCTTTCGTCGCCTCCCTTCTGCCTTTTGCCCGGCTGCGCTGGCCGACGCCCTCTGAGGCCGACCGGCTTCTGGAAAGCCGCAACCACCTGGAGCACCAGCCCGTCGGCGTCCAGGAAGATGCGCCGGCCTTCGAGACGCCCCTCTCTGCCGCGCTCTGGAAGGAACACCAGCTGCGCATGGCTAGGCGGATCGCCGACCTCGATGCCGGCCTTCCCCGCCCTGATATTGCGCGCCACGATCGCTTCGCACTGCGTGCCGTCCCTGCCCTGCTGTTCGCCATCGCCCTTGGCTATTCCTTCTCGAACGGCGGCGGATCGGCTGCCGATGCCTTCCGTGCCGCCCCGCCCGCACCCCGGATCAACCCGGACCTTCGCATCGACGCCTGGCTGACACCGCCTTCCTACACCGGCAAGGCGCCGATCTTCCTGACCGGCAATCAGGCAGCTACCCAGGATACGGTCTCGGTCCCGCAGAATTCTGCCCTGGCCGTCCGCGTCACCGGCGGCGAAGGCGAGGAAGCCGTGGTCTTCAAGCCGGCAAGCGGCAACGAGCCCGTGACGCTCCGCAACGAAGAGGCGCAGAAGGCCGCAGACCCCGCAGCACCGGCCCCGCCGCAGGCCGCCCCGGTCGCCGGGCAGCAGCAGCGCACACCGCGCAACTACGCCTTGAACGTCGCTGAAAGCGGCAGCCTGACGGCCAATGGCCAGACCTGGGCCTTCACCATCATCCCTGACCGCCCGCCGGAAATTTCCTTCGACGGTCAGCCGAAGCGCGCCGTTAACGGAGCGCTGGAAATCGCCTTCAAGGGAAAAGACGACTACGGCATCCGCGAAGCGCAGGCGCTGATCGAGCCGGTGGAACAGCCAGGCTCCGACGCAAAGCCGCTCTATCCCCTGCCGGAATATCGGCTCGACCTGCCGCGACAGAACGGCAAGGAGGCCAAGGGCCTGACCAGCCGTAATCTCACCGAGCATCCGCTGGCAGGCAAGCGGGTGCGGGTAACGCTTGTGGCGACCGATGGCGCCGGCCAGACCGGACGCAGCCCTACCCACGAGATGGTTCTACCTTCCCGCAACTTCGCCGAGCCGCTGGCCGCAGCCGTCGCCGAAGAGCGCCAGGTCTTCGCCCTCGATACCCGCCAGATGCCCCGTGCGATTGCGCTGAACGAAGCGCTGGCTCTGCGCCCGGACGAAACCATCCCCAATCTCAGCCACTTCCTGCTGATCCGCTCGGCGCAGGAGCGCATGAAACTGGCCCGTAACGACGAGCAGCTGAAGGATACGGCCGCATATCTTTGGGAAATCGCACTCGGCATCGAGGACGGCGATCTGTCGCAGGCCGAAAAGCGGCTGCGCGACGCCCAGAACAATCTGTCGGAAGCGCTGAAGAACGGCGCCAACGAACAGGAGATTGCGCAGCTGATGAAGGAGCTGCGCGAGGCCATGCAGCAATACCTGACCGAGTTGGCCCAGCGCATGCAGAATGCGCCGCAGGCGCAGAACGGCCCGCAGCCGCAGAACGTCATCCGGCAGCGCGATCTTCAAAACATGATGGACCAGATCGAAAACCTTGCCCGCTCCGGCAACAAGGAAGCGGCCCAGCAGCTTCTGTCGCAGATGCAGCGCATGATGAACAACCTCCAGGCCGGCAAGCCGCAACGCGGCCAGCAGGGCAAGGACAACAGCCAGATGCGCCAGCAGATCGACAAGCTGGGCGAAATCATGCAGGAGCAGCAGCGCCTGATGGACGAGACCTTCAAGCTCGACCAGGCCCTGCGCGACCGCATGCAGCGCGGCGATCCGGACCAGAACACGGACGGCGAAAACGGTCAGCAGGATCCCCAGAACCAGCAGGGTCAAAACCAGCAAGGCCAGAACCAGCAAGGCCAGCAGCAGAAGCAGGCCCAGGGTGGCCAGCAGAACCCGGACCGGATGACCCAGGAGCAGCTTCGCGAGGCTCTGAAGAACCTGCGGGCCCAGCAGGAAGGCCTCGGCAAGAAGCTGGACGAGCTGCAGAAGGGCTTGAAGGGCCTCGGCATGCAGCCGGGCGAAGGGTTCGGCCAGGCACAGCGCGAAATGGGCAATGCCGGCAAAGCGCTAGGCGATGCTCAGGGCGAGCAGGCCGTCGACGGCCAGGGCAAGGCGCTCAATGCGCTACGCCAAGGTGCCCAGAACATGATGCAGCAGATGATGCAGGCCATGCAGGGCCAGGGTCAGCCAGGTCAGGGCCAGCAGGGACAGGGTGAGAATACCGCCCAGGGCGGGCAGAACGGGCGCGACCCGCTCGGCAGGCCGCGCTCGGACAGCGGGCCGGACTTCGGTGACCAGGTAAAGGTACCGGACGAAATCGACGTCCAGCGGGCCCGGGAAATCCTCGATGCTATCCGCGAGAAGCTCGGCAATACGCTTTCAGGCGAATCCGAGCGGCAGTATCTGGAACGTCTTCTGGAGATGCGTTAGGGCGCTTGAGCCCTAACGTCTTCGCTGTGCGCCTCGCTCAGGCAGCCTCGGAACGTGTCCCGGCGAGCGCCATGGACACCGCCCTGCGGATCTCCGGCAGGGCGAACGGCTTCTGCACCACGTCGATGATCTTCGTTGAAAGGTCGTCGGCACGTTCCCGCTGTTCGGCATAGCCGGTCATCAGCAGGATTTTGAGATCCGGGAATTTCGCCGAAGCTTGATGGACAAGCTCGATCCCGTCCATCACCGGCATGCGGATATCCGACAGCAGCAGATCGAATGTGCGCTCGTCCAGCTTTTCCAAGCCTTCCGCGCCATCACCGGCCTCATGCGTCTCGTGACCATCGAGACGGAGCGCCCGTGCCACGAACATCCGCAGCGTGTCCTCATCTTCGGTAATCAGGATTCTGGCCATAGCGATCATCGCTCCCCGTTTGTACGTCTGGGAGCAAATCAACAGAGTTTCCTTGTCGAGGAGTAAACATCGCCTCGGCCAGAGCCGCCATGGTTAACAGCGTGATACCGGGATGAAGGCCCGGCGGGGGCTCAGGCGTCGCCCTTGACCACGCCGACGAAGGGCAGTTCCCGGAACGCGTAGGCGACATCCATGCCGTATCCCACCACGAAATAGTCGGGGCATTCGAAGCCCACGTAATCCGCTTCGAGATCTTCCTTGCGCTTGACGCGCTTGTCCAGGAGGACAGCGATGGAGACGCTGCGCGCACCCCGCTCATAGAGCATTTCCTTGGCGAACCGCAGCGTCCGGCCCGATTCCAGAATGTCGTCGATCAGCAGCACGTCGCGATCCTTGACGTCGCTGTCGATGTCCTTGACCACCCGCACGCCTTGCGAAACGGTGCCGACGCCATAGCTCGACAGGGTGATGAACTCCACCTCCGGCGCGAGACCCACGTCATGCAGGGCGCGCAGCAGATCGGCCGCGAAGATGAAGGATCCCTTCAGGATCGCGATCACCAGCAGGTCATTGGCAGGCCGGGTGGCAATCTCTGCAGCGATAGCCAGATTGCGCTCTGCGATCTGTTCGGCGGTGAAAAGCGGCTCGATGACCTTGCCGCGGACGACGGGCATATGCGGAAACTCCTGATCAGAACTGAAGCCGCCGCGATAGCACAATCAGGAGCCGGAGACACCCCGTTCCGCCACCGAAAGCCTCAAGTCGGGCAGTTTTCCCGCCGGATGCGGGATCCGCGCGGTAAATCCGCGGCTCTGGCGGCTTTCAAGCATCCCCTGCGGCGGGTTGATCATGGTGCTCGCCACGATCACTTCACCCGACATCAGCTCGGCCCGGATGGAGGGCATCACATGCTGTTCGCTGTCGTGGTTTTCGACGATGCCGTTGATCAGGAGCACGCGCATGCCGTTGGCGTCCTGCGGGATCATGCTGACATGGGTGATGTCCAGCGCCCTCCCGTTGTTGTCTGCAGCCGCATTCTGGAACAGGAAGGAAAATCCGCCCGAAAGGGCAAACACCGCAACAAAGGCAGCCGCAACCAGCGCCGAGAACAGATCGGCCGGGATCTTCGCGAGGCCGGCTTCAAGGCGTCCTGCCACCCGGGCCGCAAGCCCTACGCTCTCCTCGACAGGCACTCTGGTGACATTGTCGTTGTGGCTGCGCGGCGACCTTGGCTGCCGGCGACGTGGCTGGACCGCGACGAACTGCGCATCGACCACCTCGCCGCTTTGTGGAAGCGGCCGGAAGGCGCGCTTTGGCCTGGTGTCAGGCGGCAGAATATCCATGCGGACGATGGTTTTGCCGTGCGGGCCGCGGAAGGTGTTCATGGGGCTCCTGCGCCCATATCCCCTTGCGGAGCATCCGGGCATTGAAACGAATCCCGCTCAGTCGTAAAGGAAGCTGGTTAATGCTTCGCAAACCCCGCCCGAAAATGGCCCACTTCTGCAGGCGATTTACCTTTTGTTTACGCTTGTGGTTAAGTGATAGTAGGCACCTGAGAGCGTGATGCTCTGTGCCCCAGGAACTGGATCCTCCGTTGATTCACTTCGAAAACGTCGGTCTGCGCTATGGAATGGGCCCGGAGATTCTCCGGGACATGACGTTCGACATCCCGAAGAAATCCTTCCAGTTCCTGACGGGGCCCTCGGGCGCCGGCAAGACCACGCTGCTGCGCCTGCTGTTCCTGTCGCTGCACCCCACCCGCGGCATCATCAACATGTTCGGCCGCGACCTTTCGCAGATCCCGCGCTCGGAACTGCCCATGCTGCGACGCCGGGTGGGGATCGTCTTCCAGGACTTCCGCCTGCTTGACCACCTGACCACCTATGAGAATGTGGCGCTCCCCTTGCGGGTGCGCGGCAAGGACGAGAGCTCCTATCGCAGCGATGTGATCGAGCTTTTGAAATGGGTCGGGCTCGGCGAAAGAATCAACGTCCTGCCGGCAGTGCTGTCGGGCGGCGAAAAGCAGCGTGCGGCGATTGCCCGCGCCCTGATGGACCGTCCGGAGATCCTGCTCGCCGACGAACCGACGGGCAACGTCGATCCGCCCATGGCCAAGCGCCTGCTCAATCTGTTCCTGGAACTCAACCGGCTCGGCACTGCGGTGGTGATTGCCACCCATGATCTCGCCCTGATGGATCAGGTGAATGCGCGGCGGATGATCCTCACCGAAGGGCGGCTCGACATCTATGAATGACATGAGCCGCCTCAAGAACCGCAAGACGCCCAAGCCGCGACGCACACCCCGCCAGCCGACGACGACGGCCTCCGACAACCCGCAGCCGCCCCGGCGGGCCGAAATGCGCGTCCGCCCGACGGCGCCGATCCTGCCCTCCTCCAACATCCAGGGCAATGCGCTGATGGTGGTCATCGCCATCATGGCCTTCCTCGCCTGCCTGACGCTCGGCGCCGTCAGCATGGTGCGGGCGACGGCCTCCAGCTGGCAGAGCCAGATCTCCCGCGAGATCACCATCCAGATCAAGCCGGACGACGGGCTGGACATGGCCGCAGCCCTCAGGAAGGCCCGCGACGTGGCCTTGACCTTCGTCGGCACCAAGGATGGCACCATCATGGACGACAGCGCCACAGCCCGCCTGCTCGAGCCATGGCTGGGCACCGGCCTCAACCTTGAGGACCTGCCGGTGCCGCGCCTCGTCATCATCACCATCGACGAAAGCAACCCGCCCGATTTCGATTCCATGCGCGATCTCCTGAAGACGGAAGTGCCGCAGGCCTTCCTCGACGACCACCGCACCTGGGTGGACCGTCTGGTCTCCATGGCCCGCACCACCGTGCTGATCGGAACCGGCGTGCTCATCCTCGTCTTCACCGCGATGATCCTGACCGTAATCTTCGCCACCCGCGGCGCCCTGTCGGGAAACCGCCATATCGTCGAGGTGCTGCATTTCGTGGGCGCGGAAAGCGCCTTCGTGGCGAAGGAATTCCAGAAGCACTTCCTCAAGATCAGCATCAAGGGCTCGGCGGCCGGCGGAGCCTTGGCAGCCGCGCTGTTTGCCGTCGCCAATCTTTGGCAGTCCAACTCGCGGTCAACACCGGAAAGTGATCAGGCCACGGCCCTGTTCGGCTCCTTCACCATCGGCGTCACCGGCTATCTCGGAATTTTCGCCACCATGCTGGTGATTGCGCTCCTGACGACGCTCACCGCACGGCTGACCGTCATGCGCACGATTGACGAAATCGACCTGGTCCGGTCTGATCCCTCTCGGTCAGATGGCTTGCCGAGCGCATGATCCCGCTTGGCAAGCGCGATGCCCGGTGGCACGTAGACGATGGCTTGCAGTATTCAAGCGTTGGCGACGAACCATGACAGTGGACCAAAGCAACCCCGAGAAGACGCAGCCGCATGTGCCACACCAGGTGCATCGGGGCTGGTTCTCGCGCAAAAGCAGGGCACGGCGGCTTGCACGGCGGCTGGCTATCCTGGGCTTGCTGCTGGCCGCCGTTGTTGCCGGCGGCTTCCTGTGGTTTGCCGATGCCGTGACCTCGCAGAAAGCCCCGGATGGCGTGAAGGCCGATGCGATCGTCGTCCTGACCGGCGGATACCTGCGCATCGAGCAGGCGCTCGGACTGCTTCGGGATGGCGCCGGACAGCGGTTGCTGATTTCCGGTGCCCATCCGTCCACCACGCCGAACCAGATCCGCAAGGCGACACAGGCGTCGAAGGATCTATTCGCCTGCTGCGTCGATATCGGCTACGAGGCGCTCGATACGATCGGCAATGCCAACGAAATCTCCCGCTGGATCCACGATCACAGCTATCGCTCGGTGCTGGTGGTCACCAACAATTATCACATGCCCCGCAGCCTGCATGAATTGCGCATGGCGGACCCGGCCACCGAATTCATCCCCTACCCGGTGATCAACGCCGACCTCAGCCGCCGCGCCTGGTTTACCGAACCCGATACGCTGCGCACCATGCTGTCCGAATATCTGAAGGTGGTGCTGGCAACGGTGCGGGATACCTTCGGTCTCGGGCGGGGAAGCGGCCTTCGCACCGAGGACGATCTGCCGAGGCCGGAAGCTCCGGCGCCGGCCCGCTGAACGATTGCACGGCCGCAGTGAGGATCCGCTTTTGTCCGTCCGCGATCTCGTGTAGGCAACGGCTGCTTAAGTGGGATGCCTTTCATGTTGCTGGTGCGTTCGGTTATTTTCAACACCGCCTTCTATACGAACACCATCCTCCGGATGCTGGTGTTGTCGCCCTTCTATTTCCTGGCGCCCCGCAAGGCGGCCTTCCGCGTCCCCAAGGCCTGGGCGGCGTCCAACAACTGGCTGATGGCAAAGATTGTCGGCGCGACCTTCGAGATCGAGGGCATGGAAAACATTCCCGAAGGCGGCTGCATCTTCGCGCCCAAGCACCAGTCGGCTTGGGATACCTTCGCCCTCCTGCCCTACCAGCGTGACCCGGTCTACATCCTGAAGCGCGAGCTTATGTGGATCCCGCTGTTCGGCTGGTATGTCGCCAAGCAGAGGATGATTCCGGTCAACCGCGGCGGCCGCGGCAAGGTCATGGTCGAGGTCATGCAGCGCACCAAGGAGGAAATGGCAGCCGGTCGCCAGCTGATCATCTATCCCGAAGGCACCCGCCGCGCGCCCGGCGCCGAGCCGCAATACCGCTATGGCATCGCCCGCATCTACCGCGACATCCAGGTGCCCGTCGTTCCGATCGTTGCCCACTGGGGTCTGTTCTGGGGGCGCCGCAAGCTGCTCAAGCACCCCGGCCACTTCAAGGTGAAGATCCTGCCGCCTATCCTGCCTGGGCTGGACCCGGATGCCTTCTATGCGCACCTGATCGACACGCTGGAGACCGCAAGCGACGCACTGCTGCTTGAGACGGTGGATGCCAACCCGCACCTGCCGCTGCCGCCCGAGGCTGCCCGGCGCGTCGCCGAACTCCGCGCCGCTCAGCCGGCCGCCTGAACCCGGGCACGAACGGCAGCGCCGATCGCCTCCAGGCAAGCATCGCGAATGCCGGCCTCCTGCATGTGGGCGAGCGTATTGGCCACATAGGCATCGTTCGGTCCGGATTGCCCACGGGAGCGGCTGACGATCTCGGCCGCCTCCTCGACAGTGAGCGCGCCGGCATACTGCGAATGGCGCCGGTCGACCACATAGCTCACCGCCGTCACCTGCCGCCGTCCCGCAAGTACCGCAGGCAGTTGCCGTTCCAGGTAGACATTGGTGACCAGTTCGCGCCGCCGCAGATAGTCCAGCACCTCCACCCGCCGCGCCTCGTCGACCCGAAACGCCACGCCAAGGCATGATCCGCCACGATCCAGACCCAGCACGAGGCCCGGCTGTTGAGGTGTTCCGCGGTGGACATGGGACCGGACGCAGAGCGACCGGCGGAACCCGAACACGCGCGCAGCAACCCGTTCCTCGAAGACAAAGCCCGGGTTCCACATCAGCGACCCGTAGCCAAACACCCAAAATTCGTCCATATCCCGCGCCATGCAGTCTCTCTCGTGCGCCTGTCGTGCACGATCGAGGCCACCATTGGAGAAGATCATGGCAGCGTCAAGCCGAACCGGCGTCAGCGGAAAACTGTGGTTGCTGGCCTGCCTTATCGTCCTGTTTATCGCGCTATACACCGCGGGCTGGTTCTATGCGGCTTCGCTGCTGCGAGAAAAAACCCTGGCCATGCTGGGCAGTCGCGCCTCCCAGGGTTTCGCCGCCGAGTGCCTGGATGCGGAATATCGCGGCTATCCCTTCCGCATCGGCCTGTTCTGCTCCAAGGTCACCGTGGACGACAAGGAGAATGGCATCTCCGGCAATTTCGGCGCCCTCCGCTCGGCCGCCCAGGTCTATGACCCCGGCCACATCATCTGGGAAATGGATGCACCCGCCGAGCTGCGCTCCAGCCGCGGCCTCACGGTCGCAACGACCTGGACGAGCCTGCAGTCGAGCCTGATCACCAAGCTCAAGGGCGTGGAGCGCGCAGCACTGGTCCTGGAGAACCCGAAGACCCACGTGGTCTCTTCGACCGACGGCCAGACCTTCGACATCAACGCCGACCGCGCCGAAATCCATCTGCGCCAGAATGGACCCGATCTCGACGCAGCCGTCACGCTCGAGGGCACCGATACGGCCATAAAGGACCTGCAGCAGCTTCTGCCGCGGCTCACCACCAGCGTCACCGTGACGCTGGTCGGCAGGGCCGGCATTATCGATGGCAGCGATCCAAACGGCATTTCGCTGCGCGATACCAAGGGCGAGATGCGCGAGTTCAGGGCCGACCTCGGAGAAGGACGCGTCCTCCTCCTGTCCGGGCCATTCTCCTTCGACAATGAGGGACGCATGTCCGGCAAGTTGAAGCTGCGCGTGGAACAGCTGTCTGCCTGGGAGAAAAGCCTGAGCCAGGCCTTCCCCGATCTTGGCCCCACGCTTCAGACGGCGGTCAGCATGCTGACGGCACTGGGCGGCGGCACCAATGCCTCGCTCGACATCACCATCAAGCGCGGCAAGATCCTGGCCGGCGGCCTGATCCCGATCGGCGAGATCCCGCCGGTCTGATCCTACTTCTTGGCGTCCAGCGCGTGGCGCCCGAAGTCCGGCGCGTCGACGTCCTGGCCGGCCTGGATGATAGAGCGTCTGACGTCGCGGGTGCGCGAGAAGAGTTCAAACAGCTTGTCGCCCTCGCCCCAGCGGATCGCCCGCTGTAGATAGGCGAGATCCTCGGAAAACCGCGCCAGCATCTCCAGGATCGCATCCCGATTATGCAGGCAGACGTCCCGCCACATGGTGGGATCGGAAGCCGCAAGACGGGTGAAATCGCGAAAACCCGACGCTGAATACTTGATGACTTCTGATTCCGTCACTGTTTCCAGGTCGTCCGCGGTGCCGACGATATTGTAGGCGATGATGTGCGGCAGGTGCGAGACGATCGCCAGCACCTTGTCGTGGTGCTGCGGGTCCATCTCGTCAATGCGCGAACCGAGCGCCGTCCAGAAGGCCTTCAGCCGGTCGAGCGCCACCGGATCCGTATCCGGCAGCGGCGTGAAAATGCACCAGCGATCGCGAAACAGCCCGGGGAAGCCGGCGTCCGGACCGGACTTCTCGGTCCCCGCCAGCGGATGGCCCGGGATGAAATGCACGTTTTGCGGCATATGCGGCGCCATCTGCGCGATGACCGACTGCTTGGTGGAGCCGACGTCCGTCACGATCGCGCCCGGCTTCAGGCTGCCGGAGATCTGCTGGGCGACCGCTTCCGATGCACCAACGGGCACCGACACGATGACCAGGTCCGCATCCTTCACGGCCTCCGCCGCCGAGGTGACGTAGCGGTCGCCAAGACCAAGCTCTTCGGCGCGCTTCAGCGTGTCGGTGCTGCGCGTCGAGATCACGACCTCACCGGCAAGCCCGAGCTCCTTGATGTCACGCGCAATCGACGAGCCGATCAGCCCGATGCCGATCAGCGCGATCCGGTCGAAAAAGGCCTCCGTCATGCACTGCGCCCCATGAACTCACCGAGTGTCTCGATGACGCCGCGATTGGCTTCTTCGGAGCCGACGGTCATGCGCAGCGCATTGGGCAGGCCATAGCCCTTCACCACGCGCAGGATATAGCCGCGGCTGGTCAGAAAGGCGTCGGCCTCCGGCGCGCGCTTGCCGTCCACATCGGGAAAATGGATGAGCACGAAATTGGTCACCGACGGCGTTACCGTGAGGCCGATCATTTGGAAGGCATGGGTCAGCTTGTCGAGCCACAGCGTGTTGTGCTCCACGGCCTTCTCGACAAACGCCTGGTCGCGCACGGCAGCAGCACCGGCAGCGATAGCCGGCGCATTCATGTTGAACGGTCCGCGCACGCGGTTCAGTGCGTCGAGAATGCCGGCCGGACCGTACATCCAGCCGATGCGCAAGGCGGCAAGCCCGTAGGCCTTGGAGAAGGTCCGGCACATCACCACGTTGCGGTTGGCCGAGACGAGCTCGAGACCGGCCTCGTAGTCGTTCTTGCGGACGTATTCCGCATAGGCGGCGTCCAGCACCAGGATGACGTTCTTGGGCAGGCCCGCGTGCAAGCGGCGGATCTCCGCGACCGGCACATAGGTGCCGGTTGGGTTGCCGGGGTTTGCGATGAAGACGAGCTTCGTGCGTTCGGTCACGGCGGCAAGGATCGCGTCCACGTCAACTTGGCAGTCCTGCTCCTTCACCTCCACCGGCGTGGCGCCGGCGCCCATGATCTGGATCTTGTAGACCAGGAACCCGTGCTGGGTGATGATCGCCTCGTCGCCCGGCGCGAGGTAGACATGGCAGAGCAGGCCGAGAAGTTCGTCGGAGCCATTGCCGCACAGGATATTGGCGACGTTCAGGCCGTGAACCCCGGCGATCGCTTCGCGCAGTGCTAGGGCCTGGCCGTCGGGATAGAGTTCCAGGTGTCCGGCCGCCTGCTGGAACGCCTCGATCGCCCTCGGGCTGGCTCCGAGCGGCGTCTCGTTGGACGACAGCTTGAAGACCCGCGCAACGCCGGGAGCATGTTCCTTGCCGGGCACATAGGCGGCAATATCGAGAATGCCGGGACGCGGAACGGGCTCACTCGTGACGATGCTCATCGGATCAACCTTTTGGATATGTCTATGGTGGCGGTCTGAAGGGGATTACCGCCGGATAGGGGCTTTGTCGAGGGGCGTAGGGCGGTAGGATCAGCGGCGGGATGACGCGCACCGGCACCACCCGGAACGACACCCCTTACCGGTTTCGTGTAGTGGGCACGCCCTGCGGCGCCAGCACCGGCACGAAGACGCGCCGCGATGAACGCGCAGCCACCGGCAGGCCCTGGTAGAGCCGCTTCTGCGCCTCGATCACCAGCACGCCCGAAAACACCGGCCAGAAGCGACGGCCGATGCTGTCGAACACATGGTTCAGCTTTAGAAGCGTCCGGATCCGCGACGGCGGAAAGAACAGGGCCTCTGAACTGGCGCCGGGCGTAAAATTCGCCTCCCGCAAAAGCGAGATCAACTGCCCGCGCGAATAGGGCCGGCCCGATCCGAACGGCGTATGCTCCATCCGCGCCCAGACGCCGCGGCGGTTTGGCACGACAATCACCACCCGACCGCCCGGCGCAAGCACACGCCAGATTTCCTTGAGGCTCTCGCGCGGGTTTTCCGCAAATTCCAGGGAATGCACCATCAGCACCCGGTCCACGGAGGAATCCGGTAATGGCAGTTCCTCGTCGAAGACCAACGCCGTCGCCGAAAGCTCGCCGGCCGGCCAGTTCACCGCGCCCTGCCCGGCCGGCATGAAGGCGAAGGTGCGCTCCGTGTCGCGCCGGAAATAGTCGAGGTAGGGAACCGCAAAGCCCAGTCCCACCAGCCGCTCTTCCGGCAGCCGGGCCCAGAGCGAAGACAGCGCCACCGTGATGGATTGCTCCGCCACCCGCCCAAGCGGCGAATGGTAGAACTCGCGGAGATCAACGATATCGACGGACATGTGAAAAATGATATCGGACCGCGGTTGGACTTCAAGCCTTCAATCTCTACATTGCAGCCAATCGTTTTCATAGATGAGGTTACGGATGAGCGCCCTGGAGATCGAAGTTTTCTCGTGTCGGAGCGACAATTATGGGGTTCTGGTGCACGATCCGGACACGGGTCTCACCGCATCGATCGATGCGCCGGAAGAAGCGCCGATCCTTGCGGCGGCAGAGCGGCGCGGCTGGAAGATCACTCACATCTTCACTACTCACCACCACATCGATCACGTCGAGGCCAATTTGGCCCTGAAGGAAAAGTTCGGCCTTGAGATCATTGGCCCCGTCAACGAGGCGCTGGCCATTCCCGGCCTTGACCGGACCGTGGCCGACGGCGACGAATTCACCTTCGGCGAGCATCTGGTCCGCGTCATCGAAACGCCCGGCCATACCGCCGGCCACATCTGCTATCACTTCCCGGACGACAAGATCCTGTTTGCCGCCGACACGCTGTTTGCGCTCGGTTGCGGCCGTTTGCTGGAGCGGACCCCGACGGACATGTGGCATTCGCTGCAGAAGCTGGCCGTCCTTCCCGATGAAACGGCCATCTACTTCGGCCACGAGTACACGCTGTCGAACGCCCGCTTTGCCCTGACCATCGATCCGGACAATGAACGTCTGAAGACCCGCGCAGCGCAGGTCGAAGCCGATCGCGCCGAAGGGAAGTTCACCATTCCGACGATGATGTCGCTGGAGAAGGAAACCAACCCCTTCCTGCGCCCGTCCGACCCTGCCATCCGCCGCAACCTCCTCATGGAAGGCAAGACTAACGAAGAGGTCTTTGCGGAAATTCGCAAGCGCAAGGACAACTTCTGAACTCGGAGCGCGACCGCAATGGCTGACGCTCAGGCACAGGCAATCATCACCGCGCTTCGGATGCAGCCGCATCCGGAGGGCGGCTGGTTTGTCGAGACTTTTCGCGATGCGGATGGACCCGGCCGCGGCAAGTCGACCGCGATCTACTACCTTCTAGAAAAGGGTCAGCGTTCCCACTGGCACCGGGTAAGTGATGCAGCCGAGGTCTGGCACTTCTATGCGGGTGGACCGCTGATGCTGCGCATCTCCGATGGATTATCGGTAGAAACGGTCACGCTCGGGCCGGATATCGCAGCGGGCGAACGTCCTCAGGCCGTGGTGCCGGCCAATGCCTGGCAATCGGCGGAACCCGTGGATGCTTTCACGCTGGTCGGCTGCACCGTCGCGCCCGCCTTCGAGTTCTCGAGCTTCGAGATGGCACCGCCCGGCTGGGAGCCGGGTTAATACCGGTGGAGAAGGATCGGCTTATTCAGCAGGAGGAAGCTTGCGTTTGCGCTCTTCACTCTTCACGAAAAAGTACGCGTAGGCAGATCCAACCGCAGCGATCGAGAGCGGTAATACGATGAATGCATAGATCTGAATGCCAGTCATAGCAGCCTCCGTAAAATGAACCTTCCTACGAAATGTAGTATGCCTGCCGTGAAAAGCCAACAGGGGCCGGCGATCGAAAGCACCCATAAGTTCCCGACGGAGCTGGCCGGCGCATAGATCGCAGCAGCGATAGGCGCGAAGACGCCGACTGTCAGGGAGGACGTTGACGCACGATCAAATGCGTTGGCGACATATTTTACGCGTTCGTTGTCTGCCACCGACATATCTTACTCCACCGGAAGCTGAACTGGTTTCCTCGGCCGCAGCATATCGCGTGCGGCCAGAACCGCCCCGCCGGTGATCAGCACGCAGGCAAGCAGGATGCGCCAGCTCGGCTCGGCATACCCCGAGAGAACGAGGATCAGCGTCGAGAGCAGCGGAGCCGCATAGCTGGCAGCGCCGATCACCTGGATGTCCCCGTTCTTCACACCATAATCCCAGGCATAGAAGGCCGCCCCGACGGGCAGCAGGCCGAGACCGACGATCGCCAGCCATTCGCTGGAGGCCGCCGGCCAGACGGTTTGTTCGAGCGCGAGATGGCAGATCAGCGACAGCAACGAGGTCGCGACGCAAAACCCGGTCACCACGTCGGTCGAGACGCGGTCGAAGCTTCGGGTCAACAGCGAATAGCCGGACCAGGTGAAGGCGCAGAGGAAGGCCGTTCCGTAGCCGAGCAGATAGGCATCATTGAACGCCAGGCCGTTGCGCGAGACGATCGCGATCGTGCCGCAAAGGCCGGCCAGCGCGCCGACGATATGATACCAGCGCAGCCGCTCGCCAGGCAGCAGCGCCGATCCGACCACGATCAGCAAAGGCCAGAGATAGGCGATCAGTCCCGCCTCGACGGCCGGCGCATTGCGAAGCGCTGTAAAATAGAGGAAGTGGTAGCCGAACAGCCCGCCGATACCGGTCGCCCAGACCTTCCAGGGCTGCCGCAGCAGCGCGATGCGCTGCGGCCTTGCGGCAAACAGCAGCAGACCAGGCAGGCTGCCGATCGCAAATGTCATGGCGTTCATCTGGAAGGGCGGCACCTTGCCGGAAGCGGCAGTCATCATTGCGAGCAGAGACCACATCAGGATCGCGGCAAAGCCGATCAGAGTGCCGCGAACCTTCATGCCCAGCCCTTTTCCGCTACCCGCCGTATTTGACGGCCGTCACATAAAGCGGCCCCATCCGGGTCGGGATCCGCGCATAGACCGGAGCATATACATTCGCGCCATCCGCCTTGGCAAACCAGATCTCCATCGGCGTCTTCTTCAGATATTCGATATCCGTGCGCCCACGCCGGAAGCCGGATTTCGGCACGTAGCGGATCGAGCAGACGATCGCATCGCCCTTGAACCCCGCGGTGGAGAAGGGCTTGGTTCCCGCCGGGGAGAGAACGAGGTCCATCCGCGACTCGCCGTCATAGATCGGCAGGCGGCTGGGGCAGATCTTGGAGTCACCTGGGAAGATCAGCCCGCTCAAGGGGTCAAGTACCGCCTGGAGATCCTTGTCGCTGACCGGCACCCAGGTATCGGGGTTGCGCCGCGGCGGCGGATCGATCCGTGTCGCCTTGACGTTGCCGTTGGCATAGTCGACGTCGTAGACCCTGGTGCGCTTGCCCGATGTGTAAACGAGGTTATAGCGGTCCGCCTGCAGACGGTCGCCCACCACGCGCCCCGAAACCGAGGTCTCTGCCGACACACGGCTGATGACCTCCGCCAACCCCGCGGTCTTGAAGCTCCCGGTAATCTTGTAACCCTGGCCTTCGAAGTCACTGGTAAACTTGGCCGTGGCGACCGGAAGGATCCCGAGCGAGATACTGTACTCGCTGACATGCCGGGCGTCGGCAGCTGCCAGTGGAGCCGCCGACAGCGTAAGAGCAAGCACCGTTGCAATGGTGTTGCGAATGTGGGGAATCATGGCCTGCCCGCAAAGCTCGAGACAAATATTCGAAAGACTTTTGCCATATAGAGCGTGCAACATGGCAAGAAAATAGCGGATAGCCGCGCTTGTGCCCTTCGATCTCGGGCCATGAGGCGAGGTTTTGGCTTGACGTGGCGAGCCTGTCTGACTATAGAACCGCAACTTTCCATCAGGACCAGTTGGATCGGTATGCCGGGCATTGTCTGGAGAACCGCCCGATTGAAGAAGAACAAAGGTGTTTCCCATGTCTCGTGTATGCGAACTGACCGGCAAGGGCGTAATGACCGGCAACAACGTCAGCCATGCCAACAACAAGACCCGTCGTCGGTTCCTGCCGAACCTCTGCCAGGTCACTCTGATCTCCGACGCTCTCGGCCAGCGTTACCGTCTGCGCGTTTCGGCGCATGCCCTTCGCTCGGTTGAGCATCGCGGCGGCCTTGATGCCTTCCTTCTGAAGGCCAGCGAAACCGACCTGTCGATGCGCGCCCGTCTGCTGCGCCGCCAGATCGTCAAGAAGACGGTTGAAGCTGCCTGATCGGCAAGACCAACTGATATCTGCTATGAGCAAGGCTTGAACGGCATCGCCGGGCAAGCCTTTTCTCTTGGCTAAAATAACTCCAACTGGTGGCATCACCCAGGATAAAAAAATGCTGAAGAACCGCTATATCCTTGCCTATGCGCTGTTCATGTCCGCAGCCGTCGTTGCCTCGAACTTCCTGGTCCAGTTTCCGGTTGTCGGCACGCTCTGGGGCATTTCCCTGTCGGACCTTCTGACCTGGGGTGCCTTTACCTATCCCGTCGCCTTCCTGATCACTGACCTGACGAACCGGCAGTTCGGCCCCTCCGTGGCCCGCCGCGTCGTGCTTGTCGGCTTTGTGATCGGCGTTGCCCTCTCCTTCTGGCTCTCGGCACCACGCATCGCGATTGCCTCCGGCACCGCCTTCCTGATCGGACAACTGCTCGACATCTCCGTCTTCAACGAACTGCGCCGCAAGGCGTGGTGGAAGGCGCCGCTCGCGGCCTCGCTGATCGGCACGGTTCTCGATACGGCGCTCTTCTTCTCGCTCGCCTTTGCACCCATCTTCGGCTTTATCGGCGCCAATGACGAGTTTGCCATTGGCTCGGCACCCATTCTCGGCGTTCTTGCCGTCGCAGCGCCTCGCTGGGTTTCCTGGGCGCTCGGCGACCTCGTCGTGAAGATCATTGTCGGCGTGCTGCTGTTGCTGCCCTATGGCGCTCTGATGAACGTGCTGAAGCCGATGCCACTGCCGGACCAAGCCCGCTAGTAAGCCTTACGCCATCATGTCGGTGACAGTGGGATGGCGAACCACCTCCTCCACGAGCTCACCGACAGGCCGCGCGCTGTCGAGCCTCAGGATCGGAGCCGTCTGGCTCGCCAGCCACGCCTCATGGGCAGCCAGGCTGCGCCGGTCCGGACCGGCCGTGTCGTAGCCCTCAGTCCATTCCAGAAACTCGCGGCTCTTCTCCGCCATGTCACCACCGGGCAATATCCGGTCGCCGTAGCGGCCGGCCTCGCGCCGGCGGATCCGCTCCATGCGGATTACGGGGTCGATGCGCAGGAAAACGATCAGCTGGTAGAGCGGTTCGAGCGGCTTTGCCCATTTGAGAGCTGATCCGGACAGGACCCAGCCTGTATCGGGCGTCGCCTGGTCTTGCAGCATGGAAACACGCGCCTCGACATCCCTTGGGGTCGTATAAGGGGGATCGGTCGGCATCCAGAAGAAGTCGTCCGTATCGAGATGGACAGTGCCGAGCGTGCCGGCAAGTGCCTCTCCGAGCGTGGTCGCTCCAGACCCCGAAGCGCCCAGGATGTGAATACGAACCATGATCCCCTCCGCAGTGAGGCACTGCAGATACCGAAGGAATATGACAATCCTTCAGGCGAGCTAGGGATTAAGCCGGAACTCCAGCATCATGTTGCGCTGGAAGAAGTTGCCGTTGTCGTCCGAGACGAGGATCAGGCGCGTCGTGCCGTCCGGCCCTGGCAGCACGTCGAGACCTTCCATATTGTCGATGGCATAGCCCATGTCCGCCTCCAGCAGCACCTCCCCGTCCACGGCAGCGCCGGGCCGGATGCTGTCGCCCTTGATGCGGCGGATGCGCATGCCGAGCCCCCCGAGAAAGCTGAACCGGCGTTCGAGCAGCAGGAAATCGCCGTTCGGCAGGAAGGCTCCGTCGGTCGCGTCATAGGGGTCGTGCCGCACGACCGTGAACTGGCCCTTCAGGGGACCCTCCAGGATCGCGGCCAGCATGTTGCCGCTGTCATCCAGGCTCCGCTCCGCCACCACCAGCAGGGAGCCCTTGAGGGGGCCGTCAGCCGGCGATGCGACCACCGTCTCCATGCCGGCATTGCGGCGCAGCTCCCGCGACGGAATAAGGAAACTGATCGTTTTCGAAGGCTTCGAGGTCTCGAACCCCGGATCCGGATAGGCATCGACCCGATGCTGCTGCTCGAAGCTGACGATCGCCTGGCCGCCGCGCAGCGCAAGCCCTTCGGCATCCGTGCTCGACTTCGATCCGGCGCGGCCACTGGCAAGCAGGATGGGATTGAGGGTGGCTTGCGACAGGCCGTCGATGCGGCCCTCGGCATCGCGGTCGATCTGGGCGGTCAGCCAGTTGCCCGTATCGAGCACCGACACGAAACTGCGGCCATCGCTCCGGAACCGGATGCTGGACAGTGACTGCAGACGCGCATCGCGGGAAGAAAACTCGATGCCGCCGACAAACTCGAGCGAACCGAAACGGCGCTCGTCCGAACCGGTCCTGAACTGGGTGATGCTGCGGGCAGTGATGCGGATATCGGTGGATGCCGGCGCAACCGGCAAGGCCGCGGCAAGCAGGAAGCTTGCCGCCAGCATGCACCGGAGTGGCGCCGAGAAGTTGGGCCTCACCCGGCGCGCCGCCGGCGACTGGCAGACCTGCCGGTGTTTTCCTCAAACAGTGCAGCTAGCTGCTCGGTCATGGCGCCGGCCAGTTCGTCGGCATCCACGATCGTCACGGCCTTGCGGTAGTAGCGCGTCACGTCATGGCCGATGCCGATCGCCAGCAGCTCCACCGGCGAGCGCGTTTCGATCTGCTCGATCACTGCGCGCAGATGCCGCTCGAGATAGTTGCCCGGGTTGACCGACAGGGTCGAGTCGTCCACCGGCGCACCGTCGGAAATCATCATCAGGATCTTGCGCTGCTCGGGACGCGCGATCAGCCGGTTGTGCGCCCACATCAGCGCTTCACCGTCGATGTTTTCCTTGAGCAGACCTTCGCGCATCATCAGGCCGAGATTACGCCGCGCCCGGCGCCACGGCGCATCGGCGCTCTTGTAGACGATATGGCGCAGGTCGTTGAGGCGTCCGGGCGTCGCGGGCTTGCCGCTGGCAAGCCATTGTTCGCGTGCCTGTCCGCCCTTCCAGGCCTTCGTCGTGAAGCCAAGGATCTCCACCTTGACCCCCGACCGCTCCAGCGTGCGGGCCAGAATATCGGCGCAGGTCGCGGCAACCGTAATTGGTCGGCCGCGCATGGAGCCGGAATTGTCGATGACCAGCGAGACCACGGTGTCGCGGAACTGGGTGTCCCGCTCCCGCTTGAACGACAGCGGCTGCATCGGGTCGATGACCAGGCGCACGAGCCGCGCCGGATCGAGGTAGCCCTCTTCCAGGTCGAAATCCCAGGAGCGGTTCTGCTGCGCCATCAGGCGGCGCTGCAACCGGTTTGCCAGCCGCCCGACGGCACCCTGCAGATGCGCAAGCTGCTTGTCGAGAAAGGCGCGCAGGCGCTCGAGTTCCGATTCGTCGCACAGTTCCTCGGCAAGGATCTCCTCGTCGAATTCCTGGCTGAAGATATGGTAATCCACCTTCTCGTTGAAATCGTCGAAGGGGTTTTGCGGACGCTTGGTTTCGCCCGGCGTCTCGGAATGGTCGTCGCTTTCGTCGGACATCTCGTCGTCCGACATTTCAGCGCCGTCCATCTCGCCCTCGTCGAGCTCCTCTTCGGCTGCTTCGCTCTGTTCGGCGGGCGCCGCATCGGTACCGGCTTCCTCGTCCACCTCCTCGGTGTCGGTCTCGCCGCTGCGCGGCTGATCTTCTTCCGAGGGGTTTTCGATTTCCTCCGGCTGGTCCTCTTCGCTGGCCAGATCTTCGGCCATCTGCATGGAGGAAAGCATCCGCCGCACGAGCTTGCTGAACGCCTGCTGGTCCTCGATCACCGTGCCGAGATTTTCGAGATCGCCCTGCGCCTTGTCCTCGATAAAAGGGCGCCAGAGGTCGAGCACCTTGCCGGCGCTCTCCGGTGGCTTCACGCCGGTCAGCCTTTCGCGCACCAGCATGGCGATCGCTTCCGCCAGCGGCGCATCCTCCTGGCGCTCCACGCCGGAGAAATTCGCCTTGGAATACTTCTCCGTGTGCATGGAGTTGAGGTTTGCAGCCATGCCCGTCATGCGAAGGGCACCGATCGATTCGACACGCGCCTGCTCGACGGCATCGAACACGCTGCGGGCGTCTGCGCCCTGCGGCGCCAGCGTCGCATGGATCTTGGCATCATGGCAGGCAAGACGCAGCGCCATGGAATCGCCAAGCCCGCGGGTCACCGCGAGCTCATGCGCCGTCGGACGCTTGGAGATCTCCGGCAGCCGGATACGGTCGCCGGCCAGTCCCGGACGCTCGTTGGCGAAGGAAACCTCCACCTCGCTGCTGCCGGCGATGGAGCGCACGCAGCCGGTAATCGCCTGGCGCAGCGGTTCGCTGTTTACCGGGCCGCTGCCCTTGCTCTTCGAATTGTCGCCGCGACTTGCCATGACCCTGCCTCCTCGTGCTTACGCGCCGAGCACCATGTTGGCAGCGCTCTCCTTGAGCTCCACACCGAAGGCACGCTGGTAGTGTTCGGCAACCAGCGCACGCTCGAGTTCATCGCACTTGTTGAGGAAGGTGATGCGGAAGGCAAAGGCCACGTCGCCGAAGATCTCGGCATTTTCAGCCCAGGTGATCACGGTACGGGGGCTCATCACGGTCGACAGGTCGCCGTTGACGAAGGCCGAACGGGTGAGGTCGGCAACACGAACCATCTTGGACACGGTTTCGCGGCCTTCTGCCGTCGCACCGAAGCTCTTCACCTTGGCAGCGACGATGTCGACTTCCTTCTGGTGCGGCAGGTAGTTCAGCGTCGTCACGATCGACCAGCGGTCCATCTGTGCCTGGTTGATCTGCTGCGTGCCGTGATAGAGGCCGGTCGTATCGCCGAGACCGACCGTATTGGCGGTCGCAAACAGGCGGAAGGCCGGGTGCGGACGAATGACACGGCTCTGGTCGAGCAGCGTCAGGCGGCCGGACGATTCCAGCACGCGCTGGATCACGAACATTACGTCCGGACGACCCGCGTCATATTCGTCGAACACCAGAGCGACGTTATGCTGGTAGGCCCAGGGAAGGATGCCGTCCTTGAACTCGGTAATCTGCTTGCCGTCCTTGAGGACGATCGCATCCTTGCCGACCAGGTCGATACGGCTGACGTGGCTGTCGAGGTTGATACGCACGCACGGCCAGTTGAGGCGGGCGGCGACCTGCTCGATATGGGTGGACTTGCCGGTGCCGTGGAAGCCGGACACCATCACGCGACGGTTATGGGCAAAGCCTGCAAGGATGGCGAGCGTGGTGTCGCGGTCGAACAGGTAGTCCGGGTCGAGATCCGGGACGTAGGGGTCGCCCTTGCTGTAGGCTGGAACTCTCAGGTCGGCGTCAATTCCGAAGACTTCCCGTACGGAAACGGTGGTATCAGGAAGGTTGGCGATATCTAGATCAATCTTGCTCATCATCTCTCCAAGGCGCGAGCCGCCGCCCGGCCATTATCCTCACTGCCATAATTGCTACGGCTTAGCAGAAACCCGCCTGCTTCAACAACTGATATGCTTGAATGACAGCGCGAAAACGCTCCTCGGAGCCGCGGTCGCCGCCATTGGCATCGGGGTGGTGCTTCTTGACCAATTCCTTGTAGCGCGTCTTGATTTCGCTCGACGTTGCGTTTGCGCCGAGACCCATCGTGTCGAAGGCTTTCGCCTCCAGCGTCTTGAGCTTGCGCCCCTGCGTCTCGAAGCGGGATGTGCCGCTGGCGCGCGCCTGCGACACGAAACCGAACGGATCCTTGAAGCGCTGCTGCGAAGCCGTGGGACCAGATGCTCCCGATCGCGCCGTGGAATGCAGCGGCGCATCCTTGGCAGCCTTGTTGACGCCAACGGTCCAGGTCGGACGATGCCCGGTGATCGCCTCTTTCTGGTAGCGTGCAATCTCCCCGTCCGAGAGGCCGGAGAAATAGTTGTAGCCCTTGTTGTAGTCCTTCACGTGCTCGAAACAGAACAGGAAGAACTGGCCCTCCGCGTTTCGGCCCACGGGGGCGCGATGGGCGCCGGGCTTCTCACACCCGTCCCATTGGCAAAGCGGAGCCTGCGGCGCCGCTTCCGGTGCTTTTTTCCGGTGCGTCCGGATGCCATCGAAGTATTTGGAGTCAAGTTTCATCAGGCGCTTATTATGGGACGCACGAGAGGTCCGAACAAGAATTGACAAAGCGGTTTGTTGCTGGTTTCTGGGTAACCCCTCAGCGACGCGCAAGGAACCCGCCTATGTCGGTTAAAACCCGGATCGAAGCCGTGTTGCAAGAAAACCTCCTGCCGGAACGTTTGGTGGTCATTGACGAGAGCCATCAGCATGCGGGGCACCAGCCGGATATGACCGGAACCGGCGAAACTCACATGCGGGTCCGAGTCGTTTCGGAGAAGTTTTCTGGCATGAGCAGGCTGGATCGGCACCGCACGGTGAACGCCCTGCTGAAGCCGGAACTGGATGCGGGTCTTCACGCACTCGCTGTTGAAGCATCGGCACCGGGCGAACAGACTCGCTGGTAGCGATTTCATAGGGGAAGCAGCGGGCTTCCGGCCAAGGCCTGAGGCCGGCGGTACAGGACCGCCGACCCGCGCCTCATCTCACTTGGGCGGCGTGGCGCCCGCCAGTCCGACACGCACCGCATCTGCATCCATCATGCCGTCTGCGCTGCTGACACCCTGCACCGAAACGGCGGCACCGGCCTTGAGATCGTCCTTGGTGGCAGGCGAGATGGCGACGATATTCGTGCCCTCGGGAATGCTGATCTTCCGCTGCCCGCCCTTATAGGCAAGGGTCAGCACCGGACCGTTCACGTCCTTGACCGCATCGGCAACCGTTGCGTTGGTCATCGTGCCGTTCGGCGCGACACTCCATGCCCGGTCTCCCTCGCCGGTGCCCTTCATCGAGGCCGGAAAGATCACCACCTGGACCGCACCGTTGATGCCGCTTGGAGTCGGCTGCGATCCGATGCCGACAAAATCACCAGGCTTGATATCAGCGGCAGCGGCTTTCTTGATGCCCATGACATTCATGCCGGGCTTCAGCATGACCTTGATCTCTTTGCTGTCCAGGCTCTTGATCATGAGCGTGTCGCCTTCGAGGCTCTCGACAGTCCCGCTGATGCGAACCTTGTCGGCAGCATGGGCGCCGGGCATGGCCGCCAACAGCACGATCGTGCTCGCTGCAAGAGATAACGTAGCTTTCCGTGCGATGCTGTAGTTCATGCTTTCAATCCTCAAACTGCCTGTCGAAGGGCACTGCGACATGGGGGTCTACGTCCCGTCGCGCTTTGCGGACTATCTGCCACTCGGAAATCATTGCCAATCACACAAGGGTGAAAGGACCTATTGCGCCGGCAGCGCCACTTCTCCGGCAGGGCGGATTCGCAGCCGGGTGATGCGGTTCTTCTCCCGCTTCATCACGATGAAACGCTTGCCGTAGAAGGTGAAGGCCTGCCGCTCCTCGGGGATGAGCTTTGATTCGTGGATCACGAGGCCTGCAATCGTCGTTGCCTCGTCGTCCGGCAGGTTCCAGTCGAGCGCCCGGTTCAGGTCGCGAATCGGCACCGAGCCGTCCACCACGATCGAACCGTCCGCTTCCTGGCGAACCCCCTGGATCTCGATATCGTGTTCGTCTGCGATGTCGCCGACGATTTCTTCAAGGATGTCCTCGAGCGTGACGATGCCTTGCACCTCGCCATACTCATCGACCACCACCGCAAAATGCACCTTGCGGCGCAGGAAGGCGCTAAGCTGGTCCTTGAGGCTGGTACTGTCGGGTACGAACCAGGGCTTCTGGGCGATCCGCGTGATGTCGACGCTCTGCGCATCGATCATCGGTTCGGCCAGCGCCCGCAGCAGGTCCTTGGCGTGTACGACGCCGATGATGTTTTCCGTCGAGTGCCGCCAAAGCGGCATGCGGGTATAGGGGCTGTCGAGAACGGTGCGCACGATTACATCCGTCGGCTCGTCCGCGTTGAGCGCACGCATCACGGTGCGGTGCTTCATCACGTCGGAGACTTCCAGCTCCTCCAGCTCGAACAGGCCGCTTAGCCGGTCCCTGTTCTGCCGGTCGGATGGACGCTCACGATTACGGGCGTCGAGCGCCGCATGCAGGTCGTCGTGTTCGGCATTCGCCAGCGTGGTGGCGGAGAGCCCCACACCCGTCATCCGCAGGAGACCCCGGATGACGGCATTGACGATACGCGACAAGGTGCCCGTCCTGATGATCATGTCGGCCGCTTGCCCTCCAGGAAGCTCAGGACCTCCGAGGATGGCACGTCGTCGGCAACGAAGGCTTCGCCCACGCCGCGCGTGAGAATGAAGGTCAGCTTGCCGCTCTTGACCTTCTTGTCCTGCGCGATCGCCTCCAGCAACCTTTCGGTTGGCGGCATTTCGCCGGGAATGTCGTCGATCCGCGTCGGCAGGCCCACGGCCTTCAGATGCGCTTCCACCCGCGCTGCGTCGTCCGGGCTCGCCAGGTTCATCCGTGCCGAGAACTGGAACGCCAGTACCATGCCGATTGCCACGCCCTCGCCATGCACCAGGCGGGCGCTGTCGTAATGGGTGGCGGCCTCCAGCGCATGGCCGAAGGTATGTCCGAGATTGAGAAGCGCCCGCCGGCCGGTTTCCCGCTCGTCTTCCACCACCACATCGGACTTCGCCTGGCAGCTGATGGCGATTGCCTCGATCCGCTCGGGCCCGCCGGCAAACGCCTGGCGCCAGTTCTTCTCCAGCCAGTCGAAGAACTCCGGCTTGTCGATCAGGCCGTATTTCGCGACTTCCGCATAGCCGGCACGAAACTCCCGCTCGGAAAGCGTATCGAGAGCCGCCGTATCGGCCAGCACCAGATCCGGCTGGTGGAACACGCCGAGCAGGTTCTTGCCGTGCCGCGTATTGATGCCCGTCTTGCCGCCGACAGACGAATCCACCTGTGACAGCAGCGACGTCGGGATCTGCACGAAGCGCACGCCGCGCCGCACGATGCCGGCCGCAAAGCCTGCAAGATCGCCGATCACGCCGCCGCCAAGCGCAATCACCGCGTCGTTCCGTTCAATGCGCGCGGCGAGCACCATGTCGGTCACCGTCTCCAGGTGCTCCAGGCTCTTGGTCTTTTCGCCGGCCGGCAGCGTCAGCGACACCGCCTCGATGCCGTCCGTCTGGAGGCTGTCCATCAGTGCTTCGAGATACAGAGGTGCCACGTTCTCGTCGGTCACAATGGCGGCCCGGCGCCCCTTCAGTCGCGCGGTGATCTCGCCGCCGGCCCGGCCGATCAGGCCTGGCCCGATCAGGATGTCGTAGGCGCGCTCGCCAAGCGGCACATGCACCAGCCGTTCGGGGGATCGCGAAGAGACGTTCATTCTGTTTCACCTTCCTTGGCAAGGCTCGCCACGGCCCTCAGCACTTCATTGGCGACGATCTCCTTGCGCACGTTCTCCGACATCACCGTCAGATCCGCTTCCGCATAGATCGGGTAGCGCTGGATCATCAGGTTTTCGAGCGTCTGCTTGGGGTTTGTCGTCTTCAGCAAGGGGCGGTGATCGCGCCGGCTCACCCGGTCCCACAGCACGTCCAGATCCGCCTTCAGCCACACCGAGACACCGCCGGTCTTGATCTGGCGCCGCGTGTTGTCGTTGATGAAGGCCCCGCCGCCGGTGGAGATCACCCGTGGCCCCTGCTTTAGCAGCCGCTCGATGACGCGTGTCTCCAGCGCCCGGAATTCCGTTTCGCCATATGCGGCAAACAGTTCGGCAATCGTCATGCGCGAAACCCGCTCGATTTCGCTGTCCGTATCCATGAAGGGGACGCCGAGGGTCTGCGCCACGAGCCGGCCGATCACCGACTTTCCCGCGCCCATCAGGCCGACGAAGATCAGGTTGCGCTTGCCAAGGGCCGCGCGTGCCTGTTCCCCGGGGGATTGGCTTGCAACTGTGAGAGCTTCGTTCATCGTGCCGTCCGTTTCGCAAACGGTATCGACAAATGCGCGCCCAGCGTCAAGACGGAGCGCCCCCAAACCGGTTTGCCGGCAGTTTGTTCTTGTCGATGCGGTGCGCTTCGCCGATATAGTGCGTCACGACATGTCGGAGTTTTTAATGCCCACCCTGTTCCGCTTTCTCTTCATCCTGGCCGTCATTGCCGGAGCGATTTATGGAAGCATGGTGGCCCTGGTTTTCTTCGTCGAGCCCCGCGAGCGGGACGTGACGGTGCGGATCCCTTCGGAGCGGTTGAACGCCCCCGAGGCGCCCAAGCAGCAGCCATAGGAAGAGAGGCGACATGGCCGATCTGTCACGCGCTTACATGGAATCCTTCCTGGAGATGATGAGCGCCGAGCGTGGCGCCGCCAACAACACGTTGTCGTCCTACAAGCGGGATCTGGAAGACCTGCACGACTTTCTCGTCCGCCGGAAGAAGACGCTGCTGACGGCGGAGGTGGAAGACCTCCAGCGCGCCCTTGCGCATCTGGAAGCCCAAGGCTTTGCCGCCACTTCCCAGGCCAGGCGCCTGTCGTCCATGCGCCAGTTCTACAAGTTCCTCTATGCCGAGGGGCTGCGCGAAAACAATCCGACCACCATTCTCGACGCGCCGAAGAAGGGACGCCCGCTCCCCAAGATCATGAGCGAGCAGGAGGTGACCCGACTTCTGGAGACGGCGCAGCGCGAGGCATCTGAGCCCGGCCCCGATCAGCCGTCCAGGCTTCGCATGCTGGCCCTTCTGGAACTCCTCTACGCGACCGGCATGCGCGTCAGCGAACTGGTGTCGCTTCCCGCCAAGGTGCTGGACCAGGAAGGTCGCTTTCTGATGATCCGTGGCAAGGGCGACAAGGAGCGGCTCGTGCCCCTGTCCCGCTCCGCGATTTCCACCCTGCAGCTCTATCGGGCGGTTCGCAAGACACCCGAGGACAGCAAGTGGCTGTTTCCCTCCGCCGGCAAGGAGGGCTATCTGCCGCGGCAGGTATTTGCCCGCGACCTCAAGGGACTGTCGGCACGGGCGGGCCTTAAAAGTGCGACCATCTCTCCCCACGTGATGCGACACGCCTTTGCCAGCCACCTTTTGCAGAATGGTGCCGACTTGCGCGTCGTACAGGAACTGCTGGGCCATTCGGACATTTCCACGACACAAATCTACACCCATGTGCTCGAAGAACGGCTCCGGCAAACGGTCGAAACACATCACCCTCTTGCAAAACAGGCCAAAAACCCGGATTAGAGCCGCCGTTGAAGGCAAAACGATCGGAACGCGGATCTCATGCAGACTTATCTCGATTTCGAAAAGCCAATCTCGGACCTCGAAGGCAAGATTCACGAGCTGAAGAAGCTCGCCACCGAGAACGAGAGCATCGATACGTCCGACGAGATCGGTCGCCTGGAAGTGCGCGTGCGGGAAGCGACGCGCGAAATCTACGCCAAGCTGGGCGCCTGGGAAAAGACGCAGGTGGCGCGCCATCCGCAGCGTCCGCATTTCGTGGACTATGCTGCCAGGCTCTTCACCGACTTCACGCCGCTCGCTGGCGACCGCTCATTCGGCGAAGACGCCGCCATCCAGGCAGGCCTTGCCCGCTTTCAGGGCGCACCCGTTGCCCTGATCGGCCAGGAAAAGGGCCACGACACCAAGTCGCGCCTCAAGCACAATTTCGGCAGCCCGCGCCCCGAAGGCTATCGCAAGGCCATCCGCATCCTGGAAATGGCGGATCGCTTCGGCCTTCCGGTCATCACTCTGATCGACACGGCAGGTGCCTATCCGGGCGTCGGCGCGGAAGAACGCGGCCAGGCAGAGGCCATCGCCCGTTCCACCGAAATGTGCCTTGGCATCAAGGTGCCGCTGGTATCCGTGGTGATCGGCGAAGGCGGCTCCGGCGGCGCGATCGCGATTGCCACCGGCAACCGCGTGTACATGCTGGAGCACGCGATCTATTCCGTGATTTCGCCGGAAGGTGCGGCCTCGATTCTGTGGCGCGATTCCACCCGCGCCCGCGAAGCGGCAACCAACATGAAGATCACCTCGGAAGACCTGAAGGGGCTGGGCGTCATCGACGATATCATTCCCGAACCGCTTGGCGGCGCACACCGCGACCCGGAGACGGTGATGGATGCAACCGGCAAGGTCATTTCCTCCGCTCTGGCCGATCTCGGCAAGCTGTCGGGCGAAGAGGTCCGCGCTGCACGGCGGCAAAAATTCCTCGATATCGGTCGTAATCTCTAGACATCGTCGGGGGCTGAGCCTCCGACCGCTTATCAAAACGCAACCCGACCTCTTCAAAATGTCGGATTTGCCGCTATGATGGCACGCGGTCGGGGGGGCATGGTTTTGCTGGACACCGGCAATCAGGCGGTTAAGAAGATGTAAAGTTTACTGCTTTACTTATCGTAACCAGTGCATGTTCGTCTGCCTTTAGGATACGTGGTCTTCTCGATGCGCCTATATCACATCGCTTTCGCTCTCCTGTTCGCAACGGCCCTGACCGGCTGCAATGACACGCTGGATACCGCCGAGGTGGATGTTTCATCGGTCAAGAACAAGGTTCAGCAGCCGCTGCCCAGCAGCATCCTGGCCGAGATGCAGAAGCGCGACATGCCGCGCAACTCGCCAATCATGATCCGCATCCTCAAGGAAGAGGGTAAGCTGGAGATCTGGAAGGCGAAGGCGGACAACCGCTTCGACGTCATCAAGAGCTATAATATCTGCGCCTGGTCCGGCAAGCTCGGCCCAAAGGCAAAGGAAGGCGACAGGCAGGCGCCGGAAGGCTTCTACAGCCTCTCGCCGGCCAACCTGAACCCCAATTCCAAGTACTACCTCGCCATCAACACCGGGTATCCGAACCGCTACGACCAGTCGCATGGCTATAGCGGCACCAACCTGATGATCCACGGCGCCTGCTCGTCGTCCGGTTGCTATTCGATGACGGACGCGCAGATCCTGGAAATCTACGCATTCGCCCGGGACGCCTTCAAGGGCGGACAGACCTCCGTCCAGTTGCAGGCCCTGCCCTTCCGCATGACCGCCGAGAACATGGCGCGCCATCGCGAAAGTGAGCATAGCGACTTCTGGAAGATGCTGAAGACCGGCTACGACAACTTCGAAGTCACCAAACGGCCGCCGGAAGTTGCCGTCTGCGAAAAGAAGTATGTATTCAACCAGCAGGTTCAGGGCGATGGCAAGATCGGCGCAGCCGCTGCCGCATGCCCGGCCCTTGCAACGCCGCCGGCACTGGTTTCGGCGCTCAGCACCTACAACAAGAGCTACGAGCTTGCCTACGCCAAGGCCGTGGACAAGTTCGACGGCAAGGTCTGGTACGAGCCGACCGAAGCCGAGCGCAAGGCCGTTGTCGCCGGCAAGCGCAAGGGTCGCGACCTCGCCTACGCACCGACCGGAACCTCGCTTGAGGCCGGCAAGCTGATGAGCGAGGCCGAGTTCAAGGCCCTGATGCAGAAGAAGATCGCTCAGGCGGACACCAAGACGAGCAACACGGTGCTGCTGGCTTCGGCTGGACCGTCACCTCGCCCTGCATCCGCATCGGCATCGGCAACACCTTCGGAGCGCATGAAGCAGGACCGCCTGCCGTCGACCGGAAGCATTCCTGCGGCCCCGGCAGCTGCCGGCGTCTCTGCAGCGGCTGCAGGTGCACCCGCTGCATCCAAGCAGGGTCCGGCCCTGATGTCCGCAGAAGGCAAGACGACCACGGCGCCGATCCCGGAACAGAACCCGCTCGCCTATGCCGCCCCGCCGGTTTCGGTGGAGGGCAAGAAGCCGTTCTGGAAGTTCTGGTCGAAGGATTGAGGCCAATGCTCGCGGAGAGCTACGATCTTCGCGGGCTGAAATGCCCTCTTCCGGTTCTAAAGACGCGCCGCCGCCTCAAAGACATGGCAGCCGGTTCCGAGCTGACGATCGAAACCACCGACCCGCTTGCCGGCATCGACATCCCGCATTTCTGCCGTGAAGAAGGCCATCAGCTGCTGCTCTCCGAGCGCACGCAGACCGGCCATCGCTTCGTCATCCGCAGGGGCTGACGCTTCCGCCTAGATCCGCAGCCCGGGCACCGCCAGCGGATTGTCCTCCAGTGCTGCCCTGTCCGGCCGGTCGATGCGCGGCTCGCCCGTAAAGGCGGCAAACAGATCCGACACGAATGCTTCCGGCAGGTCCTGGGTGATCAGCACCATGCGCGTGCGCCGGTCCGATCCCTCCGGCCAGCGGGCAAGCCGCTGCGGCGGATGAAAAATGCTCTGCACCCCGTGAAGCACCAGCGGCTGCTCCGGATTATCTGACAGCGCCACGATCGCCTTCATCCGCAGCAGCTTGTCGCCATGCGCCGATCGCAATAGATCCACGAACAGGTTGATCGCCATCGGATCGATCGGCGTGTCGTGGATGATCGAAAACGAGCGGATCGAATCGCCGTGCCGGTTCACGTCATGGCCATGCCCATGGTGGCCATGCTCATGGTGATGGTCGTGGTCATGCCCATGCGAGTGCCCATGGTCATGATGTTCGTGCGCATCATCCTGCGCCAATTCGTCGTGCAGCCAGCGGTTCACATCGGGGATCTTGCTGCCGGGATCGTAAAGACCGTTCGAGACGATGGCCGCCGTTCCGGCCTCGGCGCTGTCGCCGTCCACCACGCGGGCGCGCGGGTTGAGTTCCCGCAGGCGGGCCTTCAGCGCCGCCACCTGCTGTGCATCGGCGAGCGAAAGCTTGGAGAGCACCAGCGTATCGGCAACGGCCACCTGCTTCACCGCCTCGCCATGGCGCTCCATCGTCGCCACACCGTGGACCGCATCCACCACCGTGATGACGCCGTCGAGCTCGTAGTTCTGCGCGATGACCGGGTTTCCCATCACCGACTGCATCACCGGTGCCGGATCGGCAAGCCCCGTCGTCTCGATCACCACCCGGCGGACCGGCTTCAGCTTTCCCGTCTGGATACCGTCCATCATCATCGCCAGCGTATCCACCAGCTCGCCCCGCACGGTGCAGCACAGGCAGCCGTTGGAAAGCTCCACCAGCGAATCCCCCGATGTTTCCACCAGAAGATTGTCGATACCGACCTCGCCGAATTCGTTGATGATCACCATCGTATCGCTGAGGCCGGGATCCCTGAGTATGCGGTTGAGCAGCGTCGATTTGCCTGCTCCGAGAAAGCCGGTGAGGATCGAGACCGGAATACGCTCGCCGGTCGCCGGGGCGGGGTGTGGCATGTGATGATCCTCGCTGGCGGCGCGACCTTTACAGGTTCGGCCGCGCGTTCGGCAGGGGCACATTGGCCGCCTGGCTCTTCTTCTCGCCGGCCGCATCGGCCGGCTTCTTGTCGACACTCTTGTCGGCTGGCTTCTTGTCTGCCGGTTTCTTGTCAGCTGTCTTCTTCGGCGCCTTGGGTGGCGGCGGAGGCGGCTCGCCACCGGTGAGCGGCATGGCCATTGAGTACTGCGGCGGATGATCCATCGCATGGATATAGGGCGAATGCTGGATCGTCCGGCCGGCGTCGTCGCGGGTTTCGCTGCGCACCTGCGCCGCCTTCGGATTGCAGATTTCCGTGCTGATGTCGGTGACATCAGGCGTTTCGCCATAGGCCGGAAGCGAACCGAGCGGCACGCCTTCGGTCGGCGGCGCACTCAGCCCCTGCGCGAGCAGATTGGCCGTATCATCGGCGCGCCCAGCAAGACTGTCCGATCCGAGCACGACGGCAATGACGGTGCGGCCGTTCCGGGTGGCCGAGCCGATCTGGTTGAAGCCAGACGCACAGATAAAGCCGGTCTTCATGCCGTCGGCACCGTCGAACCGGCCGATCAGCGTATTGTAGTTGTGGTACTGCCGCTTGCCTGTATCGATCCCCTCGAGCCCGAAATAGCTCTGGTACTCCGGGAAGTCCCGCTTCAGGCGCAGTGTCAGCACCGCCAGGTCCCGCGCCGTCGTATACTGACCCTTGCCGGGAAGCCCGTTCGGATTGATGTAGTGGGTCGAGACCATGCCAAGCTTGATGGCCTCGGCATTCATCATCGAGATGAACGGCTCGATCGCGCCGCCGGCAACCGTTTCGCCCACCGCATAGGCCATGTCGTTGGCCGACTTGACGAGCATCATCTTGAGCGCCGTGTCGAGCGTCATGGTCGTGCCGACCGTAAAGCCCATCTTGCTTGGCGGCTGGGCAGCTGCCTTTTGGCTCAACGTCACGATGCTGTCGAGCCGGACCCGCCCGCTCTTCAGTGCATCGAAGGCCACATAGGCCGTCATCAGCTTCGTCAGCGATGCGCCATACCATTTCCGGAAGGCATCCTGATGCGCGATGACCCGACCGGTCTTGACGTCGACGACGATGCGGGGATTGGCAGATGCCGCCTGTGCCGACAGGAACAGGCCGGCAGCGGCAACCGCCGCAACAAGCCTTCGGGCGAACGCGGGTCGCAGGCTGGAGATGAGCAAGGTCTTCCTCGTGGGTACGGCCGAACGAGCTGGCGCATAAGCGGCTTATATGTCCAAGCAATGGCAAAGAAGATTGATTCCGTCAATCTTGCCGGGCACACTCTGTTCAGGGCGGCAGGGCTTTCCGGGGAGGATGGCAGGCATGCGAGACAAGAACAGGAAATATAATGCCGATTTTGAACCGAGCCGCCGAACTTCAGGGCGAAGTCAGCGAGTGGCGCCGATATCTTCATGAAAATCCCGAAATCCTCTACGACGTCGAGAATACGGCAGCCTTCGTCGCCGCAAAGCTGAAGGAATTTGGCGTTGACGAGATCGTGACCGGCATCGGCCGCACCGGCGTCGTCGGCATCATCCGCGGCAGCGGCAGCGGTTCGCGCACCATCGGCCTGCGCGCCGACATGGATGCCCTGCCCCTGACGGAACTGACCGGCAAGCCCTGGGCATCGAAGACCTCCGGCCGAATGCATGCCTGCGGCCACGACGGCCACACCTCCATGCTGCTGGGCGCCGCCAAATACCTGGCCGAGACCCGCAACTTCGACGGCAATGTCGCGGTCATCTTCCAGCCGGCGGAAGAAGGTGGCGCAGGCGCGCTGGCAATGATCGAGGACGGCCTGATGGAGCGTTTTGGCATCGAGGAAGTCTACGGCATGCACAATATGCCTGGCATTCCGGTTGGCCAGTTCGCCATCCGCAAGGGCGGCATCATGGCAGCCCCGGACCGCTTTACCATCACCATCAAGGGCCGCGGCGGCCATGCCGCCCAGCCCCACAAGACGATCGACCCGATCTTCATCGGCGCACAGCTCGTCGGCAGCCTGCAGGCCGTTGCCGCCCGCAATGCCGATCCCGTCCACTCCGTCGTCGTCTCCGTGACCCGCTTTGACGCCGGCACCACCCACAACATCATCCCCGACAAGGCCATGCTGATGGGGACAGTCCGCACGCTGAGCGAAGCCATGCGCGATCTTGCCGAAACCCGAATCCGCCAGATCGTGCAGGGCCTGGCAAGCGCCCATGGCGCCGAGGCGACCATCGATTACGAGCGCAATTGCCCGGTGACCTTCAACCACGACCACCAGGCACAGTATGCCGCCAAAGCAGCGATCGACGTCGCCGGCTTGCCGAATGTTGATACGGAGGTGGATCCCAGCATGGCCGGTGAGGACTTCGCCTATATGCTGAAACGCCGCCCCGGCGCCTTCATCTTCATCGGCAATGGCGATACGGCAGGGCTTCACAACCCCAACTATGATTTCGACGACGAAGCCATCGCCTACGGCGTTTCCTACTGGATCAAACTCGCCGAACAGAGGCTCAGCGAGTAGCGGGAAAGGGCTTGGCCAAATCGGCGGCGTCTTGTATGGATGCTGGCCGAGTGGTTCCGTAGCTCAGCAGGATAGAGCACCAGATTCCTAATCTGGGGGTCACGCGTTCGAATCGCGTCGGGATCACCATTTCTCTCTCAGCCCGCAAGATCCGAGTTTTTACCCGAGCGGCAGTCCCGCGAACCAATCCGCATAGGGCGTGTTCTTCGCCAGGTGCCGGTTGTAGTCCGGCGCACCGTCGTCCCACCAAACAGGACCGCGCTCTCCGAGCGCCACCTTTGCTGCATCCACTGCGCGCCGCGCGGCGGCAACAGCCTCGCTGTCATCGCCGGCATCCCGAACCGCGCGTCTCGCCGACATCAGCGCCTTCACCAGCCCCTCTCGGACCTCGGCATCAAGGCGCGGATCGCTCTTGCGCCAGAGGCGCCCGCGGACCACGAAGTAGCGTCCGTCCGGCGTGTCGGGATAGCGGACGGTCACGCGATCATCATTTCTGTTCGGCCCGCCGCATCGGCATCCGATCGATCAGGTCAAAGACCTCAGCGTCGCTCACCACGTCCTTGCTGCGCAGCTTGACGCCGCCGTCCTTGCCGATCAGGACGATCTCGAACCGGTCGTCGGTCACCTTCAGATCCTTGCGCAACTGCGCCGGCTGAAGCTCGCCCGCCGTTCCGAACACCGGAGTAACGGAGTCGGGTGTCACCTGCAGCACCACCATGTCCCGCGCGCCAAGCGCGTCGGTCTGCTCTTTGAGCGCCGCGATCTGGCGCCTCACCTGCGGATCCGCATTCTCCCCGAACACGACAAGCACCCGGTTGCGCCAGGTGAATTGGGAAGTACTGTCCATCGCCATAACCTCCGTCGTAGAGCCGGCAAGCAGGGCCGCCAAAAGGAACGCTTTGAGCATCGGTGTCTCCAGCCGTTGTGTCTGTTAAACGCCCTGGACGCCGGAGGGTTCACGCCTGCCCGGTCACGAACACGTCGGCTGTGACGACAAGCGGCGGCGGACGGACCTTGGCTCGCACCGCATGCGAGGAGCCTTTGTCTTGATCTTCGTCACAGACGAGCCTTGGTCGAGGCCTATGGTGTGCGCAACGCGTTTCAAAGGAGCCCGCCAATGCCATCAGATGCCTCGACTGCTGTTGCCGCCGGAATGACGGCTTCCGAGCTCTCGCTCATCGACCGCTACTGGCGCGCCGCCAACTATCTCTCGGTCGGGCAGATCTATCTGCTGGACAATCCGCTGCTGCGCGAACCGCTGAAGCCGGAGCACATCAAGCCGCGCCTGCTCGGCCACTGGGGCACCACACCCGGCCTCAATTTCATCTATGCGCACCTGAACCGCGTGATCCGCCGCGAGGATGCCAATGTCATCTATATCTGCGGCCCCGGCCACGGCGGCCCCGGCATGGTCGCCAACACCTATCTAGAAGGCACCTATAGCGAGATCTATCCGGATATTTCCGCCAATGCCGAAGGACTGCGCAAGCTCTTCAAGCAGTTCTCCTTTCCGGGCGGCATCCCCAGCCACGCCGCCCCGGAAACGCCTGGCTCCATCCATGAAGGCGGCGAACTCGGCTACGCTCTTGTCCATGCCTATGGTGCCGCCTTCGACAATCCCGATCTGCTCGTCGCCTGCGTCATCGGCGACGGTGAGGCGGAAACAGGGCCGCTCGCCGCCAGCTGGCAATCCAACAAGTTCCTCGATCCGATCCGCGATGGCGCCGTCCTGCCGATCCTCCACCTCAACGGCTACAAGATCGCCAGCCCCACCATCCTTGGCCGCACCAGCGACGAGGACCTGAGAAAGCTTTTCGAGGGCTATGGCTATGAGCCCTTCTTTGTCGAGGGACATGAGCCGGACCTCATGCACCCGAAGATGGCCGCAACGCTGGACACGGTCTATGCGCGCATCCGCGCCATCCAGGCGGACGCTCGCAGCGGCGCCGTCACCGAAGGCGTGCCGCGCTGGCCGATGATCGTGCTGCGCAGCCCGAAAGGCTGGACAGGCCCGAAGGAAGTGGACGGCAAGAAGGTCGAAGGTTTTTGGCGCGCCCACCAGGTGCCGGTCTCCGGCTGCCGCGAGGACGAAGGTCACCGCCAGATCCTCGACGACTGGATGCGCAGCTACGACCCGGAGGACCTCTTCGATGCAAACGGCAGCCTGAAGCCGGAACTGCGGGCGCTGGCGCCCCGCAGTGAACGCCGCATGGGCGCCAATCCGCACGCCAATGGCGGGCTTCTGCGCAAGGAACTGGTCACGCCCGACATCCACGACTACCAGGTGAAGATCGGAAAGCGCGGCGCCACCATGGCGCAGTCAACCGACGTGCTTGGCCACTACCTGCGCGATACGCTGACCCTCAACGCCGAACAGGCCAATTTCCGCATCTTCGGCCCGGACGAGACGGAATCAAACCGCCTCGGCAGCGTCTTCGAGGTGACCGACCGCGTCTGGATGGAAGGCGTCGAACCCTATGACGTCCATCTCTCCCGCAAGGGGCGCGTCATGGAGGTTCTGTCGGAACATCTGTGCCAGGGCTGGCTGGAAGGCTATCTCCTGACCGGGCGGCATGGCCTGTTCTCCTGCTATGAAGCCTTCATCCACATCATCGATTCCATGTTCAACCAGCATGCCAAATGGCTGAAGGTGAGCAAGGAGCTGCCGTGGCGCAAGCCCATCTCCTCGCTCAACTACCTCTTGACCTCGCATGTCTGGCGCCAGGATCACAACGGGTTCTCGCACCAGGATCCGGGCTTCATCGATGTCGTCGCCAACAAGAAGCCGGAGATCGTGCGCATCTACCTGCCGCCGGATGCCAACACGCTGCTCTGGGTGGGCGATCACTGCCTGAAGACCTGGAACCGGGTCAATGTCATCGTGGCCGGCAAGCAGCCGGAGCCCCAGTGGCTCAGCATGGAGGAAGCTGCAGCCCATTGCGAAATCGGCATCGGCATCTGGGACTGGGCCGGCACCGAAGCCGGCGATGCGGGACCGGATGTGGTTATGGCCTGCGCCGGCGATGTGCCGACGCTGGAAACGCTGGCGGCCGTCACCATCTTGCGTGATGCGATCCCGGACCTCAAGATCCGCGTCGTCAACGTCGTCGACCTGATGGCGCTGCAGTCGCAGGACCAGCACCCGCACGGGCTGACTGATGCGGTTTTCGACCGCATGTTCACCACCGACAAGCCGGTGATCTTCGCCCATCATGGCTATCCTTACCTCATCCACCGCCTTACCTATAAGCGCACCAACCACGGCAATATCCATGTCCGCGGCTTCGTGGAGGAAGGCACCACCACCACGCCATTCGACATGACGGTGCTGAACCAGCTCGACCGCTACCACCTGGCGCTGGAGGCAATCAACCGCGTGCCTGGTCTGAAGGACAAGGCCGCCCACGTGGTGGAGGCTCTGCAGGAGAAACTGGAAGAGCACAGCCGCTATGTGTGCGAACACGGCGAGGATATGCCCGAGATCCAGGGCTGGCGCTGGACGGACCCTGCGCGGTAGAACAGGCAATGGCGATTAAACGAAGCGCCGGTCTGCTGATCTTCAGGCACTCGGGCGATGACCTGCAGGTGCTGCTCGTTCACCCGGGTGGCCCCTTCTGGGCAAAAAAGGACGCGGGCGCCTGGTCCATTCCCAAGGGCCTGGTCGAGGATGGCGAAGACGAACTGGCGACCGCCAGGCGCGAAGTGCTTGAGGAAACCGGCATCCGAATCGAGGGCGACTGCCGCTGGCTGGGGGAATACCGCCAGCCGGGCGGCAAACGCGTTCTCGCCTGGTGCGTCGAGGATGGGCTTGGCATCGACGCATCAGCCATCGTCAGCAACACCTTCAGCATGGAATGGCCGCCGAAATCGGGGCGCATGCAGGAGTTTCCGGAAGTGGACCGCGCAGCCTGGTTCGACCTCGAGACCGCGGCCGAGAAGATCCTGAAAGGTCAAAAACCCATGCTGGACGATCTGCGCCAATTGCTGGGCTGAGACGCTCAGATCGTGCGCTGCCGGTCCTTGTAATGCTGTAGCGGGAAATGTTTGCCGGGAGGAGGAGGCGCCGGCAAGACGCGCTGAGGCTCTTCGTCATAGCCGCCCTCTGGCGGATGCTCGGGTATCTTCTCGTTCCGCAGCACCTTCCGGCGCCGGTTGTGCCCGCTTTCCTGCTCAGCGCTGCCACTTCTGCGGCGGCTGCGGGTGGCCCTCAGGGACGCCGTGCCGAACAGGGCTGCCGCCAGCCAGCCGGCCACTACGCCAATTCCGGCCCAGGCGAGCCCGGCGGTAGTAACCGGAATGCCGGGGCTGAAATCGCTCCAGGCGCTCGTGATGATATCCGGATCGGGGTTACGCAGGATGACGAAGGGTTTTGCCAGCGGCGAGGCGTCGGCAATCTCGCGGCTCTGCTGCTCCAGCGTCTCGTAGCGGCGGAAGCTGGAGCGCATGGAATCGCCCTGCGACCGCAGGAAAGGCTGCGGCGAACCGGAATAGAGGCCAAGCGCGCCTTCGCGATCGAGCCCATTGCGTGTCGCCTCCGAATCGAACCGGGTGATCACCGCCCGCAACTCGTCCAGCGCGCCGCCGATCCGTTGGCGATACTGCTGCGAAAACTCCGGCGCCTGGGAAAAGAAGATCCCGCCCAGAATGGCCATCGCCATGGTCAGCATGCGCCCGATGAATAGCAAGACCCTGCTCCCTTTTGCGATCAACGGCCCAGCCGACCAAAAGTTGCCCCATTGGCGGAACGGCTGCTACTCCGGCGTGCGCACAAGCTCAGCGCGGCCGCAGGCGCACATGTTCCATGCGGAAGCCGAGCCCCATCAGCCGCCCCGCAACATGCGCTAGGACAGGCCACCGCGCAATGCCGCGAATAAAGGCCGGCGGCCCCTTGCGCTTGGCTTCGCTCTCGTCGTCGGTGCGCCGGCTGCTGCGCATCATCAGCTGCAACTTCTGGGTCGCACGCGTCGGAAAGCTCCGGCGCTTTTCCACCGCAGCAAGATTGGCATCCGAAAGCCGCCCCTCGAGCAGCGGGCCGGCGAGGATATTGGCCGTCGCCACCGCATCCTGGATCGCGAGGTTCACACCGACGCCGCCGATCGGAGACATGGCATGCGCCGCATCGCCAATGCACAGAAGTCCAGGTCGCCACCATTGCTTCAGCCGGTCGATCCGGACCACCAGCAGGCTGGTATCGTCGAAGGACCGGATCTCCTCCATCCGCTCCACAGGCAGTGGCGAGATGTCCGACACCATCCGGCGAAAGGTCTCGATGCCCTTCGCCTGGATATCGAGAAAGGTGGTGCGGCGCACGACAAGCCCCGCCTGCCAGTAGTCGCCGCGGTCGATCAGCACCATGCCCTGCCGCGGGCCCGCATGGCCCATCACCTCGGTCGGATCGCCCGGCTGCTTGGAGAGCTTCATCCAGATGACTTCGCTCGGTGTCCCGAAACTCTCGACCGTCAGCCCCGCCTTTTCGCGCACCACCGAATGGCGTCCGTCCGCTCCGATGACCAGCGTGGAGCGGATCCGCAGCGGACCCTCCGGCGTCTCCAGCAGAAGACCGCACACCCGCCCCTGGTCCTCGAGCACGTCGATAACCTTGCCCTGCATGACCAGCCGGAAATTCGGGTAGCGGCCCGCTTCTTCGGCCAGGAAGTTCAGGAAATCCCACTGCGGCATGAAGGCGATAAACCGGTGCTTGACCGGCAGGCGCGAAAAATCCGCCATGGTGATCGTCTCGCCCGCCATCTCCGCCGTAAGCTTCGGCGCCCGCGTATGCGGCAGCTGCAGGAATTTTTCGACAAGCCCGAGCTCGCCCATCACCTCTAGTGTGGAGGGATGGATCGTATCGCCGCGGAAGTCGCGCAGGAAGTCGGCGTGCTTCTCGACCACGGTCACATCCACACCGGCCCGCGCCAGAAGCAGGCCGAGCATCAGCCCGCCGGGTCCGGCGCCGGCAACAACGCATGTGGTCGAAATATCGCTGATTGTGTTCATCGCCCTATGTGCCTGTGAGAGAGCATGGGAAGCAAGCAGCACTTGGTCGCAGCCTGCCTGAAATTCAAGCATGTGCTTGTGAGCCTCGACGTTCACTTGTAGACCAAGCCCAAGCTTTAGAATGGAAGATCTCATGGCCGAAAACGCCGGACGTCGCATCAGCATCCTCGGATCCACCGGCTCGATCGGCGTCAACACACTCGATGTGGTAGAGCAACTGGGCGGGCGGGACGCCTTCGATGTGGTCGCCGTCACCGGCAATGCCAACGTGGCCCTGCTCGCCGAACAAGCCAAGGCCTGCGGCGCAAGTCTCGCCGTCACTGCCGATGAAGCCTGCTACGGTGCCTTGAAGGAGGCGCTCTCCGGCACCGGCATCGAAGTGGCGGCAGGCCGCGAGGCGCTGATCGAGGCAGCCTCACGCGACGCCGACTGGGTCATGGCAGCCATCGTCGGCACGGCAGGGCTTGGCCCGACGCTCGCTGCCGCAAAACGCGGCGCCGATATCGCGCTCGCCAACAAGGAATGTCTGGTCTCGGCCGGAGAGCTTTTCGTGAAGGCAGTCGCCGAAGGCGGTGGCCGGCTCATTCCTGTCGACAGCGAACACAGCGCCATCTTCCAGTCACTCGAAGACGACCAGCATCACGCCGTGGAGCGCATCGTGCTGACTGCATCGGGCGGCCCCTTCCGCACCTGGACCCGCGAGCAGATGGCCGGCGTGACCGCCGAGATCGCCCGCGCCCATCCCAACTGGTCCATGGGATTGAAGATCTCCATCGGCAGCGCCTCCATGTTCAACAAGGCGCTCGAAATGGTCGAGGCGAAGCACCTCTTCAACCTGACGCCCGAACAGATCGAAGTCATCGTCCACCCGCAGTCGGTCATCCACTCCATGGTCGGCTATACGGATGGATCGGTTCTGGCGCAGCTCGGCTGCCCCGATATGCGCACCGCGATCGGCTACGCGCTGACCTATCCGGATCGGCCGAAGCTGAATGTCGAGCGGCTGGATTTTGCAAAACTCGCGCGGCTGGATTTCGAAGCACCGGACGAACAGCGCTTCCCGGCGCTCCGCCTCGCGCGCACCGCGCTCGAACGGGGCGGCGTCCAGGGTGCCGTGATGAACGCGGCGGAGGAAATTGCCTTCCACGCCTTCTGCGCAGCCCGCATCGGCTTCCTGCAGATGGCCGATGTCGTGGAACGGGTCATGGACGAGATGGTGGGCTATGGCGCCGCTTTGACGATGGACGACGTCTATGCGGCCGACGCCGAGGCACGCCGGCGCGCCGATGACATCGTCAGCCGCACGGAACTGGCGGCCTAAGCATGTCGCACAAAACTGTGAAGCGGTTTTGAGATGACGACATGCGATCAAACAGAAACGTAAAGCGTGAGGAGCGGATCTGACAGATCGCAACACGCTTGCGTGCGTTTCTCCCCTGCCACGCGCGGGCAGGAGACAGCGTGAAGTGCCTCAAGCCACCTGGCGTGCGAGCGC